>CAWAUC010000009.1:0-489187 GCA_963785045.1 uncultured delta proteobacterium | reverse complement strand
TTGAAATATCGACGTTGTACATATACTGAGCGAGGCGCACAATATTGGTGATGCTGATATCCCCTATGATTGTAATAGCCATAGAAGTGGCCACGATTGCCGCTGTTCGCCTTCCAGCCACCTGCCATTGAAACACCGTGCCGATAAAGACCACAGGAGTTGCAATTACAAATATCGTCAGTAGGTTGGTTTTCACAGTGCCCTCCTATTTCTGTCAAATTTTAGACGGGACAGGACACGGGAGGGTTTACATTGCGCTTTGGATGGGGATGAAGCTCTGGACAACCAGTCGTTGCAGTTGAAGCTGGCATGGGTTCCCAGCGGTGTTTTAGAAGTGCTCTAATCCTGGCGGTTTGAAAATGTTAGTTTTTTTTTATCCATTTTCTTCCCAAAATCCTTTTTTAAAAATCTCTTCTTCTCATTTTCTTCCCTCTTTTTGATCCCATTATTTTATTCCGCCTGCTCGTCCGATCCGGTAACATTGGCCCGGGAGGTCGCGGCCGATGTCAGGGATAAATAGGAGAAAAGTGTTGTCATTGCCAAGAGTTGTTCATACCCGATGCGCGCAACGCCAACCGCCAACGATACTGCTCAAAACCCCCATGCCGCAAGGCCAGCAAGGCCGCCAGTCAGAAGCGCTGGCTGCAAAAAGACGAAAACCGCGACTACTTTCGCGGGCCGGACAATGTGCTGCGGGTTCAGCTCTGGCGAGCAAGCCCATCCGGGCTACTGGCGCCGGAGCAAACACAGCGCTCGATGCGTTACAAGATCCCTTAATCCCGCAAGTAGCTGTAAATAATACAGATACAGTGCAATTTTGCAATCGGATGCGTTACAAGATCTCTTAATCGTGCAACCTGCTGTTATCATTGGATTAATCGCCCAATTTACCGGCTATGCGTTACAAGATGACATCGCCATGGCCGCCCGCCGTATGCAACAATTGGGCAACGATATCCTCAACCCTCAACACAAAGGAGGCCGCCATGGTTCAAAAACGTCTCCTATGCCCGGAAAGGGTCCGCAAAATCCCCAAACAGTTCAGCTGGATCGATCAGCGCCTGGTGCGCGAGCACCACATTGAGCGCTTAAGCCACCGGGCCGCCGCCCTTTATCTGTTTTTGGTCACCGTGGCCGACGCCCAGGGGCTTGAGCTACTACTCCGATCGCGGCCATCTGCCGGCGGCTTGGCCATGGATGCCGGCACCCTGGATAGCGCCCGCCAGGAACTGATCCGGCATCGGTCTGATCGCCTACAAAGCCCGCTCTACCAGGTGCTGGCCCTTGATGCAGCAAGCGCCCACCTCGACGCCGCATCCGGTCTTTACTCACTGCAGACAGATCTTCAAACAGCATGGGAGGGGCGCCATGATCGATTACGAGCTTTTTTGCAAAATCAAGCATCTCAAAGAGCACGCAGGCCTCACGGCCGCGCAGATCGCCGGCGAGCTGGCCCTGGATCCGCGCACGGTGGCAAAATGGCTGGCCCACGGGCAGTTTTGCCAGAGAAAGCGCAGCCCCGCGGCCCAGCAAGCTCGATCCGTTTAAAAACGACATCGTCCGCATGCTCGAAACCCATCCCTACAGCGCCACCCAGATCCTGCAGCGCATCCGCGAGCAGGGCTTTGACGGCGGCTACACCATCGTCAAAGAGTACGTGCGCAAGGTCCGGCCCCCAAAGACGCGCGCCTTTTTGACCCTGTCCTTTGCCCCGGGCGAATGCGCCCAGGTCGACTGGGGCTCCTACGGCTCGGTCAACGTGGGCGACACCACGCAGAAGGCTCAGCTTCTTTGTCATGGTGCTTGTGCTACAGCCGCATGATGTATGTCGAGTTTACCGTCTCCCAGACCATGGAGCACTTTTTGGCCTGCCATCAAAATGCCTTTGAATTCTTCGGCGCCGTGCCCAAAAGAATCATGGTCGACAATCTCAAGTCCGCGGTATTAAAACGCATCGTCGGCCAGGACGCCGGTCTTTAACCCCAAATACCTGGATTTTGCCAACCACTACGGCTTTACCATCGCCCCGTGCAACGTCGGCAAGGGCAACGAAAAGGGCCGCGTGGAAAACGGCGTGGGCTATGTCAAAAAGAATTTTCTCGCCGGCCTTGACATCCCCGACTTTGCCGCCATTGCCCCGGCCGCCCGACACTGGCTGGACACCGTGGCCAATGTGCGCATCCACGGAGAAACCCGCAAAAAGCCCGTGGAGCTGTTTCGAAAAAGAACGCCCCTGTCTATCCGCGCTGCCGGTCAACCCCTTCGATATCGCCACCATCGGCCAAGTCAGGGCCTCCAGCCAGTTCCGCGTCACGCTGGACACCAACCGCTACTCGGTGCCGGCCGAGTATGCCGGAGCAGCGCTGACCCTAAAAACCTATCCGGACCGGCTCTGCATCTACTGCAGCGAAAACTGATCGCCCGCCATGTGCGAAGCTATGAGCGCCACCAGGACTTTGAAGATCCGGATCATCCCAAGCAGCTGCTGGCCCAGCGCAAAAAAGCGCGGGATCAGAAAATCTTCATGCGCTTTTTAGCGCTTTCGCCCAAGGCCGATCTGTATTACCGCAAGCTTGACGCAGCGCCGCATGAACCCCCTTCATCACGTGCGCAAAATCGTCGCCTTAAGCGAAATCTACGGCCCCGAGCCCGTCGCCCGGGCCATCGAGGATGCCTTTTTCTTCGAGGCCTTTTCATCGGAGTACATCGCCAACCTGCTCGAACAGCGCACCCGCTTCCACAAAGAGCCCTCGGCCCTTCACCTGACCCGGCGCGAAGACCTGCTCGATATCACCCTTGAAAACCCGGATCTGTCCGTCTACCAACCCGAAAGGAAAAAAGATGACTGATGATGATGCTCCCCACAGCCGGCTCGAAGAACACCTCAAATACCTCAAACTGCCCTTTATCCGCGACCACTACCAGGCGGTGGCCACACAGGCCGCCAAAAAACACTGGGCTCACGTCGACTACCTTGAAAAACTTGCCGACGGCGAGGCCGCCCTGCGCCGCGATCGCTCCACCCAGCGCCGCATCCGCCTGGCCCGCTTCCCGGTGATCAAAACCCTGGATCAGTTCAACTGGAGCTGGCCCAAAAAAATCAACCGCCTCCAGGTCAAAAACCTCTTCCGCCTGCAGTTTGTCGCCGACAAATCCAATGTGATCTTTCTGGGCGGCGTCGGGCTGGGAAAGACCCATCTGAGGGCGACTTTCAGGTATGGGGTTCGTCAGGGTCTCATCGCAAATGACCCCACTGATGGACTCAGTTTTTTCCCGGTTGAAAAGAGAGCCAAGTATGTTCCGGCTGCAGCAGACCTGGATAAAGTGATTGCCTGGCCGATCCTGATACTCAGGACTATCTATGGGTCATCAGGGAAACCATGGCAAGGGTCAGCGAAATCAACCGGCTGACTTGGGATGATGTGAATCTTGAGAACTGCTACGTCATCCTTTACACTCGGAAAAAGTCCGGTGGCCATCTCACTCCAAGAAAGGTGCCGATGACCAGAAAGCTTTATGAGGTTCTTTCCGCCGATATCAAGAACGGGATGCGAAGAAGCCTTGGGTTTTCTGGCACCGGTATTGGAGCCGGAAGAAGGGAAAGCTTTGTCGAAGGGCCTTACGACGACCGAAAGAAGATCATGAAGAAGCTCTGCGAGGATGCCAAGGTGTCAGATATTTCAGATTCCACCCTATCAGGCATTCAGGCGCTTCGATCATGGATGGCAACAACGTTCCACTCGGCGCTATCCAACGAATCCTTGGCCACGAAAATCGCAAGACCACCGAGATTTATCTGCACAGCATAGGTGATATGGAGCGGCAAGCAATCGCGGTTTTCGAGCAGGCCAGAGAAAAATCACACACAGATTCACACACAGGAAGTGACCCAAAGAAAAAGGGGCTACCCGGCGCAACGGATAACCCCTCTTCCTGATTGAGAAAACGTGGTGCCGAGGGACAGAATCGAACTGCCGACACGGGGATTTTCAGTCCCCTGCTCTACCGACTGAGCTACCTCGGCACACACGGAACGCTTGACTTCAGCCTGCTGTTTTTATGCGAGCCCCTGATCTTTGTCAAGATTTTTTTGCCGCGGCTCCGAGGTCGCCGAACAGGTACTGCACGATGGCGCAGGCTGCAACGGCGGCGGTTTCGGCCCGCAGGATGCGCGGCCCGAGGCTGGCGCTTATAAAGCCGGCCGCAACGGCGGCCCGGACCTCCTCCTCCGCAAAACCGCCCTCCGGGCCGAGCACGATCAAAACGGAGGCCGGTCCTGCCGGGCCGCCCGAAAAGCGCTGGGCCGTCAGCGGCTCGCTGCTCTGCTCCCAGAAAACGATCCGTAGCTCGTGGGCAGGGGCGCGCTCCAGCAGCCGGTCGAATTCCACGACGTCATCGATCTGCATCACATCCCCACGCCGGCACTGCTTGAGGGCCTCCACGGCGATCCTGCGCCAGCGCTCCTGCCGGGCCTGCGCCCGCCCGCCCTCGGGCCGGGCCACCGAACGGTCGCTGATAAACGGCATCCAACGGGCAGCACCCAGCTCGGAGAGCTGGCGCACGAGCCGGTCCATTTTCTTTTCTTTCAGAAACCCCTGAGCCACGCTGACGGGCAGGCGGGCGCGCCCTGCGGCCGGCACGCTGCCGCTGATGGCCACCTCGACCGCCCCGGGCGGCAGGGCGTCGATCACGCCGACGTACTCGACCCCGGTGCCGTCAAAAAGGCGGATCGCATCGCCCGGCTTGAGGCGCAACACGTTCTTGATATGCCGAGCCTCGGCACCGGAGAAGGAGGCCCGGCAGCCGTCCAACTGGGATGGTTCAATAAAAAAATGGCGCATGGCAGCTCAGTGGGATGAAGTTGAAACCGCAACGCATATTTATACAAGAACCTATAGTGCTGTAAATCTTTTTCTCTCCCCTTCCAGGCCGGCGTGTCTATCGGCTTGACCTGTCAGGTGTTTCCGTGATATTTTTTTAAGAATGAGTGAGCCTTGTCCGACACGGCCTGCCATGGGGAGAAATTATGAACGACTCCAAGAAGAGCGACCCCAAACGAGCACCGATCGAGTCTCCGGATGACGAACCTATCATCGATCTGGTCGACGAGGTTCCCCAAGGTCCGGTGGATGGTGATCTGTCCGATCTGGAGAAAAACCTCCTCAACCTTGAACAAAGTTTCGACCACAGCCTTGAGGAAACCAGCGAAGATCTGCGCCCCCTGCCGGAGCTGCCGGATTTGAATGACCTCGACGGGTTCGACTTAGAGGAGGATGAAGCGGAAGACTTGGCACCCAGCACCCTCCCGACGGCGGTCGTCAAAAAGCACCTGCCCAACGGCATGGAACCTGAATTGGATTGGCTCCTGGATGAGGATGCGCCCGCCCCGGCCAAAAAGGCTGCACGCGCTGCGGGCGGAACGGACAACGGCGTCACTGAAATTTCGGAATTCGACGAGCAGTTCCTGGAGGCCGAGGAAGTCGTCGACGGCCGGCCGGCTGCGAAAGATGAATCCGACGACGGGGACGAAGACGAGACGCTGGAACTTCTCGATCTCGATGACAATGACACCGACAACGAACTCGTCTGGTTCGACGACCTCGACAAGCCGCCCGACCACGGCGCGGAGGCGCAGACCGAACCGGCCGGGGTTGCGCCTCTCGAACCGGCAGATCCCCGGCTCGTTTCAAGCGCCCCCGCCGCCGACACCTCCGCAGCGGATCTGTTCGACGCCTTCGTGGAATCGGGAAGGTCGACCGGAGCCGACGCCCTCGCAGGTGTTGGGCCGCCGGTAACCCAGCTGGTTCCCCCGACGGCCATGCCGGAGGCCGCCGTGCTGAGCCAACCCCACACCGCGGAGGTTTCGCAACCGCCCGCCGCGGGTGTCCTGACAGAAGATCAGATCGACGCTGCCATGGAACGGGTGATCACGCGCATGTATGCCGGCACCATCGAGACGATCATCCTGAAGTCCATCGAAAAGGCCGTCTCCAAAGAGATTGAGCGGCTCAAAAACCGGCTGCTCGAAAACGACCCGGACGACAATATCCCCTGACAAGAGTATGGGCACTAAATAAGGGACAGCACCTGGGGGCACCCCCCCGCCCCGCCGGTCACCAGCCCATCCGCCCACCGCTGGAAAAAACAGGTTGAAAAAATCTGGGATTGCGGCATAATTGCCAATTCAATATTCCCCTTCGCTCCTTCTGCCAAAGGGGGTTGGGGGATTTTAAAATCGACTGGGGTGGAAGTCGCTTGATTCGATGACGTTGCCACGCCGAATCGGAGGAAGACACCGTATGGGTTCCGACCTACTGGACAAGGGCTATGAGCCGCACGATGTCGAGCGCCGTTGGTACGAGTATTGGGAGACAAACGACCTGTTCGCCGCCGAGGACCAAAGCCCGCGCCGCGGCTATGCCATCGTCATTCCCCCGCCCAACGTCACGGGCGTGCTGCATATGGGGCATGCCCTCAACAACACCCTGCAGGACATCCTCTGCCGCTACCGACGTCTGCAGGGCGACAACGTGCTATGGATGCCGGGCACCGATCACGCCGGGATCGCCACTCAGAACGTGGTCGAACGCAAGCTGGCTCAAGAGGGAACGGACCGCCACGCGCTCGGCCGCGAGCAGTTCATCGCACAGGTGTGGCAGTGGCGCGAAAAATACGGCAGCGCCATCATCAACCAACTCAAGCGCCTGGGGGCCTCGTGCGACTGGAAGCGCGAGCGCTTCACTATGGACGAGGGGCTTTCGCGCGCCGTGCGCACGGTCTTCGTCGAACTCTACCGCCAGGGGCTCATCTACCGCGGCAACTACATCATCAACTGGTGCCACCGCTGCCACACCGCTCTGGCGGACCTCGAGGTCGAGCATGCGGAGATCGACGGCAACCTCTACCACATTCGTTACCCCTTCGCAGACGGCAGCGGCGGCATCACCATCGCCACCACCCGGCCCGAAACGATGCTGGGCGACACGGCCGTGGCCGTCAACCCGGCCGACGAGCGCTACCAGGGCATCACCGCCACCGCGGTGATCCTGCCCCTCGTGAACCGTGAGATCCCCATCATCCGGGATGCCTACGTGGACATGAGCTTCGGGACCGGTGGGCTGAAGGTGACACCGGCCCACGACCCGAACGACTTCGAAATCGGCCGGCGGCACAATCTGCCGAGCGTCAAGGCCATCGGCGACGATGGGTGCATGACCGAGGAAGCCGGCCGCTTCGCAGGCCTCGACCGGTTCGAATGCCGCAAGATCGTGGTGCAGGAGCTCCAGGAGACAGGCCGGCTGGAGAAAATCGAGCCTTACCGCCACAGCGTGGGCCACTGCTACCGGTGCAAGACCATCATCGAGCCGAACCTCTCGCGCCAGTGGTTCGTGCGGGCCAAGCCCCTGGCGCAGAAGGCCATTGCCGCCGTGAAGCAGGGTGAAACCCGCATCATCCCGGAGACGTGGGCGAATACCTATTTCGACTGGCTGGAAAACATTCGGGATTGGTGCATCTCGCGCCAGATCTGGTGGGGTCACCAGATTCCGGCCTGGACCTGTGAGGATTGCGACGAGGTGGTGGTCGCCATGCAGGCGCCGCCGGCCTGCCCGAAATGCGGGGGCACGCACCTCGTCCAGGAAGAGGACGTGTTGGACACCTGGTTCAGCTCCGCTCTCTGGCCGTTTTCGACCATGGGCTGGCCGGAGCAAACCACACTGCTCAAGACGTTTTACCCGACCGCGGTGCTCGTGACCGGTTTTGACATCCTGTTCTTCTGGGTGGCGCGCATGATGATGATGGGCCTGCACTTCATGGGGGAGGTGCCCTTCCGGGACGTCTACGTGCACGCCCTGGTGCGCGACGAGGAAGGCCAGAAAATGAGCAAGTCCAAGGGCAACGTCATCGACCCACTGGACATCATCGAGCGCTTTGGCACCGATGCATTCCGCTTCACCCTGGCGGCTTTCGCCGCCCAGGGCCGCGACGTCAAGATGTCTGAAAAACGGGTGGAGGGCTACCGGCACTTCATCAACAAACTGTGGAACGCCGCGCGCTTCTCCCTGATGCACCTCGACCGACGCCACGATCTAGGAAAGCGTGACGAGCTCTGCCTGGCGGACCGCTGGATCCTGTCGCGGCTGAACCGCGTGAGTCTGGAGACGGCACAGGCGCTGGACACCTACCGCTTCAACGATGCCGCCGCCGTCCTCTACGGATTTGTCTGGCACGAGTTCTGCGACTGGTACCTGGAAGCGATCAAGCCCGCCCTGCATGGCAAACTCGCCCCGGCCGTGCGGGAGCAGTCGCTCGCCGTCCTGTGGCGCGTGCTGCACGACACCCTCATCCTGCTGCACCCGTTTATCCCTTTCGTGACCGAAGAAATCTGGCACAAGCTGCCCGGCACCGAGGGCTCCATCATGCGGGCGGCCTTCCCGGGTGAAGGCGCCGCGGCCGCACCCAACCCGCCGGATCCCGAGGCCGAGGCCGAGATGGGCCTTCTGATCGAGGTCATCTCCGGGGTGCGCAACATCCGGGGCGAGACGGGCATATCGCCCGCACTGAACCTGGATGCGGTGGTGCACCCCGCTGATAACGCCGCCAAGGCCGTGATCGAACAGTACCGCGACATGATCGTCACCCTCGCCCGGCTGCGGTCCATCACGGTCACCGACAGCCCCGGGCGGCCGAAGGCCTCGGCCACAGCCGTGGCCCGGGGAGCAACCATCCACGTGCTCCTGGAGGGAATCCTCGATTTCGCCAAGGAGCGGGAGCGCATGGAAAAGGAGCTCGGGAAGCTGGCGAAGGATTTTGCCTCCATCGCCAAAAAGCTTCAGAATCAGGATTTTCTGGCCAAGGCCCCGGCAGAGGTGGTCAAAAAAGTCAGGGACCAACAGCAGGAACTGCAGGGCCGGCAGCAAAAAATCCAGTCCAACCTCGACAAGATCAGGGAGTATGATTCCGCTTCGTGAGAGCCAACCGCATGGGGTCTGAGAGGACGAGGGCTCAGAGGGTGGGCTCGCCGGTCGCCGGTGCAGAGGTGGGGCCGGCGAGCAGCACCGAGACCCGGTTGCGGCCGTTTTGCTTGGAGAGGTACATGGCGGCGTCGGCCCGGTTGATGAAGGCGGTCATCTCCTCCGACGGGCAGTACTCGGTGACGCCGATACTGATGGTCTTCGACACGGAGCGGCCGGTGTGCGGCGTGAAGCTTTCCGTCTCGACCGCTGTCCGGATGCGCTGAGCCACGGTGCGGGCCTCCTCCGCGCCGGTTTCCGGCAGGATCACCGTGAACTCCTCACCTCCGTACCGGAAGGCAGAGTCGTTCGCCCGCAGGCAGGACCTCAGAATCTGGCTGAAGCGCACCAGGACCTTGTCGCCTTCGAGGTGGCCGAACGAGTCATTGTAGTCCTTGAAGTGGTCGATATCGATCAGCAACAGGGAGAGCGGGTGCTTGTAGCGACTGGAACGGTCCACTTCCAGCTCGAGTTGGGTGAAAAAGTGCCGCGAGTTGAAAAGGCCAGTGAGCCCGTCGGTGACAGCCAGCTTCTGCAGCTTTTCCATCATCCGGTTGCGTTCCTGGGTGAGTTCCCGCTCCCGCAGCACCCGCCTCACCCGGAGCAGGAGTTCCTCCAGCCGGACCGGTTTGATAACGAAGTCGCTGGCGCCGATGCTGATGGCGCCTTCATAGGAAAAGTTGTCACTGTAGCCGGTCATCACGACCACGTCTGCATTGTGCTTCTTCTTGACAAGCTGGGTGAGTTCGAGGCCTCCCAAACCGGGCAGGACAATGTCGGTGATGACGAGGTCAAACAGGCTGTTGCTGAGCAGGTCCAGGGCATCTTCGGCGTTGGCGACAGACTCGGCGACAAAGCCGGCGAGCCGCATGTACTCGCTCATGGAATCGCGAACTTCGGGTTTGTCGTCGACGATGAGGATCCGGTTGTCCACGGTTAGCGAGCCTTGTCCGCGCAAGCATCCTCTTCGCTGAGAGCCGGGCCCGGGGCACCGGTCCCGTTGCACCTTGACACCTGCGGCTATTCATTGCTATTAAGGCCAGTTTGTTCAGTACCCACTATACCCGTTATGGAGCGCGGAGTCAACTTCCGAACCCGCGACGGCCTAAGCCCGGCCGCCGGCGTTAGCGTATGCAAAAAATTCGAAACTTCAGCATCATTGCGCACATCGACCACGGCAAATCCACGCTATCCGACCGCCTGATCCAGGCGACGCACATCGTGTCGGACCGGGAGTTTCACGACCAGATCCTGGACACCATGGACATCGAACGCGAGCGTGGCATCACCATCAAGAGCCAGACGATATGCCTGCCGTACACGGCCCGTAACGGGCGGCCGTATTCCCTGAACCTGATCGACACCCCGGGCCACGTGGATTTCACTTACGAGGTTTCCCGGGCCCTGGCCGCCTGCGAGGGGGCGTTGCTGGTGGTGGACGCCAGTCAGGGCGTTGAGGCCCAGACGCTTGCCAACCTCTACCTGGCCATGGAAAACAACCTGGAGATCATTCCTGTCATCAACAAGATCGACCTGCCCTCGGCGGACATCGAGCGGGTGAAACAGCAGATCCAGTCCGACCTCGGGCTCGACCCGGAAGGAGCACTGCTGGTCTCGGCCAAGGAGGGAGTCGGGATCGATGCGCTCTTCGAGGCCATCGTCAGCCGACTGCCGCCGCCCGCCGGGGACCCGGAAGCGCCCTTGAGGGCGCTGATTTTCGACTCGCTCTACGATGTCTACCGCGGCACGGTGGTCTATTTCCGCATTTTTGACGGCCGTCTGCGGGCCGGAGACGTGATCCGCTTCATGTCCAACGATGCCGCCTACAAGGTGGAGGAGGTCGGCATCTTCCAACTCCGCCAGGTCCCAACCCCGGAACTGGTCGCCGGGCAGGTGGGGTATCTCACAGCCGGCATCAAGACCATCAGTGATACCCGCTGCGGCGACACCATCACCTTGAAGGAACGGCCCTGCGCGCAGCCCCTGCCCGGTTTCAAGGAGGCCAAACCGGTGGTGTTCTCGTCGATCTATCCGGTGGCGGCCGACGACTACGAGGAACTGGCGACGGCCATCGAGAAGCTCAAGCTCAACGACGCCGCCATCATTTACGAGAAGGACACCTCGGTGGCCCTGGGATTCGGCTTCCGCTGCGGCTTTCTGGGGCTGCTGCACCTGGAGGTTGTCCAGGAACGCCTCGAGCGCGAATACGGGCTGTCCCTGATCCTCACCGCCCCGTCGGTCCGCTACCAGATCAAGCTGCGGGACGGCTCCGAGATCACCATCGACAACCCTGCTTTTTATCCGGACCCGACGCGGATCGAGTCCACCGCGGAGCCGTTCATCCGCGCCACCATCATCGTCCCGGAGCGTTACATGGGGGCGGTGATGAAGCTCTGCCTGGAGCGCCGCGGCTCGAACACCAACTATCAGTACCTGACGAGCGCCCGGCTGGAGATGATCTTCGAGCTGCCGCTGGCCGAGGTGGTCTACGATTTCTACGACAAGCTCAAGTCCATCACCCAGGGCTACGGGTCATTCGACTACGAGCTGCTGGACTACCGCGAAACCGATCTCGTGAAGCTCGACATCCTCATCAACGGCGAACGCGTGGACGCCCTCTCCCAACTCGTGCACCGGGACAATGCCGTGTCGCGCGGCCGCACGGCCTGCGAGAAAATCAAGGAGGAGATTCCGCGGCAACTCTTCAAAATCGCCATCCAGGGCGCGATCGGCGGAAACGTCATCTCGCGCGAGACCGTCTCGCCCCTGCGCAAGGATGTGCTCGCCAAGTGCTACGGCGGTGACGTCAGCCGCAAGCGCAAGCTGCTCGAAAAGCAAAAAAAGGGCAAAAAGCGCATGAAGATGGTCGGCAAAGTCATGATCCCGCAGTCCGCGTTCCTGGCGGTGCTCAAAACGGACAGCGATTAGATTTTATGCAACCGCCCTGAGAAGCTGGGCGGTTGCATAAAATCTACCCATTCACAAAACCTTTGAATTCGGTAAAGCAATAAGGAGACGCGTGATGAAAAAAGTCGCCATATTGGCCGGCGACGGCATCGGGCCGGAAGTGGTGCGGGAGGCCGTCAAGGTCCTCGATGCGGTGCAAAAACGCTTTGATCTGGGGATCGGGTACGAATTTGCAGACGTCGGCGGCTGCGCCATCGACCGGCATGGGGCGGCGCTGCCCGGCGCGACGATGAAGCTCTGCGAGGTGAGCGACGCCATCCTCTTCGGATCGGTGGGCGGCCCGCAGTGGGGGTCGCTCCCGCCCGACCGGCAACCCGAGCGGGCGGCTCTGCTGCCCCTCCGGCGCCGGTTCAACCTTTTCTGCAACCTGCGCCCGGCGCGGATTTTCAAAGGCCTTGCCGACGCAAGCCCGCTCAAGCCGCATATCGTCGGCGACGGTTTCGACATCCTGTGCGTGCGCGAGCTGACCGGAGACATCTACTTCGGCCGGCCGCGGGGGCGCGAGGGCAGCGGCCCCGAAGAGCGCGCCTATGACACCATGGACTACCGGCGCCTGGAAATCGAGCGCATCGCGCGCGCGGCCTTCACGCTGGCCCGGGACCGACGGAGGCGGCTGACCTCCATAGACAAAGCCAACGTGCTGGCCACGAGCCTGTTCTGGCGCGAAATCGTGAGCGCGGTGAGCGGGGAGTTCGGCGATGTGGAGCTAACTCACATGTACGTCGACAACGCGGCCATGCAGCTCGTCAAAAACCCGCACCAGTTCGACGTACTGCTGTGCGGCAACCTGTTCGGAGACATTCTCTCCGACGAGTGCGCCATGCTGACGGGGTCCCTGGGGCTGCTGCCCTCGGCCAGCATCAACGACACGCACTTCGGGCTCTACGAGCCGGCCGGCGGCTCCGCCCCGGACATCGCCGGGAAGGGCATCGCCAACCCGATTGCCCAGATCCTCTCGGCCGCCATGATGCTGCGCATCAGCCTGGACGGCGCGGCGGCGGCGGATGCGGTCGAACAGGCGGTGGCCCGCGCGATTGCCGACGGCGTGCGCACCGCCGACATCGCCCTCCCCGGACAGACGGTGATCGGCACGGCCGCGATGGGGGATGCCATCGTCGAGCGGCTCTAAATGGCGTCGTAAAAAACGGGTCCGATCAATCTTGCGGCGCCGCGACCGTGTTGCGAATCGCACCGATTTTCTCGATCCAGCATTCGACCACGCTGCCGGGCTGAAGCGTCAGCGGGGGATTCCTGAAAATGCCGACCCCGGAGGGGGTGCCGGTGGCGATGATATCGCCCGGCAGCAAGGTGATGTCCTCGCTGATGAATTCGATGATGGCGGGGACATCGAAGATCAGGTGACGGGTGCTGTCCTCCTGCATCACGACGCCGTCCACCGTCGCGCTCAGCGCGAGCTCGCCGGCATTGTCGATCTCGTCGGCGGTGACCAGCGCCGGCCCCAGCGGCGCAAAGGTGTCAAAGGATTTCCCGCGGAACCACTGCGGGTCTGAAAACTGGGCCTGCCGCGCCGAAACGTCGTTCATCACCGCGTATCCCGCCACACAGGCAAACGCCTCCGTGCGCCGGACCCGCTTGGCTTCGCGGCCGATGATCACCGCAAGTTCCACCTCCCAATCGACCTGCCCGCTGCTTCTGGGCAGCACGATCGGGTCAAAAGGGCCGTTTAAGGTGTTGGGGGTCTTGGCGAAAAGAATCGGCCGCTCGGGCGCCTTGAACCCGCCCTCCGCCCCGTGGGTGGCGTAGTTGATGCCCAGGCAGATGATTTTCGAGGGCCGAGCCACCGGGCAGCCGAGGCGCACGTCCATCACTGCGCCCGGGTCATTGGTCGCGGCGATCCTTTCCAGCCAACCGTCCCGGAAGAAGGCTTCGCCGATGTCCGGGATGTCGGGAAAAAAGCGCCGCAGGTCGACGATTCGGCCGTCGCGCCAAATTCCGGGTTTTTCCTGGCCCCGCGGGCCGAAACGTACCAGTCGCATGTCTTACTCCTCCCGTTAAAGTAGTAACATTTCAGGTGCATAGACCGAAGGTAGATAGGCTTAAGGAAAAGAAATGCGCAACACAAATTCCCTTCAGTCTTCAGCCTAACCACCTGAGCCGTTAGGCGCCTTCGCCTATTTCACGCATTTCGTAGTTGAACGCGAATTCAGATAGCTGAGTCGTAGCTGAAAATCGCGGCTCATTCGCCGTCGTCCCTTGACGTCCGGCCCTGTTCGTAGCAGTGCTTGCCGTACCAGTCGATCTGCCGGCAGATGCCCCGGATAATCTGGGTCTCCTTCGCCCGCAGCTGCATGCGGGTGCCGAAGTGCCGCAGATTGTTCATGAACGTGTCGGGATTGGCCGGATTGATGAAGCAGATGCGCAGCAACACATCCTGGAGCTGGGCGTACATGGCGTCAAGCTCGAAGCGATTGGCCAGACGCGGCGCGAACTCCTGGGGCGGATCGATGCTGCAGCGGAAAAGCTCATAGCAGATGACCATGACCGCCTGGGCGAGGTTCAGCGAGGAGAAGTCCGCCGTGGGGATCGTGGCCAGCGTGTGGCACATGCGCAGATCTTCATTCGTCAAGCCGCGGTCCTCGGGCCCGAAGAGAATGGCAACGCGGTTTTCGGCCGAGATGGGCACCAGCAGTTCCGCCAGACCCGCCGGTCGGCCGACGACCTGCCTCTCACCGCCCAGGCGGGCGGTGGTGCCCACGACATAGCTGAACTCCTTCAGCGCTTCGGGCAAGCCGGCGTAGATCTCCATGTCTTCGACCACGTCCAGGGCGGCGTGGGTGGCCATCTTGCAGACCCGGGTCAAGTCGCACCGCGGCGGGCTCACGAGGATCAGCCGGCGCAGACCCATGTTGCACATGGCGCGGGCGGCCGCCCCGATGTTTTCGGAGATGTTCGGCTGAACCAGGACAATGGCGATGTTCGCCAGGTTGATGCGGGCCGCCATCAGGCGAGAATTTCAAACCGGTTGAAGAAATACCCGATCTCGAAGGCCGCGGTTTCCGGTGCGTCGGAACCGTGCACCACGTTCTTCTCAATGTCGGTGGCAAACTGGCGACGGATCGTCCCATCGGCCGCCTTGCGGTAATCGGTGGCGCCCATCAGCTCACGCCAGCGGGCGATGGCGTTGTCTCCCTCGAGTACCAAGACGACAGCCGGCCCGGAGCTCATGAACGTAGTGAGTCCTTCGAAAAAAGGCCGCTCCCGGTGCACGGCATAAAACCCCCGGGCCTGGGCGGGGGTCAGGTGCAGCATTTTCATGGCCACGATCTTAAGGCCGCACCCCTCGATGTGTTTGATCACATCGCCGATCAGTCCGCGGGAAACGCCGTCGGGTTTGATGATGGACAGTGTTCGCTCCATGATACCGAGTCCTTTCTGAGGGTTGAGTGATTGGCGGTGGCATACCAGATGGCGTGAGGCAAGTCAATCCGGATGGCTTCGTAAATAGGCCAATTTCGGCGTTGCGCTTCAGCGCGTTGTCGCTGCGGCGTACATAAAGTACGCCTCACCCCACGCCCATCGCGCGCCTTGAACTTGGCCTCTTTACAAAGCCATCGATTCGGATGACGGTTTAAGAGCCCATCAATCCGGTCGGCGGTCCGGGTTGACAACCGGTGGGGTTGCTTTCTATAATTTTATATCCCAGCAACTCACCCCAATTGCACTCCGGAGATGACCTTATGCCGATCTACGAATTCTACTGCGACGACTGCAACACCATCTTCAATTTCTTCTCGCGCTCGATCAACACCCGCAAGAAACCCACATGCCCCCGCTGCAGGCAGCGCAAGCTCACCCGCAGGATGTCCGCCTTTGCTGTCACCGGCAAAGCCAGGGAAGACGGCGGCCCGGAGGATCTCCCCTTTGACGAGGGCCGCATGGAGAACGCCATGCAGGCGCTGGCCGGCGAAGCGGAGTCGATCAACGAAGACGACCCGCGCCAGGCGGCCAAGCTCATGCGCAAGCTCACCGACATGACCGGCCTTGCGCTGGGTCCCGGCATGATCGAGGCCCTGCAACGCATGGAAAAGGGTGAAGATCCGGATCAAATCGAAGCCGAGATGGGTGATCTGCTGGAGGGCGAGGACCCGTTTCTGCTTCCGGGCAAAACCGGGGGATCCAAAAAAGGCCGGCGGCCGGCGCCGAGCCGGGACGAGACCCTGTATGACCTGTGACGACACCGTTGAAAGCTCAATCTCTGCGTTGCGCTTCATGCCGCGGCCACTGCGGCGTACCTTCCGTACGCCTCGCGGCGCGACATTCGCGCGCCTTGATCTTGCGACTTTGAACGGTGTCGTCGAGAGCCGCATCACCCATGTCACGTTCTATCCAAACCAAGGGGGGAGCCATGAACAAGGAGATTCTCACTAAAATCGAGGTGCGCCAGGGCGACATCACTCAGCTCGATGTGGATGCCATCGTGAACGCCGCCAACACCTCCTTGCTTGGGGGGGGCGGGGTGGACGGCGCCATCCATCGCGCCGCCGGCCCGGAGCTGCTCGAAGAGTGCCGCCGGGTCGGAGGGTGCCCCACCGGCGAGGCGCGGATCACCCGAGGCTACAAGCTCCGGGCGCGCCACGTGATCCACACCGTCGGCCCTGTATACCGCGGCCGGCCCCAGGACCGGGAGCTGCTGGCAAACTGCTACCGCAACAGCCTGAGTCTGGCGGTCCAGAATGGGATCGCCACCATCGCCTTTCCCGCCATCAGCTGCGGGGTCTACGGCTACCCGATTGAAGCGGCCTGCCAGATCGCCGTCACCACCGCGATCGAGGTCATGCAAGCCAACCCGTCTATCCAGAAATTAATTTTCATTCTTTTTTCAGCCGCCGACCTCAATGTCTATCTGAATTATATTAACATGTTGCGATGATGCCGGTCGCTGCCGCCCGGAAACATCCCTACCTATCAACAAGGGGTTGAAAAACCGCGCCGCACGCCGTGACCCGGCGTTGGGCGGCTCTTGTAAATGCTCACCTATCGTTGAATAGGCGGTGCGTTCCAAAACCTCGCACGCCTTGGCTGACGGCCTGATGCTTGATTTTAAACACCCTGTTCAAACGCGCTCCATCGATCGCGTTTTTGGATTGACAAACACCGATCAGGGCCCTATTATACGCGGGTCCGGAAAGAAGGCCGGGTTCTTGAATCCGGTTCAATTCGAATACGTCCTTTCAAGGAGGCATTACATGGTTGAGGTCACCCCAGCCGCTCATCAACAGATTGCCGAGTATTTCAAGAACAAGGAGGCTGCGCCCATCCGAATTTTTCTGAACGAGGGTGGGTGAGGCGGGCCGTCCCTGGCGATGGCTCTGGATGAGCCGAAAGACACCGACAATGTATTCAACGTGAACGGGTTTCAGTTCATTTTAGACAAAGATTTTTTCGAAAAGGTCAAACCTGTCAAAGTCGATTTCATGGGATACGGGTTCCGGATCAGCTCCAACCTCGAGCTCGGTGCGGGAGCGGGAGGAAGCTGCGGAAGTTGCGGCGGCGGGTCTTGCGAGACCTCTTCCCATTCCCATTGATTCAATCAAAGAGTGCTCTTTTAAGGCGACGCCGTGAAGGCGTCGCCTTTTTGTTATGAATTGCACAGTACCGCAACGAGGATCGAACCATGCAGGATTTTGTAAGAGTCGTTCGGGAACGCCGGAGCATCCGCAAATATGAGAATCGGGAAGTCCCGGCGAGCGCCCTGAACACCATCCTGGAGGCCATGCGCTGGGCGCCCTCCTGGGCCAACACGCAGTGCTGGGAGATCGTGGTGGTCAAAGACAAGTCCCTGAAAGAGCAGCTGCAGGCCACCCTGCCGCCCAAGGCCAACCCGGCCGCCAGCGCCATCGTTCAGGCGCCGGTCCTGCTGGCTCTGTGCGGCAGGCTCAAGAGCTCCGGCTTCTACCGGGACCAGGCCACCACCAAGTTCGGCGACTGGTTCATGTTCGACCTCGGGCTCGCCTGCCAGAATATTTGCCTCACCGCCCACGCCCTCGGTCTGGGTACGGTGGTGGTCGGGCTCTTCGACCACGACAAGGCCAAGTCCGTGCTGAAAGTCCCGGAAGGATATGAACTGGTGGCGCTGCTCCCGGTCGGCTTCCCGGCCAAGACGCCTTCGGCCCCCAACCGCCGTGATGCGGCCGAGTTCACCCACCACGACGTATTTTAGAGGTGGTCGAAAAACGTGCAAACATCGTGCGACCTAAAGTGGCGGCCGAAACGCCGGCTTGAAATCCGAAACTCGAATATCGAAACTCAAAAAAAATTCGAATATCCAAACGACATTAATTCAAAACGTGCTTAACATGTTTGGGAATTTGAATGTCGGACTCTCCTGCAGAAGGCATCCTCCACTACCACGAGCAAACCAAGCACCACCCGGACCGCTACGCTCGATCGCTGGGGTACATGGACTGGGACAACCAGCCCAACCCTTTCCGGTTCTACGAAGGAGCGCCGGTCATTGCCCTGCCGCTGCTCGCCGAAGACCCCGCGGCGGACTACCTCGGCCTCTATGAGCCGGCCCGCCCGCCTGAACCGTTCACGACCGCCACGATAGCAGGGTTTCTGGAACTGTCCATGGGGCTTTCGGCCTGGAAGGCCGTCTCCGGATCCCGCTGGGCGCTGCGGATGAACCCCTCGAGCGGAAACCTGCACCCGACCGAGGCTCACCTGATCCTGCCGGCGACGCAGGCATTCGCAAGCGGCGTGTTTCACTACAGTCCCCTGCACCACGCCCTGGAACAGCGGGCTGAGATCCCAGCCGAGCTGTGGCAGCACCTCCGGGCGCAGGCAGGCAGTGACGGCTTCTGGGTCGGGCTGACCAGTATTTTCTGGAGGGAATCCTGGAAATACGGCGAACGAGCCTTCCGCTACTGCAACCACGACGTCGGCCACGCCCTGGCGGCCCTGCGGTTTTCGGCCAACCTGTTCGGCTGGGCTCTGACCTGCCTGGGCGGGCTTTCCGATGCGGCCATCGCATCCGTGTTGGGTTTCGACCGAACGAGGTTCCCGGCGCAAGAGGACGAACATCCCGATCTTCTGGCCATGGTCCACCCCCCGGGTGCGACGCCCTCGCCGTGCGGCCTTTCCGACGAAACGGTGGCCGCCCTCGCCGGACTGGCCTTCCAGGGCCAGCCCAACCGCCTGAGCCGGGAGCACATCGATTGGGAAATCATCGCCCGCGCGGCCGCCCAGAGCCGCAAGCCGACCACCGCGGCGCGATTGCCGCCCCAGGGGCTACGCCCCCGGGCGGCTGCCGATGCGCCGGCCTTGCGCGCAGCCGAGGTCATCCGCCGGCGGCGGAGTGCCACGGCCTTCGACCGGCGCAGGGCCATATCCCGCCGCGATTTCATCGCCATGCTCGATCCCACCCTGCCACGGGACGCTGTCGCGCCCTTCGACGTTGGGCTCATGCCGGCGGCGCTGCACCTGGCGATCTTTGTCCAGGCGGTGGAGGGGCTGGCGCCGGGACTGTATCTGCTCTGCCGCAACGACGACGACCTGCCCGACCTGCGCCGCCTCACCCGGCCGGATTTCGCCTGGAGCACCGTCGCGCCGGGCTTTCCGCTGTTTCTCCTCACCGAGGGCGACTTCCGGCCAACCGCCACCCGGCTGAGCTGCCACCAGGACATCGCCGGATCCGGTGCCTTCAGCCTGGGCATGCTGGCGCGCTTCGGCGAACGGGTGCGGCGGGAGCCCTTCCGGTACCGGCACCTGTTCTGGGAAACCGGAATGATCGGCCAGACCCTGTACCTGGCAGCCGAGGCCCGCGGTGTGAGGGGCACGGGCATCGGCTGCTTCTTCGATGACGAGGTGCACGAACTGCTCGGACTTGAAACCGACGACTTCCAGAGCCTTTACCACTTCACCGTCGGAACACCCGTGGAAGATCCCCGTCTGACGAGCCTCCCGCCGTATTTTCACCTCAAGGACCGCTGAGCCGCACGGCATTGCCAGCACAAGGCATCGTAGCTATATTGCCAGACAGATCGATGTTGGCCTCATCGAGACGGTCAGGATGGATCAGGATGGATGTTGAAACCTAATTTGAGCGATACTGTCGATTCACATCGCGGCCCGTTGGGGTCTGCCGTGCGCAGGGGCCGCCGCAAAAACTAAAATTAAAACCGCCCAACTCAGGTCAAACTCAGTGGGAATGAGGACCACCCGATGCCCACCAACCGCCTCATAAATGAAAAAAGCCCCTACCTGCTGCAGCACGCCCACAACCCGGTGGACTGGCACGCCTGGAACGACGAGACCTTCGCCAAGGCCACGGCCGAAAATAAGCCCATCTTTTTGTCCATCGGCTATGCCACTTGCCACTGGTGCCACGTGATGGAGAAGGAGTCCTTCGAGGACGAGGAAGCGGCACGTTGTCTGAACGACACCTTCGTCTGCATCAAGGTCGACCGCGAAGAGCGCCCCGATATAGACGCCGTCTACATGGCCGCCTGCCACATGATGAGCGGCAGCGGCGGCTGGCCGCTCACCATCTTCATGACACCGGACAAAAAGCCCTTCTTTGCGGCCACCTATCTTCCCAGACGCAGTCGCTTCGAGCGTACCGGGCTGATCGAAATCTGCGAGAAGGTGAAGGCGCTTTGGGTCCAAGAGCCGCACAAGATCACCGCTTCAGCAGAAGGCGTCACGGGCTCGCTCGGCAAGGCTTTCGAGTTTGCATCGGCCGAAACACCCGGCATCCGCCTGCTGGACCGGGCCTATGACGACATCGCCGTCAGCTTCGACGGCCGGCACGGCGGTTTCGAGCCGGCCCCCAAGTTCCCCACGCCGCACCGCCTTTTGTTTTTGCTGCGCTGCCACGACCGCACCGCCGAACCGCGCGCACTTGAAATGGTTGAGCGCACACTGACGGCCATGCGGCTCGGCGGCATCTGGGACCACGTGGGATTCGGCTTGCACCGCTACGCGACCGACGGCCAGTGGCTGCTGCCCCACTTCGAAAAAATGCTCTACGATCAGGCGCTGACGGCCATGGCCTGCCTGGAAGCCTCCCAGGTGAGCCGCATCCCGCTTCTGGCTCAAACCGCAGCTGAGATCTTCACCTATGTCCTGCGGGACATGAGCTCCCCGGAAGGGGCCTTCTTTTCCGCCGAGGATGCCGACAGCGCAGGCGTCGAGGGAAAATTCTACGTGTGGCGCCTCGATGAATTCCGGCAGGCCCTCGGGCCGGCCGAGGCCGCTTTCTGGGAGCCGGTCTTCAACCTGAAGCCCGGGGGGAATTTCAACGATGAGGCCGGCGGACACCCGACCGGCGCCAACATCCTGCATCTCACCCGCCCCTTCGGCCGCTGGGCGGAGACGCTGGGGGTGAGCGAAGCGCAGCTGCACCTGCGCTGGGAAGAGGCGCGCACCCGGCTGTTCGCAGCGCGCGCAACCCGCATCCACCCGCTCAAGGACGACAAGGTCCTGACCGATTGGAACGGGTTGATGATCGCCGCGCTCGCCCAGGGCGCACGGGTTCTCGGACACACGGGCTATGCTGAAGCCGCAGAGAAGGCCGCAGGCTTTATTCTCGAAACCCTGCGCGGCAGCGACGGCCGGCTCTTCCACCGCTTCCGGGAGGGGGAGCGCGCCATTGCCGGCCAGGCCGGCGACTATGCCTTCTTCATCTACGGGCTGCTGCACCTGTACCGCAGCACCTTCGATGTCGCCTGGGCCGAGACCGCGGCGGCCCTCCAGGAGGTCATGCTGAAAGAGCTGTGGGACGAGGCCGCCGGCGGCTTTTTCCTGGTCGGCGCCCAGAACCGGGAGCTGCCCGTGCGGCCCAAGGAGCTTTATGACGGGGCCATCCCCTCGGCCAACTCGGTCGCGCTGATGAACCTGCTCTGGCTCTCCCGGCTCACCGGGAAGACGGCCTGGGCGGACAAAGCCGACCAAATGCTCCGCGCCTTCGCCGGCACGATCGGACGGCAGCCGTCGGCCTTCACGTTTTTCCTGTGCGGGCTGGACTTCGCCCTGCGGCCGGGTCAGGATATCGTCATCGCCGCCGAGAGCGGCTCGCCGGATGCCGAGCGGCTGTTGTCGGCCCTCAACCTGACGTTTGCGCCGAACCTGGTCACTCAGTTCAAATCGGGCGACAACGCCTCACGGCTCGCCCGGTTTGCCGGCTACACGGACGGATTGCAGGTCGCCCAGGGGAAGACTGCCGCCCACCTGTGCGTGGGCGGCGCCTGCAAGGAATCCGTCACGGACGTGCAGGGCATGGTCGACCGCATCCTGGGCAAAAAATAAGGAGCTGGGTCCGACAGAATTTACAGGAATTTCAGGATTAAATTTTGGTCGTGTTTGTAGGCTGGGCCAGGAGACCCGATCGTTATTATCGGTGGTTGTTTTTGACGCCGCCGCTTTTTTATTTGCATAGCGAGGCTGACCCCCATGGCCTGTCGATCCTGTGAATCCTGTCGGCTCTTGTTTTCGCGTGCAATTCAACCGCTTGGGAAAAAGGATCCATGACCTGCCGAGCTGATACCGCCAACAGCTTGCTGACCCCTGTCGACATGTCCGGCCTGCAGAGCCGCCTGCTGGCTTGGTACGAAAAGAGCCAACGCCGGCTGCCTTGGCGAAAGACGTGCGACCCTTACCGCATCTGGGTTTCCGAGGTCATGCTGCAGCAGACCCAGGTCAACACGGCCCTGCCCTATTACCGGAAGTTTCTCAAGCAATTCCCAACCCTCCGAAGGCTCGCCGCCGCCGACCTGGAAGAAGTGCTCAAGGTCTGGGAAGGCCTGGGCTACTACGCGCGGGCGCGCAACCTTCACCGGGCCGCCGGAGTGCTGGCCGCCTGCTGCGGCGGCCGCATCCCGGACCGCTGGGACAACTTCCGCGCTCTTCCGGGGGTCGGGGATTACATCGCCGCGGCCGTGCTCAGCATTGCCTTTGACCGGCCGCATGCCGTGGTGGACGGCAACGTTAAGCGCGTGCTCGCGCGCCTGCTAACGATTTCAGCCCCTGTCAACCAAGCGGGAGCCCACACGATTTTTCAGGCGGCGGCCGATCGCCTGCTCGCCCGGCGCCGGCCGGGGGATTTCAACCAGGCCATGATGGAGCTCGGAGCCCTGGTCTGCACCCCCACCTCACCGAACTGCCCCATCTGCCCGCTGATCCGATTCTGCGTCGCGCACCGCGGCGGCACCGTCGCGCGTTACCCGCGCCGGCTCGCCTCCCGCCCGGTCCCGGAGGTGCAGGTCGCCGTGGGCGTCGTGTTCAAGAACGGCCGCGTGCTGATCACGCGGCGTCCGGAGCAGGGGCTGCTGGGCGGCCTGTGGGAATTTCCGGGCGGCAAGCTTCGGAAAGACGAAAGCCCGGAGGCGGCCTGCGTGCGGGAAATCAAGGAGGAAGTCAACCTCGATGTGACCCTCGAGCAACCCCTGGCGCAGGTCCGGCATGCGTACTCGCATTTTCGCATCCACATGCACGTGTTCCGCTGCCGGTTCACGGCCGGCCGCGTGCGCCTGAACGGTCCGGTGGATCATCGCTGGATCCGCATCGCGGATATCGACCGGTTTGCCTTCCCCGGGGCGAACCGCAAATTCATCCCCCTTTTGAAGCAGCGTGCCGCAGGAGCAACCGCCCCCATAGGAGGCGCGAAATCCATATGACCGACGTGCTCCTCGTCCAGCCCCCGATCCGCGACTTCTACCTGACGGCCAAACGCACGATCCCCTATGGTCTGGCCAGCATCGCCGCCGCCTTGGCCGCCCGGGGCTTCTCGGTCGCGATCCTGGACGGGCTGGCCAGCGCCAAGAGCCGGCCGATAGCACTGCCGCCGGAGATGGCGGACGTGGAGCAATTTTACGGCCGGCCCGACGTCTCACCCTTCGCGCTCTTCAACCGCTTCCGGCATTTCGGTGCACCCTTCGAGACCATCGGCCGCAACGCACGCGAGTCGGGGGCATGGCTCGTGGGCATCTCCGCGCTGTTCACGCCGTATGCAGAGGAGGCGCTCGCCACGGCCGCCGCGATTAAATCGCAGCACCCGGACGGCACGATCGTCATGGGCGGACACCACGCGACGGTGATGCCGGAGCACGTCCTGGCCGCGCCGTCGGTCAGCTATGTCCTGCGCGGGGAGGGGGAAGAATCGCTCCCCCTTTTGGCCGAGCGCCTCCGGGACCAGCGGCCGCTGGCTGACATCCCCGGCATCGCATTTCGACGGCCGGACGGAGGGTTGCATGTCAATCCGCCGGCGGTCATTTCGTCCCCCGACCGTTTTCCCCTGCCGGCGTTCGAGCTGTTGGACCAGCGCCGCTACCGCCGCAACGGCCGGGGGAGCACCGTCGTCGTCGCCAGCCGCGGCTGCCCGCTGCGCTGCTCCTACTGCAGTGTGGGAGGCGCCCCCTGGCTTCCCTACCGGCAGCGGCCGGTGCCCCAGGTAGTGGCCGAGATCGAGACGGCGGTTGTCCGCCACCGCGCCGGGTTCATCGATTTCGAGGACGAGAATCTCTCGCTCGACCGCGGCTGGTTCCTGCAGCTTCTGCAGAAGATTCGGCAGCGCTTCGGCGAAAGCGCGGTTGAACTGCGCGCCATGAACGGCCTGTTTCCCCCCACGCTCGATGAAACCGTCGTGGCCGCAATGGCTGCGGCCGGGTTCAAAGCGCTCAACTTGTCCCTGGGCTCGACGCAGGCCGAGCAGCTCCAGCGGTTTAACCGCCCCGACGTCCGCGCGGCGTTCGACCGGGCCCTCGATCTCGCCGAACGGCATGCCCTCGCCGCCGTCGGCTACATCATCGTCGGCGCCCCTTGCCAGTCGGCGAAGGACTCTGTGGACGATCTGCTGTTTCTCGCCGCACGCCGGGTCCTGGCGGGAGTGTCCGTGTTCTACCCGGCGCCGGGCAGTTCCGATTTCGACCTTTGCCGCCGGCTTGATCTGCTTCCCGGATCTTTGGGCCGCATGCGCGCGAGCGCCCTGCCCATCGAGCACACCACCCGCCGCATCGAGTCCGTCACTCTGCTGCGCCTGGGGCGGATGCTGAATTTCATGAAACAGCTGCTCGATCGCGGTCTCTTGATGCCGGCGGCTTCGCACTCCGATGCCGTGGCCTTGGACCCCGGGGAGCGCATCGAAACCGGACGCCGCCTGCTCGCCGGGTTTCTCGCGGACGGCCGCATCCGCGGGTGCACCCCGGACGGGGTGGTCTATGATCATCTCGCAGCCGCGCAGCTGTGCGATAGGTTCTTGAACGGGCTTCAGAAAATCACCCTGAGAGGAACAGCGTAGAATGGGAAAGAAGGACTACGACCCGGCCATGCACACGGCCGAGCACATTTTAAACCAGACCATGGACCGCATGTTCGCGTGCGGCCGTTCGTTCAACGCCCACATCGAAAAAAAGAAGTCCAAATGCGACTACCGGTTTCCGCGGCCGCTCACCGTTGAGGAAATTGCAGCCGTCGAGGCGGCGGTCAATGGCGTGATTGCCCAAAACCTGCCGGTTTCCGAGCGCATGGTCGCCCGGGCCGAGGCCGAGAAAGCCTACTTCACCGGAAAGCTTCCGGCGGATGCGGGGGAATGGATACGGATCGTCTCGGTCGGGGACTACGACGCCTGCCCGTGCATCGGCCGCCATGTAAGCTCAACCTCCGAACTTCACGGGTTCCGGCTCGTGTCCACCCGCCATGAAAACGGGGTCCTGCGGGTCCGTTTCACACTGGGGTCGGCCGCCGTTGAGTATTGAAAAGTCTCTCAGCCGACCCATATTATAACCGCTATAGGGTTTTTCGAAGTGCGGATACTCAGATTCGTTTCGCATCTTTAATCTTTAAGGAGGCTATCCCCATGAGCGTTCTTGTTACCCAAAACGCCCCGGACTTCACCGCACCTGCGGTGATGCCCGACGGCACCATCAAGGATGATTTCACGCTTTCCGATCTGCGCGGCAAATATGTGGTCCTCTTCTTCTGGCCGCTGGACTTCACCTTCGTCTGCCCGACCGAAATCGTCGCCCACGACCACCGCATGGCCCAGTTCCGGGAACGCGGCGTAGAGGTGGTCGGCGTTTCGATCGATTCCCAGTTCACGCATTTCACCTGGCGCAACACCTCCATCCTCGAGGGCGGCATCGGGCCGGTTCAGTTTCCGATGGTCGCCGACATCAAGCATGCGATCACCCGCGCTTACGGGGTCGAGCATCCGGACGGAGTGGCCCTGCGCGCCTCCTTTCTGATCGACAAGAACGGCATCGTCCAGCACCAGGTGGTGAACAACCTGCCCCTGGGCCGAAACGTGGATGAAATGCTGCGGGTGGTCGATGCGCTGCAGTTCACGGAGGAGCACGGCGAGGTATGCCCGGCAGGCTGGCACAAGGGGGACACCGGCATGACACCGACCGCCGCCGGAGTGTCGGACTACCTCTCGAAGCACGGGAAGAAACTTTAGAAGGAAAGGGTTCGAGGGTTCAAGGGGTCAAGTGAAAAGCCACTGAGGTTTATGATATATTCGTTGCTCGTTGCTCGTTACTTTTTTCCTATACTCCGACTCACAACTCCGACTTCTTTCCCTCGAACCCTTGGTCCCTTGAACCCTCTCTTAAAACAGCTGCAGGCGCTCACGGTAGATGCGGATCACCGTGTCCGGGTCGTCCGTCACCACGATGTTGTCCGCGATCCAGGCGGGGGCCCGCCCCTTGCGAACCATCTCGGCGATCTGGGACTGCATCCCCTCCCAGAACCGCCCGCCCCCTTCGGTGTCGAACAGGATCACCGGGATCGGCTCCAGGATGGACAGCTTCATATTGCAGAGGGTGATGCCCAGCTCTTCCAGCGACCCCAGCCCGCCGACGTTGAAAATCGGGAAAGAGGCAATCTCGAACCACTTCTGGCGGCTGTGCCGGCAGGTGGATTGGAACACCTGGCAAAAATCCACGTCCGTCGTCAGGGACTGATCCGTGATGTCCAGAAAGTTGGCGCCGGACAGGATCCCGCGCTCCCGCGCCAGAGTGTTGGCCTGCTCCATGACACCGCTGCCCCCGCCGGTGACGATCCCGATGTTGCGGCCCCAGAAACCGATCAGCGCATCCAGCAGCCTCCCCAGGCGCTGCCCGCCCTGCCGGGAGAGCCTTTGGTTCGAGCCGTAGAACGCAAACAGCATGGATTTGTGGAAGTCGGCCAGCCGCTCGGGAACGACGAAATACCCCATTCCGTCGCGCATGGTGTGCACCATCATCCGGTGATTCAGCCCCGAGACCCAATAAACGTCCAAACCGAAGGCGTGGTACTCCTGGAGCCGGTTATGATCCAGCTGGGAGAGAAACGGTCCGTGTTCGCTCGACGGCTCCAGGAAATACAGGGTGTCGATCCGGCCTTCGCAGGTGAGGTTGATGATGTCCCGGTGTTCGATGATGTTGGGGAAATATTTAACCGCCAGCGCACAGGGTCCGTTCACGAGCGCGGCGCGCAGCCTGCCGGTGGCGTAGCTGTGGGCGCAGTTGCTCTGCGGGGAAAAATCGCGCCGCACCAGGGCGCACATGGCATGGGTGCTTTCGCAGGGAGCTTCAGGCCCATTCATGAAAATTTCGGCACGCGTGAGCCCGCCGCCGGCTTTGGGCACCACGGCCACCGGACGGTCGATGAAGTGGCAGTTGGAGCGGCCCCGTGCGTCGAAGCGCTTCGCCAACCCGCGCATCTGCGCGAAGGAATACAGGCGGCTGCCCCGTCCGGGCTTTTGCCCGTTGCCCATGAGCTCACGGCGCGCGGCACGGTAGATCCTGGCGGTGATGAGCGGGTTGACGATCGGGTGCTCGCTCTGGTTGATGATCTCCAGGTAGATCCGAATCCCGCGGGTCTTGATCGGGTCGAGCACGGTGGCCGCGAGGTTGCGTCCTAAGGAAAAGCCGCTTTGAAGCACCACGAAATGCTCGTTCAGGAACATCGAGCAGGTGGTGACCAACCCCTCGCCCGGGGCGATGGCGACCGCCGCAACGGGGTCCCGAACCTGATACCGGCTGAGCAGTTCGCGCCCGTCCTCCCGCAGCAGGATGCGGCTGAGAAGGTCCTTGGTGAGCGGCTCTTTGAGGCGGCAGGCGACCTTGTGCGGGGCGATGACGATGCTGCCGTCGCTGGAAATGGCCGTCGAGACCGGCAGCTTGAGCGCCGCGCGCTCGACCGCCTCGAGCACCTCCTCGGAGGTGAGCAGCGCGTCCGGGTCGCAGTACACGAGCCGGCCGACGGGAAGCCCCGGGCTGAAAAAATCCTTCAGGTCCCTCAACCCCGGGTAGCCCGGAATGACCGAGGAGGCCTCCAGGGTGAGGGTCGCCTGGTTGCCGCGCAGGCGCGCCTGCGCAATGGGTTCGCTTTCGATCTGGACTCCCAGCCGTGCAATCCGGGAGCGCTCACTGAAAAGGATGTGCTCGGTCTGGTCCTTCAGAAAATCCGCCAGGGGGCCGTTCAGCCCGAAGGTGGTTTCGAAAACGATTTTTCGGCGATTCGCGCGCACGACCTTGGAGATGAGGCCGTCATCGGATTGCAGCAGACCGCGAAAGGCGTGGTGATTTCGGGTTCGATTCGCCATGTAGCAACGTCCGTTGAAAAATATCTTTTCAGAGTTCGGGGCTTCGGGTGGCACCTGTCAACCCCTATTATAGCGCGCAATGCCCTAACATAAAAGCGTGATTCGGGCTTTCAGCAACCCCGTGCAGACGACTTCGATCAAAGCCCGAAACCAAGGCGCGCAAGCCGTGTCGCGTGAGGCGTACTCCCTGTACGCCGCAACGCGGGCGCGGCGCCGCGCAACGCAGGATTCGGGCTTTCAGCGAAGTCGTCAAGATTGCGGTCGGATGGGGCCGGGAGCCACCGGCAGGCAGAGGATCCAGCGCCGGGGCGGCGCCGGGGTTGGCAGAAGTCCTCCGGCTCTCGGCCGACTGCTACAGCACCTGCTTCTCAGAAAGAATATTCTCAATGATCTTGATCAGGGACCGGCTGGGGATGTCTTCATCTTCCATGGCGCCCATCCGGATGTTATTCACGACTGCGCTCTCGACGACCCACCCGAATCCCAGCTTGTCAAAAAATATGATCGCTTCTTTTCCCATTTCCCCCTCACCCTCCGTCCCCAGCGCCCGCCTAACCGCCCTGAGCCGTCCAGCAGCCTGTAACCCGCCGCCCCCCAACGCTACGACGATTGAACGCTGTAACTTATATATCGTCATCTCGCCCGGACAACTTTAGCCGGCATTTCCCGACCCTTTTTGGTTGACCTTCGGCCCGCACTTCTCTACGATAGGTGACGCATGATCTGTAACTGCTCAGGCAGTTACCTGGATCTTAACCCGTGCGCCGCCCATCCGTAAGCGGCAGCCCCCCGACGCCGTATGCCGACCATCAGCGAGACCGGCGAGGTTTCCGCACCCGCAAACCGATCAGTGACGGGCATCTTCATCACCGACTTGGACGGCACCCTGCTTCGATCCGACCGCACCATCGCCGAGCCGGTTCTGTCCTGCCTGCGCCGCTTGGGCGACCTGCGCATCGCGCGGGTCATCGCCACCGGCCGCTCGCTGTTCTCCTTCAACACGGTCGCCGCCGCCGGGCTGCCGGTGGATTTCGTCATTTTTTCGACCGGGGCCGGGGTGGCCGACTACCCGCATGGAAAAATCCTGCGCAGCGTGAGCCTGGAAACCGGCGAAGTCCGACAGGCCTTCGAGGCGCTGTGTGCTCTCGAACTCGATTTCATGGTGCAGCGGCCCATCCCGGACAGCCACGTGTTCGCCTACGTCGCCTCGAACTCCTCCAACCCCGATTTTGAAAGACGCATCACGCTTTACAGCCGCTTCGCCTTCCCCTGGGCCGGCGACATCGCAGGCTTCGGCCCCGCCACCCAGTTGGTCGCCATCGTGCCACCGGGTCGGGCTCAGAAAGCGCTGGCGAGCGTGCGGCGCAGGCTCGCGTCGCTGACCGTCATCCAGACCACCTCCCCGTTGGATGGACAGTCGACCTGGATCGAAATTTTTCCGGCAGGGGTTTCCAAGAGTTCCACGGTGCAGTGGCTGGCGTCGAAGCTGAGGGCCTCCCGCTCCAGCACCCTTTCGGTGGGCAATGACTTCAATGACCTGGATCTGCTCGAATGGGCGCAGACCCGCTTTGTGGTCGCCAACGCGCCGCTCGAACTCCGGCGCCGGTTCCCGGTGGTGGGGTCCAACAACGACGACGGAGTCGCCGAGGCCATCGCGCTCTGGCTTAACGCGAAAAAAAGCAACGAGCAACGAGCAACGAGCAACGAGTAAAAAAGACTTTTCACCCTTCCACTCGTTGCTCGTTACTCCCCTTATCCTTCAGCCCGCGACCTCCTTCAGGCTTTCCTCGAAAATCGACAGACACAGGTCGATCTCGTCGGCATTGACCGTCAGGGCCGGGCAGAAGCGGATGCTGTTCTGTCCGCAGCCGAGGATCAACAACCCCTTTTCAAAGGAGCGCTGCACGATCCGGCCCCGCCACTCCGCGGCCGGCGCCTTGGTGTGGCGGTCCTTGACCAGTTCCGCCCCCACCATGAGGCCGATGCCGCGCACGTCTCCGATGCATTCGAACCGCGCCTGCAGGCCCCGCAAGCCGGCCAGAAGCCGCTCGCCCTGCACGCGGGCATTGGCCATGAGCTCGTTTTCCAGCAGTTCGATGGTCGCCAGGGCAGCCTGGCAGGCCAGGGGGTTTCCCCCGAACGTGGAGGCATGGGAGCCCGCCTCCCAGTCCATGATCTCAGCGGAGGCCATCATGGCGCCCAGCGGCAGACCGGAGGCGATTCCCTTGGCCAGCGCCATGATGTCCGGCGCAACACCGAAGTGCTCCATCGCGAACATCCGTCCGGTGCGGCCCATGCCGGACTGCACTTCATCCGCGACGTAGAGAATCCCGTATTTCCGGGCGATCGCCTGGAACTCCCTGTGAAATTCCGGCGGCGGCACGATGTAGCCTCCCTCGCCCTGAATCGGCTCGACGAAGATCGCGGCCACCTCCTCGGGCGGCACCGTGGTGCGGAAAAGCGTGTCCTCCACCCAGCGTACGCAAAAAAGGTTGCACTGGGGATAGGTCAGGTTGTAGGCGCACCGATAGCAGTAAGCGTAGGGAATGTGGGTGATCCCCGGCACGAGGGGGTTGTAATGCCTTTTCTGGACGGTCTTGCTAGCGGTAAGGGACAGCGCGCCCATGGTCCGGCCGTGGAAGGCGCCGAAAAAGGCGACGTTGAGCTCGCGCTTGGTGTGCCAGCGCGCCAGTTTGAAGGCGGCCTCAACCGCTTCCGCGCCGGAATTTCCAAAATAGACCCGCTGGACATTCTGCCCCGAGGCCAGGGATGCCAGCTTCTGCGCCAGCATAATCTGCGGCGTGTAGTAAAAATCGGTGCCGGACATGTGCAGCAGCTTGTCGGCCTGCTCCTTGATGGCCTGCACGACCCGGGGATGGCAGTGACCGGTCGCGTTGACGGCGATCCCGGCCGTGAAGTCCAAGAACCGGTTGCCGTCCACGTCCTGGATCCAGAGGCCCTCTCCTTTCTCCACCACCAGCGGGTAGCCGCGGGTATAGGAAGGGGACACGAAGGTCGCGTCCAGTTTGATCAACTGCCGGGCGCGCGGACCCGGCAGCGGGGTCAGGATCTCGGGTTTTTTCATCGAAAGTCCTCCAATGGCGCGTTGTGGGATCGCGGGGCGACAACAGATGCTCTCAGATTATCGCGCTTCAACATCCGGGTCAAGCGCCGACAAACCGGTTGACCTGTCTGCGGATACCGATTAGATTCGGATCTCGTGGTTCGAATTTACAGGGAGCCCCCTATGACCGCCAAAGTCAACCACCGCACCCCCCTTCACCGCGGGCGGGTGTTTCTGTTGGTGCGCGAAAATGTGACACTGGACAATGGCGTGACCACCGACCTGGAGTATCTCGAGCATCCGGGGGCGGCTGCCATCGTACCGTTGATCGGCCCCGATGAGGTCATCCTGATCAAGCAGTATCGCCACGCGCTGAAGCAGTACATCTGGGAGGTCCCGGCCGGCACGCTGGACCCCGCGGAGGCGGCGGAGACCTGCGCCCGGCGTGAACTGGCAGAGGAGACCGGCTATGCCGCCGCCGCCTGGCACAGGCTGGGAGAGATCACACCGGTGCCGGGTTATTCCAACGAGCGCATCCACCTTTTTCTGGCGACCGGCCTCAGCGCCACCGACCAAAACCTCGACCCCGACGAAGTGCTCGCCGTGCATCGCGTCGCGCTGCCAAAAGCCCTGGACATGATCACGCGGGGAGAGATCCAGGACGCCAAGTCCATCTGCGCATTGCTGCTGACACAAAAATGGCTCGAATCGCAGATTACAGGCACTTCGTTACCACCCAGGTAGAAGGGGTGCAAGGTTCAGGGTTCAAGGTGCAGGCGCACGGGAAGCCGGCGTGGGGCGGTGACAATCTGCCGGCCGCACCGGACGGGAAAGGGTGTGGGGGCGGGTTCTTCCCGCGCGAGCATCGGCAGCACCGTGATGATCCCCACAAAGAACCAGAAGGGCTCCATGATGCGGACGATGATAAACGTGTTCACCCCGATGGCGTGCACCACGAGGCCGACGAAACCGGCGATAAACCCCGTGATCAGCCCGCGGTAGTATGGCTCCTCGGTTTCACGCAACTGGTGCAGGGCCAGCCTGAATACCGAATACAGCAGATAGAGAAAGGCGGCCAATCCGAACACGCCGGTCTCCACCAGAACCCGCGGGAACTGCGCATCCACGAACGCATAGCCGGTGACGCCGTAGCCCAGGATCGGATGCTTCTGAAAATCGCGCAGGGCATTGCGCCAGCTCTGCAGCCGCGCGGAGGTCGAGGTGTCGAGCCGCACATCGCCGATAATGATCTGATCCGGCTCGCGCGGCTGGTTGAAGGTATAAAGGATGCGCTCTGTGACGACCGATGGCAGAAACAGCGGACTCAAAATCAATGCGACCGAAACCAGACCGATGATGATCACCCGCTTCTCGGTCATGAGAGCAAGCGTCATGCCGGCCGGAATCAGGGCGAGGTAGGAGGACCGGGATTGGGTGAAGAAAAACGGCGGCAGCAGGCAGAGGATGAAAAACAGGAGCAGGTAGCGCATCCGCGCGTCTTTGATTTTGATGGCCAGCCCCGCCGCTACCATGCCGATGAAGAGCAGGTATCCGCCGAACGTGTTGGGCTCACCGCCCTCGCCTTCGAACGGTGCGCTGAGCCGTTCTCCGCCGGGGATCTGCAATATCCCGATCACAGCCACGATCAGGGCGGTCAGGAACAGAAAGAGCACAAAGCGTTTGACCTGAGCGCGATTGCGCACATGGTTGACCATCATGAAAAAGACGATGAAATATTCGCAATACTTGAGCACATAGAGGGCGCCGGTCTTCAACTCGACCCGGCCGGTCATGACGCCGAAGCCGGTCGCCAGCATGCACGCAACCACGTAGAAGAAGATCGGTTTGTTGAGGGGGGTTTTCAAAAATAACCCGATATCCTTGAGCACCGCGTTGCGGGCAAGCCAACTCAGCCCGATCACCACCAGGAGCAGATCTTCCAGGCGCAGCGTGACCCCGCGGGCAAGCGACGTTCGCGCCGTATCGCCGATGAGGACCTCCGGGGAGAGCAGCATCGAGAAAATCAGGATGTAGAGACCCCACTCGGTCTTGATGAAGGTGACCATGAAAATGATCAGCAGACCGAAATAGAGAAGCATCCGGAGCGCTGTCGATTGCGCCACCAGCGCGCCCGTTACCAGGGCGATGGCAATCAGAAGTATGGCAATAAGGGCGGACCGCATTCATTGCTCCCGAACCGCAGCGCGGGCCGCAGGCTCAGTTCATGAACAGCATTTTGGCATAGGGCTGCACCCATGCAGGCACGTAGGATGGCAGCTCCTGCCAGATGGTGCCGGCGACAAACACGGCGGACAGCGCCAGAAGCAAAACCAGGATCCCGGAGGCCTTGGCCATGGCCCCCGGCCACCGGAAGCGCCGGCCGGCCGCCACGCTGTGCTTCTGCGGGCTCCCCGGGGTGTCAGGCCCGTAGTAGTAGTGCGAATGATAGCGGAAGTAGTCCGGACCGGCATCCGGTTTGACATTGTTCAGGATAACGCCCATCACCTTCGTCTCCACGTTGTCGAGAGTAGACTTGGCGCGCTTCAGGACGCCGCGGCCGATCTTGCCCACGGTGTACACGAGGAACACCCCGTCCATCAGGGGCGCGATCTGCGTGGCATCCGCCACCGGCAGCACCGGCGGGGAATCCACGAAGATGAAGTCATACTGCGACCGGGCCTCTTGCAGGAACGTGCGGAAGCGCTCGGAGCTTAGGATCTCGGTCGGGTTGGGCGGCTTGGTGCCGGCGGTCATGATGTGCAGGTTGTCCATGCCCGGGGTCATGAGGATGTCATCGATTTCGAAGTCGCCCAGCATGACGTCGGAGATCGTCTCGACGACCTCCCCCCACTGGTAGTTTCCAAGCACGCTGTCCGTGATTCCGGGCTCGCGCGACAGGCCGAAGACCCGGTGTACGCTGGGTTTGCGCAGATCGGCATCCACCAGCAGGACCTTGTTGCCGGCCTGAGCCAGGCTGAGGGCCAGGTTGACCACGTTGAGGGTCTTGCCCTCCTGGACGAAGGAGCTGGTGAGTAGAAACAGCTTGCCCTTCGACTCCAGGCGCAGGAACTGCAGGTTGGTGCGCAGGGCCCGGAACGACTCCGCTGCCTGGGATTTGGGTTCGTAGTGGATCGCCAGGTCGTGGGCCCGGATGCGCGGACCCTCGCCGCGCTCCGGCCGCCCCTTTTTCTTGAAATCGTTTTCCAGTTGGGGGATCACGCCCAGGACCGGCACTTTCAGCAGTTCCTCCACGTCCTCGATGGTGCCCATGGAGGTGTCGAACACCTCGATCAGAAACACCAGCACCACCCCGAGGATCAGCCCCATCACCGCACCGGTCAGCAGGATCATCAGCTTCGAGGGAATGTTAAAGGGCTTGTCCGGCGGGGCGGCGGGCTTCACGACGGAAACCTCCTCCATCTTGCCGGATTCCTGGATCTGGACCTCCTGGTATTTGGCCTTGAGCTGGGAGTGGAGCGACTCCTGCAGCTTTACCTCCCGCTGCAGCCGGACCATCGCCAGCCCCTTTTCCGGCAGGCTCAGGTTCTCGCGCTGCAGCGCCCTCACCCGCCGGGACAGATCGGCTTCCCGGGCCGCAGCGGCCTGCTGGTTGGACAGCAACTCACTCTGCACCTCGTGTTGCACCGCCTCGATCTCGTGGGCGACATCCTCGACCTGCGGGTGCTTTTCGGTGAAAGAGATCAACAGCGTCTGACGTCTCAGGTTGAGCTCGCTCAGCTTGTTGCGCAACTGCCCGAGCGATGAACCCGGGGGCGCCGACATCAGGATGCCCATTAGTCGGTCGGTCTGGCCCTGGCCGGCGGCGGCGAGCGTCTTGAGCTGGGATTCGATCTCCAACCGCTCGGCGCGTGTGCGCTCGAGTTCGTTTTCCACGGAGTTCAATTTAGTGAGGGTCTCCGCGGTCTGGGCATCCAGAGCGATCAGGCCGTTTTGCTCCTTGAAGTCCCGCAGCGCGTTTTCGGCCTGCTTCAGCATCTCCGAGGTCAGGCGCAGCTGCTCCTCGATGAAGGCCCGCGTCTCGAAGGTCTTTTTGTTGTTCTGCTGGATGTTGTAGTCGCGGTAGGCCTGGGCGAGCACATTGGCCACCCGCGCGGCCTCGTTCGCGTCTTGCGAGACCACCCGGATATTGATGATATGCGTGCCCTCCTGGGGCTTGGCCTCCACCATGAGCTTCAGCCGCTGCAGCGTTGCCTGATGGGAGGCCTCCGTCAGCGTTTCTTGCGCGACGGCCTGAGCCGGTATCCACCCCAGCAGTCCGGCGGCCTTCTTCAGAACCGGGTAGCTGGTGATGATGTACGCATGGGTTTCCATGTTCTCCTGCTGTTGCCAGAAGCCCCCGGTGAAGATCGCGGCCAGATTGGAGAACCGGTCGATTTTGATGGCCGAGCCCGCCTCGTAGAGCGGGGAAGGCTCGCGCAACTTGGCAAAACCGTAGCTGCACAGACTGACCATCAGCACCATCGCAAGGATCGACACCTTGCGCTTGCGCATGATCCGCCAATAATCTCTCAGGTCAACGTCATACTGTGCCATGCCGGCCTGCCTTCCATTGAGTCGTACGGCAATTTTTCCTTGCTGAGGCTTCCCTGCCCGCTAATTTTCCCGCTCCCAACCCGCGCCCCTCGGAGACTGCCCTATTTTACGATATGAACGGCGCTGTCCCATTAGACTATGGTCTCTGCGCGGATACAATATGAGGTCCAGCAGAGGCCTGACCTTCTGGACGAAGAGATTGATGTCGCCGAAGCCGCTGCGCGGCACATATACCAGGTCCCCGCTGGCGAGCAGCAGGTTCTGCGACCGGTCGCCGTTCTCCACCAGGCGGGCAAGGTTCGCCGAGAGGATCTCGGGTTGGGTGATGTCCCCGCGCACCACCCGGGTGTCCGCCTGGTAGGCAAAGGCCGTGGTGCCGCCGGCCTCGGAGATGGCGTCGATCAGCCGCATTTCAGATCCGCTGAAGGTGTAGGCCCCCGGTTTCTGAACCTCGCCGAACACATACACCCGGTTGGTCTCCTTGGACAAAATCGACAAGTAGACCAGGTCCCCGTCGTTCAGCACCATGTCCTGGGTGAGATCGCCCTGGAGAATCGTCTTGTAGAGGTTCAGCGACATGGTCTCCCCGTCCTTGCGCCGGATGCGAACCGACTTCAGGTCCGCGTTGTCGGCCGGCCCGCCCGCGGTCGTAATCATCTCGAGCACGGTGGTTTTCCCGTGCAGCTTGTACTCGCCCGCCCCGGACCCGGCGATACCCGCCCGGCCGAACGCGCCGAGCAGTTTCACCGACTTGCTGTTGTACTGCTTGACGAGCACGTCGACCCGCGGCTTCTTCAGGTACTGCTCGAGCCGCGCCGTCAACAGCGCGTCCAATTCGCTCGCCGTCAGGCCGTTGACCGGCAGGTTCTCGACCAGGCCGAAGGAAATCCGCCCGTCCGACCGCACCGGGATCTCCTGGCGCACCGGTGTGCTGCCCTCCCAGAGGGCAATCTCCAGGACGTCGCCGGCCCCGATTTTGTATTCAGGCCCTGCCGTTGACGACTTTGAACACGTCGTTCTCGCGCAAGGCGGCGTTCCCGGGCCGCGGCTCGGCCACGACCGCGGCGGCAATCCCTGCGCCGGTCGCGACGGCACCGGGCGTCCGGCCGGCCCACAGGGTGACACCTTCGCCGAAATTGGCCGCGCAGATATCCGGGCGGCCGTCCTTATTCAGGTCCGCCGCCGCCAGGCCGTAAAAGGAGCCGGTGCGGGGGTACATGTCGGCAATCGGCTTCCAGCCCTTTCCGGCCTGGTTCAACCAGACCTGCACCCCCTTGTAGTCCAGGGAGCCGGCGACGATATCCGGCCGGCCGTCATCCGTCCACATCCACCGGCAGCGCCTGCCAGAAACTGACCTCCTCGGGCAGGGCCGCCAGTGCTGGGCGGGCGCCCGCATCGGCCGCGGCACCTTCCGCGGAATCGTTTTTTGAAATGAATTCTTCCGTGAAACCGCCCCGGCCGTCGCCGATAAAAAGCCGCACACCCGTTTTGTAGGTGCCGGCGGCCAGGTCCAGCCGCTCGTCGCCGTTGATGTCCGCGACATGCAGACCGTAAAAATTCCCCCGGCTGACCGGCGCCAGCGCCGTCCAGCCGCCCGCAGGGTTTCCCAACCAGACTCGCAGGGCGCCGTGCATGCCCCAGCCGGCGCCGGCGATGTCCAGCCGGCCGTCCCCGTTGAAATCGGCCACAGCCACATCCATATAGATGCCTGTGACGGTCGGCGCGGAACCCACCGTCCACGTCCCCTGGCCGGTACCCAGCCAGACCTGGATGCCGCCCTGGAGGTCCGAGGAGGCGTTGGCGGCCACGATGTCGACATGGCCATCGCCGTTGACGTCCGCGGCACGGAGGCCCTCGTAGGTGTTGATTTCGATCGGGCCCTTGCCGGACTTCCAGCGCCGGCCGCCCTGATTGAGCATGACCCGGATCCCGGAGGACTGGCGTTGAACACTGTAAATGATGTCCGTCAGCCCGTCCTCGTTCACGTCGGCCAGCGCCACGGAGCGCACATCCCCCTCCACCGCCAACGTCTGGGTCTCGACCAGGCTGCCGGTCCCGTCGCTATAGCTGATGGTGATAGCGCCGGGTTCGCCGGCGCCGGCCACCACGTCGAGGTTGCCGTCGTTATCCAGGTCGGCGATCGCAACTGCCACCGTTTTCGCCGCGGACGACAGGCGGCCCGGCCGGGTGTGGGTTTCGACGGGAGTATAGGCGACGGACTGGGCGCAGCCCACGATAGCCGTCGTGAGTGCCGCCAGGGCAAGCCCCCGCCGCATGCACCCCGCGGCGGCGTTCATGCCGGCAACCCATTCGTGTCGCAGTCCTCGTTGCACCTGAGTTGAGCGATTCCAATTTTGGTTTTTGCGGGATGGCCCGATGGGGTCTGCCGTCCGCATGGGACGCCGCAAAGGACTCCCAGGCTTCGCCGACGCCCCCGGGGTTTCGATAACCTCCTCACAGGCAGCGACGGTAGTCTCTGTCGTGGGGAGCTGTATTCCGGGGCTTTCTGGCAATATCTGAGCGGCCCTGCTGCCGTTGAGACGGCCGGGGAAAAGAGTGCGGCGGCCCATGCGGACGGCAGACCCCATCGGGACTCGATGCGAATCGACAGAATCGCTCAATTTAGGTCGCATTCTCATTCCTCCATGTCCTGGATCGCATCCTGTACGATGCGGCTGTCCACCAGGTGGGCGTTTTGCATGACCCCGATCAGCAGCGCCCGGTCGCAGAGGTTGTTGATCCGCAGCGGGATGCCCCCGGTGGTCTCGTACAGCAGATCGACCGCCGCGCGCGTGAAGATGCCGCGCGTGGCCCCGGCACTCTTGAGCCGGAACAGCACGTAGCGCAGAGTGTTCGGCAGATCCAGCGGCTCCAGGTTGAACTTGACGGAGATCCGCTCCTTCAGGGGTTGCAGCTCGGAGATGTTCCGCAAAAGCGGCGGCTGGCCTACCAGGATCAGGGTGATGAGAAACTCGTCATCCGTCTGCATGTTGAGCAGCATCCGCAGCTCGTCCAGGGTCGCCCGGTTGCCGATCACGTGGGCCTCATCCACGGCCAGCACGGTGCTGAACCCCCCGGCGGCATTGTCAAAAAGAATTTTCTGGAGCTGGTCCAGCATCAGCGTCTTGGAGCCGTTGCCCGCCGAACCGCCCAGCTTCAGCAGGATCGCCTTCAGCAGATCCTCCGGCCCCAGCGCCGGATTGGAGATCATCTGGAACCGAGTCCGCTCACGGTTCAGGTGATCCGCCAGGGCCTTGGTGACGGTGGTCTTGCCGCAGCCGACCTCGCCGGTCAGCATGGCCACCCCCTTGCGCTGCTCGATCACGTAAAGCAGCCGCCGGAGAGCCTCCTCGTGCTGAGGCGACCGGTAGAACACGCCGCGCGCGGGCACGTTCGCGAAGGGTGTCTGTCTGAAGCCATAATGTTCCAGATACATGGTGCAACCATCGACCCGGAGCCGTCAGAGTAACCGGCTCACAAAATGGGTTCCTCAACCGTGTCACAGGTGGCCTCGCAGGGCTCGCGCACGGCCGCAAGCCCCAGGCTGAGTTCCTTGATTTCCTTTTCCGGGACGCACCGGACGATATTCAACAGCGGCGTCTCGGCGAGTGCCACGACCTGCTCCGCCAGCACCTTGCGCCGCTGAGAGTCGAAGAGAATCCGCAGCTTGGGCCGCATGGGCTGGTCCGGATAGGCCTCGAGCACCTTGCCGAAAGCCTCCGAGTTCAACTGCACGTAGCTGTCTACCGGGAACACCGTGAACACCCGCAGAAGCGATTTCATGTAGCGGCGCTGGAACTGGGCCTTGCAGCTCTTGAAAATAAACTTGACCGCCTCGAAAAAGCTCAGCTTCTCGCGATTGGGGCGCGTGTGGACCAGGGATTCGTACATGTCGAGCAGGCCGATGATCTGGGCATACTCGTGGATCTCTTCGGCCTTGAGGCCCCGCGGGCGGCCGGAGCCGTCGATTCGCTCGGAGACCTGTGCGGCGCACTCGGCGATGACCGCATGCTCCGGCCCGAGGCACTGCAGGATCCGGCTGGCGCTGTCGGACCGGTCCTTGAGCGCCTTCAGCTCCGCCGCGCTGAGCGCACCCTGCTTGTGGATGACCGGCTCCGGGATCAGGGCGAGGCCCACATCATGCAGCAGCCCGGCCAGCCCGATCTGTACCTGCCGGTCCGCGTCGAAGCCAAGATCCTGGGCCATCTTGACGGCGTACACCGCCACGTTGACGCTGTGGTGAACAGGGAACTGTTTCGGCTGATCGAGGTGCAGGGCCGTGACGAAGAGCTCGTCGCGGGCGGGACGCTCGGCAGCCATGCGTCGAATGATCTTAAGCGCGGGCTCCAGCGGAAAGGTGCTGCGGTTGCGCACGACGCTGAAGACCTGCGTGAGGTAGCTGGCAGCCAGGGCGTAAAGCGCCTTGCGGTCTGAGGCGGGCCGTGCCGTCCGGGCTGAAACCACCTTCGCTGCGGGCGTGCGGCCGGCGGTCGCGGCCTGCACCGCGGCGAGTCTCGCAAAACTCACCCGGCGGTCCCTCATCGGTTTGCCGGCGCCCGGTCGGGCCGATGCGGCGACAGGCCGTCGAGCGGTTGCGGTACCCATGGTTTCTATGGTTTCCTCGCCTGTGTCCATGTTCGAATTTCCGGCCGATTCAGCTAACTGAAATCACTTTTAACTACGAAATGCGCGAATTACGCGAAAGTGATAGGTGTCCATTCTTTGCGCCTTTCGCGTATTTCGTAGTTCCCGCTTCCTTCTTCACCATGGCCTCTGAGCAGTTACCCCATATTAAGGACGAGTCGACGGCGAAGTTGCGCAATCTGGCTCGCTTATTTACCAACATCGCCCAAATTGAAAAAAACTTTAACCAGAAGTATAAAAAAATTTGCATTCTTGATCGTTGCTGTGAAAGTGATTCTATAGCCCGGGCATCTCACGAAATGTTCGGGATAGCCACGGATCAGGGCGGCCCCCCCGGCTTGGGGTGCGGCCGGCCGCGGCGCTCAAGGATGGTGACGAGCACCACGACGATGCAGGCCTGCACGATCAACAGCATCGCATCCGCTGGACCGGCATTCCGGAGCATCAACGCGCTCACGCCCAGGCACAGGCTCATCAGGTAGATGCATAGCACGCTGTTGCGCCTTGAGCCCAACGCATCGGCGAGCCGGTGATGCAGGTGGTCCTTGCCCACGTATTCGATCCAGTCCCGAAAACTCAGCACCTTGCCGGTGAGCATGCGGTCCACCGTGATGTGCACCATGTCGAATATCAGCAGCCAGAAAATCAGCAGCGGCGAGACAAACGCGACCAGCGGCCGGCCTTCGGCCCAGTTTCCGTATACGGCAATGCAGGCGAGCACGAAGCCGATCACCGTGCTGCCGGCGTCGCCGAGAAAAATGCCGGCCTGCCCTTTATGTTTGAAGTTGTACGGCAGGAACCCGAGGCAGCCCCCCATGACGGCGAGCGCGATCCACCCGAGGAAGGGCTGCTTGGTCTGGAATGCCACGGCCCCCAGAAAAAAGGCGATGATGGCCCCCACTCCTGCGGCCAGCCCGTCCATGCCGTCGAAGAAGTTCATGGCGTTGGTGATCCCGATGATCCAGATCACCGTGAGCAGCAGGTTGCCGATCCAGCCCAAGGTCCCCAGGGTGTCGGGGACGACCCGCAGCACGACCCCGGAGCTCATGACCATCGCGGTGCAGATGATCTGGATGGCCAGCTTGATTGCGGCCGGCACTTCGCGCCAGTCATCGAACACACCGACCCCGCAAAGGATCATGGCGCCGGTCAGGATGGCGACCAACTCCGGCACGAGGACGGCATTGACCAGCAGGGAGGCGGCGAACCCGACGAACACCGCTACCCCGCCGAGCAGTGGGGTGGGCCGCCCATGCAGCTTGCGCGCGTCCGGCAGGTCGAGAATGCCGCAGCGACGGGCCAGGAGGGCGGCGAGCGGGGTGAGGCTGAACGACAGGCAAAAGGACATCGACAGGATGTAGGCCCAGCGCATCCCCGCGTCGACAAAAAAGGCATGCGCGGGCGGTGCCAGCAACAGCAGGGCGAACACGCAGGCCGCAAGATAAATCCAGGCACGCATGCCCAGCAGGCTCGTTCGGCTGCCGCGCCCCGCGTCCGCGACGGGGATGAAGCGCTGCCGGATGGCTTCCTGTGGGGCCGGATGATCGACGGCGGCAAGAGATTTCACAGGGCCAGCCCGGCTTTCGGATTGCAAATGAATCTGCATATCAATTTACCTGTGTGCACCCCTCCATGGCGTTAAAATGCAGGATATATGCCAGAGTGCGCCGAGGGTGTTCCCTAAATTGATTCAATGTACGCGAATCTCGTGTCATGATGAGTACTTACCGTACGCCCCAATCTCAACGTGATGATGCGCTCCACCGAAGTTGGACATTTTGCGAAGTCGTCAAAAAACGCGGCGGGTTGTCGCGGACAGGGTCATTATTCTGGCACACGCACACCGTTGCGCGCCTCGATGGCAGGATCAAGCTGTCTGCAGGAGTCTGGAGACGACGTCGATGATGCGATCGACCTCGTCCTCCGAAAGCGAGGGATGGATGGGAATGGAGACCGATCGTTTCCAGGCCCGTTCGGTCAGTGCGAAGCCTGCAAGGTGCTGCAGGCGGTGCAGCGGGGTGTGCACGGGGCGCTCGCACCCGATGCCCTCCTGATGGGCCCGGCGGATGAACGCCGCACCGTCTGCGCCGAGGTCCACCACGAAACGAAAATAGATGTGGCCCGGGTCATCCGGCGGCAGGCGGACGGGCAGCCCCTGAAACGCCGCGCGCAAACGCCCGGCAATCTCGCGCCGGCGCCGAATGAACCCGTCAAGCCGGCCGAGCTGTACACGGCCGACGGCGGCCTGGATATCGGTCATTTTATAGTTGAAGCGCAGGCGGTAGTCGTCTTTCTGGTCGTAGGTCTTGAGGTCCCGCACGGCCTCCGCCAGACACTGCGCACCGGTCGCAACCATGCCGCCCTCCCCCGTGGCCAACACCTTGGTGGCATAGAAGGAGAATATCGCAACCCGGCCATGGGACCCCACGGGACGGCCGCAATAGCGCGCCCCGATGGCCTGGGCGCAGTCCTCGACGAGCGGCACACCGAGGCGGAGGAGCCGATCGAGGTCGGCCGGCAGCCCGAACATGTGCGGAGCGACGAGGGCCTTCGTCTGAGGGGTCAGGCGCCGTTCGACGTCCTGCGGGTCCAGGTTGAGGGTTGCCGGGTCGATCTCGGCTATGACCGGCGAAGCCCCGGTGGCGGTCACGGCGTTCAGCAGCGCCGAGCAGACGAAACTCGGTATGATCACCTCGTCGCCCGGGCCGACCTCCAGGGCGAGGAGGGCCAGGTGCAGGGCCGCCGTACCCGAACTCACGCCCACGGCATGCGGAACCCCGATGAATGCGGCGAGTTCCCGTTCGAAGGCTTCAAGCTGCGGGCCTTCGGCGATATGGCCGCAGGTGACGACCGCCGCCGCCGCCTGCGCCTCTTCGTCGCCCAGGGTGGGCCGGGAATGGGGGATATATGGCAGAGCGCTCGACATGATTTAGAACCGCAGCGAAAAGATCCAAGTTATGAGTAACGAGCAATGAGTAATAAGTCAGAGTTCAGAGTCGGAGTTCAGAGTGAAACCAAACCGCTGGGCGACTTCGATCAAAGCCCGGATCCAAGGCGCGCGGCGTCCCGCGGCGCGAGGCGTACTCCCTGTACCCCGCAGCACCCGCGAGATGAAGCGCAACGCGGGAGCCGGGCTTTCAGCGAAGTCGTCCCGACGACTTCGATCAAAACCCGAAGCCAAGGCGCGCGGCGTCCCGCGGTGCGAGGCGTACTCCCTGTACGCCGCAGCAGCACCCGTGGGATGCCGAGCAACGCAGGATTCGGGCTTTCAGCGAAGTCGTCCTCAGATGTTGATGAACAGCCGCAGCGAGTGGAATGCCTCAGCATACTTCACCCTTCCCTGGATCCCGCGAAAGTTGGCGCAGGAGCGCGCCACTTCGATGATCGAGAGGTCCTCGATGTTCGTCTTCATCACCTGCGACCGATGCGCGCGCAGGGCCTCCAGCTTGATCTCCAGGGTATCGGCGACGTCCACGTAGACCTGGGGGTTGAAGTTCTGAGTGGTCGGTCCCTCGTAGAAGAGCACGTTGCGGATGTAGCGCGTGGCCGACATGACCGCTTGTGCCAGGTGCCGGTGGTCCTGGTGAGTATCGTCGGGAAAATGGCAGAAGATGAACTCGGGCGTGACCGAGGCGATCACGCTCTCGATCTTCTTGATCATCTCGGCGTCCACCCCCAGATGGGTATCCTGGTAGCCGCCCCAGAAGATGTCCTCCGCGCCCAGGATCTGCCGGGCGCCCGCCTGTTCGGCCATGCGCGTTTCGGACGCAGCGCCCGACCCGCCGCCGGTCATCACCAGCAAAAAGAGCCGATGGCCTCTCTGGCTGTATTTGATCAGCGATCCGCCGCAGCCGAACTCGATGTCATCCGGGTGGGCACCGATGGCCAAAATATTTACTTTCTTCATCGTGTTCCTCGGGATGGTTTGTCCCTGGAAGCCTTCAGTCTTCAGCCTTCCGTCTATCTACCTGAGTCATTACAATTTTTCATTACTGTTATTGATGATGGACTCGTAAAAAGTCATCATATTGGATGGCTTTGTAAAAAGCCCAAGTTCAAGGCGCGCGAATACCGCGGAGTGAGGCGTACTTAAAGTACGCCGCAGCGACTGCGGAATGAAGCGCAACGCCGAAATTGGGTTTTTTACGAAGCCATCTTATTTGCGTTCCGGATCACCTCGGCGCTGTCCGGCCCGCAGTTGAAAATCAGGTCCACGACAGACAACTGCGGTTGAAACCCGTGAAACAGTTGCGGGTAGACCGGGTGCTCGAACCTCTGGGTGAGCACCCGCACCCCGCACTCCGCGAATCGATCCAGATCCATGTACCCCGCGCCGCCCGGGCCGGCCAGGTAAGCGTCTGCTCCGAGCACCCTGCAGATGTCGATCAGGCGCTCCGTGGGGCCTTCGGAGGCGCTCAGCGCCGAAGCGCAAACGGCCGGTTTATGTCCTATTCCCAGCGTCTCGCGCAGACACTCGATCAAATGCAGGTTCAGGGCTGCGATGCCCTCCCAGCGGCGGGCGTAGGCCTGCTCGAACATGGGCATATAGCGCTCGAAATGCGCGGCACGGCGGTAATGGGTTCGGAGCGCCTGAAGATGCTTGTGGGCCCAATTCTGCGCGTTGTCGATGCCGACTTCGCCGATTGCCTGCGGAAAGCGGTAGGTCACCGGCACCGTCAGCCACTGCCAACCCGCGGCGGTCTTGATGCGGTTGCGGTTCTGCCACTCGTTTTTCTTGTACTGCACGGTGTCCAGGTAGCAGAATACGTCGGCCTTCAGCATCTTGTCGAAGTAGCCAAGCCACGGCAGGTATTGAGGCTGATGGATGGCAACGATCATGCAGTCGACCTAGTAGCTACTCAGGTGTTTAGGCTGAAGGCTGAAGGCTGAAGGGCTATAATGATCCCCATAACACCATCACCTGTCAACATATCCAAACGATTTTGGCTTTGTAGGGTCGCGCATGTCTCTTCCTTCAGTCTATCTACCTTCAGTCTATCTACCTGAGTAGTTACAACGTTTCCATCATTGTCTAAAAATGCTATCATATCATGATGGGTTAGGCAAACCGCTGGAAGACCCAAATTACTGTTTACCATTTGAATTCGTTTGATAAATTTGAAATCCCTACGCGACATTCATCGTGCGGCATTCCCGGCCGCGGAACTGCTGATCGGCATGGGTCTGGCCCAGGCCATCGCCACCCTCCAAGTGTATGCGTCCAACCACCGGCTGTACAACCAGATGGCGGCCGTTGCCGCAGCGGGTTTTCTGCCGGTGCCCAACCCGGAGGTCATTCCCGGCCTGCTCAGCCTGGAAACGGCAATGGCGGGCGGGCTTTTGTTCACCCTCAGCGTCGGGGCCGGCCTTGCTTTCCTCTCCATCGCGGCCGCCGCGTGGTGGGCCGGTCGAGCGCCGCGCAGCCCTCTGGCCGCCGCCGTGCCGGTCGGGATTCAGGCGGCTCTTTTACTGCTCATGAACAGCTACGGTTTCGACCCATGGGTGTCGCTGTATGTCATCATTATCCCGCCCCCGGTTTTCTGGCTGACCCACCGATCCCTCGCCCGCAGCGGGAGACTGCCGGACCGGCGGTTCGTGCTGTGCCGCGTGCTGCCTGTCGCCCTGCTGGCGCTCGCGTGGGCAACCCACTACGACCGCAGTCTTTTTATCGACCTGCGGGACCACCTGCTGCTGTCCAACCCCGCCGGAGAAGCCGTCAGTTCGTTTTACTACCGCTACACCCTCTATCCGGCCGAGGTTTTCAAGCCCCTCGACCAGCGTCAGGTTCGCACGGTGGCCTGGGCGGGCGGCGATCCGCCTCCTGCCGCGGTGAGCCGGGAGCTCATCCGCAACGATTACCTGCCGGTCGCTGCGGCCGTCGATGCGGACATGGGACTTCGCACGGCGGGCGGGCACCTGCTGTTCACCCGCGGGGGGCAGGTTATCCTCGACACCACGGCCGCCGGCTTCCTCGCTGATCCGCCGCACGCGCTGGCGGAGATTTCCTCCCGGACCGACCGCTGGCCTTTTTTCCGCACCATCACCTTTTACGGCGTGCTGCTGGCGTTTCCGATGACGCTCTATTGCCTGCTGTTCGCCGGGCTGCGGCTGTTGTTCGGAATCGTCGCGGGCAGCCGGCGGGCAGACGTTCTGAACGCCATCGCCTGTCTAACGATCGGGCTCGTCATCCTCGCCTTTTTCCATTTTAGCCGTCAGCCTCCGCCCCGCCCCACGGAGATGAACGCTGCGCTGGGGTCGACCTCCTGGCAGGTCCGCGTGGCGGCGCTGAGGGAAACCCGCGATCGCAGGTTTGATGTCTGTGCTCACCCGGCCTATGCGGGCATGCTGCACAGCTCCCATCCCCAGGAGCGCTACTGGTTGGCGCGCGCCCTGGCGACCAGCCCAAGCCCGGCGGCCGCCGCAGGGCTGGCCCTTCTGCTGGACGACCCCCACATCAACGTCCGGACCCAGGCTGTGGAGGCGATCGCCCAGCGCCGGGGCCGCAGCGCGGTTGGTGAGATCCTCAAGCGGCTGCAAACATCGCAGGACTGGTATTTCCAACTCTATGCCTATCGCGCGCTGAGGGCGCTCGGATGGAATCAAACCATGTCGCGCTGAAAACACTCGTGCTCACAACGGCAGGGGTGGTCGGAATCGAAGCCCTCGCCCGCTGGGGCATCGGCCGGTGGGGGCTTTCCCCCTTGACCGGCACCGCGCTCGCGCGCCTGATCGACATCGCCTGGATGGCGCTGATCATTGCCGGCGGCCCGCAGGGCTGGGCCCGCGTCGGCCTCGGCCGCGGCAGTTGGCTGCCCGGTCTGCGCCGGGGCCTCATCTGGTCGGCGGGATTCGGCGCCCTGGCTGCACTCGGCTGGGGTGGGCTGCAGGCGGCGGGGATCGATCCGCTGCACCTCCTGCATGTGGGCCCGGCCGAACGCCCGGCGCTCCCGGTGCTGCTTTTCCTGGTCGGCGGTTTCATCGGCCCGGTGGCGGAAGAGATCTTTTTCCGGGGCGTAATCTATGGCTATCTCCGGCGCTGGGGGTTTCTGCCGGCGCTCGCCCTGAGCACCCTGGTCTTCACTCTGCTGCATGCCGGCACCGCCGGCGTCCCCATCCCGCAGATTGTCGGCGGCCTGGTGTTCGCCGCCGCCTACGAAATCGAAAAGAAGCTGCTCGTTCCCATCAGCATCCACGTTCTCGGCAACCTGGCGCTCTTCAGCCTGCCGTATGTCTTCCGCACCTGAATTTTACCTAAATTGAGCGATTCTGTCGATTCGCATAGAAGCCCGGTGGGGTCTGCAGTGCGCAGGGGCCACCGCAATTTTTCCCCGGCCTTCGCATCATCCCCAGCAGCTGCCGGACTCTCAGGCCGTAAAGTTGCCAGTCGCTGAGATCGAGGCGGTCCACGAAGACCTGCCGCAGGATCTCCGGCCGGGGGAACATGCTCTCGAGGACGAATCCAAGCTGCCGGATGCGGTTCCCGGCGGTGAGCAGGGAGAGGGACGACCACTTGGGCAAGGGGCCTCTTTTGCGCATGCGCAGCAGGTATCTCTGCACCGCCGAGAGCCCAAGCCCGGCGCTCGCCGCCGCAGGTGTCGGCATCCCGAAAAGCGCCTGCCGCAGATACGCGAGGAGCGCGGGGACCCGCTCCTGCCCGAGTCGCCTGGCCCGATTCCGCAACTGCTCCCAATCCGCGGGCTTCCATGCGGCCGTCAGACGCTGAAGGTCAGCCAGCCAGATCAGCCGCTCCAGGTTGTGCTTGAGGGCGTGCACCATCAGGTAGGCCACCTGATCGTAGGCGCCCAGGCAGCAGAGCTGCAGCCCTTCCCAATCCATGCGCCGGCAGCTGCGCTGGATTTCCTCCGGGTCCAGCACGAATAAAAAACGCGTTGTCCGAATCCGCTCGGCCCAATCCAGGCCCGTGTGCACATCAACCAGTACGGCACCCCGGCGCAGAACTCCGGGGGCGAGGGGGGTCTCCTGATAGCCCAGGTGCGACAAGGCCGCCAGCAGCCGATCACGATTCCGGGGCAGGACCCACAGGTCGATGTCGCTCAACGGGCGCAGACCGGGATCCGGGTAGATGTCGGCCAAGAGGGCGGCACCCTGCATCAGCACAAACGGTACACCCGCCTCGCCGATTTCTTTCAGTGCAGCGAAAAACATCAGGTTCGTTTGAATCGTGAGATAATAGATCGATTCCAGCCGGCCGCGGGCGGGACCTGCCAGCGCCTTGAGCCGGCCGGTTGTTTTCAGCCGGCGATAGAGCAGCCCGGCCACGCCCTCGCGCACCGCCGCATCGACCAGGCGGGAGCTTCCCGCAGCACCCATCCTGTCCGGCAACCGGGCAGGGGCCCGGTCATCGACCATGCCGGCCACCCACAACAGAATTTTATCTTCAGCGGTTAACATTCCTTGAGTTTGTTGAGTCTATTGAGTTTATTGAGTTTATTGGGTTTGTTGAGTTTGTTGAGTTGAAAGCCTCTACATGTTTTTCATCAGTGCTTTCCGGAAGAAAAAGAGATCCTGCACAATCCTGTAAATCCTGTCGGATGATTTTTCTCTGTAGCCCGGAGGGCGCGTCTGTTTTCACCCGCCGGGTCGGCGGAAGAAAATGTCTTGGCCTGTCTGCGTCCGGCTGCGGTTAATACCACTATTTTAAAGCGTGACAACGTCGATCACGCTTGAATCCGGCACAAAGGCCAATTCGGCGCAGGGCACCGAGGTTGCAACCCTATGGAACAGCTCGAGGGCTGCCGCCATCCCGCCCGCATCCCACAAGGGCGGAAACGAGCACTTCAGCATGTTGCGTACGGCGCCGCCCACCGAGAGCTTCCGGGCTTCATTGTCCGGTCCGTGCCGGATGAAAAAAATCCGGCTCAGCTCCACGCCGCCAGGAGCCGCAAACGCCGCATCCCCATGCCAGGGAGTGCCGTAGAGATAAAAGGAACCGTTTCGCCTGCGCACAACGACACGGTCGTCGCTGAGGATCTCGATGCCTGCCTGCTGCGCCCACAGCCGCGAAAGCGTGCTTTTCCCGGCGCCCGATTCCCCCGCAAAAACGATGCCGCGGCCGTCGATGGAAATTCCGCAACCGTGCAGGATCACCCCATCGCACCGCGCAAGGTGGGTAATCACCAACAGTTCGAGCGTCGGGCCAACGAAGGGGTTGCGGTCGGCGGCGTGGAAGGAAAGGCGCGCGCGTCCGCCTTCATCCGGAATGAGCAGAGTGCGTCTGAGCTCGGGGTAGGAATCGAAAAGATGAAATAACGCGCCGCCTGGCACCCGATACAGGCACCAGATCGGTGCACTCTCGAAGATAGGGGGTCCGGCTGCGGGCGGGTCGTCTGCCACCGCAAGCTCGAGGTGTATGTCGCTTCCAACCGGCGCACTGAACGGCCTGTAGGCGGGCGGAAGTTCAACCCTGCTGGAAGGATCCTCCCATCCCAGCGTGAGGCAAAGATCCGCGATGGAGACAGAAATCTTAGTGGGCATGCGGATCGGGGTGATATCGTCAGGGACGGCCAACGGCTCAGGCCCCTTGCGATCGGCACTGTGCAACTTCCAGGGCTGAGATGGATTTCATTTCTTCGATGAATGCCAGCAGGTCCTCCTCGGCCTCGTCATCGGAGACCTCATATTCGCGCGTGATGAGCTTTTGGATTTCTTTCAAATCTGCCGACCCATCCAGGTGCTCCCACACCAGGGCCCCGACCGGATTCAGGCTGTAGATGCAGTCCAGATCGCTGACGTTGCCGCGGATCGGCACTAAAATGGTCTCGCCCTCGATCTGCCGGAACACGAAATTCTCGTTGCGGCGATAAATTTTCTCGAGTTCAGCCATCAAGAGTTTTCTCATTTCGGTTTGCAAATTTATTATATTGTACCATGGTGCGGTTTCGTTCTCAACTTGAACTTGAGAGAGCGCTGCGCTTGGCGAGCAGGTTGCAGGAGGCAACGTTGGAGGAGCGCTGTTGCTTGAGGAGCGGCGCTGCACGGCTTGAGGAGCGCGTTGCCGGAGGCAACGCTTGAGGCAGAGAAAATTACCGCCAGCGCTCATGCAGGCTATTATTAGTACCCGCAGTTTCCGACTCAACCCTGCCCTCAAGGGCGCGCCGCAGGCGACGTGCTCCTCAAGGCGCAGAGCGCCGCTCCTCTATCCCCTTCCGGGGGCGCTCCTTTCCTTCTCCTCTTCTCGCGGCTGATCGCTATCAGGCAGGCGAGCAGCACCAGGGCGGAGAGCGGCATGAGCAGCTCCGGGGAGATGTCCACGCCGGAGGCCGAGATGAAGCAGGGCGCCACGACCCCGCCGCCCCCTCCGCCTCCTTCTCCGCTCGCTGCTGCCACTGCCCGAATCCTCGCTTGCGACCGTCGCCAACCTCACGGCCGCCTCGGCCGAGGCCACGCTCTCATCCCCGTCCGCATCCACGGCGGTGAGCGCATAGTAATAGGTCTGACCGGAGGCAAGCCCCGCGGCAAGCCAGCCGTCCACCTCCGAGAGCCCCGGGATCAGCGCGCTGTTCAGCCGGCTGCGCACCGCACTGCCGCTCTCCCGCCGGTACAGGTTGTAGCCGGAAACCGCCGCCCCCGCGCAGTCCTTGGCCGCACTCCAGCCCACCAGCACGTTCACCCCCTGCTGCACGGCGCGTCACCCCCGCGGGCCTTCGCGGCAGCGGCACCTTCAGCTCGGTTGCCGGGTCCCCGAAGAACACAAACGTGTTGCTCGTCTCCACCGCCTCCGCCCCGCCGTTGGCCACAAGCTGCTGCTTGGCCTCGCCCACCGCCTGCCCCAGCAGCCGCACGTCCCGGCTGAAAATCGACTCGTTAAGCGCCCGGGAGAGCACCTGCTGCGTGTCGGTGGCAGCTCAGCCCCGCGGGCATCAGCGCCGCCACCGCCCCGTGATCGGCCGGCAGCATCAAGGCCTCGGCCAGCGACTGCCAGCTGCTGCCCGTGTACGGATAAATGAAATACCCCGTCAGGCAGGCCATGTTCACCACAAACGGGTACTTCCCGCCGTTGGTCAGCGTGTCCACATCCGATCGGTAGGGGCTGCCGCGGTTGTCGATGATCCGCTCGGTAGCCCACAGGTTCACGCTGCCATGCCCGCTGTAGTTCACCCAAAGCGCCCCGGCGTCGATCGCCGTAAGCAGGTCGGCCGTCAAATCCGTCACCGCCAGACTGTCGTTTTCGTACTCCTGAAGGTAGAAGCGCTGCGGGGTGTCCATGCCCGCGGGCAGCAGCCCCGCCAGATCCTCGTTCATGATCTCGAAGGCAACCTCCCAGTCCTCCACCGCGTTGTCCGCCGTCAGCACCACCCGCCGCTGCCAGCTCTTGGTGTTGGCGCCTGTCTCGTAGGCCACGATCTTCGCCGCCATCTGCTGCGCCTGCGAAAGACTTGCCGCCGGCAGCCGCCCGATGTACAGATCGGAAATGGCATCGGCCCCGCTGACCTGTGTGTACCAATCGTCGGAAATCGTCTCCCCCTGGCTGGTGTAGGTCAGGTAGCCCGGCACCCAGTTCACCGGCGCAGGCGTAAGCCCCCAGTTGTTCTTGTAGTCGTAGTTCGCATCGCCCACCAAGAGCACAAAGCGCGGCGCCGGACTCTGCCAGTGCTCGTAGGCATACCGCAAAAAGTCCTTGATCGCCTGCGGGCTCGCAAAACCGTAGCCGAACTCATCGAAGATGTCGCAAACGTCCACCACCGCCGTGCGCAGCCCCTGGCCCTGGCGCAGGGCCACGAGGCTGTTCACCCAGCCTTGCACCGCACCGCCTGCATCCCAGCCCAGATCCCGGTGGGTGATCAAAATCCAGTCCGCCCCGTTCGCCTCGCTTGTCAGCGTCGAGGGCCGGTCCTTTACAATCGCAACCGGCGTCTTCACCGCGGCTGCGGCCACCGCCAGGTAGCTCCTGTCCCCGGCCGCGGCCGGCTCGGCCTCCAGCACATAATCGGACCCGCTGGGGCTGACCACCGTGTTGACCACCCGCGCCACCGCCGCGGGCTCGCTCACGTCGTAAAGCACGGCATCCGCCGTGGTAAAACCGCTAACCTGGTAGCGATAGCCGCCCGCATGGCTGAACTTCAGGCTGTCGGCCTGGGCCGTGAAATCACGCGGGTAGACCACCTCGAACCAGTCCACCGCCAAGCTTGTCCGCCCCGCTCTCGCAGGTGATCGAGACCGTGTTGGCGCCAGGCAAAAGCCCCACCACCCCGTCAAACTCCTGCTCGTTGTAGGCGATCCCGCTCCAGACCGCAGAGCCTACATCCGCCTCGTTCACGGCCACCGCCGCCGTGTGCGCCACATCATAGGGCGCATACAACCGCAGCTTGAGCTCTCCGCTGCCCAGCGCCCCGGGCAACGCGAGGGTGAAGTCCGCCGGCAGACCCGCCCGCGCATGGCTGATGCCATCGCCGATGGCGATCAACGAAAAAATCCAGCGCTCAAGCCCGTCGGCCCCCGGGGCGGTCTGCACGTAGCTCTGGTTCAGCTCGTAGTGCAGCGTAAACTCGTGGGAGGCCGCCAACGCGCCGCCGACCGGGGTGCCGTCCACAAGCCCCATGCGCTTGGGGCTTGCGCTGCCCGCATCCATCAGCCAGTAGACGTTCTCGCCTTCATACTTGGCATAGGCCGCCGGCACCGGCTGCGCGTAAAAGCCGATCCAGTCCCCCGCATCCAGCCGACCGTCGCCGCCGGCATCATACACCTCGACCGCCTGCTCCTCGCCCACATGAAACAGCTGCACCCGGGATAGATCGATCGCATCGATCTCGGAGGCCCCGATGCCTTGCGCTACCAGCCAGTCGCGGCTGATCCGGTGCATGCCCTCCTCGGCCGTGCGCACCCGGTAGGCGGCCGTGGCCGCAATCGGCCAGCCGCTGCCCGGGGCTACCGCCGCGGCCGCCATCCGCACGGCCGCCGCCTCATAGTCCACCCGCACCCGGATGCGCGTATACAAACGCAGCTCGCCGCTTGCCGGGTTGAACTGCAGCGGGTAGAACAGCACCCGCTGCCGGTCCTGGCCCCGGAAGACATACGTCCCCGAAAGCTCCGCGGGCCCCTGCGGGCTGAAGCTGTCGCTGCGGTAGGCCGCCTGGTCCCAGCGAAACTCCTCCAAAAGCTCCCCGTTCTCCGCCACCCGGTGCGCCGGCGCCGGAAAGACCCGGTAGCCGGGCAAAACACGGCTGTCGCTCTCAAGCACCGTCAGCCGCGCCGTGCGGCCGGCCGGCACATCCAGCAGCAGCCCCTTCTGCGGCAGCTGCGGGGCGCCCTCCACCGCCGTGAACCCGTGCACGTAGGCGGGCACCCGCAGCCGCTCGAACTCCTGGCCGTTAACCGCAACCGGGGTTGCGTCAAAGTCCGGCGTCAGCAAGCTCCAGGGTCATCCCCTGCGCATCGGATGCGATCACCTGCACACTCGCATCGGCACCGGCAATGCTCGGCCCGCCCGCGTATCCCGGGCTCTTCTTCTCACCCCCGTCGGAGACCCCGTCCCCGTCGCTGTCCGGGTTGAAGGGGTCGGTCCCCCGCTGATACTCCAGCCAGTTCGGCACCCCGTCCCCGTCGCTGTCAAGGTCCGCATCGTTCACATTCGGGTTCAGCCCGTAGGCCATCTCCCAGTCGTCCGGCAGCCCGTCCCCGTCCCAGTCCACACAGATCGGCCCGTGGCGCGTCACCTGCCCGTGCACGTCCACGTCCTCCAATAAATAGTAGTAAAGCCGGCCGCGCACCAGCCCCTTGTCCGTGAAACCGTAGCTGCCCCCCGGCGAGTCGAAGCCGCCTGCGATCAGCTGCGGCGTCAGCTTCTCATACGGCCCCTCCCGGCTCTCCGCCCGGTACAGGTAAAAGCCCATGTTCTGGCTCTCCAGCGTCGTCTGCCACCCCACCTTCACATCGCTCCCATCCCCCACCGCCGTAAACTCAAGCAGCGTCACTGCCGTCACCCCCGCCCCCTGCTCGCTACCCACCGCGTAAAAGCCCGACGCGGAGGGGGTGCCGGGGTTGCTCTGGTTGTTGTACTCGGCGGTAATCCAGCAGCCCGTGCGGGCGGTGCTGGAAATGCGCACCTCGTCGATGGTGCCATTTGCAAAATATTGGGTGTGATTATAGGGGGCCGTCCCCATGTACAGGGGGTTCGTATACGTCCCGATATTGGTGGGACCTGCGGAGATACTGCCTCCCGTTGGCGTTGCGCCATTGATGTACCCGACCATGTTGCCGCCGGTTGTCCAGGTTACCACGAGATGGGTCCATTGGCTTGAATTGATGGTGCCTGCATCGAATGTATAGTAGGCTCCGGAGCTGTTCCAGAACTCCGGGCGCAAGTCACCGTTCCTAACCCCAAGGATATATCCCCGGTTACAGACCGAGTTGTTTGTTTTCCCCACAATCTTTTGATCGTTGCTGGGATTCGTGAGCTTGACCCATGCTTCCACGGTGAGTTGGGAAGTAATATTCAGGCTATCGTTATCGGCAACGGAGATGTAGTTGCTGCTCCCGTTGAAGCTGCGGGCGTTGGCCATCTCACCCGTGGCGTCAGACGTCCCTGTGTTCGTTCCACTGTTGGAATTTAAGGTGCTGTCTGCAAAGCTGTTATTGCTAAGGTGCCAGACCCCTTTGTAGCTGCTGTCCCAGACCCCGGTGGGATTGGCGGTGGAGCCGGCCACGCAAGCGTTGCCGTACTGCATGGTGATCACGGTGCCGACGCTGACCGAAGGCACCCGCACCCAGGCCACCAGTTGACCGGTGGCCGGGTCGTACTTCTCGATCTCGTGATCCAGGGTGCAGGGCGCGGCCCCCCCGCAGGTGGTGGTGTCAGCGGCCCTGAAGATAATGTCGTAGCCGCTGCTGCTGGCAACGTGGCCTCCGTTGCCAGTGCTCTTCAGGTTCGCGTTCGTAAAGCTCACCAGCATCGGGAAGTTGGTCAACGTGCAGCCAACCTTCCCCGACTGCACGGTAAGGGTTCTGCTGTAGCCGAAGTTGCAGGGGGCCATCTGCACCTGGCCGTAGGCAGTGTAGGTGTCGAGCGGACTGCCGTCGGCTTTGACCAGCCGGAAGCAGTAGTTCGCCCCGCCGGCGGCGTTGCCGGTCGCTTTGACTGCAAACTCGATTTCAGTGAACTGGCTGCCGGTAAGCGTGATGGTCCCGGTGGTGCCGCCCGTATCCTTCACCTGGCCCGGAACGAAGGTGCTGTTCTCGTCGGTCAGCCCGTTGGCCACGTTGGTGGTGGCTGCTCCGTCGGTCAGATAGCTTGTCGGATAGACCTGCCAATGCGCACTGCCGGCGGCACCTTTTGCAGGCACATCCGTGTAAGTGCCCGAGCCGCAAGTGCTGGTCTGGGCCACCTGCAGCTTATAAGCCACCGCCCCCGAGCTGGTGCTGCCCTCGTTTGAGACCATAAAGCGCAGGCGGTAAAGCGTGCCGAACTGGCGTCGGTCAGCTGGGTGTCCTGGTTGGTCGCCCAGGTGGCGCCGGTAGCCACCGGCGTTCCGGCTCCTGAATAAGTCGGGCTGGTCGTCCCGCTCTTGGTGTCCGCCTCCACCCGGATCCGGCCCACCCCGCCGCCGCCACCGCCGCCGGCCGCAGTGGTCCCTGCCGCGGTGGCCCCACCGGTGGCCGTGACGAGGCTTGCGCCGAGCGTGGCGCTGTTCGCCTGGATCAGGATCGAGCCGCCCGCGCCACCCGCGCCACCTCCATGGTTAATGTTGGCCGCACTGCCGGCGTTGCCGTTACTGGTGATCGAGCCGCCGACGGTCACGGTGTTGGCGATGATGTAAATAACGCCGCCGCCGCTCCCGCCGCTCTGGGCAGAGCCGCCGCCGGTGGTTGCCGAGCCGCCGCCAGCGCCGCCGCCCGAGCCGAAGAAAAGCGTGGTGAGGCTGGCCGTGCCATAGGTGCCGCCGCCGCCGGCGCCGCCACCGCCGCCTTGTGTAGTACCGTACCCCCCGCCTCCTTGCCCTGTCGTCCCGCCGGAGCCGGCCGCCCCGCCCCTGGGGCCGCTGCCCGCCGACCCTGCATTTCCGCCCTGGGCGGTGTTCGTGCAGTCGCCGTCGCCGCCGCCCCCGCCCACCGCCGTTGACCCCCGCTGCCCCCTCTCCCGCCGTTGTTGCAGTCGGCGCCGCCGCCGCCCCGCCTCCGCCACCGCCGTAACCACCGCCGCCGCCTCCACCCCGGCTCGTTTGGGTGCCCTTGTTGGTGTTGGCATCCCCTGAGCCGCCGCCCGAAGTACCGGTGCTGTTGGAAACACCGCCGGCCCCGACGGTGCCGTCGTAAGATTCCCCGTTGGTCCCCCCGTGGTTGCCGGTCACCCCCGCACCGCCCTGGTAGCCAAGCCCGATAGCGCTGATCGTACCACCGGCCTGCACATTCACCGTGCCGGTGGCGCGAAAAACCAAGACCCCACCGCTGGTACCGCCCCAGGCATTCGCCGTGAGCGTGCCTCCGTTCGCGATGGTCACATTGGTCCACTGCGGCACGCGCTGTACGATCACCTTCTGGTTGGCAAAGTTGCTGCCATCGTAGGACTTGGTCACCACGCTTGCAAGATTGAACGTGGTGCCGTCGGGGACCGCACTGACAATCAGAAACTCGTAGTTGCCCACGTCGGCGGTATTCCCCGCGGCTCCCTGCAGGTTGATAAGCAGGATCTCGTCGCCCGCGGCGAATCCCGTGGTCGAGCTGACACTGATCGCCGTCCCCGTGGGGTTGGCCGTCACCGCGGTCACAATGCCGTCGGGGTTGGTGGAGTGAGTCGAGCCGAGGACAGCGGTATTGATGTTCTTCGAAGTGGAGATGCTGACCGAGCCGTCGGCACCGGTGCCGGTGTACGTCTCGCCCCCGTCATCGTTGCGCCAGCGGGCGTGGATCTCGGTGAGATCGACGGAATCGGCCGTGTGCGTCACGCTGATGGCAGCCGTTCCGCCCATCGTCCCGGACTGGAGCATCACGTTGCCGGTCCCCAGGGCGAGCGTGACCGTGTCCCCCCCCACGAGGTTATTCACATCCCCCTTCAGGATGTAATTGACCGTCGTGGAGGCCGCAATCGTGAAGCTGGTGCTGAAGGTGAGCGTCGTCACCCCGGCATTGACCACCCCGGAGCCCCCCACGGTTGTGTTCTCGCCGCCGCCGATGGTCCCGTCGTTGTTGGCGTCCACATAAAGGGCCAGGTTGGCGAAGTCCCCCTGCACGATCCCCGTGACACTGGATAGCGGGAACTGGACCTGGGTGGCGGTGACTGTGCTCGCGGTATTGTTGGTCAGCTTGAAGGCGAAGAGCTCCGCCCCGCTGACCGAGCTGGCGCCGGTGAACTTGTCGCCCTTCTGCCCCGCAGCGTGGTCGGCGAGGCTCACGGTGCTGCTCAGGTCCTGCTCGATCCCCTTGCTGTAGAAGGTGGAGGGCGAGTTCTGGTTGTTGAATTCGGTCTGAATCCAACAGGCGTTACGGCCCAAATTGGAAATCCGCACCTCGTCGATGATGCCGTCCCAGTACCTTTGATCGTAATTGGAGTACTGCCTTCCTATGAAAGCGTTATAGCCGCTATCGGTTGTTGGGTAAGATCCCGTCGCGCTCTGCAGCACCCCATCCAAATACAAATAATCGGTTCCACTAGATACAACTCCGACTATATGATGCCAGTTCGTATCCGTGTAAGTGCTATTACTGTCAACAAGCGAGAAGGCGCTTCCATTACCTACAAGAAAGCGATAGTAATTGGTGTCAGTCTTCGCCAGAGCATAGCCGCTAGGATTTCCGGTGTTATAATTCTTACCGGCTATACCCATATACATGTTTATTACACCTGGTTTCACCCACGCTTCGATCGTCAAATTCCCTGTAATCCGCAAACTTGTATTATTCCCGCAATTGACATAAGCCCCCCCTGCCACATCACCGCTCGGAAAATTGAACGCAGAATTTGCAATGCCTGTAGCGCCTCCAGTAGGCCCGGTATACGATGGACTACTTGGTTGTCCGACACCGTTGTTTTGACTGGTGGAATCCTTTACCTCCCCAGTCGTGCCATTCAAACCTGTCTCCTTCAAATGCCATACGCCCTTGTAGTTGTCGTCCCAGACCCCGGTCTTGTTTTCCTGCGAAGTACTGATGCCGGAGTTACCGTAGTAGAGGTAGAGCGTCGTGTTGCTGCTGTAGCTCAGCGTGGGCACCCGCACCCAGGCCACGAGTTCCCCGGTATTGGCCGTGTACCGCTCCACCTCGTGGTCGAGGACGGTGCCGCTCGCATCAGTAAAGATAATGTCGTAGCCGCTCGCGCTCTGGACGTGGCCGCCGTTCCCCGTGGTGCGCAGATCAGTGTCGCTGGTGATACTGATCAGAACCGGAAGTTGGTGAGATTCGAGGAGCAACTGGCACCCACCTTGGTGTAGTCGATGGTGATCGGCTTGCGGTAGCGATAGGTGGAATGCGTGACATTGGTGGCAGCCGTTCCGCCCATCGTCCCGGACTGAAGCGTCACGTTGCCAGTCCCCAGGGCGAGAGCGACCGTGTCCCCCGCCACGAGGCTGCTGACATCGCCCTTCAGGATAAAGTTGACCGTGGCGGAGGCCGCAATCGTGAAGCTGGTGCTGAAGGTGAGCGTCGTCACCCCGGCGTTGACCACACCGCTGCCCCCCACGGTCGTGACCTCGCCCCCGCCGATCGCGCCATCGTTGTTGGCATCCACGTAGAGGGCCAGGTTGGCGAAGTCCCCCTGCGCGATCCCCGTGACGCTGGAGAGCGGGAACTGGACCTGGGTGACGGTGACCGTGCTCGCCGTATTGTTGGTGAGCTGGAAGGCGAAGAGTTCCGCCCCGCTGACCGAGCTGCCGCTGGTGAACTTGTTGCCCTCCTGCCCCGCGGCGTGGTTGGCGAGGTTCACGCTGCTGCCAATGTTCTGCTCGGCCCCGGGGCTTGCGAAGGTGCCGGGCGCGTTCTGGTTGTTGTACTCGGTCTGGATCCAGCAGGCGGAGCGGACGGTGTTCGACACGCGGACTTCGTCGAGATCTCCTATGATACTGGTAGTTTCTCCGGCCATGGAGCTCAGATTTTTGGTATCAGCGGTAGGAGTGATCGAATCGGGAGTGAGATAAGACGTAAACGTTTGTGAAACAGCGTTCTTATATGCCGCCCCGGCATTAGTCCCGGAATTGAATGTGACGACCACATAGGTCCATGTGTTCAACGGATAGAACGTATCAGGATCGATACCACCCGTAACTTGAAATCCCTTATTGCCGTCAACAACCAGATTGAGAGGCATATTCTGATCACCGGGATCGTAGGAATCGACATACCACCCATTTCCATCAAAAACGGCGCCCTTGAACCAACATAGGACTTTTTGCATACCTGACCAGCTTGCCTTCCGCCTGACCCAGAAGGAATACGTCAGGTTTGCCGGTTGAAGCCCCGTGCTGGAACCTACGCTAATGTGGTCGGTGTTGGCATCGAAGTTTCTCCCGTTGGCCATTTGACCCGCGACATCGTTGGTCCCGCTGTCTGAGCCGTTGTTCCCATTGGAAGTGCTGTCGTTGAAGTTATTGCTGCTCAGGTGCCAGACCCCCTGGTAGCTGCTGTCCCACACCCCGGTCTTGTTTTCCTGGGATGTACTGATGGCAGGGTTGCCGTAGTAGAGGTAGAGCGTGGTGTTGCTGTTGTAGCTCAGCGTGGGCACCCGCACCCAGGCCACGAGCTGACCGGTGGCAGGGTCGTACTTCTCCACCTCGTGGTCGAGCACGGTGGTGCCGTCGGAGGCCCGGAAGGTGATGTCGTAGCCGTTGGGGTCCTGCTGCACATGACCGCCGTTCCCCGTGGTGCGCAGGTCGTTGTCGCTGGCGATACTGATCAGCACCGGGAAGTTGGTGAGGTTCGAACGCAGCAACTGGCACCCACATTGTGGTAGTCGATCGTGATGGGCTTGCGGAAGCTGTAAGCGGAGGTGCCGCCATTTGTCTCCTGGCCGCCCAGGGTCTTGAAGAACGCCCCCGTGCCGGGGCCGGGGTTCTTCTGGTTGCTGTACTCGGTGCTGATCCAGGAGGACGAAGGGAGCGTTGCGGAAGAGGAGAATCGAACTTCGTCAATTGAGCCATTAAAGTAATAATCACCATCGTTGGTGTTTAACCAATTATAAGAGAATCCTGTACCGATATACAAGTAAGCAAACGGCCCATCCGGCGTGCCAGCCGCGCTGCCGACCGATGCACCATCAACGTATAAGGTTTGGCTATTGCCGGTTGTATTGACCACCAAAACTGCTTGGTGCCAAGCACCATCGTTCACTGCACCGGAAGATTGAAGATTCGGATCGCCACCGCTCCAAATACCGCCATGGAGCCGACCCGTAGTGGTTTGCACATAGAGTGCTGGATTCCAGCTACCGGGGTTGGTACCAATAGCTGAATTTTGATCACCGAATATCGTTCCCGTAGAAGTTGTCTTGAACCAGGCGGACACAACAAAGTTGTTATTTGCCGGCAATGCTGATGATGGAACTCTAATGTAATAACTGCTGCCGTTAAAGCCGGCGGCGCCATCGGCGATACCTGTCGTGGCGGTGGCGCCGCTTATGGTTCCGTTTCTGGCGTTGCTGGTGGAATCATTGGCGGAAAGGGTGGTACCATTTGGCAAATGGTAGATAGCATTATAGTTGGTACCCCAGACTCCAGTCGGGTTCTGCTGATTGGTGGCCGAAGCGTAGCCGTAGTACATGTAGATGTCGGTATCGACCGAGTTGGAGAGGCTGGGAATCCGCACCCAGGCCACGAGGGCTCCGGTGGGGCTGGTGTACTTCTCGATCTCGTGGTCGAGCTTGGTGGTGCCATCCGAGCCGGTAAAGAGAATGTCGTAGCCGTCGGAGCGCGCCCGGGCGGCAAGGTCGCTGTCGGAAGCGAGAGAGACCAGGACGGGGAAACTGCTGAGGGTCGCCCCCACCTTGGTGTAGTCGATGGTGAGCTTCTTGCGGTACTGCCAGCTCGCGTTGTACCAAGCGGCATCGGCCGCACTCGCTGCAAACAGAGTGACCAGCCCGATGGTCAAAGCGCAGGATAGCCATAGGATGCAGTTTATCGAAACCGCGCCAGGCAGCGCGCCGGAGGCTGAAGTGGTTCTTCTGGTTCTCATCGTGGGCCTCATCTGCTTGATGTCGCTGATATTCCCTTCCTCTTTGCCCCTGTACACAGGGAAGGGAACACCGTGCCCGTAGGGGTTAGTGCAAAAACCGTGCGCATGCGCGGATGCATCCTAAGCCTTTGGTATCAAGCGGCTTTTAAATCTTGGGGGCGCAAATTGTCGGCGGCGCTGACAATTTGCGGCAGCCGCCTGACGCGTTTCGTAATCGAGCAAAATTAGAGGCTTGGCTAAAGAAGGCCACGCTGGCAGCCGGCACTGAGGGGGAGAGCACGCGCGGGATGCGAGGTGTTTGGAAATTTGATTCGGGGAATTCGAAACAGGGCTTGGAACAGGGAGAAATTTAAAAATTATTTAAGGGCTATTAAATTGCTTAATACTTCCAGTCACTACCGTTTCCGTTATCCCTCGGCAGGCCACCCACAGCAGAGGGCCGGGCCTATAAACAGATCCCGGTTGACAAAAAGCGAATGAGTGTGTACAAATTAAACTAAACGTGTACATTCACGAATGAAAACATGGCAATTATCGTCGCAGATAGCAGCGCATTGATACTCTTATCCAAGACGGGATTGCTGCGGGATTGCTGCGCAGTTCACCGGGTTGTGGCTCCGGCTTCCGTGATTGCCGAGGTTGCCTCCAAAGAGCTTATTCGCAAATTCCCGGATGCAAGAGTAATCGCAGATCTTTTGAAGGAAAACAGGATAAGGGTCAAAAACCCCGGGGAACCACGCATCCGTTTCCCAGCGTCTTTGCATCGGGGTGAAAAAGATGCCCTGCTTCTGGCCCGGGATACGGCCGGTTCCGTTCTTGCAACCGATGACGGTAAAGCCATAAAGGCTGCCAAATTGATCGGCATCCCTTATATCGTTACACCCAAGATTGTCGTTGAGATCGCCCGCTCGGGCCTCATATCCAAGGAGCGTGCCCGAGATGGCATCGAACGGCTGGGAGTTTTAGGGAGGTACAGCCCGGATATCATCGCACATGCACTGATCCAGCTCAGCGAGGTCAAACAATGACAAAGCTTACGACCATAAGACTTCCCGAAGATCTGATAGAGGAAATCGATGAAGTGGTGAGGAATGGCAATCTGGAACGCTCCTCCTATTTGCGCGAAATCCTCAAAAAAGGCTTCCTGTTGGACAAACAGGAAAGGCTGTTTCAAAAATACGCCGCGGGTGAATATAGTCTGTTGGAGCTAAGTCGAGAGTTAAAGATGGACCCGTGGACCCTCTTGGATGCACTCAGGAGCAAGCACCTCCACCTGAATGTCCGCCTGGAGGACTTCCTGGACTCATCCGGTCTTTCAACCTGACCTCGGGGCCTCGTTCAGCCAGAATATTTCACGAGACCTTTGAAGTTATTCCTTGATCTGCCCCCAAAAAAAACGGGTCAAAACCTACCGCTTTTCCGATGGCGTCTGATAGCCATTGAGCGCAAGCATCATTCACTGATCCGTCGCGCGATTGAATCTCACCTGCTTTTTGAGCCCGAGGTTGAGGCACGAAACCGCAAGCCCTTGAAACGGCCAGCCGATCTGGGTGCGGATTGGGAAATCCGGTTCGGCCCCGGCAATCGATTTCGGGTGTTTTACACTGTCGACCTCGATCAACGGATAGTGCTTGTACTGGCAATAGGCGTCAAGACAGGCAACCGATTGGTTTTCGGGCGAGAGGAGATAAAGTTATGAAGATAGCCCCTGTAGCGGATATCAAAGCGAATTTCAGCGAATTTTTGAGAAAAGCTCAAAATGGGCCTGTCGTTGTCACCAAAAACGGCAGGCCGGTGGCGGTGCTATTAGGGCTGAAAAATGAAGAAGAAATAGAGCGCCTGCTGTTGGGTTATTCGACTGAATTCCAAGCACTGCTGGAGCGCGGGCGGCAGGAAAAAGGATTCACCGTCAATTTGTTTTTGGATGAGAATGGGGAATATCTGGCTCATTTTGTTGAGTTGCCAAACGTATCCGCCTTTGGGGAATCACCGGAAGAGGCGCTAAGCGAACTGGCCACGGCCTGGGAAGGCGCGAACCAAAGTTACAAAAAGCACGGCGAACAGGTTCCTCTGGCACCGGTGAGAAAGAAATACAGTGGTCAATTCAACGAGCGAATCGACCGGCGGCTGCACCGCGCCCTGGCCATTGAAGCGGCAAAAGCCAGTATATCCTTAAATGCCGTCGTCTCGCAGAAGCTGGCCAAGAACGCTCCGGTATGATGAAGTCGTTGAATGCGAACCGAGTAGAGGTGCTTTCGCGAGTGGGATCGATTATGAGAGCGGGAGGTCGATCTGATGCCCAGCCGCCTCAAGTTTTGGGATGAAGACCGGTGCAAACGGCTCATGACCCCGGGCCGCTGCAGGGATCCCCGAAAGCATCCTGGCAGCCCGATGCCACGGGGCCGCCCGAGCCTGCGCTCTTGCAGAAGCCCAGCACCGCGCAGCGGGCATCGAGCACGATGCGCACGACCCGCGGCTTCTCGTAGGCTTTGCGGGCGGAAGGAGGCGCAAGCCCGCTGTCCTTAACTGAAGTTGTCATGCCGGCCTCCTCTGTGAGTTGACGTCCCATCCCCCCTGCCCCCTTTGTAAAGGAGGGAATTGGAGGAATTTCCTCTGCCAAAAGGGAAGATCCGGTAAATTTCATTGTCTTTATTAGTGTCCATCCAGAAATGGTGGATTTCGGTTCAGGCCAAGGCCGCAGCGATTTGGCAACCGCAGGCGTAGTGAGACTACGCCGAGGATTGCGAAGAGCGAGAACGCCAGCATGGACCGAAAGACGCCGTTTATGGATAGACACTATCTTACCACCCCGCGGCGTTCCCCGCAAGCCGGCCCTCACTCTTCCACTCCCGCCAAAAGCGCATGCCCAGCCTCAGAATCGCCGGCGGCTGCAGGTTGCCGTATATTTTTTTTTGCTTCCAGGCCAGTCGCGACCAAATCCCCCCAACCCCCTTGTTCAAAAAGAGAAAAAAGGGGGGCTCGATTTTCTATTGCGAGAGTTTCTATTTTCTTGGAGCCGAATTGCGTCGAGAACTCGCCGAGTGGATAGGCTTCTACAATCATGAGCAGGGCCACTCGTCTCTTGACGACTGTACCCCGGATGAGGTTTACTACGGACTGTCTCGCCCATTCACAGAGGCGGCCTGATGCTTCTCAAAAAAGAAAATGATCTAGTCAGAGCTTAGCCCACCCATCAGACTGTCCAAACAATAGGGTCCACCGCCAAGGGCCGCCCTCAACTAACGGAGCCTGATCCAGCCAAAAACCTGGGATGTGTGCACTCGAACCAATCAATGACCATTTCTCTTCCAGAATTTGTTAGCACCCCACACTTCTCTTTTTGATCGCAGTCGAAAGCTTGTTTTTTGCCCCCGCAAGCAGCCGCTGCCCCAATTGGTTCTTTTATCAGTATAGAGGTTATCGTGACTATCTTATTGATTTTGCCACAATGGCATTTTTCATATTCAAGCATGATATTTTCCAAGATCCCTCCTGTGTCTTTTTGTCAATCTTTAGCTATAATCTCACTGAAACCTTTCCCCAAAGATCCATTACACCCTCGATGTAGCCCTCCATATAGCTTTCTAAATCTGTATGGATAGGCTCACTATCCTCGTCCCAAAATAGCTCTATAAAATCCCGTTTCATATCATTTAGGGCGCTTTCAACTATCTCCGGAATTTTTGGGCCTTGCTCGAAACGCTTAGCCATTTTAGCTATGCGTTCAAAGGCTTTAAAATCAATATAGCTAAATTTTATTGAACTGTTAAGACCATTCATGAACCCGTTTTTCTTATCTTCTTTTTCAGCCTGACTCTTTTTCGATGCGAAGCCTTTCAATAAGTTTCGATAGTTCATTTTCAGCTAAAAATTTTACTTCTCGTTTCCTAGCCGCCATTTTCAGCCCCTTCTATCAACCACTTGAAATGTCGAGTTTATTAGCGCAAGCACCCAAATTTTTCAATGCTGCCCACCAGGGCGCGAAGTTTCCCTATCCAGTCTCGTTGCGGGCTTTATCGAAGCTTTCGGTACCCTTCGCGAAGGCTAAGAAGGCGCCGCTCACGCAGGGGGATACTTCATCGAACTGGATGCCAAGGGAAAGAGTTCTGCTTCCGTTCACCACCAATTCTCGTGTCCGCACGATCTGACCCGCGATGCTCATCGTCAGAGCCTGGTTTGAAATCGCAACGCGAACCCGCTGGTGGCCAGGATCTTTAACCAAGGCAGGAGAGCTTCTCCGGAGGACCGCCACCGTTGGTCTCGGGGACAAACGAGACTCCGGAGATGGACAGATCGCGGGCAGACCCGTTAAGAACAACGGCGGGCCCGGAGACGCCGGTCGGATGAATCTCGACGGTCATGTTGACCTGCATGGCATAGCGTTGACCGCGGCGGACCTTCACGGATGGGGAATCGGCTCCGGTCTCCGAACGGATCTGCAGCAGTTTCATGATCCCGAGTTCCACCTTCGGGAATTTTTTGCAGACCTGGATCAGCCGCCGTCGAGGGACCGCGATCACTTCGGTGCCGCTGACAGTTTCGATGATGCTCTGAGAGGTGCAAATCTCGGAGAATGGGAAGACATCCCCAAAGACATCGTTTGGCCCGAGCAGCCGGCTGGCCTTTTGCTGAGGCCGCTGTTTGTTGAACCTCGGCTTTTGCCCAATCAGCTGATAGCTGGACTCTCTTAATTCCCCGGCGAGGATGAACCAGAGATGCGTTTCTGGCTCTCCGATGTTGCGGATGGTTTTTCCGCAAGGCAATCGATTGCAATTGAACTGCGAAAAAAGGGCCATCAGCTCAGGGGGTGAAAGAGACTGTAAAAACCTGTTGACCGGACTCTCATCGTGTGAATGGACACTGACGGCGGACAGGAAGCGCACGAGCGTTTCGCGGGATGGCCTTTCAATCCGCCATTCCTGCATCTTGGCGACCACGGCGTGCAGCAGCTGCCCCCTGCCAAGGAAGATTTCAGAGGCCGTATTGTAGTGCTGAGCGGCGGGAGGTTCTTTCCCCTTATCGGCCAGAAAATCCGCGAACAGCTTCAGCAACTCGGGATGCTCCGGGAACTCCTTCACAACGCTTCCGAACGTCTCAACCGAGTCGATCATAATGGAGCCGTCAAGGATATGTTCAAGGATCGTCTTGGACATTATGCAATCTCAGGCCGATAGCCAGCCTTTCGGCTGGACAACGTATTTACAAATCTGCTGGGTTGGCCCAGGAAAATATGTATCGGTTTTACCTTTCTATTTATCGGCATATTAGGCGATTCACGTTAGCCGGAATTAGCCCTGCTTAACTTTTTCCAATTTTTCCCGATAATACATATGGGTTCTCAAGGAATCTTTTATGGAAAATTGGTTGGCGAAATCCATCCTTCTTGGCGCTGTCATATTCGCAGCCGTCGTAGTTTATAGAATGGCACTGGATTTAATAAAACGTTAATTCATGTGATATTAGATGGTTGTCATGCATCCGAAGATTTGTCTTTCAAACACCAAAGGATTTACGCTCATCGAAATTATGGCAACTTCGGATGAAACCCTGTTTGCCCGGCTCGATACCAGACTTGGAGAGGGCTATAGCTGGTCTTCGGGTCCTGTCCTAACCGGGGGAACGATACGTATGCAGACATCATCCATATCATTGACCAGAACGCCTTCAACCATCAGCACGTCGGGGAAATGGGAAATCAGGTGAAGGTTCTTCAAGAAATACATGAACAATGGGCTGCGGCAATCAGGAGGGCTCTGGACTGAGATGAAAGATACGCAGGCGATAAATTCGATCGCAGGCAAGATTGAAAACTTGCCGACACTTCCAGGGATTGCCATCAGACTGCTGCAGGCGGTACAAAAAAAAGAGCCGAACGTCAACGAAATCGGTGAGATCATTTCCAAAGACGTCGCTCTAACTGCCAAAATATTAAAACTTGTAAACTCCTCATTTTATGGTTTGTCCTCAAGAATCACAACCGTTGACCACGCCATTAAGCTTCTGGGGCTCAATACCGTAAAGAATTTGGCATTGGGCTTCAGCCTCATCACCGGCTTCCAGAAAAAAGGTGTCCAAGCAATCGATTACAGCCGGTTCTGGAAAGATTCTCTTGTGGGTGCCATCGCCGCGCGACTTTTGGCTAAAAAGATCCAGCCCGCTCTATGTGATGATGCGTTTTTCATGGGGCTTTTGCAGAATATCGGGTCGTTAGCTATGGCCTGTTGCCTGCCAGAACAATACAGCGTGGTTTCATCTGAGGGAATTAAGGATGGCAGGAAATGGCATCAGGCAGAAAACCAGTTTCTTGGCTTCAACCATATGGAGGTGGGCGAGTACCTGATAAAGTCGTGGGGGCTGCCTGAGTCTTTTTACGTCCCGATCGGCTATCACCACTGTCCACAGAAAATTTCCGGTAATAGTTCAGAGTGTCAAACTCGCGTGAAATTGCTCCACCTTTCGGCTCTTTTCATCGACATGTTTAATGCACCCGACCTGATCCTACCCCTCGGAACCATAGACCATTTTGCCGACGAGCTCGGTTTTAGAGGTAAACTTGATCCCGCGGCTCTTGCAAAAGAAGTTCAGCTTCAAGCGCAGGATGTTTTACCAATTTTTGATGTTCAATTTAAGGATGATAGGGATTATGCGGATCTGCTTGATAAAGCCAAAGCCGAGATGGCCAAGTTGTCTGTGGAAATGATCGCCGAGCTTCTTGAAAAAAACAGAGAGATCGAATTTCTCCGGGAACAGACGACTATAGACAGCCTGACTTCCATTCACAACTACAAAGGGTTTTGTGAGTCTTTAAGTCGAGATTTGAGCCGAGCTAAAAGATACAACAGGCCCTTATCCTTGATTTTTGCTGATATTGATCATTTCAAATTGGTCAATGACACCTTCGGGCATCTTGCGGGTGATTGTGCTCTAAAGGCGGTAGCTATTTGCCTCAAGAAGGGGCTGAGGGAGGCTGACTACCTTGCTCGATATGGTGGTGAAGAGTTTGCCATAATCCTCCCAGAAACCAATATCGAAAGCGCTTTCTTGGTAGCGGAAAGGCTTAGAGAAAAAATTAAGTCGCAACAGATTGTCTATAAGGACAAAATCATTTCATTGACCATGAGCTTTGGCGTAGGATCCATGCCTTCAAATCAAGATCTCTCATCAGACAGCTTAATTAAAATGGCTGATGATGCCCTGTACAAAGCCAAAAGACAGGGGAGAAACCGCTGCTGCATGTTAGACCGAGGGGGAGATGAACGTAGCTGAAAAGAGAAAATACCCGAGAGTCCAGATACACAGCCTCATATCTTACGTTTGTTTAGATGAAGACGGGAGGCCAATCAAGCATCTGATGGGCACCGCACTTGACATCAGCCAAGGAGGTCTGCTCTTGGAGACGATACAGCAGATTGAGCCAGGAAATGGTATTGTAATCACGGCCGATGAACAGGATCAGATCGTCGAGATAAAAGGGAAAGCCGTTTATTGCCGTGAGACCGGATCTGGAAGATTTTGTGTTGGCATAAGTTTTCAAGGTACACCTGACGAAAACATTCAGTTCGCTCAACACATGGTTCGTGCCAATTATTATCGCAGGGGCTCTGTCAAATCCACACAGCCAGAGGCAACCTAAGAACATAATTTCAGTTGAATCCTTGGTGTTAAGCAAATATTGCGTTGTTTGACATGGCCAATGAATGGGGCGAATTAAAATGATTATTGAATGCATAAATTGTTCGAAAAAATTCAATTTGAATGAAAATACTTTGGAACCGGACGGATCAAAGGTAAGATGCACAAAGTGCGGACAAATTTTCCGTGCTTTCCCCATATTCACTGACAGCGATGAACAAGCCTCACCTACAGGTAATGAAATGAATACCAAAGAGGGTAACAACCATAAAACTGACGCGCTTACGACCGGACAAAGAACGAATCATAGAATCAAAGTATCAGTCCCTGCATCATGCATTTCGACTGATGCCGATGGAAACTCTTTAGACTTATGTATAGGCCGTATCACAGAAGTTAGCCCAAATGGCCTATCAATTGAAATATTCTGCAACACTTCTTTTGAATTTGCTTCAGTATCCTTTATCGCCATCGGCGATAAAGAGATCGCGATAAATGGAAAAGTTGTGCACTTGAAAAGAGATGCAATTGGAAAAAATAAGATTGAATTGTCTCTACTTGGAACACCAAAAGAAATTACCGATTTTATATCGCAGCTTGTAAGATCCCATCATTACACAATCAGTTCTGCTCAAAATCCAGAAAATTCTCAACATCTGAGAACTGTTGAACCACAACTATGATGCTCAAACTGACATAGTCCAAAAAATACGAGAGGTTGAACCAGACGCCAGGATGATCTTTCCAACTGGGCACAATCTCGCTACCTCAACACGACCTTTAACACGGTCTTTTTTTGTGTGGAAAAGCGAGCGCGGTTTTCCGACTTTTCGTACGCGGGGATCGCAAGCTCAATTGTCTTCGGTGAACTCTTCCGCGTACCCCTTGAGCTGCAGTATGAGTACGTAGTGGCTACGATCGATGTCAAAGAACAAAAACTCAATTTGTTCCTGGATAAAACCCAGGTTGAGCAATTTAATTACCGGTTGCGGTAACCAGATTTGTCCACGATCTGTTGGCACTAAAATCGGTCCACGATGTGTTGGTACTCAACAATTACCCATTAAGGAACAGGCGATAAGGGGAACCATTTGCATTAATTTTTATTCAATACATCGAGAGCGGCATATGGGTCAATTGAATTTTTAATACCACTTATAGTAGGAGGGAAATCAAACAAGACGTAGTCGAGTTGACCGAAGAAGCCTTCCCCTCAATTCCTAAAGAACCGGGCGTGAACCTCTCGTATCATCCAGCTCTTATTACTTCGCCGGCGCGTTAGCAGAAAACCAATGTGCAATCAAGTTTGGCTGACGATACCTTGCCTCGCTGTTGGGCTGGATGATCCCGTCCTCGATTTTGAATGTGGTTTTGTAGCCATCGCATTCGATGTTCATCGTGACCCGCTCGATTCAGTTAGCCGCCCATCTGCCCGGCCGAACTGACGGTCGAGGGGGTTCTTACCAATGTTATCGATGCGGATCTCATAAGCAGAGTGCCCCCTATCGTGGTAGGCCCGGACCCCCATTGGTAGCCTTCTCCCAAGTTTTTATCGAGCTGAGCAAAGAGGGCTTCGTCGGATACCCAGCCCTGATCGGAAAATTTGACCAACGCCCAGCTCAGAAGCTCCCTGGAATTAAGTTCGCTTATGGAATGCTCCAGCACTCTGGCTATAGCTGTATCGGAAATCTCATCAAATTTTTGAACCCCCACCCCGGCAAGCACCGAGATGATGACCATGACGGACATTATCTCGATCAAGGTGAAACCGCTGTGGTTTTTTAGGATTGAACAGGCTTTACGTTGTTTCAAGGCATCTTCCGCTTTAAAAAACCAAGGTCAATCAGATAAAGATCTGTCGGAAATAAAATTCTATTCCTCTCCTTTGACCAAAGAAAAACATAACCCCCTGCCTGCTTCAGAGAGAGATGGCAGGCAGAGGTCTATGTTTTGAGGCCCGCCTATTGTTCTTTGCTTAGTGCCATTGTCCGTGCCCCTTTCAGTTTAGAATACTTCGCGCCACATCTTCACTTCCACGCCGTTGGGCACGGTAATGGTCTCGGTGTTCCAACTCGCTCCACCCAGAGCTTCCGGACGGGTACTCCCGTCGAAGCTCTTGTAGAAGAGGTGTTGGTCGTAGACCACCGGCGGAGACACCATGTTGCCGACTTTCTGTTGAAGCTTCGGCACCACCTTGCCGTCGACCCGTTCGGGGTTCTTCATATCGATGGCGAATAGCTCACCGTTGTTGTGGGAGAGGCTGTCGCCCTCGCAGGGGTCCTCGGTGTCTGCCGCTGAGGTGCCGAAGTAGATTGTGCCTGCTGCCGCAAAGGCGGAGGCGAACACCCGCTCGCCTTCAGGCAGTTCGTAGAACCAGTCAAGGCTCGACAGCGACTCGTTGCAGACCCCCTTCGCGGCCGTGTCCTTGTAGGCATAGAAGTGGTAGCGGGTGTTCGTGGTGTTTATGTCGTCTTTGTAGTAGGGGCTGTCGCCGGTGCCGAAGAAGATACTGACATCATAATTGAGCGAAAAGTCGCTGTTGACCGTGTTGTTGACACTGACCACCGGCGAACCGTAGATTGGCTGGTAGTGCCAGTCGAGTTGCACTTCGTTGCCTTCCGAGTCGCTGTAATCCCGGTTGATCACGCACTGGCTTATATCGAACTTGACCGTGTCGGGGTCGTCCGGGATGTTCACCTTGTACATGAAGCCCTTGTCGGTGCCGATGTAGAAGCGGTCGATGTAGCCGTTGCCGTCGGAGTCCACGATCGCCGGCTGGCCGCTCGGAACACCGCCGATGCCGGCAGAACCGGCAGCAGTCAGAAAGATGCGCTCGAGCACGGAGCCGGCCTCGATATCGATCATGTACACCGAAGGGTACTGGGTGCTGTCGTAGCGGTCATCGGTGCCCGAGACGAAGAAGGCCACCCACTTGGTCTTGCCGTTTCTGATGATCCGGCCGATCTTGGCAATCGAGGGTGAGCTGCGGCTGCGGAAGAGATCCGGGTCGGAGAACTCCCACATGAACTTCGGACTGCTGGGCTCGGTCACATCCAGGCAGAAGACCGTGTCTCCGCCGTTGCCCTCCGCCGAGAGCACCACCGTGTGCCATGCAGCCGTTGATAAAGACGTCGGCCAGCGCCGGGGAGGCGTCCACGTAGGCCTGATCGTAGTCGGAGGTGCGCTCCTGGTTCAGTTTCGCCAGCAGGTTGTTCTTCAGCCGCGGCAGCAGGTTCGCCGGAATGAAGGCCCACAGCTCATCGCCCGTGCCGTAGTCGGGATCAGGGGTGGCGGGGATCGGCGGACAGGTGCTGGTCCACTGGAAGTAACCGCGGTTTTCCTTGACGGTTGTGCACGTGTTGTCCCCGTAGCGGAAGGCCCCGGCGTCGAAGGCGTGCAGCATGCCGCTGCGGGAGCCTGCGAATATGACCGAGCGCCGCGTGCTGTGGGCATCTGCGAACTTGTCGAAGCTCTGCTGCTCGGCCTTGGTGGTGGCCGTGCCGAAGTACCAAAGCGGCTGGCCCGGCACGGTCAAGAGCGCCGGGGTCGAGTGGTCGATAGGACCCAGCAGCCACTCGCGCGGGGTGCTTGTGCCAAGTTCGTAGCCGCGCACCCAGTTCATCAGCCAGTAGGCGTCGTCGTCGTCCACGTCGTTATCGTGGTCGAAATCGAACACGTAGCCGGTGGGAATGATGTAGGAATCGTCCAGGCCGAAAGTTGCCTTGTGGATGTAGCTTGCGCTGAAGGGAAGAAGGTCGCTCGAAGCCTTGTAATTCTGGTAGCTCGCCTGGATGATTGCTCCGTTCTGCGGCACGTTAGCGAAGGTGAGGCTGAACTCACCGGTGAAGCGGTTGATGGTGCCCGTGCCTCCCAGGCTGCCCTCGAGAACGTCAGTGTGCTTGTCGATGAAGGTTTCCCGGCCGTCGGTGATCTTGAGAGTCGTAGCAGAGATCGGCGTTGATGCCAGTTTCCCGGTAAAAGCTCTTGGCTGTGCCGTCGCCGATCCCCGCTTGCTCTGCGGACACCTGGCCGATGGCGATGTTGGGGAAGTAGATCACGCGCGAGGCCGGGTTCCGTGCGGCCAACACCGCGCCCGCCTCCCACAGGTCCTGGGTGCTGGTCTGTGTGGGGTCGGAGGGGTCGTAGAGCCGCGTGGCCAATAGATGGCCGCGCAGCGACTTGTCACGCCAGCTGGAGGCCGGCGTTTCGTAGTAGCCGGAATAGACCACGTTGGCCTTCGTCACCGGCGAATTGCGCGAGAAGGTGCCGTGGCTGGCTACGTCCGCATCGAGGACCACGTCCAGCACCTGAGGCTCGCAACCCTGCTGGTTGCTGAGGAAGTCCGCCTTCCATACCAGCTCACGGCCGGTCAGTCCCCGACCGGCGAAGTCGATGCGTGCCTTCTTCATGGTGTAAGCCGGGGTTCCCGGCGTCCAGCTCGCCAGTTTGCTCACCAGGGCCTTGGAGGCATTCGACTCCCAGATCTCGTCCCAGTTGGTGATCTCCACCCAGTTGGCGCCCTTGTCGATCGAAACATAGTATTTTATGTTAGTGACGCCGGTGCAGGGCATATAGTCGAAGAGCGTGGCTGTGACACCCGTATAGTAGGCCTCGGCGTCGTCCGGGGTGATGGGCTTGTCCAGAGAGGCCAGCCCCCCCGTGCGCCGCTCGATGTGAAAGATCATGTCGTTGAGGTCGGTGTCCCCGCCTCCCAAAAGGTCTTCCCAGCCCAAGGCCCATTCGTTGGGCTTGTCCAGTGGCACTCCTACTACGACGTGCGGGAACTTCTGGCCGTGGGTGATGGTCATGGTCTGGTATGCGTCTTTGAAATCCAGTCCCCAGGTGTTCTTCAAACGGGTGACGGCGTCGGATGGCATCCAGGCACTTTCCAGCTTGCATGTCCCTTCGGTCACCATGTTCTGCCCCAGCCAAATCTTCTTGGTAAAGGTGTTGGCGGTGCATTCGCCACCTGTGTTGTTGTATGTATCTGGGTTCCAGTCTTTTTTGGTGTAGACATAGTTGTTGTCGTTATAATCATCGGAGTTAATGTGCATATAAAAGACAATTTCGGTGCCCGCCTGGAAAGTTCCGAGGTCGACTGTGTTGGCGGTTGCGTCCACGCCATTGCCCTCGCGGTCGTCCAGGATGCCGTTGTTGTTGTTGTCGTTGATATTGCGGTAGATCTCGTGGCGTTTGGTTGCGTCATGGACGGCATCCTTGCCGTCGCTTGCCAGGATCCAACCAAAATCGTTCTTGTCGTAGCCAGCCCCTTCGTAGAAGAAGGTCGCGTAAACTTCCTGGGTGAAGGGGATCACGATTTTGTTGGGGTCGATCGCGTAGTAGCCTGTGTTTAGCAAAAGCGTGTTCTGCGCGGTCACATCCACACTGGTAAGGTCGAAGTCCGAGGCCACAAAGCCCGAAGTGCCGTAGCTCACGTTTATGTTCGTGGAGCAGCCCGGCACGTCGATCGTGCCGGTAGGCGGGGTCGTTCCGGAGCTGACGGCATTGAAGGTAACCGAGATCGTATGGTCGGCTCTGACGTTGCTGAAGGTGTATTGCCCATTGGTGAGGCTCACCGCTGCCCCGTCCACCAGCACCTGGGCCACCTTGTAGCCGGTATTGGCCATGACGGTAAAGGTCTGATTGCTGCCTTGCACCACCATCACGCTGGGCCTGGGGCTGATGTCGCCGAAGGTGCCGGCTATCGCCGTGATCTGGTGGTACACCGGCCCGCCGACGTTTTCCTCGGAGCCGACAGTATGGAAGGTGGATGGTGAGTTCTGGTTGTTGTAGGAAGTCTTAATCCAGTCTGCGCTGCGAGCGACGTTAGAGAGGCGTACCTCATCAACAATGCCTTTACTGACATCTGTTGCGCCCGACCTTCCGCCGATGTATAGGGAACGCGTGTCTGTCCCTATGCTTCCGCTTTTAGATCCGGTGCATTCTGCACTCCGTTGACGTAGAGCCTTCTTGTCGTCCCATCCCATGCCCCAACCACATAATACCAGGTTCCGGCAGAAAGATTTGTGCTTCCGAGCAGGCCGGCTAGTATCGTTTTCATCCAATTGTAGCGAGAGTTTTGAGTTGGCGATACAAAGCTCATAGTTATTGGGAGTGCCTTCTCCTTTTCGGATGATGGGATCGACGTTGGATCCGCTCCCGAAAGAGTTAAGCTTCACCCACCCCTCGATCGTGAGCCCGGAGGTTAGTTGGAGACTACCCGAATTATGAACAGAAATGTAGCTGTCAGTCCCGTTGAAGTTTCGTGCATCAGCTATCTGTCCGCTGGTGTCCGTAGAGCCGCTGTTCGAACCGTTGTTCGCATTCGATGTGCTATCGTTAAAATTTGTATTCAGATGCCAGACACCCTTATAATTGCTGTCCCACACCGCAGAGGCGTTCTGCTGCGAGGAGGACACAGAGCTGTCGCCGTAGTAAACATAGATAGTGGTGTTGCCGGAGGAGGAAATCGCCGGAACCTTGACCCAGGCGATCATCTCGCCGGTGGTGGCAAAATACCTCTCCACCTCGTGGGCGAGCTGGGTGCTGCCGTCGGCGGCGCGGAAGACGATATCGTAGCCGTTGCTGTTCTGCACGTGGCCGCCGTTGGCCGCAGTCTTCATCCCGGCGTTGGCGGGGATCGAGACCAGAACTGGAAAGTTGGTCTGGCTTCCGGAAACCTTGCCGGCGTTGATGGTGATGGACTTGCGGTATCCGTAGGCTGCCTCGGCGCTTGAGTCGAGGAAGCTGAAGGCGAGCAGCACCAGAAACGCCAGCCACGCGGCCCGGCAAGCGAGGGACACCAAGCCGCCGTGTCCGAGCAGACTCCGATATGTGAACTGAGCGCTTATTTCGATCGTCTTCATGACCTACCTCCTTGAACGGGTTGCATGGCGCTCGCAAGGGAGCAACCTTCTTGCAAACTGCAGATTCTGGCTCTCTGGATATTGTGCCTGCAGCTTCGCAACGCCTTTCTTTGCAAGGTTTCTGCCAAACTTTCCTCGGCGACGTCGGATAAGTCAAAAACCAAACGATTACAAATCGTTGTGAAAAAGAGAGGTCACGCCACAAAACGCCCTGGCCGCTTTGAGAGGGCCCGGCGCTATTAAAAGTTTTTAGCATCTTTAAATTTTTTGCTTTCAACTACCGCAAGATCCGACTGAGCGAGAAAAAAGGGGCGGCCGATTCAGGCCACCCCTAACTCGCTGCAATGGTCGAACTTGAAAGCGCCGCTTGCCTGCGGCTCATTTTTCAGAGTTGCTTGGTGAAGGTCGAGATAGCGTTTTTGTCGTTGGAGGTGGAGGCTTTGTCCGGTCCACCGTAGGACTGGGTGTCATAGCCGCGGATGTCCGACTGGTCCTTGGCATGGAGCAGGATTTCGATCGCGCAGTTGGCACCACTGGGTTCCCTGGCCGCGGAGCGCACCCAGATCAACCGGTCCTTGTCCACTGTCGGGTTGTCGGTGGCGGGGGCTTCATCGTTGTTGTCCCAGATGGTAACGGTGTAAGTGTTGCCGTCGAGGGCCTGGTTGTTGAGCAGCGTGACCCCACCATTTGAATAGGTATTGGGATAAGATTTCGTGGCGCTCGCCAGTATGGTGCCATCCGGCAGCTGGGTGGTGCCATCCAGTATGAAGTTCCAGCTGGCATCCGCGGGGTTGCCGGGGGCAGTCTGGCGGCTGAATTCCATCTTCAAAATCTCCTTGGCCCGCTCCAGCCCTGCCTCGGCAGTGTAGAAGGTGCGCTCGTAGACCAGGAAGTTGAAGGCGGACTGCCGCTCGGTCGTGCTGGTCGTGATGGCCGCCACGCCGATGATGGTCCCCAGCGCCAGCACCAGCAGGGCCACTATGATGACCGAGCCGCGCTCGTTTGCCGCCGGCCGTGCAAGGATCATTAGTCCCCGGTCTCTTTTTAAAGCTTTCATCAGATTGTCCTCCGACAATTGAAGCTCCCTGCCGCAGGCGGTGGGGAATCTTCCCGGTAAGGTCTGTGATCTATTTTTGATGCGCCCGCTAACCCCTGCTGCAAACAGCGTAGAATGCGCTCGCTAATGCCGGTTCAAGTGCCTGCCCCTTTTATGAAAGAAAGACTGATCGGCTTGGAATTGGGGTTCGCCGAGCTCACCGTGATGCTGATCATCTTGACCGTGATGTACTGGTAACTGTTGTAGTCGGAGTCCCCGGGAACGGGCACCCGCACGTTCCACTGCACCTGGTAGGGCCCAACCGTCTGACTGTGAGGATTGCCGGCCTCGTCCAGGTCGTCATGCAGATAAGGCAGGCCGATCAGCCGCTCCATGGTGAGCGCCCCCAGGTTGGTAGCCTCGCCCTGGATGCGGGCGGCCGTGTTCTGATTGATGCTGCGCATCTGCAGGACCGAAGACCGCCAGGATCCCGATCGAGAAGATCGCAAGCGCGATCATGACCTCGATCAGGGTGAAGCCATGCACGGACGGGCTGCGAGCCGCGGATGGATGACTCGTGTTTTTCATAGGAACCGCCTTCTCAGTTAGCCCGGGTTGCGGATCATCACGATCCCGTTCAGCAGGGAGCGCTTGTAGCTGTCCCCGGGGCTGATATGCTTCGGGCCCACGACGTAGGTCCCGGTTTCGGTATAGCCGCGAATCGGGTAGCTGGTGCGCGCCAGCAGCCAGATCTGCACGGCGCGGACGCTGGCCATGGGGATTTGACGCCAAGCCAATTCGCCAGGGCCCCACCGTTGGCAGCGTCGGAGGCGTCGATCACTCCGTCCTTGTTGGTGTCCAGATATTGGTCCAGAATGTTGTCGCCGCCGGAGTCATAAGCCCAGATCACGACATTGGGCGCATCGGGAAACGTGTCCAGCTGCCCGTCCCCGTCGGCGTCGAAGGCATAGGCAAAGGCGACGGCCTGGATGTCGAAGGCAAGCGCGCTGCAGTCGTATGGACCCGTCAGCTGTAGTAGCGGAACAGGTTGGCCGCCCCGGCATCGGCGATCCCGTCGGCCTCAGGTCGTCGTCCGGGTCTTGAAGCGGTAAATGATGCTTTCGTTATCGTCCTTGTCGTCGCCGTCCCCGTTCAGGTCGAAGGAAAAGCTGATGCGGTCGCCACGGATCTACCTTGAAACCGTCGACGACCCCCTCGGCCGGCTCGTCGATGTTGCCGTCTCCGTTGTCGTCGATGCCATTGACAGCGCGCGGGTTGTAGCCGGTCATCCGGATCTCCCGGCGCATGAAGGCCAGCGCCGAGCGCGCGTTCTGCTGCATGTCCACCACGAGTTGCTCGTTAGCGTAGGACCGCTGCTGGGCGCTGTAGGTGCTGTAGGCCAACCCCAGCGCGATGACCGAGATCGTCATGGCGATCATCAACTCGACCAATGTCAGCGCTTTTTCATCCCCTATCACCGGCATACTCCCTTCTGTTGCCAATGCCGCGCTTCAGCCCGCATTCTTACTAATTCCAGTTGATCCGCGAGCTTCCGGTCACCGTCACCTCGATCCTCGCTTACGCGGATTTTGAGTGCTCGCCAGCGTGATGCTTACGGCGTTGGTGAAACCCCGTCTGTCGAAACTCAGGCATGTTGAATCGGAAGCGCGCTGAGGCTGACGGAGTCGGCAAAGGACATGGTGCGCAGCTACCAGATCCCCCGAATCGATGGTGCCAATGGAGCCATTCGGATTGTTGTTGTCCGTGAACACTGTAATGCCGTGAGCTGGCGTCGTGAGGAGTATCGTCGCTGGGGTGCCGCGCTTCACGGCCGTCGTCTTCGCCACATTGATGGCGGTCTGCACCTCGTTGACCGCGGCCTCCAGCTGGCGTTTGCCCCGCCAGCCGATCAGGTTTGGGACAGCGATGGCGGAAACAACGGCAATGATGCCGATTACCACCATCAGTTCGACCAGCGTCAATCCACGATTGTTTCGCATGCGTGACTCCTCCCGGCCCAATCTTATTCAAATTCTGTGCCAGACAAGAGGCTGCCCGCCGCGATCAGCACATCAGGCAGCCGTTTTTGTAGCAACAAGCTGGAATCATTTCTATTTATCGGGAAACTGCATGAATTCCACCTTGGTGGATGCAGCCGCAACCGATACCTCGGGTATTAAATGGTTTAATAGGCCCTTTAAATTTTTTGGCTGCTCCTGAACCATCATTAAGATGTCGGATTTTAGGCCCTCCATCTAACCCCTGAAATCCCGTTGGAAAGGAGAGCCTGCCAGCGGCCTCTGCCGTCAAACGCGAAAGCAGCTCGGTTGTTGGTGCAAAAAGGTTGATTTTTTCAATAAAATGGTTTAATAATTTTGATAAATGAACCGTTTTATGGTTCATAATGCGGATCAGTTGGAGGATTAATGAAATCAATAACGATTCATGGAGTCGACAAGCCATTGGCTGAATTAATCAAATCCAAGGCCACATCCGAAGGGTTGAGTGTGAACCGGACCATCAAGAAGATGCTGGAATCTGCACTCGGGGTACGGCCAAGGCAGAATCACACCAACCGCCGCGAATTTGAGGAGTTCTGCGGCGTATGGTCCCAGGCGGATCTGTCCGAGTTCGAAAAGAACACCACCCCGATTCGCAAGGTCGACCCGGGAGACTGGCAGTGAGAAAAATCGTTCTCGACACCTGCGCGTACACGCGCTTGCTGGTAGGAGAGGAGGATGTGCTGGACGCCATCTCTACGGCAGAAACGATCTACATTTCGGTTTTTGTGCTCGGCGAGCTCTATGCCGGTTTTGCGGGTGGATCCAGAGAGCGGGAGAACAAAGCCCTCCTGCAGCGCTTTTTGCTGAAACCGGCAGTCAAAATCTTGAATGCGACCTCCGAAACGGCAGAGGTTTTCGGGCTTGTGAAATCCAACCTCAAGAAGGCCGGAACGCCCTTGCCGATCAATGATGTTTGGATCGCCGCACACGCCATCGAAACGGGGTCGGTGGTCATAACGTATGATGCTCACTTCACGGTGGTTTCAGGGCTGCGCCTCTGGGACAAGGTATAGTGAGCGCATTCAAAAATAGCGCCCCCCGCCGAGCAAACCGGCCGGCTTTGAGGAGCATCGCTTCGCGCCTTGAGGGGTCGTCCGCATGTGAAAGATTTCAGAAAGCGGAAAGCAGGCTGGATTTCAGGCGGGAGGCAAGGGCGTAGAGACGGCGGGCAAGCTCGCTGCGCCGGCCGTAGGGGTTAACCGTCCGGCCGCGGCGTTCAACGGCCACGACTTTGCCCAGGATCTGATGTGCCGGAACGGGAGGGTCGCATCGGCTGCAGGCATCGCCGCGCAGGATGTACAGCGGCCGGCCGCACACAGCCTGCGCTCGGCCGGCCCCGGCCGTTTCTTCATCCAGCCGCACGAGGCGGTGAGCGGTGATTTTCTCCCCGCTGCGGGTGAGCACGATGTCCCCGAGCGAAAGGCCGGCGGGGCTCACCGGGGTTACCAGCACTCTCTCGTTTGCGCGGATCGTGGGGTGCATGCTGCGGCCGGAGGCACGAAACCGCACCGCACGCCCGGTTTTGAGGCAGTCAGCAATAAGCGTTGCGAGCATGAATCGAAAAGGGAAAAGTTATGAGTTATGAGTCGGAGTGAGGAGTAACAAGTGCTGAGTCGGAGTTATGAGTCGGAGTTGAAGGTCAAGGTAATTGAAATTAAACAGATGGTATTGTGCTCTGAACAGAGGCTCTCAGCCCGCCGATTATTCTGCCGACTTCTTCGGACTGGCTCAGAAGGTTCTGGAACTGATGGTCCTGCAAATAGCCGATGTCTGCTGCGACATATAGCTGGGACCGAAGTTCTGCACAGGAGGCCTTGGCGATTGACAGAAATTGTCTGAACTCTTTTGCACCGCCCCGCTCATATCCCTCCGCGATATTTGACATGATAGAAACGGCAGCACGCCGGATCTGTGTTTTCAAATCGTGGTCCTTCGAAAATGATCCGCTCTGGGTAGTTTCGTAAATGCTTTTGGTCAACACTCTCGCCTTTTGCCAGGCAATGATATCCTCAAATCGGTGGATCCCGGTCATACCCGTCTCTCTCCGGAAATTTTGTCTGCTGATTTCTCACAGCACTTTACTCTGACTCATCACTTCGACTCATCACTCCGACTAATTTCTCGCTCGTCGCTTTCCTTTTTCACTCATTACTCCGACTCATCACTCCGACTAATTTATCACTCAGCCCTCTTATCTGTTGGACCGTTCTCATCACTTCCTCGTACCGCAGCCCGCCGGGACAGTATGCGCAGTCTCCGTGCGGAGCGACCGACAGGTCGAAGGCATAGGCCCGCAGGTGGGCCACGCGGCACAGGAAATCCACCGGCTCCTGCGGGTCGCCGCACTCCAGTCCGGCGTTCGCCGGGCACATGCCGCAAAGCGCCTGCAGGGAGCAGCCCGTGCACTTGGTGAGACGGTCGGCCTTCCGGCCCCGAAGGCTGGCAAGGAAGACCTCCCACCCCTCTCGGAAACTACCCCGGCGCAAGTCGAAGCCCTCCTCTGCCGAAAGCAGGCAGGGGCGCATGCGGCCGTAGGGATCCACGCCGAAGGAGTAGGTGCCCCCGCCGCAGCGATAAAGCTCGGCCGGAGGAGAAGCCGGTGGCCGCCCGTCTTCCATCCGCGCAGCGAAATCGCGCAGGGCCGAGACCCGCTCCGGTTCCGCGAGATCCAAGGCCACCACCTCCCCCGGGGAAAGCCGCACGTCGAGGGCGCCGGCCCGGCCGTCGCAGCGGGGGTTGAGCATGCCATCGAACCGGAATGCCAGGCCCAGCTCCTGCGCGAGCCGTTTCATCTGCGGGATCTCATGCCAATTGAGGCTCGACACGGTCGACTTGAGCTTGAGCGGCAAGCCGCGGCCCCACAGGTGTGCAATCCCCCGCAGACAGCGTGCGAACGACCCGGGAACTCCGGTTACACTTTCGTAAGTCTTGCGCGTGGCGCCGTAGAGGGTGATCTCGATCGAAAACGGCCGCTGCCGGCTCAGGTGTGCGGCAATCTCAGGGGTGAGGAGGCTGCCGTTGGTGAAAAGGGTGACGAGCAGCCCCTTGCGCCGCGCGTGGTCGTAGATCTCCAGAACATCCGGCCGCAGAAAAATCTCGCCACCGGTGAGCAGCAGCCACACGCAGCCGCCGGCGGCCATTTCATCCAGGATGCGCAAGACCTCCGCGGTGTCGAGCTCGGCAGCGCGCGCCCCCGGGTCCGCGGCGGGCAGGTTGTTGTAGCACTGGCGGCAGCGGTGGTTGCAGCGCCGTGTAAGCTCCAGCGCCCCGCCCAGCGGCACGCGCTTGTGCCCCACGCGTCGTTTGACGGCCAGGCTCCAGGATGAGTAGTCGAGGGTTTCCAAGGGAAGATGAGTCTGTTGAGTCTATTGAGTCTGTTGGTCTGTTGGGTCAATGCGGATCGGTGGCGGGGCTTGTAATGAAGTGCGCCTAGTGAGCGCAACCCCATGAAACGCTTTATGCCTTAAGAAGATAGTTGTCTCTGATTTCAGTTAAGAAAAGATCGAAGTCGTTCAAGTGGCGTTTTAGGATTCCATACATCAGGCCGTTGTCGACTTCGTCATAGCTGTGCACAAGAATATTTCGGGTCCCCGCCATATCCGACAGAAAACTTGTCATTTCGGCCCGAATGATATGCGCTTGAGCCAGCGCCAGGAAGACACTCTTGTAATCCTTCGGCTCAGGCAATTTTTTTTTGGGATATGATGATTTTTCTGATATCCAGGCACGCTTCGATGGCGATCTGAAAGTTCTCTCGGCGATGTCCCGCGCATCGGCCAGAGCCATTGTAGTCGTCAAACGAGGTCAATTTCTCGGTCAACTGCCTCAGCCGCAGGACTCGTTCCTGAACCGCGATCATTTTTCGCTCGATCGTTTTCATGAGCGGAATACGTAATCATGGGGAAGTCCGAGCCGCTCTCTGCGAAGCTCGTGAATAATGGGACGAAAATCGAAATACATTCCCCGAATTTTAAGTTCGTATTGCAACCGTTGTTCAGGATCGCTTTCAAACAAGCACAGGCCGCCGGCTACGATTTCATAGGCTATCTCCAGCGAGGCCGAGTTCAGGATGGTCACATCGATGACCCGATCCAGCTCCATCCCCATCTTGCCGGCGATCATATGAACCGGGGCTGTGCATTCAAAGGCATCGATGGAGTACTTTTCCGGGGTGACGAAAAAGGCCAAGTCGATGTCAGATGCCCCCCGTTGTTCTTTGCGGGCAAAGGAACCGAATAAGTAAACAATTTGTATGAGGCCTCGGGGGGCTTCAGAAGCCAGGCATTCAAAAAGGTAATTTTTTATTTTTCGAATAGTCGTCATGGATTAGAGCAACTGGCAACTCGAGAGCAGCCGGAAGCGCCAGTTATTTGACGAGATTTCAGGGCGCATGAACCGGAATCAGGGCCTCGTGCGTAGTATAAAAATCCTGCGGATCGGTTCCTCCTCGGCATGCCATCGCCTCGGCTCCTCGTTTTTTCGATTAACAATCCAAAATCATATAAAAAAATCCGCCATTTTTTCCTTGACTCCTTAAGGATATTCGTATTTAATGGAGCAAAGTGGTGGAAAGTGGCGGAGATTTGACAAACATGTTTCGCGGCAGCTCATTCCATACGCTCGACGACAAGGGCCGGATCGTGGTCCCCACCCGGTTCAGGGAGCGGGTCCGCTCGGAGGACGCCGACGGCCTGATGGTCTCCCGCATGGACAACTGTCTGCTCGCCTACCCTTTCGCGGACTGGCACAAGTTGGAGGAGCGCATCCTGCAACTGGCCGAAAAAAGCGACTACATGCGCCGGTTCCGCCGGATCTTCATCGGCGGCGCCTTCGAGTGCCTCTGCGACAAACAGGATCGTATCCTCATCCCGCCCACACTGAGGCAATACGCCAACCTGAACAAGGACATCGTCCTGGTGGGTGTTCTCGACCACTTTGAAATCTGGTCCCGGGAAAATTACGAAAAGGAAAACCTTACGATGGAAAGCGACCTGAGGAATCCCGAGGCCAGGAACGAAATCGCCAAACTCGGCATTTAGGCCCATGGCCTACCGCCACATCCCGGTCATGCGCAGCGAGGTGCTGGAGTATCTCAACTGCCGGCCGGGAAAGATTTACGTCGATGGCACGCTGGGCGGCGCCGGCCACGCCCGGGACATCTGCGAGCGCATCCGGCCGGATGGGCTGCTGATCGGAATCGACCAGGACCCCGCCGCCATCGCCAACGCCGCAATCGTTCTGGAACCCTTTGCGGCCCGGGTCCGGCTCGTTCACGAAAATTTTGCGCAGATCCCGGACGTTCTTTCTCAGCTCGACATCCGCGGGGTGGACGGAATTCTGCTCGACCTGGGGCTCAGCCTGAACCAACTGGAGAACAGCGGCCGCGGCTTCAGCTTCCAGCGCGAGGAGCCGCTGGACATGCGCATGGACCCGCGCACGCCGGAAACGGCCGCCGATCTCGTCAACGGCCTGGCCGAGGAGGATCTGCGCCGGATCTTCCAGGACTACGGCGAGGAGCGCTTTGCCGGCCGCATCGCCCGGGTGATCGCGGCCGAACGCCGGCGGGCGCCCGTCCGGACCAGCGGCGAGTTGGCCCGCCTCGTCTGCGCGGCGGTGCCGGGCCGCAGCCGGATCCACCCGGCCACCCGGGTGTTCATGGCGCTGCGCATCGCCGTCAACCGGGAGCTGGAGCGCCTCGAGCAATTCCTGGACCAGGCGCCGCACTGCCTGAACCGCGGGGGGCGGCTGTGCATCCTGGCCTTTCACTCGCTGGAGGACCGCATCGTCAAGCACCGCCTGCGGGCCATGGAGAAAGGCCGCGCGCCCGAGTCGCCGTTTACGCCGAACCGGGAGCGCGTGCCGGGTGTTTTGAAGGTCCTGACGAAAAAAGTCCTGCGGCCCGGGCCGGAGGAGATTGCCGCCAACCCCATGGCGCGCAGCACGCGCCTGCGGGCGGCGGAGCGCCTGTGATCGAAGGCAAACGACAGAAACGGCGAGGGCCATGACGGAACCGGCACCCAAAACCAGACGACGCCGCAACCCCAAAGTGACTGCGCTGTGGCTTGGGGTGCTGTGCGCCTTGATCGCCGAGCTGCTTGGCTACACCTGGGTGCGGGTCCAGTACGTGCGCGTCGGGTATGAAATCGCCTCACTGAACCGCGAGACGCAACGCCTGACCGAGCTCCAGGACAACTTCAAGGTGGAGCTCGCGCGGCTGAAATCGCCCCAGCGCATCACCAAGATTGCGCGCGAGAAGCTCGGGCTGACGCTGCCGGCGCCCCGGCAGATGGTGGTGTTGCCATGAAGTCCAGGAAATCAAATTTCACCCGCTTGCGCATCCTGCTGGTCGGCGTCGCGTTCGCCGTGGGCTTCGCGGTGATCGGCGGCAAGGCCGTGCTGCTCCAAGTCTACCAGGGCCCCTGGCTTTCCCAGAAAGCCTCCGACCAGGTAGAGGATTCCCTCAAGGCCGTGGGCAAACGCGGGGCGATCCTGGACCGCCGGGGGCGCGAGATGGCCGTCAGCATCGACGTCACCTCCATCGCCGTCCACCCCGGCCAAGTCAAGGACGTCGAGTCCACTGCCCGGAACCTGGCGAGCGTCTTCAAGCGGCCGCTTAGGGAAATGCGAAAAAAACTCGCCTCGGGCAAAGCCTTCGTGTGGGTCAAACGCCAGGCCACCCCCAAAGAGGTCGAGGCGGTCCGGCAGCTGCGGGTGCCCGGCCTTGAGTTCGTCGCCGAAGCAAGCCGCTTCTACCCGAACCGGAAGCTCGCCGCCCAGGTCATCGGCTTCACCGGGATGGACGGCCGCGGCCTCGAGGGTGTGGAGTTCTTCTACGACAGCGACCTGCGGGGCACGGGCACCAGCGTCAAAGTGCTGCGCGACGCCCTGGGAAACGGCTTCCAGTCCGAGCCGCCGGCAGCCGCCGACGGCAGCGGCAAGAACCTCATCCTGACCCTCGACCAGGCCGTGCAGTTCATCACCGAAACCGCCCTGAACGAAACGGTGGAATCGACCCGGGCACGCTCCGGCATGGCCGTGGTCATGGAGCCCAAGACGGGCGCCATCCTCGCCCTGGCGATCGCACCGACGTTCAACCCGAACGCTTATGAGGATGTCCAAAAGCCCGTGTGGCGCAACCGGGCCGTCACGGACCCGTTCGAGCCCGGGTCGACCTTGAAAATTTTTGTCGCCGCCGCCGCGCTCGAGTTCGCCCGCCTGTCGCCCGCAACCACCTTCAACTGCGAAAACGGCGCCTACCGCATCGGCAAATTCACCGTGCACGACGTCCACCGCTTTGGCGTGCTCTCGCTGCAGGATATCATCAAGTTCTCCAGCAACATCGGTGCGGCGAAGATCGGGGAAAGAGTCGGGCCGGAAAAGCTCTACCAGACCCTGCGGCTGTTCGGCTTCGGTCAGAAGACCGGCATCGACGGCCCGGCCGAGACCACCGGCCTGCTGATGCTCCCCCAGCACTGGGCGAACATCGACACGGCTGCCATCTCCTTCGGGCACGGCATCTCCGTCTCGGCCGTCCAGCTCATCACCGCCGTCTCCGCCATCGCCAACGACGGCATCCTGATGAAGCCCCGCATCGTCCAGGCCGTCACCGACAAACAGGGGCACGTGCTGCAGCAGTTCCCCCCCGAGGAGGTCCGCCGAAGCATCTCGCGCGCGACGGCGCAAACCCTCAAAGACATTCTGCAGACGGTGATGCTGCCCGGCGGCACCGGGGTCCATGCCAACCTCGAGGGCTACACGGCCGCCGGCAAGACCGGCACCGCCCGCAAGCTCGACGAGAACGGCCAGTATACCAGCGACCGCCACGTCGCCTCTTTTGTCGGCTTCGCGCCGGTGGAAGACCCTCAGATCGCGGTGCTCGTGGTCATCGACGAGCCCAAAGGCGAGATCTACGGCGGGGCCGTCGCCGCCCCGGTGTTCAAAAAAATCGCCCAATCCACCCTCAACTACCTGAACGTGCCGCCGCACAACGTCACGGATAAGCTGAGGGTATCCCGGGACAACGGAGGCCAGGGATGAAACTGGCGCGCCTGATCGAGGCCGTGCACCCGGCATCCGTGAGCAGCCTCACGGGTGAGGGTCCCGACGTGGCCGCGATCCACTACCGCTCTCAGGACGTTACGCCCGGAGGCCTCTTCGTGGCGATGCGGGGCCTCGCCGCGGACGGCCACGCGTTCATCGATGACGCGGTCCGGCGCGGGGCGGTCGCCGTCGTGGCCGAGCGGCCGGCCGTCGCGAGTGCCGTCGTGATCACCGTCCCCTCCACCCGCCGCGCCTTGGCCGAACTGGCGGCCTGCTTTTTCGGCGCCCCCTCGGAGCAACTCGTCGTGGTGGCGGTCACCGGCACCAACGGCAAGACCACCACCAGCTTCCTGATCGAAGGCATCCTGGAGCGGGCCGGGCATCGCACCGGTGTCATCGGCACGATCGACACCCGCTACGCGGGCCGATCCTTTGCCAGCCCGGTGACGACCCCCGAGTCGCTGGACCTGCAGCGGATCCTGGCGGACATGCGGGCGGCCGGAGTGACCCACGTCGTGCTGGAGGCCTCCTCCCACGCCATCGCCCTGTCCCGCATCCACTGCTGCTGGATGGATGTGGCGGTGTTCACCAACCTGAGCCAGGACCACCTCGACTACCACGGCGACATGCATTCCTACTGGGCGGCCAAGCAACGGCTCTTCACCGAGCACCTCGTGGCGGGCCCCAAGGCCGGGCGGGCGCTGGCCGTCGTCAACGCCGACAGCGCCCACGGTCGGGAACTCGCCGGCCGGATTGAGCGGCCGGTGATCCGCGTCGGAACCGGCGCGGGCTGCACGGTGCGGGGCGAAGAGCTCGTGTGCCGCCCGAGCGGAATCCGCGGGGCCATCTGTCTGCCCGGAGAGCGGATCGAGTTTAACTCGCCGCTGGTGGGGAGCCATAACGTCGAAAACATTCTGTGCGCCGCCGGGGCCGGTGCCGCCCTCGGCATCCCGACCCCGGCGATCCGCGCCGGCATTGAAGCCGTCACGAATGTTCCCGGCCGTCTGGAGCGGGTCGCAAACGGCTCCGGGCGCCACGTGTACGTGGACTACTCCCACACGCCGGACGCCCTCGAACATGCCCTCTCGGCCCTGCGGGCGCTCACGGCCGAGCGGATCATCTGTGTCTTCGGCTGCGGCGGGGACCGCGACCGCACCAAGCGGCCCCTCATGGGAGAGATCGCCGCACGCCTGAGCGATCTGGCGATCGTCACCTCCGACAACCCCCGCTCGGAAGACCCGCAGGCCATCATCGACGAGATCCTCCCCGGCATCCGCCGTGCCAGTGCACCGGCCGGACGCACGGAGGTCGTTGTCGAACCGGACCGGCGGCGGGCGATCGAAATCGCGATAGCCGCCGCCCGTCCCGGGGACACCGTCCTGATCGCCGGCAAGGGGCACGAGAGCTATCAGGTCATCGGCGGACGCACGATCCACTTCGACGACCGCGAGGAAGCCTCACGGGTGCTTGAAAAATTGGAGGAACGCGCGAAACTCGAAACTCGAAGTTAAAACGTATTTGTCACTCGTTGCTCATTACTCATTACTCATTACTCGTTACTCGTTGCTGACAATGCCCTGGACGATGCACGACATATTGAAGGCCACCGGCGCTGAGCCGGTGTGCGGCGACGGCCGACAGAGCTTCACCGGCATATCGATCGATTCGCGCACGATCGAGGCCGGCGAGCTGTTCGTGGCCATCCGGGGCGAGGTCCATGACGGCCACCGCTTCGTCCCCGACGTGCTCGGCCGCGGGGTGCGCGGGTTGGTCCTCGACCGCCGGGGGCTGGACGCGCTGCCCGAAGCGGCCCGGGCCGCCGGCCGGGTCGCCTGTGCGGCGGTGGCCGACACGACGCTCGCCCTGGGCGCGCTCGGCGCGTTCCACCGCAACCGCTGCCCCGCCGCGGTGATCGCCGTCACGGGCTCCAACGGCAAGACCAGCACGCGCCGGATGACCGCCGCGGTGTTGTCCCGCCGCTTCAGGGTCCTGGAGGCCGACCGCAATCTCAACAACCAGATCGGCGTCCCGCTCACCCTGTTCCGGCTCGCGCCGGAGCACGAATGGGCCGTGCTGGAACTCGGGACCAGCATGCCCGGCGAGATCGCCCGCCTGGCGCACATCTGCACGCCGGAGATCGGCGTCATCACCAACATCGGCCCGGCGCACCTGGAGGGGCTCGGTTCGTTGGAGGGGGTCCTTGCGGAGAAGTCCGCGCTGCTCTCCGGCCTGAGGGCCGGGGGGCGTGCGGTGTTGAACGCGGATGATCCCCGCCTGCGGCGGCTCGCGCAAGGCTCCGGCCCGCAGGCGGTGCTCTTCGGTCTGTCGGCGGAGGCCGCCGTGCGCGCCGCCGAGGTTCAGGACACCGCGGCGGGGATCGATTTCGAGCTGATACTGCCGACCGAACGCGTGCGGATCCACCTTGCCGCGCATGGCCGCTTCATGGTGCAAAATGCCCTGGCGGCCGCAGCGGTCGGTCACCTGCTGGGGCTTTCGGGCGCGGAGATAGCCGCCGGCCTGGAGCGTTTCGCCCCTGTCCCCGGCCGCATGCAGGTGAGCAGGCTCGCCGACGGAATCACCCTGATCGACGACACGTACAACGCCAACCCGGCCTCCATGGAGGCGGCCCTCGCGGTGCTCGCCTCGCTGAAGAGCGGCGGCCGGAGCATCCTGGTGGCCGGCGACATGCGCGAACTCGGGGGGGATGCCGGCCGCATGCACCGGGAGATCGGCCGGCTTGCGGCCCGCACGGGCGTGAGCAAACTCTTCGCGTGCGGAGATCTGGCGGCCGAGGCCGCCGCCGGCGCCCGCAGCGGCGGCATGGCTGCCGCCGACATCGTCATCGGCGCCCGGGCCGACATCGCGCAAGCCCTGCTCAAGGTGCTTCAGCCGTCGGACCGGATCCTCGTCAAGGGCTCGCGCGTCATGGGCATGGAACATATCGTCCGGGCGATCCGGAACTGGAGCAACACCCGGACGTCAAGCGCTGCCGCGCAGGAAACCCGGCTGCGCCTGAAAGAGTGACCGATGCTGTACCATCTCCTGTATCCGCTGCACACGCTGTTCTCGGCCCTGAACGTGTTTCGCTACATCACGTTCCGGACGATCTATGCCAGTCTCACGGCATTTTTCATCTGCTACCTGCTTGGCCCGTGGGTGATCGAGCGGCTCACCCGGCTTCAGGTCGGCCAGTACATCCGCGCCGACGGGCCCAAGAGCCACATCGGCAAGGCCGGAACCCCCACGATGGGCGGAATCCTCATCCTGGCGTCGATCACGATTTCCACCCTGCTCTGGGGCGACCTCGCCAACCCCTTCATCTGGATTGTGCTCTTGGTGCTGCTGGGGTTCGGCGCCATCGGGTTCATCGACGACTACCTGATGCAGGTCAAGAAGCAGAGCAAGGGCTTGAGCGTGCGCGGCAAGCTGGCGCTGCAGTCGATTCTCGGGCTGCTGGCGGGCACACTGGTCTGCCTCGTGCCGAACTTCTCGACCGAGGTGACGGTGCCGTTCTTCAAGACCATCTCCCCGGAGCTCGGCTGGGGCTACATCCTTTTCGCGCTGCTGGTGATCGTCGGTGCCTCGAACGCCGTCAACCTGACCGACGGCCTGGATGGGCTCGCCATCGGCCCGGTGAGCATCGCCGCTGCGACCTACATGATCTTCGCCTACATCGCCGGCAACATCAAAATATCCGGCTACCTGCAGATTCCGTACGTCCCGGGCTGCGGCGAGATCACGGTGTTCTGCGGCGCGATGACGGGGGCCGGGCTGGGTTTTCTCTGGTTTAACGCCTACCCGGCCCAGGTCTTCATGGGCGATACGGGCTCGCTGTCTCTGGGCGCCTCTCTGGGGGCGATCGCCGTGATCACCAAGCAGGAGATTCTCCTGGCGGTGGTGGGGGGGCTGTTCGTCATCGAGGCGCTCTCGGTCATTTTCCAGGTGACCTTTTTCAAGATGACCCGCGGCCGGCGGATCTTCCGCATGGCGCCGCTGCACCACCATTTTGAACTGAAAGGCTGGGCGGAGCCCAAGGTGATCGTACGCTTCTGGATCATTGCGATTGCCCTCGCCCTGCTGGCCATGAGCACGTTGAAGCTCCGATAGCACGACTGGCGCCCCCCGGCTTCGGACCAACTCCGGAGAGACTGCCCTCCGCCGGAGACGGCCGAAGCCGGGCGGGGCCGCTCGCAATGGGATGACAGACCGCATGCAGATTGCCGACAAAAAAATCCTCGTGGTCGGGCTGGCGCGCACCGGAATCGCCGCCGCGCGGTTTCTGCGCCACCGCGGGGCGGCCGTCCGGGCGACCGACCGGGCCGCGGAGGCGGCCCTCGACCCCGCGCTGGCCGAGCTGCGCGCTCTGGGCGTTGATCTGGCGCTGGGGGGGCACCGCGACGACGATTTCACGGCGGCCGACCTGATCGTGCTCAGCCCGGGGGTGCCCCACACCCTCGGCCCGCTCCAGGCCGCGCGGGAGCGCGGGGTCCCGGTGATCGGGGAGGTGGAGCTATCCGCACGGTTCATCCGCGAACCCATCGTGGCGGTGAGCGGCACGAACGGTAAAACCACGGTGACCGAGCTTCTGGGACGAATGTTCGAAGCCTCGGGCCGCCGGGTCTTCGTCGGCGGGAACATCGGCCGGCCATTGATCGGCTACGTCGACGGCGGGCAGGCCGCCGATGTCGTCGTGGCCGAAATCAGCAGTTTCCAGCTCGACACCATCGCGACGTTCCGGCCCGCGGTGGGGGTGCTGCTCAATGTCACGGACGACCACCTGGACCGTTACACGGATTTCGCGGCCTACGCCTGCTCGAAGATGCGGCTGTTTGAAAACCAGACTGCGCAGGACGTAGCCGTCCTGAACGGCGGCGACCCGGTCATCCGGGCGCAGGCTGTGGCCATCCGCAGCCGCCGCCTGTTCTACAACAGCGCCCAGGCCGCCGAAAACTGCGCCGCCGTTGCAGGGAGCACTCTCACCCTGCGGCTGCCCGGGCGCGAGGCGGTCCGGCTGGACCTGGCGCCGTTCCGGCCCCGGGGGCCCCACAACGTCGAGAACGCATGCGCCGCGGCCCTGGCCGCCCTGGCAGCCGGCGCCAGCCCCCCGGGCATCCAGCAGGCCCTCGCCACCTTCGCACCCCTGCCCCACCGCATCGAATCCGTGGGGGTCGTCAAGGGCGTCGAGTACGTGAACGACTCGAAGGCGACCAACGTCGATGCGGTCTTGCGCGCCCTGGACTGCTTTGCGCAACCGGTGGTCCTGATCATGGGCGGGTTGGACAAGGGCGGCAACTTCCGGCTGCTGGCGGAGGCCGTCCGCCGACGCACCAAGGCCCTCGTGCTGGTGGGCAAGGCCAGCGACACCATCCGGGCGGCACTGGAGGGTCTCGTTCCGACCGTCCAGGCCCCGGACATGGCGGCAGCGGTGGAGGTCGCCGCCGGGCTGGCCGCCGCCGGCGAGGTGGTGCTGCTCTCCCCCGGCTGCGCCAGCTTCGACATGTATTCGAACTATCAAGCCCGCGGGGAGGACTTCCGGCAGGCGGTCCAGCGGCTCAAAAAAATGGACGAGCCATGAGTGAGAGCGTCCAACGATCGCAGAGCACGCTTTACGACGTGCAGCTCCTGTTCCCGGTGCTGTTCCTGGTGGGCATCGGGATCGTCATGGTCTACAGCTCGAGCTCGGCCCTGGCCCTGAAAAAGTTCGGATCGGATTACTTCTTTCTAAAGAAGCAGGCGGTGTTCGCCCTGATCGGAATCTGCGTGCTGGTGATCTGCCGGCACATCCCTTACCAGATCTACCGGCCCCTGGCCTATCCGCTCCTGGGAGTCGCGGGTGTGCTGCTTTTGGCCGTGCTGGTAACGCCGCTGGGGGTCACGGCCGGCGGCGCCAGCCGGTGGCTGCGCCTCGGCAGCCTGCGCTTCCAGCCGTCCGAATTCGCCCGGCTGGCGCTGATCGTCTTCATGGCCTATTCGCTGGAGAAAAAGGCCCATCGCATCAAGGATTTTTCGGTCGGCTTCCTGCCCCACGTGGTGGTGATGGCGGGGCTCGCCCTGTTGGTCCTGAAACAGCCGGACTTCGGCTCGACGGTGATCCTGGCGGGACTGACCTGGCTGATGATGTTCGTCGGCGGGGTGCGCTTGACCTACCTGCTCAGTTCGTGCGCCCTGCTGGGGCTAGGCGGTTTTTATTTCATCGCACACGCCGGCTACCGTATGCGCCGAGTGATGAGTTTCATGAACCCGTGGCAGTATTCGTCCGACGAGGGCTATCAGATCGTTCATTCCCTGATGGCCTTCGGAACCGGCGGGTGGTGGGGGGCCGGCATCGGCAACGGCTACCAGAAGCTCTTCTACCTGCCGGAGCCGCACACGGATTTCATCTTCTCGGTGATCGGCGAGGAACTCGGCCTGGCCGGAGTGCTCGTCACCATCCTGCTGTATGTCGTGATCGTGTGGAAGGGAATCCGCATCGCCTGCAACGCGCCGGACCTGTTCGGCAACTATCTCGCCATCGGGCTCACGGCGGCCATGGCACTTCAGATCTGCGTCAACATGGGGGTCACCCTGGGGCTGCTGCCGACCAAGGGGCTCACCCTGCCCTTCCTCAGCTACGGCGGGACGTCGCTCGTGTTGAACATGGCCACCATCGGGATCCTGATGAATATCGGAGCGGCGGCCAGAACCCCGCGGAGGCCAGCATGACGACGGCACACCGCACGCAGGGCCTCGGATGGCTGTTGGCGCTGCCGCACCACGGGCCGGCGACACCGAAGGTGGGGCCTGCCGCAGCGGCGGCCGGCGCCGGCAGGCGGCTGCGGGTCGTCATCGCCGGCGGCGGCACCGGCGGGCACCTCTTCCCGGGGATTGCCATCGCCGAGGAAATCCAAGCCCGATCCCCGCACCACCAGGTGCTCTTTGTCAGCCGGGGCAACGACTTCGAGCGTGCGGCTCTCGCCCGGGCGGGATTCCCGCTGGAGGCGATCACGGTCGAAGGCCTGAAAGGCCGCGGCGTTTGGAACCAGGTGCGCGCGCTGGGCCGCCTGCCCCGCGCCGTCCTGCAGTCCGCGCGCATCCTGCGGGCCTTCGGGCCGGACCTGGTGATCGGCCTGGGCAGCTACGCGGCCGGGCCCGTGATCGTGGCGGCCTGGCTGCGGCGGCGGCCCGTGGCCCTGTGCGAGCAGAACACGCTGCCCGGCATCGCCAACCGCAGCCTGGCACCGCTGGCCGACCGCATCTACACCGCTTTCGAGAAGACCGGCGGTGGTTTTAACCCGCGCAAGGTCTTGTGCACGGGCAACCCCCTGCGCCGGGAGATCGTGCAGGCCGCCGCCGAATCTCACGGGGGCGCCGCCGCGATTCGCGCCGAAAAGTTCACCGTCCTGGTCATCGGCGGCAGTCAAGGCGCCCACGGCATCAACGCGGCAGTGGTCCAGGCCCTGGATCGCCTTTGCCCCCGCGAACGTTTTGACTTCGTGCACCAGACCGGGACCGCGGACGAGGCCATGGTGCACGCGGCCTACCGCCGCACGGGAATCACCGGGCGGGTCCGGGCCTTTTTTGACGACATGGCCGCTCAATACGCACGGGCCGACCTGGTCATCTGCCGGGCGGGTGCCACCACCGTGGCCGAAATCACCGCTCTCGGCAAGGCGGCCATCTTCATTCCGTTCCCCCAGGCAGCGGACGATCACCAGTCTCTGAACGCCCGCTGCCTGGTTGCCACCGGTGCGGCCGAGATGATCGCCGAGGCGGAGTTGAGCGGCGGCATGCTGGCCGAACGCGTTGCCTTCTTCGCCGCCCATCCGGACGCACTGCGGAGCCTGGCGGAGAAATCGGCGCTGCTCGGCAAACCGGACGCCGCCCGCCGCATCGTGGACGACTGTGTGGAACTCATTGCCCGGCGAACGGGCCAACCGGCCACCGCGCCAGCGGACTGAGGCACCATGTATCTCAAACACTATCACATTCACTTCGTGGGCATCGGCGGCATCGGCATGAGCGGCATCGCCGAGCTGCTCCTGAACCTCGGGTACAAGGTATCCGGCTCGGACCTCAAGTCCTCGGAGATCACCGCGCGCCTCGAGGGCCTGGGCGGGATCATCTTCGAGGGCCACGCCGCCGACCGGATTCAGGGCGCCGACGTGGTCGTGATCTCCTCGGCCGTGCGGCCCCAAAACCCGGAAGTCGTGGCCGCCCGGCACTTGTCGATTCCGGTGATCCCGCGCGCCGAGATGCTGGCCGAGTTGATGCGTCTCAAGTACAGCGTTGCCGTGGCCGGGGCCCACGGCAAGACCACGACCACCTCCATCGTGGCCGCGGTGCTGGCGCGCGGAGGCCTCGACCCCACGGTGGTGATCGGCGGGAAACTGATGAGCGTCGGCACGAACGCCGTGCTCGGCAAAGGGGATTTCATCGTGGCCGAGGCGGACGAAAGCGACGGCTCCTTCCTGCGCTACGCGCCGGCGATCGCCGTGGTGACCAACATCGACCGCGAGCACCTGGACTTTTACCCGGACCTGCCCGCAATCGAGCAGGCCTTCCTGGAGTTCATCGACCGCATCCCCTTCTACGGTCTGGCCGTGCTGTGCCTGGACAACGAGTCCATCCAGGGCTTGATCCCCCGCATCCAGAAACGGCACACCACCTACGGCATGACGTCCCAGGCGGACTTCCACATCCGCGACGTGGTAGTCGAGGGCCGTCGCAGCCGCTTCACCGTGTTTCGCAAGGGCACGTTCCTCGGCACTTTCACCCTGAACCTGCCGGGGGTGCACAACGTCTACAACGCCACCGCCAGCATCGCGGTGGGGGTGGAGCTCGACATCCCCGTCGAGCGGATCCAGGCGGCCCTGGAAAACATCGCGGGGGTCCAGCGCCGTCTGGAGGTGAAGGGGGAGAAAAACGGGGTCACCGTGGTGGATGACTACGGCCACCACCCCACCGAAATCAAGACGACGCTCAACGCGGCGAAAGCCTGCTGGCCCGAGCGGCGCGTGGTGGTGGTGTTCCAGCCCCACCGCTACAGCCGCACCCGCGCCCTGTTCGACGAGTTCACGCGGGCCTTCTACCAGTCCGACGTCGTCTGCGTGCTCCCGGTCTACGCCGCCGGCGAGGACCGCATCGAGGGCATCACCGGAGAGCGCCTGTGCGAGGGGATCAAGGCGCACGGCCACAAGCAGGTGGTCTGCGCCGAGAGCATCGCCGCTGCCGTGGCCTATCTGCGCGAAAGCCTGGTGCCGGGGGACCTGCTGTTGACCCTGGGCGCCGGCGATGTCTGGAAGGTCGGGGCCGAGGTGCTTAAGAATGGGTAACATGGCGCACCGCATTCGACGCACGCCCATGGGGAGGTCGGCATGAGGGCCACCCCTCGCCGCGGCGCGCGCCCGTCGGCGCGCACCCGCACCCGGCGCGCGCCGCGCCAGAACATCAGCCGGCGGGCCGTTGCGGTCCGCCGCCAGGCGCTGCTGCGCCGTTGGGTGTTCGGCCTGAAGCTTGGCGCCGGCGCGGTGCTCGTGGTGGTGGTGAGCTTTTTTTTCATCTTCGTCTATGACGTGTTCGTCCAGAGCGACTACTTCAAGGCCAAGGGGATCCAGGTCGAAGGCGGGCAGCGCCTGTCGTCCCGCGAGATCATGCGCCAGGCCGGGGTCCGGGAGGGGGTAAACATCCTGGGGGTCAACCTTTCGGCCGCGCGGCGGCAGTTGCTGGCACACCCGTGGATCGCCGTGGCGGAGGTCCAGCGCGAAATCCCCTCGGGCTTGCACATCCGCATCCGGGAGCAAGCGCCGGCGGCCGTCGTCGACCTGGCAGCAGGGCGCCGATTCCTGCTCAATGACCAGGGTGAGATCTTCAAGGAGTGGGAGAAATCGGACCCGGTCGACCTGCCGGTGGTGAGAGGGCTCCAGGCCGCGGATGTGCGGGCGGTGGATCGGTCCGGCGCGGCGCGGCCGCTGCCGCTGCCCGTCCTCGCGCCGGCCTCTGCGCCGGAGCCGCCCCGCAGCCGGCCGCTCGATGCGGTCATGCAGGTGCTCGACCTGGGACGCGAGCAGGGCAGCGTGCTGCCCGTCCGCCAGATCCACACGATCCAGGTGGACCGCGAGCTGGGGATCACCGTCGTGGCGTTTGACCCAGGCAAGTCGATCCGCCTGGGCTACGACGATTACCCCGCCAAATACCATCTGCTCGCGGATCTTCTCACATTTTTCAACGCCCATCCGGGCACGGCCGATTTCGCCCGGGTCGATCTGACCGACGTCAATCGGGTGATCGTCAACCCGGTGAAGGCGGAGCTTTCACAGACGGGACCGCAAGGAGGTTGAGCATGCCGCACAGGGAAGACATCATCGTCGGCTTGGACATCGGCACCACGAAGATCTGCGCGGTGGTGGGCGAGATTTCCGCCGACGGCATCAGCATCATCGGGATCGGCACCCACCCCTCGATCGGGCTGCGCAAGGGGGTCGTCGTCAACATCGAGACAACGGTCGAGTCCATCAAGAAAGCCGTGGAGGAAGCCGAACTCATGGCCGGCTGTGAGATCTCCTCGGTTTACACCGGTATCGCCGGCGGGCACATCACCGGCTTCAACAGCCGCGGCATCGTGGCCATCAAGGGGCCCGAGATCACCCCGCAGGATGTCGAGCGGGTGATCGACGCCGCGCGGGCGGTGGCCATCCCGATGGACCGCGAGGTCATCCACGTGCTGCCCCAGGAGTACATCGTGGACGAGCAGCCCGGCATCCAGAACCCGGTCGGCATGTCCGGCGTCCGGCTGGAGGCGAAGATCCACATCGTCACCGGTGCGGTCACCTCCGCCCACAACATCGTCAAGTGCGCCAACCGCTCCGGGCTGGACGTGTGCGACATCGTCCTGGAATCCCTCGCTTCCGGGGAAGCCGTGCTCGCGGAGGAAGAAAAACAGCTCGGCACCGCCCTGTTGGACCTCGGCGGCGGCACGACGGACCTGGCCATCTTCTCCGGTAAAAACATCAAGCACACGTTTGTGCTGGCGCTCGGCGGCGACAACCTGACCAACGATATCGCCATCGGCTTGCGCTGCCCGCATCCCGAGGCGGAAAAAATCAAGAAGCGCTATGGCAATTGCGTCGCCAAAAACATTCAGGCCGATGAAACCATTGAAGTTCCCGGTGTCAGCGGCCGCGAGGCGCGCAAGCTCCCGCGCCAGATCCTCGGGGAAATTCTGGAACCGCGGATGGAGGAGATCTTCTCCCTGGTCAACCGGGAGATCTATCGCGCCGGTATGGAGAACATGGCCCCTTCCGGGATGGTCCTGACGGGGGGAACGGCCCTGCTCGAAGGGGTGACCGAAATCGCCGAGTCGGTATTCAGTTTGCCGACCCGCATCGGCACCCCTCAGAGACTGAGAGGGCTGGCGGACGTCGTCAACAACCCCATGTATGCGACCGGCGTGGGTCTGGTGCTCTACGGGGCGCGCCACCAGCAGACGGAACGGAAAAAGTTCCGGATCCGGGACCGCCACATCTTTAACCGCCTCGTGAACCGCATGAAGCGCTGGTTCAAAGATGTCGTTTGAAGATGTCGCCTAACGGCGACATCTTTTGTGGGTTCAATGAAAAAAAGATTTCGGGTTCGGACATCACAGGCAGAGTGGCAGGGAGCAACGTCGAATCATTCAACCTTGAACCTACAACCTTCAACCTTGGACCTTGAACCTTTAACCTTAAACCATCAACTCAACACCACAGGCAGGAGGGCAACTGATGTTCACTTACGTAGACAATGAGAAATCGGCAAAGATAAAGGTGATCGGGGTCGGCGGCGCCGGGGGCAATGCCATCAACAACATGATCCGTTCCGGCCTGCAGGGCGTCAAGTTCATCACCGCCAACACCGACGCGCAGGCACTCGAAATCTCCAAATCGGAGGTCAAAATCCAGCTGGGCGACAGCATCACCGAGGGATTGGGGGCCGGCGCCAACCCTCAGATCGGGCGGGACGCCGCACTCGAAAGCGTCGAGGAGCTGCGCAGTGCCCTGCGGGACAGCCACATGGTGTTCATCACCGCTGGCCTGGGCGGCGGCACCGGCACCGGGGCGACTCCCGTGATCGCCGAGATCTGCCGGGAGATGGGGGCGCTGACGGTGGCCGTGGTGACGCGGCCTTTTTCCTTCGAAGGCAAGAAGCGCGCCCAGATCGCCGAGCAGGGGCTGATGGAGCTCAAGAAATACGTCGACACGGCCATCACCATCCCGAACGACCGCCTGCGGGCGCTGGCCTCGAAAAAGGCGACCCTCATGGAGATGTTCATGAAGGCCGACGAGATCCTGCTGCACGCCGTGAAGGGCATCACCGACCTCATCATGCTGCCGGGCCTGGTCAACCTCGACTTTGCCGACGTGCGCACCACCATGTCCAAAGCCGGCATGGCCCTCATGGGCATCGGCATCTCCTCGGGCGAAAACCGCGCGGTCGAGGCGGCCGAAAAAGCCATCTCGCACCCGCTGCTCGAGGACATCTCGATCACCGGCGCCAAGGGCGTGCTGATGAACATCACCGCCTCGAGCAGCATGGAGTTCGAGGAGGTGGCCGAGGCTTCGGAGCGCATCCACAAGGAGGTCGGCGAGGAGGCGGAGATCTTCTGGGGCACGTCCGTGGACGACAGCCTCGGCGATGAGATGCGGGTGACCGTAATCGCCACCGGCATCGGGGCCGAGGTCGAGGCCGCTCGGCAGCGGGAAAAAGACATGGCCAAAGAAAAGGAGCACGAGAAGACTAAAAAGATCGCCCAACCCCTGCGGGGCAAGGTTCGGGACGTCACGCCGGCCGACCTGGATAACACCGATATCGTCGACCTCGATCAGCCGACCTTCATCCGCAACCGGCGGGCCGTCGGCGAAACCTCGGGGGCCCTCTACAGGGGGGTGGGCCGCATGGCACTGAACGACAACGATCTCGACGTCCCGACCTTCCTGCGCCGGAAGGCAGACTGATCGCCGGGGCCGTTGCCAGCGTGTAAGCACTGCCGTGCGGTGATTGCCATGGGCCTGCCGCCCATGTATAGTACCGGCGATGCGCCGGCACCCGGAGCCGGCCATGACCCGGCAGGGTGTTGAAAAATCGCGCCTCACGTCGTGAGCCGACGTTGTGCGGATTTTGTAAATGCGTTTCATGTCCGAAGCTTGAAGGCTGGGAAGCTGGGAAGCAAAGCCTTTTCTGCCTTTTTTTAGCCTCCTGGCCTTCCAGCCTCCAGCCACTCGTCCCATAGGCTGACGGCCCGAGGCTCGTTTTTCAACACCCTGTTCGACCGGCAGGAGGCGGCAGACAGTGAAACCCGACGCAGGCGGCAGGCCACCCGGCGCCAACGAGATCGGCACCATCCGCAAGAGCTGGCGCGGGCGGACCACCGTTGCCCTGGTCTACCCCAACCGCTACCATGTGGGCATGTCCAATCTCGGCCTGCAGTCGGTGTATGGGCTCCTCAACGGATTCGACGAGGTTGTCTGCGAACGTGTGTTCCTGCCGGAGGACGGCGAATCGGCCGCCGGCCGGCTGACGACCATCGAGTCCGGCCGTCCGGTGGCCGAGGCCGACATCGTCGCCTTCTCCATCTCCTTTGAAAGCGACTACCCGCACGTGCTCGCGCTGTTGGAACGGGCACAAATCCCCCTGCGCTCCTCGCAGCGCACGGAACACCATCCCCTGGTGATCGCCGGCGGCGTCGCCTGTTTCCTTAATCCGGAACCGATCACCCCCTTCATCGACGCCTTTCTGATCGGGGAGGCCGAGGTGATCCTGCCGCACTTCGTGGAGGTGTTTCGCCCGGGCACCGAACGCCGGGCGCTGCTCATGAAGCTGGCCCGCGCGGTGCCCGGCGCCTACGTGCCCGCCTTCTACCGCGTGACCTACACCCCCGCGGGGACCATCGACGGGTTTGAGCCGGCCGCGGATGTCCCTGCCCGGATCGCCCGGCCCTTTGTCCGCGACCTTTCCCAGACGGCCACCTGCAGCACCGTGGTGACCCCCGACACCGCGTTCGGCCGGTCCTTTTTGGTGGAGGTCGGACGGGGCTGCCCGCACGGCTGCCGCTTCTGCAGCGCCGGGTTCGTCTATCGTCCACCGCGGTTCCGGCCCGTCGCAGCCCTCGCCCGGACCATGCGCGAAGGCCTTCGGCACACCGACCAGGTCGGACTCGTGGGCGCAGCGGTTTCGGACCTGCCGGGAATCGGGGCCCTGTGCGGCCAGTTTGCCGGGGCGAACATCACCATCTCCTTCAGCTCCCTGCGGGCGGATGCGTTGTCGCCCGAGCTGGTGAACGCCCTGAAGCAGGGCGGGGTCAAGACCGCCACCATTGCCCCGGAGGCCGGCTCCGAGCGCCTGCGCCGCGTGATCAACAAGGGGATTACGGAGGCCGATGTGCTCAACGCCGCCGAGACCCTGGTTGCCCACGGCATCCCCAACCTTAAGCTCTACTTCATGCTGGGGCTGCCCACCGAAACCCCGGCGGACGTGGAGGCTATCATCGAGCTGGTCAAGCGCATCAAGCATCGCTTCCTGCAGGTGAGCCGCAGCCGGCGGGCCATCGGCACCATCACGGTCAGCGTCAACTGCTTTGTGCCCAAGCCATGCACGCCGTTCCAGTGGGCGGCGATGGCGGAGATCGGGACCCTCAAGACCCGGGTCAAAAAGATCAAGGCCGAGCTCAACCGGGTGCCCAACGTGCGCGTGCACTCCGACATCCCGCGCTGGGCCTACGTCCAGGCGCTGCTCGCGCGCGGTGACCGCCGTGTCGCGGAAATCCTCGCGGCCGTCCACGCCCTGTCCGGCAACTGGGCCCAGGCCCTCAAGAGCGTGGCCGTTAACCCGGACTTCTACGTGCTCCGCGAGCGGGATCTGGACGAGATCCTGCCCTGGGATTTCATCGACCACGGCGTCACCAAAGCCTTTCTCAAGCAGGACTATCAGCAGGCCCTGGACGGCCGCCCGGGCAGCGCCTGCCGTGTGGAATCCTGCCGCCGGTGCGGGGCGTGCGGGGACGAGCCTCCCGGCACAAATTCCGGCCCGAACACCTTGCATTCCGAATCGAGATCTGATAGGGGTGCAACGTTTTGATTGTTAGGTTGTGTCCATCCATAAACGGCGTCTTTCGGCCCATGCCGGCGTTCTCGCTCTTCGCAATCCTCGGCGTAGTCTCACTACGCCTGCGGCGGCGAAATCTCTGCGGCCTTGGCCTGAACCGAAACCCACCATTTCTGGATGGACGATAGGATGCTGGCTTTACGCCCGGCTCATTCAGCGGTCATGCACGGCACCGGGCGGCAGCCTGGAAGGGGGAACCATGCTCGAGGGGATCCTGTTCATGGGCGGTTTAGGTGCGGCCTGCAGCATCGTGCTGGGCATTGCGGCGCGCATCTTCTACGTGTACGAGGACCCGCGTATCGCCCAGGTGGAGGCCTGCCTGGCGGGGGCCAACTGCGGCGGGTGCGGGTTCGCCGGCTGCTCGGCCGCGGCGGCGGCGGTCGTCGAAGGCAGAGCCAAGACCAATGTGTGCATGGTGGGCGGCCTCGAATCGGCCCAGAAGGCGGCCGCCGTCATGGGAGTCGAGGTTTCGCTGGCCGAGGCGCCGAAGTCCATCAACCCCTGCACGGGCGGGTTGCGCGCTGAAAACAAGTTCGTCTACCTGGGGATTAACACCTGCCGGGCCGAGGCCGCGATCTTCGGCGGCAAGCGCGTCTGCGGGGTGGGCTGCATCGGCCATGGGGACTGCGTGCAGGCGTGTCTGTTCGACGCCATCGCCATGGGCCCGAACGGGTTCCCGGTGGTCGACGAAGAAAAATGCGTCGGCTGCGGGATGTGTGCGCAGGCCTGCCCCAAAAACCTGCTGAAAGTCCGCACCCCCTCCGAGCGCCTCCTGCATTTCAATCAGCTGCGCGACTGCCTGGCCCCCTGCCGCCAGACCTGCCCGGCCGAAATCGACATCCCCACCTATATCCATCAGATCCGCCAGGGTGACTTTGCCGGGGCCGTGCAGACCATCCGGGAGCGCAACCCCCTGCTGCTGGCCTGCGGCCGCGTCTGTCCGCATCCCTGCGAGAGCAACTGCCGCCGGGGGATTGCGGACGACCCGGTCTCGATCAACCAGCTCAAACGCTTCGCAGCCGACTTTGAAATGAATTCCGGCCGGCATCTGCCGGTCTCCATCGCGCCGGAGACCGGCAAGCGCATCGCCGTGGTCGGCGGCGGGCCGGCCGGCCTCACGTGCGCGTACTTCCTGCGGCGCCTGGGCCACCAGGTGACCATTTTCGAGGCCATGCCCAAGCTGGGCGGCATGCTACGCTACGGGATCCCGGAGTACCGACTGCCCAAGCAGGTGCTCGACTGGGAGATCCAGGGCATCCTGGACCTGGGGGTCGAAACCCGCACGGGCGTGAGGTTCGGCGCGGATGTCAACCTGGAGAGCCTGCTGGCGGAGGGCTACCAGGCCGTCTTCCTCGGCATCGGCGCCTGGAAGGACGCCAAGCTCGCGGTACCCGGCGAGGAGTTGGCCGGGTGCTACACCGGGATCGACTTCCTCTCCCGCCTGGCGGCCGGGGAGCCGCTTTCCATCCAACCCGTCGCGGCGGTGGTCGGCGGCGGCAACACGGCCATCGACTGCACCCGCAACCTGATCCGTCTGGGGGCCCGCAAGGTCTACCTGGTCTACCGCCGCACCCGCAAAGAGATGCCTGCCAACGCGGTGGAGGTCGAGGCGGCCGAGGCGGAGGGCGTGGAGCTGATGTTCCTGAGCGCCCCCGTGCGGGTCATCGGAAACGATCAGGGTCACGTGACCCACCTGGAATACCTGCACATGGAGCTGGGCGAGCCGGATGCCAGCGGCCGGCGCCGCCCGGTCCCGGTGAAGGGATCCGAAACGCTGCTGCCCGCCGACATGGTGATCTCCGCCATCGGCCAGGCGCCGGACGTGGCCTTCGCCGCCAAGACCGATTCGCCCTTGAGCGGGCTGAAAACCACCCGCTGGAGCACGATCGACGCCAACCCCGCGACCCTGCAGACCAACATCCCCTACCTCTTTACCGCCGGAGATGCCGCGACCGGCCCCGCACTGGTCGTGGACGCGATCGGCGGGGGACGGCGAGCCGCGCGCTCCATTCACCAGTACGTCATGGGGAAACCCGTGACGGCGGCGGCCGACGAACTCGGCCGCGCGCTCATCACGGGAACGATCTTTGACCGCGTTGCGGGCGTGACCCCGCGGCCGCGTGCGGAAATGGTCGAGCTGGCAGTTGCCGAACGAGTGCGCTCCTTCATCGAGGTCGACCAGGTGCTGACCGAGGCGGCGGCCCGCAGCGAGAGCGACCGCTGCCTTTACTGCTGCCTGACCTGTTACAACCCGGACGGGTCCGCCGACCGGCACGCCCAGCCGGTCGAGGTCGGAAAGGACGCATGATGTTTTCACGAATCGAGCTGAAACGGGTGTATGTACTGACCGTCGTCCTGCTGCTGATCGCGGTGGTGAGCTATGCGGCGTTTGGGGTCACGCCCCCCAAACCGCCGGCCCGGATCGTTTTTCAGAGCCTCGCCGGCAAGGTGCTTTTCGACCATGCCCGGCACACTGCGGACACGGGCTACGGCCTCACCTGTGGGGAATGCCACCACACGCTGTCCAGGGAGGAGTACGACCAGGCCGCCGCCTGCACGGAATGCCACGACGTGCAGAAGGGCGACGCAGAGGTCCCCAAGCTTTCCGACGCCCTGCACCAGCAGTGCATCGGCTGCCACAAGGAATACGGGGCGGGCCCGGTGGAGTGCGCGCAGTGCCACGTGATGCTCTGAAGCCGGGCCAGTTGAGCGGCTTTTTGGACCGTCCTGTTCAGAAGGGTGAATCGTGAGATGAAGACATTCTTTAGCCCTGGCAAGCCCGCTCTGCGTTACGCCACTCTGCCGCCCCGACTCGCGGGGCCGGAGGTCGTCGCGGCCGGGACATCGGTCACACTCCTGCACCCCGGCCCGGACAGGCGCCAGGCTCCGGCGGCCCTGAAAACCGGGGACACCGTGAAAACCGGCCAGCGGCTGGCCCTCTATGGGGGTGCGGACTACGTGATCGCGCCGGTGACCGGCACGGTCGCGGCCCTGTCGCCTTTTACCGGCCATTTCGGGCGCGAGGCGACCGCCATCACGGTCACCACCAGTTCCCCGGAAGCCCTCGACGACCAGTTCGCGGACGCCCGTAAGGACGTGTCCCCGGAAACATTGCGCACCTTCCTTGGGGCCGCACCCGGGCTTGCGCCGCTCGCGCGCCTGGGGGATCCGCAGCGGCCGCTGAAAACGCTGGTCGTCTGCGGTGTCGATGAGGACCTGCTCGTGCTGACCCAGCAGCACGTGCTGCGCGCCCGCTCCCATGCGGTCGCAAGCGGCATCCGGGTGCTCCAGCAGGCGGCCGGTTTCGAAGACGTCGTCATCCTCACGCTCCGGGAGGCGGTCCAGGGCTACGGCCACATCGGCGGCCGTGTAATGGGTGTCGACCCCGTTTACCCGTCCGCCCACCCCCACCTGGTCATGCACCGGGTCTTCGGCCGCGAGGTCCCGGCCGGACGAACCCCTGAAGACCTCGGGTTCTGCTTCATGCGCGCCGAAGCCGTGGCGGCCGTCGGCGCCGCTTTCGAGTCCGGCCGGATCCCCGTCTCCAAGGTCCTGACCCTCATTGCCCGGGACGGGACCGCCCGGTTGGTGGAAGCTCCCATCGGAACGCGGATCGGCGACATTTTCGAGCGGTTCGGAATCACGCCCGCCGCGGGCGACCGCGTCGTGCTCGGCGGCCCCATGCGGGGCACGGCCGCCTATTCCCTGGACCAGCCGGTCCAACCCGGCACGGATGCCGTCATGCTGATCGATGCGGCGAAGGCCTATAACGTCTCCGAATACCCCTGCATCAACTGCGGCGACTGCGTCCGGGTCTGCCCGGCGCGGATGCAGATCAACCTCCTCGTGCGGTATCTGGAGGCCGGCAAATACGAGGACGGGGCCGAGTCCTACGATCTGGACTCCTGCGTGGAATGCGGACTTTGCAGCTTTGTCTGCGTGTCGAAGATCCCGATCCTGCAGCACATCACCCTGGCCAAACACGAGCTGGCGCGGGTTCGCTTCACGGAGGACGCCAATGCCTGAGCAGCCAAGACTCATCGTCTCCCACGCCCCGTTCTGGCACAACGGCAGCCGGGTGACCGACCGCAGCCGTGCGATCTTCCTGGCGGCCCTGCCGGCCGCGCTTTTCGGCGTCTTTGAATACGGGCTCTCCGCGCTCGGCGTGCTGGCCCTGTCGGTGGGATCGTCGGTCCTGTGGGAGTATGTGTTCAACCGTGTGGCCGGCCGCCCCGTTTCGGTCGGCGACGGAACGGTGGCCGTCATCGGGCTGCTGCTCGGCATGATGCTGCCCGCCTCCATGCCCTGGTGGGGGGTCATCACCGGTACTTTCCTCGCCGTCGTAGTGGCACGCCAGATCTACGGCGGCATCGGCGCCAACCCGTTCAACCCGGTGGCCGTGGCGCTCGGCATCCTGATGCTGGCCTGGAAGGGACGCATGGATTTCGACGCCGCCCTGGTGAACTACCCGTTCGATTTCCCCGCGGTGTATTACCTGAGCGCCGTCAAGGCGTTCGGGACCGAGTGCCATTGCCAAGGTCGGCCTCGGGGACCTGCTGTTTGGCCGGCAGATCGGCGGCATCGGCTGCACGTTCGGGTTGGGACTCATCCTCGGCGGGGTCTACCTGCTGGCACGGGGGGTCATCCGCTGGGAGATCACGCTCAGCATGCTGGCGGGGGTGGCGGCAACGGCGTTCATCTTCAACCAGGTGAACCCGGCCAAGTTCGCCTCCCCGGCCTTTCACCTTCTCTCCGGCTACACCCTGATCGGCGCGTTTTTCCTGGCACCGGAGGATTCCTCCTCGCCGGTGAATTTTCTGCCCATGCTCATTTACGGTGCCGTCATCGGCAGTGTCGTGGTGTTCATCCGCGACATCGGCGTCTTCGCCGAGGGTCTGCCGTATGCCGTGCTGGTCGGAAACCTGATCCAGCCGCTCGTGGACAAAATCAGGCCCAAAGCGCTCGGAAAGGTCGTGTAATGCGTGAAATCATCAAGATGGTCGTGGTACTGACGGGCATCAGCCTGGCCTCCGGCGGCCTGCTGGCCTCCCTGCGCAGCAGCACCCAGGACCGGATCAACCAGCAGGTGCTGGAATTCGTCAAGGGTCCTGCCGTGCGCGAGGTGTTCAAGGGCGCCACCAACGACCCCATCGCCACGCGCTTCCAGCTGAAGGACGGGCAGACCGTGCGGACCTTCTTCGTCGGCAAGCTCGATGGCGCCATGCGGGGAGTGGCCCTGGAGGCCGCCGGCAAGGGCTATAAAGGGGAGATCGGGCTCGTCGTCGCCATCGACACTCAGACCGACAAAGTCATCGGGGTCGCCGTCACGACCCTTTCGGAAACGCCCGGGCTGGGGGCGCGGGCCAAGACCGACCCGACCTTCGTCGCCCAGTTCAAGGGGGCTTCCGTGTCCAGCCCCGCCAAGGTTTCCCAGGATGGGGGGTCGATCAACGCCATGAGCGGGGCGACCATCACCTCCCGCGCGGTCTGCAGCGGGGTGTCGGACGCCTTCGCCGTCTACGAGCGGCTGAAACCTCAGATCGAGCAGAAATTGAAGGAACTCCGAAAGTAGGAAGGCACCTATGGCCAAGACCCTCGTTCAGGAATTTACCAAAGGCCTCTGGGCGGAGATCCCGCCGTTTCGCCTGGTGCTCGGGCTCTGCCCGACGCTTGCGATCACCAACACCCTGGAAAACGCATACGGGATGGGGGTCGCCGTGACCTTTGTCCTTGCGTGTTCGAACGTCCTTATTTCGGCCCTGCGCAAGATCATCCCGCCCAAGGTGCGCATCGTGGCCTTCATCGTGGTCATCGCCACGTTTGTCATCGTGGTGGAGCTGGTCATGCAGGCCTACACCTACGCCCTTTTCCTGAAGCTCGGGATCTTCATACCGCTCATCGTGGTGAACTGCATCCCCATGGGACGCGCCGAAGCCTTCGCCAGCAAGAACGGCATCGTGCGCTCCGCGCTGGACGGACTTGGGCTGGGCATCGGCTACACGATCGCGCTGTCCGTGCTGGCGACCTTCCGGCAGGTCATCGCCACCGGTGCCATCACCTTTTACGAAAATCCGATCACCCTGTTCGGTCCGTCCTTCGAACCGTTTCGGTTCCTGGTGGAGGCACCCGGGGCCTTCATCTGCCTGGGGCTGATGCTGGGGCTCATGAACATCCTCGGGAAAAAATAGGAGAGCGCCATGTTCGGAGACCTTGCCGTCCTTTTCTTCAGCTGTGTGCTCATCAACAACATTCTGCTGATCCAGTACCTGGGGAACTGCCCCTTCCTGGGGACTTCCAAGAAAATGGAGACCGCCACCGGCATGGCCATGGCGGTGGTGTTCGTGCTCGTCCTGGCCGGGATCATCACCTGGCTGGTCGAACTGTACGTGCTGGTGCCCTTCAACCTGAAGTACCTGCGCACCATCGCCTTCATCCTGGTCATCGCCGCCCTGGTACAGTTCGTCGAGATGTTTCTCAAGAAGAGCATCCCGGTGCTCTACACGGGCCTTGGCATTTACCTGCCCCTCATCACCACCAACTGCGCCGTGCTCGGCGTCTGCCTCATCAACATCCAGAACGACTACAACTTCTTCCAGATGCTGATCTCCTCCTTCGCCTACCCGGTCGGCTTCGGCCTGGCGCTGGTCCTCTTCGCCGGAGTGCGGGAGCGCATCCTGCTGGCCCGCACGCCCAAACCCTTCCAGGACACCGCCATCGGCCTGGTCACAGCCGGCATGCTCTCTCTGGCCTTCTTTGCTTTCAAGGGCTGGGTTTAGAAAAGGGCGCTGCGCGCCCTTTTCTATTGACACGCGAGGGCAAATCCCCTACGGTTGAGCTGATAAAAACAATGTTTTTTTAACCTGTTAGTGTTGATCATCGCCCATGGCGGCCAAACGTTTTATCCAAAACTCGTCATCGCAAGGCGGGGGCTCCAAGCCTTCCTGGCAAAAGTGGCTCCTGCTGCTCACGATGGTGCCTCTGGGAGTGGGAATTCTGCTGATCATCAGTGCATTCACCGACGCTGTCGTGTGGGATACGCCTCGACAGCAAGTCGTGATGGGTAGTCTCTACATCTTAGCGAGCTTCGTGGCTTCCAATGCCATCCAGAAACAATGGGTACTGGCGGCCAGCTGGACGCTGCTGGGCCTATCCACCTGGGTTGGGCTAAGCCAGCAGGAGACGGCGTTTAAGATCCTTGCGGCAGCTTTCCTGGGCATTAGCGTAGCTTTGCTTATGAGGGAGTTCTTGCGGCGGCGGCGGCGGTACCTGTCTACCGAAAAGCGGTAGAACTGGTTTCATAACCCCGTCTAACACCCGATGGTCCCGCCATGGCGGGATTGCAGGCCTCTCGAAATGCTCACAACCTGCCATGGTTGCTGCGCTTTCGAATCGGCCTGCGCCTTGCCCTCGGGCGTGATCCGAGGTTTTGAAACCACTTCTAGTGTATCTGCGCCAATCTCTATGCTGGGCGATGATTAGCTATGATGGCCGTATGGATCCTAGGATCGTCCTTCCTCATCTTCATCCTCTCTGCCATTGTTTACGTCCTTTCCATCAATGTGCGCCAGCCTGAAACTACCCCACAGGGTCAATCTGAGCCGGTCGGTCCCCTCATGGAAACCCCGGTCGGGGTCGGTGGCAAGTATCTGATTTCAAAATGCTATCAGGTGGTATTCAGCCCCAGAGCATTTGTTGACTACCCTTTCGGCATCCGAGTTGTCTTCACAAAACCGGACCCATCCATGCCGGTCGTACAAAAACTCCCTGAAAGGACCGAACACCGGAGATCAAACGTAAACAGGAAGGTTCGGGATAGCGAGTATAGTGGCTGGCCGCAGTCGGCCTTGCAAGACCCGGAGTTGATGGTTATAGGAGGCTGTATTGAGTTCGACTCGGAGGATGCAGAGCCAGGCATCCGAGTCGAGGTAACGCCTCCCGCAGAATCCTTTAGGGCGATCCAAACGGCCGAGGAGCACGTTCTCAGGCGGGGTGAGGAAACCGTCTTCTTGTTGTGGCTGCACCCGCTGGAACCCAAGACCAGCTCGCTCGCGATAGTGGTTTCGCTCATGGAAGGAACAGTGGAAGCAGCGACACCCGGTACCGCTGGAAGAAACGGTCACGAATTGGCAACGATTGCCCTGACCGTTCCAGTGACCGTTTTCCCGATTGCATTGCGCTGATGGGGTGCAGGGAAAGAGGCTCAGAAAGACGTCAGGCATGAGGTGACTTCATAGGAAAGGAGGCGAATACACGGATCGGAAGCGAAGCATCGTGATTGACGTAGTAGGTCTGGCAACGCAGCAATACCTGAAGCCCTTCCTTTATTGAGGAAGTGGCATTACCGCCATCACCAAAGATCAGGCGCCTCACGTTGCGTGGTCTATAGTGGGGCCGCTGATCGGCTGCCATCAGGAAAGGAGCAGTTCATGAAAAGCCTATTCAAGACTGAGGACTGGTGGTCTGTTTGGATTGGTTTGTTCGTTTTTGTCATATCGCTCTTTACCCTGTTTGGAGTGGACTTACTGGGTTGGGGAGTGAAGACAAACGAATGGATCCATCTGTCGCAGGCCACCGGCGTCGTATCCAAGGCATACGCCGGCATGCCCGGCATCGTCGGCCTTATCCTGACGTACGTATTCATGCTCATCATTACGTGCGTCGGTGCCAAAGGCTTGGGCCTGAATCTCGGTAAATTCGCCGGCGGATTTACTCTCATTTTCTGGATCAGCTACCTCTGCTGGCTTTTGGGACACTGGGCCCCGATCTCCGTGAACACCCCTGCGGGATTGAAGAAATTCGGTATTAGTTTCTCGCTCAAGCTCACCGGAGAATCCGGCTTTATCATCGCTTTGCTGGTGGGACTTGTCATCGGCAATTTTTTCAAAGGGTTCGCAGAATACCTCAAAGAGGCGACCCGACCGGAATGGTACATCAAGACGGCCATCGTGATTCTGGGTGCCGGACTGGGGGTCAAGGCGGCCGGATCCACAGGCCTGGCCACAGCCGTCATGTTCCGAGGGCTCTGCGCGATCGTGGAAGCGTACCTTATTTACTGGGCGCTGGTGTACCTCGTCTCGCGTAAGGTCTTCAAGTTCAACCGGGAGTGGGCCGCTGTTCTGGCCTCGGGCATTTCCATCTGCGGCGTGTCGGCCGCTATTGCAACCGGGGGTGCCATCCGGGCCCGGCCGGTGGTGCCGGTCATGGTGGCCTCTCTAGTGGTCATCTTCGCCGTCGTTGAGCTCGTCATTCTGCCAGGCTTGGCCGATAAGTACTTGAGCAACCAGCCCATGGTGGCCGGGGCCTGGATGGGGTTGGCGGTCAAGACCGACGGCGCAGCTGTGGCGAGCGGGGCCATCACCGAGGCCTTGATCCGAGGCAACGCCGAAGCTGCAGGGGTCCATTGGCAGGAAGGCTGGATCCTGATGGCCGCTACCACCACAAAGATTTTCATCGACATGTTCATCGGCATATGGGCCTTTATCCTGGCCATCGTCTGGACCACGGTCATCGATCGCAAGCCGGGTGAGAAGACGGTTGGCGGCGGCGAGATCTGGGACCGATTCCCCAAGTTCGTCATCGGCTACTTCTTGACGTTCATCATCATGCTGATTTTGGGCCTGGTGGCGCCTGACCTTATGAACAAGGCCAAGCTGGCGTCCGGGGAAGCCGATACTTTCCGTGTCTTGTTTTTTGTGATGACCTTCTTGTCCATTGGCCTGGTGTCCGACTTCCATAAGTTGTGGGAGGAAGGCATCGGCCGGTTGGCACTCGTGTACCTGGTGTGTCTCTTCGGATTCATTCTCTGGATCGGGCTGGCCATTTCGTTCATATTCTTCCACGGCCTGACCCCACCGCCGATGTAGCCATCACATGTGGGGTTGCCCCGGCGGAGGAGAAGGAAGTTTGTCGATCCGTGAACCATCCGTGTGCCCCGGTATCCAGGGGGTTTACTTTCAGAGGGAGGTGAGTTCCCATGACAGAAACACAACATGTAGAGAAGGAGAAGTACGAGCCTCTGCTCCCCGTGGAAAAAAAGTTGATCGCGTGGAGCTTGATTCTCGGCGTTGTGCTCCTCGGGATCCTTGTCCTGGTCAGTTATACTTTTTTCCCCGGGAGCTTCTGAGCGAATGGTGAGGGGCGGCGGTGGACAAGTTCTTCCCGGCCGAAGGCGCGGGAACCCCTTGGGCCGCCGCCCCTAATGGATTCGCGCCGCCTCGCTTTAACAGGGTGTTAAAGCATCTTGGCATGTGCCCCCATCTCTTGCTCGCTCACATGGGCGGGATGAAGGGGAGAGTACGAACCGGCCGATTCCCTGTTCGTCTATAAGCGTTACCTCTAACCGCCGGAGCTGGCGGGTAAAGGTAACGTGATTGATTGGTTCTCAAGGCCGGGCTTGGCCCCGGTGTCGAGACAATGGCTCGGTCAGATTCTGGAAGAATTCGCCGTTTGTTTCAGCCCACATGGGACTGGATTCAGGTGGAAGTCACCACGCACTGCAATGCCGCCTGCACCTACTGCCCCCGCACGGTTTACAAAGAGTCCTGGCAGGACCGACACCTTCCGCGGGAGTTGTTCAAAAAGCTGGTACCGGCCTTTTCCCGAACCCGCCATGTTCATCTCCAGGGATGGGGGGAACCACTCCTGCACCCCGATTTCTTTGATATGGTCTCTGTGGCAAAGGCGTCGGATTGCAGGGTGGGGACCACGACGAACGGTACACTGCTTACCATAGAAAAAACAAAGCGGTTGATCGAAAGCGGCTTGGACGTCATCGCCTTTTCCCTGGCCGGGACCGGGGAAAACAACGACCTTATCCGGCAAGGGACGAACCTGAAGAGAGTCCTGGAAGGCATCCGGAGACTCCACGAGCAGAAAAAAGAGAAGGGCAGTTCCACGCCTGAAATTCACGTCGCCTACATGCTCTTTCGCTCGGGGATGAGAGAACTGGAGGCGTTACCCGCTTTGCTGGAAGGGCTTGGTGTCAGCCAGGTGGTGGTCAGTACACTGGACTTTGTGCCGACCGAGGAACTCCGGAAGGAGGCTCTCATACCAACCACGAAAGAAGAATTTCAAGAGATTTGCTCTTGCCTGGATCACCTGGTCGAGGCGGGCCGCAAGAAGGGTTTGAGCGTTCATTACCATCTCGGTTTCCCGGAACAACGACGGGACGTCTGCAGTGAGAACGTGCAGAACGCTTTTTGTGTTTCCTCGGATGGCGCGATCACTCCCTGCGTGTACACAAACCTCCGAGTCTCGGGACGCGATTATGACCTGCAGGGCAAGCAAGTGCGCTACCAGCGGATGGTCTTCGGCAACATCCGGGAAATGGAGGTGAACGCTATCTGGAAGCAGAAGTCTTACCGTGCGTTTCGTCGATCCTTCCGCAAAAAGGAGTTCGCCCCGACCTGCCAGAAGTGCCCAAAAATCCGGTAAACCAAAAAGGCAAAACGTACTCGCTCTGCCTTTTTTTCGCGAGGTATCCGGCGGGCACTTCCGCCTGAACCCGGAGTGCTGGAGCAAAGAGGCTTACACGAGGTTTTGGAACCCGTCGATGAGGGTTTGCATGTCCTCCGGCACAGGAGACTCGAAGTGCACCGGCAGCCCGCTGAACGGATGCACAAACCCCAGCCGCCAGGCATGGAGCATCTGCCGATGGACCCCCTTCAGAAGGGCGGTGATTTCGTCGGAGCAGGAAGGCTTGGCGAGCGAACGCGATGCGGCGTTGCGCTTGCCGTAGACTGGGTCGCCGACGATGGGGTGGCGCACGGCGGCGCAGTGCACCCGGATCTGGTGGGTGCGGCCGGTCTTGAGATCGAGTTCCAGGAGGCTGAAACCGGGAAAACGGCGGCGCACCCGCCAAGCGGTTTCAGCCTGCCGCGCCTTGCGGCTGGCGACGGACATGCGCTTGCGGTCCACGGGGTGCCGCCCGATGGGCAGCCGGATGACCCCTTCCGCGGCGGGCATCGTGCCATGGACCAGCGCCAGGTAGGTCTTCTGCACCGTGCGGGCCTGGAACTGGGCGCTGAGCCCCTCGAGGGCGGCACCGTGCTTGGCCACCACCAGGATACCGGAGGTGTCCTTGTCGAGGCGGTGCACGATCCCCGGGCGCAGTTCGGACCCGATGCCGGCGAGGTCCGGGCAGTGATGAAGCAGCCCGTTCACCAGGGTCCCTGAATAGTGGCCCGGCGCCGGGTGCACGACCAGACCCGGCGGTTTGTTGATCACCACGATGTGCGCGTCCTCATAAAGGATGGCCAGAGGGATTGGCTCGGGCAAAAACCCGGCCGGCCGCGGGGGTGGGATGCAGCCGGTGACGGCATCGCCGGTCTTCAACCGATGGCCCGGCTTTTGGGGCCGGTCGTTGACGTGGACGTTGCCGCCCGCGATGAGCTGGGCGGCGAAAGAGCGCGAGCAGGCCGGCAGGTGGGCGCCGACGAACACGTCCAGCCGCTCACCGGCTGCGGAAGAATCCACAAGGAAGGAAAAGGCGTCGCCGTGGGTCATGGACGCTGAATTCGGTTGGTCAGGCAGCCTCGGAGGCGAACAGGGACTCGATTTCCGAGATGATGGTCTTCTCGTCCGTCTTTTTGGCCTTTGAGAGCTCCTTCACCAGCAAGATCTGGGCGGTATCGTAGAGCTTGCGCTCGCCGAAGGAGAGGTCCTTCGTCAGCTTGAGGCGAAAGAGGTCGCGAAACACCTCGGCCACATCGAAGAGGGAGCCGGTCTTTATTTTCTCCATATACTCGCGGTAACGGCGATTCCAGGTCTGGTTGTCGCCCAGGACCTCCCGTTTAGTCTTCATGACGGCATAGACCTTCGGAACCTCCTTGGCATCGATCAGGCAGCGCAGGCCGACCGATTCCACGTTGTTGATGGGGATCATGATGACCATTCCGTTTTCCAGCACCCGCAGAATGTAAAAATTATGCTGTTCACCGTTAACCACGCGGCTCTCGATGGCCTGAATCTGACCGACTCCGTGGGCCGGATAGACGGCCAAGTCGCCGACGCGGAACTTGCGCATCCTGGATTTTGCCACCGACACGCCTTCTTTGGGTGCTTTCACAGCCATATTTCCACTCGTTTCAGCTTGTTGTTTTGGAAGGACCCGAGGGGTGTTTCCTCGACATGCGGCAATTTTGTAGCATATTTGCGGGCGGGAGTCAACTGCCACCCGCAAACGGGTGCTGCCTAAGAACGGGCGCAGGACTGGAATGCGGCGGGAGAAAAAAAGATGACATCACAAAGAGTTATTTTTTCGAGTTTAAAAAAAGGATTGGTGCCTTTCGGCACCAATCCTTTTTTGCTGGCTACTAAACCACGCTGATGCGTCCGAAATTACAGCAAAAACGGTACCATCAGCAGTGCTACAACGTTGAGGATCTTGATCATCGGGTTGATGGCCGGACCGGCGGTGTCTTTGTAGGGATCGCCGACGGTGTCGCCGGTGACGGCTGCCTTGTGGGCATCGCTGCCCTTGCCGCCCAAGTGGCCGTCTTCAATGTACTTCTTGGCGTTGTCCCAGGCCGCGCCGCCCGTGGTCATGGAGATGGCTACGAACACGCCGGTAACAATGCTGCCGATCAGCAGGCCGCCCAGAGCAATCTTGCCGAGCAGCAGTCCCACAAGGATCGGGGTGACGACCGGCAGCAGGGCCGGAATCATCATCTCCTTCAGAGCGAACTTGGTCACGATGTCGACGCAGGCGGCATAGTCGGGTTTGCCGGTGCCTTCCATGATGCCGGGGATTTCACGGAACTGACGCCGCACTTCCTCGACGACGGCCCCACCGGCCTTGCCGACCGCCATCATGGCGATGGAGGCGAACAAGTACGGCAGCAGGCCGCCGATGAAAAGTCCGATGATGACGTTGACGTCACTCAGGTCAAACCGCAGTTCGACTCCCTTACCGTGCAAGGCGAACTCCTGAGTGTAGGCGGCGAACAGCACCAGAGCGGCGAGCCCGGCGGAGCCGATGGCGTAGCCCTTGGTGACGGCCTTGGTGGTGTTGCCGACCGCATCCAGCGGGTCGGTGATGGCGCGCACACTCTCGTCCATCCCCGCCATCTCGGCGATGCCGCCGGCGTTGTCCGTAATCGGGCCGTAGGCATCAATGGCGATGACCATGCCGGTCATGGAAAGCATGGCCATGGCCGCCATGGCGATGCCGTAAAGGCCCGCGAAATAATGGGCCATCCCGATGGCCAGGCAGATGACGAGGACCGGTGCCGCGGTGGACTGCATGCTGACGGCGAGGCCGGCGATGATGTTGGTGCCGTGGCCGGTGGTGGAGGCTTGCGCAATACCCTTCACGGGGCCGTACTTGCCGGTGTAGTACTCGGTGATGACGACGATCACGACCGTCAGGACGAGCCCCACCAGGGTGGCAAGGAAAATGTTCATGCTGGAGATCTGGACCTGTTTCCCGTCGCTGAGGGTGCGGGTGAGCGTCGGCACCATGTTCTGGACGGCGAAGAAAAAGGCGACGGCCGCGATGATGGCGCTGCCGAACATCCCCTTGTAAAGGGCACCCATGATGTACTCGTTTTTACCCAGGCGGACAAAGAACACCGAGATGATGGAGGCCACGATGGAGATGGCGCCCAACACCAGCGGGAACTCAGTGGCAATTGCATTCTTGGGGAAGAGCAGGTTGCCGAGCAGCATCGCGGCAACGGCCGTGACGGCGTAGGTCTCGAACAGGTCGGCCGCCATGCCGGCGCAGTCGCCGACGTTGTCGCCCACGTTGTCGGCGATGACCGCCGGATTGCGCGGGTCGTCCTCGGGAATGCCGGCCTCGACCTTGCCCACCAGGTCAGCGCCGACGTCCGCACCCTTGGTGAAGATACCGCCGCCGAGCCGTGCGAAGATCGAAATCAGGCTGCCGCCGAAGCCCAGGGCCACCAGCGCCACCACCGCATCGCGGCTGCTGATGCCCAGGTGGGTCAGAACAGCGTAATAGCCGGCCACGGCGGTCAGCGCAAGCCCGGCCACGATCATGCCGGTCACCGATCCGCCGCGGAATGCCAGCTGCAGGGCCGCATTGAGCCCTTTCTTGGCCGCCTCGGCGACGCGCACGTTGGCGATAACCGACACGCGCATCCCGATATAGCCCGCCAGATACGAAGCCACGGCCCCGACCAGGAAGCCGATCGCCGTGGTGAGTCTCATGGTTACAGCGATGATGACGAAAATAATGGCTCCCGTAATGGCGACGCTTTTCAGCTGACGGTTCAAGTAGGCAATGGCGCCTTCCGCGATGGCTCCGGAAATCTCCTGCATCCGCTCGTTGCCGGCCGGTGAGCTTTTGACCATGCCGGCCACGATGATCGCGTAGAGCACGCCGACCGCACCAACAAACGTACACACTAACGGCAAATAATTCATCCTCTCCTCCCTAACATCCCGAAGTTGAATCGTTAAGCGTGACTGGGTTGACGTTAAACTGATTCATCCCCACCTTCGTGCCCTTGCACAGGACGGTAACCGCTGCATCCCGGGCCCGCTGAATGACCTGCGGCAGAACCGAAGCTTCATCCCGGTCGAACTGGTCCAATACGTAGCCTGCCACATCTTGACCGGTCCCGGAGCGCCCGATACCCACGCGCAGGCGCACGAAATCGCCCCCGCCGAAGGCCTCGATCACCGACCGTATGCCATTGTGTCCGCCATGCCCTCCTTTCTCTTTTATTTTCAAGCGACCGAAAGCCAGGTCGATGTCATCGTGGATAACCAGTATGTCCTGGCGCAATATTCGAAAAAAATCTGCAAGGTTCCGCAACGGAGGTCCGCTGCGGTTCATGAACGCCAGAGGTTTTGCCAAGACGACCTCGCCGGAGTCGATTCGACCCCGTCCGAAAACGGCATCGAACTTCTCCCGCGACACGTCGATGGCGAACCCCTGCGCGATTCGGTCCAGCACCGTGAACCCGATGTTGTGACGGGTCGCGCGGTATTTCAGACCCGGGTTGCCGAGCCCAACCACCAGCCGCAACCGCCCCTCCGGATCGCCTTGCAAACCATCCATCCCCATCGCCCCTCCAGGCTGAAAAGCCCGTTGCCTGCCTGTGGTTCGACCGGCCCGTGGGAAAGGCCCTGCGGCCGGCCGGGGGCGTTGCACTTATTCGGCGGCCGCTTGGGCCTCCGCCGGCTTCTCGGCTTCCGCACCCTCCACCACTTCGGCAGCGGCCTCGGCCGGGGCCAATTCCGCCTTCGGGCTGACGACGGTCAGCACGGTGTAGTTGACGCCCGGGGGCAGCTCCACGCCACTCGGAAGCGCGATCTCCTTTACGTGCAAGGTGCCGCCGATGCCCAGCTCGCTCACGTCGATCTCCAGAGCCTCGGGCATTTCGCTCGGCAGGCACAGGACCGCGATCTCGCGCTTGATGATCTGGAGCATCCCGCCGTCCTCCTCGCCCTTGGCCTTGCCCTTGATGACCACCGGCACCATGACCCGCAGTTTGCGGCGCATATCGATTTCGTAAAAATCGACATGCAGAAATTTCCCGCTCACGGGATTGCGCTGCAGTTCCTTAACGACGGCAGGCTTGGCGGCATCGCTGCCGCCCTCCACGCTGAGGGAAAATATCGTCCGCCGAATGTTGCCTTTCTTCACGACATGCTCGAAGTCCATGGCCGCGACGGCCAGCATAAGAGGCGGTGTAACCGGCCCGTAAAGCACGGCGGGAATCATCCCCTGCCCTCTCAATCGGCGGGCGGGACCGTTGCCCGTCGTCGTCCGAAGCGTAGCGCTCAATTCTATCTTTTCCAAAAGGAAATCCTCCTTGACGGTTGAATTATGAGTTAGGTCAGAGCCTTCAGTCTATCTGCCTCAGCAGTTACTTTCAAACAAACAGCGAGGTGACGGAATCCCCTCGATAACTGCGAATGATCGCTTCCCCCACCAACTCGGCGATCGACAATACCTTGATTTTGGCGCACGCCTGTGCGTGCGGCCGCAAGGGAATCGTGTCGGTCACCACGATACTTTTCAGCACCGAGCCCTGGATCCGCTCCACCGCCGGACCGGAAAGAACCGGGTGAACGATGGACGCATGAATCTCCCGGGCGCCTTCCAGGGTGAGCGCTTCGGCCGCTTCCACCAGGGTGCCGGACGTGTCCACCATGTCGTCCAGGATCACGGCCACCTTGTCCCGCACGTTGCCGATGACGGCCATCGCCTTGGCCTGATTCGGCGCGGAACGCCGCTTGTCGATGATGGCCAGGTCGGCATCCAGCCGTTTGGCGAAGGCCCGGGCCCGCTCGACCCCGCCTGCATCGGGCGAAACAATGGCCAGGTTGCCGTCAAACCGGCTGCGGATGTACTTGATCAGCACCGGCGCGGCGAACAGGTTGTCCACCGGTATGTTAAAAAAGCCCTGGATCTGGCCTGCGTGCAGGTCCAGGGTGATAACCCGGTGGGCGCCGGCTCCGGTCAGCATGTCCGCCACCAACTTGGCGCTGATCGGCACCCGGGGCGCCACCTTCTTGTCCTGCCGCGCGTAACCGTAGTACGGCAGGACGGCCGTGATCCGACGCGCCGAAGAACGCTTGAAGGCATCGATCATCAGCAGCAGTTCGACCAGGTTGTCGTTGACCGGCGAGCAGGTGGATTGAATGACGAAAACGTCCTTCGCGCGCACGTTTTCGTGAATTTCGATCTGGATCTCGCCGTCGCTGAAGGTGGTCACCTTGGCACCACCCAGCGGCAGATTCAAGTGCCCACAAATCTTCTGGGCTAGCGCCGGGTTCGAGTTTCCCGCAAAAATGACCACACCGTTGTCCATTGTTCCACCCTCGGCACGTTCGGTTCGGGTTGACCATGCGCCCCGGTCAACTGGCTGGGGCGGGAGGATTCGAACCTCCGAATACAGGAACCAAAGTCCTGTGTCTTACCACTTGACGACGCCCCAGAATACGCTCACACCTCCGCCCTCCGGCTTCGTTAAGGAAGACGGTTCGGAGTCTATTGTTCCTGAACCAACTGGACCGGGTCAAGCAGCATGTCGGCCAGGAACAGCCGCCATCCGGGCTCCTGCGGCATGGTGGCCGCCGCGGTTCGGGCAGCATCCATGCCCTTGAAAAGACCGAAAATACTGGCCCCGCTGCCGGACATGAGCGCCCCGACCGCGCCATGCCGGACCAGCAGGCGCTTGATGGATGCCAGCTCCGGGTGCACCGTCAGGGTGACCATCTCGAGATCATTGCATAAATGGCGCGCAGGGTGGAACGCTTCTTTTTTTAAACGTGCTTTTGTAAGTTGTTTTTGACAGTTTGTCAATCTCAAATTCAGATTCTGGTAAACCGTCCGGGTCGAAACGGTAAGCGCCGGGCAGACCAAGAGGATCTGAAAGCGCGGCAGACGCGGGCAGGGTTCCAGGATGTCTCCGATCCCGGAGACGAGAGCCGGGGACTGAAAAATGAAGAAGGGCACATCCGCCCCGAGGGTGCGCCCGAGGGCCATCAGTTTGCGTCGGGAGAAGGGGCCGCCGTGCAGGTGATTCAGCCCGATCAGCACGCTGGCCGCGTTGCTGCTTCCGCCCCCCAGGCCGGCCGCCACCGGAATGCGTTTCTCGAGCGCTATCGCAACCCCCGGCTTACGGCCCAGTGCATCGAAGAATACCTGTGCTGCGCGAAAGGCCAGGTTCGCTTCATCCCGAGGCAACGCAGGGTCCGAGCAGCGCAACGTGACGGACCCCGGAGCGGGGCGCAGGCGAATCTCGTCGCAAAGGTCGACGCGGCACATCAGGGAGAGCAGATTGTGATAGCCGTCCGGCCGCTTGGCGGTAACGCGCAACATCAGATTGATCTTGGCGGGGGACAGGACGCGAACGCTCATCGCCGGCGCATACCGGAAAGAGGCATCACCCTCTTTCCTTCACGTAAAAAATCCGCAGGTCGTAAAGAATGCTTTTCAGCATGGCCTCCTCGTCCGACGTCAGGTTGCCGTCGGTTTTCTGCTGGAGCATGCTCAGAATGTCGATGGTCTGCTTCGCCATGGCCAGGTTCTTTTCCGCCTTACCTGAAACAGGGTCTTCAATAACCCCCAGATGAACCAGGGCCGAGGCGTTCAGGGAGGCGATAAACGTCGGAAAATTGATTTCAGGCAGCGGCGTGGGAGGCGGCTGGGGGCCGGCCTCGGTTGGCGCCTGCGGCTTCCGGTCATCCGTTTCGGCCGGGGCCGGCTCCTCCGGCGGGCTGGGCTGTCCCTCCTGGGAAAACATCCGGCGGTCTTTGACCACAAAGCCTTTTTCCTGCTCTGGCATAGTGCCTCCTGCGGAAGAGTTGAGATGGGTGGTTCAGCCTGTTGGGGATAGTCTATGGAAAACGCGCCCGTTGTCAAGACGCTTATTGGCTCACTTTGCCGAACGCGTACTTGCTGATCAGCCCCTCGATGTCAAGGGGCGACTCGGTTTCGATGATCGTATCACCCGGTTTCAGGATCTTGTCCGACCCTCCGGGCGACAGCTGGACGTACTTGTCCCCCAGCAGCCCGGCGGTCTTGATCGAGGCGATGACATCATCGCTGAGAACGATCACATCCTTGATCTTCAGGCGCACCATCGCCATCAGGTCCTTGGGGTCCAGGGCGATGGAGTCCACCTGCCCCACCTGCACGCCGGCAATGTCCACCTGAGCGCCCACCTTGAGCCCGCTGACCGATTTGAAACGCGCGTTCAGCAGATAGTACTTATCGCCCAGCACCTCGATCTCGCCCAGGCGTATGGTGAGATACCCCACGCAGATGATCCCGAGCAGGACAAAGACGCCCACCCCCAATTCAACCGATGATTGCTTCATTGATTCACGCTCCAATTAGTTTCCAATTAAAGCCCGCCGCCCGACGGCGGACTTTGATTGGGTGTTGAAAAACAAGCATCGGGCCGTCAGCCAAGGCGACTATTGGCTGGAGGCTCGGAGGCTGGAATGCCAGGAGGCTAAAAAAAGGCAGAAAAGGTTTTGCTTCAAGCTTCCCAGCTTCCCAACCTTCTATCCTTCTATCTTCGGACATAAACCGCATTTACAAAAGCCGCGCAACGCCGGATCACGGCGCGAGGCGCTGTTTTTCAACAGCCTGTTAATTGCGGCATTCATAGAACACGACCTGCGTCTGCCCGGCCGCGGCGATAAGCTCGTCCAGCCCGCTTTCCTTTTTGGCCTGGGCGACGCCTGCGCTCACGGAGTAGCAGAACCCTTTGACGGATTCGAGCGAGCCGAAGAGCGCGTGGCTTTCCATGGTCCGGGAGAGCTTGCGGCAGAAGTCCCCGGCCTGCTCCTCGTTGGTGTCCGGCAGGACCACGATAATTTTGTTGATGTCGAACCGGAAGCAGGTGTCGGTGATGTAGGTGCTCTGGGTCACGTGGTTGGCAAAGGCCTTGAAAAGTGTCTGGCCGACCACGTGGCCCGCGATCCGGTCCACGTCCTCCAGGTTGTCCATCGCCAGCAGCACGATCGAAAAAGGAATCTGGTAGCGCTGCAGCCGGCTCATCTCCTGCAGCAGGCGGTTCTGCCCGATCGACTGGGAGGCGATCCCGGTCAGGTCGTCGCGGGGGCTCTCCAGGCCCTGGATGAAATTCTTCACCACCGGGGCGGCCGCCTCCTGAATTTCATCCGGGCCCCCCTCGAACACGATCCGGCCCTCGTCGAGCATCGCCACGCGCTGCGAGATGAAAAAGATGTCCGGGATTGCGTGGCTGACCACCACCCCGGTGAAGCCGAAACGCCGCTGGTAGTCCAGGATCATGCTATGGACCGCATTTTTCCGGATGGGGTCGAGCCCGGTGGTCGGCTCGTCAAACAGGACGATCTCGGGGTCGGTCACCAGGGCCCGGGCGAGCGCCACCCGCTTTTTCATGCCACCCGAGAGCTGGGCCGGGTACTTGAGTTCGACGTCGTGCAGATCGAGCTGGTGCAGCTTGTCGCGCACCCGCCGGCTCACTTCGGCCGGGGACAGGGCGTTGCGCTCTTTGAGCGGGAGGGCCACATTTTCGAAAACGTTCAGGAAATCAAAAAGGGCCGTGTCCTGGAACACATAGCTGAATTTGTTTCTCAGCGCCTTGCGTTCAGCCGGCGTCATCGCCGCGCGGAGCTTGCCGTCGAACAGGATCGCCCCCCCATCGGGCTCGTACAGGCCGATGACGTGCTTGAGCAGAACACTCTTGCCCGAGCCGCTCTTGCCGATAATGGCGGTGATCTCCCCCCGGTAAATGCTCAGGTTGACCCCATCGAGCACACGGTTGGCACCCAGGGTCTTGACGACGTCTTGAAGTTGAATCAGGGGCGATCGGGTCATGGGCCAAATGCGTCAGAGCAAAAAGGTGGTTAATACATAGTCGGTGATCAGGACCAGCACGCAGGAGATCACGACCGCGCTCGTGGTGGAGATGCTGACCCCCTTGGCGCCGAACTCGGCCCGGGTGTGCGTGTAATAGCCCTGGAAGCAGCAGACCGTGACCACCACCACCGCGAAGACGATGGACTTGATAAACCCGCCGAGGATATCACTCATCTCCACACTCGACTGCGCCCGGGCAAAGTAGAAGGCGGGGTTGAGGCCCAAAAGGGCCGAGCCCGACAAGTACCCCCCGTAGAGCCCGACGACGTCAAACAAAGCTGTGAGCAGCGGAAAGCAGATCAGCGCAGCGGCAATGCGGGGGCTAACGAGAAAGCGCATCGGGTTGATGTCCATGGTCCGCAGGGCGTCGATCTGCTCCGAGATCCGCATGATGCCGATCTCCGCGGTCATGGAGGAACCGGCCCGGGCGATGACCATGATGGCCGTGAGCACCGGTCCCATCTCGCGGATCAGGGAGAGCGCCACGGCCGAGCCGAGGGCGGCCGTGGAGCCGTATTTCACGAGGGCGTAATAGCCCTGGAGCCCGAGCACCATGCCGGTGAACGCGCCGGTCAGACTGATGACGAAAACGGACTTCATGCCGATGAAATAGATCTGCTGCCGGATCTTGTCGAATTGGAAGGGCGGCTGAAAAATCAGCACGAACCCCCATATGAAAAAGAGAAAGAGGCGCCCGAGGTGCTGGGTGAACTCCAGGACCTCGCGGCCGATGGCGGCGATGGGGCTTTTCAGTGTGACAAGAATGGCCATACGTGGTAAGAAGGCTCGTTTTTCAACAGCCGCTTATCCTGTCGTTATTATGCGACTGTATGTCTAAAGTCAAGCCGGCATACCGGCGGGGCGGCCTCGCCGGCAGCGGCCTTATTTTGCAACTGCTCGGGTAGGTAGTCTGAAGGCTGAAGAGACAGTGCCCCATGATTCGAGCGGAAAACATCAGCAAGAGCTACGGCGGCCGAACCCTGTTCGACCAACTGAGCTTCACTCTCAATTCCCGCGAACGCCTGGGTCTCGTCGGCCGCAACGGCCATGGCAAGACCACCCTCTTCCGGTTGATTGCCGGTGAGGAATCGCCGGATTCCGGCGCCCTCATTATCCCCAAAAACTATCGCTGCGGCTATGTCAAACAGGCCCTGGAATTTTCGCGCGCATCGGTTCTGGAAGAAGCCATGACGGCCCTGCCGCCCAGCGAGCGCGATCACCACTGGAAAGCGGAGAAGATTCTGGCCGGCTTGGGTTTCCTGAAAACCGACTTCGATCGCCCCCCGACTGAATTCTCCGGTGGGTTTCAGGTACGCCTCAACCTCGCCAAGGCCCTGGCATCCGAGCCGGACCTGCTCCTGCTCGACGAGCCGACGAATTTTCTCGACATCACCTCCATCCGCTGGATCGAGCGGTTTCTCGTCGCCTGGCCACGGGAGCTCATGGTCATCACCCATGACCGCAGCTTCATGGACCGGGTGGTCACCCATGTCATGGGCATCCATCGCCAGAAGGTTCGCAAGATCGCCGGCACGACCGAAAAATACTACGCCCAGATCGCCCAGGACGAAGAGATCCATGAAAAAACCCGTCTCAACGACGAGCGCCGCCGCAAAGAGGTCGAATTGTTCATCTCGCGTTTCCGCGCCAAGGCCCGATTGGCCGGCCTGGTGCAGTCCCGCGTCAAGACCCTGCAGAAGATGGAGAAGAGAAACAAGCTCGAGAAGCTGAGAGACCTCGAGTTCGCTTTCCGCGAAAAGCCGCTCCCCGGAAAGCACACGCTCTCGGCCCGACACCTCGAGTTCAGCTATGAGCCCGAAACAAGGCTCATTCACGATGTCAGCCTCACGATCACGACCGGCGAGCGCGTCTGTATCGTGGGACCGAACGGCAAGGGCAAGACCACGCTGCTGAGGATGCTGGCCGGCGAGCTCGCCCCGCAGTCCGGCGAAGTTGTTTACCACCCGGCCATTCAGAAAGGCTTCTTCGAGCAGACCAACGTGACCCACCTGGTCGACAGCCGCACGGTCGAGGAGGAAATCCTCTATTCCGACCCGGGTGTGGACCGGCAGATGGCTCGCGACATCTGCGGCGCCATGATGTTCCCGGGCGACGACGCCCTCAAAAAAATCGCGGTGCTCTCCGGCGGGGAGAAGAGCCGGGTGGTCCTGGGCAAGATCCTGGCAACGCCGGTCAACCTGCTGCTGCTCGACGAGCCCACCAACCACCTCGACATGGAATCCTGCGATGCCCTGCTCGCCGCCATCGACAGCTTCGGCTGCACGGTGATTCTGGTCACCCACAACGAGATGTTCCTGCACGCGCTGGCCGAGCGGTTGATCGTGTTCCGGGAGAACGGCATTGAGCTCTTCGACGGCACCTACCAGGAGTTTCTAGAGAAGGGCGGCTGGCAGGACGAAAAAGCACCGCGCGCGGCGGAGACCGCAACCGAGGTTGAGCCGGCTGAAAACCTGAAAGCCACCCGCAAGCAACTGCGCCGACAGCGCTCGGAGATTCTCGCACGCCGCTCGCGCGCCCTCAAGCCGCTGGAGGACGAGATGCGGCGGCTGGAGCGCGACATCGAAGGGCGGGACGGCGAAATGACGAGTCTGACACAGGCGATGCAGGCTGCTTCCGAAAACCGCGACGGCCCCCGGATCACCGAAATTTCCCAGTCCATTCACGCTGCCCGGAAGGCCATCGACGGCCTGTTCGACGCCCTCGACCGGGCCACCCGCGACCACGAGCAACAGGCCGCCGGCTTCGACCGGCAGTTGGATGAAATCGACGCGGCCGCCGCCGACCTGGAAAGCAAAGCACCCGGCAATTGACTTAGGTCAATGCGTTTCCCAGTGGTCAAGGCTATTTTCCGGACAAACTCACCATTGCATCCATAACTGCTCAGGCGTTTAAGCTGAAGGCTGAAGGGCAATAATGATCATCCATAATGCAGTCACCTGTCAACGTACCCAAATGAATTTGGCTTAGTGTTATCGCGCATGTTTTGTCCCTAAAAGTCTTCAGTCTTCAGCCTACAGTCTATCTGCCTGAGTAGTTACCCCGCGCCAAAACCCAGTAAATGATCCCGGCGGTGAAAATCGAGGGAAGGGAGCCTCCGAGGGGAAGCGCGAGCAGGGCCATCGCCTCGTAAACGGTGAACCCCAGCGCCCAGGCGACGATCGCCGCCGGGTTGAACCCCTTGCGGTACCAGTACTGTCCGCCTTCCCGGTAGATGTCTGCGATGTCCAGTTGGCGCCGTCGAAGAATGAAGTAGTCGGTGAGGGTCACCCCGAACAGCGGGATGAACATCGCCCCGATGAAGAACAGGAAATTCTCGTACTGTTCCATGGGAAAGACCAGCGCCACCAGGATCGAAAGGGCTCCGGCGACCCACATGACGGTCCGGGCGCTCAGCTTCTGGGAGACGTTGAGCATTGAGCAGGTGGCGGAGTAAACGTCGGGGAAACCGGAGGTGATGGTCGAGAAGACCACCATGAGCAAGGCGGGAGCCGCCAGGCCGAGCCGGCCCATGGTCTCCAGCACCGCCTGACCCGGGTCGGCAGCACCCGTGAGCAGCGCGACCTGCAGCCCCAGCAGGTACATCCAGGAGGAAACCAGGAAATACCCCCACCACGTGTTCCAATACGCCGCACGGGTGCCGCAGGCGGAGCGCGCGTAGTCCGCCACCAGCGGCATCCAAGAGATCGGCATGGCGATCACCAGGTCGAGGGCAGTCATGAAGGCAAGCGGCTCGGCTGCGGCGGCCGGTTTGGCTGGAAGCCCGCTGAAGGCAATCCAGGTCATCATCAGGAGAACCACCACCAGGGCAACGACCGACACACTCTGCAGAAGCTTCCACAGGGTTTTACCGGTCCACAGCGCCCACAGCAGCGTGCCACAGCCAATCAGGACCACCCAGAAGGCGTCGGTCGCCAGAAGGCCGCCGATCGGTTTGCCGAGGGCGGCGCCGGCCCGGCCGCCGATGATCAACATGATGGCGGCCCAGCCGATGAGTTGCACGATATTGAGCACCGCCGCAAGGCTGGAACCCCGGATCCCGAACGCGGGCCGGATCGAGACCATGGACATGATCCCGTGGTCGGAGCCGATCACGCCTCCCAGCGCCATGAGGGTGTTGCCGATGAGATGGCCCAGCAGGATGGCCCAGAGGCCGTACCAGAATCCCAGCGGGGCCAGAAACCCGCCGGCCCAGATCTCGGCCAGCGAGATGGCCACTCCGGCCCATAGCAGAAAGAAATCGATGCCGCGCAGGTTCCGCTCCGGAGCGGGAACGGGTCGAATGTCCATGGATGCTCCTTTCCGCCGGAGGGGCCGCGGATCGACGGGGCGCGAGTCGCCGCTCACCCCTCCTCTGAAAAAAAAATCGTTTCCCGCCGGGGAAACGATGGACATCGACTCCGTGCACCGCGCCGCATCTCGTTTCCCTACGCTGGTATGACCCAGGTCAGGTTCAACGGGTATGATCTCAGGCTTTACGAAAAGCCACCCCGACGTCGTGAGGAAGAGGGAACCGAGCGGCGAGGGCCCCCGGCTCAGTGCCCATCTCCCCATTCACACACTACTCATCACTCGTTACCCGCTGCTCGTTGCTCGTTGCTCGTTGCTCAACGCTACACCACGCCCTGGTCCATCATGGCGTCGACGACTTTCAGGAACCCGGCGATGTTGGCCCCGACCACATAGTTGCCCGGATGGCCGAACTGCGCCGCCGCTTCCATGGCCGCCTTGTGAATGCTCTTCATGATCATCTGCAGCCGCTTGTCGACCTCCTCCCGCGTCCAGGAAAGCCGCATGCTGTTCTGCGTCATCTCCAGACCCGATACCGATACCCCCCCCGCGTTGGCCGCCTTGCCCGGCCCGTACAGAATCTTGTGCTCCAAAAAGATGTCCACCCCTTCCGGCGTCGTGGGCATGTTCGCCCCCTCGCAGACCAGACCCACTCCGTTCTTCATCAGGTTCCGGGCGTCCGTGCCGTTGATCTCGTTCTGGGTCGCGCTCGGGAAGGCGCAGCCCGCCTTGTGCTCCCAGAGCGGATTGTGCTCCGCACCCGCCTCGATCGGCGTGTAGACCGCCCCCGCGTACTTCTCCGCGTACTCCTTGATCCGCCCGCGACGCACGTTCTTCAGGTTCATCACAAAGTCCAGCTTCTCCCGACTGATGCCCGCCTCGTCGTAAATAAAGCCCGACGAATCCGACAGCGTCACCGGCTTCGCACCCATCTGGATCAGCTTCTCCACCGTGTACTGCGCCACGTTCCCCGACCCCGACACCAGGCACACCTTGCCCTCCAGGCTCTGGTTGACCGTCGCCAGCATCTCGGCCGCAAAGTAAACCGATCCGTACCCGGTCGCCTCCGGCCGGATCAGGCTCCCTCCCCAGTTCAGCCCCTTGCCCGTCAGCACCCCCGAAAACTCGTTTCTCAGCTTCTTGTACATCCCAAACAAAAACCCGATCTCCCGCGCCCCCACCCCGATGTCCCCCGCCGGCACGTCCGTGTCCGGACCGATGTGCCGGAACAACTCGCTCATGAAGCTGTGGCAGAAACGCATGACTTCGGTATCCGACTTGCCCTTGGGGTTGAAATCCGATCCCCCCTTGCCACCTCCCATCGGCAGCGTCGTCAGCGAATTCTTGAAAACCTGCTCGAAGGCCAGAAACTTCAAAATCCCCAGGTTCACCGACGGGTGAAAGCGCAACCCGCCCTTGTACGGCCCCAGCGCGCTGTTCATCTGGATCCGGAAGCCCCGGTTGACTTGAATGTTGCCCTGGTCGTCCACCCACGGCACCCGGAACATGATCACCCGCTCCGGCTCCACGATCCGCTCGGCGATCCGCGCCTTGCGGTAGATCGGGTTGCGTTCCAGCACCGGCTTGACCGAATCCATCACCTCGCCCACCGCCTGATGAAACTCCTTCTCGTGCGGGTCCCGGCTCTTGACATACTCCATGATCTCCGACATGTGGCCTTCCTTTCCCTGTGGTGAACGTTTATCTTGATAGAAAACTATAGTGTGCCCGGCGAATATAAGTCAAACGAATTAAAGTCATATTATTGCTGAAAGCCGGATGTTCACGTGCGGTCCGTCTGCAAGGACTCCGGCACCGTGGTGATGAGCGGCGAGTAGCGGACGGTGACGTTGCGGCCGGCCTGCTTGGCTTCATAGAGGGCGGCGTCGGCAAGCCGGATTATCTCATCCAGCCGGGTGGCGTCGGAAGGGTAGCTGGCGATCCCCAGACTGAGGGTGGGGGTCGGCAAACCGTTCACCGGCAACCGCTCCAAGCCGGCCCGCAGGCGCTCGGCCAGGCAGAATGCCGCATCCTTGTCCGTGTCCGGCAACAGGAAAACGAACTCCTCCCCGCCGTAACGGGCGAGGATGTCCACATCCCGGATACTTTTCCGAAGATATTTGCCGATCGCCTCGAGCACACGGTCACCGGCGGGATGGCCATAGGTGTCGTTGACGGCTTTGAAGTGATCCAGGTCGGCCATGATGACCGAGAGCACTTTGTTGTAGCGCTCCGCCCGGTGAATCTCCTCCTGCAACTTTACCATGAAATATCGGCGGACATAAAGACTCGTCAGCGAGTCGGTGACGGCCATGTCCCAGAGCTGGGCTTTGTTGACCGCCACCGCCGCCTGGTCGGCGACCGCCTTGAGCATATGCACGTCCTGCTCCGTGAACCCGGCGGCATGGCGCTTGTTGGTCAGGTTGATGACCCCGATGGTCTCGCTGTAGATCACCATCGGGATGCAGGCGATGGAACGCACGAAGGAGGAATCCGACCCCACGAACAGCTCATCCTCGCGCGTGTCGTTGACCACCAGCGGCCGGGCGGTCAGGAACACACGCCCGGCAATGCCCTCCCCCGGCCGGAAACTCCGGCACCGGACTTCGTTGTTGTTCACCCGCTCCTGATAAGCCGTGTCCGCGATGCCGGCCAGAACGCGGATATTCAAACGGTCGGTCTCCATGTCATAAAGCATGATGGAGCCCTTTTCGGCGGCGGTGATCTCTATCGCCTGGCTCAGAATGTATTGCAGCAATTTTTTCAGGTCGCTGATGTAGTTAATGGCCTTGCCGATGTTGTAGAGCAGGGAGAGGTTCTGAAGCGTCTTGTCCAGGCCTTCCTTTTCCTTCTGGCGCTGGGCGTAAAGACGGCAGGTATTGATGCAGACGGCCGCGTGGGAGGCGATCTGGCCCAGGAAATACCGATCCGTTGCTTCAAGCGGCCGGCGATCGGCCAAGGGCCCCAGAGCCAGCAGGCCGATGACCTCGCGGCGCATGACCAGGGGCAGCCACAGCACAGCTCCCAGCCCGAGGAATCCCGCATCGGTGACATGGGTGGCGCCACCCGGCCCCGTCGCAGACATCGGCTCGACCGGGAACCGGTTCGGGAAAAGTTCACGCTGGAAGGGTAGTTCGTTCGGACGGATCCGGTGCACCCGTGCGCCGCCGCCCCGGTCAAAAGCCAGTTCGAAGCACTCCGGCTCATCACGGTACGCAAAAACGCATAACGTGTCGACCCCGAACCGCTCGACCAAAATCTTGGATAGCGCCGCGTAGAGGCCGTCGGTTTCCAGGATGTTGCTCAGCTCGCGGCAGCACTGCAGCAAATCGGACAGATCGCCCGCCCCGGGTTCAAACCGGTTGGGGCCGGTCGCGCCGCCCCCCTCTTCCGGACCATCCGATGTCTGCACTCCGCCGCCCATACCTTACTATGATATCGAGTTTCGGGGCGGGATGCAACCTGCGCGCCGGTGTTTCAGTTCTGCATGAACGCTTTGAATTTGCCCAACCCTTCCCGGATGGCAGGCAGGTCAATGCCGGAGTACGCCAGCCGGATGTAGAAATCGGTTTCGCCCGGCAGCGGCCGTCCGAAATGAATCCGCGAACAGACCGAGACACCGGTTGCGAGCAGCAGCTCCCGCCGGAAGGCCTCGTAGTCGTTGAAGCCCTTGCGCTGCATGGCCTCCGTGATGTTGGGGAACAGGTAGAAGGTGGCGTTGGGCCGCTGGCAGCGCACCCCCTTGACGCTGTTCAGCAGGTCCACGGCGGCGTCGCGGCGCTCCTTGAGCGTCTGCAGAATCTGCCGCGGGCCGCGCGCGTCGCCGGTGAGCCCCTCGACTGCGCCGTACTGGATGAAGTGGTTCGCGCAGGACTCGTCGTTGACGTTGAGCTTGGCAATGATGTCGATGATCGGCTTCGGGCCGATGGACGCCCCCAGGCGCCAGCCGGTCATGGCGAATTTTTTCGAGAACGTGTAGAGAATCACGCACCGATCAGCCATGCCGGGCAGCGACACGAACGATGTGCTGCGACCCTCGTAGCGGATGTCGAAGTAAGCCTCGTCGCAGAGGACCACGAGATCGTGCTTCAAGACCAGTTCAGCCAGTGCTTCGCGCTCGGCGGGTGAGCACTCCGCCCCGGTGGGATTCTGCAGATCGTTCAGCACGAGCAGCCGCGTGCGCGGCGTGATCTGCCGCTTGAACATGTCAATGTCGATCGTGAAGGTGCGCTCGCCTTCCAGGTAACGGTAAGGTTTGGGGACCCCGCCGAGAAACTCGATCTGGGATTCGTAGATCGGGTAACCCGGAGACGGGTAGAGCACCTCGTCACCGGGGTTCATCAGCGCCTGGAAAAACTTGCCGATGGTGGGCTTGCCGCCGGGCTGGATGGCCACGTTCTCCATGGCGTAGTGCACCCCGCGCGAGGCGCCCACATCCGCCGCCAGCACTTCGCGCAGCTTCGGAATGCCGGCGTTCGGACAGTAGCCGGTCTTGCCGTCCTTCATAGCCCGCACCGCCGCCTCCATCACGTTTTCCGGGGTGGGGATGTTCATGTCCCCGAGGTGAAACGGGTAAACCGTGTGTCCCTGGGCGGCGTAGGCCGCTGCCTCGGCGGAGACCGCAAAGGCCGTCTCGGTTCCCAATCTCGAGATACGCTCCGCGAATTTCATGGTTGGCTCCTTCCCGTTGAAGGACTTCGTGGCTTTTTACGAAGTCATCCGTCTTTGTAGAGCGGTACTCCCAGTTCCGTGGCATTCAAGATGCTCGGTGACGCCTGAGGCGGGTTGCCCCCCAGGAATGCTATGACATCCGGCCGGTTCCAGGCCGGCCGCTTCAGGAGGCTGCCGGCCACATTACCGGCCGCCAGGATGGCCATTGCCTCCCGCGTCCACTTGGTAGCCGAGGCGATGTGGGGGACAATGACCACATTCTCGAGATCGACCAGCCCCGGCGCCAGCTCGGGTTCCTTTTCGAAGACGTCCAGCCCGGCCCTGAAATTCGGGTGTGTGCGGCAGTGGGCGACCAGTGCGGCCTCGTCGATCACCGGCCCGCGGCTCGTGTTCACGATCAGGGCGTTTTCCTTCATCAACGCCAGGCGCTCGGCGTTGATCAGGTGCCGGGTGGAGTCGTCCAGGACGGTGTGGATGCTCACCACGTCGGCCTCCCGCAGGAGGTCCTCTACGCGATCGGCCCGCCGGCAGGTGACCGGCGGCTGCCCGTGCGTCTGTACAAAAGCGCTGTATGCGGCGACATAGCGCTCCAGACCTTCGTTGCGGTATAGATCGCAGTAGATCAGGTTCATCTTGTGCCCCTCGACCATCATCCGGGCATAGGCAGCGCCGATCCGCCCCGCCCCGATGATGCCCACTGTGTGCTGCCGGAGCAACTCGCCTAAAAACAGGGTGGGCAGCCAACCGCTGTAACGCCCGGCGCGCAGGAAGCGCTCCGATTCCCCCGTGCGACGCGCCGCGGCAAAGGTCAGGGCGACGGTCATTTCGGCGGTCGTATCGGTGAGCACCCCCGGCGTGTTCCCCACCGGAATGCCGTGCCGCGTGGCGGACGCCAGATCGATGTTGTCGACCCCGACCGCGTAATTGCTGTAGGCCCTGCCTCCGGCAGCCTGGAGAACGGAGAACAGCTCTTCCCCCCAGGACTCGGTCAACTGGCCGATGGCGCCATCGCAGCAGGTGCCCATGGCGGCGCGGATCTCGGCCACGCTCAACGCCACGGTGTCGGTGCAGACCTCCACGCGGCAGCCCACGGCGGTAAGCATCTCATGCCAGCGCGACCCAGGAAGGTCCTTGGTGACCACGACCCGCTTGTCGCCCACAGGATTGAGCGTCTTCCAGTGGGTTTTCACCATACGAATCTGCCTCCCTTCAGGTTGTATGGGTGTGGAGCGCGAACACCGTCTGAGTCGCGGCCGCTTAACAGGGTGTTGAACTCGAGGACTTTGTACGGGTTCATTATTAGTAAATTTATAAGAAAACATGAAGATAATGTCAATCTTTTTTTATTTTTTAATGTTTCCCACAAAATTGTATCCAATTTTTTAAATAATACGAAGAAATGAGAGACACCACAAAAGATATAAATATTAAGAAGTGTCCCTCCAGAAATGGTGGATTTCGGTTCAGGCCAAGGCCGCAGCGATTTCGCAACCACAGGCGTAGTGAGGCTGCGCCGAGGATTGCGAAGAGCGAGAACGCCGGCATGGGCCGAAAGACGCCGTTTATGGATGGGCACTAAGAAGGGTGTTGAAAAACAAGCACCCGGCCGTCAGTCAAGGTGACTATTGGCTGGAGGCTCGGAGGCTGAACGCCAGGAGGCTTAAAAAGGCAGAAAAGGTTTTGCTTCAAGCTTCCCAGCTTTCCAGCCTTCTAGCTTCGGACATAAAACGCATTTACCAAAGCCGCTCAACGCCGTATCACGGCGCGAGGCGCGGTCTTTCAACAATCGGTTACAAGCGGTCTCGACGCGGGTCGGAGGGCGGGGAGTCCAGCGGCGGGCTTTCGGTGCCGGCCGGCGAGGCGTTCAATTCGCCCGATGGGTTGGTGTACAGGTTGTTCAGCTGCTGAACGTAATTCTGGGCTGCTTCCAGGGCGTTGGCCAGGCTGCGCTCGGTGCGCCGGCCCCAACCCGCCGGGTGGCGCCGGAAGATGCTTCGGAACCAGCGGCTGTTCTTGCGGAAGGCGCGCAGGTAGTTGGGCTGCACGTCATGGGCGCCCAGATCGGCCGCCAGGCGGCGCGCGATCCGCTCGGACGCCCAGTGCCGGATCGAGAAATGGATGTACACGGCAACTGCGGCCGCAGCGCACAGCAGCACCCTCTGGAACACGGGATAGGCCGACAGTTTTTCCCAGAGTGGGATCCGCAGAGACAACCCGTGCCAGTACCCACCCTGCAGTGTGCCGGCAACAAACGCGAGCAGCAGCGCCCCGAACACGGCACCGTCCGCCCAGAGCGTCAGCCGGCGCCATCGGGCGAGAAACTGCTGCAGGCGGGGCACGACCTCGTTCTCCAGCGTGTGGGCGCTTTGCTCCAGGATGCCGACGATGCGATAGGCCCGCTCCACGCTCACGTGCTCGATGCGGTGGGTGATTGCGTTCAGGGCCGCGTCCCGCTTGCCTTCGAACCGCGCGCGCAGGGTAGGGTCCGTGATGGAGGCCGCCAGCTCCGGGATGCAGACCGCGTAGAAACAGCCCGTCGTCAGACCGGATTGGGCCAGAGCCCGCTGCCAGGAGGCGAACACCTCTTCGGTGTTGTCCTCCTTGAGCGTCGCGTCGATCTGGTTGAGCACGAAGATGAACTTGTTGGTGTCGCGGCGGCTGATGGTCCGCCGGACCAGGTGCTCCAGAGTATCGTGCATCGACCCGGTCTCCGGGTGGCGGGCGTCGAAAAATACCAGCACCAAATCCGACAGGTCGATGATGTGATCCGTAATGCGCAAGGTAGACGTGCGCTGGGCGTCGGCGTCGAAGCCGGGTGAGTCGATCAGGATCCGTCCGCGCAGGCGCTCGCTTCCGCAGGTCTTGAGCTGGAGGTAAGCGTCGATACGGCGGCCCTCTCCCTGTGCCACCTCGTCGATGGCCTGGCTGATGCGGTAAAACGGAAAGCGCGGGTCGGCATCCAGCGCCAGGCCTGGCAGCACCCGCACCTTTTTGTCGTCCGTGAAGCAGATGACCGTGAATTTGTCATCGACGGCCTGGTTGCCGGTGGCCTGCAGCCGGCAGCCGAGGACGTGGTTGATGAAGCTGGATTTTCCCGAGGAGTAGACCCCCAACACCGAGATGAGCGGCCACCAGGACGTGTAGTTGGCGTATGACTCGCGCCGGTTGAAGAAGCCGAGCCGGCGGCTGATGCGGTCCAAATCGTGGAAGCTGTCCACGACATGTTCGAGGACCGGGTTTTCCTGCTTCAGTCGCCGCTTCAGATCCCGGAGTTTCCGACCGGCCTGGCTTTCCTCAATCATGGGGGCTGCCCTTATCGCTCAGTCTGCGCGGATCGCCAGTCGCCTCGGCGAAGTCCGTGCGCTCGTCGCCGAAGCCGTAAACGGTGGCCCCGCTGCATTGAAGTGGTTTCACAACCTCGGATCAGGCCCGAGGGCAAGGCGCAGGCCGATTCGAAAGCGCAGCAACCATGGCAGGTTGTGAGCATTTCGAGAGGCCTGCAACGCGGCCATCGGGCGTCAGACGGGGTTATGAAACCACTTTTATGTTAGTACACAGAATTCAAACGCCGCGCAACTGCTTTTTCGCGCACGGCACCCGCGGCCGCGGCCGTCTTGACAGAACCAGACCATTGATATACCCCATTTGTACAGTCGGTTGCGCATCAAACGCACCGAGAAGCAGATTGGAAGGATTTAAGTAGCCGATGCTCGAATCGATCTACTACGCCATATCTTGGGTGTGCCGCCGCGCCTGCCCCCACTGCTATGATGAGCGGTTCAAGCCCTACTCCGAACCCGAGGTGCACGCCCTAACGGAGAAAAGCCGAGCCGTGTTTGCGCAGATCGTCGGCCACCTCCCGCAGACCCTGATGGTCACCGACTTGGAGGACCAGCAGGATGACGGCCGCTTTCGGCGCAGGCCCGGCCGCATCATCCTGTCCGGCGGCGAAGTGCTACTGGAACCTGTGCGCACCCGGGTGTTGTACCCGCTCCTGGAAATGCTCGAGCGCCGTTATCACGACCACGGCGGGGTGCGTCTGGTGATCCAGACGACGGGGGATCTCCTCACCCGGGGCATCATAGAGGAACTTCTGGCGCGCCACGCCTGGATGATCTCGGTCTCTTCCATCGACGATTACCACGCCGCCGGCGCCGGCCCGGGCAAGGAGCAGCGCCAGGGCCACCTGGCAGACCTGTTCGAAGCGGCCGGCATGCGCCGCTCCGGCCTGCAGGCAGCCACCCGCAGGTGGACCGACGAAGAGGGCCCGGTTTACAGCTTCTTCGGCGCGACACCGGACGCCTGGATCGGCAAGTTGTGGCCGAGCGGCCGGGCCTGGACGGGCGGCCTGTCCTGCGCCCGCTACCGGGACAACTTCTGCAACAACTGGTCCGGCGGACTGAACTTCCTCAATGTGGGCTACAGCGGCTCGGAGGTCGCCATCGACCCGGACGGCAACCTCTATCCCTGCTGCCGCAAGACGCGACGGCCTTACGGCAACCTGTGCGAGGAGCCGCTCCTGGACATTCTGGAAAGCCTGACCGGGCTTCCGGAGTTCGAAGCCATCACCGCCGGGCATCCGGAACGAATGGGGTTCGCCCACGGCGTGGGGCTGAAAGAGTTCATCGCGCTTTGTCGGATCACCGACCCGCAGGGCCGTCCCTTTGTCAACCCCTGCATCGGCTGCGACCGCATGCATGAGCGTTTTCTCGGCCCCGTGCTGGACCGCGTCAAGCGGGACCGCCAGCAACGCAGGAGGTGCGGGTGATGGAGCATTTACGCCCGGTGCCCCCGCGCGGCCTGCTGCTCACGCGTGTGCGCATCATGCTGAACGGAACCGACCTCATTCCCGAAACCTCCCTGGCGGTGCGCCCCGGCGAGGTGGTCACGATCATGGGCCCGAGCGGCTCGGGCAAATCGAGCCTGCTGGCCTACCTGTGCGGAACCCTCCCCCGCGCCTTTCAGGCCGCTGGGGAGATTTGGATCAACGGGGTCGAGGTGACGCAGCTTCCCATCGAAGAGCGGCAGATCGGCATCCTGTTTCAGGACGACCTGCTGTTTCCGCACATGACGGTCGGAGAAAACCTGCTGTTCGCCATTCCGCGGGCGGTGCACAGCCGCCGGGAGCGGCGGGAGCTGATGCGGCAGGCATTGGCCGAAGCCGACCTGGCCGGCTACGAGGAGCGCGACCCGGCCACCTTATCCGGCGGACAGCGGGCGCGCGTCGCCCTGATGCGCACCCTGTTGGCACGGCCGCGGGCCGTTCTGCTGGACGAACCGTTTTCCAAACTCGACGCGGATCTTCAGGCGACCATCCGCCAGTTCGTCTTCGGCCACGTGCGCGCGCAGGAACTTCCGACACTCCTGGTGACCCACGCCGCCGAAGACGCGCAGGCCGCCGGCGGCCCGGTGATGCGCGTGGGGCTTTCCAACCGCCGCACACCGACGGATCAGGGCCCGCGGCGCCGTTTGCCGACAGTCTGGCTGAACCGAAAGGAGCGCAGCAGATGAAACACGTGCTGGCCGCCATTTTTTTTCTAGGGTGGTCCGCGGCCTACGCCCAGCAAATCCCCGACGCCTGGCCGGTGATCCTCGAACACGCCAGGGGCCAGACCGTCTATTTCAATGCCTGGGCCGGCGACGAGAACACCAACGCCTTCATCGCCTGGGCCGGGCAACGCGTGCGCGAAGAGTACGGCATCGAACTCAAGCACGTGAAAATCACGCTCACGTCAGAGGCCGTTGCGAGAGTGGTCGCCGAAAAGGCCGCCGGCCGGCACACGGGGGGTTCGATCGATTTGATCTGGATCAACGGGGAGAACTTCCTGGCGATGAAAGAGCAGGGGCTGCTCTTCGGGCCCTTCACCCAGCAACTGCCCAACACCTCCCTGGTGGACACGGTCGGCAAACCCACCACCGTCATCGACTTCACCGTGCCGGTGGACGGCCTGGAGTCGCCCTGGCGGATGGCGCAGATCGTCTACGCCTATGACTCCGCCCGCTTGAAGGAGCCGCCCCGCTCGATTCCGGCGATGCTCGACTGGGCCCGTCGGAACCCCGGCCGCATCACGCACCCGCGGATCCGCAACTTTCTCGGCTCCACCTTCCTGAAGCAGGCCCTGCATGAACTGGCCGACGACCCGCAGGTGCTGCTGGTGCCGGCGACGGAGGACAACTTCCTCCCGGTGACGGCCCCGCTCTGGCGCTGGTACGAACAACTCAAGCCCCTCATGTGGCGCAAAGGTGAGCAGTTCCCGGAGACCGGCCCCGCCATGCGCCAGCTTTTGGCGGACGGCGAGATCGACATCATGATCTCCTTCAACCCCAACGAGGCCTCCACCGCCATCGCCAAGGGCATTCTGCCGGACAGCGTGCGCACCTTCGTGCTCAAGAAGGGCACCATCGGCAACACCAGCTTCGTGGCCATCCCCTACAATGCGGCGCACAAGGAAGGCGCCATGGCGGTGGCGAACTTCCTGCTTTCACCCGAATCCCAGGCCCACGCCATGAACCCGAACAGCATGGGTAATTTCACCGTCCTCGATCTGAACCGGCTGACACCCGCGGACCGCAAACGCTTCGAGGACCTACCCCGGGGGGTGGCCACGCTGAGCGCCACCGAACTGGGCCGACCGCTGCTCGAGCCGCACCCGTCCTGGATGAACCGCATCGTTGACGAATGGGAACGCCGCTACGCCAGGTGAGGCCCCCGCGGTCGGCGGGGGGGTCCGTGCTGCGGTGCTTCCCCGCCGTGACCCTGGCGGTGTTTCTCGCGCCGGTGGCGACCGGGCTGGTGGCCACCGCCCTGCCCGCCTTCGGCTACCTGCCGGCCCTGGGTGGACATCAGATCGGCGGCGCCCCCTGGCAGGACCTGCTCGCGACCCCTGGATTCTGGACGTCGGTGCACCTGACGGTCCAGAGCGGTTTGCTGGCCACGGTTCTCGCGCTGGCGATCGTCATCGGCTTTTGCAGCGCGATGCACGACACTCGCCTGTTCCGGCGCGTCCAGGTTATCCTCGCGCCGCTGCTGGCCACCCCGCACGTCGCGGTCGCCATCGGCTTGGCGTTTCTCATCGCCCCGGCAGGGTGGCTGAGCCGGCTGATTTCCCCGGAGCTGACGGGCTGGCAGCGGCCGCCCGACCTGGCCATCGTGCACGATGCCGGCGGGCTGTCGTTTGTCGCCGGGCTGCTGCTCAAGGAAGTGCCCTACCTGATGTTCATGACTATGTCGGCCCTCAATCAGATCCGTTCGGCGGAAACCCTGGTTGCGGCGCGCGCGCTCGGGTACCCGCCAGCGGCGGCCTGGCTCAGAACCGTTCTACCGCAAATCTATCCGCAGATCCGCCTTCCGATCTACGCGGTGCTGGCCTTTTCCATGTCGGTCGTGGACGTAGCCGTCGTGCTGGCGCCGACCAACCCGCCGCCGCTTAGCCTGCTGGTCTTCCGCATGTTCACCGACCGGGACCTCGCGCTAGTCTTTCCGGCTTGCGCCGGGGCCTGTCTGCAGCTGCTGCTGGTGATCGCAACGCTCGGCATGTGGCGCACGGGGGAACTGCTGCTCCCGACGGTCACCCGGCGCTGGCTTACGGCGGGCGGTACGAACAAGGCGGGAGGGGGCCTGCATGGAATGTGGACGGCGGTGATGGCCACAATGGTGGCCTTTTCGATCCTGGGCACGCTGTCGCTCGCGGTCTGGTCTTTCGCGCACACGTGGTTCTTCCCGCGCGCCCTCCCGGCTGCCTGGACGCTGTCCCATTGGCAGCGGCATGCGGCGGACTTGGCCGGACCCGGGGCCACGACCCTGCTCATCGGTCTGGCCGCGGCCTTCCTGGCCCTGGGGCTCTCGCTCGGCTGCCTGCAGAATGAACGGGTCAACGGGATCGGGTCCGCTGCGCGGATGCTGTGGCTATTGTACACGCCCCTGCTCGTCCCGCAAATCGCTTTTCTGTTCGGAGCCCAGATGCTGCTGGTGCGGATGAACCTGGACGGCACGTGGATCGCCCTGATTTGGAGCCACCTGCTGTTTGTTTTCCCGTACGTGTTTCTATCATTGGCGGACCCTTGGCGGTCCTTCGACCTGCGCTACCGGAACTCGGCTCTGGCGCTCACCGGCTCGCCGCTCAGAACCTTCCTGCGAATCGAGCTGCCGCTGATGAGCAAGCCCGCGCTCTTTGCGCTGGCCATCGGGTTTGCCGTCAGCGTGGGGCAATACCTGCCGACGATCTTTGCCGGCGGCGGACGCTTCACCACGCTGACCGTGGAGGCCGTAACGCTCTCCAGCGGGAGCGATTCGCGGGTCATCGGCATCTACGCGCTGGTGCAGGCCGCACTGCCGCTCTTCGTCTACATGCTGGCAATCGCCTATCCCGCCTGGCGATACCGGCACCGCAAGGGCATGGGATGAACGCCGGCAGACGCCGCCCGGCGGCGGGTCTCTGCGACGGATGTCGAGACGCTATCCGACCTGTACCCAAAGCGATTGACTATTTGACATAAATGCACATTTTTGCACATTATGTTCAGAAGTGGTTGCATAACCCCGTCTGATGCCCGATGGCGGCGCTGCCGGCCTCTCGCAATGCTCACAACGTGCCGTGGTGGCTGCGCGTTCGAATCGGCCTGCGCCTGGCCCTCGGGCGTGATCCGAGGTTTTGAAACCACTCTTAATGTTGGAGGTGGGATATGACCAAAAACCAGCCATTGCAAGACGGAAGGACTGCAGATCCTTTTGTTGATCGCAGATCCGGTGATGATCGACGTCAGGCTTATGAGTTAGGTTATTTTGCGTACGGCGGCATCGAACGAAGAAGCGGGGTTGAATGCAGACAGAAGGGAGACCGCCGGCTTCAATGTGTCAATGTCAGCCAATGGTCAAGCGTATGCCCCGAAACAAAACCTGCCGTAGAATAAAGACAAACTGTCACCGGTTTTCGAATGAGCCAGCTCCTCCTCCCTCAATAAAAACACCCTCTGCGAATGTCGCAGGCGGCTCATCGACGGATACCTGCCGGTATTGCGTCGGCGGCGGCTTCGGTGCGGCGTCTCATCGGTCCATGCGTGCAGCAGGCTTAAGCCTTTACAAAAGAGTAAAGTCTTAGGGTCGACCGGCCGATAGGTATATTAAGCACACCCTGTGCAACTTGCTTCCATCGAGGCTGGAGGGGTTGGATGAAGCCGGTACACAACTCGGAGAGACGAGATAAGGCGCGTTTGCCCTATGTGTGCCCGATCAGCGTCAAAGATTTGAGGTCGGGCGAGAGTTGTTCAGCGCGCATGTTCAACTACAGCGACACCGGAATTTACTTTGAAAGCGACGCATTCCTGGAATCGGGTTCCGAAGTTTACATCGGTCTTCGTCACTCCCCATTCGAAGACCGGCCCAGCGACTACACCTGCTATCGCTCGATCATCATGTGGCGCAAGGAACTGCAGGAAGACTCGCATTTCTTTTACGGCTACGGCACCCAGATCTTCTCACCAAACGGCCTTGCAAAAGCGATGCCCCACCGGAAGCAGCGCAGATACCCCCGCAGGCCCTGCAATCGACAGGTCCAGTTTGTGGCCGACCACACGATCGCGGAAGGCCTCGCCGTCGATATCAGCCCTTCAGGAGTTTTCGTCAAGTCCGGCAAGCGGCTTCGCGCCGGGCAGAACATTACCTTGAGGATACCCGATAATACCGGGAAGGACGTAACCGTCCACGGAAGGGTGGCCTGGTCGAATGCGGATGGGTTCGGCCTCAAGTTCACCTCGACCTCAGCGCACCAGGCACACCCCAAAGCGGCTCCTGATTCAAAAGCGTCATCCAGCCCGTAACCCGTGACGTGCAGGGAATCTCGAAGTCCACGATTGCCATGCATTATTCTTTCGCACGGTGGGGCGGGCATGCGTTGGCGGGGGATGCGCCGGGAAACTCAAATGAAACGCAGCCCAGGCGCCCGGCTCGGATTCCGCCCAGGCCCGGCCGCCGTGAAGCTCCGCAATCTTCTTCACCGTAAAGAGCCCGATGCCGCTGCCGCGCTTGGCATGCGTGTTCGAATTCCGGATGCGAAAGAATTTTTCGAAGAGACGGCCCGCTTCTTCGGGCGGGAAGCCTTCGCCTTCGTTCCAGACGCTCAGGCTGACGAGCTCGCCTTCCATCTTTACATGAACCCTCGCCTCTCCCCCTTCGCGCCCGTATTTGGCGGCATTCGTGAGAAAGTTGTTGAGGGCGATGCGCAAGAGGCTCGGATCGGCAACCACCGGCAGCTCCTTCGGGCAGTTCACGCTGACGGTGATGTTCCGGGAACGGAAGAACACTGCAGCCTGATCCACGGCCATCGTTACCACCGTCGTGGGCAAATCGATGAGGGATTTGTTCGCAAAGAGCTCACCGCGCTCCAAACGGGACAGATCCAGGTAGTCGCGCACCATGTCCTGGAGTTCCTCGCAATTGCGCTGGATGCGGATGAAAAAATCCGAGACCTGGGGCGACACCTGCCCGAGGTAGCCGTCCACCATGGTTGCGATCAGCATCTGGATCGCAGCGAGCGGCGCCTTCAACTCGTGGGTCACGAAACCCAGGGTCTGCATGTAGTTGCGGTTGGACTGCTCGAGCTTCGTGTTGGTCAGGCTGAGTTCCTCGTTGCGCGCGCGCAGTTCCTGGTCCCGCTTGCGGATCGCGGTGCGCATTTCGGCAAAGGCGCCGGCCAGTTGCTTCAACTCCAGGTAGGTGTGGGGGATCGCGATCGGATGTTCCAGGTCCCCCGTCGCCAGGCGCGATGCGGATTCACTCAAGGCCCGCACGGGGCGGGTGATACGGTTGACGATATAGAGGGCTGCGTAGACGGCCAGCAGCCCGACAAGTCCCACGGGGATCAGGAACCAGGCGATGAGATTGTCCTGCAGGTCGTCGTAGGGTGCGCGCAGAAGACCGACATAGAGCATGCCGATCGTCTTCCCGGCCGGGTCCCGCAAGGGCTCGTAAGCGCTCAGGTACCAGGCGTCCACGACCAGCGCCTCGCCCGTGTAGTTCATCCCCTGTTCGAGAACCATGCGCCGCACGTTTTCCGAAACCCTGGTGCCGATGGCGCGGGTCCCGTCATGGGTGAGCACGTTGGTGGCAACGCGCACCTCGTTCTTGAAGATCGTCACGGTGCCGCGCGGCTTGCCCTTGTATTCCGTCTCGCTGAACACCGTGCCGCGCAGCTTGTCCACCAACTCGTTGTTGAAGTTCAGCAAACGACCCCCATATAGCAACGCCTTCACCTGGCCGTTGCTTTCGACGATCGGGCAGGCGATCCACCACATGAGCCCGCCGCGGCTGACCGGCTCGCCGCCGGTGTCGCCGTTTTCGCCGTTGTAGATCTGGGCCGCCTCCTGAAGTGCCGTGCCGCCCTCCATCTGCAGCCGCTCCGGATCCAACCGCACGGTTCCCCAGGCCGACCGGCCCTCCAGGGCTTTGCGCAGTATGGGATCGCGGCCGAGCGGGATGCGCTGCACCGTGGCCGATTGAGTCCCGGCGATCGGCCGCCCTTCGGCGTCGCAGAGGTTGAGAACGGTGAGAGCGAGCTCCCGGCGGATGGCGGAAATGATTTCGGTCGGGTTTTCGGCCGCCGGGCCGAGCCGGCTGGAAGCGATCTCCAGTGAGGCGGCCAGGCGCGCCAGCTGCTCCCGGTATGCCGTGCCGACAATTGCAAGGTCTTGGTTGACGCGGGACTGGGCCTCACTGCGCACGCTTTTATTGATGCTGTAAACACCGATGGCGCCGATCAGAGCCGCCGGTATGAGTGCCACGGCCAGCATGCCGGCCACGAGCACGGTCCGAATCGACATAAAAAAGGGTTCGTAGCGTGCCGTCATAAGATGATGTCTTTGAGCTCGCGGCGGATGGCGTTCAGGTGCTCCCGCATCCATTTCGCCGCGCCGCGGCCATCCTCGCGCGTGACGCAGGCGAGAACCTGCTTAAGGGTACGGATCGAGCGGGAACGGTATTCCAATGAGATCAAAGTGGTCTTAAACGTCTCGTGGTGGCCGACCACCTTTTCAAGCAGAAACCGCACTATTTCGCTGAAAATCCGGTTGGTGGTGGCTTCCGCCAGCGCGGTGTGAAACTCGACGTCGGCCTGCAGGAACCGGCGGTAGTCTTCCCGGCTGTCCTGCATGTCCCGCAACGCCTGTTTCAAACGGCGCCGGTGCCGGGTTTCCGACCTTTCAGCGGCCAGCTCGGCCGCTTTGCACTCGAGCGTCTCCCGCAGCTCGATGACATCCAGCAGGCTGCCGGCCTTCAGCGCGGCCTGCAGCTTGGCAATCGAGGGGCTCGTGCCTGGAAGTTCCTGGGCGATGAATGTACCCCGGCCCTGTTGGACGTCCAGATACCCCATCACGGCCAAGGCGTTTAGCGCCTCCCGCATGGAGGAGCGCCCCACCCCAAAACTTTGAGCCAGTGCGCGCTGGGAGGGCAGCCGGGCGCCGGGGGAGATCTCGCCGCTCTGCAATTTTTTTAGGATCTGCTCCACCACGATTTCAGGCGCCGAGCTCTTGCGGATCGCTTCGAAAGCCACCCGATACCCCCCTCGCACATCTCCTTGGATTGTAACTGCTCAGGCTCGTTGCGGTTAGTATATGCACTGGTTGTTTTTGTCAACGTGGGCTTGACAACCTTAAGGATCCCGCATAGGATCTACTCATCAGGTCTTCAGACCACCTTGTCCACAGACCGGTCTGCCACCCGCTATCCATCAGAAGACTGGCAACACCCATACGGCGGCACCGGTACGAACCGTGCCGGGTCGGTCGCCATCGTAAGCATTGCAGCGGTGGTGGATTTAAAATTTTAGGCGGACGATGTATGAAATCTTCAACGCGCACCCTCGGATCGCCCGGCAGCGGGACCCTGCCCGGATCCCTTTCCGGACGCACGGACGCCGCACCCATCACCGGGCAAATTTTCAATGTTATGCGGTTCTCCACCCATGACGGGCCGGGCATCCGAACGACCGTGTTCTTGAAGGGCTGCCCCCTCAGCTGCTGGTGGTGCCACAACCCGGAAAACTGGAAACACGTCCCGAGCGAGGTTTTTATCGCCGAGCGCTGCCTCGGCTGCGGCATCTGCATTCAAACCTGCCCCCACCAGGCCCTCGCCCGCACCGCACAGGGCATCACTGCCGACCCGGATCGATGCATGCACTGCGGCCGGTGTGTGGACGCCTGCCCATCCGAGGCACGCGAGCGCACCGGCTGGTCAGTGGCCGTACCCGAACTGGTCACCATCCTCGAAAGAGACATCCCGTTCTATGAACAGTCCAACGGCGGTGTGACCTTCTCCGGCGGTGAGCCCCTAAACCAGGCCGAGTTTCTCATGGCGATGCTGAAGGCCTGCGGCCAACTCGAGATCCACCGTGCCGTGGACACCTCCGGTTACGCGGCGAGCGACGTCCTGCTGCAGGTCGCCCGGTTCACCGACCTGTTTCTCTTCGACCTCAAGACCATAGACCCTGCCACGCATCGGGCCAACACCGGCGTGGACAACGCCGGTATCCTGGCCAACCTGAGGCAGCTCTCCGGAGCGGGCGCCGACATTACCATTCGCGTCCCGCTCATCCCGGGGGTCAACGACGACGAACAAAGCCTTTCGAAAATCGGTGAGTTCATCGCCGCGCTGCCCCGCCGGCATCCTGTGGATCTATTGCCCTATCACGCGGCCGCCTCGGGAAAATACAAGAAGCTCGGCATCGGCCTGCGCGGGGCAAACGTCATCCCCCCCGCCAAGGAGCGTATCGCCGTGATCGCGCAACATTTGTCAGACTTCGGCCTGGCCGTCAATGTGGGAGGTTGAGATTATGAACGCGAGAATCCAGAGGCTGCGCCATGAGAGCACGTCCGCCAAACCCTGCATTTCCATCGAACGGGCGCTCTTGACGACGGCCTTCTACAAGGAAAACGCCGGGAAACATACCATCCCCGTGCTGCGGGCGTTGAATTTCAAATACCTGTGCGAGCACAAGACGATTGTCATCGGCCAAGACGAACTGATCGTGGGCGAGCGCGGCCCGCGGCCCAAAGCCGTGTCGACGTTCCCCGAGCTGACCTGCCACAGCGTCGAGGATCTGCGGATCTTGAACTCCCGCCCCATGACCGGCTACCGCATCGCCGAGGCGGACATCCGCACCTACGCGCAGGAGGTCATCCCCTACTGGCAGGGCCGCAGCATGCGCGACCGCATTTTCAGCCACGTCCCCCCGGAGTGGAAACAGGCCTTCGAGTCCGGCCTGTTCACCGAGTTCATGGAGCAGCGCGCGCCCGGCCACACCGCCCTCGACGGCACCATCTACCGTAAGGGCATGCTGGACCTCAAACGCGAAATCACCGAGCGCCGGGCCGCCCTGGATTATCTGAACGACCCCCGGGCCACCGACCAGGCCGAGCAGCTCAAGGCGATGGAAATCGCCTGCGACGCGGCCATCCTCTTCGCCAAGCGCCACGCTGAACTGGCCGAGCGTCTGGCCTCCGCCACGACCGACGAACACCGCCGGGCGGAGCTTGCGCGCATCGCCGCCGTCTGCCGGCGGGTGCCTGCCCACGCCCCGCGCGACCTGTGGGAAGCCTTGCAGATGTACTGGTTTGTACACCTCGGTACAATAACCGAACTCAACGGATGGGACGCCATGACACCCGGCCACCTCGACCAGCACCTGCAACCCTTTTACGAAAAGGGGCTGGCCGATGGCACGCTCACCCGCGAGCAGGCCAAAGAGCTCATCGCCTGCTTCTGGATCAAGGTGAACAACCACCCGGCCCCGCCCAAGGTCGGAGTCACCGCCAAGGAAAGCGGCACGTACAACGACTTCACCAACGTCAACCTGGGCGGGCTCACCCGCGAGGGCGCCAGCGGCGTCAGCGAGGCGAGCTACGCCATCTTGGAAGTCGTCGACGAGCTGCACCTGCTGCAGCCCCAAGCCAGCGTGCACATCAGCGACAAGACCCCGGACCGCTTCCTCAAAGCCGCCTGCCGGGTCATCCGCAAGGGCTACGGCTATCCCTCCGTGTTCAACTCCGACGAAACCGTGATGGAGATGCTGCGCGTCGGCAAGAGCATCGAGGACGCCCGGGAAGGCGGCTGCAGCGGCTGTATCGAAACCGGGGCCTTCGGCAAGGAGGCATACATCCTCACCGGCTACCTGAACGTGCCCAAGGTGCTGGAGCTGGCGCTCAACAACGGGGTCGATCCACTGACCGGCAACCAAGTGGGACCCCAGACCGGCGATGCCGCGGCGTTCACCTCCTTCGATCAGGTCTACGCAGCCTTTGAGAAGCAACTCGACGGGGTCGTCGATCTGAAGGTCCGGGTCAACAACTACATCGAACGCATGTACGCTGCCCATTCGCCGGCGCCGTTCCTGTCCGTCGTCATCAGCGACTGCATCGCCAACGGCCGGGACTACTACGACGGCGGGCCGCGCTACAACACGAACTACATCCAGTGCTGCGGGATCGGCACGGTTACCGACAGCCTTTCCGCCATCCGCACACACGTCTTCGAAACCAGGGCGTTCGGTATGGACCGCCTGCTTGCGGCCTTGGCCGCCAATTTTGAGAACGAGGCCGTGCTGCACCACACGCTGAAAACCAAGACCCCCTGCTTCGGTAACGACGACGGCCGGGCCGACGAGCTCATGCAGCGCGTCTACCGTTCGCTGTTTGCCGCCATTGACGGCCGCCCGAACACGAAGGGAACCGTCTACCACCTGAACATGCTCTCGACCACCTGTCATGTGTACTTTGGCAAAATGCTGGGGGCGACCCCCAACGGCCGGCTGGCTGGCACCCCGGAGTCCGACGGCACCTCGCCCTCCCACGGCGCGGATCGCAACGGCCCCACGGCAGTGATCCACTCTCTGAGCAAAATGGATCAGGTCAAATCGGGAGGGACGCTTCTCAACATGCGCTTCCTGCCGAGTGTGCTGCAATCGGACCAGGACCTGGACAAGATGGTACAGCTCATCCGCACGTATTTCCGGATGAACGGCCATCATATCCAGTTCAACGTGGTGGATACCGACACGCTGCGCCGGGCCCAGGCCGAACCGGACGACTATCGCGACCTGCTCGTGCGCGTGGCCGGCTACAGCGATTATTTCGTGGACCTGGACCTGCACCACCAGGAGGAGATCATCAGCCGCACACCCCAGACCACCTGCTGAGTGACGACCGGAGGCCCGAGAGCCCGTGCGAGGTTGCCGTGACCACGGTGGCAACTATATTCTAAATCGGCAGGTTCTTGTACGGCTGCGTAAAAGCGCCGTGACAGATTGCACACAACCATACAGGATTTCCGCATGGCACCCAACCCCCCGAGCATCTTCAACGACGCCATCGGTCCCGTGATGCGGGGACCGTCAAGCTCGCACTGCGCGGCCGCGGTCCGCATCGGCCGCATCGCTCGCGAGCTGATGGGCGGCCGGATCGAGCAGGTGCGGATGGAGTTCGACGCCAGGGGGTCCCTCGCCTTCACCCACGAAACTCAAGGCTCCGACATGGGTCTTTTCGGCGGACTGCTGGGGTGGGATGCCCTGGACGAGCGCCTGGTCGATTCGGCCGCGGCGATCCGGGCCGCCGGCATCCGGATAGAGCTGCGGATCGCCGATTTCGGCGACCCCCACCCCAACACCTACCGTTTGACCTTGAAGAACGCCGATGAGTCGCTCTGCCTGATGGCCCTTTCCACCGGGGGCGGGATGATCGAGGTGATCGATATCGACGGGTTTGCGCTGTCTCTAAGAGGCGATTATTTCGAAACCCTGATTTACGTAAATTCCCAGGCCCAGGACATCATGGGTCTTCTCCAACGGCAGGCCGCAGCGGACCACATCGCCCTGTACGGGGGGGCTGGGAGCTGCCTCATCCAGGTGGAAACCCAGGCACCCATTCCCCAGGGCCTGCTGACCGAAATAAGCTCCCGGCCCGGTGTGACCGGCATCCGGAAGACCGGCCCGGTGCTGCCGGTTCTCTCATCCAAAGCCATGCGCGTGCCGTTCAGCACCTGCGCTGAGATGCTGGCGTTCAACCAGGGCGCCGCCCTCGATCTGGGCCGGCTGGCGGCCCGCTACGAAAGCGCCCGCGGCAATATCCGCGAGGGCGAGGTCCTCGCCCGCATGACCGAAATCGTCCGCATCCTGCGCCGCTCCATCGCCCAGGGGATCCAGGGCACGCATGCTGAAAATCGCATCCTGGGCCCCCAGTCCGGCGGCTTCAAGACCGCCATGCACGCCGGCCGGCTGCTCGATGCCGGTATGCTGAACACCATAATCTTATACGTCAGCGCCTTGATGGAGGTCAAAAGCGCCATGGGCGTGATCGTGGCCGCACCGACGGCCGGCTCCTGCGGCGTGCTGCCGGGGGCCGTCATCGGCGCGGCCGAACGCATGGGGCTCTCCGAGGAGCACATGGCGCGCGCCATGCTGGCGGCCGGTATGATCGGCGTCTTCATCTGCGCCCGCTCCACTTTTGCGGCCGAAGTCTGCGGGTGCATGGCGGAGTGCGGATCCGGCTCGGGTATGGCCGCGGCCGCCCTGGTCACCCTGGCGGACGGCAGCGCCCGGCAGGCGGTGGATGCGGCTTCCATGGCCCTTCAGAACACCCTGGGCATGATCTGCGACCCGGTGGCCGGCCGCGTGGAGGTGCCCTGCCTCGGCAAGAATGTAATGGCCGCAAGCAACGCGCTGGCTTGCGCCAACATGGCGCTCGCCGGCTACAACGCCGTCATCCCCCTCGACGAAACGATCGCGGCCATGGACCAGGTCGGCAAGAGCCTGCCCATGGAGCTGCGCTGCACCACCCTCGGCGGCCTGTCGATCAGTACGACCTCGCAGGCGCTCGAGAAGAAACTCGCGTCAGCAATCTCCCAGGCATGAGCGGCCACCCTCTCATCCCACCCGTGCGCACCGCCCATCGGAGTTGACTTTTCGGCCGATCTCTGGCTTGCTGCGCTGCATCCCATCGCTCATTCTATCCCGCTCGGAGGCCAGCATGAAAGCAAAAATGCGCGTCATGACGGACCGGCCCCTCAACGCCGAGACCTCAGTCGAATTCCTCAAATCCTGGATCACCCCCCAACACGGTGTTCTTCGACCGCAACCAGGGTGCTGCTCCGCCGCGCCGTATTTCACTCAAGCGCTGGCGACTGGCGGTGGAGGGGGACGTCCTCACACCGCTCAGCCTGACATTCGACCAGGTCCGCCGCATGCCCAAAGCGATCGCCGCCGACACGCTGGAGTGCTCGGGCAACGGGCGCTCGCTGCTGGCCGAGAAAGCCGCGGGCAATCCGTGGACCATCGGCGGCGTGGGTAATGCGGTCTGAGGCGGCGTGTGGCTGCGGGACGTGTTGCAAACGGCCGGCCTGAAACCGGCGGCCCGACATGTGAGCTTCGAAGGGTTCGACACGCCCCTGGGCGCATCCGGCATCAAGTTTGTGCGCAGCATCCCGCTCGAAAAGGCGCTCGCCTCGACCCTGCTCGCCTACGAGATGAACGGCGAGGCCTTGCCGCTCAAGCACGGCTATCCCCTGCGGGCGTTGGCCCTGGGATGGACCGGCGCCAACAGCGTGAAATGGTTAACTCGCATCGTCGTCATGGACCGGCCCCATGAAGGGTTCTTCATGGACAAGGTCTACCGCGTGTTCCAGAAAGGCCAGGATTCCGGGGCGGGCGTGGTGGTCATGGGCCTCAAGCTCAAATCCATCATCACCCAGCCGCTGACCGGGCAAGCGCTGCCCGCCGGCCGCGTCGTCGTGCTCGGTGCTGCTTATGGCGGGGAGAGGGATGTGGAGCGGGTGGATGTGTCCGTGGACGCAGGTGCGACGTGGAAGCGTGCCGAATTCATCGGCCCGCACGCGCCCTACGCATGGCGCCAGTGGCAGTGGCTTTGGGAGGTGAGGGAGCCGGGCGCATACACCCTGATGGCCCGCGCCGTCGACGACCAAGGCCAGGCGTAACCGCTGCAGGCCGAGTGGAACGTGCTCGGGTACGGCAACAACGGTGTCCGCGAGCACGCCGTCACCGTCACCATCACGTAAAAGGCAAAGCGTTACGGCTCGGGTGGTAGAGAGGGTTCGGGGTTCGGCAGCGGGAGGAAAATAGCGAAAACGATGGCGCCAGCGCTACTGGATTTCCTGAACCCTGAACTCCCGGACCCTGAGACTTATGTAGTTAATCATCCCCTTGACGAATTGCCTCTGTCTCATACCTGTTGAAACTTTGGCTATGGATAGTATATCATACCGCATATAGCCGAACCACTAAAGGGGTTGCAAGCGCCCAAACAGGTTATGTAACCACTTCTAAAATTTAGCAACTACACCCGCATGATCTTCAGTTTGGCCAGCCAAAAGCATCCCAGACAAATCGACCTTCACGAGACGACCCAGGGCATCGGCTTGGAGGGGAATCACTTTTCAACCCTGCGCGAAAGACTGGTTAGCGTCAGTCGATCAATTGAGATACGATCTGCATTCCTGAGCTTGTGCCGAGGCGGTTCGCGCCGGCTTCCAGCATGGCCAGCGCGTCTGCGAGCGTGCGGATGCCGCCCGAAGCTTTCACCCCGAGCGCGGAACCCACGGTGGAACGCATCAGGCGCACGTCCGCCGGCGTCGCCCCGCCGCTGCCGAAACCGGTCGACGTTTTCACGAACTTCGCACCCGCGCTCACAGCCAGTCTGCAGGCCGCTGTTTTTTCCTCGTCCGTCAGGAAGCAGGTCTCGATGATGACTTTCACCGGCGTCTCGCCGGCTGCCTTGACCACTTGACGGATGTCCTCTTCCACATCGTCCAGCCTGCCGGATTTCAGGGCTCCGATCTGCATGACCATGTCCACCTCACGGGCTCCCTGGTCAATCGCCAAGCGGGCTTCCTCGGCCTTGATATAGGTACTGTTGGCACCGAGGGGAAAGCCGATGACGCTGCAAACCTTCACCGGTGTGCCAGCCAGCCGGACGGCCGCCAAAGGGATATGACACGGATTGACACACACGGCGGCAAATCCGGCGGCAACTGCCTCGCCGCAGAGTGCGGTGATTTGATCAGCCGTCGCAGTGGGCTTAAGCAGGGTGTGATCGATGCAACCCGCCATGCGGCTTCGGTTCCATACGGATGTCATTTTCATCTCCATCGGCTTTTATCGTCGGGTTAGGCGTTTGAAGGCAAGGTCAAAATACTGTTCGAGCTGAGCGGCGTCCGTCAACTCAGGGGCCGTGTCGGGAATGCCCATATAGTAAACGGCCAGATCCGGTTCGGAGGCGGATGGCTTATAAAAAAGGATGCGGCGGCCTGCCAGGTTCTTGAACGCCTCGCGTGGCGCCATTACGTCGTTGACCTTTTCCAGCGGGCGCCTGGGAACGGCCCGTTCCGTCACCCGGGTGAGGGGGTGCACGGCCTGAACTGCATATTCCGAATAGGGCAGTTCGCCGTCGCTGAGGCTTCGGATGCGGATGACAACCTGAACGTCGCTCCCGGACGCTCCGCGCAGCATACCCCAACAGATGCCGATGTCACCGTTACGAAAGGACGAGTCCGCACCGTGGATTTCTTTTGTTTCGCAGCCGGCGACGGAGGCCAGTAGGGTGGCTCCCGCGAAGAAGCTTGCCGCCAGGTACCATACCAGTTTTTCTTTCATGGGGAATCTACTCCTCTCCGGGAAGCAGCATCAGATGGTCGGGTTCAAGATGCACCCCCACCGTTTGCTGCAGGGCAAACAGGTCCGGCGCAGAAGTTGCCGGGGCGGAAACGGACAGGATGGCACCGCCGGCCTCAATTGCGTATTCGATTTTTTCGCCTAGAAATGTGCGTTCAACGATGCGCGCCTGGAAGTGCGCGGATACAGGGTCCCGGCTGAGTCGAACCATTTCAGGCCGGACGTAAACCTTTAGTTCCTCTCCAGCAGGAACCCGGGATGAAGGGGATGGGATGCGAAAGGTGTGACCTAAAATCATCAGAGTGAGGCCGTCCGAAGAGAGCTCGGTCACGTGGGCCGGCAGCGCGTTGATCTTGCCGATGAACTTGGCCACAAACTCGGTGCGCGGTTTGAAGTAGAGCTCTTCGGCGGTGCCGATCTGCGTGATGCGCCCCAGGTTCATGACCGCGATGCGGTCGGAGATGGCCATGGCCTCCTCCTGATCGTGGGTAACGTAAATCGAAGTGATCAGGAGGTTTTTCTGAAGACGGCGGATTTCACCGCGGGTGCGCACCCGCAGCTTCGCATCCAGATTGGAGAGGGGTTCGTCGAACAGCAGCAGCTGCGGCCTTATCACGATGGCGCGGGCCAGCGCCACCCGCTGCTGTTCTCCGCCTGAGAGCTGGTTCGGGAACTGCTGCTCGTAGCCTTCGAGTCCTACCAGCCGCAGCACCTCACCCGTCGCCCGGATGATCTCAGGCTCCGACAATTTCCTGACCCTTAGTCCATACGCCACATTCTCGAAAATGGAAAGGTGCGGGAACAAAGCATAATTCTGAAAGACGAACCCCAGGCTGCGCTGGTTGGCCATGAGAGCGGTCACATCAACGTTTCCAAAGAAGATGCGCCCCTGCGAGGGCGCTTCAAACCCCGCGATCATGCGCAGGGTGGTGGTTTTGCCGCAGCCGGAAGGCCCAAGCAGGGTCAGGAGCTCGCCGGGAACGACTTCGAGCACCACGTCATCCACCGCCGTCACGCGGCCCTTCACGCTATGGACGAACGTTTTGCTGATGTGCTCCAGACAGATGCTCAAGGGCTGCATGGATAACTCATCCTCCCAGAATGCTCGACATGGACGGGGAGCCCGGCTGCCGGAATCCCCGCAGGGCCAGTCCGATGCCGGACGTGCCGACCAGCACGATTGCGACAACTATTACGGAAAAGGCCGCTGCCACGCCCAGCTCCAGCTCGGTCATCTTTTCGAGGATGCGCACCGTAATCAGCGTCCAGTGGATGGAGACCAGGAATATGGTGGCACTGATGGCGGTCATTGAGCGGATAAAGACGACGCCCAGCCCTGCAAAGAGCCCCGGCAGGATCAGCGGGACGGTGATGCGTCGGAACGTGGTCACGGTGCCGGCGCCCAGACTATGGGACGCCTCTTCGATGCCGGGGTCGATCTGCTGCAGAATGGCCACGGTGGTGCGAATGCCGGTCGCCCCGTAGCGGAAGACATACGCCGCAACGATGATGGCCGCGGTGCCTGTGAGGACCAGCGGGGGGCTGTTAAATGCGACAAGGTAAGCAATCCCGACGATGGTGCCCGGCAGGGAATAATTGATCAAAGACACCATTTCCATTGCTGAGCGCGAAAAAAACTTCTTTTTGCCGACCAGGTACCCCACCACTACGCCGTAAAGCCCGCCCAGCAGCATGCCGGCGCCGGCGATCCACAGGGTGTCCCGGATGGCTTTAACCCCCTCGGTGAAGACCACGCGGTAATGTTTCAGTGTGAGGGTGTGGTTGGCGCCCAAAGCCATGACAATCGATGCATACACCAGAAGCGCATAGAAGTAGAGAATCAAGAGCGAGAACAGAAGGCACCCGGCGAGCATCAGTCGGCCTACGAAGGTGGAGACGCTTTTAGCCTTGGTTTGGGCGCCGCTTTTGCCTGTAATGGTCACGTAGTACTTGCGGCCCACCCAGAAGCGCTGCAGCACGAAAACCACGAGCGCCGGCACCAGCAGGACAAAGGAGAGCACCGCCCCTCCCTTGAGATCAAAGAGGCCGGTGATCTGCAGGTAGGCGTCCGTCGGCAGGACAGGGAAACTGTTGCCGGCCAGGATTAGCGGAGTGGCGAAGTCCGCCAGGGATGCGGCGAACAGCAACAGAAAGGAATTGGCCAGGCCCGGCACGGTCAAGGGAAGCGTCACCGTACGGAAGACCTTCCAGCGCCCGGCACCCAGGCTGAAAGCCATATCCTCCACATTTGTGTCGATGCCGGCAAGCATGGCCTTGAGGGTCAGGTAGGCGATCGGAAAATAGGTCACGGTCTCGGCGAAGAACGTGCTGTGCAGCCCGTAGACATTGAAGCCGCCAAACCCCAAAAGCTGATAGGTGATAAGCCCTCGAGGCCCGAAGGAAAAGATCATGGCAATGGCCGTGGTGAACGGCGGGGAGATCAAGGGCAGGATGATGGCCAGGTCCAGAAAAGCGGTCCAGTGCTTTGAGAGGTTGGCGCGCACGGCCGTAAAGGCAAAGAAGAAACCCAGCGCCGTACCGGCAAACCCCACCAAGCCGCCCAGCAGAAGACTGTTCCAAAGTGCCGTGTAGTGGCTCTTGCGGCTCAGGATGTCCAGCAGGGAGGCGAGTGAAACCTGGCCGTCTTTTTCAAAGGCCAGGATCAAGACCTTGGCCAGCGGAAACAGGATAAACACGGCCAGGAAGACCCAGATGACAGCGACGCTCAGGACAAGCGCCGGGTCCCGGACCTTCCCACCGAGCTTGGCGCCGGAGGGAAGTGATGGTGCGATGCCCGCCATGGCGACCCGGTTGGTTTCCTAATCCAGCACTTTCTGCACCCAGAGGTCCACGATACGCTTGCGGTTCTCACCGGCCCAGGCGCTGTCGATCGGGAATATCTTGGCGCCTTTCATGACGGCGGCCAAACCCGCCTCAATCTGCACATCCGGGTGCGCGGGCGGGAAATTGATTTTGTATTTGGCAAAGAGGTTCTGCATGGCCGGGCTCGAAGCCCAGTCGATCAATTTTTTGTCGGAATACCTCCTTGGGTTGGGTTTTGAGAGAAACCGCCCACACAAGGCCCGGCTTCATTGGAAACAGGCAGCGGCCATCGTCTTCGACGAGGCAGCGGGAAGGAACTGGCATCGGTTGCCTGCTTCTTGCTGCATGTGAAATCGCCCCAGGAAGCCCGCGGCAAGCCGGGCAGTGTGAATTTGCGTATGCCTTCAATAGAACTTCCAGTCGATCAAGTCAAATGTTTTGAGACGGCTTATAGTAATGTGTTGGATGTGACCCGCGCAGCGATTTGTATCGCTGTTGCTGGCAAGTTGAATCGTCATTTAATATGGATCAAACCGCAGACAAAAAAGGCTTCAAGCGCGAGCTGTAATGATCAAGGAAAGCTCGATCATATCAGCACAGACCCTGTTATAGTCAGGAGATCGTAGACCACGTCGAAGGCCAGCTTGGAGTTCTTCTCCTTGTCCCTGAGGCGCGAGAAGGCCGTTATTCCAACGGGCGATTCCGCCTGGCTGGGCTGCCCGACGGCATTGAGGCCGTCGTTCGTGGACCCGGCGATGACGGCGTCGTTCTTCAACAGCCGCAGAATCCATTCGTAGCCGGCGTTAGGCGTACCCTTTGTCAGCACGATCGGTTTGCCGAACACCTTTTGGTATTCCTTGGCCATCTCGTCGCTGTGCTGAACGATCGTCGTCAGAAACTCGATGAACTCCGTCATCTTGGTGGGAACCGGAAACTGGGCTTTGCCTTTCCACTCCGGTTTCGGTAACTCCCAGAGGCTGTGCACATGAGCCTGTTTGTTAACCTCGGTGTTGTAAATTAAAACATCAAGGCTCGCGGGGTGGGCCAGAAACGGCTTCTGAAACCGCTCAGGCAGAGCCGCCTTTAGATCGGCCGGCACATAGGTGACGACATAGCCTTTTTTAAAAGTTCATGCTGGACGGTGGAAGGATCCTTAAGAAAAAGAATATCAGCCACGCAGTTGCTGGACTTCTGCTCGGCCAAAACCTTGGTCATAATTTCGGCGGAGTCCATGTCAAAACCGTTCACCTTAATCCCGGGGTAATGCTGTTCAAAGCTTTTACCGAACTGGTGCACCCGGGAGAGGTAAGAGTAGACATTCACCGCTCTTTCTCCAGTTTGGCATTCTCATAGAGCTGCTTTTCATCAGACGTCTTGGGTTCGTATGGTCCCCGCTCTGCCTTTTTCAGCCATGGCCGGAATCACTTGACCGAACAATACAGCCGGGTGAAGAAAACACGATCCGGGCGATAGGGAAGCAAAGGCGGCAGTCAAATAAATCGAACGCACAGGCGCCGAAAAGCGGCCCGCTGAGCTGCCCCGCCGCCAAAAAGTTCTAAAAGAGATCATGGGGCCCTTGAGGCTAACACCGCAGCCGAAGCGCAGATCGAAACGCACCCTATAAAGGTCAGGGTTTTAACCATTTTAATGCTTTCAATGGCAGGTCGCTCTTTTCCAACTTTTCAACTATGAGATAAGATAGCCTCTCAATATTGCCTCTATGGAACAGACGCAAATGCATATTCAGGGCAGTGAGTTGGCTTTCATAATTTCGCTCCATCGAGTACGAGATTACTTGAACCCCGTCGCTTGTTACAGTATTTATTACTTTTTGGATATCCACAGTATTGGGCAGCGAAACTGAAAGCTCTCTATAAACATCCTTGCGATAAAGATTTTCAAAATAACGGAGAAAAATCAGAGAGAACAATGCAATGGCCGTTGTAACGACGGCAATAGCGAAAAAGCCGACGCCCGACGCCATTCCGATGGCCGCGGCAACCCATAGACAAGCCGCCGTAGTGAGCCCGCGAACACTGAGCCCTTCCTTGACGATCACGCCCGCACCCAAGAAACCGATCCCCGTAACAACTTGGGCGGCAATTCTCGCAGGATCCGTAACCCGGCTAAATCCTGTGACGGCAAGAGAGACCCCGAAGAATTCGACACGGGTTGATAATATCATGAACAGGCAGGCCCCCATACTCACCAGCAAATGCGTGCGCAATCCGGCCCCTCTGCCATGGATGTCGCGCTCGAGGCCTAATAAACCACCCAGCAGAGCGGATAGAATTATACGCCCTAAAGGCGACCAGAGTTCCTGCAAGTCAGAATAGTTCATTTTTTCCTGCCAATTAACCTGTAGTGTCCAAAACGTGTAAGACCCCTACTGGCTTTTACAAACCGTCTGCCAAAGCTCCAATGCCGTATCATCCTGTTGTCCATTCGGCTGTCAGATGCTTTTTTGGGATGGCTTCCAGGAAGCCCCTCCCATTTCGACCTCGCCGATGGCCTCATCCAGGATGTCCAGCGCGCGGTCCATTTCCTCCTGCGTGATCACCAGGGCCGGTCGCAGGGTCAGGACATTGCCGTCGATGGTCTTGAACGACAGGCCGCGCTCGAGACACTTGAACATGATGGTCTCGGCCTCGTCCACGGCCCGTTCCTTGGTGGCGGGGTCTTTGACCAGGTCGATGCCGATGTGCAGCCCCAGCCCGGCCACGTGCCCGATCATCGGGTGCCGTTCCTGCATTTCATTGAGGCGCTCCAGGGTGTAGGCCCCCAGCGTGGCGCTGTGATCGGCCAGTCGCCTGGTTTCGATGAATTCGATCTCAGCCAGCGCCGCCGCCGCGCACAGCGCGTTTTTCTCGTGCGTGTAATGGCCGATGGACCGGTGCTGCAGCGTGTTGTAGTGCTCGTGCGTCACGATCCCGGCCAACGGCAGAACCCCGCCGCCCAGCGACTTGCCGAGCACCAGCACATCCGGAGTCACAAAGTGCTCGCTTGCGAACATCTTGCCGGTGCGGCCGAAGCCCTCGATGATTTCGTCGAAGATCAACAGGACGCCATAGCGGCGACACAGATCCTGCACGCCCTCCCAGTAGCGGCGCGAGGGAATCACAGGGGTGGCTGAGATCGGCTCGCCGATGATGGCCGACATCTCCGGCTCCCGCCGCAACACCAGCTCGATCTGCCGCAGGCACTCGGCGTCGACGTCCTGCTCCCGGTCAAACCCCCAGGGGTTGCGGTAGTAGTTCGGAAACTCGACGTGAAAGATCCCCGGCATCAGGGGGCCCACGCCTCCGTGGAAATGCTCCTCGCCGCCGATGCCGGCCGATCCGAAGCCGGCGCCGTGAAAGGAATCCCAAAATGAAATGGTCTTGAAACGGCCGGTCACCTGCCGGGCCAGCGTGAGCGCCATTTCGATCGCCTCCGAGCCGCCCGGGCAGAACAGGCTGCGGCAAAGCCCGGCGGGGGTGATTTCCGCCAGTTTCTTGGCCAGCTGAATGGCCGGGATGTTCGTGTACCGCCGGGGGCAGAACGTCAGGCCTTCGTCGAGCTGGCGCCGGACGGCAGCGATCACCTCCGGGTTGTTGAAGCCGGCATTGTGGACGCCGTTGCCGTGCATGTCGATAAAGCGCTTGCCTTCCAGGTCGCGGAGGTAAATCCCCTCTGCGCCCGAAAGCACGTTCAAGACCGGCGTCGACAGGCTCTGATGGAGGAAATAGCGTGCGTCCTCCTCGAACCACCGGCGGGCATCGGGCGACAAATTGCGCTCCCAGTATTTTCTGCGGTTGGGTGTCGTGTTGACATCGCCCTGCTCACGTTGCATACGCCGGTCTTCCAATTTCGATTCGCCCACCATGACCCGTACCTCCTGAAGGGGAATGGGTGTCTGCTCACCGCCTGCCACCCGCCGCTCGAAGCTAGTGTGCCCGCCTGGTTTTTACAAGGAAAAAATTCTCTCACACCTAAATTGAGCGATTCTTTCGGTTCACATCAGAGGCCCGCTGGGGTCTGCCGCAGAAATCAAAATACGGAGCGCTCACCTCAGGCCACGCATAACCGGACGTCATGCATTGCATGCGAAAGTTTCCTTTGACTTTCGCCTCGTTCCAAAAATATAGTTGCGGTGGCCATCAGCCGGAAACCGCTGCGCCGAAAGGCGCCATCCCTCTGCTTCCCCGGAGTGACGACATGCCGAAACTGCCCAAATCCGAAGGCGACATCAACATTTCACCGCGGCGTGACGCCTGGCAGAAAGAGCACCTGGGTGCCGACAGCCGCGCCCTTCTGGCGGAGGATGCCCGCTATTTCCTGAGGCAGTCCCTTTCCACCCCGTGTCTTAACACCCTGCGCGCCTGCGGGGGCATCGCCATCGAGGACATGCAAGGCCGGCGCTACATGGACTTCCACGGCAACAACGTGCACCAGGTCGGCTTTGCCAACCCCGAGGTGATTGACGCAATCAAACGCCAGCTCGACGAGCTGCCCTTCTGCACGCGTCGCTACACCAACCGCGTGGCCGTAGACCTGGCGAAGAAGATAGCCGAGATCGCGCCCGATCCCTTGAAGAAATCCCTCTTCTGCCCCGGGGGCGCCGAGGCGGTCGGCATCGCGCTGAAGCTGGCGCGGATCGCCACCGGCCGGCACAAGACGATTTCCATGTGGGATGCCTTCCACGGCGCCACCCTCGACACCATCTCGATCGGCGGCGAGGCGATCTTTCGCCAGGGCATGGGCCCGCTCATGCCCGGCACGGAGCATGCGCCGCCGGCGGACGAGTACCGCTGCATCTTCGGCTGCGCCGGCCGCGGCGGCTGCGACCTCACCTGCGCCCGCTACGTGGAGTACATCCTGGAGAAGGAGGGTGACATTGCCGCGGTGATTGCCGAGCCGGTCCGCAGCACCCCCACCATCCCCAAACCCGAGTATTGGCAGGCCATCCGCCGGGCCTGCGACCGCCACGGGGCCCTGCTCATCTTCGACGAGATCCCGCATGCGCTGGGCCGCACCGGCCGCATGTTCACCTTCGAAAACTTCGGGGTAGTTCCGGACATCGTGGTCATCGGCAAGGGCCTGGGCGGGGGCATCCTGCCGCTGGCCGCGGTCATTGCCCGGGAAGACCTGGATGTCGCCTCCGAACAGGCTCTCGGCCATTACACCCATGAAAAAAACCCCGTGTTGTGCGCCGCGGCCCTGGCAACGATCGCGTACATCGAAAAACACGGCCTGGTGGCCCACGCGCGGGAGCTCGGCCGCTACAGCCTGGAGCGCCTTCAGGCGATGAAAGACCGGCACCCGCTGATCGGCGATGTGCGCGGATTGGGGTTGTTCCTGGGAATCGAGCTGGTGAAAGACCGCCTGACGCGCGAACGCGCGAGCGACGCGGCCGAGGCGGTCATGTATGCGGCTCTCTCCCGCGGCCTGAGCTTCAAGACCACCATGGGCAACATCCTCACCCTCACCCCGGCGCTCACCATCACCCGCGAAGAGATGGACCAGGCCCTCGCGATCATCGAGGAATGCATCGCCGAGGTCGAAAGGGGCGGGTGAAATACACCCCCATTTTTCGTGCTCAGGACCTGATTTTCTCTCCAGTGGGATCCACGAGCGGCAGGTCGGCCACCTGCGCCTTGACCCTCTCCCCCAAGATTTCCACCTCGAGCACGGTCCCGGCCTTGGCCAGCTCCGGCGGCAGGTACACCAGACCGATATCCTTGCCGATGGTGTGGCCGTAGCCGCCGGTACGGATGCGGTCGATGAGTCGGCCTTCGGCGTACACCGACTCCCCGCCGTAGAGGTTGCCGCCGGCGTCCATGGTCAGCGCGCACATATGCGCCGGCAGCCCTTTCTGCTGGATCGCGAGCAGGGCTTGCTTGCCGATGAAGCCCGACTTTTCCAACCGTACGCAGAAACCGAGGCCTGCCGCAAAGGGGTTGTCCGCCGGGGTGATGTCCCCGCTCCAATAAAGATAGCCCTTCTCGATCCGCAGGGAGTCCAGGGCCTTGTAGCCCGCCGGCCGGAGGCCGAACGGCTTGCCGGCGACTGTCAATGCGTCAAAAACCTGCAGCGCGTCCGCAGGGCTGATGTAGAGTTCCCAGCCGAGCTCGCCCGCATAGCTGACCCTTTGGGCCCAGACCGTCGCCCCCAGGATGTCGACGCGGCGGGCGGTCATGTAAGGGAATGCCGCATTGGACACATCGCTCGCGCCGACGGCCTGAAGGACCGCGCGCGCGCTCGGGCCCCAGAGCCCGAGGCAGCCCAGCCGGTCGGTGACGTCCTCGACCTGCACCGACCCATCCTCGGGCAGGTGCAGCTGGATCCAACCCAGATCGCCGGCCACGAAGGCGGTCCCGGAGATGAGCCGGAATTCGGTTGCGGCGGTGCGCGTCACGGTGAGATCGCATTCGATACCGCCCTTAGGGTTCAGAAACTGGGTGTAGGTGATGCTGCCGACCGGCCGGTCGAGGTCATTGGCCGCAAGCGTCTGCAGCAGTGCCAGCGCGCCCGGACCGCGCACATCGATCTTGCCGAAGGAGCTCATGTCGAAGAGGGCCACCCGCTCACGCGCCGCCTTGACTTCTTCAGCCACCCGGCTGGAATAGGCCGGCCGCGTCCATCCCCACGCGTTCTGCTCGGCGCCGGCCTGGCGCCAGGGCTGGCCCGGCTCGAAATAGTTGGCCCGTTCCCAGCCGTTCTTGTGGCCGAACACGGCGCCCAGTTTCTTCAAGCGTTCATAGAAGGGGCTGGTGCGGTAAGGCCGGCCCCACTCGTTTTCGTCGTTGGGGTAGTGCATGTGGTAGTAGTAGCGGTAGACTTCCCGGCAGCGCTCCACGAGATACGGGGTGTGGCTGAAGTGAGCTCCAAAGCGCCGGACGTCCATCTCGTGGGCATCGATGGAGGTTTCGCCTTCAAGGATCCACTCGGCCAGGGTCCGGCCCACCCCGCCGGCACCGGCGATCCCGTTGATCGATCCGCCGGCGGCCACGTAGAACCCGTGCAGACCCGGGACCGGACCCAGGGCGTAGTGACCGTCGGGCGTGAAGGCATCCGGCCCGTTGATCAGCTCGACCACTTCGGCCTCGGCCAGGATCGGCAGGCGGCGGATGGCATTTTCCATGACCGGCCCGAACAGATCCCATTCCGCGCTGAGCAGTTGCTGGTTGAACTCCCAGGGGACCCCTTCCGGCGACCACGCCTTGGGATTGGTTTCAAAAGCGCCGATTAAAAAGGCCCCCGTGTCCTCGCGGCAGTAAAACAAGTTGTCGGGGTCGCGAATGACCGGCGTGTTCGGCGGCAGTTCGTGGCCGGGAATGGGTTTGGTGGTCAGGTACTGGTGCATCAGCGGAATCATGGGCAGAGACACCCCCACCATTTCCGCCAGCCGCGGCGCCCACTCGCCGGCCGCGTTCACGACGCATTCGGTGCGGATCGACCCGTGATCGGTGATCACGCGGGTGACGTGACGCCGTGGTGACAGCTCGATGCCCGTGACCCGCACGTGGGTGTGAATCTCCACCCCCATTTTGCGGGCCTCGCGGGCCAGCCCGTAAGTGATCCCATTCGGGTCGACACACCCATCGTCCGGCACCCAGGCCGCCCCATAAAGTCCTTCACCGGAAACAAACGGGCAGCGGTCGACCACATCCCTGGCCGAGATGATGTCCGCGGTGAGGCCGATGGCCTTGACCCGGCCGACCTCTCGCTTCAGCGCTTTAAGGCGGTCCGGGCTCGAGGCGAGCCGCATGCTGCCGACCGTACGCCAGCCGAGCGACGACCCGCCGTCGCCCTGGGCGAGTTCGTTGAAGAGCCTGATACTGTAGTTCATCATCTTCATCAGCGCCGGCGAGGTCCGGAACTGGGACACCAGTCCCACCGAGTGAAAGGTGGTGCCGCTGGTGAGCTCACCCTTTTCTATCAGCACGACGTCGGTGCAACCTGCCTTTGCCAGATGATAAGCCACACTGGTGCCGAACACCCCGCCGCCGATCACCACCACCCGTGCCTGGTCTTTCATAACCACGTCTCCTCTTCCAACGGCTTTATTTCGATAAATAGGCTCAGATTTTTATTTTCTATAACTTCAGGTAATGCTATCCTCCGGCCGACTATAGAGAGGCGCGAACCCCTTATGAATCTGAATCAGCTAAAAATATTTTATTCCGCCGTGAAGGCGGGCAATTTGAGCGTAGCGGCCGGGGAGCTGTGCATCACCCAGCCCGCGGTGACCAAGGGTATCCAGCGCCTGCAGGAGCACTACGAGCTCAAACTCATCGATCACGTCGGAAAAAAACTGATTCTCACCGACGCCGGCGAGGCGCTGTACGCGATCGCCGAGAAGATCTTTGAAATGGAAAGCCACGCCGAGGAGAGCATCCGGGATTTCCAGCAGCGCAAGCGCGGGCACATCCGCATCCTCTCCAGCGAAAGTTTCGGGGATTACTATCTTCCCCAGGTGATCATTCCGTTTAGCAAAGCCTACCCGCTGGTGAAGGTGTCCATGGATATCCTGCCGACCGAGCTCGTCGTGGAAAACACCGCCAGCCTGAGCTGCGACATCGGTTTCATCTCGTACCCGGTGGACCACGAGAAATTGACCGTGCGCGATATTCTGGAGGACAAGCTGGTCATCATCACGTCCCGCAGCCACCCGCTGGCGCGCAAAACGATGCTCACGGCGCACGACCTGCAGGGCCAGGCCGTGATCATGCACGAGAAAGGATCCGCGCCGCGCCGAGCGCTGGAGGAGTTCATCCAGCGCCATGCCATCACAGTGACAATCCCCATGGAGATGACCAGCAACCGCGCCATCAAGCGCGCCGTGGAGCACGGCATCGGCATCGCCCTGATTTCCCAAAAAGTGGCCGAAGAGGAGATCGAGGAAAAACGACTCAGGGCCGTTCCGCTGGCGGACCCCGCCTTCAAACGCAAGTTCTACCTCGTCCATCACAAGGAAAAATACATCTCCGATTCCCTGCAGCGGCTGCTGGACATGCTGTTCCAGTGGGCTTCCGAAATCCACTGAGCCGGGACCGCAGGGCCGCCTCAGCGGCTGCGGAGAAGCTCCAACTGGTGCAGTTGATCCAGCCGCGTGATCACGGGCACGTCGGGCGCAACCTCGGGCCAGTGGCGCTTGACACCTTCGTGCTTGATCCAGACGGGGTTGAGCCCGGCATCACGCGACCCGCCGACGTCGATGCGCCAGTCGTCGCCGACGTAGACGGCCTCCGACGGGAGCACCCCCAGTGCATCGACGCACATCCGGAACGGCACCGCGTCGGGTTTGGGAGGGATGCCGTTTTCACCGGCCACGATGATGATCCGGAAATAGGGTTCAAGCTCCGGGAACTGGCTGATGCGATGGGTGCCGGAGACCGGTTGCCCCTGGGTGTTGGTGATCAGGGCGACCCCGAACTGCGTGTTGAGCCGCTCCAGAACACCCGGGGCTTCGGGGAAGAGCACGGAATGGGCTTTCACCGTCGCCCAGTATTCGGCCTCCCAGGTGTCGAGCCGCACCTCATCCGGTATGAGGCAGTAATAGTGGTAAACCTCCCGCCACATGGCGCGGCGGGAGAAGCTCGACCGGCCGTGGAAGTCCTTTCGCACTTGGCGGTAGCGCTCCATAAATTTTTCGCGCAGCGAAAGCGCCATGTGCCTGAACAGCTTTTCCTGGGCCTCCTTTTCAGCCTGCCGGAATCCGTCGGCGGAATCCACCAGCGTCTGACCGAAATCGAAGATGACCGCCTTAATCATGCCGGTTGCGCCCTTGCCCAAACCGGAGAACCGGCACCCGTCCATCGACCATTTGCCCGTTCTCCGGTTTTCATCGTCGCGGCTGCCAATCGGCAACCCGCCGCTGGATCAGTCCTTGCCCCACTTCTTCAGGTAGGCCCCGAAGAGCTCCTCGTCGTTTTTCGGGGCGAAGTCCGTGATGGGCAAAGAGACCAGCGTGTAGTTCAGGAAGTGGCTCCAGTTGACGTTGTCGCTGGTGATGTTCCCGGCCCAGGTGCCGCAGCCGAGGGTGTCGGTGAAGGGCAGCCCGGAAGTCCAGCCACCGCTGTTGGCGGCTGTGTGGCCCATGTTGCAGACCACCCGGCCGACCTTCGCGCGCAGCGCCAGCTTCACGCGCCGCTCGTCCAGCTCTGTGTGGATCGACACCGAGTGCCCCTTGCCGGAGAAATCCAGAATCCGCTCCAGCCGGTCCAGCATCTCGTCGAAATCCGTCCACTTCCACACGGTCAGCACCGGGGAGATCTTCTCGCCCGAGAACTTGTCTTCACGGCCGATCTTCTCGCCCATAACCATGAGAAACTTCGTATTGTCCGGCACCTTGAGCCCGGCCAGGTCGGCGATGAACTTGGCGCTGTGGGCCACGATGTCGCGGTTCAGGGTCTTGCCGTCCGGCCACATGCACTTGCGCAGGGTCTCGCGCTCGGGGGTGCTGCACAGGTAGCCGCCCTCTTTCTTGAGGCACTCGATCATCTTGTCAAAGATCGGGGCCTCGAGCGCGACCGCGTTCTCGGAGGAGCAGGAGGCGGCGTTGTTGGCGATCTTGGAGACCATGATCTTGTGGGCGGTCGCCTGAAGGTCGGGCACGGTTGCGTCCACGAAGGAGACCACGTTTCCGGCGCCCACGGTCTGGGCCGGCTTGCCCGCATTGTAAACGACCTTGACGAGAGCCGCGCCGCCGGTCGCGACCGCGAAGTCGCAGTGCGCCATCAACTGCTGAGTTTTCTCCTGGCTCGTGTTCTCGATGCACTGCAGCAGGTCCACAGGCGCCCCGATCTTCTTCAGCGCCTCGCGGCCGTACTCGACCGTCAGGAAGGAGCTCTTCTGGGTGCGGGGGTGCGGGGAGACGATCATCGCGTTGCGGGTCTTGAGCGTGCTCAGGCCGATGCAGCAGATGGTCGACTCCGGATTCGTGCAAGGGACGACGTCCGCGATAACGCCGATCGGCTTGGCGTACTTGCGCATGCCGAGGGCCTGGTCCTCCTCGACGAGGTCGCAGGTCTTGGCGCCGCGCTGATCCCAGAGGGTGCCCAGGGTCTTAGTCTTGATCTTGGCGAGCTTGTCCTCGTAGACCCCGATCCCGGACTCGTCCACGGCCGTGCGGGCGAGGACCTTGCGGACCTCCTCCTTCTGCCACATCCAGCCCACCGCCTGGACGACCTCGTCGACTTTCGCCTGGGGCCAGTACTGGTATTCATCGAATGCCTTTTTAGCTTTGGCGTACATTTCCTTGATGTCGTCTCCCATAGCGTCTCTCGAACCTCCGTCTGCAGTTGATTTGCGTTGATTGAAAAGCAACCGGTGCGATCGCCGTTTTCAGCGCACCGCGCGTCATTTTATCGGCATCGAATAACCCATCTTCCGGAAGGCTTCCTTGGCGACCACGAAGAAATCCTCGATATCCTTGTGGGTGATGACGCCCAGGTTGCACAGCCGGAAGGTTTCCAGGCCGAACATCTTGCCCGGGTAGATGGTGAAGCCGCGCTCGTAGCAGTAGTCGTGCAGCTTGAAGAAATCGAATTTCCCGTCCGCGGGGGCTTTGATGGTGACCACAAGCTTGCCCTGGATTTTCTTGTCGATGACGGACTCCAGCCCGATCTCCTGCAGGCCCTTGTGAACGGCCTCCCAGCACTGACTCAGCCGCTCGTAACGGGGCAGCTCCCCCTCCTGCCAGTATTCCTGGATGGCCCGCCGCAAGGCGTAGATGGTCTGCACCGGCGGGGTGAAGTGCATCTCGCCCACCCGTTCGAAGAAATCATACTGCATGAAGAGGTTGCAGTAGTAGGAGCGGGTGGGATAGGTCTTGGACTTGACGATCTCCTCGATGTTACCCACGGTCCAGGAGGCGCCGGTCATGGCCGCCAGGCCCTTCTGGGCCGAGGACATGCAGAAGTCGATGTTTTCCTTTTGGATGTCGATCGGAAGCAGCCCGTACGTCGAAATCGTGTCGGCCACGAACACACAGCCGTGATCGTGGGCGATCTTCCCGATCTCGCGCACCGGGTTGAGCACCCCGGTGCCGGTCTCGTGATGGGTGGTGGCGACCACCGCGATGTCCTTGTCCCTGTCCAGGGTTTCCTTCACGACCTTCAGGTCCGGCAGTCCGGTGGCGGGAAACTTCAGGTCCACGCAGGGGATGTGGTAGTACTGGGCGATCTCCACCATGCGGGTGGAATAGGAGCCGTTGTTGACGACACAGATCTTCTTGTTGGCGGGCACCAGGGAATTGACAAGCGCATCCTGGACGACCGTCCCTGAGCCGGTGAAGAGCACGGCCGTGTACTTCTTCGGATCCCCGTGAACCACCTTGACCAGCTCGCGACGGACTTCGTCCATGATGTCCACGAACTCCTTTTCCCGGGGGCAGATGTCGGGCACCACCTGGGCGTACTTCACCGTGTCCGTGGTGGTGGCCGGACCCGGGTTTAGAAGCACGTTGCGTTTGACAGGTTTAATGGCTTCCATCTCTTCAGCCTCCATGTTCAGAATGGGAAAAACATGCATCAGGCCGTCAGCCAAGGCGCGCGGCCTTTTGGGATGCGCAGCATACGGTCCAGTATGTGAGCAATCCCAAAAGGGCCGCGCAACGCAGGATCACGGCCTGAGGCGCCGTTTTTCACAGTTTTCCGACTTTCTTGATGCCCGACTTTTTGCTCGGATCGTGGATCTCCTCGACGATGCCGTACCCGCTGCCGACGAGTTTTTTCCGTTCCTCCCGGGCCCGCACCCATTCGGCCGTCGTGCGGCAAATGCCCGACTGCGCGAACGTGGCGCGGTCTTTCAGCGCAGGCACCGGGCGATCCGGCGGCCCGTCGTAGTCTTCCTTGGGGGTCAGCGCTTCCCCCAGCCGCGTGTATCCGTTTCGTTCGGTCTCCTCGATGTAGTGGGCCCCGACGCTGAGGGCGCGGGTCACGGCCAGGATGGCCCAGGTGGCTTCCGCCGAGAATCCGAGGTCCATCATCGTGGCGCCGATGGCACCGAGCATGTCCAGGTCCACCGGCTCGGGGCTCTGTTTCTGGGCGGCCGCAACGATCTGCTTCATGAAGGCGATGTACGTTCCGGCCACCCCAAGCTTTTCAGCCCGGGCAAACATGCGCTTGGCCGCCGGGTCCTTCAGCATGAGGTTCGAAACCCCCAGAGCCTCGTCGTTCAGGTTCTCCCTGACCAAAAGTTCGGCGGCCTGGGCGCTGGTAAGCCCCTGTTTTTCGGCCCTCTTCAGGTATTTTTCCAGGCGATTGCCGAAGGCGGAGTAGGCACCGAAGGCGTGGCCGAAGGCCAGGATCGAAGCCGCGGCGGCCTGGGTAAGAAAGGTCTTGGTCCGGGCAACGATGCGCGACATGGCGGCCGGCGCCGAGAGCCCGTCTTCGAGCGCCAGGATGAGCACGTAGTTGAGCATCTGCTCTTCTTCCACCAGCGGGATCCGGGCCTGGTAGTCGACGAACAGCACGTCGACGATCCCGTAGCCTTCTTCCATCAGCTCGGAGGTGTCGTACCCGCGCGAGACGATGCGGTGGACGTTCTTGTAGGCCACCTCGGAGACCCACTGGAACGGTGCGCGCTTCGTATCGCGCGGCACGGTGCCGTACTCCCGCTTGAAATAATCAAACGGCATCTTCGGGCTGGCCAGATTCCCGACGCCGCGTGCTTTCTTGGTTTCGTTCAGATCGCCCATTTCTTATATTCTCCTTCCTCTTTCTGCTTCCTGGCGTACTCCTGCCGTTCGGACTGCTTGGGCACGACCCGGTCTTCCGGGCCGACGTACTTGATCATGGACAGATCGATCATCTGCACCATGGGCTCGTTGCGCGAGGCGCCCCAGGCCCGGCCCTTCTTCATGTTGAACAGGGCATGCGCCGCGCAGCTGTATCCGCGGCAGACGCTGCCGAGGCACCAGCCCGCGTTGGGGGAAAAACCGATCTCCATCAGGGCCGTGTTGCCGGAGCCAACCACGTTCACGCCCACCTTGGAGCGGCCTTCCTGCTTGCGCCGAGCGTGGAAGTACTTCTCGACCGCCCGCTGGAACTCGAGGTAGACACCCTCCAGCTTCAGCTCTTCCTGCTTGACATGGATCGGCTCGGCGCGGGGGTCGCTGTCGATGTGCTGCGGCTGGCCCATGCCCATGACCGGTGTTTCCGCATCCATGTATTCGTCCACCAGGATCTTCGCCATCTCGTCGACACTTTTACCTTCGCGCTCCGCACGCTCCAGGTACTTGTTCAGCATGTAGCCGTGGGCGGCACCCGGGCCGTGCACACCGCCGAAGGTGCTCACCGCCGCCGCAATCGCGCAGGGCAGGTTCGGACGCCCGGCGCTGACCCCGATCGCGGCCACCGCCGAGGGCGACATGGAGTGCTCCAGGAAAACGCCCATTTCGTACTTCAGCATCTTCTCTTCGGCTTCGGTGGGGATGCGGCCCTGGTAGAGCACGAAGAGGGCGTCACAAAAGGAGTAGCCCTCTTCCGCCAGTTCGCTCAGGTCGTAGCCGCGCATGACGGTCTTTTCCTCCGTCTTGTAGGAAATGGCGGTTTTCCTGCGAAAAAAAGGTTCCCTGTTCATTCAATATTCCTCCGGTTCAATAAGATTTATTGCGTTATTTGGAATGCTCACCGATTCTGAAACGAATCGTATCGTCTCCAAACGGGGCATCCCCATTCAGAGGCATTTCACGGAAAAACTATATGGTGCCCGGCAAGTATCAGTCAAACTAATTAAAATCATATTTGTGATAAGTTCAGGTCATGACACGGCAAACGGCTTGGCAGGGGTTCTGATTCAGAAGATTTTGATGCTGATGGCGCCCAAAGCCACCATGAAGATGGCCGCATATCGCAGGGGGCTGATGCTCTCTTTCAGGAAAATGGCAGCCAAAATTACACCGAAGACGATGGAGGTTTCCCGCAGCGCGGCCACCAGTGCGATCGGAGCATGCGTCATCGCCCACAGCGCCAAGCTGTAAGACGCCAACGTGCAGGCACCGCCCGTCATCCCTTTTTTCCATTGGCGCCGGATGTGGCGAGTCACCCGGCCCCGGTCGATCCCGATCGAAACGAGGATAAAAAGGCCGCCGGCGAGCATGACAAGCCAACCGGTGTAGCTGAACGCATGGCCCGAAAGACGGGCCCCCACCCCGTCGACCAGCGTATACCCCACGATTACTCCGGCATTCAGGAGGGCGAAACCGACCGGCCTGAGCCGAAACTCTTTAGCAGGGTGTTGAGAAACAAGCATCGGGCCGTCAGCCAAGGCGTGCGGCATTTTGGAAAGCGCAGCATCTTCGCTCATGTGTGAGCATTTACAAAAGCCGCACGACGCGGGATCACGGCCGGAGGCGCTGTTTTTCAACACCCTGTTAGATCGCGGGGAGTCTGCCGCCAGAAGCAACACCCCGCCGGACACCAGCAAGACTCCGGCCCACCCACCCCACGACGGCCCTTCGCTCAACAGCCCTGCCGCCGCGAGGGTGGTCAAGGCCGGAGCCGAGCCTCGCATGATCGGATAGACCAGGCTCAAGTCGCCGCTGCGGTACACAACCACCAGAAGCGCATAGTAGCCCACATGAATCAGCGTCGAGGCGGCCAAGCATGGCCAACTGCCTGAATCGGGCAACGGCACGAAAAGCAGCAGCATCGCCGCCACCGCCGTAGCGCCGGTCGCAACCAGGACGGTGTCGAGGAACGGGTCTGATCCCGATTTGACGAGAGCGTTCCAGCTTGCGTGAAGGGCGGCCCCAAGAAGGACCGCCAGCATGACATCGAAGGACAAAGTTTATGTTTCCACCGGGAATACTCAGCGAGCATCGACACTCTCTGGTTTGGGCTCGTGCGCCATGGCACGGTCGTCGGCCGTCCCCGGCTTCTGCCGCCTCAGCATGTGGATCTTGCGGGGGATGGTGACTTTGACCTTTTCGTTTTTGCTGTATTGTTTGGACCCCATCGGATTGTAGTGATCGATCACCATTTTCTTGTGCCCGAAGTTGATGGTGTATTTGGCGAGGTTCCCGGCGTACATCTGGCTTTCCACCGCACCGTGGAACATGTTCTGGCTTTCCCCTCCGCTCCAGGGGGAGAGAGAGACGGTCTCGGGCCGGATCACCAGCAGGACGCGCTCACCGACTTTAATTTCTTTCTGATCGCGGTCCAGGTCCAGCCGGCCGAACTCGGTCATGACGCAGGCGGTATTCGCTTCAGGATGGATGGATTCCACCTCGCCTTCGAGAAAATTGACGTAACCGACGAACCCGGCAATGAACTCGTTGGCGGGGCGCTCATAAATATCCACCGGTGAGCCGATCTGCTGGATCACCCCTTGGTGCAGCACAAGCAGCCGGTCCGAGATGCTCATGGCCTCGTATTGGTCATGCGTGACGAAAATGGTCGTGATCTGGATGCGCTCCTGGATATTCCGGATCTCATCCCGCATGACCACCCGCAGGTTGGCGTCCAGATTGGAAAGCGGCTCATCCAGCAGCAGGACCTTGGGTTCGAGGGCGAGCGCCCGGGCAAGGGCGACGCGCTGCTGCTGTCCACCGCTCAGGCGCTCGATGGACCGGCCTCCCAGCCCCTCCAGGTGGACCAGCGCCAGCAACTCTTCCACGCGGGCCTCGATTTTTTTCCGGGGCCACTTCTGAAGCTTCAGCCCGAAGCCGACGTTCTTGGCGACGGTCATATGCGGGAACAGGGCATAGCTTTGAAAGACCATCTTGGTGTTGCGCATGTTGGGCGGAAGGTTGCTGATGTCCTCGCCGTCCAGGATCACCCGGCCGGAGGTCGCTGCCGCAAAGCCCCCGATGATCCTGAGCAGGGTCGTCTTGCCGCAGCCGCTCGGGCCTACAAAGGTCAGCAACTCCCCCTTCGGGATCTCGGCGGAGATGCCCTTGAGCACATCGACACTGCCGAAGCTTTTGTGAATGTCCCTCAGCGCCAGCATGGTCGGCCGGGTTGGGTCCATGGGGTCAGACTCCTTGCTTTTTGATGTTCAGCCCCATCTTTCTGGAGACGAGCTGCAGCAGGCCCATGCATAGAACGACGATGGCGATCACCTTGATGGTGGTGGCGGAGGCGACCCCCAGTTCACCCAACTGGGCGGTCAGGAAGATGTAAACGGACGCCAGGTCGAAGCCCGGCGCCACCAGGAAAATCACCGAGCTCAGCGACATCATGGTGGTCATGAAGGTGTAGATAAATCCGGCGATGAAGGCTGAAAACATGATCGGCAGCATCACCTTGAAGAATATGGTCAGAAAGTCGGCGCCCAGATCGGCGGAGGCCTCCTCGATTTCCACGCTGATCTGATGCAGCTTGCTGATCCCGGCTTCGACACCCACGGCCAGGAACCGGAAGACGCAGTTCAAAATGATGATCCAAATGGTGCCGGTCAGCAGAAACGGCGGCCGGTTGAAGGCGATGATGTAGCCGACCCCGATCACGGTGCCGGGCAGGGCGAACCCCGAAAGCGCCAGCATCTCCATGACGCGCCGCCCGGGGAACTTGCCACGCATGATGACATAGGCGAGCAGGGTGCCGACGAGAGCTCCGAACAGTCCGGCCCCTAAAGAAACCTTGAAACTGTTCCAGATGGCACCGTTCGACTGGGTGTTCAACATGTGCTCGGTGACAAAGGTGTTGTCGACACCGACGATCTTGACAAACGCCCCCAGCACAATCACCCCGAAGCTCAGCAGCACCAGGATCACGACCGGAATGCACAGGATGAGAAAGGGGATTTTGATGACCGGGTCGATGGGCCGGGGCTCGGCCGCGGTCGGCTTGCCCACGATCGTGGTATATCCTTTTCCGGACAGCACAAAATTGTGCAGGATGAAGATGAGGACGCACGGCAGGATCAGGACCACCGAAAGCACGCTGGCCATGTTGAAGTCGGCCTCGCCGGTGATCATCAGGTAGGTGTCCGGCGCCAGGAACGGCGTCCGGCCGCCCAGGATGGCCGGGTTGCCGAACTCGGCGATGGTCATCACGAAAACCAGCAGCGCCGCCTTGAGCACCCCAGGCGCGGCCAACGGAATGGTGATCGAGCGCATGATCCTGAATTCCGAGGCCCCCATGTCGCTGGCCGACTCCTCCAGGCTGGGGTTGACGGCATTCAGGACGTTTTCGATCATCATGAACGAAAGGGGCAGAAACGCCAGGACCTGGGCCGCGATGACCCCGGTCCAGCTATAGATGTTGAAGTCGAGGTGGAAGAAATTGTTGATCAGCCCGTTTCTTCCGAAAAGCGTGATCAGGGAGATCGCAAAGATATAAGGCGGTGCGGCCAGCGGCATGAGCGCAGTTATTTTCAGCGGCTTCCTCAGCCAGAGGGGGCCGCGGGTGGTCAGGTACGCGAAGCAAAACCCGACGATCACCAAAATGATCATCGTGGCAAACCCGAGGATGAGGGTGTTGAGCAAAGACCAATAGTAAAAATTGTAGCTGAAAAACTGGGAGTAGAAAGAGAGCGTGAACCCCTCATCGCCCCATAGGCTGAACACAAGCACGGAGACGATGGGATACAGGAGAAAGATGGCCAGAAGCGCAAACAATCCACCCGCGAACAGGTTGACCAGGTTGGCGTTGAAAAAGGCCCTCAGCCGGTACCACAGGCTTCTGCCGGGGGCTACTCTCAGCACCGTTTCGGCCATCCTTCTCCCCTCCCGTGTCATGAATCAGCGGCCATTCCGGCCGCGCGCGTTACTGTTTTTTCTCTTTTTCATCGCCCGCCTTCTTGGCGTCCGGGGCCTCCTTCATCATGAACTTGCTTTTCCAGTCCATCATGATTTTTTTCTGGTTCTTGTAGGCCCAGGCATGATCCAGCTTGATGTAGTGGGGCGGCGTGGCACCGTAGAGGCCGCTGGCGATCCCCGGCCGCGGCGGGATGTAGCCCATGGAAGCGATGAACTCGCTGCAGTCCTGGCTGCCAAGATAATCCACCACCTTTTTGCACAGAGCAAGCTTCTGGGTCCCCTTGAGGACGACGCAGTAATTGCCCTCGTAGCCGATACCCTCTTTCGGGATCTTCCACTCGAGCGGGTAGCCATCCTGGATGCGCTTCAGGACGTTTTCGTCCGAAGTGATGCCCAGGAGGTACTCGCCCCGACCCACGAGGTCGGTGGGAGCGTTGCCGCTCTTGGTGTAGAAGGCGATGTTCTTATCCAGGCCCTGCAGGAACGTCCAGCCGTCCTTTTCGCCATACAGAGAAAGAAACGAATAGACGATCATGAAGGCCGTGCCGGACGTGCGCGGAGAAGGCATCACGATCTGCCCTTTCCACTTCGGATCCAGCAGGTCCTTCCACGTGGTCGGCATCGCGTAGCCTTTTTCGGCCAGCTTGGTCTTGTTGCCCACCAACAGGAACGAGAAGGTCCCCAAGGCATAATAAGTTCCATTGGGCGACTTGAAGGCGGGAGCGATGTCGTTCCAGGCGGGGGACTTGTAGGCGTCATAGTACCCTTTCGCCGTGCCTTCGATGGCGGCAGCCCCCCCGAAACTCATGACCATGTCGGCATTGAACCGGGGCGCTTCTGATTTGATCCTGGCCCAGATCTCTCCCCAGGACAGGGTGATGTTCTTGACCTCGACCCCGGTTTTCTCCTGGATGCGTTTGGCCAGGGCCTCGTTCACCTCGCGGGAGAAACCCATGTACGCGCTGATCGAATCCGCCGCCTGGGCCATGCCGGCTGCGAAGGCAAAAAGCACAACCAAGGCCACTACCGTCACCATTTTCCCCTTCATGATCCACCTCCTGGGTTAAGCGTTGGAATTGAAGAACTTCACGGACACCTGCAAACCCATGATCAATGCATGCCCGGCTCGGAGCGGGTCTTCTATCGGATCACCTCCTTTCATCTTTAATTCGACATGAAGCCATACAATAAAAATTCCTCAAATTCAAAATAAGAATTTTAACCTGATTAATAAATTTCATTCATTTGGGGACGTACTGCAAGTGTATGGCAAAAAAGATGCACATCGCAATGAAGCAGGCCAACGGCGGCGTCAGGAACCAGCCGGTCAGGATGCCGTATAACATTTTGCGGTTGATGGTGTTAGCACCCCGGATGATGCCAATCCCCAACACCGCGCCGATGACGGCCTGTGTTGTCGATACAGGCACGCCAATAATCGCGTAGAAATGAACGGTGAGGGCTTCGGCCAAAACAACGATTAGGGCCGAAAAAGGATCCAGCCGCACCAGTTTGCGGCCAACCGTCTCCATCACCCCCCGGCTATAGGTCAGCACTCCAAACGCGATGCTTAACCCACCGATCAGGGTGGCCTGGAAAACAGTGAGGGTCCCGGCGCCGACAAAAACGGCCGTCGCGTTGGCGACGTTGTTGGCGCCTAATGTGTAAGATGCATAGAACCCCGCTACAATCAATCCGATTCGCAGAAGTATGTCTGCCTGGAAAATGCTGATCTGCAGGCGGTTGTAAATAATCGCCAGAATCTTGTAAATGGCCCAGGCAGCCGCAATTGCACAGAAGGGGGTCCCGAACCAGCAGACAACCACTTTTTCCAATTCGGTCAGGTTGATCTGCTGGTTTAAAAATCCGATCCCCAGGATGGCGCCGACGACCCCCTGGGATGTGGATACAGGCAGGTTGAACCAAGTCATGGCGGTCACCGTCAGGGCGACTGCGACCGTTATCGCTACGGCCTGTTCCAAGTCGATGGACGTCAACCCTCTGAGGGTTTCGATGCCGGCCTGCCCTTCCAGCAGCGCACCCAGGACCACGCCGGCAGCGCACAGACCCGCGGCCGTCCAGAACCGCACCATGCGCGAGGCCACCGCCGAGCCGAAGCAGTTGGCGGCGTGATTGGCGCCGAGGGACCAGCCTAGAAAGACTCCTCCGAGCAGTGCGGCCATCAGACACGCCTCTTCAAAACCATGATGTTAACCCGCTTGGATACGCGGTCGGCCTGGTCCGAAATCTCCCCCATGGCGATGATCAGTTCTTTGAGCTGGATCTTGTGAATCGGGTCGAGGCTGGAATCGAACACCTTGGTCATGAGGCTGCGTTCGATGTGGTCGCAATGGCTTTCGTTGCGGTCGATCGTGGCCATCAACGCCCGGATGCCTTCCCTGTTTCTCAGCATGAGGTCGATCTGCTTGACCATCAGATCGCAGCTTTCGACCGACATGCGGATGAGACTCTTCATCTCCGACAGGACGAAATCGGGGATCTTGAGCTTCTGGGTGCGGATCAGGTGCAGGATCAATTCGAAAATGCGCGGGATGACCTCGACATGCTCGATGAGGTTCATGACGTCTTCGCGCGACTCGGGAATCAGCGCACGGCTGTACATCAGGTAGTTGATTTCGTCCCGGATGTCATCGGCCTTGGATTCGAACTTGTGGGTCTGCTCGATCAAAAAGGCAAAATCGCCACCGACACCCTCATCCAGGCAGGTGTCCATGGCTTTGACAAAATGCTCCTGGGTCTTGGCCAGGTTCTCGAGGTAATTGGAAATGAGGTCGTTCAGCTGGCTCTCTTTTTTAAACAGGAAACCAAACACGAGACACCCCGCCAGAATGAATGCGATGAAGTTCGGATCCCGAGCGGCTGCGCGAATCTCCCTGAGCGGCCGGCGGCAACTGCCTTCCGACCCCGTTTTCATAGCCCCATAGTAGAGTTGCAGCAATATAAGTCAATTTAATTATTTTTATGACTTGAATAACAATTTTTCATTGTTTGAGGGGTGCCCATGTGCCGATAACCAATCGACTTTCAATCGCGCGCCATTTAGTGTAAATTGGTTGCAGTGCATTAACAGAATGTTGCAATTCTTTTGAGGTGGCTTGCATGAAGATTTTGATCGGCTATGACGGTTCCATGGCGTCCCAAAAGGCCCTCGCCGAGGTGCAGAAACTGGCCAAGGCGTTGGCGGCGGAAGTATATGTGTTCACCTCGGTTGAAGGCGGTCAGCATGCGGTTCGGGAAGTCTATGAAAAATTCAGAAAAGAACTGAGCACCGCCCAAAATGCGATCGCCAAGGCGGGCATCCGCTGTGAGGGCAAGCTCTCGGCTCAGGGGTTGGAGCCTGGCGAGGAAATGGTTCAGTTCGCGAGGGAACTGGCGGCCGACATGATCGTCATCGGGATCAAGCGACGCTCCAGGGTGGGCAAGCTGATGTTCGGCTCGAATGCCCAGTACGTGATCCTGGAGGCCCACTGCCCTGTGCTGGCGGTGAAATAGCCTCCGATCGGATCGTCGTTACAGGCCCAAGAGCTTTAGGGTTTTTGCAACCACGTTCGCGGCGGTGAACCCGAACTTCTCCATGACCGTCGCCCCCGGGGCGGACGCACCGAAGCCCGTCATGAAAACCCCGGCGCCGCCGACGCCCACGTAGCGCTCCCAGCCCATGCCGATCCCCGCCTCTACCGCCAACCGCGCCGTCACCTCCGGCGGCAGCACGGAATCCCTGAATTCCCGGGGCATCTTCTCGAACAGCTCCCAGCTCGGCATGCTCACCACCCGCGCTGCAACCCCTTTTTCGGCGAGCAGGCCCTGGGCCTGCAGGGCGAGATGAACTTCCGAGCCGCTCGCGATCAGGATGACCCGCGGCCGGCCGCCGGCATCCGACAGGCTGTAGGCGCCGCAGGCCAGCATGTCGGCGGCCGGGAACTTGCTGCGATCGAAAACCGGCAGGTTCTGGCGGCTCAGCACGAGGGCTACCGGGCCGTTTACCCCCTGTAGCGCCAGCCGCCAGGCCGCCGCCGTCTCGGTGGCATCCGCCGGCCGGATCACGGTCAGACCCGGTATCGCGCGCAGGCTGGCCAGATGCTCCACGGGTTCATGCGTGGGGCCGTCCTCGCCGACGGCGATGCTGTCGTGAGTAAAAACGTAGATGACGGGCAAGCGCATCAGCGCCGCCAGCCGGATGGAAGGACGCATGTAGTCGGAAAAGACCAGGAAGGTCCCGCCATAGGGCCGCACTCCTTTGTGCAGGGTCATGCCCGAAAGCAGGGCCGCCATGGCATGCTCCCGCACCCCGAAGTGCAGGTAGCGACCGTCCCAGGCGCCTTTCTGGAAATCGCGGCTGCCCGTGATGGTCGTGTTGTTGGAGGGCGTCAGATCCGCCGAACCGCCCATGAGGGCCGGCAGTCGGGCGGCGACGGCGTTCAGCACCTTCCCGAAGGCCGCCCGGGTGGCGATGGGCTGGCCGTCGCCAAAGGCCGGCAGGTCCGAATCCCAGCCGGACGGCAGTGTCCCGTCGATCGCCTGCCGCCAGCCTTCGGCAAGCTCGGGGTGCGTCTGGGCCCAGGCCGTGTGTTTCTTCTGCCAGGCGGCCTCGACCTTCGCGCCGCGCTCGACGCAGCGGCGGAAATGCGCGCGCACCGGGTCGGAAACGTTGAAGATCGCATCCGGAGGCAGCCCCAAGGCCGCCTTGGTCAGGCGCACCTCCTCCGGCCCCAGGGGCGATCCGTGGGCCTCGTGGGAATCCTGCTTGTGCGGGCTGCCGTAGCCGATATGCGTGCGGCAGACGATCAGGGACGGCTTCCCGGTTTCGGCCTTGGCCGCTTCGAACGCCTGGCGGATGGCGTTCAGATCGTTGCCGTCTCTGACCCGCAGGACCTGCCAGTGGTAGGCACCGAATCGGCGGGCCACGTCCTCGGTGAAGGCAAGGTTGGTTGCGCCGTCGATCGTCACCCGGTTATCATCGTAGAGGCAGATGAGGCGGCCGAGGCCGAGGTGGCCGGCGAGCGAGGCCGCCTCGGAGGTGATCCCCTCCATCATGTCGCCGTCACCGCAGAAAACGAAGGTGAAGTGATCGACGATTTTCCGGGTACCGCGGTTGAAGCGCGCCGCCAGGTGGCGCTCGGCGATGGCCATGCCGACCGCGTTGGCAAACCCCTGGCCCAGGGGGCCGGTGGTGGTCTCGACCCCGGGGGTGTGCCCGTATTCAGGGTGCCCGGGGGTCTTGCTGCCCCACTGGCGGAAGCGCTTGAGCTCATCGAGGGAGAGATCATAGCCACACAGGTACAGCAGGCTGTAAAGCAGGGCGGAAGCGTGCCCGGCGGACAGAACGAAGCGGTCGCGGTCGACCCAGCCGGGGTTGCGCGGGTTGTGTTTCAACACCCGGGTCCACAGCACAAAGGCCGCGGCTGCCAGGCCCATGGGCGCACCGGGGTGCCCGGATTTCGCCGTCTCGACCATGTCCATGGCGAGCCCCCGAATGGTGTTCACGCACATACTATCCAACGGCTGTTTGGTCTTTGCCATTCCAAAATCCTCCTTTCCACGCATTCAGATCTGCTATTTTTGAAATGACTTCTAAGCGAAAACTACATCCTCCCAAGGACCTGGAACTGCTGGGCGATAAAATCCACCGTGCTTCGAATTGCCTTTGAAAACTCGGCCGCCGTTGCGATCAGCGCCGCCTGCTTATTGAAATCCTCCCGCTTCATTCCGTCGGGTTCATACCCTTCGACAAAGTAGGGAAGGCGGAGAAGCTTTTCCAAAACCGACTTGGGGGCTTCCTCGTCAATGGCTGCGGGGTCAAATGGTTTCAATTGATCTTCCACCTGCATGAGGCCTTCGATGTAACCGGGAGGGCAGGCGTAAACGACATCGCCGCCGGCCATCTTCTCGATATGCCAACTGGCGAGGCTGCCGTCATTCATGGGAGGGCCGATCCGCATGCTGCAAATGAGCATCTTGATCGGCTGGTTGCTCTCCCGGAGCATTCGATACGCCCGCTTGAAGATCAGCAGCTCCGCCCAGCGCATATCCGCTTCACTCAGAGGGATTCTCCTGGAATCCGCCTGAGCCTTCAAGTCGCCCAGGGCCCCATAGCGTGCGGACATGTGCGTGATGACGGAGCGCCAGCGGGAAAGATCCACTTTATTTTGCCGGGCCCTTGCGAGCCCTCTTTGAACGGCCTCCATACAGGCCACAAATTGGGGGACTGTAAAAGACAGCGTGTTGTTGGTGGCAATTCCCCGGGCGGTCAGCTCCTCGATCACCTGGTACCCCTCACGGGTACCGGGGACCTTCACCATCACATTGGGCGCAATCGGGGCGATATCGAGCGCTTGATTCAACATCCGTTCCGCATCAAAGCAGTCGCGGGGGTCGAGCTGCCCCGATAGATAGCCATAGGTGTGGTTGGACTTCTCCCACGAGGGCAGGAACAATTTCACTCCCAGCTCGATAACCTTCTTGTAGGTCAACCAGAAAATCTCTTCCACGCCCTTGGCGGGATTGTCCCGGATGAGTTTTTGGACAAAATCAGCCCAGAAAACGGGTTTGTCCTTGACGGCACCCAGACTCAGGGGAGGGTTCGTGGTAACCCCCCGGAAGAAGGTGTGTTCGGGATGCTGGGGGTCGAAAAGCCGCTTCAACTGTCCCCGCCACAGCTCTTTCTTCTCCGGAGGGGCTTTCTCCAGCACCCTCTTGGCCCAATTTTCATAGACCATGGGGGCGGAATCCCACCAGATCTCTGATTGCGGGTTCGTTGCTTGAAGTTTTTCCAGAACGTGTCGTGAATCCATGAGACTGTATTTCCTGCCTTATTTACGCCGCTTTTGCCCCAGCGCCTTCTCGACCGGAGTGTATTTCAACCCGAAGGCCTCGGCGACACCGGGGTAGGTCACCTTGCCGGCGATGATGTTGATGCCCTGGGCGATCTCCGGGTTCTCCTGGGCCGCCCGGGTGAGGCCCTTGTCGGCGATCTCGATCGCGTAAGGCAGGGTGGCGTTGGTCAGCGCAATGGTGGAGGTCATGGACACCGCGCCGGGCATGTTGGCCACACAGTAGTGGATGATCCCGTCGATCTCGTAGATCGGGTCGTCGTGGGTGGTGGGGTGCGCGGTCTCGATGCAGCCGCCCTGATCGATCGCGACGTCCACCATCACCGTACCCTTCTTCATGAGCTTGAGCATGTCGCGCGTGACCAGCCGGGGCGCGGTGGCGCCCGGAATGAGCACCGCCCCCACCACTAGGTCCGCCTCCTGCAGGTACTTGCGAATGCTGGCCGGGCTCGAAACCACCGGAAAGCAGTTGGGAGGCATGACGTCGCTCAGGTAGCGCAGTCGTTCCAGGTTGGTGTCCAGCAGGTAGACCTTGGCGCCCAGCCCGCAGGCGATCTTGGCGGCATTAACGCCGACCACCCCGCCGCCCAGAATCAAAACCGTGCCGGAGTCCACCCCCGGTACGCCACCCAGGAGCTTGCCCTTGCCGCCGTATGTTTTTTCGAGGTACTTGGCGCCTTCGTGCACGGCCATCTTGCCGGCCACCTCGCTCATGGGTGTCAGCAGCGGCAGCGACCCGTTGGCCTTCTTGACGGTCTCGTAGGCGACGGCGGTGCAGCCGGAGCCGATGATCGCCCGGGTCAGTTCCTCGGAAGCCGCGAAGTGAAAATAGGTGAACACCACCTGCCCCTTGCGGATCAGCGGGTATTCCTTCGCAAGAGGTTCCTTGACCTTCATCACCATCGCACACTTGGCGTAGACCTCCCGCGCCTTCGACAGGATCGCCGCACCGGCGTTCTCGTACATCTGGTCCGTGAACCCGGACCCCTCCCCCGCATGCGTTTCCACGCACACGGTGTGGCCCCGCCCCACCAGTTGCTCCACCCCCGCCGGCGTCATGGCCACCCGGCTTTCCTTGGTCTTGATTTCCTTCAGTATCCCGACGATCATGATCCGACTCCCTCCCTGTTTGAGTGAAACTATCTGAAATTAAGGGACTAATTCCGCATGGTCCATTTGCCTAACTGACCCGTCCCTGACGGCTCAGCGCTCCTCGATCGGCACGTAGGGCCGCTCGTGCGGCCCCGTGTAAACTTGCCGCGGGCGGCAGAGCTTCCACTCGGGCGCGTCCATGCTCTCCTTCCACTGGGCGATCCAGCCCGGCAGCCTCCCGATGGCGAACAGTACCGTGAACATGTTGATGGGGATCCCGATGGCCCGCAGAACGATGCCGCTGTAGAAGTCGACGTTCGGGTACAGGTGGTGCTCGATGAAATAGTCGTCCTTCAAGGCGATCGCCTCGAGCTCCCGGGCGATGTCCAGCAACGGGTCGGACAGGTTGAGCTTGTCCAGAAGCACATGGGCCATGCGCTTCATGATCCGGGCCCGTGGGTCGAAGGTCTTATAAACCCGATGGCCGAAGCCCATCAGCCGGTAAGAGTCCCGGGGGTCCTTGGCGCGCGCGATCATCTGGTGCAGGTTCCCGCTGCGGGCGATCTCGGCCAGGGTTTCGATCACGGCTTGATTGGCGCCGCCGTGCAGCGGCCCCCAGAGTGCGGCGATCCCGGCCGAGATAGCCGCGTAGAGGTTCACCCGGGCGCTGCCCACGACGCGCACGGCGGCGGTAGAGCAGTTCTGCTCGTGGTCGGCGTGCAGTATCAAAAACACGTTCAGCGCCTTGACCACGTCCGGGTCGATCGCGTAGGGCTTGACCGGCGAGTCGAACATCATGTTGAGAAAGTTGGCGCAGTAGGTCAGGTCCGAGCGCGGGTAGACGACCGTGTGGCCGCGGGAGATCTTGTGGGACATGGCCGCCATGGTGCGCACCTTTGAGAGCAGCCGAGTCACCGTGATGGTGGTCTCCTCGTCCAGGTCATGCAGCTCGGGGTAAAAGCTGCGCAGCGCATTCACCATGGCCGAAAGAATCCCCATCGGGTGCGAGGAGCGGGGGAAGTTCTGGTAAAATGTCTTCATGTCCTCGTGCACGAGGGAATGATCGTTCAACAGGACGGAAAACCGGGTCAGCTCCTTCTGGTCCGGCAATTCGCCGTTGATGAGCAGGTAGGCGGTTTCCTTGAAGGTGGAGCGCTCGGCCAGCTGCTCCACGGGGATGCCCCGGTAGCGCAGGATGCCTTTCTCCCCGTCCACGAAGGTAACGGCGCTCTGGCAACTGCCGGTATTGGCATAGCCCGGGTCGAGTGTGATCAGACCGGTCTCCCGGCGCAGCACAGAAATGTCGATGGCCCTCTCCCCTTCCGATCCCGTGACGAGGGGCAGACGGAACTGCTTGCCTGCATAGATGAGGGTAATGTGTTCGGCCATTGGCGCCTCGTGCGGGCTGAAATGGGTGGTCCGTTGGCACACCAAACAGGTTGCTAATATATTGATGAAGTCGTAGGAAGCCATCCGCAATTGGACTATTTACGAAGCCAGCGCCTTTGCATATACACCATTCGCAGGGCGCGGTCAAAATATGCCTGCATTTTACTTCAATGCCCGCTTATGCTAAATAGATGAGGCGTTGAAAGGGGGCTACCATGGCGTTCAGAGAAAATCTGCTCCGCAAGATCCAGATCGACCAGTTGGCCAGCCGGATCCTCGCCACCATCGGGGCCCTGGGAAGCGAGGCCAAGCTTGACAAGCAGGCCATGCGCCAGCTGCTGGCCTTGAGTCCCTACGTCCCCCAACGAGTGCGGGATCTCGATCTGTATGTCGAGGACACCGGCGCTCCCGCCAAGAAGATTCTCGTTCTCGACAATGAACTGCCCATATACCGGACGACAGTCGCAGACGTCGCCATGCGCAAAAGCCCCACGGTGGGCGAAATGGCGAAGATCTGGAACATCGTCAAGATCCTGAAGGATTCCGACGTCAAGCTCAGCCGTAAGGCGGACTCGCTCAAATCCGTCCAGGACGAGAGCATCGCCCGGCTCGACCTCACCTTCGGCGCGGAGGACATCAACGACATCCGCCGCGACGGGATCGCCTCCCTCGAAAGCAAATACGCCGAGGGGGTCAATGAAAACCTCGCGCTGTTCAGCGAGCTTTTGGGTTTCAAGGCGGCCCCCCGGGCCTTGCGGGTACCCCACTGCACCGTCTTCGGCGCCGTCTACACCAAGGACAGCGGCGAAGAGGTGTTCGGTCCGGCCGTCCTGTTCAACCTAACCCGCAACGATCTCAGACTGACCGAGGAGCTGTTCGGTACCTTTGAGAAGGAAAAAATCGAGCGCTTCCACCAGATCGCCTCCGGCAAGCAGCCGGCAGCCATTGAGGGCGGGGCCGTGTTCGAGCACCTCCAGAAGATGGTCCTGAGCTCGCGGTCCAAGGGGAACTAACCGACGCAACCAACACGTCAATGCTTCGAGTCAGTCTGAAATACCGCATCATACTGATCCTGGCCGGCTTTGCCGTGATCACCTTCGGCCTGGATGTGATTTTGGTGGGCTACACCCACCGCATGGAGGAGCTGCTGGTCTCCATCACTGGAGAGGGCCTGTCCGCTACGGATGCCGCCGACCGCATCCTCGCGGCCCGGACCGCGAACCACGAGCAGGCCGTGAGGCTGCGGATCATCGCGGCCGCCGCCATTTTCTTGACCGCGGGATTGAGCCTGCTGCTGTTCCTGGTCTTCGTCTACCAAATCCTGGTGCCCCTGCGCCGGCTGACCGCCGAGGCCTACCGGGAGGGCGATCCGACCCGCTTCGGAAACGAAGTCAAAACCCTGAGCCGCCGCGTGCGGGTGTTGCTGCACGACGTGGACCAATCCCATTCCGAGCTGGAACGGAACCGGGAAACCCTGGCGCAGACCGAAAAATTGGCCTTGGTCGGAACCCTGGCCGCCAGCATGGCCCACAGCATCCGCAACCCGTTCACCTCGGTGCAAATGCGTCTGTTTTCGCTGAGCCGGTCGCTCGAACTGGACGATGCCCAGAAGGAGGATCTGGAAGTGATATCGGCGGAGATCCGCCGCATCGACACCATCGTCCAGAACTTCCTCGAGTTTTCCCGGCCGCCGAAGCTCAAGATGCAGCCGATCAGCCCGTCCAGTGTCGTGGATTCCGCAATCCGCCTCCTGGAGCACCGCCTGAAATCCTATGACGTCATCGTGCGGGTGAACGGCCTCCGACCGCTGCCCCAGGTGTCGGCCGACCCCGAGCAGCTCAAAGAAGTCTTGGTGAACATCATCGTCAACGCCTGCGAAGCCATGTCCCGGGGCGGGTCGATCTCGATTGCGGAGTCCACGGAGGACCACCCGCTGCTGAAGCAGGTGGCGGTCATCCGCATACGCGACAGTGGGCCCGGCATCTCCGCCCCGGTCCTGGCAGACATCTTCCAGCCCTTCTTCTCCACGAAGGCGGACGGCACGGGGCTGGGCCTGAGCATCTCCCAGCGGATCATCTCCGAGCACCGGGGCCGGCTGGAGGTGCAATCCACCGCCGGCGAAGGGGCCGAATTCATTATCACGCTGCCGCTCGGGGATGCTTAAGCCATGAGCACGATCCTCATCGTGGACGACGACGATCAGCTGCGCCTGAGCTTTCAGAAGCTCCTCGCCGAGGAGGGCTACACGGTGGAGAGCGCGGCCGCCGGCGAAGCCGCCGTCAAGAAAGTGGAGAACAGGGCCCCCGACCTCGTCATCCTCGACATGCGCCTGCCGGGCATGAACGGACTCGAGGCCTTCCGGTCGATCCACCGCAGGGAGCCCAAACTGCCGGTCATCATCATGACGGCCTTCGGCACCACCGAAAACGCGATCGAGGCCACCAAGCTCGGGGCTTTCGATTACGTGCTCAAACCGTTTGAAATCCCGGCCATGCTGACCGTCATCCGGCAGGCCCTGGAGGCCGGACGCTTCATGCGCTCGCCGGTGGACATGAACGGCGCCCCGGACGCATCGAGCCGCGAGGCCATCGTCGGCCGCAGTCGTCCCATGCAGGATGTCTACAAGGCGATCGGGCGGGTGTCCTCGACCGAGGCCACGGTGCTCATCCGGGGGGAATCCGGCACCGGCAAGGAACTCGCCGCCCGCGCCGTCTACTCGCACAGCCTGCGGGCCGACAAACCGTTCCAGGTCATCAACTGTGTCGCCATCCCGGAAACCCTGCTGGAAAGCGAGCTGTTCGGCTTCGAGAAAGGTGCGTTCACCGGGGCCGCCCACCGCCGGGTGGGCAAGATCGAGCAGGCCAACGGCGGGACCGTCTTCCTCGATGAAATCGGCGACATGCCTTTCGGCATTCAGTCCAAAATCCTGCGCCTGCTCCAGGAACGCAGCATCGAACGCCTGGGGGGGCGCGAGACCATCCCGGTGGATGTGCGCATCATCGCCGCCACCAACCGCGATCTGGAGATCGCCCTCGAACAGGGCCGCTTTCGCGAGGACCTGTACTACCGCCTCAAAGTCGTGACGATCACGCTGCCGCCCCTGCGGGAGCGCCTGGACGACATCCCGCTGCTGGTGGATTACTTCCTGAGGCGCTATGCCGCCGAGCTCGACGTGGGCAATCCCGGCATCGCACCGGAGGCCGTAACCCTCCTCAATTGCCATCGGTGGCCGGGCAACGTGCGCGAGTTGGCCAACGCCGTCCACAAGGCCCTGATCTTCAACCGGGGGGGGCCGATTCCAGCGCAGGAAATGGCGCAGGCCGTCGGCCGCGGGGCCATGCGCCGCCCGCTGTCAGCGGCAGGGGCGGACCAGATCCTGCGCCAGTGGGTGCGGGAGGCCATCACCTCCGGCTCAGAGCCGAACAAGTTCGAGGCGACCGTGGACCACTTCGTCAGCATTCTGGTCGGCGAGGCTCTGAATCTCACCCACGGCAACCGGTCGCGGGCGGCGAAGCTGCTCGGCCTGTCCCGGCCGACCCTGCACTCCAAGATCGAAAAATACAGGCTCAAGCTGAAGACGTCGGTGGAGGATGAGTAAGCCGGCGCTGCCCGGTTCCCTGGCTGAACGTGCGCCCTTGAGAGGGCATCATACGAAGGATCGTCAGTAAGTCGGAGTGATGAGTCGGAGTACTGAGTCGAAGGCGCGCAGGGCCGCTTGCCGGCGCGGGTCAGATCGAGTGCAGTTACCAACTACCCATGAACTGGAGGTGCTAAAATGCTGGTCACGAATTGGATGAGCAAGAATGTCATCACGATCAACGAGGACGACTCCATGCAGGAGGCCATGAAGCTGATGAAACAGCACAGCATCCGCATGCTGCCGGTGCTCAAAGACGGCCGCCTGGTGGGGGTCCTCACCGACCGGGACCTGAAGCGAGCCTCAGCCTCGGATGCCACCACGCTGGACGTACACGAGATGCTCTACCTGATCACCAAGATCAAGGTGAAAAGCATCATGTCGAAGAACCCGATCGCCGTGGCCCCGGACCTCACCGTGGAGGAAACCGCCGAGATCCTGCTCAACAACAAAATATCGGGTGCACCGGTGGTCGACGAAAAGGGAAAAATCGTCGGGACCATCACCCAGACCGACCTGTTTCGAGTGTTGATCTCGTTGACCGGCGTCGGCAAGCGCGGCATCCAGTTTGCGTTTCAAATCGAAGACCGGCCCGGTTCCATCAAAAACCTGGCGGATCCGATCCGCACCCACGGCGGCCGCATGGTGAGCATCCTGACCTCCTATGACAACGTGCCCGAGGGTTTCCGCAAGGTTTACATCCGCACGTACGGTCTGGACCGCGCCAAGCTGGCAAGCCTCAAGAACGAATTCGACAAGGTGGCCAAGCTCCTCTACATAGTGGACCACCGCGAAAACAAGCGCGAAATCTTTTGACAGCATGTAAAATAATTCGACAGAGCGGGCCGTGCCGCTGCGCGCGGACGTTCGTTCTGAAAACTGTAAATGGCTTTCATTCCAATCTGTTAAGGCGTCGGCGGGACGTCCAGGCCGATGGCATACCTGTTGCTGCCACTAGGGCAGTCACAGGAGTTCGCCCCTGAATGAATATCCGCCCCAACGGGTCACGAACCCCCTTTCAAGGAGGCGCAGCATGAAAGAGTTCAAAAAAATCCTTTACCCGGTCGATCTCTCGGAGTCTTCCGTTAAGATCGTGCCGTTCGTCCAGGGCATGGCCGCCAAACACGGGGCACACATCCACCTGCTGTTCGTGGCGCGGGTGTTCGACTACTTCACCAGCATGTATGTCCCCCACCCGTCGGTGAGCCAGTTCGAGAAAGAGGTTATCGATGGGGCCGAAAAACGGTTGTACGAGTTTGCCGGGGAGCACTTCAAGGACTTCGAGGGGGTCAAGAGCAAGGTGACAGCGGGGGACCCCTCCGACGAGATCCTGAACTACATCGACACGAATAAGATCGACCTGGTCATCATGGGCACCCACGGTCGCAAGGGGCTCGACAAGGTCATCTTCGGTTCCGTGGCGGAGCGTGTGGTCAAATCCGCAACGGTGCCGGTGATGGTGGTCAACCCGTTCCGGGTCGAAGTCTGACCGGTACAGTGCCATCGGCATCGCCCCCCCCCCGCGCCGCCAACCAGCATCGGGGTTTGCCAAAGGAGGAAAACGAGGAGCCATGGATAAAAAGGGCCTCATTCTCGTGGTGGACGACGATCCGGACATCGTGGCGACGTCGCGGATCATCCTGGAGAGCAACGGCTACGAGGTGCAGACGGCAGCCAACGGCAAAGAGGCCGTAAGCCTCCTGAGCCGGATCAAGCCCGACGTGGTGATTCTGGACGTGATGATGACCAGCGATACCGAGGGGTTTGATCTGGCATTCAAGCTCAAGGAAGACCCGGAGTTCAAGGATCTGCCGATCATCATGTTGACCAGCTTTCTCGACAAGGTGCGCGCCGAGGGCCCTGGTCCATTTGAATACATCCTGGGGGAGGCTTGGCCGGTGGAATGGCTGTTCGAAAAGCCGCTGGACACCAAGAAGCTGCTGGCCCGGATCGGAGCGATTCTGAAGGCGAAAAAAGAAGCCTGACGCGTGCATGCTTCGCCCAAGCCGAACCGTCACGCACCTGGAGTGGATAGCATGGCCGCCATTCCGTGTGAGCCAGAGACCCACCTGCCGTGGGAGCTGCTCGAGCAGACCCGGTGGCTGGTGCGCATCCGCTGGTGGGCCGCCGCAGGCGTTCTGGCGGCCGTGCTGTGGGCGTATGCGGCCGGCATGGTTTTCGCCGCGTGGAAGCTCTTCCTCGTTCTCGGCTTCGTTCTCGCCTATAATACCTGGATCTACCAGCGCTGCCGCGGCCGACCGGATGACCGGGTCGGCACCCCTGAAAACTGGCGGCAGCTCACGCTCCGCCAGATAGCCTTGGATGCCGCTGTCCTCTGGGGGGTGACCTGTCTTTCCGGGGGTGTCGCCAGCCCGGTCGTGTTCAGCCTGCTGCTGCCTGTATTCTGCGCAGCGGCGCTACTGTCCCCGCGCTCGGCCTACCTCTTTTGCGCCGCCATCCTTGCCGCTCTCAGCCTGACAGCCCTGGCCGAGCTCACCATCGGGCTCCCCCAGCCGTCGATCCTCTACCCGGCCCACGAACTCGCCCGGCTGCCTCATTGGCTGCGACTGGCGGCTCATCTCGGCATCTTCGCCGCCGTGGCCCTGCTCGCCGCGCGCTTCGCATCGGCGGTGGTTCACACCCTGCGCCGACAGGTCGAGGACCTGGGACGGCTGCGCCAAGCCGAAACCGATTTCAGACGCAAGCTCCAGACGCTGTTCTCCATCATGGAGGGCATCGGCGCGGCCTTGAAGCTTGAGCAGGTTCTGAACACAGCCACCGCCGAGGTGGCCCTGGTGATGCAGGTCAAAGGCAGCTCGGTCAAACTGCTCACGGAGGACGGCAAGTTTCTGCGCTACGCCGCCGCCTTCGGCCTGCCCGAAAGCTTTGTGCGCAACCAAGTGGTGGAGGTGGCCCGCAGTCCCCTCAACCGGCGCATCATCGATGGCGAGCCGTTCGTCACCGGTCAGGTCACCGCAAAGGAAATGTTTCAGTTCGGGGAAGTATTGAACAGGGCCCAGATCCAATCCGTGCTCTTCGTCCCCTTGCATGTCGAGGGCCGGGTCATGGGGATCCTCGGGGCCTATTGCGAGAAACCCGATCGGTTCAGCGAGCGGGACGTCGAGTTCTTCCGCCTGGCCGCCGGGCTGGTGGCCATCGCCATCGAAAACGCCCGGGCCTACGAGGCAGTCAAGACGATCAGCAACGAGCGCAACTGGTTCATGCTGAAGGTGACCCACAACCTCCGGGCACCGCTCGCCGGCATGCTGAGCATCCTCGAAGTGGTGCGTGAAGGCTATCTCGGCGCGATCAACGACGAGCAAAGCGAGTATCTGCGCCGGCTCGATCGCCGCGCCCGGACCATGCTGTCCATGATCAACGGACTGATGGCGCTTTCCCGCAACCGTGAACGCACACGAGGGGACCCCAACGCCACCACGGCACCGGAGGAGCTGGCGCGCCGCGTGCGGCGCACCTTCCAGGACAAGGCGGCGGAGAAGCGGCTCGCCTTTCGGGTGAACCTGCCTGACAACCTGCCGCCCATCCGCGGCCCGCTTGAAACCCTGGAGCAACTCCTCGAGAACCTGGTGTCCAACGCCGTCAAGTACACGCCTGCGGAAGGATCGGTCGAGGTCAGGTTCGCGAAGGCGAACGGCACCGTGCGCATCGAGGTGAGCGACACCGGGATCGGCATCCCCGCGGCGGACCGGCCGCGGCTGTTTACGGAGTTTTTCCGGGCGGAAAACGCCAAATCCATGGATGAGGTCGGAACAGGCCTCGGGCTGGCCATCGTGAAAGAAATCGTGGACAAGCTCGGGGGGCGAACCCTCATCGAAAGCGAAGAAGGCGTCGGCACCATTGTCGTGGTTCATCTACCGCTGGCGCCGCTCGCAAAGGAGGCGCGCACATGAGCAAGGTCATGATCACCCCGGGCGACACGCCGGATCTCACGCGGCTGGATCCCATTCTGGACGAATACCGGGGCCAGAAAGGGGCTGTGATCCCCGTGCTGCAGAAAGCCCAGAAAATCTACGGCTACCTGCCGCCGGAGGTGCTGCGGCGCATCGCCGCCGGCATGCGCGTGCCCCTGAGCAAGATTTACGGCGTGGCCACATTTTATTCCCAGTTCTACCTGACCCGACGCGGCCGGCATATCGTCCGGCAATGCGACGGCACCGCCTGCCACGTGCGCGGCGCCGGTAAAATCGTCGAGCGCATGGAGCAGGAACTCGGGATCCGGGCCGGGCAGACCACCGCCGACTACCGCGTCACCTGCGAGGTGGTCTACTGCCTGGGCTCCTGCGGGCTGGCACCAGTTGCCGTGGTCAATGAGCAGACCATCGGCAAAATCGCGCCCGAAAAGATGAGCGCGATTTTAAAACGTCTCGAATAGAAGAAACCAACGCGCGCGACCCGGCACCCGGTACTTGAACGGCGGCACGCGGAAGGGGTTTCAAAACGAGCACCGGGCCGTCCGCAGACGCCACATCGGATAGCCCGACCGAAAGAGGGGGAGGACCGTATGCCCAAACTGATGAGCATCGATGATTTCAAAAAGCTGTGCGAGGACTCCCGCCGCGAGATTGGGGTGCGGCTCACGACCGGGACCAGGACCGGTGTCGACTCGGAGCCCTGCGGAATCGCGGCGGGCGCCCGCGATCTGATGATCTGTGAGGGTACGGGCTGCGCGGCCTCGCAGTCCCATGACATCCGCACGGCCCTGACCGCCGAAATCAAGGGGCGGGGGCTCGACGGCGCAGTGCGCATCGTCCAGACCGGCTGCCGGGGGTTTTGCGCCATGGGGCCGATCGTGATGATCTACCCGGAAGGCATCTTTTACTGCCAGGTCCAGCCAGAAGATGTGCCGCTCCTGGTGGAGGAGACGCTGCTCAAGGGCCGCATCGTCGAGCGGCTCGCCTACCAGGAGCCGCTGTCGCACAAGCCCATCCCCTACTATAGCGAGATTCCCTTCTACACCAAGCAGAAGCGCATCGCGCTGCGCAACTGCGGCATGATCGACCCGGAGAACATCCGCGAATACGTCGCCCGCGACGGGTATGCAGCCCTGACCAAAGTGCTGGGCGAGATGAGCCGGCAGCAGGTCCTGAACGAGGTGAAGACCTCGGGCCTGAGGGGACGCGGGGGCGCCGGCTTCCCCACCGGCCTGAAATGGGAATTTACCAGCCGTGCGCCCGGTGAGCCCAAATACGTGGTCTGCAACGCCGACGAGGGCGATCCCGGAGCCTTCATGGACCGCAGCATCATCGAAGGCGACCCCCACAGCCTGCTCGAAGGCATGACCATCGCCGGCTATGCCATCGGCGCGCGCCAGGGCTTTATCTATTGCCGGGCGGAATACCCCCTGGCCGTGAAGCGACTGCACGTCGCCATCGCGCAGGGGCGCGAGTACGGTCTGCTGGGGGAGAACATCCTGGGCTCGGGGTTCAGCTTCGATCTCATCGTCAAGGAGGGCGCGGGCGCCTTCGTCTGCGGCGAGGAAACGGCATTGCTCGCCTCGATCGAGGGCCGGCGGGGCGAGCCCCGGCCGCGGCCCCCGTTCCCGGCCGTGGCGGGACTGTGGGGCAAGCCCACCAACCTCAACAACGTCAAGAGCTACGCCATGTCGCCCCAGATCATCCTGAACGGGGCGGATTGGTTCGCCGCCATCGGCTCCCCGCGCAGCCCGGGGACTGCCATCTTCGCCCTGACCGGCAAGGTCAAGAACACCGGTCTGGTCGAGGTGCCCATGGGCATCACCCTGGGTGAGATCATCTACGACATCGGCGGCGGCATCCCCGGCGGCCGGCAGTTCAAGGCGGTCCAAACCGGTGGTCCGCTCGGCGGCTGCATCCCGCCCCAGCACCTGAATGTTAAAGTCGACTTCGACTCTCTGCGGGACGTGGGCGCGGTCATGGGCTCCGGCGGCATGATCGTCGTGGACGAGGACACCTGCATGGTGGAGTTCGCCAAGTTTTTCCTCACCTTCGCCACGGCGGAAAGCTGCGGCAAATGCATCCCCTGCCGTGCGGGCGGCAAGCGCATGCTCGAGATCCTGACCCGCATCTGTGCCGGTAAGGGCCGGCGGGAGGACATCGCCCGGATCAAGGAGATCGCCGCGGGCATGGAGTCGGCCGCCCTTTGCGCCCTGGGCCAGCTCACACCGGGACCGGTCATGGCAGCCCTGCGCTATTTCGAAGACGAATTCATCGCTCACATCGAGGACCGCCGCTGTCCGGCGGGCGCCTGCAAGGAGCTGACCCCGGCGCGCTGCCTGAACGCCTGCCCGGCCGGGGTCGACGTGCCGGCCTATGTCAGCCTTGCGGCCGAGGGCCGCTTCGCCGAGGCCCTGGCCGTCCATCGCGAGCGCAACCCCTTCGCCCTGGTCTGCGGCCGCGTCTGCCCGGCTTTCTGCGAGCAGCGCTGCCGCCGGGGCGACATCGACGCCCCGGTCGCCATCCGCTCGATCAAGCGCTTCATGGCCGACCACGAGCTCGCAACCCCCTGGAACCCGGTCAAACTGCAGCCGGCCAAGGCCGAAAAGGTGGCGGTGGTCGGAGCGGGCCCGGCCGGGTTGACCGCGGCCCTGCGCCTGGCCCAGAACGGCTACCCGGTGACGGTCTACGAGGCCCTGCCCATTGCGGGCGGCATGATGGTCGTCGGCATCCCCGAATACCGCCTGCCGCGGGAGATCCTCAACCAGGAGATCGACAATATCCGCCGCGCCGGGGTCGAGATCCTCTGCAACCGCGCCCTGGGGCGGGACTTCAGCCTTGGATGAGCTTTTCGCCCGCCAAGGGGTCAAGGCGGTGGTACTCGCCATCGGCGCCCACCGCAGCCTGCACCTGGGCATCCCGGGCGAGGAGTGCGCCGGCGTGATCCCCGGGATCGACTTTCTGCGGGAGGTGGCCCTCGGGAACGCGCCGGACATCCGGGGCCAACGGGTGGCCGTCATCGGCGGCGGCAACGTCGCCGTGGACGCCGCCCGCACGGCCTGGCGGTTGGGGGCCGCCGAGGTCCACATCGTCTACCGCCGCACGCGATCGGACATGCCGGCCTACCCGGAGGAGATCGAGGCCGCCCACGAGGAAGGGGTCATCTTCCACTTTCTGGCCGCTCCGGTGCGGGTCGTAGGACCGGCCAAGGTCAGCGCGCTTGAAATCCAGCAGCAGAAACTGACGGATTTCGACGCCAGTGGCCGACGACGGCCGGTGCCGGTGGAGGGGGCGGTTTCGAGCCTGGCGGTTGACATCCTCATCCCGGCCATCGGCCAGGAAACGGACAAACTGTGTGTTCTGAACGCCGGCCTCGAGACCAACCGCAACTCAACGCTCAAGGTGGGGCCGTCGCTCGCCACCACCCGTGAGCGCGTCTTCGCGGCCGGGGATGCCGTGAGCGGGCCGGCCTCGGTCATCGAAGCCGTAGCCCACGGCAACCGGGTGGCAAAGGAGGTGGACGTGTACCTGCGCACCGGCCGGCGGGAAAAGATCGACATCCCGCTCAAGGCGCACCTGCCGCCGCTCACCTGGGACATGCAGGAGCACAGCGACGCCCCACGCCTGCGCCTGCCGTGGATTCCCGTAGCCACACGCCGGGACAGCTTCCGGGAGGTGGAATTGCCGGCCTCGGAGAAAGACATCCGGGCCGAGTGCCGGCGCTGCCTGCGCTGCGATTTAGAGTGGGGCCAGTTGCTGCAGGGGGTCCAGGACGTGAGGGTCCAAGGGGTCACGTGAACCGATTACGGCTGGAACGTTGCCAAGAATCCCCTAAGCTTGCCCGTCTTCACGCCTTCAAGCGTCCCAGCCTCGAGGAGGACAGTCGATGAGCACCATCAGCATCACGATGAACGGACAAAAGGTTTCCGCCCGGCCCGGCCAGACCATCCTCCGAGCGGCCCAGGCCGCCGGCATCGACATCCCGACCCTCTGCCACCACCCGGCGCTCGCTCCCATCGGCGCCTGCCGGGTGTGCCTGGTGGAGGTGGCCGGACAGCGCACGCTGCAGCCGGCCTGCACCTTCCCGGTGGCGGACCGCATGGAGGTCCAGACCGAGTCGCCGAAGGTGATCCGGGCCCGGAAGTTCGTGCTGGAGCTCATTTTCTCCGAGCGCAACCATTTCTGCATGACCTGCGAGATGAGCGGCGGCTGCGAATTGCAGGACCTGGGATACCGCTACGGCCTGGACCACTGGGTCTACCCCACCTACACCCAGCGGTTCCCGGTGGATGCCTCGCCCCCGTACCACCTCCTGGACCACAACCGCTGCGTGCTCTGCCGGAGATGTGTGCGCGCCTGCGCCGAGCTGGTCGCCAACCACACCCTGGACCTGCGTCAGCGCGGGGCGAACACCATGCTGACCGCGGACATGGACGTGCCGCTGGGGGAATCCACCTGTGTGAACTGCGGCACCTGCGTCAACGTCTGTCCCACGGGTGCGCTCATCGACAAGCGCAGCGCCTTCATGGCCCGGCCGCCCGACGTCGAGCGGGTGGCCACGGTCTGCAGCCAGTGCAGCCTCGGCTGCGGGGTAAACGTCGTCATGCACCGTGGACACGTGCTGCGCCTCGAGAGCCTGTGGGAGGCGCCCGTCAACGGCGGGCTGCTCTGCCGCATGGGCCGCTTCGAGGCGCTGGCGGACGGACGGCCCCGGCTGCTGGAACCCATGCTCAAGGAAAAAGGCCGGCACGCCCCCGTCAGCTGGGAAGCGGCGCTGGCGGCGGCGTCCCAGCACCTGGGTGCAACCGCCCCCCCTCGGCTGGGTGTCTTCACCACCACCCGGTTGACCAACGAAGCCATGGGCCTGCTGCACGCCATTTTCGTCAAACACCTCAAGGCCGCCCAGCGCGGCGCGAGCCATGGCGCCGCGCCGGGGCTGCCCGCGTGCCGCTGCGGGAAGCTTGCGGACATCGCCGACAGCGACCTGATCCTGCTGATTGGCAGCGACCCGGCTCGGGACCAGCCGGTGGCCTCCTTTCTCATTAAACGCGCCCTGGACCGGGGGGCGCGCCTGGTGACGGTCGAGAGCCGGATGACCGATCTCACCGCCTTTGCCGAGACGATCTTTCCGCCCCAGCAGGTCAGCCAGGCCGTGGCCCTGGCCCGGGCCGCCGAAAAGCCCGTGGTGATCTACGGGGCCGGCCTGACCCCGGCCGAGGCGAGCCGCACTCCGGACGCTGGAGGACAAGGCCATCTTCATCCCCCTGCACCCCGGCGTCAACACGCTTACCGCCGAAACCCTCGAGCTGAACGGCAACATGGACGCAGCGGTCTGCGAGACCCTTTTCATCGCGGCCGGCGAGGAAAACGGAACGATCGAGACAGTCGCGCAAAAGGCCGGGCCCAAGGCCTTCGTTATCGTGCAAGCCAGCTATGGCTCGGCGTCTGGCGGACCGCGCCGATCTGGTCTTGCCCATGTCCACCTGGCTGGAGCGTTCCGGGACCTTCACCAACACCGAAGGGACCATCCACCGGGCCCATGCGGCCCTGACCCCCTTCGGGCCAGTCCCGGCCCGACTGGGACATCCTGGGACGGCTGGCAGAACGCCTGGGACTGGATGCCGCGATCGCCAAGGACGCGATTCTTTCATGCCGAGTTTAACGCGCACTGAAAAAGGAGAGCCTGTCATGGGGAGCGTACTGATTGCCACCGACTGGCTGGCCGCCTGCGCCGGCTGCCACATGTCGCTCTTGGACCTGGACGAGCGCCTCGTCGAGCTGCTGTACCACGTGAGCTTCACCGCAAGCCCGGTGACCGACCTGAAACACCCGCCCGAAAGCGGAGTCACGATCGGGATTCTCACCGGTGCCATCAGCAACACCCACAACATCGAGGTCGCCCGGCGCATGCGCAGCCGCTGCACTTACCTGATTGCGGTGGGGGACTGCGCGACCTTCGGCGGCATCGTCGCCGCCCGCAACCTGGCTCGGCACCCAGGCCGCGCTTACACGCGCCTACATAGAGACCGAAAGCACCGTCGACGGACAGATCCCGGACTCCTTGGAACTGGGCCGGCCGCTCGAGACCGTCACGGGCATCGGCGACGTGGTGAAGGTGGACATCTTCCTGCCGGGGTGCCCGCCGCGGCCCGATGATTTCCACTACGTGTTTGCGGAAGTGCTGTCAGGCCGGATCCCCGTCGTGCTGCCGCGGGAGAATTTCAGGTATGATTGAAAAGAGGAGGACCACATGACCGCCCAAAAGATCACGATCGAACCGGTGACCCGTATCGAGGGACACGCCCGCATCACGATCCACCTCAACGACGGGGGCGAGGTCGAGACGTCCTTCCTGCACGTGGACGAGTTCCGCGGCCTGGAAAAGTTCAGCGAAGGCCGCCCCTACTTCGAGATGCCCCAGATCACCCAGCGCATCTGCGGGATCTGCCCGGTCAGCCATCACCTGGCCTCCGCCAAGGCCTGCGATGCCATCATCGGGGTGGCACCGCCGCGGCCGGCGGTGTTGCTGCGGGAGCTCTTGCACATGGCGCAGACGGTACAGTCCCACGGGATGCACTTTTTCTACCTGGCCGGCCCGGACCTTGTCCTGGGCTTTGATGCCGACCCGGCCACCCGCAACGTTTTCGGCATCATCGGCGCCAACCCGCAGCTCGCCCTTAAAGCGGTCGGCCTGCGCCGTTTCGGCCAGCAGATCATCGAGCGGCTGGGGGGCAAGCGCGTGCACCCCAACTTCGCCGTGCCCGGCGGCGTGAACACCCCGCTCAGCCGTGCGGACCGAGATGCCATTGCGGCCGAGCTCGATGCGCAGGTCGGAGTGGCCATGGAGGGCGTCGGGCTGCTCGCCGGCTGGGTGGAGAAAAACCACGACCTCGCCATGAGTTTTGCGTCCTTTTCCTCCAACTACATGGGCATGGTCGACGCCGATGGGGGGCTGGCGCTCTACGACGGGGATATCCGGATCTGCGACCAGGCCGGCAAACGACTCGAGCAGTTCCACCCGCGGGACTACCTTGCCATCGTGGCCGAGCACGTGGAGCCCTGGTCGTTCCTGAAATTCCCTTACTACCGCAAGCTGGGCTGGCCTGCCGGCGCCTATCGCGTGGGGCCCCTGGGGCGGCTGAACGTGATCGACATGATTCCCACCCCTCTGGCGCAGGAGGAGTTCAAGCGCTTTCGAGCCCTCGGCAACGGCCGTCCGGTGGAAGGCTCGCTCTTCTACCACTACGCGCGGCTGATCGAGCTGATCTACGCCCTGGAGCGCATCGAACAGCTGCTCGCGGAGCCGGATATCCTTTCCACGGACATCCGCGCCTACGGCCCGGCGGAAGCCCGCGGCGGCGGAGTCGGCGCCATCGAGGCGCCGCGGGGCACCCTGATACACGACTACAGTGTCGATGCCAACGGGCTGCTCACCCGGGTCAACCTGATCGTCGCCACGGGCCACAACAACTGGGCCATGAATCAGGCGGTGGAACGTGTGGCCAAGGCTTTCGTGCACGGCCCCGTGGTGCCGGAGGGCATGCTGAACCGGGTCGAGGCCGCCGTGCGCTGCTACGACCCGTGCTTCTCGTGCTCCACCCACGCGGTGGGGAAAATGCCGCTGGCAGTAACGATAGTGGGTGCAGACGGGCGTCTGCTCGCCCGGGTCTTAACAGGGCGTGAAATTCGAAACCCGAAACAAACTTAAAATTCCAATTTTTAAATTTTGATTGACTTTTGGGGTCTGATATTCGAATTTACAATCTTTATTTTGTTCCAAAGGCCTCGCGTGAGGCGGAGCAACCCTATGCCGCAGACCCTGGTGATCGGCTTCGGCAACCTGGACCGTGGGGATGACGGGGTTGCCTTCGACGTCGTCAATCTGCTGCGCCGGCAGCTGGGATTGGAGCCGCTCGATGCGGAGCAAACCGGGCTGGACGACCGCGGCGGGGACACCGGCGCCGTCTTCGTCCCGCAGCTGGTGCCGGAGCTCGCACTGGATGTCTGCGGCTGCGAGCGGCTGGTCTTCGTCGACGCCCATGTCCCGGCGGAACCCCGGGCGATCGTGTGCATTGCCGTCCAGCCCGAAGCGCGGCTGTCTTCCACGCTCAGCCACACGTTGCCGGTGGAAGGATTCCTCTGGCTCGTGCAGGCGGTCGCCGGCCGGGCGCCCGAAAGTTTCCTGGTGTCCCTGCGGGGACAGTGCTTCGAGCCCGGCCGGGGGCTTTCGCCGCAAGCGGCCGGCCTCGTGGAACAGGCCGCCGCAATGGTCTGGCGCCTGACCGGCGCAAGCATGGAGCTCTCGTTGTCAATTGCCAAGGGATATGTGAGCAACCTATACTTTAAGGGAGGAATGTCATGATGTTGAGCCCAACCACTCCGTATGTCCCCGGAACCTACGCCAAGAAGCGACCGGATGCCGGCGCAGTGGCTTCGCAGTATGTGCGCGAGTGGGAAGTCCGCCGCCAGAAAATCATGCAGAAGAAAGCGTTGCCGACCGAAATCCCCCCCTGCATCTGCTTTGCGCGCAAGATCGGCGTCGGTGCCCTGGAAATCGCCGACATCCTGGCCAAGAAACTTCACCTGCGGGTGGCCGACCGCGAAGTCCTGGAACACATGAAGCGCGACACCCGGCTGGACAAGGAGAGTATTAAATTCTTCGATGAGCTCTACCCGGGCAAGACGGTCGAGCTCTCGGCCATGCTCTTCGCGAAGAAATCGTTCGACCTGGACGACTACCTGCGCAGCCTGATGAGCGCGGCCTACTCCTTGGCGACCCTGGGCTCGACCATCTTCGTGGGCCGGGGAACGCATCTGATCCTGCCCCGCGACCGCGTTCTGGCCGTGCGCTTCATCGGCTCGGACAGCTTCCGCACCGAACGACTGGCATCGCTTCTGAAGATCGGCGCCGAAGAGGCGGCCAAGACACTCGGCAAGATCGATAAGGAGCAGGCGGCCTTCTTCAAGAAGGCCTTCGGCAAAAAGAATGCGCCGGCCTCGGAGTTCGACCTGGTCGTCAACTGCGACCATCTCAACGATCCCAAACTGGCGGCAGATCTCGTCAGGAGGGCGTTCCGCAGCAAATTCGCTGAGATCGATTAAGGATTAGCGCGCCTGCTGCCAGTCCAGAGCATTCCGCCCAGCAGCCTTGGTTGCCGGGCGGTTGCCTTTCCCGGGGCGACGCCGCACTTTTTCTGGAAAAACCTTTATGAAAGACTGGCGCATCGTCGAGCAGGGACCCATGATGCGCTTTTAACAGACTGTTAGACCGCAGCAGTCGGACTGCGGCGTGGCATGCCCGTAGGATGATAGCTCATCCGGCGTCTTTGCCCATCCGGCGCGTATTGGCCCCTTTCTCCTCCCACGCTGGGTCCAGATTGTAGTTGCCGCTCAAAAAACAGTCGGTCAACTGGTCAACGGCGGCCTCGGTATGCATCATCATGTCCATCTGGCGGGTATAGATCAAGAGGCGGCCGAGAAGGTCAAGTTTTTCAACCAGCACGCGACTTTCCTGTTTGGCCAGGCGGGCTGCAACGCGGTCCCCGGTCGTCTCCACGAAAAATCCGAGTGACGCCAACACCTTCTCGATCATCCGCGCCCGGCGGTTGCGCCGCTGGTCGTCCGCCGCGCCGCCCTTGAACTGGAAGTTGATGTAGTTCTTGGCCGGAGTCTTGCCGCAGTAGCAGTCGAGCACGCTGTAATGATAGCCGACCCGGGAGCTGAAGTTGAGGTACTTGTCCGAAATAATGGCATAGCTGCGCTCGCCGAACCGTTCCGCCCCTGTCTCCGGCGCTGACAGCAGCTGCCGCGACATGACCGAGACAAAGCCGCCGAGGTTTACGGGTCTTGGCGTCTGCAGACAGATATCCTTCCGCAGCATCCCTTGCAGCAGGGCGTTGAAAGGTACCGAAAGCACCTCTGACGCAACGATGCTCGCGACCCGGGTGGCGTCTACGCTGAGACCGCCCCCCAGGTCGATCACATAGAGATCGATCGGCAGAGGAGCGCGCAGCTTGGCCGAGATGCTGGCGCGGTCGGTCACCAGGTCTCCCAACTCGAAAACTGCGCTGTAGGCCCTCTCGTGGATGAAACGCATGATGTCGTGGATGGTGCGGCAGTTGTGCTCGGCAAATTCAGGCGCTTTGGGGTCGGTGAGGTTGAGCGGCACGATCAGGTCCGCGCGCCGGCGCAGGGCCTGGTAGGCGGGGCCCTTCACGACGAATCCGTCGTGGCGCAGGCCGGAGTTCAGGACCTCGGGCACCCGGCCCAGGTAAACCCGGCCGTTATAGGCGTCTACCGTTATCTCTGCTCCCGGCGCAATCAGGGCAGTGGCCTGCCGGGTGTTCATGAGGGTCGGCACCATGTACTCGCGGGCGAGCGAGGCCATGTGGCTCACGATGCTGCCGAAGTCGGTGATGATGGCCTGGGCCTTGTTCATGGCCATGACAAATTGCGGTGAGGTGTGCACGGCGATGAGCACCCCGCCGTCCGGAAAGGCCGCCAGATCGGCTTCCGTGCGGACATGCACCGCCGGACCAAACCCGATCCCCGGGCAGGCCACATCCGCGTCGTTGAGCAGCACGGTGGCACCTTCCGGTATCTCGAGGTCGAGGGATTTACCGTCCGACTCCCGGCCCTCCAGCCGCAGAGGCCGGGTCTGGAGAATGACAAACCGGCCCTCTTCGTCCAAGGCCCATTCCACGTCCTGGGGGACGCTGAAGTGGTTTTCCAGCTTGAGGCCGGCGCCGGCAAGCTCGCGCGTCTGATCCTCGGAGAGGCAGGCCTGCTGCCGCAGCTCCTCCGCAACCGCCTCCTCGACGACATAGCCTTCGGCACGCCCGATCAGACGGGCGGTCTTTTCCTGGATGCGGGACTTCAGCAGCACCGGGGGGTCGTCTTTGCTCAGAAAGTAGCTGTCCGGCGGCACGATGCCGTCCACCGCATAGGGGCCCAGCCCCCACACGGCGTTGATGAGCACCCGATTGTCGACGGCGTTGACGGGGTTGCGCGTGTACATGACCCCGCTCACCTGCGCCGGAATCATCTCCATGCAAGCGACGGCCATGGAGGCGTCGGTGAACGGGATGCCCATGTGCAGGCGGTAGGCAATCGCCCGCGGGGTGAACAGGCTCGCCAGGATGTTCTTGTATTCCTCCAGTATTTTCTCCCGGGGGACATTCAGAACCGTGAGGTACTGGCCGGCAAAGGAAAGCGTGCTGTCCTCGCCGATGGCGCTGCTGCGCAGGGAGACCTTGAGCGGTTTGCGGGCGAGCGGCGTCTCGGCATCCAACGCGTCGTAGTTTTCTAAAATCCGTCGACCCAGGTCTGCGGGCACCTCCGCGCCGGCCATGAGCATCTGGATCTGTTCGCTCACCTGCAGGATGGTTTCGGTTTCTATGATGTCGGCTTTGGCTTTCAGCCGCTGCACGACCTCCACCAGGCGGTTGGCGGCCATAAAGTGATCGAAGGCGGCCGTGGTGACGGCAAAGCCCCGCGGCACCGCGAGATGGACGTGGTTGCCCACCTCGGCCACGTTAGCGTTTTTCTCGCCGACGGCATCCGCCAGGTCGCGGGTGAGGATCTGGGGGTAGGTGAGGATGAAGTCCTTGCAGGCGCTGCGGCTGGCGGGGCCTGCCTCGCCCTTGATGACATGCTGGATGTCTTCCAACGCTTTTTTCAGTTGGATATGGGGTCGGCCGGACATCTGCTCGATGCAGTGGATCATCCGTCCGCAGTGGAAGGAGGCCCGCATGGTTTGGGCCTCGATGTAGGGCATTCCGAAGGCGGACTGGCCGCGCAGCTTCTGCTCGATATCGGAGATGATCTTGAGTAGTTCGGTGTTGGATTCCAGGAGGAGCTTGAAATTGTCATATTTGACCATAAATGCGTCGAGAACTTTTTGACGCGGCGGCTCCGTCGTGGTTTTCGTGCGTCTGAAGAGGGAAAATTTTCCGATCTTCATAGCCCCTCCTTGCCCGGATGCCCCCCCGGGTTTTTGTTCACCACGTAGCAGGTGGCCGGCCCGTGACCGGTCTTGTCCAGAAGTCCTTTTTGAACCAACCCTTGAAGATCGTAGATGGCCATGCGGGAGGACAGTTTGCCTCCCACCCGCTCTTGGTATTCGCTGCGAGTGACGCTGCCCTTCCGTACGATGTGGGACCAGGCGGCCGCCTGCCGTTTGTTGAGCGTGACACCGGGCGGAAGGGTTGCGGCGTCCGCATCGGGCGCGGGTGGCGCCGATGGAACAGGAGCGGTATCGACGCCAGCCGCACGCGAATAAGCGGCTTCGGCCTGCTCGCCTTCAAGCAGGACGTCCTCGGCCCGAATCAGGGGGCCTTCCGACATGACCACCGCACGCATGATGCAGTTCATCAGTTCGCGAATATTGCCCGGCCATTCGTAGCGCTTTAACTTTTCAAGTACTCCCCGGGTTAATGCCATATGGTGCTTGCGGGCGACGCGCTTGGCCTGCCTGAAATAGTGACCTACCAGTATCGGAATGCTCTCGGGATGCTCCCGCAACGAGGGGGTGTAAACCGTGATGACCTTGAGCCGATAATAGAGGTCCTGCCGAAACTTTCCCTGGTCCATCATGCTCTTCAAGTCTGCATTGGTCGCGACGATCAGGCGCACATCCACCGGGGTCTCTTTGTCGCTGCCGAGCGGTTTGATGCATCGTTGCGAGATCGCCCGCAGAAGGGCCTGCTGCACGAGGCCGGAGGCTGTCTGAATCTCATCGAGGAAAAGGATTCCGCTGCCCGCTTCTGCGAAGGCACCTCGGCGGTCTGTCTTGGCCTCGGTAAATGCCCCGCGAACGTGGCCGAAGAGGGTGTCGATCAACAGGTTCTCGTCGAGTTCGCCGCAGTTGATGGACACAAACGGCTTGTTCGCCCGGACGCCGAGCAGGTAGATCGCCTCCGCCGTAAGCTGCTTGCCGGTGCCGGTCTCCCCGATGATCAGCACGTCCACGTCGGTCTGCGCCGCCTTGAGGATTTCCATCCGCAGCTTCTCAATTTTCGGGCCGGTTCCCAGCAGCCCGGGAATTTCGATTATCTCCGGAGGCTGAATCAGAACCGGATCGTCGTCCGCCAAAGGCGTTTGGTCCTTGAGTACAGCGGCGTCTTTTTCCTGGTCCCTGGATTGGATGTCTTTGCCCTGCACGTTGACGGTATCGATCAGATTGTTGATGCTGGCACTGAGGACCGCGAGCTCCTTGTCCGAGAACCTCAAGGCCAGTGGTTCGATTCTCCCGGACTGGTGCATGGCGTTGACTTTCTGCGCCAGTATCGTGAGGGGGCGCGTGACCATGTAGCCCAATACGAGAATCAACAGGGATATTAAAAAAATGGTTGCCAGGGTGATGATGAACATCACGTCGACCTGTTTGAATCCGGCGCTTTCGGTCAGGTGCGTGCCGCTGGCAATGGCCGTACCGCCATAGATCATCGGTTTGCCTTTCTTCTGTCCCGCTATGTGAATCGGGGCAAACGCCAGAAAATGATCCTGCACCGGCCCGACCTTTTCCACTTGAATATCCGGATACACGATGCCGTATTTGTCCTCACGAATGCTTTTCACCATCTCCCAATAATTTGAATAGCGATCGGCAGGCTTGAACCCGGAGGGGAGTTCGGGCTTGCCGAGGGTCCCAATGTACCCGGAACGGGCGCGGTCGGTGCTCAGGTCCGCCCCCGGGTCTGAGGCCCTGCCGGATTCAAACAAGATCCAGCCGTCCGTATCAAAGAGAAAACTGTAAAGGTGGTCCGTGTTGTGGGAATCCGCCCACAGAGGGAGCCCCTCCGAGACATACTTCGAAATCATATCCCGAAGGCTTTTGACATCGATCGACAGTAAGAAGTAGCCGTTGCTGCGGCCGTTCTCACCCCCGACCCACATTCCAAGATACATAACGTTGCAAATCAAGATCTGGTTGGGATTATCATTGGCTGGGATGGGGTACTGCGCCCTAAGTGCAGGCGACATCCACACATTGCCGGGTCCCGCGGCCTTTATCAAATCATAATAGGCAAAAGGATTGGGGTGGATATTTTCGATGGAACGCGTTGGAATTTTAACAATTTTATCATTTGTAGCCACAAAATAAGCATGCGGGTCATTTGTTTGCGAAATATATGCGAGTTCTCTATATCGTATTGCGCCATATTTGTTAAAATTGCGCAAATAGTCGGGAATCTTATCAATCGACGGATTTTCTTGCGCGACATGTTGCAAATCCCGCCGGCAAATCTCGAAAGTGCTTTCGACCTTTTCTGCAAGGGCTATGGCTTGAACCTGGGCAGCACGTTCAAGGCCGCTGCGGATAAAAGTGCTGGAAAAATGGTAGGAGATCACCCCCGTCGCCACCAAAATCAAGATGATTGGAGGTATAAGACATAAAAATAGCTTTGTTTTTATTGATACACGACCGACCCTGCCGGAAAATTTAAGTTCATTTATATTGGTTTTTACAGGATTTCCGAACATCATTATAGCCCGGATATGGTCTTCGTTAGCAAACGAGCAATCGTTGTTATTTATAACGCGCAATTGCGAGAAAAGTCAATGGCATTCTTCTTGCTCCTCAGCACGGCACGCGCTTGAGAGATCGCGAAAACCAAAACCTCACAAAATTAAGGAGAAACCGTATGAGAAAAATTTTTAAGCATTTCGGCCTGCTTGCAGCCCTGGTGATGCTGATCGGGGCACTCCCGGCATGGGCCGCCGGAGGCGGAAGTGGAGTGGATCTCGTGGTGGTGGCTGATACCCGGGTCCTTCATAATTCGTTTATTCGCTATATCGCCGATACCTACAATACGAATGCGTGGCTCTTCGCCACCTGGGCCACCGTGCTGACCGCTGCCTTCGGTGCCTTCCTGGGATTCTTGATGGACTTTCTGATGAAACGCACCGGGATCGACCTGAAAAGCCGAAAAATCGTGGAACATTAATTCGCGGCGACGCGACCCCTTTGGAGGAATCATACGATGGATACTTCTATCTGGTACTTGTGGATGCCCATAGCCGGTATGTACATTTTTTGGCCGGGTCTCGTGTTGATCGGCTTTTCGGTGGGAACCATCGGCGGTTTCTTCGGCATGGCCGGAGCATGGATGGTGACCCCCGGGTTGAACATTCTCGGGTTTCCCATGGCATTCGCCATCGGGACGGACATGGCACACATCGCCGGCAAGTCGATGATCTCGACGTTCCGGCACGCGAAGTTCGGCAACGTGGACTATAAACTCGCCGCCGTCATGCTGATCGGGACCATGATCGGCATCGAATGCGGCGCCCAGATCGTCATGCAGTTGGAACGCTTGGGCAACATCGGCACGGTGGTGCGTTGGGCCTACGTGATCCTGCTCGCTTTGATCGCCGCGATGGTGTTCTACGATTATTACAAGGCCTCGAGCAAGAAGAAGATCGGTCAGGTCGGCGAGTACGGCGCAACCGGTATCACCTGGTACGAAACGCTTCACCGCATCAAGATCCCGCCCATGATGCATTTTAAAGAATCCGGATTCACCTGCTCGATCTGGGTCCCGATCTTCATCAGCTTCCTGACCGGCGTCCTCGCAGGCTTCCTGGGTATCGGCGGCGGCCTGATCCGAATGCCGGCGCTGGTCTATCTGGTCGGCTGCCCCACTCACATCGCCGTCGGCACCGATCTGGCAGAGGTCATGGTCTCGGGGCTCTACGGTGCCTTCACCTATGCCCTGAAAGGACGCATTGAAATCGTGGCGGTGTTCGTCATGCTGACCGGTGCGGCCATCGGTGCCCAGATCGGCACCATCGCCACCAAATATTCCCAAGGCTACGGCATCCGCCTGGTTTTTGGGATCGCCGTGCTCTGCTGCATGATCTCCATCATTCTGAAGCAGTACAAGTATGATGCAGCGGCAACGGTGGTCATTCTGGGGACCATCTCCCTTATCTGTCTTTACATCATAAAAATTTTGATAACCGGTATTTTGAAAGAGTTGAGAGCGAAGAACGATGCCTCCGCGACAGCAGCCTGATGCGGCCAATTTTAAACTTCATAGGAAGGAGATTCAAACGATGAAACGAACCTTTGCATGCATCGCCGTCATCTGCACGTTGGGGTTGGTGCTGTATGGCCCGGCCCTGGCGGCCGAGGTCGCTCAGGGCAAATGTCTGGCCTTCGACGAGGCGGCCAAAACCATCAAGATCGATGAATTCGGCCTGGAGACCAGCAAGGAAGCCCCCTACGGCAAACCCACCGGGGTTCAAATGGAGCTCGATGTGTCCAAGGCCAAGATCGGTATCCCGCCGAAACCGGGCGACGTGCTCCGCATCTCCTATGTCGCCGAGGGCGGTGTCAAAAAAGCCATCAAGGTCATGAACGTGTCCAAGCAGAATCTGATGAAAAAATAGCACGGCAGGGCGGGCAGGCGCCTCCCCCCAGGGCAAGCGCCTGCCCGCCGCGCAAGGAGAACCGATGAACACGCGACAGAAACTGATGGTGGTGCTGATCGATGTGCTGATCCTAACCGAGCTGACCTTTTCCATGATCGTCAGCGGCCGCGGACCGCAGGACGACATGACCGGAGCCTTCATCCGCATCTTCGTTCCCAGCGTAGTGGCGACCCTCATTTTGGGCCGGTTGTGCCTCAGGAAACTGAGAGACAAAGAAGCCGACCCCGTCTCCGCCGCATGAAGGATCCGGGGCGTGCCCGGGGCTCAGAACCCATTTTTCGATGGGAAGGGCAAATAGTACCACCCCGCCGACAGGCCTCGAGAAAAAGGATTGAATAATAACCGGGGAAGGGAATATATAGATATATTTTAAAACTTATGTCGGGGATTCTCGGCTCGGCCTTGTCCGCTGGGGGCGGGGTGCAACAGGAGGCGGCGGTGAGCGATTTACGGGTTCTGTTCGTCGACGACGAAGTGGATTTTCTGGAGACCATACTCAAGCGCATGCAGAGGCGCGGCGTCGCCGTCTTCGGGGTCCAAAGCGGCGAGGAGGCCTTGGCCTGGCTGCAGCAGAAACCGGCGGACGTGGTCGTGCTCGACGTACGCATGAAGGGCATGGACGGGGTCGAGACCCTGCGGGCCATCAAAAACGCGCAACCGCTGATCGAGGTGATCATGCTCACCGGACATGCCAGCCTGGAAATAGCCCGGGAGGGGATGCGGCTTGGGGCCTTTGACTACCTCATGAAACCGATCGACCTCGACGAACTGCTCTACAAGATAGAGGACGCCTACCAGAAAAAAACCATCCAGCAGCACAAAATCAAAAGCATCGAGGGGGTGATCGAATCCCGCAAATGAACGCCGTCTGAGGGTCAGCAGGCAACGTTGGTTTACGGAATCAGCTTCAAATAATAAGGAGAGCGGATGAAGACGAACTTTCTGAAACAGCTTGGAAGCTACATGATGGCGAGTGCCCGCTACCACGCGCAGTGGGAGCTGGAGGTGTCCAACCGGATCCTGGGGGACCGGCGCAGATTGTTCGCGCTCCTGCTTCTGACCATTCCGGCGGCGCTTGTCGGCATCGCCTTCGCCGATCAGGCAGGCGATGTCCTGCCGAAACTGCTGGGCGGCAAGGAAGCCTATAGCCCAGCCTATTACACCACGATTATCTTTCTGGTCTCGATCATGGTCGGTGTGGTGGCCGGCCTGATCTCCGGCTGCATCGGGGCTGGGGGCGGATTCATCATCGCTCCGGCTCTAATGAGCGCCGGGGTCAAAGGCATCCTCGCGGTGGGCACCGACCTGTTTCACATCTTCGCCAAAGCCATCATGGGCAGCGTCATCCACCGCAAGCTCGGCAACGTTTCGGTCCCGCTGGCCGGAGTTTTCCTGATCGGCGCCATCGGCGGGGCCACCGCCGGCGGCACCATCAACCGCTTGCTCTACGAACTGAACCCGATCCTGTCCGATGCCTTCATCACCACCATCTATTCCCTGATTCTGGGCTTTCTCGGCTTTTATTCCCTGTTCGATTTTCTGAATGCCCGCAAAGCCGGCCGTAAAAAAGAAGCCCCCAAAGGAACAACGGCCCACGAAGAAGAGGCGGGTGCCCATGGCGGCAAGATGGAAGGAACCGAGATGGGCAACCTGCCTCGCAAAATTCAGGCGCTGAAAATTCCGCCCATGATTAAATTCGATTTTGATCTCGTCCCGGGAGGCCGCAGCATTTCATGGGTGTTTTTAGTGGTCAGCGGTTTCATCGTGGGAGTTGCCGGCGGCATCATGGGGGTCGGCGGCGGATTCCTGACGTTTCCCATCTTCGTTTACACCCTGGGGGTTTCCTCCATGACCACGGTGGGAACCGACATTTTCCAAATCATCTTCACCGCCGGGTACGGTTCTATTACCCAGTACGCCATTTACGGGTTTATTTTTTACACGCTGGCCATGGGCATGTTGCTGGGCTCGCTCGTGGGAATCCAGATCGGCGCCATGGCCACCAAGGTGGTGGCGGGTATCACCATCCGCGGATTCTTCGCCCTTTCGGTCATGGCCGGTTTCATCAACCGCATCTTCGCTCTGCCGGCCAAACTGAGCAGCATCGGGCTCATCACTATATCCAAACAGACCGGGGCCGTGCTGGATGACATCGGCATCTGGGCTTTTTTCATTGTCATCGGCCTTTTTGCGGCATGGGTGATCGGCACGTTCCTTAAAAACATCCCGGTGCTGCTGGGCAGGGAGGTGAAACGATGATCAAGAAAAAGAAAGAGTTCAGCCTTGGGCTGGCCATGCTGATCAGTTTCTTCGTCGTACTGGTCATCATTTTCTCTCCTTTGTTCAATGGTCACAACGGGCTCGAGTACCTGGACCGCCTCTATAATTCCATCGCCAAGGGATCGGCCTACTACATCCCCAAGGTCAGGGAGGACATCAAACAGATGGGCGCAAGTTCCGTAGACTTCACCCTGACCATGGACTCCGCCGCTCAGGCCCAGCAAACGGCTGTGCTCTTCATGCAGGCCGGCGCGCTCGTGAATGTCTCCGAGGCCAAGCTGAGGGTGAACGGCAGCTTCGAGAAGATGCTGACCGCATGCCTGGAGGATGCGGATGCCATGTACCACAACGACGGGAAGGTTCTGGCCGATAAATACGGCTACAACGAACGACAGGCCCTCTTTAACTGGTGGAAAGCATTTAAATCGGCCGAAAAGGCGCTCCAGAAAGAAAAGAAGTTCAAAGAGGCCAAGGTCGTCGTCCAACTGAACCAGAAGGCGTTGGAAACCGCATACAACTTCTACGGGATCGAGTCCCAAAAAATCATGGAGCGCCTGTGGGTGGTCATCTTTTCCTTGGCATTCTATGTCATCTACACCATGTGGTATGGATTCGCCATTCTCTTCATGTTCGAGGGCTGGGGCATGCAGCTTGAACACTGATGTTTTTTTCTTCCTGCCGGAAGAAAAAAAATATTAACTACATTTGACCGCCTGCGACGGACACTGTACCGCCGTCCGCCGGAGGCGGAAAACCGATTATCCGGGCGGATCCATCCGCTTTAGTATCGTACTCAGGGTAGTCAAGTGCTTTTCATCGCTTTTGGCCTCGAGCTTCCAGTTTCGAGCGATTCTCATGCCGATCCGTGGCTTCTTAAGAAGGATATTCACCCGCAGGCAGCCTGACGATGGACCCATCGAGGTGAATGTCGACGCCCTGCGCATCGAGTTCAGGGATCGCTACCACAGCTTCAAGCTGCTGCTCTCCGCCAACAACAAGGCGCTCGAGATCATGGCCGGCATCGAGGAGGCCCTGCACGGCAGCCGCCCCTTCGGGATGGCCTTCGTGCGGGCCTCCTGCACCTCGGTTTCCGTGAACGTGTTCTCCATGATCCGCACGATCGAGCGGCTCGCACCTGAAAAATACGCGGGCCTCTTCGCGAGCTTCGACGGCATCCAACAGGGCATCGACGAGATCCTGACCCGCCGCAAGCTGATCGAAGACGAACGTCTGGTGATCCCCCTGTCCCACGTGACCAAGGCTCTGACGAACGTGGTCGGCAGCAAGATGGCCAACCTGGGAGAGATCAAAAACGCTCTGAACGTGCGCGTGCCGCCGGGGTTCGGCATCACCGCCCGTGCCTACCAGCGCTTTGTCGAGCACAACGACCTGCAGGCGGAAATCGACCGGCGCATGCAGGCCGCCGAATCCGAAAACATCGAAGCGCTCTTCTCCTTGAGCGCCGAGATCCAACAACTGATCATCCATTCCGAGGTGCCGCCCGACCTGGTCGAAGCCATCCGCGGGGCATGGTCGGCGATCGAGCGCGAAGCCGGCGGGCCGGTCACGGTGGCCCTGCGCAGCAGCGCCATCGGAGAGGACGCCGCCGGCAGCTCGTTTGCCGGCCAGTACCGCTCCGCGCTGAACGTCAGCGCCGAAAACGCGCTCGATGCCTACAAGGATGTGCTGGCCAGCAAATACAGCCTGCCGGCCATCAGCTACCGGCTCAACAAAGGGTTTCGGGACGAGGACATAGCCATGTGCGTGGGCGGCCTGGTCATGGTGGATGCCGCGGCCGGCGGGGTCACCTACACGCGCAACCCGGTGGATATCCACGACCACAGGGTGTTCATCAACTCGTCCTGGGGACTGCCCAAGGCCGTGGTGGACGGCAGCGAGGCCTGCGACCAGTTCGTCGTGTCCCGGCAGGAGCCAATGGCCCTGACCCGCGAGGACATCCGCATCAAGGAGCGCAAGTTCGTCTGTTACCCGGAGGAAGGGGTCTGCCGGCTGGATCTGGCCGGGGAAGAAAGAGCGCTGCCCTCCCTGAGCGCCGCCCAGGCCGTCGAACTGGCGAAGCTCGCCGTGGCCATCGAAGCCCACTACCGTGTCCCTCAGGACATCGAGTGGGCCATCGATCCCCAGGGCAGGATTTTCCTGCTGCAATGCCGGCCGCTGCAGCAGAAACAGGTCACGGAGGCCGAACCCCTGCCGGAGGTGCACCGCCCGGCGCCGGATTCGATCCTCTGCCGGGGCGGCGTCACCGCCAGCCCCGGAGCGGCCTGCGGACCGGTGTTCATCGCCGAGAAAGCCGCGGACGTGCTGGCATTCCCGGAAAAGGCCGTGCTCGTCATCCGGCAGGCGCAGCCGCGCTGGGCCTCGCTGCTGAATCGTGCGGCGGCCGTGGTCACCGAGCAGGGCGGGTTCGCCGGGCACCTCGCCAACGTGGCCCGGGAATTCGGGGTCCCGGCGCTCTTCGGAGTGGCAGAAGCCGCCGGACAACTGTCCGCAGGGCAAATCGTCACCGTGGACGCCAGCGGCCGCGCGATCCACCGGGGCCGCGTGGAGGAACTGCTCGTCGATGCCCCTGCCCGCCCGGCACTCATGCAAGGCAGCCCGGTGCACGACATCCTCTCCGAGGCCGGTCGCCTGATCGTGCCGCTCAACCTGCTCGACCCGGACGCTCCGGAGTTCGCACCCGCCGGGTGCCGGACCCTGCACGATATCACCCGCTTCATCCACGAGAAGTCCGTGAACGAGATGTTCAACTTCGGCAAGGACCACGGCTTCTCCGAACGCTCCAGCAAACAGCTGCACTACCACGTGCCCATGCAGTGGTGGATCCTGAACCTGGACGACGGCTTCACCGAAGAAATACCCGGAAAATACGTCAAGCTCGAACAGATCGCCTCGATTCCGATGCTCGCATTCTGGAAAGGGTTCGTCGCCATCCCCTGGGAGGGGCCGCCGGCGATGAACGGCAAGGGCATGCTGTCCGTCATGTTCCAGGCGACAACCAACCAGGCACTCACCGTCGGGGTGCGCTCCAAGTTCGCCGAACGCAACTATTTCATGATCTCCCGGAACTACTGCAGCCTGAGCCAACGGCTGGGGTTTCACTTCGCGACCATGGAAGCCCTGGTGAGCGAACGCGCGCCGGAAAACTACGTGAGTTTTCAGTTCAAGGGCGGCGCCACGGACTTTGAACGACGGCTCGCCCGGGTGCGTTTCATCGCTGAAATTCTGGAGCCCATCGGGTTTCGGGTGGAGATCAAGGAGGACCACCTCCTCGCCCGCGTCGAGGCCCAGAGCGAAGCGTACATGCTCAAGCGGGTGGAGCTTCTGGGCTACCTCGCCCTGCACACCCGTCAGCTCGACATGATCATGACCAACCCCGCCCATGTGAATTACTATCGCGAAAAATACCGCAAGGACATCGGCCGGCTGACCGCGATGGCATAGCGTTGCATCTTACGTGATTTTCTGTAATATGGGCTTCAACAGGGTGTTAAGATGCGTTGAGTGCCGGAGGCAGTCCACCACATCCCAGCCCGGGGGAGACCGTCGATGGAAGGCAGCATCTATTCACGTCTTCAGACAAAGATCATTGCCCTCACCCTGCTCGTCACCTTCACGCCGCTGCTGCTCCTCGGAGTCATCATCTACCGGCAGTTCGCCGACATGTACATCGATAAAATCCGGGAGCAGATACGCAACCGCGCGGAGAACCAGGCCGCGTCGCTGGACCTGTTTTTGACGGAGCGCACCGCCATTCTCGGGGCGATCGCCGACACCCAGAGCTTCGAGACCATGACCAACGCCGACAATCTGGCGCGCAAACTGGCGGTGATGAACCTGAGAGCCGGGGCCTTCGTGGACCTGGGGGTCATCGACCACACCGGCCAGCAGCTGGCCTATGTCGGGCCCTACGACCTCACGGGCAGGAATTATTACGAGCAGGCCTGGTTCGGCGAGGTCATGAGCAAGGGTCTCTACATCAGCGATGTGTACATGGGCTTCCGGAAGGCGCCGCACTTCATCATCGCCATCCGCCGCCAGGAAAATCAGAGAATCTGGATCCTGCGTGCCACCATCGACCCGGACATCTTCAGCCGAATCGTTCAGGCCGCTCAATACGGCCGGACGGGCAACGCCTACCTGGTCAACGCGGAGGGTATCCTGCAAAGCAAGCCGCGCTTCGGCGGGGGCATCCTCGACCGGGCCCCGGTGGACGTCTCTCTTTTCGGCAAGCAAACGATGGTCTTCGAACAGCCGGGAGCCGACTCCCGCAAGCTGCTCCTTGCCGGAGCCTGGCTTAAAAACAAGGATTGGCTGCTCGTCATCAGCATCGACGCCGAAAGCGAGATGGCGCCCCTCTTTACGACCCGCAACACCCAGATTGTCATCATTTCGCTCGGCATCATCGCCATCATCCTGACCACCGTCTTCACCACCCGGATGATGGTCCGGCAACTGGTCGAGACCAACACCCGGATGCAGGAGTTGAACGCCCAGCTCGTCCAGTCCGACAAGCTTGCCGCCCTCGGCAAATTGGCGGCGGGAGTGGCGCACGAGATCAACAACCCCCTGGCCGTCATCCTGCAAAAGACCGGCTGGATGCAGGACCTCCTCGATGAGGAGGACCTCCGGAAGAGCGAAAACCTCCAGGAATTCCGCTCGTCCGTCTCCAAAATCGAGGAGCACGTGGAGCGCGCCCGCAAGGTGGTCCACAACATGCTCGGATACGCCCGCCGCATGGAGCCGCGGCTGGAGGATGTGGACGTCAACCAGACCATCAACCAGACCATTGATATCCTAAGAACCTTCGCCCACGCGAACCACATCGACATCCAGACCGATCTGATGGACAGTGTCCCCATCATTGCCGGCGACCAGGCCCAGCTGCAGCAGGTCATCCTGAACCTGGTCAGCAACGCCATCGACGCCATCGGCAAAGACGGCACGGTGTCGGTCAAGAGCTGCGCCGACGATTCCGAGATCCGGGTCCTCATCGCCGACACCGGACCGGGGATCCCGGAGAACATGCAGAAGAAGATCTTCGACCCGTTTTTCACCACCAAAAGCTCCGGGAAAGGCACCGGTCTGGGCCTCTGGATCAGCTACAACATCATCGAAAAACTGGGGGGAGGCCTCTCCCTGCGCAGCCAGGCGGGCCAAGGGGCCGAGTTCACGATCACACTGCCGATCGTCCGACCCGAAAAAAAATAAACCGGAGACTGGCTGCTTAACGCCCGGCCCGTCGATCCGGAACAGTCTATCGGAGGCAGCATGCAGAAACCGAACATTCTGGTCGTGGATGACGAGGGGGACTTCCTCGAAACCTTGATGAACCGCCTCAGGAAGCGCAACATCGGCTCCATCGGCTGCGCGAGCGGCGAAGAAGCCCTGCGCCTGGTAAAAGAGCACCCGTTCGATGTCGTCATCCTGGACATCAAGATGCCGGGAGGGATGGACGGCATCGAAACCCTGCGGGAAATCAAGCGAATCCGACCCGCGGCCGAAGTCATTCTCCTCACCGGACATGCGTCCCTCGAGACCAGCGTCGAAGGCATGAAGGAGGGCGCCTACGACTACCTGCTCAAGCCCATCCGGCTCGAGGACCTGCTGGAAAAACTGGTCCAGGCCCTGGAACGACGAGGTTCGGCCGAACTCCGAGCGCAAAGCGAAGAAATCCGCAAACTGCTCCCAAAACGAGCCGGCTGAAGAAGGCCCAGCAAATACCAGCCGCCCCTTTCCCGCGCCCTGATTGCAGCACTTCAACCCGCTGCAGGAAGGCTTTGGCACCCTCACGCCCCACGACGCGAGCTCCCCGCCGATAACCGGAGCCTTCAACGTCTTGAATCCCCCTCCCAAATCAGCTAAGTGTAGCTCTCTTGACCGCGGAGGTGGGACGTGAGGAAACGTCTGATTCTGGGGCTGTTCCTGGTGCTGCTGCTCGGGGTCGGCGGCCTCGTCACCTGGGGCCAATTCAGCCGGCGCAGCACCGAGCTTTACTACTCGGGTACGATCGACGCGACCCCGTCCAACCTCGCGTTTCAAGTGACCGGCCGCGTGCAGGAGGTCCTGACGGACGAGGGCCGGATGGTGGCGGCGGGGCAGGTTATGGCGGTCCTCGACCGGCGGGAGTTCGTGGCCCTGCGGGACCAGGCTCAGGCCAATCTCAATTACGCCGAGCAGAACCTGCGGCAGCTCGAAACCGGGCTGGAGGTGAGCCGCAAGGTGCTTCCGGCGGAGGTTGATCAAGCGGAAGCCGCAGTGCGGGCCCTCAAAGCCCAGCTCACGCAGGAGGAAACCGGCAACCGCTCCCAGGAGATCGCACGGGCGCGGCTGGCCGCGGAAGCCACCCAGGTGACCCTTGACAACGCACGCAAGGACAAGGCGCGCTACGACGAGCTGTTCGCCAAGGGGGTGGTGGCCGAAAAGACCCGCGATGCCGCCGACGTCGGGTTCCAGACCGCGCTCAAGGAGCACGAGCGCGCGGTGCAGGCCTACCTGCTGTCCAAGGAGGGCTCCCGCCCCGAAGAAATCGACACGGCCCGATCGCGCCTGGCCGAAGGCCAGGCCGCGCTGCGGCTGTCTCAGAGCAACCTTCAAAAAATTCAAGCAGCCGAGCAGGAGGTGGAGGCCGCCCGGGCCCAGGTGGCCTCGGCGAAAGCCGCGCTGAGCGTCGCCGAGATCCAACTGGCCCGCACCGAGTTGCATGCGCCCTTTGCAGGCATCGTGCTCAGCCGCAACGTGGAGCCGGGCGAGGTGGTCTCCCCCAGCCAGGAGGTCTTCTCCATGGCCGACCTATCCCGGGTGGACCTCAAAGTCTTCGTGGGCGAGACCGAAATCGGCAAGATCAAACCCGACCAGCCGGTCGACGTGAAGACCGACACCTTCCCCGACAAGACCTACACCGGCCGCGTCGCCTTCATCTCGCCCCAGGCCGAGTTCACCCCCAAGATCATCCAGACCCACAAGGAGCGCGTCAAGCTCGTCTACCTGGTGAAAGTGTCCATCCCGAACCCGGATCTTGAGCTCAAGTCAGGGATGCCCGCCGATGCCTGGTTCCGCTGAACGCACCCCGGTCGCCGCCCGCAGCCCCGCCGAGATCATCCGTGCGGCCGGCGTGACACGGCGCTTCGGCGCTCTCACGGCGGTCGCCGATGTCTCCTTCAACGTGTCCGCCGGCGACCTCATCGGACTGGTGGGCTCGGACGGCGCCGGCAAGACGACCCTCCTGCGCATGCTGGCCACCATGCTGGTCCCAAGTGCCGGCACGATCCGCGTGGGCGGTTTCGACGTGGTGCGCGAGCGCTCCAGAGTCAAAGAGTTGATCGGCTACATGCCCCAGCGTTTCGGCCTGTATTCGGATCTCACCGTGGCCGAGAACCTCGATTTTTTCATGGACATCTATGGAATTTCCGGCGCCGAACGGCGCCGGCGCCGCGAGCGCTTCCTGGGGTTTTCGAACCTGCTGCCGTTCGTGGACCGCAAGGCCGCGGACCTTTCCGGCGGCATGAAGCAGAAGCTGGGCCTGGCCTGCGTGCTGGTGCACGAGCCCCGGCTCCTGATCCTCGACGAACCCACCAATGGGGTCGACCCGCTCTCGCGGCAGGAGTTCTGGCAGATCCTGGCGGACATGCAACGGGGCGGCATGACCATTCTGGTGTCCACCGCCTACCTGGACGAGGGCGAGCGCTGCGACCGACTGCTGCTGATGCACAACGCCCGCATCCTGGCGGATGCCGACCCCGCCGAGGTCCGCGCGGGATTCGGGAGCCTGGAAGCGGCCATGATCCACCGCATCCAGGCGGTAGACCAGAGGCTGAGCGAGGATTCCTTTGGACGCTGACGCTGTCACCGTGACGGATCTGGTGAAGCGCTTCGGCCGGTTCACGGCCGTGGACCGGGTCAGCTTTGCGGTGCGCACGGGGGAGATTTTCGGCTTTTTAGGACCGAACGGCGCCGGCAAGTCTACGACCATCCGCATGCTCTGCGGCATCATCGCGCCCACCAGCGGCGCGGGCCGTGTCGCCGGCTTCGACATCTTCACCGAGTCCGAACGCATCAAGCAGAGCATCGGCTACATGTCCCAGAAGTTTTCGCTCTACCCGGACCTGACGCCGTTTGAGAACATTCGCTTTTATCTGGGCATCTACAACGTGCCCCCGGCGCAGTGGCCGGAGCGCACCAAGTGGGCCCTCACGGTCACGCGCCTCGCCCCGGTGCGCGACCGTCTGACGCGGGAGCTGCCCCCCGGCTTTCGCCAGCGCCTGGCCTTGGGCTGCGCCCTGCTGCACCGGCCACGGCTGCTTTTTCTGGACGAGCCCACCTCCGGGGTGGACCCCATCACCCGGCGGCATTTCTGGGGCTTTATCCGCCAACTCACCTCCGAGGGGGTCACGGTGTTCGTGACCACCCACTACATGGACGAGGCCCGGCACTGCGGCCGGGTGGTCATCATCAATGCCGGCCGGATCGTCGCCAGCGGCGCACCGGCCGAAATTGTGGCCGCGGTGCTCCCGGGCCGGCCGGACGCGGACCTGAACGACGCCTTCGTGGCCTTGATGAAACAGGGGGCGCCGTGAACCTGCGCAAGGTCCGGGCCATCGCCCGCAAGGAGTATTTCCACCTCATCCGCGACTTCCGCAGCCTTACCCTGGCGTTCATCATCCCGCTCTTGCTGATCCTGCTCTTCGGCTACGCCCTGAGCCTGGACGTGGATCACATCCCCACCGCGGTGGTCGATCACGACCGCACCCCGGAAAGCCGCGATTTCATCCGCCGGCTGGGCGCCTCCGTCTATTTCGACATCGTGGCGTACCCCGCCTCTACCGCCGTCCTCACGGACCTCCTCGACCGCAATCGCGTCATGCTCGGCGTCGTCATCCCGCCCGGCTGGACGGCCGATCTCCGGGCGGACCGCACCGCAGCACTGCAGGTCATCATCGACGGCAGCGACCCGAACACCGCCGGCAACACCCGGGCTTTCATCACAGCCGTCATCGCCGCGGCGAACGAACGCCAGCTCATCGACTATTTAAACCGCCAGGGCCGACAGCGGATCCAGCCCCCCGTTGAGGGCCGCTTCCGGGTCTGGTTCAACGAAGACCTGGAGAGCCGCAATTTCATAGTACCCGGCATCATCGCCGTCATCATCATGATCGTGGGGGCCCTGCTCACCTCGCTCGTCGTCGCCCGCGAGTACGAAAACGGGACCATGGAAACCATCCGCGCGCTGCCCGTGCGGGCGGGGGAATTTTTCATGGGCAAGGCCATCCCGTATTTTTTCATCACCCTCGTGGATGTCCTGGTGGCCATCCTGATGGGGCAGGTGCTCTTCGACGTGGTGATGGAGTCGAGTTTCTGGCTGATGATCCTCGCCTCGACCATCTACATCATCGTGGGGTTGAGCATCGGGCTGCTGATCTCGGTTGCGACCAAGTCCCAGCTCGTGGCCAACCAGCTGGCGATCCTGGTCACCTACCTGCCGTCGCTGCTGCTGTCGGACTTCGTCTTTCCCCGCGAGAACATGCCGGTCGTTCTCCAGGCCGTTTCGCGCCTGATGCCGGCCACCTACTACATCGACATCCTGAACGGGCTCTACCTGCGCGACCTGGCGCTTGCCCAGCTCTGGCCGAGCTTTCTCGTGCTGGCGCTGATGGCCGCCCTGCTGGGGGGCCTCAACATCGCCGCGCTGAAAAAGGAGGGGCTCTGACATGAACTGGCGGCGAGTGCGCGAACTGGTCCGCAAGGAGTTCATCCAGCTTTTCCGTGACCGCAAAAACCGACCGCTGCTGGTCATCGCGCCCCTGATCCAAATGATTATCTTCGGCTACGTCGTCACCACCGACGTACGTGACATCCGCGTGGGGCTGATCGACCAGTCCCGCACCCCGGAAAGCCGCCGGCTCATCGACGCCTTCGACGGCAACCCGACCTTCCGGATCACCCACGTGCTCCAGGATCCGAAAGAACTCGACCAGTTGCTGCTCCAGCGCCAGGTGGACATCGGACTGCGCCTGGGGCCGGATTTCAGCGCGCACATCCGCAAGGGCGAAACGGCCGCGGTGCAGGTCCTGGTGGACGGCAGCATGAGCAACATGGCGGCCGTGAGAATCGCATACAGTCTCAACGTGCTGGACACTTTCAACTCCCAACTCCTGCGGGAGCTCAACCGCCGGCAGATCGACTTCGGCGAGATCGACGGCCGCATCCGCACCTGGTACAATCCCAACTTGGACAGCCAGTACTATTACGTGCCGGGGATCGTCGCCTTCCTGGTGATGCTGCTCTCGCTCTTGTTCACCTCCATGGCCGTCGTGCGCGAGAAGGAAGCCGGCACCATGGAGCAGCTGATCGTGACCCCGCTCACGGCCGCCGAGTTCATCCTCGGCAAGACCATCCCCTTCATTCTCATCGCCCAGGCCCAGATGGTGATGGTGATCATTTTCGCCCGGCTGTGGTTTCAGATCCCCATGATGGGCAGCGCCCCGCTGCTGCTGGGGGCAAGCTCCATTTTTCTCCTGAGCACGCTCGGCATCGGGCTGCTGATCTCCACCGTCTCCCGCACCCAGCAGCAAGCCATGATGACCAACTTCTTCTTCATCGTGCCCTTCTTCATGCTGAGCGGGTTCGTCTTCCCCATCGCCAACATGCCCGCCTGGGTGCAGTGGCTCATGCACCTGAACCCCTTGCGTCATTTCCTGATCATTATCCGGGGGATTTTCCTGAAGGGCACGGGCCTCGACGTGCTCTGGCCGGAGTTCCTGGAGCTGGCCATTCTCGGTGGGCTCGTGTTCACCGCTGCGGTCAACCGCTTTCGGAAACGGTTGGATTAGAATCCGGTTAAGCCCAAGGCTTAACCGGATTCTAAGTTGATGTTTTTCGATGATCGTCCCACCCAACGCGGCGGCATGTAGCTATCTATGACGTGTGTCCATTTCGAACCGGTTGTGGTATAAATTCCATTTAATTTGGTTCGGCGGGTGCATCTTCGTGGGAATGCCATGCCAAAGCCGAAAGTTTCAGCCATAGGAAAGAAAACGCATGGCCGACCTAGAGCTGAAAAAACTGCGCATCGAAAAATCGGCCCTGCGGCCGAAGGCCCGCAAGAAGAAGCGGCTGGCATGGGGGGTTCTGCTGCTCCTCTTGCTCGGAGCGGCCGCCGGGCTCTACCGGCAGGGACTCCTCACGCCCGCGGTGCAGGTCCAGACGACCATCGTCCAGAACATCTACCCGTCCCAGACGCTGACCCAGCTGAACGCGAGCGGCTATGTCGTGGCCGACCGCAAATCCGCCGTGGCCTCCAAGGTAACCGGACGGCTGGTGTACCTGGGCGTCGAGGAGGGTAGCCGGGTGAAGGAGGGTCAAATCATCGCCCGGTTGGAGAACCGGGACGCCGTGGCCGACCGGGACCGGGCCGTCCAGAACGTCGCCGTGGCCCGATACAGCCTGGAGCAGGCGCAGGCCGAGCTGGCGAACGCGGGACTGGACTACGCGCGCAAAAAGACGCTCGCTGAAAAGGGAACCATCGCCCAGTCGGTCTTCGACACGGCCGAGGCCCGCCACAGGACCGCCATCGCCGCCGTAGAGGGCCTGTCCGCCGCCCTGCGCTCATCCCAGGCCGCCCTCGAGGGGGCGACCGCGCTGCTCGACTACACCAACATCCGCGCACCCTTCGACGCGGTGGTGCTCACCAAGAACGCCGACATCGGCGACATTGTGACCCCGCTGGCGGCCACGGCCGATGCGAAGGCCGCCGTGGTGACCGTCGCCGACATGGAATCGCTCCTGGTGGAGGTGGATGTGTCGGAATCGAATATCGCCCAGGTGAAGGTAGGCCAGCCCTGCGAGATCCGACTGGATGCTTTTCCGGACTCGCGTTTCCCCGGCCGGGTGCACATGATCCTGCCGACCGCCGACCGCAGCAAGGCCACGATTACAGTGAAGGTCGCTTTTCTCGAGCGCGACCCGGGGATTTTGCCTGAAATGAGCGCCAAGGTGGCGTTTCTTTCGCGCGCACCCGGTCCGGGGGAGCAGTCGCCGTTGCGCGCGGTGCCGGCGGCGGCCGTGGCCCAGGGCCAGGGCCCCCCGCGGGTGTTCCTCATCCAAGGCGATAAAGTTCGGGAGGCCCCGGTGCAGCTCGGCCGGCGTCTGGGCGAGATGGTCGAACTGCGGGAGGGTCCGGCGATCGGAAGCCGCATCGCTGCAGCACCGGTGGATAAATTGGCGGACGGAACCCGCGTATCGGTTCCGAAACAGTGACGGATGAGCAGCGCGCGCCCGGTCATCGTCGATATCTGCAACATCACCAAATCCTACCGCCGCGGGAACCAGGTCATCCCGGTGCTGGAGGAACTTTCCCTCAGCATCCCCGAATCGGAGTTCCTGGCCCTTATGGGGCCCTCGGGATCAGGCAAAAGCACGCTGCTCAACCTCATCGCGGGACTGGATCGGGCGGACTCGGGCACGATCCGCGTGGGCGGCGTCGATATCTCGGCCCTCTCGGAATCCCAGCTGGCCGCCTGGCGCGCTGCGAATGTCGGCTTCATCTTCCAATTTTACAACCTGATCCCGGTGCTGACGGCCTTTGAAAACGTTGAGCTGCCGCTGATCCTGACCGATCTGTCGCGCCGCGAGCGCCGGGAGCATGTCCAGGCGGTCCTGGACCTGGTCAATCTTCGGGATCGCACGGACCACTACCCGCGGCAGCTCTCCGGCGGTCAGCAACAGCGGGTGGCCATCGCACGCGCCCTGGTGACCGACCCCACCATCGTGGTGGCCGACGAGCCGACGGGCGATCTGGACCGCGTCGCGGCCGAAGATGTGCTCGTGCTCATGGAGCGGTTGAGCCGGGAGTTGGGCAAAACGATCATCATGGTGACCCACGACCCGCGGGCCGCCCGGCGGGCCGCCACCGTCAAACACCTCGACAAGGGTGTCCTGGCCGATGTTCTGGAAGCTACTGATCCGCAATGCGTTTAGGCACCGGCTGCGCGCCGTGTTGAGCGTTTTCGGCGTGGCCGTGGCGGTGCTGGCCTTCGGCCTGCTGAGCACGCTCGTGGATGCCTGGTACGCCGGCGTCTCCGCGGCCGCCGCCAACCGCCTTATGATCCGGCATGCCATATCCCTCACCTTTTCCCTGCCCATCTCCTACATGGAGAAGATCCGCGCGATCGACGGCGTCACGGCCGTCTCCCACATGACGTGGTTCGGCGGGGTCTACATCGACCGCAAGAATTTCTTCGCGAACTTTGCCGTGGATGCCAAGAGCTTTCTGGACCTGTACCCGGAGTTCATGCTGCCCGAAGATCAGAAGTCGGCCTTTCTCAAGGACCGCCGGGGCTGTGTCGTCGGCCGGGGGCTGGCCCGGCGCTTCGGCTGGAAAGTGGGCGACACCGTGCCCCTTCAGGGGACCATCTACCCGGGGGACTGGCCGATGGTCCTACGTGGCATTTACCGGGGACGCGACAAGAGCACCGACGAAAACCAGCTGTTCTTTCACTGGGACTACCTGAACGAGCGGCTCAAGGAGCGCAACCCCCGGCGGGCCGATCGGGTCGGCCTCTTCGTTATCGAAATCGTCCATGCCGAGGATGCCCCGGCGGTGGCCGGGGCCGTGGACGCCGTTTTCAAAAACTCTCTGGCCGAGACCCTGACTGAAACCGAGCGGGCCTTTCAACTGGGGTTCGTGACCATGAGCGAGACCATCCTCATGGCCATCCGAATGGTCTCCCTCGTGATCATCGGCATCATCATGGCCGTCGTCGCGAACACCATGATCATGTCGGTGCGCGAGCGCATGCACGAGTTCGCGGTTTTCAAGACCCTCGGCTACGGGTCCTTCCACCTGGCGCGCCTGATTCTGGGAGAGACGCTGGTGGTCTGCGCGGCCGGCGGGGCCCTCGGCATCGCCGGCACCTTCCCTGCCCTGAGGATCCTGGCGGGCTATATCGGGAGCATTTTCCCGGTTCTGGACATCCGCCCGACAACGATCTGGCTGGACGTGCTGGCCGTCACCGCCGTGGCGCTGGTGGCCGCGGCCTTCCCGATCCAGAGGGTGATGACGGTGCGAATCGTCGACGCCCTGGGAAGGATGGCGTGATGAAACTTCTATTCGCCTACAGTTTCCGCAACCTGCTGGCCCGGCGAATGACCACGGTGCTGACCGCCGGGGGCATGGCGCTTGTGGTGTTTGCCTTCGCGGCCATCCTCATGTTGGCCGAGGGGCTGCAGCGCACCCTGGTGGATTCGGGTTCCTACGACAACGCCATCGCCATCCGCAAGTCCGCGAACTCGGAAGTTCAAAGCACCGTGTCGCGCCGTGAGGCGGCTATCATCGAGACGCAGCCGGAAATCGCCGGCGGCCCCGATGGCCGCCCGCTGGCAGCCCGGGAGGTGGTGGTGCTCATCAACCTGCGCAAGCGGGCCTCGGGCAGCACCTCCAACGTCACCATCCGCGGGACCTCGGAAGCCTCCCTCGCGCTGCGGCCCCAGGTCCGCATGACGGCCGGACGCATGCCGCGACCGGGTTTGTCGGAAATCATGGTGGGCGAGGGAATCGCCCAGCGGTTCCAGAATGCGGGGCATAACGACACGCTCGCATTCGCCAACCGCGACTGGAGGGTGGTCGGTGTTTTCGATGCCGGCAACACCGGTTTCAACTCTGAAATCTGGGGGGATGCCGAGCAGTTCATGCAGGCGTTTCGGCGGCAGGCCTACTCCTCGGTGATCTTCCGCCTGCGCGACCCCGCGGGGTTTGCGACCGTGAAAGCACGCATCGAGGGGGATCCCCGCCTGTCGGTAGAGGTCAAGCGGGAGATCGCTTATTACCAGGAGCAGTCCGAGGCGACGGCCAATTTCCTGCGTATCCTCGGCACGGCGCTCACCATCATCTTTTCCATCGGCGCCGTCGTCGGGGCCATGATCACGATGTACGCCGCGGTGGCCAACCGCACCGCAGAGATCGGCACCCTGCGGGCCGTGGGCTTTCAGCGCTCGGCGATCCTGACCGCCTTCCTGGCGGAAGCCCTGCTGCTCGGCGGGGTGGGCGGGCTCGGCGGGCTCGCCCTCGCCTGCTTCCTGCAATTCTTCACGGTATCCACGACCAACTTCCAGACCTTCGCCGAACTGGCCTTTCAGTTTCGGCTGAGTCCAAGGATCGTGATCGAAGGGCTCACCTTTGCGCTGGTCATGGGGCTGGCCGGGGGCCTGCTGCCCGCATTCCGGGCGGCGCGGATGAACATCGTGGAAGCCTTGCGGGAAGCATAAGGCTGACATCAGGGTGCCAAACCAGATATTGAACGGACCGAAGAGACGATAGCGATGTTTCTCGCACGGGCCGTTCGGCTTTATGAACAAAAGCAGGGGGAGTCGAAAGGCTCCCCCTGTTTACCCCCCCACTCTCTACAGTAATTTTTCACGGGATGGCTGGCTCATCATTATAGTCACAGAGGAGGCATCCCACCGACTCCGGGTTTCGCCTCTATTTCTTTGCATCCCAGTCTTGAACAAATACTTCCAGCTCACTAATCGAAAAGCGATAAGGCTGATTCGAAAAGCCAGGAGATCCGCAGAACTCAGCTTGGCATTCTGACGCTTGGAGAGTGCCCGCCAGATTGGTCATGCCCTTACACACATAGCTGGATGGAAAATAGCAGTAACCTGCTTTGGCAGAGCTGTCTATATAGAGGTCATTACCCCCGCCAAAGGTTGGCCCGTTCTCCAAGTTATTATAGGTCGCACGTGTGGCCCCGTTCGTTCCAGTCCCAATGGGATAGCGACGATTCGCGTCGAGGGAGAACAGAAAAGACCCGTAACTCCCTAAGTAATAAGAATTAGAAGCTGGAATACTGCTTTGCCAATCATGCTCATTGTACCCACCCAGGATTTTGCCACCCTCGGTTTCGAGAACGGTGATCGTAGGCCCTTGATTGTCGCATTTCGAATGAAACACGGTTGCGTCCCCATCTCTTGTCATCCGGTAACAGAGCTTCCATGTCTGGAACGGGTTTCCATACAAAGCGTTCAGGCGTGCCTGTAAATCCTCATCGAGGATCTCGCTGTCAGCGAATGGAGTGGCGGGAAGCGTCACGCCCGGCGGCCCCTGTGGACCTTGGAGGCCCGGGGGTCCGGCGGGGCCCTCCAACCCTGCCGGCCCGGGAGGCCCGGCCAGCCCGGGAGGCCCCGCAACGCCCGCAGGCCCTGCCGGACCGGGAGGTCCTGCCGGCCCCGGAGGTCCCGGTACGCCCGCGAGCGCTGCCTGCCCCTGTGGCTCTGCCGGCCCAGGTCTTTTAAACTGGTCGAATATCCATGATAAAATTGTGCCGTTTTGCGCCCCTGATGGAATTACTGAAGCAAAAAGAAAGAAGGCTGCGAAAACCAAAACCATCTTTTTCATATCCCCCCCCCTTGCCGGGGAAAAGACCCCCGGCGGTGTAAGTTACCCCTCCCCTTATTTTTCTTTTTTACTTGATTTGATCGTCAGCAAATACGACCTCAAGTGTCTAAACAGGAGCAAATTACATACCAATACTCATGCAATTTATTAACTATCTAAAATAACGAACTATTTAAGGAGAGTCGGGTTAACCTTCAACCAATTTCAATCAGACGTGTGTTGCAGCAGTTTCGTTTGTGTAATCCGTATCTGCGAATACCGGTCCCAAAGTTACTTTCTCAAAAAGAGTCAAACCCGATTTTTGACCACCCAGCGCTACCTTGGAAAAATCACGGACACCGAGGCAATGAAATGAATTGAGATTCTCTGCGACTAAAATCAAATCGGGGTGATCCTGTTTCCGGATCACCCCGATTTGACTGTCTTCGACGCTGAACGCCGGGCGCCAACTCTCGGAAGCGAGGTCAGGGCTTTTGTTTCAAGGTGAAATTGAAGTCGCCGTAGTGAATATAATCCGCCCAGTCCACCGTGGCGGGTGTAAGGGCGCGCACTTCATTGCGGGCCTTGAGCAAAGCGGCCCCGATGCTTTCGCCGCGCAGGAGGCTTTCGTAGAAGGACACGGCAAAGCACTTGGCCGCGTCGTCACCCACCGGCCAATAAGTGCCCACGTAGTTGGCGATGCCGCCACGCAGGAAGGCCTCGGCCAGACCCACGGCCCTCTCGATCCGCCGGGAAATGTCCAATTTACGGTTTTTGAGTTCCGCGCCGCCGCGAATGCGTCCCGCTTCGCACGCATTGAAGACCACGAGGTTTGGGAGACTGCCGACCCCCGAGAGTTCCGCGCCGCTCAACACCTCACGGCTTGCGCACAGGATGCCGCTGCGGGACGTCTCCGCCGGATCAAAGAACGCGTGGCCGGCGTAGTGGACGAGGTCGTATTTCCCCGAGCGGAAATCTGCCAGCAGTATGGTTTTGGTGGCTTCGTTTCCGCGTCGGGTGGTGAGCCGGGCCTTCAGCCCTTCGCCGAACAGGTTCTTCACGCGCTCGCCTTCGAGTTCCGCGCCGGGGAGGTCCCCGGTCGGATTGATCACCAGCAGGACCTCCAGCGTGGGTTGCTGCCGCCGGCTCTCCAGCCATTTGGCGACCGAAAGATTGTCGGCGAGATAGCGCCGGCTCAGGCCGGAAAGGAGGGCGGGGAACTGGCTGCTCAGATTCAGCGTCTCCCACGGCACGCGCGAGGCTTGGGCGTCGTGAACCACGACCAGTTGCCGGTCGAACTGGGTCGGCAGCACCGCGAGCACTTCGTCCGCAAGGAGAAGTTTTGCCAGTCGGGCACCGTATTCCGGGAGTGCGCCCGGTGTGAACCGATTCGACTCGATCTCCGCCAGGATCTGGTTCAGCGCCTTGGCCGAAACCGGTTTTTCGCCGGTGACCACGGTGGCCTTGGACCCCGCAGTGAGGATGGACGAACGGAACAGCAAGCGGTCCCCTCTCGCCTCCTCCTGCCGGACGATGAGGTAATTCGCGGCTGGCGCACTGATGCTCAACGCGCCGCGCGCCGGCCCTTCGAGCGCTTCGGCCGACGGCAGTTCGCGCTCGTCAAATGTGACCTCGACGTCCGCGAGCAGCGGGGTGCCGGCCAGGCGGTAAAGTTCCCGCCGGATCTCGGCGAAACGGGCGGGGTCCGTCTCGCACAGCGTGATACGGCGGAAGCGATAATCGCGGTCGGCATCCAGCAAGCCGCGCAGGAAGCCACGGAGCATATGTTCCAATGCCGGCGCGACGCTCTGGCCCGAGCCGGCCCCCAGCAATACGGTCGCGAAGTCCTCGACATCCGTCCGGATGAGCGTCCGGATCGTATTCTCGGCGACGAGTTGCAGGGTTTCGAGGCGAAAGTTGTCGAACAGGCCCAGCCCGGCGAACAAAAGGAGATCCGCCCGCACGGGGTGACGCCCGGTTGGCAATACGAACACCTCGCCGACGTTCCCGGATAACATCCGGCGCGTGACCATTTCGCTGATCGCACCATCCATCCGGTCGTCAACCGCCCGCGCTGCACCGGCCGGCGTGACTTCGCGGAAAAGCCCCAGCACCAGCGCACGAGAATTGGCCTGCGTGATGTCGCCCCGGGCCAAGCAGATGTCCAGCCGATGCTGCCGGCGACGCCCGACGACCAGGCTGTCGAAATGCAACTCGGGCGGCGGCAGTCCGGGCGTGCCGGCCGCAGCGGCAACCGGTCCCTGCCGCGCGCTGGCGGAACAAAACCGCGAAAGCAGTTCGCGCGCTTCGGGCGGCGCGGGTGGCTGACCGCGCTTCTTGGCGGAAACGGCGGAGCGGAGTTGCCGGTCATCAATCTTGCGCAGGGCGGCGGCTCGCGAAGGAGTCCAGGTGGCCGGCAGTTCGCTCGTCTGGCCGGTGCGCAACAGTTCGGCCACGGCCCGGGCCACCGCCGCGTTGTTGGGCAGGCTGCCATGCGATTCTTCGACGTAATGCGTGCTGGCGCCATCCAGCAGTGCAAACGCCAGCGGCACCGTGCCGTCGCCCGCACGGCCTTCCGTGTAGATGAACTGGTTGTCGCGCAATTCCAGTCCGACGACGGTGCTCTGATTGACGCCCGCGATGAGATGCCAGCGGTCGCTGGCGGGGGCCAGTTGCTGGGGCAACTCGCGCGCCGCGCGCAACAGCGCCGGGACGGGCTGCGGAGCGTCCTTCGGCCAGACGGCCGGATCGAAAACATCGAAGGCCGAAAATTTTTCGGGCGAAGGCAGCAACGAATACAGGCCAGGGAACGTGTTGAAAACCTGTTCGCAAAGCTCCTCCGCGGTGTGCACGGGATCGAACGTCGCCAGGGTGCGCACCGTGTCGAGCGTTGCCCGCACGGCTTGAGTGGCCAGGAAGGAACCGTGGTTGGGAGTGCCCAGCATCACGAGCCGGTTCACGCGCGGGCCGGCACCTTGCTTCAGCGCTGCGCGACTGACCAATCCACCCATGCTGTGGGCGACGAGGTGGACTTTTTCCGGCAAGCCGGCGAGATGTTTCGCGAGTTGGGCCCCAAGATCCTTGACGCTGTGACGCCAATCGTAACCCCAGAAATTAGCATCGAAGCCGGCGGCGCGCAACCGCAGCTTCAGCTTGAGATAATACAGCAGCATGGCGCCGAGTTGGACCACCTTCGGCGATCCGCCGCCGCCCAGCGTCAGGTCCGCCAAAGTCCCGAGCGCGACATCCTTCGGGTCGAGCCAGATAACATCATCCAGGCCGAACAAGCCGCCGCCCGGGATGCCGAGTTTGGTGCCCATGATGCCGGGCAGGATGAGCACGCGCTCGGCGCCGCGCCGGGCCCCGCGTTGCGCCGGGCCCCGGGCCAGTTCGACGATCTCAGCGTAACCGGCCTCGCCGAAGTAAGTCGTCAGTTCATCGGCGAACTCGCCGGTGAGCAGGGCCTTCTCGAGATCTTGGTTGTCGAGCAGGTACGCGGAGCGGGTCTTGGCCGTCCGCAAGCTGTCGGTCTTTCGTTTGGGATTGGTTTTGGCTTTCATGGGCAATCCTTGGGCCTCCTGACCAAATCAGACATGACGTCCCACGGCTCGTCGTGACGCGGGAGCCCCAGGAGGAGCCCCCGTTCGCACGACGGCGCATCCCAATTAGAAGTGGGTTTCATAACCCCGCCTGACGCCCGATGGCGGCGTTGCAGGCCTCTCGCAATGCTCACAACCTGCCGTGGTTGCAGCGCTTTCGAATCGGCCTGCGCCTTGTCCTCGGGCGTGATCCGAGGTTTTGAATCCACTTCTAGTAAACGATTGCTTGTCCGCGGTTGGTGGCGTTGCCCTCCAGTTGCGGGTTTTGGGCGAACTTGCTTTTCATCAGCGCACGCATTTTTGCAATCACTTCCTTGCGCGAGAGCTTGTTCTTGGTATCGCGAATCACCTTGACCAAAAAATAAGTGAAGGCCCCGTTGTAGCGTCCACTGAAGTAGGCGTCTGCACTTGTTTCGTTAGCCTTGCAGCCCGTCCAGAGGATGTGATGCTCTCCCGGGACAGCTTTGGCACTGCCCCCTCTGATGGGCTTCTTCTCAGCAGCGGATAAAAGCCGCTTCAGTCGGAAGCCTCGCACCCTTGCGCTTCTTTGTCCAAACTCGTGCTCCGGTGGGGCGACGTAACGCGCTTTCGGAGCGTGCAGACCGAACTCCGCTCCGCGCAGGCCACTGCCGCTGTGGCAGGTGTCGAGATAGACCTCGAGAAGCACGTTGTTCGGCAGCTGTATAAAAAGGTCGTGGAACTCGTCGTCGCAGATGATGTGCGCAGGGTCCCAGCTGCCGCTCTTCTCCGCAATGTCGTAGGGAACGAAGGCTTCATCCATGCCGTCGGGTTCGTCCCCACTGGTGTCCTTCATCTGCGTGCCGTGGGAAGAAAGACTGAACACCAAATAGTTCAATTTTCCTGCCTTGGCGTCGGCGACCATTGATTTCAGGTTCGCCATGATGTTCGCCTTGGTGGCCCGAGCGTCGGTGAGGATCGTCGTTTCGCTCGCCTTGAAGCCCAGCAAGTCCTTGTACAACGCCGACATGTCCTTGGCGTCATTGGCGCAGCCGTTGAGCGTGAACTGCGGGTATTTCGCAAACTTGTTGATGCCTACAAAAAGAGCTTTTTTACCGGCCATGAGTTTTCTCCTTTGTGTACTGTTGTTGAGATTACGTCCATATGGCTCAACCGTGACCGCTTCCCGAATATGCGACCGACTTCATTGTGTTGCAACTGCTGCACCCCCTCCGTGGTCGACTCGATCTATGCGTCGGAACGCATGGGCTGCTTATTCTTGCCACCGTCGTGCCGGGGCGGGCTTCGGCATCGGCCGATGCAGCGGAACTGGCAGCGGTCATCGCGCTCGTCAGCTGAGCGGTTCGAAAGCCCCACTCCGATTGGCATCTCGCCCCAACTTTCTCCTATCACCTTACCGACGCCGACGAGCGTTCACTTGTGCGGTGCAATATTTTATCGTCTGGTCTTGCGTGCAGGCGTCTTCATCGTTGACGTGGCGCGCTTTGGCGATGTCGTCTTACCCCGCCTCCGATTCAAACCGGCCTTCCCGCGGGCGGCCGGTTTCAATGCGCGTTTTACCGCATGCGCAGCAAGTTCCGGGGGAGCGCTCTCCTGCCAAAATCAACCACAGAACAGGCAAGTCTGAAAAGAAATCTTGATAGAGAAGTGAGGTCCGAACCGCTTGACGCAACCAGAGTCCGCTTCAGGCCCAGTGGAAGTAGAGAATGCTGAAATTCAGATGAAATATACCTCAGTTGGATAGAAAAAATCAAATGGAAATTGATTTAGGCATGAGTGCGATATCACAAGGCGACGTCAATTGGGGATAGGTCGGATGGAATTTCAATGGTCTAACTGTTCAAAAAAAATTACAGATTTATCCCGTATATCCTATTTTGTACCTCCTTCGATCAGGTCTTGTCAAATCCGAAAAGGACCACCTGGTCGGTCTACCCTGGTAGGTACCCTTCAACCTCACATTTTCAGAAAATTGATATGGTGCGGGTCGGAGTCGGTATCGCCAAACAGCCAACGATTTTTTCCGGTGATAGATTGCGTGTGAAAACCTGAACGCTGGGCGAAGGCCAAAAATTTTACCTTAATGGCAGTAAACTGAAAAGGGCTTGTCCAAATTGGCCCAGCCCTTTTATTTAGGTTACCTACGTTTACTTGGTGAATTTCTTCTTGCCGCAAAAAGACAGTCCGATTAGTGCTGCCCCCTTCGCTGCAGGCCTCCTGATAGTTCATTGAGTCAATGATTAGGAGATTAGCTGACTTCGATCTTCCAGGTTTTGAGGGTTGCCTATATTCGAGATGTCATATTCACCTCGGCCATGACATTCGCTACATGCCAGTTCTCGACCTTTTTCGATGACGTACCCCTTCCCATTACAGACCTCGCATATCCTACAGACCTCGCATATCATTTCGGTCTCCTGGCCTTCTGTGTTTCATGCTTGGTGAAACGTGCAGAAGTAGAGATTGGTATTGCCAACAAATCTACGATTTGACCTTCGTTCACCTCAGATAAGCCAAAAATTTAAAGCCAATTTACCTTTATTTGCCAGATGAATTTATTTTGGGGCATACGCTTGACCATTCGCTAATATTAACACATTGAGCGCGACGTTCACCCCTCTCTCTGCGTTCAACACCACTACGTCTTTCGGCACCACCTTGCTCATAAAAATCTAAATCATAGGCTTCACGCCTATCATCACCAGATCTTCTATCAAGAAATGGATCTGCAATCCTTCCATCTTCCCATGGCTGGATTTCACTCAAACCCCGCCTCCAAAATTAGGTTACACCATAAAGGTTTTCATTCATATACAAATTTCTGTTGACTAAAGGATAGGCATAAAAATACAGGTGATTATTGTTTTGAGGAATCTGACCGTTCCTCTTTGATGGCGTTAAATGCAATTATCATGCAAGCACTCTAATAATCTATAATTATTCAACAAATTAGATAGTTGTAATTTTTTACAGGCTCAATATGGATAATTGTTTAGGGAGGTAGGAATCTATAACTGGGTAAAATACTACGCAATATAACTCGAATTACTCAGGTCCTGATTCACAAGATTATCCCCTTCTGGCTTACGGGCCAGTCATAGCATTGGCAAGATAAATTTAAATGAAATTCTAAATTGCGATGGATAATCTCCACTGGGGGCAGAGTTTAGCTTTGAAATGGAATGTCAATCAGTAATCGGATGACGGCACATGTTCAATGCGAAAAACATGGAGGCGGCGGGTGGTGTTGCACCACCAGACAAAAGATTTGCCATCCTCCGCTTTCTACATGGCTGCGCGGCCTTAAAAAGCATAGAATCTATCAAGCTATCTTGCAGATTTAATCTCTCCAAATGGTTTGTTTTCGTTTTTATCATCAACGAATTTCACTACACCTGTGGCCGTATCAATCACAAAAACATAAACCCAATCATGTTTTAGGCATGTGGATATTTGGTATCTCCCAATCTGAGTGTTATCCGGTCCGGCCCCGATTATAAAAACCATACTAAGAGCTATCACAGCACCAAGAGCAAAATATACTAATTGCTGCTTTATTTTCATGCCAACCCCCCTTTTGTTGTTACGCAGATCTATAATGCAACGCTAATCTTATCAGTCTGCCCAAATTCCCCTCCTACACTGCTATGAGGTCTTTTTCGGTTGCTTATCCTTCGCTTCTTTGTCCTTCTGCTCGTGTTTCTTAGAAATTTGTTTCTTGCTCTTGTCCTTATCTTTCTTGCCGCCCTTGTCTCCCATTGCACGCTCCTTTCATATTGTCAGTCTTTACCCGCCGTGTGTAGCGTCGTCGCCTTGTGAGTTTGCGTTTTGTTCATCCTCAAAATCAAAATATCACCGATTCAGCGTTTTGGTGATATGTCGGAAATCACCAGCATCCCGTTAATCTGTGTATATACCCTTCGGTCTGTCGATATCTGTAGCTTTTGCCTCCCTCCATCTTTGCAAGCTTGGCTATTACCCAAATTTCTTGGGATTTGGTTTGCTGTGATATTTCCCACGCTTGGTATAAGCTGCTGCGTGCAGCTGCGGTCAGCTTGTTGCCGATGTTAGACAGCGGGGCGTGTCTCCGCGATACCGCTGACCCGCCTTGCAGCTGCGTCGCGACTGACACGCTGGCTCCCGCCATGAGTACGATGCGCTCCGCCTTTGCGCGCTCCAGCCACCCGTCCGAAAGGGCAATCGATACTCCCGTCCGGGCGCCTGCCAGCTCGACCCCTTGCTCCTCCTGTCCCGCCTTCTACGAATCGGCGTTAGTCATGGACCCTGATTGTCCCCTTTCACCTCCGGCTTGGTCATGCCGTGGCGTATGTTTACGAGCTTGTTGAGGAGATCGAACCAGAACGGGGCGCCGAGGGACAGAGCAAGTGCGGTGAGCAGCCACCCGGCGATCCGCGTCGCCCAGGGCCAGAAGTCGACCGAACCAGGCTGGGCTCCCTGGGTCTGGGTCTCGGGAAGCGGCCAGCCTATGGGAAGCTTGCCAAGGGATTCATTGCGGCTTTGCACGGTGTCTATCAGCCCTGTCAGTTGCGCACAGGATGCGTCTTCTCTGCGCTTCTGCGGCGTCAGGGCCATGCACTTATCGAAAGCCTCCTTACCGGTCTTCCCGGCGATCTGCACACCCACCGCCACCGCGGCGTCGCGGGCATCCTTGTCCCGGTAGAGCCTCTCGGTTAGCGCTATCGTGTCGAGGTTGAGCCCGATCGCGGCCGCAAACCCGATCACGAAGCTGATCCACTGCAGGTTGCGCTTGTAGCCCTCGCCGAGCATCGTGAGGGAGCGTTCTGCCCAGTTACTCACCGCTGTCACCAGTCCCTCGGTGGAGTTTTCGGCGGTTCGCACGAGGGCCTGGAGTTGCGTTTTCAGGCCCGAGTCAGGCAGCGCCCCTAAGGTCTCTCCTACCTTTTTTACAACTTCACCGGCTTGGGAGTCGGCTGCCAGGCCCCCGACCAACAGGCGCGCGAGCATATTGGGGTCTATGTATGATGGCGCCTTTTTCGCGTCCGCGTCGAAGAAGGGCTTGATTGCCGGACTTTTCATGAGGATGTCTTTGACATGACTATCGTTGATCAGCTTCTGCAGCGAATGGTAGAGCTGTTTTCCGCGCAGGTTCACGGCCTGCGCGATGTACTCGTTGATCACCGTCACGAACAGGCTCGCCCCGAGATAGACAAGAATCAGGCCAATCGCAACGTCCACCCATGCGGTCAGGTTCATTGTCCGTCCTTCCTTCGATTGCTTTACGTTCTTCGCGACCGGCCGACTTCGGCGCTGGCCGCACCCATCATTTTCCGCGCTTCACAGATTCCACGGTAGACGAGCCGGCTTGCTCTGGCGCATCGAGTCCCCTCGGATCGATTGCAGAGGCGCGTTGTTCATCTTTGCCCAGTTTCTTTGTTTGTGCCTTGATTCACCGTACCTTCGGCGAAGCACGTCTCGATAAGCCGTTGAAAGTAGGTGCCGGCCCATGACTTGATTTCCACGGAGTGAATTCCGCGAATTGCCAGAAACTCGGATAGAAAGCCCGTTGGGTCGTCGATCTTGGTGCGTATCCAAAAATGGCGGCTGAACATCCGTTCGATGATTCCTGCCTGGATGGCTCCTTTACCCAGACGTTTCACTTCATTCACGTCGCGGTCCCTTTCCAAGGTCCGGAGAGCCAGCCAGCGCAACAGGTTAATGTCCGTCATCGACAGGCCGATAAAGACGCACCGGCTTTCGCTGAGGGCCGAAAGCATCACCCGATTGGCGAAGGCCAGCGCCGTGGCGCTTGTGGACCAGTACTGCGCATCCGTAAACACCAGCATGTGGTTGAATGCATCCAAGAAGCTCAGACCCCGCTTGGCTCCGTAATTGGCGTGGATGTTTGACGGCAGAAAGCCGTGGATGTGGTAAACTCGAATCGGTTGAAACTTGTCGCCCCTGACGGGAGAGTGAGTAGGACGCGCTACTACGCGCACGACTTCCTTGCCTGGTTTGAACGAGGCCCCACCGACCAGCGCAAACGCCGCTTGCTCCAAAAGATCGTCTGCGTTGAGGGTAACTATCGCGTCGATGCGACGGTCGCGTCCCCGCTTAAATTCCTGCACGATCAGCCGCGCCAGAACCGCCAAGGATTCAGGCGACTTCGGGAACTGCGGATCTCGAAACGGAAAGCGCGCATTCTGATACAACTTCTGGCGCAGGATCTGTAGAAAAGCCTCAGCGCCCAGTCGCTCGTGGGCCAACTCGAACACAATCGGTAGAAACTGGGGCACCTCGCGCGGGGACTTTTTCCCCGATGCCGTATGCCACGGTGACCGCCGTTGCCCAAACGCCTCGCGCCACAGATCCTGGCCGAGTGCGTCCCAGCTCGGCAGCCCACGCGCCATCGAGATTCCCGCGCCTACCACCAGCGTCACCCCGCCGCGATGGGATGCGCGAATCAGTTCGGTGCGTGCATCCTCCAACCCGGTAGTCCCCCTGTGTTGTGCCGATGGGTTCACAGACAAATTGTGGCCGTTTATCATCTGGTACTCAAAGCGTTGTCAGCTGCTCCAAGTGCGCGCCTCTGCTCCAACGAAGCTTTCCCCCGCCCATTGGCCCTCAAGCAATCGTGTAACAACAGGATGAGATAGATGAGTCCGAAAGAAACCCGCATGAGGTCCGAACCGCTCAACGAAACCAGAGTCCGCTTCAAGTCCGGTGGAAGGACGGAAATCTACAAATCAAATGAAACATACCTTGGTCAAATTGGAAAAATCAAATGAAATCTGAGTTGAGAGATTCTGATTTTGGTTTTTGCGGAAGGCCCCGCTGGGGTCTGCCGTCCGCAGGGGCCGCCGAAAAACACACCTGTGCTTCTTCAACGCCCCCGGGGTTTCGATATCCCGCTCAAGCGGCAGGCTCTGGCGTGGGGTGTTGTCTCCGGGGCTTTCTCAGACTATCTGAGCGGCCCTGCTGCCATTGAGAGAGCCGGGGGAAGGAAGTGCGGCGGCCCCGGCGGACGGCAGACCTCAGCGAGCCTCTATGCGAATCGACAGAATCGCTCAATTCAGGTGAAAATAACTTGTCACTCGTATGCTGCCCTGACCATTGCCGTTATGTTTTCCGTGGGGGTGTCGAGAGGCCAGGCGCAACCTGCATTGAGGGCATCGATTCCAGCTTTGAGACACCCCCTCGAATAGGCCTGGACCTCTTCCGGCGTGCCCTCCCTCAGCAGGGATGTCGGAACATACCCGATCAATGCCACCTTCCCGTTGAGGCCTTTTTTCGCCTCTTCGATACTTGTCTTATAGTCGAAGCTGATGCCGCTCGCACCCGTTTCTGCAATATGTTTAAGGTGACCCGTGATGTTTCCGCAAATATGAATTACGGTTGGGGCATCAACGGCGGAACAGAGCTCTTTATGGTATGGCGCGACAAAGGCCCCGTAATGCTCGGATGAGATCAGATCTCTAAACGCCGAGGGATCCGCAATTTGGATGACATGGCTTCCGGCTTGAAATTGCAGCCGGCCGTAAGCCACGCAGTGCTGCGTCGCTTTTTTTAACGCCGCTCGGTAGAGGTCCGGTTTTTGCATCATCCAAATAAACAGGCGTTCCATCCCGAATAGCAGGGCGGAAAAGGTAAAAGGGCCTACCAGCGAGGAGATGACCGGAGCGCGATCGCCATATTGCTTCCGGGATAATCGGATGGCTTCCAGGACGACCGGAATCCTTCCCCGTTTCACATAGTCTTCATTGAAGTTGAGCTCCTCCGGGGTTTCAAATGGGGGGTGCGTGGCTCGGGGAAGCGTTGCGTTCGACCCGTAATCAATGTCTGCCCCCAAGGCTCCGGTTTCAACGGTCATGTCGAAAGGCACTTTGACCGACTCCAGGCCGCAGACCTCATGAGCGGCGGCTCCGAGTCTCGCCATCTGTGCCGGGTCATGGTGGGTTTCAGGAAGCTTCACCCCTACTGAATCCATCAGTTCAATGGTTACGGAATTGGTTACACCAATGACGGGAGGACGATCTACGATCTGATGGGTCAAAACCAGCAGCAAACGTTCCACTGAATTCATGGTGAACTCCTCAACTTCGAATCGGCCAGCGCCTTGCCCTCGGGCGTGATCCAGGGTTTTGAAACCACTTCTAACGTTACCTCATTCCCAAAACTTTAGGCAACCAGAGGGAAATCCCTGGAATATAGGTAATAAAGATTAAAGGAATGAGTGAGGCCACTACAAAGGGCCATATCTTGCTTGCGAGGTCCTTGAAGGGGACTCCGGAAATAGCACAGGCGGTGTAGAGATCGACGCCTACGGGGGGCGTGATCATTCCCATGGCCAGGTTGCCCGTCATGATGATCCCAAGGTGGACGGGATCAATTCCAATGGTTTTGCACAAAGGCAGAAACAGAGGAATGAAAATATAAAAGGCGGAAATGGCATCCATGAAACAGCCGGCAATGAGAAGCAGGATGTTTAAGACAAAAAGGACGAACAGAGAGTCGGTGCTTATTCCCAGCATGGTTTGATAAACACTTTGAGCCACTCTGCCTGTTGTCAGAATCCAGGAGAAGACACTGGCGTTTATCACGATCACCATGATGATGGCCGTAGCCATGGCCGTTTCCATGAACAGTTTAAAGAGATCCTGCAGCTTGATCGTCCGGTAAATAAAGATTCCAACCAGGATCCCATAACCGGCTGCAACGGCTGCGGCCTCCGTGGGAGTGAAGATACCTCCATAGATACCCCCCAGGATGATGACGGGGGCCAAAAAGACCCCAGAGGGCATCCATGAAGGCTTTTCCAATCTCTTTCAAGGTCGCCCTCTGCCGTGGGGTGCCTCCGAACCCCTTTTCTTTGGACTTCCAGTATCCCAACACCATAAGAGACGATCCCATCAAAATTCCCGGTATCACTCCTGCCATAAACAACTGCCCGATGGAGGTTTCGGAGATGACTCCATAAACGACGAGGGCGATGCTGGGCGGGATCAGGATGGCGACCTCGGCTGCAGAGGCTACCAGGGCGACGGAGTAAGCCTTGTCATAACCATTCTTGACCATGGCAGGGATGGCGATCAGGCCAATGGCCGCAACGGTTGCAGGTCCGGATCCTGAGATGGCGCCGAAAAAACAGCAACTGATCACCGTGACCACCGACAGGCCTCCCCGAATATGACCGACCAACGCATCGATCAGGTTGATCAGCCTTCCGGAGATTCCTGCCCGCTCCATGGCATGGCCCGCCAGGATGAAAAAAGGGATGGCCAGGAGGGTAAATTTTGAAGTCGTGGAATAGAGAATGATGGGAATCATGGAGAGGGGGATATGGGTCACAAGGACCCCGGTGATACTTGAAACCGCCAGTGAAACAAAGATGGGGACGTTCAACAAAAGGAGGATGAAAAAAACCCCGAACAGCAGAATGACGAGCGATAAAACGGGCATCTCTTCCCTCTTGTTTCCTTTTGAAATATTAGAAGTGGTTTCATAACCCCGTCTGACACCCGGTGGCGGCGTTGCAGGCCTCTCGAAATGCTCACAACCTGCCATGGTTGCTGCGCTTTCGAATCGGCCTGCGTCTTGCCCTCGGGCGTGATCCGAGGCTGTGAAACCACTTCTAAACCGACCCCTATGAATAGCTCGGAAAACATTCCCCCAGGCGGGGGGAGGTGGAACCCTCAGGTCTCAGACCGAAGGTTTTCCTCCCCCGGTGGGGAGGGTTTTGCTTTCCTAAAAAAATGGGCTTGGATCGTCCGAATGATGATGGCCAGGGACCCCAGTGGGATTGAAAGCTCGATCACCCAGGTAGGTAACTCAAGCGCAGCCGTGACCTGATGGGTTTCTCTTTCGAACCGCACCATCTCGATCCCTAAAATGGCGAACGTGGCAAATACAAAGACCATGCACCCGGCGGCAAACATGGGAACATATCGCCTGATCCGTTCGGGGAACTGATCCGTGAGAAGGGAAAAGCCGATGTGTCCCTTCTTCTGCACAACGACAGCTCCCCCCAGGAAGGTGAGCCAGGGAAAGAGGGAGGTCACAATTTCCATCGAAGAGGCCATATTGAGGTTGAAGAGATAACGAGAAAGGGCATTCAGAAAAACGATGCTGAGCATGACAAACAGAATAATGCCAATGAGGTATTCTTCGATGTTGTCTAAATACCGCTTCATTTTATCATCCTTGCCCTGGCTTTAACCCGCAACCTTTATTCTCACCTCCAAGAGCAACGGACCTTTATTTTTGTCCTTCCGATCTAAACTTATCCAACAGTTCTTTGCCGATACTCGGCTCAAACTCTTTGTAAACCGGTTCTACCAGGGGAGGGAATGCCTTCATCTGTTCAGAAGTCAACTGGGTGACCTTGACACCCGCTTTCGTCATTGTGTCAACCAACTCGGCGTCCATTTTCCGTGCTACCATTTTTTCGTAATAGGCGGCTTGCTTGCCCGATTTTTTCAAAATGTCCTTGGTCTTATCGTCGAAAGAATCCCAGAGCTTTTTGTTCACCCCTATGACGATTAAATGATAGGAATAGTTCCAAAGGGTGCAATACTTTTGAACTTCATAGAGCTTGGCGGAGACGATCGTGCTGACGGGGTTCTCCTGGCCGTCCATGGTTTTCTGCTGCAGGGCGCTGTAGAGCTCTGCAAAATCGAGAGCCGAGGCATTCGCCCCAAGGCACTTGAACGTGGAGACGTACATCTTCATTCCAGGAATTCTGATTCTCAATCCCTTGAGATCTGCGGGTTTCGTAATCTCCCGGACATTGTTGGTGATCTGCCTGAATCCATCCCCGGCCAAGGCGAGAGGTTCGACTTTATTGTCCCGAACCATGGCGGTCAGTTGTTCTCCAATGGGGCCGTCGATGATCCGGTCCACCGCCTCATAGCTCGGCATGATCCAGGGCATGGAGACAACCATAAACCGTGGATCGACCGAGGCATAATGGATCGTTGAATTAAATGCCATGTCAATGGCGCCTGTCTGCAGCATCTGAAGGCCTTTAACCAGGTCACCGCCCGAGAGCTGCTGATTCGGGTAGATATCGATCAGGATTTTCCCGTCTGTCCTTGCCTTGACGAGGTCGGCAAATAAGGCGGCCCCTTCGTACCAGGGGGAGAGTTCCGATAAAACGACACTTAATTTGTAATGGGTCGTTTGGGCCGTCCCATAAGATGCCGATAGCACCAACGCCAGCGTCGCCACGAGCACGATCATCCTTTTTGTTGCCATTTAGGGTCTCCTCTCCTGTTTGTTTTGGTTTAAGGCAGGGTTTCCGATCGGGGCAGAGCATAGGGGGGCCGTTTTTGCTTGTCAAGCAAAATGCTTTGCAGCAAAAACAGTCTTGCGCATCATGCGGTTTGGTCTTGGCCGAAGGAGAGAACCTCCTGGATTTTCTGCGACAGCTGCTCGATGGTGAAGGGCTTCTGGATGAACCCACGGCCGCCGCGGCGCAGGATCTCTTCCGCCGGGCCGTTCAGGGGGTAGCCGCTGGAGAGCAGCACGCAGACGTCCGGGTCAATGGCCTTCAATCGCTCAAAAATCTCCGCACCGCCCATCCCCGGCATGACCATGTCCAGGATCACGAGGTCGATCTTCTCGTGATGTTCCTGGAACATCGACAGGGCGGCGGAGCCGCTGCGGGCCACGAGGACGGTGTGCCCGAGCCGGGTCAGCATCTTATCAGAGATGACGGCCACGATGTCCTCGTCCTCCACCAGCATCAGGGTCCTGCCTCCTTCGCGCCCGGGCGGAACCGCCGGCCGTGCGTGGGCCACCGCCGGCGCAGCGGCCGGCAGAAACACCTGGAAGGTCGATCCGCGTCCCTTTTCACTGCGCACCGTGATGAAGCCATGGTGGCTCTGCATGATGGCATATGCCGCAGAAAGACCCCGGCCGATGGCACTGCCGGTTTTCGGGGTGGTGAAACACGACTCGACGATGCGCGCCTGGGTCTGTGCGTCCATGCCGATACCTGTGTCCGTAACCGTGATGCAAACGTAGCACCCGGGGACCGCATCCGGCGGCTTGCCGGAGGTGTCTTCATCAACGCTGACATTGGCGGTCTCTATAATCAGCTCACCGCCGTCGGGCATGGCATGCAGGGCATTGACAAACAAACACAGCAAGACCTGCTCCATCGGCCCCTGGCCTACCTCGACCGCCCAGAGGCCCTCCTGCAGGGACTTGCGGACGGTGATCTCTTTCCGGGAACGGCCGAACAGGCTGGCCACCCGACCAATCAGGTGGTTGAGGTCGGTGGCTCGCACCTCGTATTTCCCGCCCCGCGCAAAGCCCAGCACTTGGCGTGTCAACTCGGCGCCGCGCATGACCCCTTTTTCGATGTTCTTCAAATAGGGCACGTCGCAGTGATCCGCTGCCTTGTTCAGCAGCATCAGGGAGACATTGCCCTGGATCCCCATGAGCAGGTTGTTGAAGTCGTGGGCAATGCCACCGGCGAGTGTGCCGATGGCCTCCACTTTCTGGGCCTGCTGCGCCTGAATCCCCCGGCGCTCTCGCTCTTTTTCCGGCAGGAGCTGATCGGTGACGTCGGATACGAAGACGACGATGGCCTGCCGGCCCTCAATCTCCGTCACGGTGGCGGTTATGGCGCAGTCGATCGTGGTGCCGTCCGGGCGGGTGAACGGGAATCGCTCGACGGACGGCTGCTCGCCGCAGGCCATGGACTGCAAAAGCTGCCCGATCGCCAGCATCGGCTCGGCCGGGTGCCGGTCACCCACGGTCCGGTCAACGAGATCTTCGCGACAGTAGCCTAAGATACGGCAGGCGACCGGGTTAACTTCAAGAAAGCGCCCATCGCGGTCGGCGATGGCGACCCCCATCGGAGCGATATCGAAGACGGTGCGGAAGCGGTTCTGGCTGTGATGGCTGTCCATGGAAGGGCTCAATCCTATTTTTTCTTGACGTGGTAGTTATCCCCCGGTCCGTCCTGCAGGAAGACCTGGTCGAAGCGCCGGGCGGAGGCGTCGTCATACCAGGCCTGCCCGGTCTCCTGGCAACGCGGGCAGGCCTTGCGAGGGATGTGGACCGCCAGGATGTGCGCTCCCCGGTCCGAGCGCGAATCGATCCTGAGCGCGCCGCCGCAGGTGTCGCAGGCCGTGATCTCCTCCTGCTGCGACTCGGAAAAGCCATCGGTGTCGTAATAGATGTGGCGGGTGCGGCGGTGGCTGTCCCTTTTTTCCAGCATTTTTTCACGCAGCTGGTTCCGCCCCTGCCAGCAGGCCAGGATGAGGTCGCTGACGCTCTTGACCGCGTCGGTCACCGCCTCCGACTGGCGGGTTTGGCAACGATCGTAGTCCGGCTCCCGGACCTTGCTGTAGTCCAGGCCGGCCATGGCGAGTATGATCCCCAGGTTGACGTACGGAAGGGCGCTCTCGATGGAGTAGCCCCCCTCCAGCACGGCGATGTCGGCATTCAGGAGCGCGGTCAGCTCCGCGTAGCCCTGAGCCGAGAAGTTCATATTGGTGATGGGATCCGTGTAGTGATTGTCCTGGCCGGCCGAGTTAACGATGAGCTGCGGCTTGAAATCCTCCAGGATCGGCAGGACGGCGTTGCGGATGACGTGCAGGAACCCTTCTTCGGCGGTGTGCGGCGGCAGCGGGATGTTGAGGGTGGTGCCCACGGCATTCGGCCCGCCCAGTTCGCCGGGAAACCCGCTGCCGGGGTAAAGGGTCCGGCCGTCCTGATGCAGGGAGATGAACAGAGTGTCGGGGTCGTGCCAGTAGATGTCCTGAGTGCCGTCGCCGTGATGGCAGTCCGTGTCGACGATGGCCACGCGGTCGACACCGTATTTGCGCCGCAGGAACTCGATCATGACGGCCTCGATGTTGATGTTGCAGAAACCGCGCGAACCGTGGGCGACGCGCATGGCATGATGCCCCGGTGGCCGCACCAGAGCGAAGCCCTTATCGACCTGTCGCTCCAACACCGCCATGCCGACGGTCTTGGCCCCGCCGGCGCTGATGAAATGGGATTCGGTGGCGATGCTCCAGGCGTCCGGAACGCAGAAGTGCACCCGCTGGATGTCGGCGAGCACCACCGGGTCCGGCTTGAGTTCGACGACCCCTTCGATGTCGAACAAGCCCTCTTCGAGGATCTGGTCCTGGGTGTAGAGCAGCCGTTCTTCCCGTTCGGGATGGTCCGGGACTGATGGCCCAGTCGTAGGCCGGAAAGAAAACCAGGCCCACCTTCTTTTGCGCGTGCAGCATCGCCTAAGGTTCCTCAAAAATTCGACGCACGAAATTCGCCATCCGAAAGGTTCAGCAGCAGGTTGTCGTAGCCATGGATCAGCCCCGGCTTGACCTGCACCCGGACGCGGATATTTTTTCCGGAGGTAGTGAACCCGCGCACCATGTTGAACTGCTGGCTTTCCACCACCTCCATCTCGAGAAAGTCGGGGTTGGCGCCGCGCTGCAGGGCCTTGACCCGCAGCAGGTCCAGCGCCTGTGCCGTGGCAGCCTCCAAGTCGTAGCCGTCCGTGATGGGCTGCCGGAAATTCTCCGCCGGTGCACTCGCCACCCGCTGTTCGGTGTCGGCAAAAAGTCCTACCTCGCACGTGGTGCGCGCGAGCGCCGCTCCAATGGCGTTGGCGACCTGCCACCTCGGAACGACTCGGACGTGCATCGGGGTCAGGCGCTGAATGTGTTTAGCGAAATAAGGGGCGGGGCCGCCCAGGATCAGAACGGATCGAGGCCGTACCTGATAGCCTTCCTTGAATTCGAGCAGCGTGTAGACGGGCTTGCCGTTGATCTGCGCCGTAAGCCGTTCGGCCGCCGCGAGCATCGCCCGACAGGCGGTTTCAACGACCTGGTCGGCGAGGGCCTCGATGGAAACATCCAATCGGTCCGCCAGAGGCTTGAGGCCGGCGCATGCGCGCTCGCGATCGCAGTGGGCAATGTCCCCGATCACCGCCAGGGCATCGGTGGGCGTGGGCAGGCGTCCGCCGAAAATCATCGCCGGGCCTTCCCGGTCCGGGCCGACGGTCAGACGGCCGTTTCTCAGCCGGACAATGCTGTCGCCGCCCATGCCGATCGAAATGGTTTCCAGAGAGCGGATCAGGGTTCGGTAGGGGCCGATCGCGATGCCGTGGGGGTCGAGCACCGGCACGCGGCCGATCAGGACCGCCAGGTCGGTTGTGGTGCCGCCGATGTCCATCACGATCGCGTCTTCGTCCCCCGCGGCCATGGCAACGGCCCCCATGACGCTCGCCGCCGGTCCGGAGAGGATGGTCTGGGCCGGATAGTCGACCGAGGCCTCCAATTTCATGTTGCCGCCGTCGGCCTTGAGCAGGCGCAGCGGCAGGTGCAGCCCCTTAGCGGTCAGGCTCTTCAGCACGGCATCGAAAAACGTTTTGTGGAGCGGGTAGACGGCCGCGTTCAGGTAGGTGGTGGCGATACGGCGGGCAAAATTCAGGCTGCCGGAAACGCGGTGGCCCAGGAAAATTTTATCGAAGCAATCCCCCATCAGTTCGCCGATGCGAATCTCGTGGGCGGGGTTGCGGACAGAGAATTTGCCCACCACCCCCACCTGCCGGATGCCGTTTTCCCGGAAGCGCTCGGCGGCGGCCCGGATCTCCTCCGGCCGGACCGGCTCCGCCTCGCGGCCGCGGTGGTCGATGGAGCCCTTCACGCAGACGTAGTGAGGATTGGTTCGAAAATGCTCGGGATCTATCCCGGGGCCGGCCGACACGATCATGCCCACGGGCGGGATCGTGTCCTGGATGATGGCGTTGGTGGTCAATGTAGTGCTGAGTACGATGCGTCGGATGGCGCCGGTATCCATGCCTTCCGTGACCGCATCCAGTCCCTTGAAGACCGAGCGGAAGAGATCCGACGCATCCGTGGGGACTTTGATCTCCCGCCGCAGACCGGTGTGGTCCAGCAGAACGACATCCGTGTGGGTGCCCCCGACATCCAGCCCGATGATCATGTGATCATCATCCTTTTCAATTTTTAAACGGAAACAGGTCCCGGTGTCAACCGGGACGACCCTTTGAGGAACCGGCGTTCATCCGGGTCGCGCGAGCGTCCACTCCAGGCGGAATCCGTCGGCAGCAACGGAGGCCACATGACCCTCGAAAAAGTAGTGTTCGACGGTCCAGGTTTCCCCGGCATAATCCACCCGCAGGTGCGTGGGGTCAAGGATGAGCTCGATCCGGCAACGGGACAGATCCCGGAGGCCTTCGCCCCGGACCTTCAGGACGGCTTCTTTGGCGGTCCAATAGCGGAAAAACGTCGTCTGCACGTCGCCGCGGCCCATCAGGGCCCACTCGGCGGCGTCGGCTGTTTTACGGCGCAGGCCGGCAGAGCACGGGCGCAGCCTTTCGATGTCCAGCCCGATGGGGGCCGGCGCGACCACGCCGCCGACATAGTCCGGCTTGTGGCTCAGGGACCAGAAATGACCGTGGCAGGGGATGGGGGCGCCCCGGTCATCCTTTTCCAACGGACCCAGGCGGACGCCGAGCCGGCCGGCCGACAGTGCGAGCGCCTGCCGGGCGCAGTCGCTCAGAGACCGCACCCGCTGCCTCGGCGGCAGGTCTTGAACCTCCGCCGGAACGGGCAAAATCACCGGATAAATCACCGCGGTCATTTCATGGTGCCGGTGGCGGGTCCCCGCCCGGGGCTTTGAGAATCATCCGGCAGTCGGCGGCGGTGGCGGCCTGGCCCGCGGCGTGCACCAGGAGCGGGTTGATGTCGAGTTCCATGATCTCCGGGTGGTTCATGGCCATGTTCGACAGGCTCACCAGGCACTTCTCGATGAACTCGATGTCTCCCTTCGGCTTGCCCCGGAAGCCCTGCAGAAGCTTGTAGCCCTTGATCTCCCGCACCATGCGGCGGGCTTCATTGCGGCCGATGGGCGCCAGTCGGAAGGAAACGTCCTGGAAGACCTCGACGAAGATACCGCCGCTGCCGAACATCAGCAACGGCCCGAAGATGGGGTAGCGGTTCAACCCCATGATGACCTCGGTCCCGGCAGAGGCCATTTTCTGAACCAGCACCCCCTCGATCTGGGCCTCGGGTTTGTAGCCCCGGGCGCGGGTGACGATGGTCTCAAAGGCCTGCTTGGCCTCGGCAGGGCTGGCCACGCCGACGATCACCCCGCCGGCATCCGACTTGTGCAGGATCTGCTCCGAGACGATTTTCATCACCACCGGAAAACCCATCTCGGCGGCGATGGCGGCGGCCTCCTCGGGGGTGGTCGCCAGCCGGGTCGGCAGCACCTTGAACCCGTAGGATTCGAGGATCCCGATCCCGTCCAGCTCTCCGATCCGGGTTTTGCCGCGGGCCAGGCAGTCCTGGATGATCTTGGCGGCGCGCTCCCGGTCGAACTTCAAATTGTACTGCGCCAGATGCTGGCGGTTGAGCCAATTGGAGTAACGGTAGAGCGCCCCGAAGGCCTTGGCGGCATTTTCGGGAAACTTGAAGACGGGGATGCCATGCTCCTGAAGGAATTGGACGCCCTGGGAGACGTCGATGACCCCCATGAAGCAGCACATGATCGGCTTGAACGACTTGCGGGCGATACGCGCGATGGCCCCGGCCGTACCGAGGACATCGGTCATGGACTGCGGGGTGAGGATTACCAGTGCGCCGTCCACGCCCTCGTCGCAGATGACCGCACTCAGTGCGTTTGCGTAGCGATCAATCGACGCATCCCCGATGATGTCCACCGGGTTGTGCAGATTGGCCGTGCTCGGCAGATGGCTCGCAAGGGTTTCGATCGTCTCGTCTTTGAACTTGGCCAGCTGCAGCCCCGAGAACATGGTCATGTCGGTGGCGACGATGCCTGGCCCGCCGGCGTTGGTGACGATGGCCACCCGGTTTCCCGACGGCACCTTGCGGCGCATCTTGCCGAGTTCGCTCTCGTTCTTGTAGGCGAAGGCCGTTGCGAAATCGAAGAGCTCGTCGATCGAGGCGACACGGATGATGCCGGCCTGCACGAAGATCGCATCGTAGACGCCCTCGGTCCCGGCAAGCGAGCCCGTATGGGAGGCCGCGGCCTTGGCGCCAGCGCTGGTGCGGCCGGACTTGATGACAAGCACCGGCTTGGGCCGGTAGTCGCCGCAGGTGATCTCCTTGACGGCTTCGATGAAGTCCGGCCCCCGCCGCAGCTCCTCCACGTAAATCAGGATGACTTCCGTGTCGTGATCCCGGTGCAGGTACCGCAGCAGGTCCAACTCGTCGACATCCGCCTTGTTGCCGATGGAGATGAACTTCGAGAACCCGAAGTTGCGGTCGGCGGCAAAATCCAGAACCGCCGTACACAGCGCGCCGCTCTGGGAGATGAACGAAACGTTGCCGGCCTTGGGCATGCGCGTGGAGAAGCTCGCATTCAACCGCACGGCCGGCAGCGGGTTGATGATCCCGAGGCAGTTAGGCCCGATCAGTCGCACCCCGGCCTCGCGGCAGGTGGCGACCAGGCGGTCCTCGATCGCACGCCCTTCGGGGCCGACCTCGCGAAACCCGGCCGAAACGATGACGATGCCTTTGACGCCCTTTTCCACGGCCTCCTGGACGGCCTGCAGCGCGGCCTTCGGCGGCAGGATGACGATCCCCAGGTCGATCTCATCGGGGATCTCCGTCAGGGATTTGTAGGCCCTGACGCTGGAGACGGACCGGGCGTTGGGGTTGACGGGGTAGAGGGTGCCGGTATAGCCGCCCTTCAAGATGTTGACGAAAATGTCGTGGCCGACCTTTCCGGGTGTAGTCGAGGCGCCGATCACGGCCACGGATTTCGGCTCAAAAATGGCATCCAGCGGGTTAATCGATGAATCGTTTTCCATTCTCTTCACTCCTTTCTTTCACGTGCCATGGGATCAATGAATAGGTCGTCTCAGTCGTCTTTCAGCATCCGTTCCGCTTTGATCCGCATTGCTTCCGCGTAGATCGCCTTACGCGGCAGCCCGTGCTTGTGCGCCAGTTCCCGCGCCAGTTCGGAAAGCCCGCCGGAGGCCGATGCCAGCGCCCGCCGGATATCCTCCTGGACCTCATCTGAGGGCAGCATCTCCCGCGGCTGCGCACCCGACAAGAGCAGTGTGCACTCGCCCTTGACCTCGGGCCGGGCCTGGAGCGTCGCGAGAATGCCGCTCAGCCCGCCCCGGATAAACTCTTCGTGGATCTTGGTCAACTCCCGGGCCAGCACCGCCTGCCGGTCACCGAGGATTTGGTGCAACTCCGCCAGCAGCGCGACGATGCGCTGCGGGGATTCATATAATATGACGGTTCGCGCCTCCGAGGCAAGCGCCTTTATCTGGGCCAGGCGTTTGCCGGCCTTCTTGGACAGAAACCCCGCGAACACGAAGGCATCCGTGGGCAGACCCGAGGCCGAGAGGGCAGCGGCGGCCGCCGTGGCCCCGGGCACAGGCACGATCCGGAGGCCAGCCGCAGCCGCCGCGGACACCAGCCGGTACCCCGGATCGGATATTCCCGGTGTGCCGGCGTTCGACACGAGCGCGACCGTCGCCCCCTGCCGCAACCGCTGCAGCAACTCCGGGGTGCGCCGACGTTCGTTGTGGTCATGATAAGACACCAGGGATTTCGTGATGCCGTGACGGCTGAGCAATTGCGCGGTCTTGCGGGTGTCCTCGGCCGCGATGAGGTCCGCCGATCGCAGTACGGCGAGCGCCCGCAGGGTGATGTCCTCCAGGTTCCCGATGGGGGTCGCCACCACGAAAAGCACCCCGGCCTGCGGGGTGAGCCCGCGGTTATCCGTACTGCAGGTCGAAGGCATTCTGGATGATTTCCACCTGAGGCGGCTCCGTCAGCGAACGGATGGCGACGACGTCGAATCGGGCCTTGGCCCGGCTCTGCCGTGTGGTCTTGAGGTAGTAGAGAGCCACCATGGAGATCTTGCGCTGTTTCTTCGGCGTGACCGCCCATTTCGGTCCCCCGAACCCGAGAGAGCGACGGGCCTTGACCTCGACGAACACGATCGTGCCTCGCTCCCGGGCAATGATGTCGATCTCACCTAGTGGGGTGCGGTAATTGGTTTCCAGGATCGTGTAGCCGCGCTGCTTGAGCAGCCGGGCGGCCAGGGATTCGCTCTGCGCGCCGTATTGCTGCCGGAGGTTCAACATGAGCGAACCGGTGGGCGCGCCGTCAGATGTTCCCGCACGCCCCGGAAGGTACGCCGGTGAATGGGGCAGCAGCCGAAACGGCAGATCGCCTCTTGGTGCTCGCGGGTGGGGTAGCCTTTATGGCGGGCGAAACCGAAGTCCGGGTAGTACAAGTGGTAGATGCCCATCAGGCGGTCCCGCGTGACTTTGGCGACGATGGAGGCGGCGGCGATGGAGACGCTCAGGGCGTCGCCCTTCGCGATCGGCTCCTGGGGCAGCGCGACCGGTATAGGGAAGGTCCCATCGATGAGGATGTAGTCGGGGCGGGGGCTGAGGTTGTTCACCGCCATGGCCATGGCCTGCAGCGACGCCTGCAGGATATTGATACGATCGATTTCCAGTGCGTCGACGATGCCGATCCCGACGGAGACCGCATGGCCGTAAATAATGCCGTAGAGTCGCTCGCGCCGGGAAGGGGTGAGTTTCTTCGAGTCGACGACGTGCTCGTCCGGGAATCCCTCCGGCAGGATGACGGCGGCGGCGACGACCGGGCCGGCCAACGGGCCACGCCCGACCTCGTCGGTCCCGGCGACGCGGCGGTGGCCTTTCAGCGCAGCCCGATTTTCATAACCCCACCGGTCCATCGTGGCAAACCCGGGGCGGAAACAGCCGCGGCGCACTCAGGGCTCCACGGCGTCCGCAGCCGGCCTCAGATAGTCCGTCTTTCGCGGATGCGCGCGGCTTTGCCCTTGAGGTTGCGCAGGTAATACAGCTTGCCGCGGCGCACGCGGCCGCGCGTGATGATTTCAACCCGGTCGATGGCCGGGGAGTGCATCGGAAAGATGCGTTCGACCCCGACACCGTAAGAGACCTTGCGCACCGTGAAGGTGGCACAGGTTGCGCCTTTGTGCTTGGCGATCACGACACCCTGAAAGGCCTGGACACGCTCCTTTTCGCCCTCTTTTATCTTCACGTGGACTTTGACCGTGTCGCCCGGGATGAAATTAGGCAAGTCCATCCGCATCTGTTCGCGTTCGAGCAATTCAATCTTGTTCATGATTCCTCCTATACCGACCCTTATTCAGAAGTAAGATACGTTTGCCGTAACTGTTCAGGCGTTTAGGCTGAAGGCTGAAGGGCAATAATGATCATCTATGATACCATCACCTGTCGACGTCGCAAACAATTTCTGCTTTGCTTGTTCGCGCATGTCTTTTCCTTCAGTCTATCTACCTGAGTAGTCCCCTCCCACCAACCGATCCAGAACAATCGCCGCGGCCGAGCGCACCGCCAGGTGATTGTAATCGGCCGCGCCGGCGATCGGCGCCAACACGCAGTCGGCGCCGGCAAGCGCCTCGGGGGCCAACCCCCAGGCGGTGCCGAACATCAAAAGGCAGGCGCGCCCGCCTGCGATCGTGGCTCGCAGCGCCGCGCAATCGATGGCGGCGGGCTGCGGCCGGGCGCAGGTGGCAACCACCAGCGGCCGTTCACCCTCGATGCCCATGATGGTCTCGATCACCTCCGCGACCGACATGGTCACCCGCACCAGTTCCAGGGCCCGCCGTCGGTCGGGCACCAGTTTCGCACCCGGGCCCGTCGTCCAGTGGGCCACGATCCGCTCGGCCAACACACGCTGGTCGTCCACCGGGGTGACCACGAAGTACGCCTGCACCCCGTACGTCTTCGCCGCCCGGGCGATGTCGTGCAGGTCGAGGTTGGTCAGCGCCGAGGCGATGACCTCACCCCTGCGGTTCACCACCGGATAATGCACCAGCGCCACGTAGAGCCGGTACATCTATCGCGGCCCGCTTTCCGGGTCGCCCGGCGCGGCCGCGGGCTGCCCGCCGAGAAGCCTCGCGATGTCCGCCTGCCAGCGTCGCAATACGGCCGCCTCCGCCTCCGTCAGCGGCCGGTCGCGCAAGAGGTCCGGCCGGTTGACGAACGTCCGCATCAGGGACGACGCAAGCCGCCATTGCTCGATGTTGCGGTGGTGCCCGCTCAACAGCACCCCGGGAACCTCGGACGCCTCGAACACGGGCGGCCGCGTAAAGTGCGCATGCTCCAGGCGCCCGGCGGAAAAAGAGTCGAGCGCAGCGGAGTCTTCGCCGCCCAGCGCGCCGGGGATGAGGCGGGTCACCGCATCGATCACCACCATGGCGGGCAGTTCCCCGCCGGTCAGAACGTAATCCCCGATCGAGAGCTCCTCGTCGATGAGCTCCCCACAGAGGCGGTCGTCCACCCCCTCGTAGCGCCCGCACACCAGGATGAGCCCCGGCAGCCCAGCCAACTCGGCGGCCACCGCCTGGGTGAACACGCGGCCCTGGGGCGTCAGCAGGACGATGCGCGCTCCGGGAGCCTTCTCGCGCGCGGCCCGGATGGCTCCCGCCAGCGGCTCGGGCTTCATCACCATGCCGCAACCGCCGCCGTAGGGCCGGTCGTCGGTGACGTGGTGCTTGTCGGGGGCGAAGTCCCGGATGTTGACGGCCGCCGCCGAAACGATCTGCTGTTCGATGGCCCGACGAACGATGCCGTGTGACCAGAAGAGGTCGAACATCTCCGGAAAAATCGTCAGCACCGCGATCTGCATGAGGCGCTCACCCCTGCCACTCCAGGCCCTCGGGCAGTTTCACGTCGATGCGGCGCGCCGGCAGGTCGACGGCCGTCACCACCGAGGCGATCGCCGGTACCAAGAGCTCCCGGCCGGCATTCGTTACCACGTACACATCGTTGCTGCCGGTCCGGAAGATGGATTCGAGCCGGCCAAGGCGCAGGCCGTCGCCGCCAAAGACGTCCATCCCGATCAGATCGGCCCAATAGTACGTGCCGGGGTCCAGTTCCGGCAGCATGGCCTTGTCAATGAACAGATCCCAACCGATGAGGTCCTCGGCCTGACGGCGGTCGGTTACCCCCTTCAGGGACAGCAGCGTCGTACGCCCCTGAGCCTTGACCCAGTTGACCTCATAGACCTTCTGCGTCCCGTCACTCCGGGCGGCGAGGAGCAAACAGCCGGGCGCAAAAATATCCGGCGATTCCGCGTAGGAGCGCAGTTTCAGGTTGCCGCCCATGCCGTGGACCCCGGCTACCTGGCCTATGAGGACATGGCGTGAATCCGGCACCATCTACTCGAGGATCTCCAGAACCGTGCGCTTCTTCAGCTTGGCCGAAGCGGCGCCGAGAATGGTGCGCATGGCCCTGGCATTCCGGCCTTCTTTGCCGATGACTTTGCCCAGATCCTCCTTGGCGACCTTGAGCTCGAGCACCGAGGTCTGGTTTCCTTCGACCTCGCTGACCATGACCTGGTCCGGATTATCCACCAACGCCTTTGCAATACGGGTGATCAGCTCTTTCATGGCTCCGGCTCCTTTTCGGATGGCTGAGAGCAACGGAAATGGACCGACCCAAGCGAAAGCGACTTCGAAATCCCGAACGTCACTCGGACACACGCCCACGGTGCCGCGGCGCGGTCACCGGATCTGGGGCTTGAAGCAGCGGCTAAGCCTTGCGGGCCAGCAGCCCTTCTTTTTTCAAAAGGTTTTTGACCGTGTCGGTAGGGGTGGCCCCTTTGTCCAACCAGTAGCTCACCCGCTCCGGTTTCACGGTCAGCTTGCTCGGGTTTAACTGAGGGTCATAGGTCCCTACGTTTTCCAAAAACCGGCCGTCCCGCGGGCTTTCACTATCGGCGACCACGATCCGGTAATAGGGTTTTTTCTTGGCACCGTATCGGGCCAGCCTGATTTTAACTGCCATGTCGTGCATTCTCCTTCAAAACGGCAGCATCCCCCTGCGGATGCCGCCTTGGTTGATCTTTTTCAGCATTTTCAACATCTGAGTGTAGTTTTTCAACAGGTTGTTGACATCCTGGACCCGCGTCCCGCTGCCCCCGGCAATCCGGCGGCGGCGGCTGCCGTTGATGATGGTGTACTTCCGGCGCTCCTGGGCCGTCATGGAATCGATGATGGCTTCGATCCTGACGAACTCCCGGTCATCGATCTCGAGGTTCTTGAGATGCTTGATTTTGCCCATCCCCGGGACCATCTTCAGAATGTCCGACAGGGAGCCCATCTTGCGCACCTGAACCAGTTGGTCCCGGAAGTCCTCCAGGCTGAACTGGTTCTTGCGCAGTTTCTTTTCGAGCTCGGCGGCCTTCTTCTCGTCCACCACCTCCTGGGCCTTCTCGATCAGGCCGAGCACGTCCCCCATCCCGAGAATGCTCGCGGCCATCCGGTCGGGGTGGAACGGCTCCAGGGCACTCAACTTTTCGCCGACGCCGATAAACTTGATCGGCTTGCCGGTGATGGACTTGATGGACAGGGCCGCGCCGCCGCGGGCATCGCCGTCCATCTTGGTCAGGACGACCCCGCCGATGTCCAGCCGTTCATTGAAGGATGCGGCGATGTTGACCGCGTCCTGGCCGGTCATGGCGTCGGCGACGAGCAGAATGTCCGAGGGCCGCAGGGCCTCTTTAATGCGGCCGAGCTCGGCCATGAGCTCCTCGTCGATGTGCAGCCGCCCGGCGGTGTCGAGCACCAGGGTGTCGCAGCCGTTCTGAAACGCCGCCACCTTGGCGTTCAGGCAGATCTGCACCGGGTCCTGATCCCTTGCGGAGGCAAATACCGGCACCCCGAGCTGCTCGCCGATGATCGTAAGCTGGTCGATGGCCGCCGGGCGGTAGACGTCCGCCGGCACCAGGAACGGCCGCCGGCCCTTCTTCCGCAGCAGCACCGCCAGCTTGCCGGCGGTGGTGGTCTTGCCGGAGCCCTGCAGCCCCACCAGCATCACGGATGCAGGCGCCACCCCCGCAAGGTTCAGCTCTTCGTGGCGTGCGCCCATCAGTTCGGTGAGCTTCTCGTTGACAATCTTGACCACCTGCTGGCCGGGAGTGAGGCTGGCCATCACTTCCTGCCCCAAGGCGCGGCTGCGGACGTCTTCGATGAAGCTTTTCACCACCCGGTAGTGGACGTCGGCTTCGAGAAGCGCCATGCGGACCTCTTTGAGGCCCTCATTGATATTCTTCTCGTCGAGCTTGCCGTGCCCCCTAAGCTTCTTGAAGGCGGATTCAAGTTTGTCGCTGAGGTTCTCGAACATCACACGTTGCCCATACTTTACAAATTCTTGAAATTACAATTCCATCGGTGTTATGTCAACAAAAAGATGAGTGGCGGGGAATCTTCGACCGTAAGGGCCTATGATCTAATTTTGATATTCGCTCTTTATACCCTATTTTAATCGTGAACGAAAGAGACCATTGCAAGCGGAGCGCACCGAAACCATGAACACCGGACCTGAGCCAAGCAACATCCTGGACCTATCGCGCGCGCAGCTCGCAGCGTGGCTGGAGGAGCACGGCATCGCCCCTTACCGGGCGGGGCAGATCCTGCGCTGGGTCTACCTGCGCCAGAAGGACAGCTTCGCCGAAATGACGGACCTGTCCAAGGACATCCGCGCCGTTCTGCCGCAGCACTTCACGCTGAACCGCCTGGAGCGCAGAGCGGTTGAAACCGCAGCGGACGGCACTCGCAAATACCTGTTCGGGCTAACCGACGGGAATAGCATCGAATGTGTCCTCATCCCTGAGCGCGACCACTCCACGCTGTGCGTCTCGAGCCAGGTGGGCTGCGCCCAGGACTGCCGCTTCTGCCTCACCGCCAAGGGCCGGCTGATTCGGAACCTCACTGCCGGGGAGATCCTCTCCCAGGTTCGCGACGTGCGCCACGACCTGCCCGAACCGGGCCGGCTCTCCAACCTCGTGTTCATGGGCATGGGGGAACCGCTGGCCAACTTTTCAAATCTCATGACCGCCCTGGGAATCATCACCGACGCCGACGCGGGCCTGGGGTTTTCGACCCGGCACGTGACGGTGTCCACCGCGGGTCTGGTGCCGAAGATGGTGGAATTCGGCCGGCGCACCAAGGTGAACATCGCCGTGTCCCTGAACGCGGTGGACAGCGCGACCCGCAGCCGACTCATGCCCATCAACCGCAAATATCCGTTAGAGGAACTGCTTGAGGCCTGCCGCAACTACCCCCTGCCGGCCGGCCGCCGCATCACCTTCGAGTACATCCTGATCCAGGGCGTCAACGACTCGCCCCAGGACGCCCTGAAGCTGGCCCGACTGCTGCGGGGCATCCGCTGCAAGATCAACCTCATCCCCTTCAACCCCCACGCGGGCAGCGGATTTGAGCGCCCTGCGGAGCAGGCCATCCTGGCCTTCCGGGAGGTGCTGCTCAAGCAGCACTACACCGTCATCATTCGCCAGAGCAAAGGCGGGGACATCTCCGCCGCCTGCGGGCAGCTGCGCGCCCGAACAGAAGCAACGAATAACGAGCAACTAGAAGTGGTTTCATGACCCGCCTGACCCCCGATGGCGGTGTTGCAGACCTCTCGAAATGCTCACATACTGGCGTGTATGCTGCGCTTTCGAATCGGTCTGCGCCTTGCCCTCAGGTGTAATCCGAGGTTATGAAGCCACTTCTATCTACGAGTAAAGGGGTGCAGTCTATTGGGCGTGAGGACAACCATCGTGCGGCCGCCCCGCACGACAACGAAAAAAAATGCCAGGTACGTGAGCAGCGAACCAGGGCCTTCACAGCCCCGGCGGTGCCGGTCTTTTTGACTCGTTACTCGCTGCTCGTTGCTCGCTGCTTTTCTTTTTTCTCAGATCATCAGCTTCCGCACATCCTCGGGTGGGATGGCGATGACCTGGACGGTCGTCTCGCCCTCGGGTCGCCTCACGACCACGTCCACCGGCGACAGCTTGGGGGCCTTGCTGTAGCCGACGCAGATGGAGACGGCCAGCAGGAGGCTTCGCTCATCCCCGCCGCCCGGCAGCAGGCCGATGGGGCCGGGGTGGTCCTTGACGTCGATCACCGAATCCCGCTCGCGGTTGTGATAGGTCAGGATGCTTGCGTTGTCGTGTTCGGTGCGGCCGACGATCAGCTTGGCGCAGGGGGTCAGCCGGAAGTGCCGCCCGAACTTCAGCAGATGCACTTCTTCCTCGGTGCAGTCGCCCTGGTGCTCGAACAAGTCTCTCAGACGCGCGCTGAACCCCTTCTCGGTGAGCAGGCACCCCCCGGCCGGGGCCGGGTAGTCGCTGAGCCCGAACGTCTCCGCCAGGCGGATCTGGTCCTTGCGGCCGCGGCCGCTGATACCCAGAAGTTTTTCCCGGTCCACCTGGCCGTTTTGCTCCGGGATGGTTTCCGGAAGCAGCTTGGCGCTGAGGGGCCTCAGGATAAAGCCTTTCAGGCCGGAGTGCTTTTCCACGTAATGCAGGGAGGGCTTGGTCTGGGACATGGGCCGCTGCCCCAGCACTTCCCCGCTGAAGAGAAAATCGAAGCCCTGTGCCTGCATGATCTCGCCCGCGAGCCGGAACATCAGGGCGTGACAGTCCAGACAGGGGTTCATCTGCTTGCCGTAGCCGGCGCGCGGCCGGCGCAACATGGTGATAAAGTCGGGGAAGATGGGCCGGACCGTCAACGGAATGCCTGTCGTGCGGGAGGCCTTGCGGGCCTTGGCCGAGGAGAAGAACGGGGTTTCGAAGGCCACCCACTCCACCTCGAGCCCCTGCTCGCGGAGCACGAGCCCGGCGAGTGTACTGTCCAGTCCGCCGGAGCACAGCCCCAGGCCGCGAGCTTTTTTATGCGGTGAACTCACTTGTTTCCCCCCCCCCGGATTCGATGGGCTTGTAAAAAGTGAATCATCATAATTGATGGCTTTGCAAAAAGCCCAAGTTCAAGGCGCGCAAATACCGCGGAGTGAGGCGTACTTCCTGTACGCCGCAGCGACTGCGGGATGAAGCGCAACGCCGAAATTGGGTTTTTTAAGAAGGCATCAGACTTGACGAGCATTCATGAACTGGACTATATGCCGGGAAACATTAGGATCCAAACGCTCGATTTCAAGTGGACCCGGCCATCGGCTCCTCGCCCTGTGCCCCATATGGGAGCGGCTTCCTGCCGCCATTGATTTATGGCTCCCCCCAAAATAACCGAACGCGCCGCGGCCATTCTCAAGATCCTCAACTCGCTTTACCCGCAGGTCACCTCGCAGCTGTTCTACCGCAACCCGTTCGAACTGCTGGTGGCAACCATTCTCTCCGCCCAGTGCACGGACAACCAGGTCAACCGCGTGACACCCGGGTTGTTCAAGCGTCTGCGCACGCCGCAGGATTTCGTCAAAACGCCTGTCACCGAAATCGAGGGGCTCGTCCGGCCGACCGGCTTCTACCGGAACAAGGCCCGGAATATCAAGGCCTGTTGTGAGGCGCTCATCGAACATCACGGCGGGTGTGTGCCCCGGACGCTGGAGGAACTGGTCGCGCTGCCGGGGGTCGGGCGCAAGACCGCCAATGTGGTGCTCGGCGCTGCCTTCGACACGCCGGGGGTCGTGGTGGACACCCACGTGGGGCGCATATCCGGCCGGCTCGGACTGACGAAGAACAAGGACCCGAAGAAAATCGAGCTCGACCTCATGCGACTCATCCCGCAACCGCAGTGGAGCGACTTCTCCCTGCGCCTGATCTTTTTCGGCCGCACGACCTGCACGGCCAGAAAACCCAAGTGCCCCATCTGCCCTTTAGAGCATCTCTGCCCTTACCTGCATAAAACCCCGAAGATCCTTGCCTGAGCTGTTTGCGCCAAAAGCAGGCGCAAACAGACCGTCTGGGCTGGCTTAAACTATGTTTTTTATGGTTATTTTAAGTTATTATTTGTAATATTGAACTGTTGTATTTGACAGGATGAGATTGATAGCCTAATTGAACTATCGTTGACAACCATCAACGCCTCAATGTGTGAGGGTTTTTCATGACCAAACTCCTCTCGACCAGAGAAGTGTCCAAGTTCATCAACGTCAACGAGAAGATGGTCTACACCCTCGTCTCCGAGAAGGGTTTGCCGGCCACCAAAATTACCGGCAAGTGGCTGTTTCCCCAGCACCTCGTGGAGCAGTGGGTGGAGGCGAACACCATTAATTTCCCCAAACGCGACGCCGGTGCGGCCCCCTACAAGGGGCTCCTGGTCATTGCCGGCAGCAACGATCTTCTGCTGGACCGTGCGATCACGCTGTTCAACACGATGCACTCCGAGCACCTGGCGGTGTTCGGAAACCTGGGCAGCATGGGCGGTCTGCGGGCGCTGCGCCGCGATCTGTGCCACCTGGCGGCGAGCCACCTGCTCCAGGAGGACGAGAGCGAGTACAATTTCGCCTATGCTTCGGAGGAACTCGGGAATCTGCCGGCCGTGGTGAATTTCTGCCGACGCGAGCAGGGGATCATCGTCCGCAAGGGCAACCCCAAGAAAATCTCCGGTGTTGCCGATCTCGGCAAGCCGGGGCTGCGCATCGTCAACCGTCCCCTGGGGACCGGCACGCGCCTGCTGCTGGATCGGGAGCTCAACAAAGCGGGCCTCAAAGGCGAAAAGATCGAAGGTTACACCCGCGAGGTTCAGCGGCACCTGGATGTCGGCCTCGATGTCCTGTCCGGACGGGCCGACGCCGGACCGGGGATCCGCCCGGTGGCGGCGCTGCTCAACCTGGGATTCATTCCCCTGCGCTGGGAGCGTTTCGACCTCATGGCGTCCAAGGAGCGGTTCTTCGACGAAGGCATCCAACGATTCCTGGGCGTGCTGCATGAACCCAAGTTCCACCGCATGCTGAAGGACGGGCTCGAGGGCTACGATCTCAGCCTGAGCGGAAAGATGGTATTTCCGCACAACTCCAAACATGAACCTCAAGACGCATAGTCGCAGAAAGGAGAGATTTATGAAGATGAATCGAGGGATGGTTGCCGCCGCAATAATCGTTCTCGGCATGGGGCTCGCCTTGGCCGCACCGGCCGGCGCCCAGGAGAAGGTGCTGCTGATGGCCACGACGACCAGCACCGAGGACACGGGGCTTTTGAACGTCCTGGCACCGGAGTTCAAAAAGGCCACCGGCATCGATCTGCGTTGGACCGCCACCGGCACCGGCAAGGCCCTCAAGCTGGGCGAGGATTGCAATGTGGACGTGCTGATGGTCCATGCCCCCAATGCCGAAAAGAAGTATATGGATGCAGGGTTCGGGTTGAACCGCAGGCAGATCATGTACAACGATTTCGTCATTATCGGTCCGGCCGCGGACCCGGCTAGGGTCAAAGGTAAAAGCGCCAAGGACGCCATGAAGGCCATCCAGACGAAGAAGGCCATCTTCGTCAGCCGCGGGGACAAATCCGGAACCAACATGAAGGAACTGGATCTCTGGAAGGCCGCCGGCCTGCCGGCCCCCGACAAAGCGGATTGGTATGTCCAGGCCGGCCAAGGCATGATGGCCACCATGATCATCGCCGCCGAGAAGAACGGATACACCCTGGCCGATCGCGGCACCTACATCAAGTACGAAAACAACATGAAGGGCAACCCTCCGCTGAAAATTCTGGTGCAGGGCGACCCGGCGCTGTTCAATCAATACAGCGTCATCGCCGTCAACCCGGCCAAATGCCCGAAGGCGAAGCTGGAGCTGGCCACCCAGTTCAGCGACTGGATTGCCGGCCCCCAAGGTCAGAAGATCATCAAGGACTTCAAGCTGATGGGCAAGCCCTTGTTCACCCCGAACGCGAAATGAAGCGGCAATACTAGCATCTGACACCCGGTCGCAGCGCTACCCTGCGAGTTGAAAGCGGGCGTACCAGCGGGTACGTTCCGCTTTCAACCCGCGGGAGGCCCTGCCCGCGAAGGTGGCCTGCGGGCCCCGTTTCACAATAGATCGCTTTCGTTGCCGCGCGGCCCACATTTAACAGGGTGTTGAAAAACAAGCATCGGACCGTCAGCCAAAGCGACTATTGGCTGGAGGCTCGGAGGCTGGAACGCCAGGAGGCTAAAAAAGAGCAGAAACGGTTTTGCTTCAAGCTTCCCAGCCTTCTATCTTCGGGCCTAAAACGCATTTACAAAAGCCGCATAACGCCGGATCACGGCGCGAGGCGCCATTTTTCGACAGCCTGTTAAAGAGCAGCTGCCGCTGTTTCCTAAACACAAAACACGAATCACCAAAAACCTAAACAACCAAACACCCAAACACATCCACACCGTGTCACATGGATTTCCTGCTGCAGGGATTGCTCAAAGCGATCGAGCTGTTGATCACGATCAACCCGGAAACGTTTTCGGCCGTTTACGCCACGTTGGTCGTTTCCACCTATTCCCTCATCGCCTGCCTTCTCCTGGGGCTGCCGTTGGGTTTCTGCCTGGGCTATTTCGAGTTCAAATCCAAAAAGAAGGTCCGGGTGGTGGTCGATACATTCCTCTCACTGCCCACCGTCTTTATCGGCCTTCTCGTTTACGCCTTTTTCACAAACCGCGGCCCGCTGGGAGACCTGGGGCTTCTGTTCACGCTGCCCGGGATCGCCGTCGGCCTGACCATCCTGGCGCTGCCGGTCGTGATCGCCCTGAGTGCCACGGCCGTGGAAAGCATGGACCGCCACCTGCGCGTGGCCCTGATCTCCCTCGGCGCGAATCGGCACCAGCTCTTCCTGAGCACCCTCTGGGAGGCGCGGCACGGGATCATCGCCGCCGCTCTCACGGCCTACGGCCGCGTCATGACCGAAGTCGGCATCGCCATGATGGTCGGGGGCAACATCAAGTGGCAGACCCGCACCATCACCACGGCCATTGCGCTTGAAACCAGCAAGGGCGAGTTTGCCATGGGGATCGCACTGGGGCTGGTGCTGCTGTTGATCGCCTTCGGGGTGAACCTCTCGGTGTCTTTCCTGCGCAAAAGGTATTGATGTGGAAACCCCGCTCTACGCCTTCCGCGGCCTGACGCATCTTTACCGCAGCCAGCTCGTTCTGAGCATCGAGCGGCTGGAGCTTCCCCGGGGCGGCATCATCGGGATCATCGGCCCGAACGGCAGCGGCAAAAGCACCTTCCTGAGGCTGGCGGGGTTCGTCGAGAAACCAACGGGGGGTGAGGTGCTTTTTGAAGGCAAGCCGGCCGGACCGTTTTCGCCGGAGGTCCGGAACCGGGTGACCCTGCTTCCTCAGGAACCTTTCCTGATGAAACGCACCGTGCTCAAAAACGTCATCTACGGCTTGCGGGTTCGCCAGATCAACGATCACCTGGCAGAGCGGGCGGACCAGGCCCTGTCTTACGTGGGGCTGGACGGGAAGGAGTTCGCGCAACGGCCCTCCTATGCGCTTTCCGGCGGCGAGGCCCAGCGGGTGGCCCTGGCAGCGCGCCTCATCCTCAAACCGGACGTACTCCTGCTGGACGAACCCACGGCCAGCATCGACGCGCTGAGCGCCCAGCTTATCACAGACGCCGCGCTGAAAGCGCGCCGCGACTGGGGAACAACCCTGATCGTCGCCAGCCACGATTGGCAATGGCTCTACGGTATTTGCGACACGGTGCTGCATCTGCTGAAAGGCCGCTTTCTGGGCACGGGCCGCGAGAATATCCTCTTCGGTCCGTGGGAACCGGTTGAAAACGACCTGTGGGGGAAATCGCTCGCCGACGGCCAGCAGCTGCGGGTGCCCAAGCCGCCGGCGGCCCTCGCGGCAGCCGTGATCGAAAATGTCGCTATCGTGCCGCGGGATGAGTTTGCCTCTGATGCGGGGGGGCTGGTCGCATTGTCGGGCCTGATCACGCGGCTGGCGCTGCAGAAGGCATCGGGCTCGATTGTCGCTTCCGTGCTGGTCGCCAATATCCCGTTCACGGGAGCGCTCACGGACCAGCAGGTCAGGGATCATGCGCTCTACCCTGGCCGACGGGTCGCCGTTTGCTATCGCGTCGATTCCGTCAAGTGGGTTTGATGACTTCGTAGGAAGCCCACGTCCTGCGTTGCACTTCGCCCCGCGCCCGCTGCGGCGCACTGGGAGTGCGCTTCGCTCGGCGGGAGCTCGCGCGCCTTGACCGTGGGCTTCCTACGAAGTCATCTCTCGGAATCGATAATATAAATTATCGGGGGTGGGGCGTTGAAAATATATATTGGGTTTGACGACACCGACAGCTTGGAATGCGAATACGGAACCGGCAAAGTCGCACGCTGGTTTGCCAGCGAATTGCCGGCAGGCTGCCGCATGTGGGGCGTGGTGCGCCAGCAGCTTCTGGTGGACGATGCGATCCCCTACACCTCCCACAACAGCTCCGCCTGCATCATCCTCGAGGCATCCGGCAACGGCAGCCTCCTCCACGAGTTGGCGGCTCGCGCAGCGGCGCACATCGAGCGTCATGCCGCCCCGGGGAGCGACCCCGGGGTATGTGTGGCCGCCGAGGGCAGCCCGGAGCTGGCCGGCCTGATGGAGTTCGGCCTGGCCTGCACGCGCAGGGTGGTGACCCAGGAAGACGCCCGGGGGGTTTGTTCGGGGATTCATTTGTCCGGGCATGGGGGCTCAAACGGCGGGATCATCGGTGCTGCGGCCGCGGTCGGGTTGACCGCCGCCGGCTGGTACGGCCGGTTCATCGAGTTCGACCGCCTGCGCCAACTGCCTTCGGAGCTGCGCGTGGATGAATTGGAAACGCACGGGATCCGGGTCATGTCCATGGACCGGGACGCCATTGTCCCAAAACCCGGAGAGCGCGTGATGACGAAAGGCTGGGTGCGGCCGCGTCTGTTGGGCGGCCAAGCGGTTCTGCCGGTGGTCCCGCTGACGCCCGGCATCTGGGAAACCATGGGCGGCCGCCGCGGCCGCAAAGACGGCGGTCATTCGGCTTCCGCTTCTTAACAAGGGCGTGGAAAAATGGCGTCTAAGGCCGTGATCCGGCGTTGTGCGGCTTTTGTAAATGCATTTCAGGCTCGAAGATAGAAGGCTGGGGAGCATGCAGCAAAACCTTTTCTGTCCTTTTTAGCCTCCTGGCGTTCCAGCCTCCGAGCCTCCAGCCGATAGTCGCCTTGGCTGACGGCCCGATGCTTGTTTTTCAATACCCTTAAGGGCGGCTCCTGCGCCGGCTGAACGTTTTTTCGGTCTTCCGGTAGGCCCTGATGAAGTGCATCACCTTCTGCGCCTGCTGCTCCATGTAGTCGACCCACAGCGCAAGCGCCTTTTCCCCCTCCGGCGTCAGTTCGTAGACCCGCTTGGCCGGTCCGCTGCCTTCCGTCCTCCACGAGGATATCACTAAACCGGCAGCCTCCAGATCCCGCAGATGACGGTAGATCATACCGGGCGGGGCCTGGCCTTCCACGAATCCGAATTCCTGAATGGTTTGGATGATCTCATAACCGTAGGACGGCTTCCGCCGCAGCCCCATGAGGATGGAGGGTTGGATGTAGCGCTCCGCTTTCCCGGATCCGGCCTCGCGCTTTCCGCGGGGGTGGGATATTTTTGTTGACATATATCCTCCAAGGATATATATATATTTCACATAACCTGTTCAGACTCAGGTGACTATACCTCAGGAGGCCATACCATGGCGACTAAAATTTTTGTGCGTGAGCGACGCAAGGTGGAAACGGGCGAAAAAAAGCCTCGCTTCCGCGTGGTCGGCGTGAGCGGGGGGGATCTGAAAATCTACGCGGAGCACTTTCGCAAGAAGGAGCTTGAGCAGATGGCCCACGAAACCGGCGCCACCATCGTCTGGCTGGATGCCGGCAAGGGAAAGGGCGACGGAGAAGGCAAAAGCGAGCGCAAACCTAAAAAGTGATCCCCTATTACTGGTGGATGATGGTTCCGACGTGGTTGCCCGCCAAAGCGTCCAAGATGTACTCGGGGTGGTGCAGCGCGTCGATGATCTGCAACTCCTTAAGACATTTGGTGCGTTGAAGCAGTGTCAGCACCGCGCGTTCGACGATGAGATCATCCAGGTCCTTTTTGAGCAGGGCCTTGGCTGAGATGCGTTTAATAAACTTCAGGCGGCTGCGTTTCGAGGCGGGTACTTTCTTGGGATCCTGGTCATAAAGCCCTTTTTCGTCTTTAAGGTAGATCAGGCTTTTGGCCCCGATATTCTCCGCCAGAAGAAACGCACCGCAGTCCGTGCGGTGGGGCGGGATCGAGCCGAATTCCGGCGGGTGCTCGAAAAATCCATAGGGCGGTATGCCGTAGGTGATCGGCAGGTAGCCCAGTTGGCAGAACATGGTGAGTTGCTCCAGATTGTCGCCATGGCCGATCTTCACCCCGCCGTGTTTGGACAGCAGCACGGCGAGCATTTCGGCGTTCTGCCAGGACACCTTGTCGCCGAGCTTTGAGAGAACGCCGGGCGGCATGCCTAAATCCACCCCGATGCTGTAGACATGCCGGGCGCGGCTGCCGCCTCCCGTCATCAACAGAATCTTGTATTTGTTTTTGGCTTCCAGGAGCACATCCAGGATCGGGAAAAGCGCCTTGGCCCCGCGATCCATGATGCTCTGCCCCCCGATCTTGATGACGTTGATGTCGGGGTGCATGCGAAAGTATTCTTTGGCCTCCGTGCGCGCCAGCAGCTTCTTGCTCACCAGTGACTCCCCCATCAGATGGGAATCGATGTGCAGCCTCCCGGTCGCCCCTTTTTCCTTGATCAGCTTTGGCATTTGCAATTCCTCCCGCGTTGATAGATATAGGATAGCTCTATAGTGATGATTTTTCCATATTGTCAAGCGCCCGGCCAACACGGGACCCGGACACGCTTGGAAGCCTCCGGGTGTTTTTGGCACAAGCCGACCCATCCTATCCCTTTGGAGTATCTGTCAGAATTGGTTGTCAATGGTTAGATCTTCGGCCACCGTTAATCCGATTGACTCCTTTGCATCGTCTGCCATAGTGATCCGAAAAGGGCGGCATGTCGCACGCCGCGAAAATATCCGACAAAGGAGGCTGGTATGAGGTCGAAAATGGCAGAAAGAGCTCTGGCAGTGATACTGTTTCTTGTGGGGGTCGTTTCCAGTGGACATGCGCAGACTGCCTGCACGGAGTCCTACGGCAAGGGGCCCAACATGTTCAGTCTGGCGACCGGCAGCCCGGGCGAGCTGGGGCTGTTGAAAGCACTGGGCGAGGCCTTTGCAAAGAAACACAACACCACGCTGTGCTGGGTCAAGGCCGGAAGCGGCGAGTCCTTGAAATTGCTCAAGGACAAGAAAGTGGACATGATCATGGTGCATGCCCCGGCGGCCGAGAAAAAGGCTGTGGAAGACGGTTGGGCGATCAAACGGGAGCTGATCGGCTCAAACGAGTTCTACATCGTCGGCCCCCCGAATGACCCGGCCGGGATCGCGAAAGCCAAGAGCGCCACCGAGGCGTATACGCGCATCGCCAACAGCAACTCCAAATTTTTCTCCCGTGGCGACAACTCCGGGACCCACAAGAAGGAAATGGATGTCTGGGGGAAAGCCAATATAAAGCCTGCCGGCGACTGGTACGTCGTGACCAAGGATTTCATGATGGCGACCCTCAAGAGGGCCGATGCCGAAAAAGGCTACTTCATGACCGACAGCAGTACGTGGGTAAGCGCCCGGAAGCAGATCAAGAACCTGAAGATCCTTTTCAGGGGCGACATCTTTCTCGTGAACACCTATCACACGCTTTGTCAGCCGGTCGGTGCGACGCCCGGGCAGGCATACGCATCCCGGTTCATCGACTTCGTGAACTCCAAGGGGGGCCAGAACATCATCCGCACCTACGGCAAAGATCTTTACGGTGAAGGCATTTACAACGACGCCGCTTACGCCAAAAAATACGACCACTGATATCGTCCTTCCCGCGCCCCGGTCTTCCGTCAGCAGGAGCCCGGGGCGTTTCATTTCTGACCCTATCCAAAGGTTGAATTGGACGGTCAAATGTATTAGATGATAAGAAATCGCGGCATCCACAGCAGTTTTTATAAGCGAAACGTGCATCACTCCGGTACAGATGAAACTGAAACCCGTCAAAATCGGGCGCAACGACCCATGCCCCTGCGGCAGCGGCCTGAAATTTAAGAAATGCTGCGCGGGCAGGCAGGATGCAGTCCTGCCGGCCGACCTCACGGAGGTCTACGCCCGCAAATATCGCATCCGCATCAAAACGCCGAAGGACATCGAGGCGATCCGCCGCGCCGGCCGTCTGGTGGTCAGGACCCTGGACCTGGTCGCGCCGCGCATCCGGGCCGGAATCACCACCGACGACGTCAATACCTGGGTGCACGAATTCACCGTTAAGAACGGGGCGGTGCCGGCGCCGCTCAACTACCGTGGTTTCCCCAAAAGTGTCTGTGTGTCGGTCAACGAGGTCATCTGTCACGGCATCCCCGGTGAGCGTGTGCTCAAAGACGGCGACATCGTGAACGTCGACGTCACCTCGATCCTGGACGGCTACTACGCGGACGCGAATCAGACCTTCTTCGTGGGCACTCCGAAACCGGACGCCCGCAAGATCGTCGCCGTGGCCCGCGAGTGCCTGCGCCGTGGCATGGCCATGGTGAAATCCGGCCACACCCTCGGCGACATCGGCTGGGCGATCCAAGACTATGCGGAGTCCGAGAACTGCTCCGTGGTGCGGGAGTTCGTGGGGCACGGCATCGGGTTCGATTTCCATGAACCACCCCAGGTGCCGCACTTCGGCTGGAAGGGGGACGGGCTCGCTTTGATCCCGGGCATGGTCTTCACCATCGAGCCCATGATCAACCTCGGCCGCAAGGAACTCAAAATTCTGGATGACGACTGGACCGCCGTCACCCGCGACGGTTCCCTCTCTGCGCAGTTCGAGCAGACGGTGCTCGTCACCGCAGACGGCTGTGAGAGCCTGACCCCCTGGGAAGACTGAGGTTTGCGGTCCTCCGATCTGTCTGATAAACCCGTTTAAGAGGCGTGCTGCCCATGTCCATCGTGCTGAAACCGATCGGCGTCATTCACAGCCCCTTCAGGGAAACGACGTCCATGCCCATCCAGCCTGTAAGTGAAAACAGCGCCTCCGGACGCATCGACGTATTTTCCGAATTCGCGGCAGGGCTCAAGGACGTGGAAGGGTTTTCGCACATCCTTTTGCTGTATCACTTCCATCGGGCGCAGACCTATTCCCTGTCGGTTACCCCTTTCCTGGACACCGAGCCGCACGGTCTGTTTGCCACCCGTGCACCGAACCGGCCCAATCCCATCGGTTTGTCTCTTGTCCGGCTCGTTCGCATCGAAGGGTCCCATCTGCATGTCGAGAACATCGATGTCCTCGACGGCACGCCCCTGCTGGACATCAAGCCCCACGTTCCCGATTTCGATTGTGCTCCGGGTGCGCGGATCGGCTGGCTGGAGAAGGCCACGACCGAAATGCGCAAGAAAGTCGCGGATGACCGGTTCAGCTGACATAGTTAGCGACCTCGATGAGGTTCAGGTCAGGGTCACGGAAGTAGAGCGAAATAATGGGTCCCGAAGCACCTGATTGCCGAACCGGCCCTTCCAATACCGCCACGCCTGACGCGGCAAGGTGGTTTGCAACTTCAGCCAATGGAGTGGAAGTTATGAAGCACACGTCCGCAGAACCAGGGGTTGGGTGTTGAGCCTTTGGGTCAAACTCACTGCCGTGCAGATGCAGGTTCAGTTTCTGGGACCCGAACTGCAACGCCTTTCGTCCACCGCCGAAACAGATGATTTTCATGCCCAATACACGTGCGTAGAAGTCACACGTGGCGTCGATGTCTTTGACGGTGAGCACAAGATGATCGAGGCTGTCTATCTGCATAGCACCTCCGTGGAAGAGCCTATAAGTGGGTTCAAAACTTTATGGCAATCCCATTGACATCCGTGCAGGTATAGGTAAAAATATTATAAATCGGTACGAACCCATACAGACTGTTGGACACGGTAACATTGATTAAGGCGTCTCCGCCCACACTTGAAAGGGCATTGTCCACTGCCGTTGATAGCGTCGCATTTCCCCATGGCGCCACCCCCAGCAGGAAGAAACGACAGGCCTGCCCCTGCGTGGGCCCCAGTTCTTTATAGGGTTGAGCCGTTCTCAACATTGCCCCGGGATCTCCGGTGCTTTTGGTAACTATTCCGAGAGTCCCAACTGACGTGCACCCGGCCAACAATGCCGCCGTCAACAGTAGAATGATATTCCTTTTCATTCGTTCCCCCTTTTGATTTTGTCATTGTGAGTGGCTTCAACACGGTAGATCCCCCGTGCGATCACATGGTGGAGGTCGCCGCGCGGGTAGATTCGTGACTGCCGCGGCATACTTCATCAGATATCAAAAGGAACTCATCGATATCAAGGCTAAAGGCATGACTGTCCCATTTAAGATTGCTTGCAAAGTCCCAATTTATCCATATCATCTTGCCATCGAAAACCTGGGAATGCCGGAATCGAGTGAGGTGCCATGTGAATGACCTGAAACGTTCGGAGGATGATAACTCGTCAGAAGAAGAGCCGAAGACTAGTTTGTCTTCTTTTCGCAACCTGCCCGAACGCTACGTAATAAGAGAACATGATGGCAAGAGAATTCTGGTATGCCCGGAAGCCCCTAATATCAAGGTTCAAGTTGAGCCGGGTTTGACGGTCTCTTCCTCAGCCGTGCGTAAATCACCGCCCGGCACGATCTATCTCGACGGTGTGGCACAGGCCGAACCATTTATGGATCTCGAAAAGCAGATCTATAATTTCGACCACCATGAAGGATGTGTACGACCATTCACGCTCTCTACCTGCGAGCAGGTTTTGGTTATGATTTTAAAAGGCATGGACCTGCGCGGCCGGGACTGGCGGGTTTTTGCGACCGAACCTGATTTGGATACGATTCTGGCCATTTGGCTGATTTTAAATCACGTAAGGATACAGCAGAAGGAATTTACTGGACTGAACCGGTTATGCGCACTGGTCCGGCTGGAAGGCATAATTGACTCCCACGGTCTGGAGATGGACAGTTTTAGCGGCTTCCCGCCCAAGTCTCTTGCGAAAACCAAAAAGATGATTGAATACTTAAGAGCGGAGGAGGTTGATTTAAAAAGCAAAGGAATCTGGAAAGAGAGTGCCTTGTTGGAGTATGCCGCACTGATATTGCACAAGGTGGATCGCATCATTTACAAGTCAGAGGAGTTAGAGGACATAAAGGACGTAAGAGAGTTGGCACGAGTTTTGTTCGGCCATAACCGGATCGCTGCCGTCGTTGAAACCCAATTAGGCATCTATGAGTTAGAATCCTATTTAGGCCGGTTGTATGGTGAAAGTCTCGGGTTGGTCATCCTCAAGAATGAAGAAGGAACCTATACGCTGCGCCGCTGGGACCCTTTCATGCCGGGGGACCTGAATGCTGTGTATAAAATCCTGAACTTCATGGATCCGGCCGTAAGAGGTCGCACGGAGGGCAATAAGTGGGGCGGTTCGGCTGACATCGGCGGGTCTCCCCGGGGAACCGGCGCCACCAAATTAACACCATCCCAAATCGCAAAAGCGTGTCGTGCTGCTTTCCAGAAACCCAGCCCCGGCGAGAATGTGATCCGTTTCATTCACAGCCTGGTCATCACCAGCGTCATCCTCGGACTCTCAACCGTGTGGGCTTTCCTGCCTTTCTCCCGCTCCTGGTTCGGCAGCATCCATGCAGGGGACTTTTTGGCTAAAACGTATTTCACATTTTTTGCCGCAGTGTTTTTCTTTACATTAGCAGGCCTGGGTATTTATGCCCATAGGCGGCCCTGGCAATTTGGACTTACCCGCCCTTCCGGTAGAAGCTGGTGGACCTTTTTGCCTTTTGTATTTTTTCCGGTCGTGGGCCTCGGACTATATTTCCCCCTCAAAGGGACAAAATTGCTAAACTTTCATGAAACTATAGCTTATCTCGTTATCGCGATTCCTCTTGCTTCAGAGCTTTTGTTCAGAAGCTTAGTTCATGGAATTCTAATAAACCCTTATAATGTCAGAAGTTACGACCGGCGCTGGTTCTTTTCGTTTCCATCTGTAGCCTCTGCCTCGTTATATGCCGTATGCATGGTGTGCATCTTGCTTTATCCAGACTACCTGCAACATAGTTTTCAGGCCAGAGCAACAGCCCAATGCCTGTTTGCTGCTCTGCTCATAGGATTGTCTACCGCCTGGGTCCGAGAACGCTCACAGAGTGTTCTTCCTGCTATTCTGTTTCACGCCCTGGGAATGGCCGCTGTCGTTTTCTACTACTCCAGCACACTGCTGTCCAACATCGGATCGTTAATCCGCATCCCGATTGGGCATTAAAAAGGCCATACGGATCATAGGAAATGCCGGTCTATGCGTTTGCCCACCTTTGCCGGCAGGGTACATGTTGCCTAGCGCCCATCCATAAACTGCGTCTTTCGGCCCATGCCGGCGTTCTCGCTCTTCGCAATCCTCGGCAAAGCCTCACTTTGCCTGCGGTTGCGAAATCGCTGCGGCCTTGGCCTGAACCGCAATCCACCATTTCTGGATGGACACTACCTAACAGACATCGTTATGTAGCTTTACGTTATTTTTTGTCATTTATTGTTTAGCTATCTATCTTATTGACAAATCGAGCATAGCAGGTACTAGATAAAGCCTTCCTTTCTTCTCCTCTGCAATGTGTCTTCGATTATTTTTCCCAATGGTTCAATAGCCTTAATCGAGCACCGTCGCAAGTATCGAGAACCGGTAGAGGCCGCACCGATTCGCGCCCTGCCACGGACATAGGCCATTCGGATTTCCAGCAAGCGTTGGCCTTTCGCCCGCGCCGTGAAAGCGGGCTCAGCAAGGTGTTGAAAAACAAGCATCAAGCCGTCAGCCAAGGCGTGCGGCGTTCAGGAAAGCGCATCATATTCGGTCATATGTGAGCATTTACAAAAACCGCACAACGCGGGATCACGGCCTGAGGCGCAGTTTTTAAACACCCTGTTAATGGAGAGTCGGGCAGGGCCGGAAATTATTAGGCTAGGCTAAAACAGATTTACCAATGCGTTAAGGAGGATCGAAGAGATGAAAAAGCTTTTTGTGATGTGCGCGGTTCTGCTTTTTGTGGCACCGGCCTTCGCAGCCGACTGGTCTTTCTACGGCAGCGAGCGCCTGGCCACCTGGTATAATTACAAGGATTTCGGCAAAAACCAGGTCGCCGGCCAGGATAACGATGCCGGCACCCAATGGTACTTGCAGACCAACTCGCGCTTCGGCGCCAAGATCAAGGCCGACAAGGTCACCGGCCAGATCGAGCTGGCGACGACGGCCTCCACTACCGACTCGGCCGGCGACGGCACGGTCAACACGCGGCGGGCCTATGGCGTATGGAAATTCACGGACAACGCCTGGCTGAAGGTCGGCAAGGACTACTCCCCGGTTACCGACTTCGTTTCCAGCCAGGCCTACGATGCCGACAACTCCCTGTACGGGAACGGCGAATTCTACGGCCGGCGCCCTCAAGGGCTCACTCTGGGGGTCGGAAACTTTGAGATCGCTTTCTTGACGCCGCAGCAGGGCAACACGGGCGGCATCGGCAGCACCACCACCGGCATCCTGAGTGCTGCCAGTACCACGGCGTTGACACAGACCAACTCCACCGGCGACCCGGATGTCTACTTTCCGAAGTTAGAAGCTTCCTACAAACTAACGTTCGCCTCGGGCTACATCAAGCCCTTCGGCGGCTTCCAGTACTACCAGGTGAAATCGGGTGATCCCGCTCAGAACGTCCAAGACGACATCGACATCTACTCCTGGGTCCTCGGCGCCAGCAGCGTGTGGGACATCGGCGCTTTCTCCCTCGGCGGTCAGGTGAACTACGGTATGAACGAAGGCATCTCCGCCTGGAGCATGGGCTACAATGCCGGCTCGACCTCTGCCACCACCTACAACACGGCCCTGCCCGTTTTGAAAAATAACGGAAAAGGCGTGGCCGACGTCTACACCCTTCAGGCCATGATCGTTCCATCCCTGAAGTTCACGGACACCCTGCGGTTTCAAGGCGGCCTCGGCTATCGGATGGACAACGCCGACGGTGCTCCCGGCTACTCCCAGCCGGATGGATCCTGGGTCGGCTATGTGCAGGCCCTGATCACCCTGGCCCCGGGGGTTTATCTGTTACCCGAAGTCGGCTACATCGACTATATGGACGACCGCGCCGGCGCCGACCAGGGTTACAAGTGGTACGCCGGCGCCAAGTGGCAGATCGATTTCTGATCTGACGCCGCCGCATTCTGATCAACCTGCCTGACTCTCCTGAAAAACCCCGGTGCGAAAACACCGGGGTTTTTAGGGTGTGATAGGGTTTCGAACTGCGCGTCCCGGCGCCCAGTCCCGTTGAGAATATCGCGCCGCGCGGGTCGGGTCCGCTCCACCGTCGCGGTCAGGCGCCCGCCCGCTCCGATCCCATGAAGCCTTTCTTCTTGTGCTCGTGAATCGTGGTGGATCTCATGATATTTAAGATGCGCCCCTTTTATCCTTTCCCCTGATCGTTTTAGCCTCTGACAATACGACCTCTTGAAATAGGCCCAGACTTTCAGCATTCAGTCTTGATTTTGAGCTTCCCCCACGCAGTTATTCCGGCACACCCGTTCGGCAGGATCCTGACGGTAGTATTCCTGCAACACACGATAAAGATCCGGCGCATGCTCAATCATTAAACGCGGCTGATCGAAGAATTGCTCTGTGGCGACCGCGAAAAATTCAGCTTCGCTAGTCGCTCCGTAGGCATCGAGAAAAGATTCCTTGCCCTTTTCGGTGTCGTGTTTGAGACGTAGATATTCACGCGAACACGTCAGGACCCAGTCACGGTATTCCGCCCGACCGCGCAGGGGTGGCGTACCGTCGGCCGCACCGTCGAGCATGTCCAGTTTATGGGCGAATTCGTGGTAAATAACGTTATGACCGGACTCAGGATGCCGGCCACCGTGCAGGGCGGCATCCCAGATAATAATTACCGGCCCCTGCTGGAACGCCTGCCCGATAATGGGATGCTCACCCTGCACCGGTGCCAATGTATTCTCAAAGAAGCCTGGGTTGCGCCGAGGCGGAACGACGGTAGAGGGATAGACGATGATGGATTCGACATTCCGGTAGTAGTTGTGGGGCAGACCCAGAAGAAGCAGGCAGGCCTGAGCGGAGATCGTGACGCGGATCTCGTCGGTAAGTTCCAGCCCACCGGCCCCTTCCCAATGTTTTTCGGCGATAAACACCTGGATCAAGGCACGCAGGTGAGCACGCTCGCCATCTTCCAGCATGCAGTAGTGGGCAACGTTACGGCGGATTATGTCCTCCCATACGGAAGGGAAAGGAGCCTGGGTGAGCCTCTTTCGGCGACGATCGATAAACCAGTGAACCATTGGAATTTCCCGGCGACCCTTATATTTTTTTCTTCAGCACGGACGATAGCTTGTTCTTCAAATCTTCCAGGGTATAGGGCTTCTGGAGAAACCCCGCCAGGCCCTCGTTGGTAAAGTGCTGCGTCGCCTCCTGCTCATCGTAGCCGCTGCAGAGGATCACCGGGATATCCAGCGCGGAGGCGTTTCATTTCCCGGAATGCGCTGATGCCGTGCATACGTGGCATGGTCAAATCGAGCAAGACACAATCGATCGCATCCGCGTGTTTCTCGAAACATCTTATCCCTTCGTCGCCATCCTCCGCGATGAGGGGGTGGAAACCGAGGGCCTGGACGAATGCTGCGCACACTTCGCGAACGTCCTTTTCATCGTCCACTACCAGGACCGTTCTCCGAGGCGGCGGTGTGCCTTCTCGACCCGGCGACCCTATGGAGTGGCTATCCATGGCAGCGCCGACCCTCTCGACAGCACGGAAACAGCACTCGGATGGTGCTCCCGTGGCCCACCTCGCTCCGCACCACGATGGCGCCTTGGTGCCCCTGGACAATCCCCAGAACCGTCAGCCATCCCCAAACCGCGGCCCATGAACTTGGTGGTGAAAAAGGGGTCGAAGAGGCGCTGATTGGTCTCCTCATCCATCCCGCATCCCGTATCCGACGCTTCTACATACAGCGAAGCGGCCTGCCGCAGGCTTCTCGTTGAGCCGACTCTTGCTCAGGTACGCGGCGTTGAAGGCGTCCACCCCCGTGGTGAGGGTAATCACCCCGCCTTTTTCCCCTATGGCTTCCGCGGCGTTGGTGATGAGGTTCATGATGACCTGCTGCACCTGGCCCGCATCCGCTTCGATGGTGGAGCATTCACGGGCGAGGCAGAGATTCATCGAGATGCCTCTGGAGATGGCCGTCCGGAAGAGATTCATGTTTTCCTGCACGAGCCTGCTCAAGTCCATGCGCGTGATGACGAAGCGTCCTTTGCCTGAGTAAGCCAGCATCTGCCGAGTGAGCTCCGCGGCCCGGCGGGTGGCTTGCAGGGCTCGGTCTATGTAAGGTCCGAGCAGCGGAGGATGGGGAGAGATCCAGGAGCCCCAGATCCAGATTGCCGATGACAGCCATCAGGAGGTTGTTGAAGTCGTGGGCGACGCCGCCGGCCAGGACACCGAGGCTCTCCAGCTTCTGAGCGTGCAGTAAACGGCGCTCCATCTCCAGTCGCTCCGCCTCGGCCAGCGTACGCTCGGTGATGTCACGGTCCACCCCCCGGAAACCGGTCACCTCGCCGCCCGCATCCAGAACCGGCACGGAGCTGCTCTCCAGGAAGCGGTAACCACCTTCTTTGTGACGCCAGCGAGCGATCAGGTTGCTCCACCCCCGTCGTGTCTCAATGCAATGGCTGACCTCGCTCTGGATTCGATCACGGTCCTCTTCATGTATGAGACTGAAGCTCGGCGTGCCGATGATCTGGTCCAACTCGTAACCGAGAATGATCCGAATGGCCGGATTGCTGTACGTATGGACACCGCGCAGATCGATGGCCCATATCCAATCTCTTGAGGTGTCCAGTAACGCCCGGATGAATTCCTCCTTCTCTCGCAATACCTCTTCCGCGCGTTTGCGCTCGGTGATGTCCCGGTCGATCCCCCGGTATCCCAAAAGATTTCCTTGGGGGTCGAGCCTAGGCACGCCGCTCGTCTTCGAGGATCACCCTGCGACCGTCCTTGCCGAGGTTGAGGTTCTCCAGGTTGAAGAACGGTCTGCGTTCTGCACTGATGCGGGCGAACTGGGCCACCACCCTACCCGCTTCATCCGGGGGCATGAAATCAAAAGGTTTCCGGCCGATGACCTCGGCCGGCTCATAACCGAGCAGGGCACGCACGCCCGGGCTTGCGTAGGCATAGGTACCGTCGGCTCCTGTCTCCCAGATCCAATCGGAGGTCGTCTCGACGAGATTCCGGAACTTCTCCTCGCTCTCCCTCAGCGCCTCCTCCGCGCGCTTGCGTTCGGTAATCTCCTGGAGCGAAGCAATCACAAACCGCACGGATAGGTCCTGGTTGCGGAAACAGGAAACGTTGAGATGCGTAGCGATGATGCCCCCGTCCTTGCGGAAGAATCGCTTGTCGAGTTCGTAGGCTTCGATCTCCCCCGCCAGCATCCGGTTGAACTGTGCCACATCCGGCCCCAGGTCGTCCGGGTGGGTCATCTCGGCCCACGTCCGTTGCCGGAGTTCCTCTTCCGAGTAGCCGAGCATTTCGCCGAGGCGCAGGTTCACGCGCAGCCAGTTTTTTCCGACGGAGGTGATGGCAATGCCGATGTTGCCGAATTCGAACTGTGAACGAAACAGGGCTTCACTCTCGCGCAGCGCCTCCTCCATCCGCTGCCGCTCGGCGATCTCTTTCTCCAGCCTTCGCAGGGCCACCGCTATGTCCGCGCGGGTTGTTGCATCCGCCTCAAGCAGGTCATCGATCTCCTTCTCGATCGATCGCAGGGACGGCCTCACGAGGAACTCGTCGCATGCTTCGCCCCTGGCGGCGAACACCGTCTGGTCGGCCCAGCAGTTGGTCCCGAAGAGCTTTGAGCAGTACCCGGCCAGTTTGCCCGCCAGCATGCCGCTCCCCCAGCAGACTCCCAACGCTTTCTGATAGCGGCTCTCCCAACTGTCCGTGACCCGGAAACGGCATTCCTTCTGATTCGCATCGAGCAACGTCAGCGACCAGTGGCCCCAGCCGGCCACTGCGGCAATGTTGGCGATAGCTCCAAACCCGTCACGGAAATCCGGGAACGCCGAGATCACGTGCCAGTCGGCCTCGACGCTCTTGCGCCCCTCGCTCTGCAGGGCCAGGAGGAAGCGCTCGGTCCCGACCATGGTCTGAACCCCGGACAAGAGCCCGGCCAGGGTCGTGTCCACCCACATCATTGCCACGGGCAGTTCGTCGAAGGTGCAGGTGCCCTGCTGGGGATGCCATTCTATGTTGATCCCCGCGACTCGAATGGAGTTCGCTGCAACCGGTTTACGTTCGGTCTTCCCCATGTCATTCCTCTTCTTTGAGCGTGGCAGCGATCGAGGCACACTCTCTTGGATATGCTGCTACGAGATCCCGTCTCGCCTCTTCCTTTTCGCTCTTGGCCCACTTGATATCGCTGCCAATTGTGGGTTGTCATCCCTTCATGCCCGAAAAAAAACCTGACGGGAGTGGCGATCTCTTGCGGCATCGCTCTCGAAGGACTTGGTTCCTGTCCCCATCACGTCATCAAATTCATCGACAGAAGAGATCCTATGGGTGGTTACCTTATCTGTTAATCCGCATCATTTTTCTCGTCTGGCTCATCCGTTTGCTTATTGGCGCTTGACCTTGGATTTTATTTTACGATCGAACTTGTCCTTATTGATGACAAAACGCTCGTGAGTGCCGCGAGTGATAAGATCTATGCCATCATGGGCCTCCACCTCAAATACCAACCGCCGGCCATCCACTTCAACAAGTCTGACTTTGGCGGTGACTTCTAATCCCGGCGGCGTCGCTGCAATGTGGCTTAGGTTGATATGGGTGCCTACGGCTTGTTCTTCCGGCCAGTCAAGGAAGGGGTTTACCGCTTGGATGCAGGTCCATTCGATCAAACCGACCATGTAGCCGGTCGCAAAGACGTCCGGCATATTCTGGAACTCACTTGATTCCGGATACAAAGCCGGAACGGTCTTTGCTTCTGTGATGACAAAGCTAAACTCGCGCTCGATTCCAGGCTGCAACGTGTCTTTCATGGTGTCCCTCTTCGCGCAAAACAGCGCGGTTAAGCCGCGCGGCTGGGATCTGGAAAAGACTTGTCAGCCTCATCCGCATTGGGTTGGGCGCCCTCGTGCTTCTCGTTTTCAAATAAATCCGATCCAGCTTTTCCACGCCACACCAGCTATCAATAACGAATAGATGGGCGACCCTAATGTCTATAGAAGTGGTTTCATAACCCCGTCTGACATCCGATGGCGGCGTTGCAGGCCTTTCGAAAGGCTCACACCCTGCCGTGGTGGCTGCGCTTTCGAATCGGCCTGCGCCTTGCCCGTGGGCGTAATCCGGGGGTTGTGATACCACTTCGAATGCCTTCCCCGGACAAATTGACTCTTGACTAAAATATTTGAATTGATTTAAATAAGATATACCCCACCCCGTTGAAATATTCAACTTGAAAACAAAGAAAACCTGTTGGCCATGAAGCTCTTGACCAGGTCCGAACCGAGATCCGGAAAGAGCATTATTCAATCCGCATCGAGGAAGCCTTTTGCAGCCGGATCAGGCAGATTATCCTTTTCAACGGCAGACAGCTCCTGAAAGAGATGCGCGAGCGTCACTACTGAGAAGTGAAGTCAAAACGCGAATGGGTGCATCATTGAAAAATAGCAGCTTGCCCGACGCTCGGCCGGCGCGCCAAAAAGCGAACCTGGTGCGGCGGGCCGATCTGCTGCGTGGGGTGCGCGGCTTCTTTGCCGTTGCCGGCTATCTCGAGGTGGAAACCCCCGTTCGCATACCGGCACCACTGCCGGAGGCCCACATCGAGGTTATCGCGGCGGACGGCTGGGTGTTGCAGCCTTCGCCTGAAATTTGCATGAAGCGACTGCTGGCGGGGGGCCACGAAAAGATTTTTCAGATCTGCAAGTGCTTCCGGAAGGCGGAACGCGGCCGACGGCATCTGCCGGAGATGACGATGCTCGAATGGTATGCCGTCGGGGAGACCTACCTCGACCTGATGACGCGCTGCGAGGAACTGCTGCGGCATATCGCGCAGGGGCTGGGGGCCGGACGGACCCTCCTTTACCAGGGCCGGTCGATCGACCTGGCGCCACCCTGGGAAAGGCTCACCGTGGCCGACGCGTTCACGCGCTTCGGGTCGCTGTCCATGCCGGCGGCGCTGGCCCAGGGCCGCTTCGATACGGTCATGGGGCTGGAGATCGAGCCGCGGCTCGGGCTGGAACGGCCCGTGTTCCTGTATGACTACCCGGCCGAGCGCGGATCGCTCGCCCGCCTCAAGCCGGGAGACCCCCGCCTGGCCGAACGCTTCGAGCTTTATATCGCCGGCCTGGAGCTGTGCAACGGGTTCAGCGAGTTGAACGACGCCGCCGAGCAGCGACGGCGCTTTGCCGCCGAACAGGAGCTTATGCAGGTGCACGGCACGCCGGCGCATCCCTTACCGGAGAAATTTCTTGTCGCTTTGGCGCACATGCCCCCCTGCGCCGGCAACGCACTCGGCATCGACCGCCTCGTGATGCTGTTCACCGATGCGGCCGCCATCGACGAGGTGGTGGCATTCACGCCTGAAGAACTTTGATGGCTTTGTAAATAGCCCAATTTCGGCGTTGCGCTTCATCGCGTTGTCGCTGCGGCGTACAGGAAGTACGCCTCACTCCACGCGCTTCGCGCGCCTTGACTGACGGCCTGATGCTTGTTTTTCAACAGCCCGATACTATTTTTTTTCTTTAGAATCGGCAACCGCAGAGCGGTGTATTGATGGACTCATAAAAAGCAGGTTATGGCGCACTGCGCCATAACCTGCTTTTTACGAAGTCGTCCGTATTTACTTGCGCATGCGGATGTGATAGCAGGACGGAGGGTTTCGCCGTGATGGAGACGACCCTCAACAACCGAGGTACTGATCATGGAATTCTTCAAGATTCGCTTCGGAAACGACCTTGACGAAATCACCTCGCGGTTCGAAAAAACGATCGAGGATATGCTCGGGCCCATGGGGCCTTCCTTCATGTTGTCCGAGCGCGCCTGGCGGCCGCCGATGGACATGTACGAAACGTCGGAGGCCATCGTAATCCTGGCCGAAATCGGCGGCGTGGAGAAAGCGGATCTCGAGGTCGAGGTCAGCAGCAAGGCCGTGCGGATTAGGGGCCAGCGACTGGCGCCGGCATGCGGCCCGGATTACACCTACCGCCTGGCCGAGATCCAGTATGGCCGTTTTGAACGCATCCTGTTTTTACCGAGCCCGATCGACCCGGAGCAGGTCACGGCGGCCTCCAAGAATGGGTTCCTGGAGATCCGCCTGACCAAGCGGCCCCTCGATCAATCCGTCAAGGTGCCGATTTCAAACGAGTAGACGCCGAAAGCGCCATGAGTGTTTCCAGCGGATGCTCAAGCCAGCCCGGCCGCGTCTGCCGGAGCCGGCGCCGTCCTGGAAACGCACGACTCCCCATGCGCGAGCAACCTAGATTTGGAGGTAAGGATGACGGACGAAAAACCGCCTGAGCAATCACCCTCGACCCCGACCTCGGCTCCGATACCCGAGACCTTGCCCATCCTGCCGATCACCGACAGCGTGCTGTTCCCCAAGATGGTGTTCCCGCTACTCGTCATGGTCCCGGACTCGGTGCTGCTCATCGACGAGGCCATGTCTCGAGACCGGATCGTGGGCATGGTGTTCGTCAAAACGGATGAGGCCTCCGACAGCACGCCGAAACCGGAGAACTACGCGGCGGTCGGCACCAGCGCCATGATCCTCAAAATGGCCAAGACGCCCGACGACCGCACCCAACTGCTGGTGCAGGGCCTGGGCCGTTTCCGCGTCAAGCAGCTCTCGCAGGCCGAGGGCAAGCCGTTCTGGCAGGCCACGGTCGAACACCTGACCGAAGACACCTCGCGCGACACGGAAATCGAAGCCCTCATGGCCAACATCGTAAACCTGTTCGCCCGGATCGTCCAGCACTCCCCGACCCTGCCGCCCGAGGTCGTCTACATGGCCCAGTCCATCAAGGAGCCGGGGACCCTGGCGGACATGATCACCTCCTCGCTCAACGCCACGGCGGAGGAAAAGCAGAAGGTGCTGGAGATCCTCCCGGTCGGCGAGCGGCTGAAGGAGGTCACCCGTATCGTCAACAAGCAACTCGAGATCCTCGAGCTGGGAAAGAAAATCCAGGACCAGGTCAAGGGGGACCTCGACAAGAAACAGCGCGAGTACTACCTGCGCGAGCAGCTCAAGGCCATCAAGACCGAACTCGGGGACAAGGACGAAGGCACGGTCGAAATCGAGGAGTACCGCACCAAGATCAAGGAGAAGGGTCTGCCGCCCGAGGCCGCCCGGGAGGCCGAGCGCGAGCTGGAGCGGCTGACGCGCATGCACCCCTCCTCGGCGGAGTACACGGTGGCGACCACCTTCCTCGACTGGCTGACGGCCCTACCCTGGCACCAGAGCACCGCGGACAACCTGGACATCAAGAAAGCCCGCAAGGTGCTCGACGACGACCACTTCGGCCTCGAAAAGCCCAAGCGGCGCATCATCGAGTACCTGGCCGTGCGCAAGCTCAAGCCGGACTCCAAGGGCCCGATCCTGTGTTTTGTCGGCCCGCCGGGCACCGGCAAGACGTCCCTGGGACAGTCGATTGCCCGCGCGCTGGGGCGCAAGTTCTACCGCATGTCGCTTGGCGGCGTGCGCGACGAGGCCGAGATCCGCGGCCACCGGCGCACCTACGTCGGAGCCATGCCCGGGCGCGTCATGCAGGGCATCCGGCGTGTGGAGTCAAACAACCCCGTCTTCATGCTGGATGAAATCGACAAGCTGGGAGCCGATTTCCGCGGCGACCCCTCCTCGGCCCTGCTGGAGGTCCTGGACCCGGAGCAGAACAACTCCTTCCAAGACCACTACCTGGACGTGCCCTTCGACCTGTCGAAAGTGATGTTCATTGCCACGGCCAACATCCTGGACACCATCCCGCCGGCGCTGCGGGACCGCATGGAAGTGCTGCAACTGCTGGGCTACACGCAAGACGAGAAGATCCACATCGCCGAACGGCACCTGATCGCGCGGCAGCGCGAGGCCAACGGACTGACCGCCGGGCAGATCACCTTCACCCGCGGCGCCCTGCGGCACATCATCTCAGACTACACGCGGGAGGCGGGGCTGCGCAATCTGGAACGGGAGATCGGCACCATCTGCCGCGGGGTGGCTAGCAAAATCGCCGGGGGGGAGGTCTCCTCCGAAGCCATCAAGATCCAGCAGGTTGCAAAGTACCTTGGGCCCGTGCGCTTCACGTCCGAGACCAAGGCACGCACCTCCACTCCGGGGGTGGTGACCGGTCTGGCGTGGACCCAGTTCGGAGGCGACATCCTGTTCGTGGAAGCCACCGGCATGAAAGGCAAGGACCGTCTGATCCTGACCGGCCAACTCGGCGACGTCATGAAGGAGTCCGCCCAGGCGGCGCTGAGCTTCATCCGCACGAACGCATCCAAGCTTGGGTTGTCCGACGAGAGCTTCGAGAACCAGGACATCCACATCCACATCCCGGCCGGCGCCATTCCCAAGGACGGCCCCTCGGCCGGCGTCACCATCCTCACGGCCATCGTCTCCTTTCTGACCAAACGGCGCGTCATCAAGGACCTCGCCATGACCGGCGAGATCACCCTGCGGGGCCAGGTGCTGCCGGTGGGCGGAATCAAGGAAAAAGTGCTGGCCGCTCACCGCGCCGGAATCAAGACCATCATCATGCCGAAGGAAAACGAAAAGGACCTGGAGGACATTCCTAAAAAGGTCCAGAAGGAAATCCAGTTTCACTTCGTGGACCGCATGCTGGAAGTTCTCAAGCTGGCGCTTGAGAAGTAATTCAAGGGGCATGACCAAGTAATTGCACGTTGCGATGAAACAGGCCCCCCTGGCTTCGAACCTGCGCGTCTGCTCCTTCACGGTGCCACTTCGATCACATTGTTATTGCTCCCGAAGCAGTTGGGGCACAGCAGCGGGTTGTGGGAGTCGTTGTACCACTCCCCGTCCACCCAGAATCGATATTCGTAGTGGCCGGGGAATATCATCACAATTTTGCGCCAGACCCCATTTTTGTCCTTGCGCATCGGGTGCGTCTTGGGGTCCCACTGGTTGAAATCCCCCATTAGAATGACCTGTTCGGCTTGGGGCATTTCCAATACGAATTCGATGCGGCGACGCTTGGGAGCTTTCTTTTTCGCTGTTCGGGCCATGTGACTTCCTTCCGTTTTTGGCTGTTCGGGCGCGAAATGCATTAAAGGTTTGTTACGATTATGGCGATAATCACCGTTTAACAGGGTACGGGTAAAAAGCCGCCGACACTAAAAAGGGCGGAGGTGCAACCTGGACCCGAAAACTTCTTTGAAAGTTGCGTCCCGATGTTGTATAATTATCTGACCGAACTTAAAAAAATGCTTTTTTGAGGTCAAAAATTTTTATTGACATGCGCGATATTTTGTATTAGCGTTCGCGTCAATACACCATATACAGGTGATTATAGGGACCTGTAACATGGAATCCATAACAAGGATGTCGGACCGGTTACAAAAGGATTGACAATCACCCATAAAAGGAGGAATACGCACGGTCGCGGACAATTTCAATATAGTTCCAAATCCTTCCGGCTTCAAGTAGTTTAGTTGTTGACATCAACCCATTGCCTAACAACGAAAGGAGATTCTGAATTCCAATGAAAACGGATGTGGCCAGTTTTCACGATGCTGCTAATTCACCGGTGCCGGGATCAGCGAGTGAATTGGCAGGAGAAAACGACGAAGAGCCTCCCAGTCCGGTACCTTGCCTGGGAAATGTAGTACCTCTACCGGAATTAACGCCACGTTTAAGAAGCAAAGTTTCTGTCTTCCCGGCATCTAGGTCACGCCCCGCCTCGAGTTTAAAGGCGAACGCCTTTCGCCGCGCATTTTTCCCCGCCGTTACCGACAAGGAATGGAACGACTGGCAATGGCAGATCCGGCACAGGATCCGTCACCTCGACTCGCTTGAGCGCATGCTGAAACTCTCCGAAGCAGAACGCGCGGCGATCGAAATGATTCAGTCCAGACTGCCGGTCGGCATCACGCCCTATTTCATGAGCCTGCTGTCCAAGGAGGATTCGAACGACCCTCTGCGCCGGACGGTGGTGCCCACGACGGCCGAATTCGTCACCACCCCCGGAGAGGCCGAAGACCCGCTGAGCGAAGATTCCATGAGCCCGGTGCCGGGTCTGGTCCACCGCTACCCCGATCGCGTGCTGCTGCTCGTGCTTGATTTCTGTTCCACCTACTGCCGTTATTGCACGCGTTCGCGCGTGGTCGGCCACGGCGCCATCTACCCCAGCCGCTCGCGCCTGGAGCGGGCCATCGAGTACATCCGGTCGACCCCCACGGTGCGCGACGTTCTGATCTCCGGCGGCGACCCGCTGACATTAAACGACGAGCGCCTGAACTGGCTGCTGTCGCGGCTGCGCGAGATTCCTCACGTGGAAATCCTGCGCATCGGCACCAAAATCCCAGCCGTGCTGCCCCAGCGCATCACGCCCAACCTGGTCCGCATGCTGCGCCGCCACCACCCGCTATGGATGAGCCTGCACTTCACGCACCCGGCCGAGTGCACGCCGGAGGCCTATCGGGCCTGCGAACGGCTGGCGAACGCCGGCATCCCCCTGGGCTCCCAGACCGTGCTGCTCAAGGGCATCAACGACACCGTCGAGACCATGAAAGCACTTTGCCATCACCTGCTGCGCATGCGCGTGCGGCCGTATTACATCTACCAATGCGACCCGATCACCGGATCGAGCCACTTCCGCACCCCGGTCGAAAAGGGGCTGGAGATCATCCGCGGCCTACGGGGATTCACGAGCGGCTACGCCGTGCCCACCTACGTCATCGACGCTCCCGGCGGTGGCGGCAAGATCCCGCTCATGCCGAACTACGTCGAGGGCCGCGATGGCGACATGCTGCTGCTGCGCAACTATTGCGACCGGCAATACCGCTACCCGGATGTGGTGGGGGCGTGAGGCGGAGAACGCCCCCATGCGCATCGGCCTGACCTACGACCTGCGGTCCGAGTACCTCGCGCGCGGGTACACGGAAGACGAGACCGCCGAGTTTGACCGCGAAGAAACGATTGATGCCATCGACGCCACGCTGCAACGCCTCGGCCACGAAACCGACCGGGTCGGCAACGCGTGGCAGTTGGTGGAACGCCTCGCGGCCGGCCGCCGCTGGGACCTGGTCTTCAACATCGCCGAGGGAATGATCGGGATCGGGCGCGAGGCACAAATCCCCGCTCTCCTCGATGCCTACAATATCCCCTACACCTTCTCGGACCCGCTGGTCATGAGCCTGACGCTGCACAAGGGCATGACCAAGCGGGTCATCCGCGATGCCGGCGTGCCGACCTGCGACTTCGCCGTGGTCGAGCACCCGGATGACATCGCGCACGTTCGCTTTGGTCCGCCCTATTTCGTCAAACCCGTAGCCGAGGGCACCGGCAAAGGCGTCTCAGCGAAATCCATCGTCCGCCGCCGCAAGGACCTGCCGGACGCCTGCCGACTGCTGCTCGAGACCTTCCGCCAGGCGGTGCTGGTGGAACGATTTCTGCCGGGCCGGGAGTTCACAACCGCCGTGATCGGGACCGGCCGCCAGGCGGAAGTGTTGGGCACCATGGAGGTTCTGCTGCTGGCCGCCGCCGAACAGCAGGTCTATTCCTACCACAACAAGGAAAACTCTGAGGCCCTGGTGCGCTACCGGCTCCTGCGCCCGGCCGACGATCCGGTGGTCGCCGGCGTCGAGGACATCGCCCTGCGCGCCTGGCGGGTACTCGGCTGCCGCGACGCAGGCCGCCTCGACCTGCGCTGCGACAAACGCGGCCAGCCGCAGTTCATCGAGGTAAACCCCTTGGCCGGGATCCACCCCGAGCACTCCGATCTGCCCATCATCTGCGGCCTCGTCGGGGTCTCCTACGAACGCCTGATCGCACGGATTCTCGCCTCGGCCGAGCAACGGGTCCTGCCGCTCAAAACGCGGCCCGACCCATGCGCGTAACCATCGTTCACAACGCCGTTGCCGACGAGGCTGCCCCGGATGAGCGCGACGTTCTGATCCAGGCCGAAGCGGTCCAAGCGGCGTTGCGCGCGCTCGGCCACGAAGCCGGCATGCTCCCCTGTACCCTGGACCTCTCCGAGGTCAAACGCCGCTTATCGGACCTGCGGCCGGATCTCGTCTTCAACATCGTGGAATCCCTGGACGGCAAGGGCCGCCTGATCCACGTGGTCCCGTCACTGTTGGATGCGCTCAACGTGCCGTACACCGGTGCGTGCGCAGAGGTCATGTGCCTGACCTCGCACAAGGTCCTCGCCAAGCAACGCCTGGCGGCCGTGCACCTGCCGACGCCGCCCTGGATCGGCCCCTACCCGGACGATGTCCCGAACCTGCCGCCAGCGGCGGGGGACCCGGCCGGAACGCCGAATGGACCGTGGATCGTCAAGTCGGTGTGGGAACACGCATCCATCGGCCTGGACGAAAAGACCCATCTTCTCTGCGACGACGCAGACCGTGCGGCAACGTTGTTGAGGAAGCGCGCGCCCCGCCTGGGCGGAGCCTGTTTCGCGGAGCGCTTCATCGACGGCCGTGAATTCAATATAGCGCTGCTCGCGGCACCGGAAGGGCCACAGGTGCTGGCACCGGCGGAGATCCTCTTCGAGGGCTACGGCGAGCACACGCTTAAGATTGTCGGCTACCGGGCCAAGTGGGATTCAGCCTCCTACGAGTTCCACCACACCCCACGCCGGTTCGATTTTCCGGCGGAGGATGCAGCGCTGCTGGCGCGGTTGCGCGACCTGGCCCTGCAGTGCTGGCGGCTGTTCGGGCTGGACGGCTACGCCCGGGTGGATTTCAGGATCGATGCAGCCGGCCGGCCCTGGATCCTTGAAATCAACGCCAACCCCTGTCTGTCGCCCGATGCCGGATTTGCCGCCGCCCTGCAGGCCAGCGGCGTCAGTTTTGCCGACGCGATCGACCGAATCATAGCAGACGCCCAAAGACGGGTTTCTTGAAAAGCAGCTGCATATCCCGCGGTTTGAAAGCGCAGCGTACACGTCCGTACGTGAGCATTTCAACCCACGGGACAAGGCAGCTGCCGGGCGTCAGATGGGTTTTTAGAGCCGTTTCTACCAGTGGGGCTGGTTGCCGATGCCCTTGCCCATCACCTCAACCGTTTCGGTCACCACCACAAACGCGTCGGGGTCCAGCTGCCGGACCATCTCCTTGAACCGCGAAAGTTCCTGGAAGGTGATGACCGCATAGAGGATCCGCAGTTTCTGCCCGGTGTAGCCCCCTTCGCCGTTGACAATGGTCACTCCGCGATGCATTTTTTCCGTGATCTCGCGTGCGATCGCCTGCCATTTAAGCGAAACCACCATCACGGACTGGCGCTGGTTGAGCCCGGTGACCACCAGATTGACGAGTTGGGACGTGACAAACAGGTAACCGAGCGTGTACAGGACGATTTCGAGGTTGAACCGGAATAGGGCGGCCAGCATCAGGACGGCGTTGAAGCCCATGACGGTGGTGCCAATGCGGATGGAAAACCGCTTGAGCAGAATCACGGAGAGAATGTCCAGGCCTCCGCCCGAACCGACGGACTTCAGAATGATTCCGCTGCCGATGCCCGAGATGATACCGGCCGTCAGCGCGTTCAGCAATGGATCGTGGATGGGCAAAACAGGAACGGGGATAAAGAGGGCCAGCGAGAAAATCGTCATCCCCGCCAGGCTGAAAAAGAAAAAACGCCGGCCGACAAATAGCCAGCCCACCACGAAGAGTGGGATGTTCAAGATAAAATTGGAGAGCCCCACCGGCATGAACGGGAACAGATAGTAAATGAACAGGCTCAGGCCGCTCACACCGCCCGAGAGAAAATGCTTCGGGATCAGAATCCCGTTGAGGGCGACGGCACAGAGGATGCTGCCGGTGGTAATCAAGCAAAGGTTCCACACAATTTTCAGAAAGGGTCGATGCGTCATGCTCGGCTTGCCTCTCGTCTTAACAAGGTGTTAAAAAAAACCGCGCCTCGCGCCATGATTAAGCGTTGCGCGGCCTTTGCAAATGCGCACCTATCGCTGATAGGCGGTGCGTTGCGAAACGCCACACGCCGTGGCTGACGGCCGAATGCATGTTTTTCAACACGTGTGCTGAATAGGCCGGCGCGCTATCCGGTGCCGCACGTAAGTGAGTGCCACGATAACACAGGCAGGCCCGGAGCGGAAGTCTCGCGCGACCGGTCTTTGCCGCGACTCGGCGCCAGCGCCGATCGGGTTTTGAACCCCGGGGGATGGGGCGTCACACCGGCATGTGATACCGGATGCCGACACCGTATGGGTGTGGTTTTTGATTGGGCAGCTCTCGGCACCACTTGACCTCTCCGAGGGCCGTGGAGCGCAGGTGGTCACGGATGGCCGGGTCGCCGATACACGCCTGGCAGTGGTGAAGCCGGATGAAAAGAGTGGCCCCGGCTATGATCCGCTGCTCGCATTCGAAATACCCGCCGCTCAGGCTGACGTTCAGGAGGTGCGCGCTGTAGAAATCCGACTTGTTGAAGTAGGCCCAATCGAGGGTGGCCTCACACCCGTGGCGCTCTTCGCTCCGTTTTTCCGTTTCAGATCCCATCGCATTTGCCTCCGGCGAATGGAAAAACTGGATGAGAAGAAGCCGGGCAGGACCAGGATCAGGATCAGCCCATAGAAACCAATTATACCCAATTTTCCCCAGGCTGTCAATTCAGGCCCGCGTCGCCGACGCAACCCTCCCGCGGCTTCCACGGCAAGAAATATTAGCCGTGCCTGTTGACAGCAGGGCGTTTGCCATGTATCAAAGCGGGCCGGTTGCAGAAAAGTCTTGAAAAAAATTTCGCGTTCATGAATATAAGGAACATCGGACCGAACCGCTGATGGTGGGCGATCGACCCGGTCAAGATGCCGCACGCAGGATTCGACGGGAAATAGCTGCATGAAAGACAAAGACCTTACCTATTTCAAGGAACTCCTCACCCGCTGGCTGGACGAACTGTTGCGCCACGCCGACAGCACGATAACCGGCTTGAGGGAAATCGACGAAAACCTTCCAGACCCGCTGGACCGGGCCGTTTTCGACTCCGAGCGCAACTTCACTCTGCGTATCCGGGACCGCGAAAGCCTGCTGATCAAGAAGATCCGCAAATCCCTGGAAGACATCAACGAGGGAGTGTACGGCATCTGCGAGTCCTGCGGGGAAGACATTTCGGTCGAACGCCTGAAAGCGCGACCCGTTACGCACCACTGTATCCGCTGCAAAACTCAGATGGAGGCCATGGAGAAACAGACCGGGACCTGATGGGCGCAACCGCAGATCCGTGAATCCCCCGAACCATCATTGTGCGCAACCGCCGGAGGCCGAGCGGGTCGTGCATCATCGTGAGCATCCATGGAGCGTTTTTATGCCATCCGCCAAACGCAGTGCTTCCAAAAAATCCGTCACAAAACCCTGCCGGACGATCATCAGTGAAGAGCCCGAAACCGTGATCGACCACGACAAGAGCAAAGTGGAATGCGTGTGTCCGAAATGCGGTAAAAAACACATCATGAACTTTCATTGGATCGGCCGGGGCACGCCCCGGAAATATTGTCAAAGCTGCCGCGACAGCATATAGACGCGAGACCCGATCGGGGAACGCGACACCCATATGTATCTCAACCAGCATTCAACCTGAAACTCCATGTGAAGAAAGGAACCATCCATGAACAAGGCAGATCTGATCAACGAAGTGGCGAGTGTCGTCAGCACCAAGAAGGAAGCTCAAGCCGCGGTGGATTGCGTTTTAGAGTCCATCAGCAAAGCGCTGAAAAAGGGTGATGTCGTCACCCTGGTAGGTTTTGGGACTTTCAAGGTGGTCAAACGCAAAGCGCGCACAGGCCGCAACCCGCAGACCGGCGCGGAAATAAAAATCAGCGCCTCCAAAGCCCCCAAGTTCGTGGCGGGAAAAGCCCTCAAGGACATCGTCAACTAAAAACGGTTTCAACGTCCCATCAGACGGCCGAAGGTCCGATCACCGGGCCGGGACCTTCGGCTGCAATCCGGGGGGATGTGAACCCGTTTTTGTTTGGGTCTGGCCTGGGATTGAAGAACCCTGCAGCCGGCTGCGGGAAATGCGCTCGCTGGTGCGGTTCAGGCGGGTGCAGGCGTACTCTCGGGGGGTGCAAGCGGGTCAATCCTGCGCACGAGATACTCGACGATCCGGTTGCCTTCCCGCTCCTTGACGACCACGGTGAATGCACCGATCGCGATGTGCTCCCCCTCTCGGGGGATCCGGCCGATCAGGTTCAGGATGTAGCCAGAAAAGGTGTCGTACTCCCCGGTGTCAGGGATGTTCATCAGAAATGCGTCGTTGACCTCTTCGATCTCCGTTTTTCCCATCACCCGCCACTCGTTGGCGCTCACCCGGACGATCGGCGGCTCAAACGTGTCCGTCTCGTCAATGATTTCGCCGACAATCTCCTCCAGGGCGTCCTCCAGCGTGATCAAGCCTGACACTCCGCCGTGCTCATCCACCACGATAGCCATGTGCTGCTTGCGTTTTTTGAACCCCTTGAGCAGGTTGTTCAGCTTCTTGTGCTCCGGCACGAAATAGGGATCGCGCATGATCTTTCGTACGTTCGCCGGAGAGCCGCCAACCGACGGGTGCCGCAACAGGTCCTTGATGTTCAGAATGCCGATGATGTGATCGATGTCGCCGTCGATGACCGGAATCCGGGTGAAGCCGGACTTGAAAAGCTCGGGCAGGTCGAGCGGTTCATTGACATCAACGACGAACATGTCCGCCCGGGGTGTCAAGATCTCGGATGCGCTCGTGTCGTCGAGCTCAAAAATGTTGTGAATCAGCTCTCTTTCTTCCTCTTTGATCTGCCCCTCCTCCTCGCCGGTTTCCACGATGGAGAGAAGTTCCGCCTCCGTAAGCTTGGGTTTTCTCTGAATGCGGGTCATCATGCGGGGGATGGTGTTTAGAACCAGTACGAGCGGATAAAGCAGCTTGGAGAGCCCGTCGATCGGGATGATGACGACCCGGGCAATGAGAGTGGCGTTGCGGGCAGCGACCGACTTGGGGAAAACTTCGCCGAAAATGAGGATCACGAACGTCGCGGCGCCAATGGCGATCGCCAGCGCGTGCTCAGGCAGCATGTCCAAAGCGATGGCCGTGGCCAGGGAAGCGGCCGACACGTTCACCAAGGTGCTTCCGACCAGTATGGTGTTCAAGAATCGATCCGGATCGCTCTTCATTCGATCTATGAGGGTGTGGACCCGGCCTGTTTCCGCACCGAGACGATTGACCTTGTCCAGGCTGATCGAAAACAGGGCGGTCTCGGCCGCGGAAAAGAATGCCGAAAGCGCTACCAGGACCAGCAGAATCATGATGTGATCGAACAGCATCGTCATCCCTGTTTCATCGCCGCCAAGCAACCACTCAGGTGTCGGGGTTCACGGTTCAGGCAATCAACGAGGGCAGGCGCCATAGTTCTCGCCATCCTCCGGCATGGACGCGTGGCGCCAGTGGTGATCGGGCCCCGTAGCTGCTCCTGAACCCTGAACCCTCGCCACCTGAGCGGGTACGCCGCCACCCACTGCGCAGGCCGCTGCCTTTCGCCACCGCGCCGCCGGCTCAAGACGAGCCACCCACCGCCGGGGCGTCTCCAGGGTCGGGAGAGAACCTCACCATCAGGACAGGGAGGACCTCCTTCGCTGGCGCCTGGCGCTGTAGCCGATCAGAAAACCGGTAAGGAGCACGGCGGCCCCGGTGAGAAACCAGTATAGGTAGATTGTTTGGTAGACATCCTCGGGCGGGATTTCATGCGCGGCGAGCTGCTTGTTTTTTTTATCCAGCTCGGCGGAAAGCGCGTCGGTTTTCGCCTTCAAGCCGACGAGATCGGACGCCTCCTGCTTGAAGGTTTCATATTCGCTGCGCAGGCTGCCGATCTGCTTCTGGCCTTCGGACACCTCGGCGGCGAGCTTCTCATTTTCGGCCTTCAGACGGCTGTTTTCCTCCGTCAGGTCCGTCGCCGGGGCGGTCAGATCCTTTGTCTTGTCCTGAAGCTGTCGATAGAGGAAGCGGCAGGGCGGAACCGTTGTCAGGTAACGCGCAAGCACGTATCCTTCGGTGCCGTTGGCAAGGCGCACCAACGACCAGTCATCCACGGACTTGATCAGCTCCAACTGCTGCCCGCTTTCCGTCAAGGCGATCGACTTGTTTTCACTCCCCGGTCCGGAACGTACGGCGAGTTTGAGCACGTCGGAGACGTACACGGTCTCCGCCCGGGCGATCGCCGCAACCGCCAGCAGGCATAGTCCGATCGCCAGCATCCATTCGGTCTTCCGCTTCATGGCCAAGCTCCCTTGATCCGATGTGCCGCCCCCTTCACGCGAATACAATTTGACGAAACCGCATTCATAGTTTATGGTATAACTACACCAGTTTTTTGGAATAATCCAGAACGAACATAGCTTTTCACACAGGGGCGGCGGCGGCCGATGCGCTCAGCCGCGCAGACGCCTTCCGCCCTCGGACAGATGCTGATCCATGATCGCTTACGATTTGCAATGCGGCAACGGGCACACCTTCGAAGGCTGGTTCGAGGACAGCAAAGCATTTCTCGGCCAGAAAAAAAAGGGCTGGTCTCCTGCCCGATCTGCAACGACACCCAGATCCTGCGGCTGCCCTCCACGTTCGCCATCAAGAATGCCCCGGCCGTCAAACCGAAAGAAGCCGGCCCCCGTGACGAAACGGTGTGGGCGCAGTTCGGAAAACAGCTCGGCGAATTCGTCCAGAAGAATTTCGACGACGTGGGCTGCAACTTCTCCCAGGAAGCCCTAAAGATCCATTACGGCGCCACCGAACCACGCAACATCCGCGGCGTCAGCACCCAGGCCGAGGAAAAGCTCCTCCAGCAGGAAGGGGTTCAGTTTTTCAAAATCCCCATGCCCGCGCCCCCTGAGACCGACTCCTGACCGCCGGCGTTCTCCGATCAACACCCTTCCCGCCCGGATCAGGGCGTCTTCAGGCCAACCGGCGCCGCGCCGCCGCACTGCGTGATCCAACGGGCGGCCTCCCGCAAATCATCCGCGACGAAATCCGGGCACAGATTGCGGCCGGAAAGCGCGCGCTCGGCCTCGTCACCGTTGCCGGTTCTGACCAGGACGGCGCGCTGCACGCCCGCGTTCCGGGCGCATTCGATGTCTCTCACACTGTCGCCGACCATCACGGTGGCGGAAAAGTCGATCCGGTGCCGGCGCCGGGCCGCGGTCAGAAGCCCGGGCCGGGGCTTGCGGCATGGGCAGTCCTCGCCGGGCAGGTGGGGGCATACCAGAATGTCGCGGATCAGGCCACCGTGCGCCTGCACCGCTTTACACATGTGGCGGTGGATCTCGGCCAAGGCCTCCGGGGAGAAGAGCCCGCGGTGCAAACCGGATTGGTTGGTAACGACGATGGGGCTGAAACCGCACTCCGCTAAGCAGCGCAGCGCCTCCAGGCTTCCGGGCAGGAATTCAAATTCCGCCACGCACTTAATGTAGTCCGGAGAATCCCGGTTGATCACGCCGTCGCGGTCTAAAAAAACCACCCGTTGCAGCATGGCACTGATCCGCCCTTCCTACTCGGCCACCGCGAAGGCGTCCGGGAACCCGTTGTGCATGAGTTGCTCTTCATAGGCCGAGGCCTCCTCCAACGATGTGCATTTCCCCACCCGGACCCGGTAAAATACGCGGTCGCCGCGGTCGAAGGTGACGATGTGGGCATTGCCGAAGCGCGGGTTCAGCTCGGCCCTCAGCCGCTCCGCATTTTCCCGGATTGCGAAGGAACCGACCTGGAAGCTGAAGTTGCCTGAATAGAGGTCCACCGGGCTGCCGGGGGCTGCGCCCACCGCCACGATTTCCACCGGCGCCGTGCCCGGCCCGACCACTCCAAGTTGCCGGGCGGCCGCGTACGACAGGTCGATGATGCGCTCGTGCTCGCGCACGAAGGGGCCGCGGTCGTTGATGCGGACCTCGACGGTGCGGTTGTTCTCCAATTGCCGCACCCGTACCAGGGTGCCCATGGGCAGCGTCCGGTGGGCCGCGGTCATGGCGTGCATGTCGTATATCTCACCGCTGGAGGCCTGCTTGCCGTGGAAATCCGGACCGTACCAGGAGGCAAGCCCCTGCTGGCGGAACCCCTTCGCGTCCGGAATCGGCTGGTACCACTTTCCTAGAACCTTGTAAGGCCGCGGTTGACCGGGCACGCTTTCCGGCGGGACCTCTGTTCGGGATGGCGCCGGGGTGCGCGCCGCACAGCCGTGCAAGACGGCCAGCAACATTGCCACGGCCGCACCCCCTGCCAGGAGTCGGCATCCGTATCTCAGCTGAGCGGTCGTCATCACCCTTCCCATTCCATGTGGAAAAGATCGGCCGGCATGGCCGCTGCCCGCGCTGGCGGTGGTCGCGGCCCTTGGTTTTCGTGCGGCGGTGCGCCGCCGGCCTTCATGCTTACCCCCCCATGACGGTCACCTTGCGAATCGGATCGGCCGGCTGTTTGGCCAGCCGGATCTCCAGCCGGCCGTTGGCGTAGGAGGCTGAAACGACCTCCGGGTCGACGGGGGACGGCAGGAACAGAATCCGCTCGAATTTGCCGTACTGGATTTCGGCCAACCGGTAGGTGGCAGCAGGGGCGGTGTGCCGGGCCGGACGCGTCGCCCGGATACGCACGGCCTTGCTGCTGATCTCCACCTCCAGATCGTCCGTTTCAACCCCCGCCACCTCCGCCACGATAATAATCTGATCGGGGGTCTCGTTCATATCCATCGCAGGCTTCCAGGACCGATCGGCCAGGCTGAAGCCCGGGCTCAAAGACCGAAACAAGTCTTCGATGGTTTGCTCGGCCCGGGAATCGGGATCCTCGAATTCGTCCGCAAAGCGAATCTTGATGATGTCCATTCCCGCCTCCCGGCTGAGAGCGCTAGTGGAAAAGGTTCGGGCGCTGTTTTTCAACACCCTGCTGGAGGTGAAAAATAGCACCTCGCCGTTTCTTTGTAAACCCGGGCCACAGGCCGATCCTCTTTGCCCTCCGGCCCGAATTGCCGTATGATGTCCGCACGGTGTTGATTCCACCCCTGCCGGAACCCTTTGCGCGGAGGCGATCGGCATTCCGACCATGGCTGAAGACCCAGCACAACCGCATGTCTCCCGACTGGCCATCGCCTTGCAGTATTTCATCTACTTCGGCGTGATGGGGCTCTACCTGCCGTATTTCAACCTCTACTGCTACCACCTGGGGTTTTCCGGATTTCGCATCGGTGTCTTGTCCGCGCTGCGGGCGGTCACCCTGGTGATCTTCCCCCTGGCGTGGGGGATCATCGCCGACCGGACGAACACCCGGCGCCCCCTGTACATCCTGTGCAACATTTTGAGCGCGCTCATCTGGTCCGCTTTTCTGTTCACGAAAGAGTTTGCCGTCATGGCCCTCATCACCGTGGCCTACGGCACGTTCTATGCCCCGATTATCTCGTTCCTGGAAACTTTCACCATGGAGGCTTTAGGCCGCGAGAAAAAAAGCTACGGAAGGATCCGGGTCTGGGGCTCGCTCAGCTTCATATCGGTGGTGCTGGTCTTCGGCCGGCTCATCGATGTTTTCTCATACCGGCTGATCATCGCCGCCATTCTGGCCGGTTCGCTGGTGCTGGCCCTCATCTCTTTCAGCGTCCACCGCGCGCAGGGCGCGGACAAGGCCCGGTTCACCCGCGGAGCGGGTGTCCTGCTCGAGCGGCGATCGCTCGCTTTCATTTTCTGCGCCTTCCTGATGCTAGTGAGCCACGGAGCGTATTACGGTTTTTTTTCGATCCACCTGGCACAACTGGGCTATTCGAACACCTTCATCGGGCTGAGCTGGGCCCTGGCCTCTACCGCCGAGATCGTGGTCATGGTCTTTTCAAACGCCCTCTTCAGCCGCATCTCCCTGGAACGGGCCATCGGAGTGTCCTTCGCCGCGGCCGCCCTGCGCTGGGCGCTCCTGGGGTGGATCACCTCCCCCGCAGGGATCCTCCTGGCCCAGGGGCTGCACGCGCTGACCTACGGGGTCTTTCACATGGCGAGCATCCTCTTTATCGATCGCCTCGTGCCCGCCGCTGCCAAGACCCTGGGACAGGCGGTGAACAACGCCCTGACCTACGGCCTCGGGCTGATGGTGGGCTTCTTCCTCAACGGCGCCCTGTATGGGGTCATCGGATCGGCCGGGCTGTTTAAGCTGAGCAGCCTCATCGCCCTGACGGGTGGAGCGCTGTTGGCGTGGTTCCTCGGGACAGCCCATCCGGACGCTCAGCGGTAAAGTTCGCCCGGTGCTGTCACCGGGAACCGGGCAGAGGCGGCCGGCACTGTCACCGCGCCGCACGCCTCAAGGGGTGTGGCTCCAATCCCGGTGGCTGAAAAGCCGGGCGGCCGGCGTCAGCGCAAAGATGGCGTCCGCGGCCAGCAGCACTCCGGCGCTGGTCCAGGTAAACTTCTCCTCTGGCCAGCGCCGCATGTCGGGGACCGTGAAACCGGCCCAGTAGGATCCGTCGTCAAAGCATCGATCGCTGATCCAACTGAAGACGATGCGCGCCTGCTCGAGGCGTCCCATCCCCGCGAGCGTCAAGGCCAGTTCCGAGGTTTCGGCGATGGTCACCCACGGCTGGTCGGAAACGCAGCGCACCCCCTGCCCCTCCACCACGAACTTGCGCCAGCCCCGCTCGATCCGCCGCTCGGCGTCAGGACCCGTGACGGCACCTGCCAGCACCGGGTAAAACCAGTCCATGGAGAAGCGCGACTTGGTCATGTTGAACAGGTGCGGTTTGGAGCGAACGGCCGCGCCGAGCTTTTCCACGGCCGATTCCCAGTCGGGCCGGGAGCGTCCGAGAACCTCGGCGATGGCCAGAGCGCACTTGATGCTCATGTAGACGGAGCTCGAGCCGGTGAGCAGGGCCATGCGGTCGACCTGCCCCGCTGGGCTGATGGCCCAGTGGATCTCTCCCCGAGGCGCCTGCAGGCTCAGCGCGAAATCGATGGCGGCCGCAACGGTTGGCCACAGCGTGGCGAGAAAGGCGGTATCACGGGTCACGAGGTAGTGGTGATAGGCCCCGACGGCGACGTAGGCGGCCATGTTGGCGTCGCGCGTGCGGTCCGATGGGCGGCCCTGTACGTAAGCGCTATACCAACTGCCGTCCTCCAGCTGGACGCCGGCCAGCCATTCGAAAGCCCGCCGGGCCTCGGGCAGGCAGCCGCCGACGGCAAGCCCCATGGCGCACTCCACGTGGTCCCAGGGGTCGGTCTTCTGGTCGTCGCCCCAGGGAATTTCTCCGCTGCCCCGCTGGACCCGGGCAATCGTCGCCGCGGCCGCCGCGATGTCGATGCAAAGTTCCGGCGCCGGCCGGCTGGTAGGGTTCTCGCGTTCCATGCTCCGCTCATCAGTTCCTAAAATGGGCGAACCATAGCGGGGAATGCTTCAAGAAGCAAGCCTCTGCGCCGGGAGCCGCGGCGGCTTGACTTTGCCGTCCGGCTCGTTTAAGAGGTAGACGACCGCCCAGCCTCCGGCGAGCCGACGAGCGTCTTCTCCCGCTGCGGCGTCGATCACCGACCTTCACCTCTCCGCGCTTCCAGGCGGCCCGCAAATGGCCGGGCGAAGCGGCTCCGTGAAACACCCGGGCCGTTCGTTGGCATCACATATCCAGCGCCTTTCACGCAAGGCCGGACAGGCGCGATGCTCCTGCCCGCGGGGAGACGATCGGACTCCCGCGCGGTCATGCCCCCACCCCTAACCGCAAAGGAGGAATCTATGGCCGAAAGTATCTACAAAGTCGTCGAATTGATCGGAACCAGCCCCACGTCCTGGGAAGATGCGGCCATGAGCGCCGTGGAAGCCGCCTCGAAAAGCCTCCGGGACCTGCGCGTGGCCGAGATTACCAAAATGGACCTGAAGATCGAAAAGGGCAAGGTGGTTGCCTACCGCGCCCGCGTCAGCCTGTCCTTCAAGTATCAGAAGGGCGACTGAAAAATTGCGCCGCACGGCCCGGCGGGTGTCGCTCCCGTCGGGCCTTCCTGCCGGGCAGCTGCTGCGGATTCCGCGCCGGCGATTGTCTGTCTGCGTGTGAGTATCCGGAAGGAGGGATGAGCTTGAAGGCTTTTCAGGATTATTACCCGGACGACGTGAGCCACTGCTATGGATGCGGCCGGCTGAACGCCCAGGGCCTGCAGATCAAGAGTTTCTGGGACGGGGAGGAAAGCGTGTGCCATTTTCGTCCCCGGCCGTATCACACCGCGGTGCCCGGCTATGCCTACGGCGGGCTGATCGCCTCGCTCATCGACTGCCATGCCACGGGGACTGCCGCTGCCGCCAAATACCGGGAAGAAAAGCGGGAGATGGACACCGCGCCGCCGGTGCGTTTCGTGACCGCCTCGCTGCACGTGGACTACCTGGCCCCGACGCCGATCGACACCGTGCTCGAGTTGCGGGGCCGCGTGCGCGAAATCAAGGGGCGCAAGGTTTCGATCGCCGTTACCCTCTCGGCCCGCGGCAGCCTGTGCGCGCGGGGGGAGGTGGTGACCGTGCAGATGCCGGAAGGATGGGTGGAAAAGCTCAAGAAGGGTGAAGCTGAAGGCACGAAACCCGAAGCAAAAGACTGAAAAATCCCCCTCCGTTTCAACGTTCAGCTCTGTGATTTCCGTCCCTTGGACAGGATGTGCGTGGCGCGGCCGAGAAACATCTCGGCCGCCTCCGACTCCGTCTCCGACAGGGTAGGATGCGGATGAATGCTCGCGGCCATGTCCTCCGCCAGCGCCCCCATTTCAACCGCCAGAACCCCCTCCGCAATCAGGCCCTCGGTGTCCCGGCCGGTGATCCCGACGCCGAGGATCCGGCCGGTTTCCGGATCGATGACGACTTTGGTCAGCCCCTCGGGAGCCCCCATGGTCGCGGCGCGGCCGGAGAATTTCCAGGGAAACCGCTGAATTTTCACCGGGGTGTTCTCGCGCCGGGCCTGCTCTTCCGTGAGCCCGCACCAGGCGATCTGGGGGTCGGTGTACACCACCGCCGGGATGGCCCGCGCGTCGAACGCTGCGGCCTTTCCGGCGATGACCTCAGCGGCCACCTTGCCCTCATGGCTGGCCTTGTGCGCCAGCATTATACCGCCGACCACATCGCCGACGGCGAAAATGCGGCTGTCCGCCGTGCGCTGCTGCGCATCCACGACGACGAACCCCTTGGCATCGAGCGTCACGTGCGTGCGCTCGAGCCCGAGGCCCGCGGTGGACGGTGCGCGGCCGACGGCGACCAGCACCCGGTCGAAGCGTTGCACAGGGCCGGCCGCCGCACCCTCCAGCTGCACGGACACTCCCAGTGCATCTTCCTTTAAGGAATGCACCCGGGTCTTGAGCCGGATGTTCTCGAACAGCCCGGCCAGCCGCCGCTGCAGGGGGTCCACCAGGTCCGGGTCGACACCGGGCAGCAGCCGATCGGCCAGTTCGACCAGGCTCACGCGGCTGCCCAAAGACGCATACACCGTCCCCAGCTCGAGGCCGACATACCCGCCCCCGATGATGAGCAGGCGCGCCGGCACATCCGCCAGGGTCAACGCGCCCGTGGAGCTCATGATCCTGCCGCCGGGCTGGAAGTCTACCCCGGGGAACGGGATCGGCCGCGAGCCCGCGGCGAGGATCGCGTGGTGGAAGCGGATGCGGCTGATCTCCCCTTCGTGGAGCCGGACAGTGTCGGAAGACTCGAACTCCGCGCGCCCCTTCAGGAGCTGGACCCCTCGGGACTGGGTCAGGCTCATCAGGCCCGTGGCCATCTTCTCGATCACATCCGCCTTCCAGCGGCGCAGCGCTCCCAGGTCGATCTGCGGCGTCCCGAAGCTTACCCCCATGGCTTTGGCCCGCACCGCATCGAAGATGAGCTCGGACAGGAAGAGGAACGTCTTGGACGGAATGCAGCCCTTGTACAGGCAGACACCCCCCGGCCGGGGAGCCGTGTCCACCAGGGTCACATCCAGACCCAGATCGGCGGCGCGGAACGCGGCGGCGTAACCGCCGGGCCCGCTGCCGATCACCAGCACGTCCGCGTCCTGTGAGAGTTCACCCATGACCATGATTCGAGCCTCCAGAGAACAAATCAGAAATAGTGAGCCTCCACCCGCAGAGCAGGTAGCCTCAGGTTACCCCCTCAAAGGGGGTGGAACCGAACGGCAGCCGTGAAATCCTAAATGAGAATTCGAATTTCAGATTTGTTTCGGATTTCGATATTCGAATTTTGAATTTATCTTCATCCACCTGATGCGATCCAAATCGCTTCCGGTAGCGGAATCGTCTCCCATGTCATCCGCTCAGACAAGCGACATCAGCAGCTCGTCAGGGTCTCCCATGCTCTGCGTGAAGATCTTCAGGAAGTTCACGGCGTCGGCCCCGTCCAACACCCGGTGGTCGATGCACAGCACCACGGGCATGATGAGCCGCGGTGCGATCGCTGGACCTTTTTCCCCGCGGACGACGGTCGGCTGAAGCCGTCCCTGCCCGAGCCCAAGAATCGCGACCTGCGGATGGTTGATAATCGGCGCGAACATCCATCCGCCGAGCGCACCGGCGTTGGTGATGGTGAACGTCCCGCCCTGGAACTCTTCCAGGCTGATCTTGCGTGCCTGGGCCCTTTGAACGAGTTCATGAAGCTCGACGGCGAGCGCTTTGATGCTCTTTTTGTCCACGTCGCGAATCACCGGGACGACGAGCCCCTCTTCCGTGTTCACGGCCACCCCGATGTGGTAATGCTTTTTCAGAACGATTTCACCGGCAGCCGCATCCAGGCTGGCGTTGATCCGAGGATGGGCCTTCAGCGCCGTCGCCACGGCCTTGAGCGCAAAAACGGTGAACGTCAGGCGCCCGCCGAGCGCTTCAACGTCTTTCTTGTGCTTCCGGCGGAAGACTTCGAGCCGGGTGACGTCCACGTAATCCTGGCTGTTGACGTGGGGAATCTGAGACCAGGCCAGGCTCATCTGTTTGGCCGTGGCCCGGCGGATAGACCGGAACGGCACGCGCTCCACCGGACCCCACTTCGAGAAATCGGGCATCTCCGGGGTGCGGCCGGGTGCGGGCGCGGTGCTTTCCGCAGCGGGTTGCGCACGCGCGGCCGCCGGGGCTTCCGTTGCCGTGCCGCGCGCGGCAAACGCACGCACGTCATCGGCGCTGACAAGGCCCGCCGCGCCGGTGGGGGGCACCCGTGCCAGGTCGACCCCCAGCTCGCGGGCCAGCCGACGGGTGGCCGGCGAGGCCGGGACCGGGCCCCGGCGAGGGCCGGGGGCCTGGGAGGCTGCGGCCGCCGGCTCCGACACGGTTTTTGCCTGGGGGACCGCTGCTACCGGCTCGGGGGCCGCCGCGGGTTTTTCCCCGGGCATGGAGAAGGTCATCAACACCTGCCCGACCTTGACCGCGTCGCCGGGCTTGACGAGAATCTCGAGAACGGTGCCGGTGTAAGGGGAGGGGATTTCCACCGCGGCCTTGTCGGTTTCAACCTCCAGGATGATATCGCCCTCCCTGACGGCCTGCCCCACGCTGACCCGCACGGCCAGTACCTCGCCTTCGTGGATTCCTTCCCCCAGATCCGGGAGCTTGAACTCCTTGGCCATGTTCGCCTCCTTTTACGCCGCAAGCAGTTTGCGGGCCGCATCGATGATACGGGGGACCCCCGGCAGGTAGTATTTTTCACGGCTGAACAGCGGGATGACCACGTCGTAGCCGGTCACCCGCGCCACCGGGGCCTCGAGGTGGAAAAAGGCCTTCTCCACCAGGCGCGCGACCACTTCGGCTCCCGGCCCGAAACTGCGCGGCGCCTCGTGCACCACGGCCACGCGCCCGGTCCTGCGTGCGGATTCCACCAGGAGCGAATCGTCCAGGGGCGAAATCGTCAAAAGATCGATGACGTCGGCCTCGACCCCGTGTTTCTGCTTGAGCTCCTCGGCCGCCTCCAGCGTCGGCCGCATCATCGCACCGTAGGCGATCAGGGTGAGGTCCCGCCCTTCGCGCACGCGCTGGGACGTCCCGATCGGAACGGTCTCCTCCTCCTCGGGAACCTCCTCCCGGAAGGCGCGGTAAACGGCCTTGGGCTCGTAGAAGATGACGGGGTCCGGGTCGCGGATGGCGCTCACCATCAGGGCCCGGGCGTTGCGGGGGCCGGAGGGGATCACCATCTTGAGGCCCGGAATGTGCGCCCAGAAGACCTCGCGGCTCTCGGAGTGATGCTCCAGGGCGCGCACACCGCCGCCATAGGGCGCCCGCAGGACCATGGGCACACTGTAGCGCCCCTGTGAGCGCAAGCGCAGGCGCGCGGCGTGGGCTTCGATCTGGTGCATGGCGTAGTAGCTGAAACCGTCGAACTGGATTTCACAGACCGGCTTGAGCCCGTAGACCGCCATCCCGATCGACATCCCGACGATGCCGGATTCCGCAAGCGGGGTGTCCACCACGCGCCCCTCGCCGAACCGATTAAAAAGCCCGTCGGTCACCCGGAAAACGCCGCCATCCACACCCACGTCCTCGCCCAGAACGATGACGCTGTCGTCCTTTTCCATCTCCTGGCGCAGCGCCAGGTTCAGGGCCTGCACCATGGTCATCTTAGGCATGCGTGTCCTCCTTCTGCGCCTCGGCCATGAACCGGATGAAGTCCGCGCGCTGCTCTTCCAGATAGGCCGGCCTCTCGGCGTAGGCATGCTCGAACATGAGCAGCGGGTCGCCCAAACCTTTCATCTCCACCTCCGCGCGCTCCACGGCCGCCTGGATCTCGGCTGCAATCCCCTCCTCTTCGGCCTTGACGGCCTCTGCGCTCAAAAGTCCCTTGGCCATGAGGTAGCCCCGGAACCGGATAATCGGATCTTTCCGCCGCCACGCTTCCACCTCGGCATCCGGGCGGTAGCGTTTGGGATCGTCGGCGGTGGTGTGAACCGACATGCGGTAGGTGACGCACTCGATCAGGCTCGCCCCGCCCCCGGCACGGGCCCGCTCGACCGCCTCGCTTGCGGCCGCATAGACGGCCAGGATGTCGTTGCCGTCCACCTGAATCCCGGGAATTCCGTAGGCGATCGCTTTTTGGGCCAGGGTTTTGGAGCGGGTCTGCTTGGACCGCGGCATCGATATGGCCCACTGGTTGTTCTGGCAGACGAACACCACCGGCACCTGGAACACGCCGGCGAAGTTGAGGCCCTCGTGGAAGTCCCCCTGGGAGGTCGCCCCGTCGCCAAAGAACGTCAGGGCCACATCGTCCCTGCCACGGTATTTCATCCCCCAGGCGATGCCCACGGCATGCGGGATTTGGGATCCCACAGGAACGGATATGGGCATGTCGTTGAGGTCGGCGGGGATGCGCCCTCCCTCGCTGAAGCCGTTGTTGAAGACGATGATGCTTTCGAGCGACCGGCCCCGCCAGATATCCGCCGCCATCTCGCGAAAGGCGGGCACGATCCAGTCCGAAGGCCGCAGAACTGCCGCGGCCCCCAGGTGGGCGGCTTCCTGGCCGGAAATCGGCGGGAAGGTGCCGATGCGGCCCTGGCGCTGCAGGCTGAGAAGCCGTTCGTCGAATCGGCGGGCGAGCAGCATCGTCCGGTGCAGCTTCAGCAGGAGCGCATCGGGGATAGCGGGTTCGAGGCTCTGATCCAGCTCGCCGCGCTCGTTCAGGATGGAGAGGTGCTCGATCGTGTCCGGCAGTTCGATTCTCGTCTTGGGCATGCAACCCGCCTTTCCGTCAGCGGTAAGACCTCGTGAGAGCACAAACGTATCTACGAGATATGTGACTCCAATATGAGGCGCCTGCATCCTGAGTCAAGGGGCATGCGTCTATCCTTCGGCCGAGGCCTCTGATCGCTTGCGGGGAAGGGGGAAGAAGCCCGCGACGGCAGCACGCGGAGATAAACGCCGACGATCGCCCGCGGAGCCGGCGGTCTGAATTCGGCCGAAACGGCAAAGGCGCACCGGTACGATCGGCCCTGCACCGGTCATTGCGTGGAAAGTTCCCGATGGGGGTGACGATCAGGTTCTTAGAAGCGGTTTCAAAACCTCGGATCACACCCGGGGGCAAGGCGCAGGCCGATTCGAGAGCGCTGCAACCACGTCAGGTTGTCAGCTTTTCGAGAGGCCTGCAACGCCGCCATCGGGGATTCGACGGGGGCATGAAACCACTTCTAATCGTTTTAAAAAGGTAGGATGGGCCGAGAGCGGCTTTAGCGATCTGGCTGGCGGCAACTCGCCCCCACCACGCGGCCGCTGAGATCACTCGACGATTTCGAGGATGGCACGTTTTTTGATTTTGGCGGAGGCAGCACCCAGAATGATTCGGATCGCCTTGGCCGTCCGGCCTTGCTTCCCAATGACTTTTCCGAGATCCACCTTAGCGACACTAAGTTCCAAAACGGTCGCCTGGCTGCCCTCCAGCACGTTGACACTCACCTGTTCCGGATAATCAACCAAGGCCTTCGCGATGTATTCGATCAGCTCTTTCATGGCGCCCTCTCATCCCCTTGCAGTTCAGAACCGTCCGTGGCACGCACGCAGAATATGGTGAATCCAGAACACGACGCTGGAAACCGGAAAGGCTGATGGATGTTTTTCAACACCTGCTAAGGCGTCCTAACATTTTTCGGTCGGCGATTGCAAGAGAGCGGTCAAAAAAAAGAATTCCATTCAGATTGTCTTGTTTTTTGCATTCAAATCAATTAACCAAAGATAAAAAACACGATTTTGGATATTTTTAACCGGGATAAAATACAGAGGCCGAAATGGCGGGCGGATGACCATGGATTTTTCGATTCCCTTTCAACTGGCTGAGGATGCAAAGCGTTTTGAGACGTTTACCCGGGACAGGCTGGCGTCCCTACTCCCGGAGTGGTGCCGGCAGCGGAAACTGCCTCGGGCTTTTTTCAGGGAGTTGGGGCAAAGCGGCTGGTACGGATTCTCGTTCGCCGATGGCCGGTTGGTCAAACAACCGGCGCTGCGGGAAGCGCTGATCGCCGAAAACTTTGCCAGGCTTTCGCCCGGAGCGGCCATCGCCGCCCTGGCCCACGCCGACCTCGGCCTGATGGGCTTGTTTCTACACGGAGCGGAGGACTTGCAGCACCGGTATGGGGAAGCCGCGCTCGGCGGACGCACGATCATGTGCCTGGGCAACACGGAAGGCACGGCCGGCAGTGATGTGGCCGGCATCCGCATGCGCGCAACCCCCGTAAAGGGAGGCTGGACGCTTGCCGGCACCAAGTCCTACGTCACCAACGGCGCCGTGGCCGACCTGGCCGTGATCACCGCCGTGACGGACCCGGGGGCCCCCCGCAACAGCCGGCTTTCGATGTTCCTCGTGGACCTGGGATCCGCGGGCGCGCGCCGCACCCCGCTGAACAAGCAGGTCTGGCTGCCTTCGGATCTCACCCGCCTCGAACTGCGGGATGTCTTCGTCCCCGAGGACCACCTGCTCGGCACACGCGGCCGCGGGCTGCAGCAGGTGCTGGCGGTATTCTCCCACAGCCGCGTCCCCATTGCCGCACTCTCCCTGGGTACGGCCGCCGGGGCGTTCGACCTGGCCGTCCGGCATGCCCGCAAGCGCACCATCTTCGGCCGGAAGGTCACCGACTTCCAGGCCAAGTCTTTCGAGATCGCGGAACTGCACGCCGCCATCGAGGCGGCCCGGCTCATGCTCTGGAAGGCCTGTTGGAAAATGGATGCGGGCGAGGATTTCCGCGGGGATGCATCCCTGGCGAAATACCTATCGGTGGCGGCCGCCACAAAGACGGCCGCCTGGGCCGCGGACATTTTCGGAGCGGCCTCGGTGATCCTCGAGCACCCCGTGCACAAGTTCCCCATGGACGCCTGGGCCGCTTCCTTGGGCGAGGGCACCCAGGACGTTCAGAAACTGGTCATTTTCCGCGAGCTCATGCAGCGCTACCCGTGATACGGCTCACGGCGCAAGCAGAATCTTCCCGAATTGTTCGCCGGCCTCCAGCGTGCGATAGGCCGTAATTCCCTCGCCGAGGGGCATGCAGCGGTCGATCACGGGCTTCAACCGGCCCTGACCGAGCAGATCCAGCACCTGGCGAAAATCCTGGTGATTGCCCATGGTGCTGCCGATCAGGCTGATCTGCTTGCCGAAGATGAAGCGGATGTCGATCTGCGCGTAGGGCCCGCTGGTGTTGCCGACGATCACAATGCGCCCGCCGCGGGCCGCAACCTGCATGCTGCCCGTGAGGGTGGCTTGGCCGACGTTGTCCACCACCACATCCACCCCGCGTTTGCCGGTCAGTTTCAACACCTCCCGGACCCAGTCCGACGTGGACCGGTCCACGACGACGTCCGCACCCAGAGCCTTGGCCTTTTCGACCTTGTCCGGATTGCTTGCCACAACCAAAACGAACGCCCCGGCCAGTTTCGCGATTTGAATGGCCATGCTGTTCACCCCGCCCCCGGAGCCGACCACGAGGACGGATTCCCCCGCCCGCAGACCGGCCCGGTGGATGAGCATGCGCCAGGCGGTCAGACCCACCAGCAGGGGCGCGGCTGCTTCCGGGAAACCCATTCCAGCGGGCAGGGCGGCCAGGTTCCCGGCCGGAACGGAAATGAACTCGGCCGCCCCGCCGCGGACGTGCTCCCCGATGATGTGGTAGCCGGGGCTGACGGAGCACTCGCCGCGCCGCGTGAACTCGTCGTCGACGAGGCTGATCCCGGGGTCGATCACCACGGGTTGGCCGATGCTCCAGCCCGTGACCCCGGGACCCAGGTCCAAGATCTCGCCCGCCACGTCCGCTCCGCACCAGTGGGGCATCTGCAGCTTCAGCCCCGGCCATCCGCGCCGGACCCAGATGTCCAGGTAGTTCAGGGCGCAGGCCCGCACGCGGACCACCGCCTGACCGGCCCTGAGTTCGGGATCTGGCACGTCACCGTAGCGCAGCGCATCCAGTTCGCCGTGCTGTTCGAAATAAACGGCTTTCATCGTTGCACCTCCATATGCGGGTCCGTGGATATGAACACTATTTATAAAAAATCGGCCTTGCCTTGTAAAGTCCCATGGCGCGGCCGGCCCCCGGCCGTGCCGATATTCTTGACATCCCCGGCCCAGTCGTTGGATAGTGATCGGAGGGATGGGCTAATTTGCGCCAACGTCCGGGGAACCCTTCGCATGAGCGACATGGTCGAATCCGGCGAATCCGGAGCCGGTTTTGAAGAAATCGAGCACACCGCCGACCGGGCGTTGCGCATCCGCGGGCGCAATCTCGAGGAACTTCTGATCAACGCGGCCGGGGGCCTGCTCGCCATCATGAACCCCGTGCCATCCGCCAGCGACAGGACCGCCACCCGGGTGATCGATCTCGATGCGCTGGACGCCGAGGCCCTTCTGGTGAACTGGCTGAGCGAGCTCGCCTTCTGGGCCGAAACCGAGAGGCTGGTCTTTGACCGGTTCGACGTCGAGCAGGTGAGCCCGACCCATCTTCGCACCCTCGCCCGGGGAGGCAGGGCGGACCGCCTCGAAACGCACGTCAAGGCGGTCACTTTTCACAACCTCCACATTGTGCGAACCGCGCAGGGCCTGACGGCGACCGTCGTCTTCGACGTCTGAAGCCTGCCGCTCACCTGCACCAGGAGGGCACCATGGTCGGCACGCACGACTTCAAAAAAATCGGTAATTTTCTCTACGAAGTCCCGACCTCGCACCGGGCGGACATGCGGGTGCCGGCGCGATTCTACGCCGACGACCGGCTGCTCGAGGGCATCACGGGCGACCGCAGCCTGGAGCAGCTGGTGAACACCGCGAGCCTGCCCGGTGTCGTCTGCTATGTGGTGGCCATGCCGGACATCCACCAGGGCTATGGATTTCCCATCGGCGGCGTCGTCGCCACCGAGCTGCCGGACGGGGTCATCTCCCCCGGCGGCGTCGGCTACGATATCAACTGCGGGGTGCGCCTGCTGGCGAGCCCGCTGGAAGCCGACGCCGTCCGACCGCACCTCGACCAACTCGCCACCGTCCTTTACGCCAACTGCCCGAGCGGTGTGGGCCAGGGCGGCCCGGTGAAGCTCAAGCCGGGCGAGTTGGATGAGGTCATGGAAAACGGCGCGCGCTGGGCGCTCAAGCGCGGCTTCGCCACCGAGGCGGATCTCGACCGCACCGAGGAAGGCGGCTGCCTGGCGGGGGCCGACGCCGGCAGGGTCAGTGCCCGCGCGCGGGACCGGGGCCGTGGCCAGGTGGGCACCCTCGGCGCGGGCAACCACTTCATCGAGGTCGATGTGGTTGACCGCGTCCACGATGAGAACACCGCCCGGCGCCTCGGGCTTTTTCCCGGCCAGGTCGTCGCCCAGATTCATTGCGGCTCACGCGGGCTCGGCCATCAGGTCTGCACCGACTACGTCAACCTTTTCCAGAAAGCCGTGCGCCAATACGGCCTGACGCTGCCCGACCGCGAACTGGTGTGCGCCCCGGCCGGCAGCCCCGAGGGCCTGGATTACCTGGCGGCCATGCAGGCCGCCGCCAACTACGCCTTCGCCAACCGCCAGGTGCTGGCGTTTCACATCCGGCGCAGCTTCGAGCAGGTTCTGGCCGGACGGGTCAAAAACCACCATCTCTTTCAGGTCTACGATATCGCCCACAACATGGCCAAGATCGAATCCCACACGGTCGGCGGCCGGCCGCTGACGCTGTGCGTGCACCGCAAAGGGGCCACCCGGGCCTTCGGCCCCGGCTCTGCGGTGCTGCCCGCAGCCTACCGCGACATCGGACAGCCCGTCCTCGTCCCGGGCTCCATGGGCACCTCCAGCTGGGTACTCGTCGGCACCGCGGGCGCCATGGACCAGACCTTCGGGTCCACCTGCCACGGTGCGGGCCGGACGATGAGCCGGCACCAGGCCAAACGATCGGTTCACGGGGCGGCCCTGCGCCAGGAGCTGGAAGCCCGTGGAATTCACGTGCGAGCGGGCAGCCTGTCCGGCCTGGCGGAGGAAGCCCCCGGCGCGTATAAGGACGTCGACCGGGTGGTGGAGGTGGTTCACGGGGCGGGCATCGCCCGGCGCGTGGCGCGGTTGACGCCGCTCGCCGTCATCAAGGGCTGATGGCTTCGTCCGACGCCCAATGTCGGCGTTGCGCTTCGCCCCATCGTCACTGCGGCGTACGGTAAGTACGCCTCGTTCCGAGGGACTCGCGCGCCTTGACCTTGGACGTCGGACGAAGCCATCGCACGCGATCAGGCGTTACGGATGCGACAAATTCTGAACGGGCCGGACGGCTGACGGGCGGATCCCCGCTGAAAGGAGGTTTCAGCATGCGCATGCAATTCCGACGCATCCTTTGCGCGATTGACTTCTCGGATTATTCCAACCGCACCATCCCTTACGGGGTGGCGATCGCCCGTGAGTTTGGTGCCACGCTCTACCTGTGCCACGTGATCGACCTCACGGCATTGACGATCTACGGCGAGTTTCAGATCGATCCGGTCGGCCAGCAAACCCGCCTCCGGCAGGAGGCGAGCGAGCAGCTCGAAAAAATGCTCGGGCACTACCGCATCCAGTGGGAACCGCTGATTGCGGTCGGCCAGCCGGCGGCGGAGATCATCCGGCTCGTCGACGAAAAGGGGATCGAACTCGTCATTGCAGCAACCCGGGGGCGATCCGGCCTGAAGCGGCTGATTCTCGGGTCGGTGACCCAGCGCCTGATGCGCACCCTGAGCTGCCCGCTGCTAGCGCTCCAAGACCCCGACCAGGGGCTCATCGATCCTGGCATGACAGGCATCCGCCTGAAAAAGATCTTGATCGGCTGCGACTTCTCCGAGGATTCCGTCCTGGCCCTGGACTACGGGCTGAGCCTGGCCCAGGAGTTCGAGGCCGAGGTGCACCTGATCCACGTGATGGAGCCGCCGGTCTATCACGATCTGCTCACGCCCTCCGCGCAAACTCAGGACATAGCGCTCAGCGATGTGCTCAAGGAGAAGCTGGAGGGGCTGGTGCCCAGCGAGGCCCGCCACTGGTGCTCGCTGCAGGCCGAAATCCTGCGCGGGAAGCCCCACGAAGAACTGGTTGCCTACGCCCATGTGCAGGGCATGGACATGATCGTGCTCGGCGTGCGGGGCTACGGTCTGGTGCGGTCCTTTTTCATGGGGTCGACCACCGACCGCGTAGTCCGCAACGCCCCCTGTTCAGTGCTGACGGTGAGCGCCCAGGTGCATGGCGCCGGCGAGCACCGAAGCTGACCCAAAGCGAGCATCTACAATAGCCACGCAACGCCGGATCACGGCCGGAGGGGCCGTTTTGCAGCATCCTGTCAAACCGCCCAGCCGGCGTCGCGGAACATCGGGCGCAGGCACGCCAGACTCTCCCGGCCGGCCTCCTCCGGGGTGTCCACGTAAGGGTATAACTCGAGACTGATGTCGCCCGCGTACCCCAGCTCCCGCATCCGCTTAAGCACCGCCCCGAGCGGGATGGCCCCCTGCCCGGCGATGAGGTGCTGATGCACCCGCGTGGGGGCGATGTCCTCCAGGTGCACGTGGCCGATCCATTCGAACAGCACCTCGAAGGCCGCCTGGGGTTCCTCCCCGGCGCAGAAGAAATGCCCGATGTCGAAATTGATCCCCACGGCCGGGGAGCGAATCCCCTTCATGAAAGCTTGGAACTGCGGCGTGGTCTCGATCATCAGGCCCGGCTCCGGCTCGACCAGCAGCTTCACCCCCAACTCCTCCGCCAGCGGGATCACCTGATCGAGCCCGGCGTAGAACCGGCGTTCCGCCTCCGGCGCGGGTGACCCCGGCGAGCGGCCCGCCGGGCGGCACCGATATGGTGGCGCACCCCAGGCGCTGGGCGGCGCGCAGGCAGTCGCGGGTGTGGCGGATGCGGATCTCCCGTCGCTGCTTTTCGGGCTCGATCCAGGATGGCAGATAGGTGTCGCCCACGGCAAACAGCGTGAAGCTGTTCAGGTTGGTCACCTTGAGGCCGCAGGCTGCCAGGGTCTGCGTGAGCCGCTGAAACTCGCTCTCGTCCATGTCCGGCGGGTACAGGTGGGGCCGGTCGGCCATGATCTCCACTCCCTTGAACCCCAGACGAGCGATTCTTGCCACCGCGTCGATCAACGCAAACTTCACAAAGGCGTTGGTACTGTATCCGAAAACCATACGTATGCCCTCGTTCCTCTCCGTAACTGCTCAGGTGTTTAGAAGTGGTTTCATAACCCCGTCTGACGCCCGATGGCAGCGTTGCAGGCCTCTCGCAATGCGAGGAGCTTTCGCCCGTTTCCAGCGTCTCACGATAACCGATTTTTACCATAGCGATTTTGCCGGGCCAGGTCAATTTTTATCGACCAGAGTGCCATCGCCCACCAGTCGGCCGTCTGACATCTGCAGGATCCGCCGGGCATAGCCGGCGCACTCCGGGCTGTGGGTCACCATGATGATCGTCATTCCGGAAACGTTGAGCCGCTGGAACATGCTCATGATCTCCCGGCTGTTGCGCGAGTCCAGGTTGCCGGTGGGCTCGTCGGCCAGCAGCACGGGCGGCTCGTTGACGATGGCCCGCGCCACCGCTACGCGCTCCTTTTCGCCGCCCGAAATCTCGCCCGGGAGCCGGTCCGCCTTCTCGGCCAGACCGACCTGGGAGAGCGCCTCCAGGGCCATCGCCCGCTTTTCCTTGGCTGCGCGCCGCGTCACGGTCAAAGGCAGCATCACGTTCTCGATGACCGTGAGATAGGCGACGAGGTGGAAGCTCTGGAAGACGAAACCCAGATATTCGCGCCGGAAGTCGGCCCGCTGCTCCTGTTTCAGCCCATACACATCGATGCCGTCCACTGAAAGCCGGCCCGAGCTCGGCGCGTTCATCGCACCGAGCATACCCAGCAGGGTCGATTTGCCGGCCCCGGACTCGCCCATGACCCCGACGAACTCGCCCGGTGCAATGGTAAAACTGATCCCGGAGACGGCGTTGACCGCCGCGCCCCCGATGCCGAAGGTCTTCTCCAGGCTCTCTGCGATGATGTAGCTCATATGGAACCTCTCCCAGATAGGTTGTTAACAGGGTGTTGAAAAACAAGCATCAGGCTGTCGCCAAGGCGACGATTGGCTGGAGGCTCGGAGGCTGGAACGCCAGGAGGCTAAAAAAAGGCAGAAACGGTTTTGCTTCAAGCTTCCCAGCTTCCCAGCCTTCTAGCTTCGGGCCTAAAACGCATTTACAAAAGCCGCACAACGCCGGATCACGGCGTGAGGCGCGGTTTTTAAACATCCTGTTAAAGCGAACGCAGGGCTTCGTTCGGGTCCATGCGCGCGGCCATGGCCGCCGGGTAAGCGCTGGCGATCAAGCCCAGGGCCAGGGCCAGGATCAGGGCCCCGGCCGCCAGCCCGGGATTGAACGGCACATGTCCCGAGTGGCCTTCGCCGAAAAGCACCAGGGCCGTGCGGGCTGCGCCTAGCCCCAGGAGATATCCGATGACCCCGGCCAGACCGGAGATGATCCCGGCTTCCAAAAAGACGATTTGCATGATGTGGGACCGGCGGAACCCGATGGCGCGGAAAATGCCGATCTCATCGGTGCGCTCGCGCACGCTGCCCATCATGGTCAGGAGCACGACGAGCCCGCCGATGAAAAGGATGACGCTGGAAATGCCGTAGGAGAAGTGTTTGAAATGCGACAGCATTTCCATGCGGCTCTTGACCACCTGCTGGATGGCCATGACCTTGGCGCCGGGAAGCACCTCTGAGATCTGATGCACCATGTCCTCGATCGGGCAGTCCTTGCACAGGGCCGCCACCTCCACCATGGAGATGCGGCCGGGCTTGTCGAACACCTGCTGCGCGGTGGCCAGCATCACAAAGGCCAGTTGATCGTCCTGGGAGCCCGTGGACTCCAACACCCCAGAAACCGCGAGACTGCGGTTGTTCACGGCCAGGCGATCGCCGGTCCTGAGGTTCAGGACCCTTGCAGCTTCCGCCCCCAGGAGGACGCCGTTTTCATCCGGCAGTACCCCCTGGGCATGCCACCAGGGTTTCAGGATGGCGGCGGCTTTAAAGTCGACCCCTGCCATCAGGATCCGGTGGCGGCCGACGGGCACCACCCCAAGAACCATCGGGCCCACAACGGCAATGTTGCGGGCGTTTCGGATCGAGGTGAGCTTAGCCAACTCGAATTCACGGATCTCCTCGAGTTCGAAGGAAACGCCGCCCATGGACATTCCGCCGTAGCTCAGCGAAAGGTTTTCCGTGCGGGGAACGATCAGGATGTTGGCCCCGTATTGTTCCAGTTTGTGGGCGATGTCCTGGGTCGTGGCGTCCACGAAGCTGATGATGCCGACCACCGTCGCCACACCGATCACCAGCCCGGCCAGGATGAAGGCCGCTTTGCCCTTACGGCGCATGAGGTTGCGTATGCTTATCAGCTGGAGTGTCATCGGATCAGCCTTTCTTGGAATAGTCGAAATAGCCTTTGCCGCCCACGATGTCACCGACCTGGATGAGGACCGTGCCGTTATCCAGCCGGCGCTCGAGGGGTGCCGGGTTGCAGCCGCCCCTGACCTCGTTCACCAAGGTGGACTTGAAGCGCTGGCCGCAGTTGCCGCACACCATGAAGTCGCCATCCTGGGTATAGCCTTTGCCGGCCGGCCAGCACACGTCGCAGGCATCGAAGGCTGCGCGGATCACGCCGTCGGAGCTCTTGATCACGAAATAGCGAATGGTGATGCTCCCGTCTTTGTGTTCGAAGTAGCGGGCCTTGCCGTCGTCGAACATGGCGGCCGGCATGGAAACCGTCTTGCCGACCACCGCGGCGACCGCTGCCGGGGCGGCCTGGGGCTTGGCGCTGCCGGCAGAGAAATACCAGAGGGCGCCGGCGGCCAGCACGGCGACGCAGGCCAGGCCGGCCCACAGGGGCGCCCGGCGTTTGGATGAGGCACCTAACACTGCGGCCTTTTTGGCCTCCAGTTTGTCATGGGTCTGTTTAGCGGACATGATGATCACTCCTTTCAGACATTGATGAAGATGAATTATTCCCCGCGCCGGCGGCGGCCGGGAAAGCCATTGTGCCTAAAATTCGAGGGTATGCGATCGGAATTTCAGAAAGGTGGAAAAGCTGGACGGATCAGATCAGAAGCGCTTGAACCTGCAGGAAAATGGGTATGGGGTGAGCGAGGGGCCCTCCTGTCGGCAGGGGTGCGCAACGGGTCGTGAGGACCATCGGTGCGTCGTCGAAATTTGCCACGATAAAGGCCGATAGGCCGACACCGGTCTTGACTTCAGGACCGGCGGCGAAATCCTTCGCATCCAGGCGGCAGGCCGTTGCGGTCGCCCCGGCAGACGGGCCTTTGGTTTCGCAGCAGCCCCTGGCATTGCCGGCCTCACCCTGATGGTGGGTCTCCTTGGCGCTGTTCCGGCAGCACGGCATGCTGCATGACTCCGATCCCGCGCAGGCATAGCCGAAACCGGCGGCGATGATGACCAACACCAGGGAAAGTTGCAGACATTTGCGGCCGCGAGATTTCATACTTGCAAGGTATATAATTCCACCCCGCCACGGTTGTCAACCGCAAAAACGGAAATCTCCGGCAGGCTGTCTCTGCGCATCACTTTACATTTCTGGTTTTGGTCCATAGCTTCCACCTACGTTGAGAGATTCTGTCGATTCACATAGAGACGCGCTGGAGTCTGCCGCAAAAACCAACATACGTATCGCTCATCTCAGGTTCCAGATTAGTGTCGTCGCAGCGCTTGACGGCGATGGGCATCATGGCGCAACCACGTGAATGCGCATGCAACCTGCGCCGGGAGGATGCACGGACGCTCTTCGGGCGTAGCCGGCTTTTGAAAAATTCTCAGGCAGGTCCTTTGCCCGCTTCGGCCAATTCTTGCAGTCCGTCGGGGTCCCTAAGATAGATCTTGCGGCCCTCAACTTTAATGAGTCCTTGGGTGGAGAGCTTCGCGAATATCCTGGAAAGGGTTTCGGGGATCGTCCCGATCAGGCTGGCCAGCTGGCCTTTGGATATCTTCAATTCTACCTGATCGGTCTGAGCTTGCTCGCCGGCCAGGTAAAGCAGGTAACTCGCCAGCCGTGCCGGGATCTCTTTCAGAGAGAGGTTCTCGATCTGCGAGGAGAACTGGCGCAGCTTCTGGGAGAGGTCCGAGAGCATCTTCATGGCAAGCAGGGGGTTCTTGCCGATGAGGGCCAGGAAGGCGGACCGGGGAAAAAACATCGCGCGGGTGTCGGCGATCGCTGCGGCGTTGGCCGGAAACTGCTCACCCGCAAACACCGGGACCTCACCGAATGGCTGTCCTGATGCGAAGACGTGCAGGATGTGTTCCTTTCCGTCGGCCGAGAGTTTGAAGATTTTGATCCTGCCGTCGATGACCAGGTAGAAGCCATCGCCCTCCTCCCCTTCTGAAAAAATGATCTCCCCCTTGCGAAAGCGCTTTTCGACGGCGATGCGCCCGACGTCGGCCAGCTGTTCACGACTCAGGCCGCTGAAGAAGGGGATCGAGGAGATGATCGCCAAAGACTTGTCCATGCTTTCTTTCTCGCAGCAATTTTGAGCCAAGTCAAGCAGTGTGGCCGTGCGGCGGGATAGCGGAAAAAACTTTCGTTTTTTTGATGTAGGTCAAAGCGGATGCCCGTGCGATTCGCTATCCTCCAGACCATACGAGTACCACCGTTTGAGGTTCGGTATTTTAAGACGCGCTAACACTTCAACCGAAAGGAGTTTATCATGTTTTGTTACCAGTGCGAACAAACGTCCAAAGGCGAGGGCTGCACCAAGATCGGCGTGTGCGGGAAGACCGCTGACGTGGCCGCCCTTCAGGATCTGCTCATCTACACACTCAAGGGGCTGTCGCTCGTTGCCAACGCGGCCCGCCGACACAAACTCAACGTAACGGAGGCAGACCGCTTCACGCTGCAGGCCATGTTCTCCACGCTCACCAACGTGGATTTCGACCCGGCCCGTTTCGTGGCCCTGATCGGCCAATGCGTCAGCCTGCGCGAGAAGCTCAAGCAGCAGGTGAAGCAGGCCGGCGGCAAGGCCGAGTGCGATCACGCGGCCGCTGCCTTCACTCCGGCGGCAACTCCCGAGGCCCTGGTGGCCCAAGCCGAAAAGATCGGCGTGAAAGCGCCGGCGGCGGACGCCGATGCCCAGGCGCTGCGGGAACTTTTGATTTACGGGCTTAAAGGTTTAGCCGCCTATGCCGATCACGCCTGGATCCTGGGCAAGAAAGACGAGAGCCTCACCACCTTCATCCACGAAGCCCTGGCCGCCACGCTGAACCCGGCCCTCGGCGTGAACGACTACCTGGGTCTGGTGCTGAAATGCGGCGAGGCGAACCTAAAGGCCATGGAACTCCTGGACGCCGGCAACACCGGCACCTACGGACACCCGACGCCGACCCAGGTCCCGCTCGGCCAGAAGCAGGGCAAGGCCATCCTGGTATCCGGCCACGACCTGAAGGACTTGGAGGAGATCCTGAAGCAGAGCGCCGGCAAGGGCATTAACGTTTACACCCACGGCGAGATGCTGCCCTGCCACGGGTATCCCGGGCTGAAGCAGAAGTATCCGCATTTCTTCGGCCACTACGGCACGGCTTGGCAGAACCAGGCCAAAGAGTTCGGCAAGTTCCCCGGGGCGATCCTCATGACCACCAACTGCATCCAAAAGCCCACCGACACCTACCGGGACAACATCTTCACCGCCGGCCTGGTGGGCTGGCCCGGTGTGCGGCACATCGCCGACGGCAACTTCAAGCCGGTCATCGACAAGGCCCTTGAGCTGCCCGGCTTCAGCGCGGATGCCCCCGGCAAGCAGGTCACGGTCGGCTTTGGGCGCAACGCCGTGATGAGTGTCGCCGGCAAGGTGGTCGAGCTGGTCAAGGCCGGCAAGATCAAGCACTTCTTCCTGGTGGGCGGCTGCGACGGCGCCAAACCGGGCCGCAGCTACTACACCGAGTTCGTCGAGAAGGTGCCCCAGGACTGCGTCGTGCTGACGCTCGCCTGCGGCAAGTTCCGGTTTTTCGACCAGGACCTCGGTGCCATCGACGGCATCCCGCGCCTGATAGATGTCGGGCAGTGCAACGACGCCTACTCGGCGATCCAGATCGCCGTCGCGCTGTCCAAGGCCTTCAACTGCGGCGTCAACGACCTGCCGCTGTCCATGATCCTGTCCTGGTACGAGCAGAAGGCGGTGGCGATCCTGCTGACGCTGCTCTTCCTGGGCATCAAGAACATCCGCCTGGGCCCCAGCCTGCCGGCCTTTATCACGCCGAACGTGCTCAACGTCCTGGTGGAAAAGTTCAATATCGCCCCCATCAAGACGCCGGACGAGGACCTCAAGGCGATCCTGGGGTAGATAGAGCGAAGGCTGAAGACTGAAGGCTTTCAGGGACTAGCAATCCGTGATCACTTGAGATTGCAGGAAGTTGAGTTGGCGATTGAGCTAAAACTCGCAGAAACCGAGAATGGCTTGACTCGTGCCTTGCAAGACGCCTTATAGCCTTCAGCCTTCAGCCTAACCACCGGATGCGCAATTACGATTTTCTGAACGCTGAACCCCGATGCCAGAGTAGCGACGAAGGAGATAGATATGCGGTGCCCGGGACAGGACATGCAGTACTGGAAGCCAGGCGCGATTTTCGAGGAAAATTGCCCCCAATGCGGCCAGACCGTGGAATTTTTCAAGGACGACACCGCCCGCAAGTGCAGCAAATGCGGCCACCGCTTGGTCAACCCGCAGATGGACTTCGGCTGCGCCGCCTATTGCCCGTATGCCGAGCAGTGCCTGGGAACGCTGCCGGAGGGGCTTGCGGCCCAGAAGGAAAACCTGTTGAAGGACCGGGTGGCCGTCGAGATGAAGCGCTATTTCAAGAACGACTTCAAGCGCATCGGCCATGCCAGCCGGGTGGCGCGGCACGCCGAACGGATCGGCAAAGCCGTGCAAGGCAACCTCGCGGTGATTCTCACGGCCGCCTACCTGCACGACATCGGCAATACGCACGCCGTCCGCCAGGACGGCAGCAGCGCTTCCGAGCATCCGGAGATGGAAGGTCCGGCCGGGGCGCGCGCGATCCTGGAAAAGCTCGGCGCCCGGGAGGAGCTGATCGCCGAAGTCTGCGATATCGTCGCCCGCCTGCACCATCCCCGTCCCGGCGACTCGATCAACCTGCAGGTGGTGTGTGACGCGGATCTCCTGGAAGCCATGGACGAACAATCCAAATCCGGCCCGCTCGCGGCCGGGCCGCTGACCGAGCGCATCGAAGGCTCGTTTCTCACCGAGGCCGGCCGCCAGGCGGCGCGGGACATTCTTTTGAACGCGAGGTGATCGCATGAAAGTCATTCGTAAAATCATCCACATCGACGAAGAGCTGTGCGACGGGTGCGGCAACTGCGTCCCGTCCTGCGCCGAGGGGGCCCTGGAGATCGTAGACGGCAAGGCCCGCGTGATCGCCGATTTCTACTGCGACGGCCTGGGGGCCTGCCTGGGGGAATGCCCGACGGGCGCCCTCAGCATCGAGGAGCGCGAGGCTGAGGACTTTGACGAGCAGGCCGTCGAAAATCGGCTGAATGAAAAGAAAACGGAGGCGGAGCCCAGCGCCCGCACGGTTCTCCCCATGGCGGCGGGCGGCTGCCCCTCGTCCCGGATGATGCAGAGCTTCGGGCCGACAGCCGCCGGCGCGGGACCGGGCTCCCCGGCGGCAAGCGGTGCACCGGCCGAGTCGGCCCTGAGCCACTGGCCGGTCCAGATCATGCTGGTTCCCCCAACGGCGCCGTTTCTCAAGGGAGCCGACCTGCTCGTGCTGGCGGACTGCGTGCCGGTAGCCTTCCCGACCCTGCACCGGGATTTCCTGAAGGGCAAAGCCGTCATGATGGGCTGCCCCAAGTTCGACAACTCCCAGGCTTACATTGAAAAGTTCGCGAAGATCGCGCGGCAGTCCGGTCTCCGCAGCATCACCACGGTGGTCATGGAGGTCCCCTGCTGCGCGGCCCTGCCCGTCATCGTTCAAAAGGGCCTGAAACTTGCCGGGGCAACCATTCCCATGGAAGAGGTGGTCATCAGTGTGCGCGGAAAAATCCTTGAACGCCGGCAGGTGCAGGTTGCCTGACGGTCGTGGCCATGCCGGAGGGGGATGGATGTGCCGGCTCCTCCTGCCTGGCCACACCGGGGACCGTTCAGCGCGGCTTCGAATCCTGCTTTGCGTCGTTTACCTGCAGCCGTCTCCCGCCGTGTCTTATGAAACAGGGGTGTTTCATAAATGAACCCGATACTGTCTTGAAATATACTTTTCGTTGTGATATTGAGATTTTGCTCCGCCAATTGTGGCCAGCCACCGGGTGTTCGCCGCTGCTCGTATCGGATTGGCGCTCTTCATACCGGCGGCAGACCCCGGCCGGCGCAATCCCAACGTCATCAAGCTTCCGGAAAAAAAAGCGTGTTGCGCAGCGGCCCCGCAACCTCTCCTGGCACAGAACTTGAAGACCGGCGGAAGATGCCGCCCGAAAAGCAGGGCTGAGGCGCACGTTGAATGGCGCGCATCGCATGCCGCAAGGCCGGGAGAACGACCGTGAGACCCTGCAACCTGCACATTGCCAGAACCTTGCAACTGGCGGACGAAATGATTGACCTGGCCGACCGGGGCGATTCCGACCGGGAAGACACCGGCTGCGGCATCCTGTACGGTGTGCTGCGAGACTCGGCCTTCAAGCTGAAACAGCTGGCCGAGGCGGAGAAACGCAACCACATCCGGAAAGGGTGGTGGCCGAAAGAGCGCGAGGAAAGTACACCCCCCATCACCCAACCGTAATCCGGACACGGAGGATTTTACATGGCTAAAGTGAAAGGCACCCGCACCGAAAAAAACCTGCTGACCGCTTTTGCGGGGGAATCACAGGCCCGCAATCACTACACGTATTTTGCCGGCCAAGCCAAAAAGGACGGCTTCGTTCAGATCGCCGACATTTTCCTTGAAACCGCCGACCAGGAGAAGGAACATGCCAAGCGCCTCTTCAAGTTCCTGGAGGGCGGTGAGGTCGAGATCGCCTGTGCGTTTCCGGCCGGCGTGATCGGCGCGACGATCTCCAACCTGAAGGCCGCCGCCGCGGGCGAGCACCACGAGCACACCACCCTGTACCCGGGTTTTGCCAAAATCGCCGACGAGGAGGGCTTCAAGGACGTGGCCGCGGCCTTCCGGGCGATATCGGTCGCGGAGAAGCAGCACGAAAAGCGCTACCTCGACCTGGCCGCCAATCTTGAAGCCGGCCGCGTCTTCAAGCGCGACGCCAAAGTGACCTGGCGCTGCCGCAACTGCGGGTACCTGCACGTGGGTGCGAGCGCACCCGAGCTTTGCCCGGCCTGCCTGCATCCCCAGGCGCACTTCGAGCTGCTGGGGGAAAACTGGTAAGCCCTGTCTCTCACGCCACCAACTAAGAAAGGAGATGCACCATGGCCGAACAACTACAAGTCTACAAATGTGAGGTTTGCGGTAACATCATCGAGGTCCTTCACGCCGGGGCCGGCGAACTGGTCTGCTGCGGCCAGCCGATGAAGCTGATCAAGGAGAACACCGTGGACGCCGCCAAAGAGAAGCATGTGCCGGTGGTCGAAAAGGCCGCGGACGGCTTCAAGGTCAAAGTCGGCAGCGTCGCCCACCCCATGGAAGAGAAGCACTACATCGAGTGGGTCGAGCTCCTCGTGGACGGCAAGGCCTACCGGCAGTTCCTGAAACCCGGCCAGGCGCCCGAGGCCACCTTCTGCGTCAAGGGCGACAAAGTCAGCGCCCGCGAATACTGCAACCTGCACGGCCTATGGAAGGCCTAGCAGTGGTTTCAAAACCACTTCTAATGACCCGACCCTGAGGGTTGCCGGTAACGGCAAGCTGCCGGGCCTGCCGCCCGCGGGCACAGGCCCGCTCGGGCGTGAGGGCTGCGGGGGAATTCATTCGGCGGGACGAATTGCAACCGGGCCATCCTGTGCCCGGCGCGTTTAGTGCCCGCCTATGGAGGTAACACCATGCCGAGCTGGAAATGTTCCAAGTGCGGGTACACATTCGATGCGGATGCGCATCCGAACCAGTGCCCGAGCTGCAGGGAAAAGTGCGAGTTTTTGGACAACACGTGCTACACACCGGATTGCGCGGCCGAGGGGATCGACACCCGCATCGGGAAACCCAAACCCTGATCGGCCCTGCGCCCGGCGGCACGTCTTCAAGCAGCGCAGCCCGGCCTAACATGGCGTTGAAAAACAAGCATCGGGCCGTCAGCCAAGGCGACTATTGGCTGGAGGCTCGGAGGCTGGAACGCCAGGAGGCTAAAAAAGGCAGAAAAGGTGCCCCATGGGAAAAGTCCTTATCGCTTACGCCACCCGTACGGGTGAAACTCAGCAAATTGGGGAACTCATCGGCGAGGGGATCCGGTTGGCCGGCCATCAGGCCGATGTCGTCAATGTCAAGAACATCAAGAGCGAAGCCGACCTGGCCGGATACGACGGCTATGCTTTCGGCTCCGCCACCTATCACGGCGAAATGCTTCAAGCGATGAAAACCTTCCTGTTCGTGGCTGAAAAGGCCAACCTGGAAGGCAAAGCCGGCGGCGCCTTCGGCGCGTTCGGATGGAGTGGCGAAGCCAACGATCGCATATTTCAGACCATGGCGACCGTGTTTAAAATGAACATGGTCGGAGACAGTCTGAGGTTGAAGTCCGGCAGTCTGGGCGGCGGGGTTCAAATGGCTCAGGAATACGGCCGTCAGATCGCCATGAAGCTAAACGCCTAACAACAGGGTGTTGAAAAACAAGCATCACGGATACGGGAGGAACCCATGGCTCAGAATGAGAGTACTCCGCGGCATTGCCCTGGCTATGCCAATTTCAAGAGTCTGAAATCCTTCACCTGCAATTGCCCAGCGTGCGGAGCGGAGAAGGAGATTTTCTCGGATGAATTCGAGCGGCCGCACCACTGCGCGAAATGCGGCAAGCCGATCGATTTCAAGCAGTGCCAGCTTTCGGGGGAAGGCAAAAGCGTGTCTCCGCGCTGACTGGCACACGGGCAGAAGATCCGTGGCACCGGCAAGCCCGGGTGACGCGCACCGGGCGGAATGGGTTTGGTCTGACGCCGGCGCGCGGCTCGATCTGCGGCGGGAGAAGCTATGACGGGAGTGGGCTTCAGAAGGGCAGCGGTGCTTTGCCTGGTTGTGGTGGTGGCAGGCGCGTGGATCGCAGCGTCGGCGCAGACCCCGAATGCGGGGGCGCCGGAAATCGTGCTGAACGGTGGCAGCCTCGGCAATGTGCACTTCCCCCACCTGCGGCACCAGCAAAAGCTGGTGGATTGCAATCTCTGCCATTCGCTTTTTCCGCAAAAGCCCGGCGCCATCGAAGCCCTGGTGGCACAGGGCAAGCTCGCCAAAAAGGAAGTCATGAACACCCTGTGCGTCAAGTGCCACAAGGAAAGGCGGAAGGCGGGCGAGAAGGCCGGCCCGACCACCTGCACCACCTGCCACGTCAAGGGATGAGAAGGCGCACGCCATGCTGATACTTGGATTGCAGGGCAGCCCCCGCAAAAAAGGCAACACGAATTTTCTGCTCTCCACCTTCCTGCAGGCGGCGGAGCAGCGCGGAGCCACCACCCGGGTCATCCCGGTCGCCGAGCGTAACATCCTGCCCTGCAAGGAGTACGTTGTCTGCGAGAAGAAGGGCACCTGCCCCATCGACGACGACATGGCCGGCGAAATCTATGGCCTGTTGCGTCAGGCGGAAGTCGTCGTGCTTGCCAGCCCGATCTTCTTCTACAACATGACCTCCCAGCTCAAAGCCCTGGTGGACCGCTGCCAGGTCTTCTGGGCGCGCAAGTACCGTTTGAAGCTGGGCGATCCCCTGAAAGCAACACGCCGCGGGTATCTGCTCAGTGTCGCGGCCACCCGCGGGAAAACGCTTTTCGATGGCCTGCAGCTGACCACCAAATACTTCTTTGATGCCATCGACGCCCGCTTCGATGGCAGCCTCGTCTACCGGGGGATCGAGGGGTCGAAAGACATGGCAAACCACCCCACACTGAGGGAGGACGTGGACCAGGCGGTGGCCGCGCTGATGGCCCCATACGCCTTGCGCAAAAAAGTTCTGTTCCTCTGCCGCCAGAATGCCTGCCTGAGTCCGATGGCGGGCGCCTGGGCGCAGCACCTGGCCGGCGACCGGCTGGATGTGGCCACCGGCGGGAGTGCGCCTGCCGACCAGACCGATCCGGACATGGCCACGGTCATGGCGGAGCAGGGCGTCGACATGGCGTTCCGCACGCCCCAGGGAATCGAAGCGGCCATGGCCAACGGCATGCCGGATGCGATCATCACCATGGGCGGCGGTACCCCGGAGCCGGTCGTCCCCGGGGTACTGCGGCAGGACTGGGATGTGCCGGATCCGGCCGGCAAGCCGATCGAGGCCATGCGCCAGGCCCGGGATGTGATCGAGGCCCGCGTTAAACAGTTGATTGCGACACTCGTGCCGTGATACTCGGCAGCGACGTGCGCGGAGGTGCGACGATGGGAAAACCCGAAGAAATGTTCCAGTGCCAAGAGGAAAACGCATAGACCGGTGTACTGCCGGTAACTCGGGCACGCGCAAACGGCGCCAACGGATTTTCAAAACCCCACATCCACAAGGAGGAAACCAATGGAGAAATACGTATGTCAAGTCTGCGGTTACATCTACGACCCCGCCCAGGGCGACCCCGACAACGGGATTGCCGCCGGCACCCCTTTCGCAAAGCTGCCGGACAGCTGGGAATGCCCCGTGTGCGGTGCCTCGAAGGCCGATTTCGCCAAAGAAGCCTAGTGACGCGGTTTTTCGACCCATTCCCGGATGATGCCCTTTTCGTTCAGCCCCTGCGGGGTGGAGGAAAAGGGCATCCGCATTTGAGGGTCCGCGGCCCGGCGCGGTGATGCCCGCCCGGCTTGCGGTTGACCCGATCATGATTACGTTTCCGGCCGGCCCGAATCGTGCCGGCCCAACTTATGATGCGAGGCAAGACAATGAACCCGATCGAAATTGCCCCCGGCGTCTACGACGTCGGCGTGACGGATTGGAACATCCGCGACTTCCACGGATACTCCACGGACCTGGGGACGACCTACAACGCCTTTTTGGTCGTGGACGAAAAGATCGCCCTGATCGACTCGGTCAAGAAGGAGTTTGCGGATCAGCTGATCGAGAACATCTCCCGCATCGTCGACCCGAAGAAAATCGACGTGGTGATCAGCAATCATACCGAACTCGACCACTCCGGGAGTCTCGCCCGGATCATGCACCGGGTCGGCGAAAGCAAGCCTCTGTATTGCTCAAAAATGGGGGCTAAAAACCTGGCGCGCCATTTCTCTCAAAGGTGGAATTACCAGGCCGTCGGCTCAGGCGACGAGCTTAACCTGGGGAAACGCACGCTCGCATTCCTGGAAACCCGCATGATCCACTGGCCGGACAGCATGTTCTCCTATCTGAAGGAAGACGGCATCCTCTTTTCAAGCGACGGCTTCGGCCAGCACTACGCCGGTCCTGAGAGGTTCGACGATGAGATCGGGGACCGGATCATGGTCCACGCCAAGAAATACTTCGCCAACATCCTGCTGCTCTACGCGACGCACATCGAAAAATTGATCCGGCAGGTGGCGGAGATGGAGCTGAACCTGCGCATGATCTGCCCGGATCACGGTGTCATCTGGCGCAGCGACCCCGGCAAGATCGTAACGGCTTACCTAAACTGGTGCCGCCAGGAGCCGGAAAAAAAAGCGGTCGTGATCTACGATACCATGTGGCACAGCACAGAGAAGATGGCGGAGGCCATCCATGCGGGAATCATGGCCGAAGGTGTGCCGTCCAAGCCGATGAATCTGCGCACCTGGCATCGCAGCGACGTGATGACCGAGGTCTTTGACGCCACGGCCGTGGTTGTGGGCTCCCCGACCCTGAACAACGGCCTGTTCCCCACGGTTGCGGATTTTCTCTGCTACATGAAAGGGCTCAAGCCCAAGAACAAGATCGGGGCGTCCTTCGGCTCCTACGGGTGGAGCGGGGAGGCTGTGAAGCTGATCGAAACCGAGTTGGCAGACATGAAGATCGAATTGGCCCAGGCCGGACTCAAGGTGCAGTTCGTACCTGAAAAACCGGTCCTCGATGCCTGTCAAGAATTCGGGCGCAAAATTGGCCAGGCGGTGAACAGCCGCCAACACACAGAATGAGGCCGCAACCCCTTTTGCCTGGAACACCCATGAAACGACCTGTTGTGGAACTCAGCAAGTGCATCCGCTGCGAGGTGTGCCGAGAGTGCTGCCCGACGGTGTTCCGCATGAACGACGCAGGCTTCGTCGAGGTGGCGGACCTGTCGGAGTATCCCGAAGACGAGGTCAACGAAGCCATCAAGAACTGCCCGGCGGATTGCATCAGCTGGGAAGATGACTAGCAGGCTGTTGAAAAACGGCGCCTCGCGCCGTGATCCGGCGTTGTGCGGCTTTTGCAAATGCTCACATATGACCGCATATGCTGCGCTTTCCAGAACGCCGCACGCCTTGGCTGACGGCCCGACGCTTGTTTTTCAACACCCTGTTAGAGAGGACCGGTCTCATGAAAACACGCAAAACAGCTCTCTTTGTGTTCAACGGCGATCCCATGTGCTTCATTCACGTGCTGCTGAATGCACTCGACATGCACGCCAGGGGTGAGGAGGTCCGGATCATCGTCGAGGGCGCTGCCACCCGGATTCTGCCCGATATCGAGCAGAAAGAACACCCGCTGCACCCGCTCTGGGAAAAGGTGAAATCGGCCGGGTTGGTGGCAGGGGCCTGCCGAGCCTGCTGTGCAAAAATGCAAACCCTGGAATCCGCCCGGGCGCAACACCTGACTCTCTTGGAGGATATGTCCGGCCACCCGGGTATGTCCGGCTATCGGGACCAGGGGTTCGACATCATCACGTTCTAGCATGGAAGCACAGCATACCACCGGCCGCGAGCTCAAAAAAATTCTCTCGACCCTTTTGCTGCGCGAACCCTTCCCTGCATCTATCGAACCTGTTCTCGAACTGCCGGGCCGCCAGGTGGCCAATCCGCTCTTCGCTCTTTTTTGCAGCACGAATCAACTTCAGCGCTGGCGAGCGGTGTCTGCCATGGGGATGGTCGTTGCCAAGCTGGCCGGTGAGAGCATCGAATCCGCGCGGGTTGTCATGCGGCGGTTCATGTGGAACCTGAACGAGGAATCCGGCGGGATCGGCTGGGGGTGCCCGGAAGCCATGGGTGAGAGCATGGCGCGCAGCCAACAGCTGGCCGGTGAATACGGCTGCATCCTCTTGTCCTATCTGCACCCGGAGCGCAATTTCATCGAGCACCCCGCCTTGCAGGAAGGGGTGTTGTGGGGCATCGGGCGCCTGGCGCGCGCACGGCCGTCGATGGCGGTCGACTGCGCTGAGCTCCTCACGCCCTTTTTGGGATCGCCCGCGGCAGCCCTGCGAGGGCTTGCTGTCTGGGCCTGCGGGCCCCTGGCCGATGCCCGCCTGACACCTTGGCTGGAAGAGCTGACGGCAGACAAGGCATCCTTCCTGCTCTACCGCCAGGAGCGGCTGGAGGCGTGCTCAGTGGGCGAACTGGCCGCGCAGGCCCTGCGGCGGACACCGCTGGATTCTGTGGAAAGGTGAGGCTTGCTCGGCATGGAATGGACCCCAGAAGCCAAGGCCGCGATGCACCACGTCCCCTTCTTCGTCCGCAAGCGGGTTCGCGCCCGCGTGGAGAAAGAGGCGGTGCAGGCCGGAAAAGACCGGGTGACTCCGGTCGAAGTCAAAGCCACCCAGGCGCGCTACCTGTCGGGCATGCAGGCCGACCTCAAGGGCTACCAGCTCGACACCTGTTTCGGCCCCAGCGGCTGTCCGAACCGTGCCGTGGTCAACGACCAGCTGCTTGCGCGGGTGGAAACGGTGCTCAAAGCCGCCGATCTTCTGAGCTTTCTGAAATCCCGGGTCCCGGGGAAGCTCAAGTTTCATCACGAATTCCGGGTCAGCCTGGCCGACTGCCCGAACGCCTGCTCGCAGCCGCAGATCAAGGATGTGGGGATCATCGGCGCTGCCGTCCCGGAAACAACTGCCGAGGCCTGCTCCCAGTGCGAGGCCTGTGCGGCGTCCTGCCCCGAGCAGGCAATAGCGCTTGCCGCGGAGAGCCGCCCCCCGGGGATCGACGCGGGGCGCTGCCTGAATTGCGGCCAATGCATCCGGGCCTGCCCCACGGGAACCATCGCCGAGGCCCGGAGGGGGTTCCGGGTCCAACTGGGCGGCCGGCTCGGCCGGCACCCGCGGCTTGCCCGGGAGCTGCCGGGGATTTTCAGCGAGGATCAGGTGATCGAGATCCTACAGGGCTGCCTGGGCTTCTACAAAGAGCGCAGCCTTCACGGAGAGCGTTTCTCGCAGCTTTTTCAGGACGGCGATTTCGAGGCGTTTTCCCGACGGTTCTGCGGCACCGGTATTTGACACATTGCCGGCCGGCACTACTATTGATGGTCAGGATCAGTGATTTTTTTCAGATCAACGAAACGGAGGCGTGCAGCCATGGAACACAAAACGTTTTCGATTCCCAAAATCTCCTGCGGCCATTGCGTGATGACGATCACCAGGGAACTGAAGGAACTGAAGGGCATTCGCACGGTGGAAGGCAACCCGCAGGTTAAAACCGTGGACGTGGAATGGGACGCGCCGGCCACGGAGGCCCAGATCCGGGCCACGCTCGACGAGATCAATTTCCCGGCGGCCTGACGATGTCGCGCGATGATCTGCTCCTGACGGCCGTCCAGGCAACGATCCGGGCGGGGCTCGCAACACTGGAGATCTACGATTCCGAGCTCCACGTGGACTACAAGGAGGACCGCTCGCCCCTCACCGTGGCGGACACCCGCTCCCACGACATCATCGCCGGCCACCTGAAGCACACGGGGGTGCCGGTGTTGAGCGAAGAGGGCAGAGCTATTCCTGCCGCCGAGCGCCGCCGGTGGCAACGGCTGTGGGTGGTCGACCCCCTGGACGGGACCAAGGAGTTCATCCAACATCGGGGGGAGTTTACGATCAACATCGCCCTGGTCGAAAACGAGCGGCCGACACTCGGGGTCATATTCGTGCCGGTGAAAAACACCCTTTACTACGGCGGGCTCGAGGATGGCTCCTACCGCCTGGATGACGGCCCGGTCCTTGCCGGGCTCGCCCGCACCGGCGGCACGGGCGATGCGCACGGGGCGATCGAGCAGCTGAAGGCGCGCTCCACCCGGCTGCCTCTCGACCTGGGTGCCCACACGCCCTTCGTGATCGTCGGCAGCCGGTCCCACGCCACCCCCGAACTGCACGCTTATGTCGAGCAGAAGCGGCGCGAGCTGGGCGCGGTGACGTTCGTGTCGGCCGGCAGTTCGCTCAAGTATTGTCTGGTGGCCGAGGGCCGCGCCGACGTCTACCCCCGGCTGGGGCCGACCATGGAATGGGACACGGCCGCCGGCCAGGTGATTGCCGAAGCAGCGGGTGCGACGCTCATCCGCCATGACACCGGCGGGCCGATGACCTACAACAAGGAAGATCTCCTAAACCCCTGGCACGTGGTGACGAGGAAAGTCAGGAGTGATGAGTGATGAGTTAACGAGTAAATCTGATACTGGATGCCCTTCAACCTTTCCTCGTCACTCGGCACTCATAACTCATAACTCAGAACTCATAACTGGTCCCTGGGCCTATGTCTACGCAAACCCTCCACATCCCCATTCGCGGAATGACGTGCGCCAATTGTTCGGCGACGGTCGGGCGGGTCCTCAAAAAGCTTGCCGGCGTCGACGACGCGCGGGTCAATTTTGCGAGCGAGCAGGCGGCCGTCACCTTCGACCCGAAAGCGGTGGCGCTGCCGCAGATCGTCCGTCAGATCGAGGAGGCGGGATATTCCGTCCCCACCGCCAGGGCCGAACTGGCCATTACCGGCATGACCTGCGCCAACTGCTCGGCCACCATCGAGCGCACGCTGAACAAAAAGGTGCCCGGGGTGGTCCGGGCGGCCGTGAATTTGGCCTCCGAACGGGCATCCGTTGACTATGTGCCTCAGACGGTCTCGGTGGACGACCTGATCACCGCGGTGGCGGGCGCCGGGTTCGGAGCGGCGGTGTTCGGCGATTCACCGGAGGCCGAGGATGCCGAAACCCGGGCCCGAGAGCATGAGATCGCCGATCAGACCCGCAAGTTTATCGTCGGCGTGATCTGCTCCCTGCCCCTTTTTCTATTGAGCATGGGGCGCGATTTCGGGTTCATCGGCCCCTGGAGCCAGGCGGCCTGGATGAACTGGCTCTTCTGGGCTCTGGCGACCCCGGTCCAGTTCTACACGGGCTGGGACTATTACACCGGCGGCTTCAACAGCCTGCGCAACCGCAGCGCCAACATGGACGTCCTCGTGGCCATGGGGTCCTCCGTGGCGTATGCCTATTCGGTCAGCGTGCTGCTGGTGCCGGCCCTTGGGCATCACGTGTACTTCGAAACCTCGGCGGTCATCATCACCCTCATCAAGCTGGGCAAGATGCTCGAGTCGCGGACCAAGGGCCGCACCGGCGGGGCGATCCGCAAGCTGATCGGCCTGCGTCCCAAGACGGCCTTCATTCTCGTGGGCGGGGTCGAGAAGGAGATTCCCCTCTCCCGGGTCCAGATCGGGGATGTGCTCCTCGTGCGGCCCGGTGAACGCTTGCCGGTAGACGGTGCCGTTTTGACCGGGGACTCCGCAGTGGACGAATCCATGCTGAGCGGCGAGCCGCTGCCGGTGGACAAACGCCCCGGGGACACGGTGGTCGGGGGCAGCATCAACGGCCAGGGTCTGCTGACCTTCGAGGCCACGGCGGTCGGCCGCGACACGGTTCTGGCCCAGATCATCCGCCTGGTCCAGGAAGCCCAGGGCAGCAAAGCGCCGATCCAGGCGTTGGCCGACCGGGTGTCGGCGGTGTTCGTGCCGGCCATTATCGCGCTGGCGCTGCTCGTCTTCGGCCTGTGGTGGCTTTTGAGCGGGGACTTCGTCGCGGCCATGATCCGCCTCGTGGCCGTCCTGGTCATCACCTGCCCCTGCGCGTTGGGCCTGGCCACGCCGACGGCCATCATGGCGGGCACCGGCAAGGGGGCCGAGCACGGGATCCTGTTCAAATCGAGCGAAGCCCTGGAATCGGCGAGCAAGCTCACCACCCTCGTGCTCGACAAGACCGGCACGATCACCAGCGGTCGACCGGCGGTCACCGACCTGGTCCCGATCGCACCCGTCTGCCGATCGGAAGACGATCTGCTGCACCTGGCGGCCTCCGTTGAAAAAGGCTCGGAACACCCGCTGGGCAAGACCATCGTCCGTGCTGCCGAGGGCGCGGGGCACACACTTCAGGTCCCGGCTGAATTTCAGGCCGCCGGCGGACGCGGGGTCCAGGGCAAGGTGGATGGCGTCCAAGTCGCGGTGGGGAAGGCAGCCTGGATGGAAGCGGAACTGGGGATCGACATCGCTGCCGCACGGGAGAGCATCCACCGGCTTCAGTCGCAGGGAAAGACCGTGATGGTGGTAGCCCGCGACGGCGACCCGGCCGGCGTGATCGCGGTCTCCGATGAGTTGAAACCCGATTCCGCGCAGGCGATCGCCCGGCTGCATGAGCTCGGCCTGAAAACCGTCATGCTGACGGGCGACACCCTCGAAACCGCGCGGGCCATCGCCTCGCACGTGGCGATCGACCGCATTTTCGCCGAAGTGCGGCCGGATGAGAAGGCCCTCAAGGTAAAGGAGCTGCAGGCCGCCGGCGAAAAAGTCGGGATGGTGGGCGACGGCATCAACGACGCCCCGGCCCTGGCGCAGGCCGATGTGGGGCTGGCCATCGGGACGGGAACGGACGTGGCCATCGAAAGCGCCGGCATCATCCTTTCAAGCGGCAGCCTGAACGGCATCCCCCGCGCCATCCGGCTCAGCCGCGCCACCATGCGCACCATTGCCCAAAACCTTTTCTGGGCCTTCGGCTACAATGTCATCCTGATCCCGATTGCCGCCGGTGCGCTGTACCCCTTTGAGTCGCTGCCGGCCATGCTGCGGCAGCTGCATCCGATTCTCGCTGCCCTGGCCATGGCCTTCAGCAGCATCTCGGTGGTCTCCAACAGTCTGCGCCTGTACAAGGCCGATATCCGGTGAACGGCGGGGATTGTAACCGATCCACCCGGTCGGGCTCAGTAGGAGCGCCCAGACCTCGTCGGCCGGCCGGGACTCGTGTGAGATGGCCGTCCCAGAAAAGAGTGGACAACCTCCCCTCGACTTCACTATAAACTGCAATGGAGAGATGCAATGAAGGAGATCCTGATCCTGCTGGTGGTGGCGGGCCTGTGGTATTTTCTGCAGGCCTACCTCCTGCCCAAACTGGGTATATCGACCTGAATGCGGAATTCTTGTCAGGTGACAAGAAAAGATGACAGCGGCACCCCCCCCGAACCGCCCGAAGATCAACGATAACGACACCGAGTTGATTCGGGCCATCAACTCGGGCCAGACGGAGAGGTTCCCTGAGCTGGTAAGGCGTTACGAGCACAAGCTCTACAACTTCGGCCGCCGGGTGTGCGGGGATCCCACCGACGCCGAAGATCTCGTTCAAGACACATTTCTCAACGTCTTTCGCTATCTCAAGGACTTCCGCCACGAGACCAAGTTCAAGAACTGGCTCTACCGGGTGGCCGCCAGTACCTGCATCAAAAAGCGCCGCCGATCGAAGTTTGCCCCTGAACGGGAGTTGTCTCTCGAGGATTTCGTTGCGGGCGACGAATGCGGGACGGCCGCCCAAGTGCCGGACTGGGCCCAGATCCCCCTGGAAAAGCTACTGAACGAGGAGTTGCTCCAAACTCTGCACCAGGCGATCCTGTCCCTGCCCGAGCCATACCGGCTGGTGGTTGTCCTGAGGGACATGGAAGGCTTCAGCACGGAGGAGACGGCCCAGATCATGAACATCTCGGGTGCCAACGTCAAAGTCCGGCTGCACCGTGCGCGGCTGTTCCTGAAGGAAAAACTGAAAGGATATTTCGCCCATGACGTGTGACAGTCCCGGGCACCGGCATTGCCTCGAGTTGTTTGAAAAGCTCTCCGAATACATCGATCAGGAACTGGCGCCTGAGGCGCACCGCGACATCGAGGCCCACGTGGCCGAATGTCTGGCCTGCTTCGCGTGCCTTCAGACCCTTAAACAGACGATCGCCCTCTGCCGACAGGCGGGGGATCAGCCGGTCCCGGCGGCGTTTTCCCGCAAACTTCACGCCATGCTTCAAACTGCGACCAGACCGCCCCTGCCCTAAATGAATGGCGCCCGCCCGGGCGCCACCCGACACCGGTTGACAACACCGTAGCCCGACCTTAAGTTAACCTCTCAAAATACAGACTAAAAATAGAGGGGAGCAGCGGCCCGACCCCCAAATCGGCTCCGGTGAGGATTTCCACATGCTGCTCAGTGAACTGAAAGAAGGCCAGAGTGCGACCGTTGTGCGCATCGGCGGGGAGAGCCTGCTGCGGCGGAGAATCCTCGAAATGGGGATTCTCAAGGGTGCCGAGGTGCGTGTCGAAAAATACGCCCCGCTGAAGGACCCCATGGAGTTGGTCGTCAAGGGTTATCACATTTCCCTGCGGGTGGAGGAAGCCGCCCGCATCCTCGTCGAAAATGTCCGATAGACGGTTCCCCGATGCCGACTAAACGTCTTGTCATCGCCCTGGCCGGCAACCCCAACGCCGGCAAAACAACCGTCTTCAACAACCTCACCGGCACCCGCCAGAAAGTCGGAAACTGGCCCGGAGTCACCGTTGAAAAGAAGGAAGGGCACGTATCCCGCAATGGATACGACCTGACCATCGTCGACCTGCCGGGCACTTACAGCCTGACCCCGTTTTCGATCGAGGAAGTCGTCGCCCGCAACTTTCTGCTGGACGAGCGGCCGGACGTCGTTATCGATATCATCGACGCCTCCAACCTCGAGCGCAGCCTGTATCTGGCGACCCAGATTCGGGAGCTCGACTGCAAGGTGCTCTTCGCCCTCAACATGGCCGACGTGGCCAACCGCCGGGGCACGAAAATCGATGCCCCGAAGTTGTCCGAACTGCTGGACGTGCCGGTGGTGTTCACCGTCGGCAACCGCAGCGAAGGCATGGACGATCTATTGCAGCAGGCCATCGAGCTCGCCGAGTCCGCGACCCCCGCGGCGCGCACCCGGCGGGTAAAGTACAGCATAGACATCGAGGAGGCCATCGGCCGGCTCGTGAATTTCATGAAGATGAAGGCCAGCGGCCTGCCGTACGACACGCGCTGGATGGCGATCAAGCTCCTGGAGGACGACAAGATCGTCAAGGAACGCCTGGTCGCGGCCGCCCCGAAAACCGGGCGCGAAATCCTGCAGGAAGCCCAGAGCATGCACACTCACCTCGCGCAACGCTTCGATGAGGACCCCCAGATCGTGATGACCGACGAACGCTACGGGTTCATCGCCGGCCTCATCCGCGAGGTCCAGTCCGCCACCATCCAGCAGCGCGTGGACATCTCCCGCAACATCGACCTCGTGCTCACGCACCGGCTGTTCGGTTTTCCGATTTTTGTCTTTTTCATCTGGTCCATGTTCCAGCTGACCTTCACCCTGGGCGAATACCCTGTGCAGTGGATCGGGGCCGGCGTGGACGGGCTGTCCGGGCTTCTGGGAGCGGCCCTGCCGGAGGGGATCCTGCGCAGCCTGCTTGTGGATGGGGTCGTCGCCGGCGTCGGCAGCGTGATCAAGTTCCTGCCCAACATCCTGATCCTCTTCTTCTGCATCGCACTCTTCGAGGACACGGGCTACATGGCCCGGTCGGCCTTCCTGATGGACCGGATCATGCACCTGATCGGGCTGCACGGAAAATCCTTCATCCCGATGCTCATGGGGTTCGGCTGCAATGTGCCGGCGGTCATGGCTGCCCGCACGCTGGAAAGCGAGAAGGACCGCATCCTGACCATCCTCATCACGCCTTTCATGTCCTGCTCGGCGAAACTGCCGGTGTATGTGGTCCTGGCCGGCGCCTTCTTCGGAGCCCGCGCCGGGACCGTGATCTTCGGCATCTACCTGCTGGGGGTCGTTCTGTCCATCATCACGGGCCGCATCTTCCGCTCGACACTGCTCAAGGGGGCCGACGCACCGTTCGTCATGGAACTGCCCCCCTATCGCATGCCGATGGCGAAAAGCCTGATGATCCACATGTGGGATCGCAGCAAGCTCTTCCTGCAGAAAATGGGCAAAGTGATCCTGGTCGGCTCGATTGTGATCTGGAGCCTCTCGAACTTCCCGCGCAACGTGGCGACGAGCCGCGACTATGCCGCCGAGACCCAGCAGGTCACCGCCACGGCCGATTCGCAGAAGGCGACCGCGGACGGCAGCGAGCGGCGCCGGATCGAGCAGCAGGCCGAACTGACCCTGAGCGATCTGCGGCGAGAGCAGAAGGCCGAGCAGACCCAACGCTCCTACATCGGCCGCATCGGCCGCTTCATCGCGCCGGCCTTCGCGCCGCTGGGCATCGACTGGCAGGGCGGGGTCGCCTTGCTCTCGGGCTTTGTGGCCAAGGAAATCGTGATCAGCACCCTCGGAGTGCTGCACGCGACCGCGGAAAGCGACCAGGAGGGAGCACTCGGCCAGGCGCTGATCGCCGCAGGCATGACGCCCCTATCGGCCCTGTCCATGATGGTGTTCGTGCTGCTGTACCTGCCCTGTCTCGCCACCACGGCCGCCATCCGCAGGGAGACCTCCACCCGGTGGATGCTCTTCAGCATCGGTTACAGCACGGCGGTTGCCTGGGGGGTGGCGTTTGTCGTCTGCCAGGGGGGCCGGCTGCTCGGTTTCAATTGAACCGCACCAGCGAGCGCTAACCCCGCAGCTTGCTGCGGGGTTCTTCGATCCCATCTCTATGATTGATTGACCGGACGAGCTTCACCGTTCAGTAATATCTGGTTTATACCCCTATATCCCCCATAATCTTCTCATATTGTCATAACTATACAATGTAGTATTGTACATGATAGAGATATGTTACATTGCCTCCTGCTGATTTCTTCCTTCTCTAACTGCGCTGCGAGTTTTTTTGATTCTCAAGGCTTGGCTTTCAAGATAGACTAGAAATTTTCCCTGACCCTAAGAATTAGGCGAGGAAACAACCCGTGGAGGGATGATGGATACCACAGAGATGATCGCGGAAATGTTTTTCAAAGATTATCAGGCAACCTGGGGTGGCGAGGCCGAAAACTGGAGTCAGATAACTATCTTGAGCGACTTCCTGATCTGGCTCGGCCAACGCAAAGCCGGCGGCCCGCTGATCGATCTGCGGCTGATCAAAAACCAAACCGCAAAAGCCCTGGTGGATGAACTCATGGGCGGTGTGGAATTCCTGTGAACAAGAAGCATAGGCCGTTGTGCATTTTTCGATACGCATATAGGCGATCAGGGTGGCCTCTCTCAAAACTGCACCTTCCTTAAGCTGGACTCCCCATCCACTGCGCCCACCGAAAATTCGAATGCGGCACACTGTCCACCTTAGGCGACCCCAAAAAGGATTCTTGATAGAAGTGGTTTCATAACCTCGGATCTCGCCCGAGGGCAAGGCGCAGGCCGATTCGAAAGCGCAGCAACCATGGCAGGTTGTGAGGCCTTGCGAAAGGCCTGCAACGCCGCCATCGGGTGTCAGAAGGGGTTATGCAACCACTTCGACGGAATGACACGAAGCGGGCATCGAGAGCTTTGTCCAGAACCAGACGTCGGCGGATGAGCGTAGGACAAATCCGGACGTGAAAAGGGCGGCCGACCTTACATGAGAATCAGATGGAGACGGATGGTGTGTGCGCGTTTTTCTGATTAATGTTTGGTCAATAGAAATGTGGCGTTCTTTCTGACAGGTACCTTGCAACGTAATTAAAAAAAGCGTTCACGCAAATCAAACAAGCGGGAACGTTCGACCACGGAATCACACCATGAACATTAGACTCGACCATAAACGCGCCCTCGTCACGGGCGGCAATTCCGGCATCGGTAAGGCGATTGCACTTGGTCTCGCTGACGCAGGTGCAAGAGTGGCGATCAACTATGTCACCCGTCCGGAAGCCGCAGAATTGCTCGTGCATCAGATCAAGGATCAGCATGGCGAAGCGATCGCCCTCCGGGCGGACGTTTCCGATCCCGAAGCCATCGCCCAAATGTTCGGTCACCTAAACGATGCCTGGGGTGGAATTGATATCCTCATCAACAATGCGGGCTATGACGGCACCCGCGTCTTCGGGTGGGAGGCAGATATTGCGGCATGGCGAAAAGTGATTGAAGTGAATCTGTTCGGTGCCTTCTACTGCGCCCGCGAGGCCCTGAAGCGCATGGTGCCTCAGAAAAGCGGTGTCGTCCTCAGTATCAGTTCAGTGCACGAACAAATAGCGTGGGCAGGATACAGCGCTTACACCGCCAGCAAGGCGGCCGTCGGCATGCTCACCAAGACCCTGGCCCAGGAAGCTGCACCGCACGGAGTGCGCGTACTGGCGGTCGGCCCGGGGGCGATCCAAACGCCGATCAACCGCTCCGTCTGGAGCGATCCCCAGGGCTTGCAAGATTTGTTGGAGAAAATCCCGTTGAAACGGATAGGAACGCCTGAAGAAATCGCCCGCATGGTGGTCGTGCTCGTTTCGGACGCCGCCTCCTACGTGACCGGGCGCACGATTTTCGTGGACGGTGGCATGACCGATTATCCCGACTTCGCGCATGGCGGATGATTTCAGGACCCCCAAAAGGAGCGTGATGATGGCATTGAATCGTAGCGCACCGGGTGCTCCCGGAATCGAGCCACGCTGGACGTCCAGCGCCAAAACCGGCGTTGGCACATCCCTCAGCGACAAGAGTCACGTCTGGTTCACGCTCAGCCACGGAATCCTCAACGAGATATATTACCCCCGCATTGACCAGGCCTGCGTCCGCGACATGGGGTTGATCGTCACGGACGGCGTGGATTTCTTCTCCGAAGAGAAACGCGGCACCGACTCCGAAGTGCTATGGCTGGCGGACGGTGTGCCGGCCTTCCGCCTGGTCAACACCTGCCGTGAGGGCCGCTACCGCATCGAAAAGCAGATTGTGACCGATCCCCATCGGAACGCGGTATTGCACCGGGTCCAGTTTAGCGCGCAGCAAGGCGCACTGTCCGATTATCACCTGCATGTCCTGCTCGCGCCGCACCTGGGCAATCACGGCAGGGGCAATACCGCGTGGGTGGATGAATTTGAAGGCACGCCGCTGCTGTTCGCGCAGCGGGAAGGCACCGCATTGGCGCTGGCATGCTCCGTTCCGTGGCTGAAGCGGTCTGCCGGCCATGTCGGTTCCTCTGACGGCTGGCAGGACCTGAAGGCGCACAAACAGATGACGTGGGAATACACGCGGGCTGAGAACGGCAATGTGGCCCTCACGGCCGAGATCGACCTTTTCACATCACGGGGGGACTTCGTGCTGGCGCTCGGTTTTGGCGACAACCCGCAAGAAGCGGCCCGGAATGCCATCGCCAGCCTGCGCGACGGTTTTGACAAGGCAAAGAACGACTATATCGCCGGCTGGCAGGAATGGATGGAGACGCACGAATCGCTGAAGCAGCGCAGACTCGCTCCGGGCGATCTTTCCCGGATCAGCCTCGCCGTCCTGCGCACCCACGAGTCCAAGACGGCACCCGGCGGTCTCATCGCCAGCCTCTCCATCCCGTGGGGATTCAGCAAGGGCGACAATGATGTGGGCGGCTACCACCTCGTCTGGTCGCGTGACATGGTGGAAACGGCCGGCGGCTTGCTGGCTGCCGGTGCGCATGCGGACGTCCGCCGTGCGCTCTCTTATTTACAGGCCACTCAGCAGCCGGATGGGCACTGGTCGCAGAACATGTGGTTGGATGGGTCGGCCTATTGGGATGGAATCCAAATGGACGAGACGGCGTTGCCGATTCTCCTGGTGGACCTGGCCCACCGCGAAAAGGCATTGGCCCAGACCGATGTTGCCACGTTTTGGCCGATGGTGAAAAAAGCTGCAGGCTATTTGGCCCGCAACGGCCCGGTGAGCCCGCAGGACCGCTGGGAGGAAGACCCCGGCTATTCGCCCTTCACGGTCGGGGCAGAAATCGCTGCTCTCCTGGTGGCAGCGGACTTGGCTGATTTGAATCGCGAAGCACCCATTGCAACCTACCTGCGCGAGATTGCCGATGTTTGGAACTCATCCATTGAACGCTGGATGTACGTCTCCGGCACGGACTGGTGCCGGAAGTTCAACGTCAACGGCTATTACGTCCGGATCGCCCCGATGGAGACGGGGCAAGGTGTATCGCGTTTCCAGGAGAAGGTGCATATACAAAACGTTTCGGCTGCCGAGGACACCCGCCGCGCCGGTCATCTGGTGAGTCCCGACGCCCTGGCCCTGGTGCGTTTTGGCCTGCGCGCGGCCGATGACCCGCGCATTCGCGACACCGCGAAAGTCATCGACGCCTTGCTCAAGGTGGAGACACCGTCCGGCCCCGCCTGGCATCGCTACAACGACGACGGCTACGGCGAGCATGCAGATGGTGCCCCTTTTGACGGAACGGGGATTGGCCGCGGGTGGCCGCTGCTCACTGGCGAGCGGGCCCACTACGAACTCGCGGCAGGACGGGTCGAAAACGCAAAACGACTTCTGGCCGCATTGGAATCCTTTGCCAACGAAGGCGGTCTGATCTCGGAGCAGGTGTGGGACGCGCCGGACATAGCGGAACACGGACTTCATTTAGGCCGGCCTTCCGGTTCGGCCATGCCGCTGGTGTGGGCGCACGCTGAGTACCTCAAACTGCGACGCTCTCTGCGCGACGGCCGGGTCTTCGATCTGCCGCCGCAAACCGTGAAACGCTACCTGACCGAGAAGTCCGTATGCCCGCGCATGGTGTGGCGGTTTAACCACAAGCTTCGCTGGATGCCTTCCGGTAAAATACTGCGCATCGAGGCGCTGGCGCCGGCCGTCATTCGTTGGACCGCCGATGATTGGAACACAGTCCAGGACGTAACGGCACACGATGTGGGGCTGGGGATTCACATCGCCGATCTAACGACCGACTCGCTTCCCGAAGGCAAGCAGGTCAAATTCACGTTCTACTGGACGGACGCTGCTCTTTGGGAAGGTGCGGACTTCATCGTTCCCGTCGGCTCTTTGCGACGCGATGGGCCTGGCTCGCATAAGGGGAGTAAGACTGATGAAGAATAAGGCCAAGGCGGACGGGAAACGTTTTGTCTATCTCGCCACTGCCATCTCGGCGCTGGGGGGAATGCTTTTCGGCTATGACATCGGTGTCATCTCCGGGGCCATCCTGTTCATCCAGAAAGAGTTCTCTCTTTCTTCGGGCCTGGAAGAAATCGTCGTCAGTTCGGTCTTATTGGGCTCGCTCGTCGGTGCGATCGGCGGAGGAATCCTGGCCGATCGTCTCGGACGCCGACGATTATTGATTATCACCGCGGTTGTTTTTGGTGTGGGCGCCCTCGGGGCAGCTCTGGCGCCGGGCACGGCATGGCTGATTGCCGCCCGGATCGTAGCCGGCACCGCCATCGGCGTCGCTTCGTTTGTTGCGCCGCTCTACATTTCCGAGATTGCCCCGGTTGCCATTCGTGGAAAGCTCGTCTCGATCAATCAAGTCGCCCTCACCAGCGGCATTGTGATCTCCTATGTCATCGACTACGCCTTTGCCGGTTCCCAGGCGTGGCGCTGGATGTTTGCGCTGGCGGTAATTCCGGCGTCCGCATTTGGAATCGGGCTGGTGTTCATTCCCAACAGCCCGCGCTGGCTTGCCGCGCGCGGACACGCGGATCAAGCCCGGGCCGTGCTGAACCGGATTCGAGGCCCGGAACAAGCGGAAGGCGAGCTCAACGAGATCCGGCGCAGCGTGGCACAGCAGAAGGGGCACTGGTCCGAACTGCTCAGCCCGCTCTTGCGACCGGCGATGATCGTGGGTGTTGGACTGGCCATCGCGCAGCAAATCACCGGCATCAACACGGTCATCTATTACGCCCCGACTATTTTCAAGTTCGCCGGCTTATCTTCCGCGTCGGTGGCGATTCTGGCCAGCGTCGGGGTCGGAGTCGTCAACGTCGTGTTGACGGTGGTGGCCATGCAACTGATCGACCGGGTCGGGCGGCGACCGCTCTTGTTGGTCAGCCTGGCGGGCATGGCGCTGAGTCTGTTCGTGTTGGGTCTGGCATTTTTGCTTCCGCAATTGTCCGGCAGCCTGGGATGGATCGCTGTGGCCAGCCTCATGGTATACGTCGGTTCATTTGCCGTGGGGCTGGGGCCGGTTTTCTGGCTGATGCTTTCGGAGATTTACCCGTTGCGCATCCGGGGTCGGGCCATGAGCGTCGGAACGATCGCCAATTGGAGCGCCAATTTGATCGTGGCCTTGTCGTTTTTGACGCTCACGCACGTCCTGGGCAAACCCGTCACGTTCTGGTTGTACGGGGGCGTCAGCATCGGGGCGTGGCTCTTTGCGTTTTTCCTGGTGCCGGAAACCAGGGGGCGAAGCCTCGAAGAAATTGAAGCGCACTGGCGAGCGGGAAAGCATCCACGGGCCTTATGAAAGCAAGCAGCATCGACTATCTGCACGCTGCCGTTCCCAAAACCTTGGGGGGTCAACTTTACCGACAAATACATTGTCTTGATTATCGAAATAATGTATTGCCCGTATTCAATATGTTAGCCCGTCGGTGGAAACAGACCTGACCTGACGGATTCCACCCGCCAACATTGCAACCTTCCTTCGCGAGATTGCCATGGCAGCGGTCATTTGAAGAAGGTGCAATTTTTCCTGAACCTCTCACCAAGGAGGTGTCATGCAGAAAGAAATCCGTCCCGACGCGAGCATCTTTGTGATCTTCGGCGGCGCCGGTGACTTGACCTGGCGCAAGCTCGTGCCGGCTCTCTACAACCTGTTCCTGGATCACTGGCTGCCGGAACGATTCTGGGTTCTCGGCATAGACCGGACCAAGATGAGCAACGAGCGCTTTGTCAAACACCTGCATGAAGGGGTCGATCGCTTCTCACGGCGCGGTCAGGCCAGCAAAGAGCAATGGAAAGCCTTTAGCGAACATTTCGCTTTCATGCAGGCCGACTTTGGTGACCCCAAAAGCTTCACCGCCATTGCCAACAAGCTTGCTCAAAAGGAGGATCAATGGGGCCTTAAGGCCAACCGCATCTTTTATATGGCGGTCCCCCCATGCATGATCGAGCCCCTGTCCCAAGCGCTGGCCGACGCCAAGCTCAATCGTGACCGTCGGTCTTGCCGCATCGTCGTGGAAAAACCCTTCGGCCATGATCTGGATTCGGCACGCGGCCTGAATCGCAGCCTGGGAAAGCTCTTCGATGAATCCCAGATTTTTCGCATCGACCATTACCTCGGCAAAGAAACGGTTCAAAACATCCTGGCTTTTCGGTTTGCCAACAGCATTTTTGAGCCGATCTGGAACCGGCACTACATCGATCACGTGCAGATCACGGTGGCCGAAAACATGGGGGTTGGCCACCGCGGTGACTACTACGACCACGCCGGCTCTCTGCGGGACATGATCCAGAACCATCTTTTGCAGGTTCTGTGTTTGATCGCCATGGAGGCGCCCATTTCTTTCGAAGACAACGAGATTCGCAACAAAAAAGTGGACGTGCTGCACGCCATCCGCAAGATACCAGAAGACCGGGTTCCCGAATACGCCATCCGCGGGCAATACGGCGAGGGGTTCGTGGGGGGTAAACAGGTACCGGCCTATCGCAGCGAACCCGACGTGGCGAAAGACTCGTGCACGGACACCTTCGCCGCCGTCAAACTCTTTATCGACAACTGGCGCTGGCAGGATGTCCCCTTTTACCTTCGTACCGGCAAACGCCTGCCGGCCAAGGTTTCCGAGGTGTCCATTCAGTTTCGGCAAGTTCCCCACCAAACATTCCCGTCCACCGTGCTGCTCGATTGGCTTTCCAACCGGCTGGTGATCGCAATTCAGCCCGAAGAAGGGATTCTCCTGCGCTTCAGGGCCAAAAATCCCGGTCCGGGTATGCGCCTGTCCCAGGTGATGATGCAGTTTTACTACCAGGAGGCGTTCAAAACCAAGCCGCCGGAGGCCTACGAAACACTCCTGCTGGATGTGATGGAAGGCGATGCCACCCTGTTCATGCGGGCCGACCAGACCGAGAGTTCCTGGTCGGTGATCCGCCCGATTCTGGATTTCTGGGAAAGCAGCAAACCGGCAGACTTTCCCAATTACCAGGCCGGTTCCTGGGGCCCGGAAGCCGCCGATATTCTGGTTGCCCGCGGCGGTCACAGCTGGGTGATGCCCACGATGCTCGAATGTGATGACAGCACGGCGACCTGCCAGGTCAAAACGGTGCCGCACCCGTAGTCCGGGATCGCAATCTCCTACTGCTGAGCAAAGCAGGCAGCAGCGGCTGCCTGCTTTGCTGCCGCCTCCAAAGCCTTAGGGGGTCAACTTTACCGGTAAATACATTGTCTTGATTATGGAAATAATGTATTGCCCATATTCAATATGTTAGCCCGTCGGTAGAAACTGGCCTGACCTGACGGATTCCGCGCGCCAAGGTCGGCCGAAAGGACACCTCTTGGATATCGCCACTGATGGCACAGCCACCCTCTGGCCCCTTGCGGTCTTCATGCTTTCCGTGCTGGGGCTCGCCGTCTTCATGCTGGGGCTCTCCGCGCTGCTGGGGGAACGCCACCGGGAAAGTGCCACGGCTGAACCGTACGAATCCGGAATCGTTTCAACCGGCTCCGCACGGATGCGCTTCCATGCCAAGTTTTACTTGATGGCCATGTTTTTTGTGGTTTTCGATCTGGAGGCCGTGTTCCTGTATGCCTATGCGGTCTCGTTCCGCGAGGCGGGGTGGCTCGGTTATGGTGAGATGTTGGTTTTCGTCGGCGTTCTGGCCTTGGCGCTTTTCTATCTCTGGCGCACCGGGGCCCTGGAGTGGGGAACACCCAAACAAAAGCCCACCGCGAAGAAATCCGCGCAGCATCTACAGTCAGAGGATAACCGAAAATGAAGACCGCAAGAGATCTTTTGCGCGAAAAGGGATCGCAGGTCTATGCGACGTCACCGGATGCCACCGTTTACGATGCCCTGCAGCAGATGGCCGAAAAAAATGTGGGGGCGCTGATCGTCTTTGAAGGCGACCGGATGCGTGGGCTGATTTCGGAGCGCGATTACGCCCGCAAAATCGTTCTAAAAAACAAGTTTTCACGGGAAACCTCCGTTGGAGATATCATGACCCGCGATGTGGTCACGGTGTCCCCGGGTAAAAATCTCGAAGAATGCATGGAACTGATCACCCACCACCGGGTGCGCCATCTGCCGGTGGTGGAGGACGACCGGGTGCTCGGCATCATTTCCATCGGTGACATCGTCAAGGGCATCATCGACCACAAAGAGTTCATCATCGAGCAGCTGGAGCACTACATCAAAGGCTGGCATTGAGCGGTCGACTGGACCATCCAGGGTCACCAGAACCGGTTTGCTTATCGATATCCCGGTTCGTCTGCTGCGGTTGAATACCATTACTATCGGGTCCCGGTTTTTTTGGACGAACCATGCGAAATGGAAAGGAACCCTGTCACCCATGCGCTGGTGGTTGAGCCCTCACGGTAAATCCTCTCCGCCCCATTCGGTCGGCGACTCTCTGGATGAGGCCCTCGGACGCGATCTGCTGTTAACCCGGTTACAGGACCTGCTGGGCTGGGGACGCAAATACTCCATCTGGCCGTTCAACTTCGGCCTGTCATGCTGCTACGTGGAGATGGCCACCAGCTTCACCAGTCGTTACGACATCGCGCGCTTCGGGGCCGAGGTCATCCGTGGGACGCCGCGGGAGGCGGACCTGATGGTGATCGCCGGTACCCCGTTCGTCAAATGTGCGCCGGTCATCCGGCGGCTTTACGAGCAGATGATGGAGCCGCGCTGGGTCATCTCCATGGGATCCTGTGCCAACTCCGGCGGCATGTACGACATTTACAGCGTCGTTCAGGGCGTGGACAAGATCCTTCCGGTAGACGTCTATGTCCCGGGTTGTCCGCCAAGTCCCGGTGCCTTCATGCATGGACTGATTCTGCTCCAGGAGGCCGTCGGCCGCGAGCGCCGCCCCTTGAGCTGGGTGGTCGGTCCGCAGGGCGTCAAAAAGGTGCATCACCCCTCGATGCGGGATCTCAAACGCGAAGAACGCCGCGAGGCAACGAATCTGCGAACCCCTGATCACGTCTAACCCAGGCGGCAGAGAAGATACGTGAACCCGTCTTCCAGCATCACCGTTGAACTCAAAACTCGATATGGCGAGGCTGTTCTCGCGCTGCAGCCCACCCGTGACGGCATCCCAACCGTGTGGGTTGCACCCAATGGCGTTCACGATGTACTGCGATTCCTGAAAACCGAGGCCCCGAAGCCCTACCGCATGCTCTTTGATCTGAGCGCCATTGACGAGCGGGCGCGAGCCCATCGGGAGGGCCAGCCGCCAGGCGATTTCAGCATCGTATACCACTTGCTGTCCCTCGATCGCAACGCGGATGTCCGCCTCAAGGTGCCGCTCAGCGGCGAGTATCCCCACCTGGCATCGATTACCGATCTCTGGCCGGCGGCCAACTGGTACGAACGCGAGGTGTGGGACATGTTCGGCATCAGTTTCGACGGACACCCCCATTTGCGGCGAATTCTGTTGCCACCCACCTGGCAAGGTCATCCCCTGCGCAAGGAGCACCCGGCCCGCGCCACCGAGATGGGGCCCTTCAGCCTGCCGCCGGACCGACAGGAGCAGGAACAGGAGGCCCTGCGTTTTCGCCCGAAAGAATGGGGCCTGCAGCAACGGGGCGAAGACACCGATCTGATGTTTTTGAACCTGGGGCCCCAGCATCCCGGCACACACGGCATGTTTCGCATTTTGCTGGAACTGGACGGTGAAGAGATCGTGAATGCCGTACCGGAAATCGGCTTTCACCACCGGGGCGCCGAGAAGATGAGCGAGCGCCAGACCTGGCACTCTTTTATCCCTTATACCGATCGTATCGACTACCTGGGCGGGGTGATGAACAACCTGCCCTATGTGCTGGCCGTCGAACGGCTGGCCGGCATCGACGTACCTGACCGCGTCAAGGTCATCCGCATCATGATGGTGGAGCTGTTTCGCATTGCGAGCCACCTGGTCTGGTACGGAACCTTCGCCCAGGACGTGGGCATGATGTCACCCGTATTCTTCATGTTCAACGATCGTGAGCGCGTGTTCGACATCGTCATGGCCATAACCGGAGGTCGCATGCACCCGAGCTGGTTTCGCATCGGCGGTGTGGCGCATGACCTGCCCGGGGGCTGGGAGAAGATGATTGCGGGTTTTCTGCACTACATGCCCGGCCGGCTGAAAGAGTACGACCGCATGGTCATGCGCAACCGCATGTTCAAAGCCCGCACCCAGGGCGTCGGCAGCTACACGCTGGATGAGGCCGTCGAATGGGGCGTAACCGGGCCTGGTCTGAGGGCCTGCGGCCTGGCATGGGACTTTCGCAGGCAGCGCCCCTATTCCGGCTACGAGCAGTTCGAGTTCGAGATTCCCACCGCTGTGCAGGGAGACTGCTACGACCGGGCCGTGGTGCGGGTGGAGGAGATTCGCCAGAGTCTTCGGATTATCGGGCAGTGCCTCAACAACATGCCCGCCGGACCCTACAAGGCAGCCCATCATTTGGCCGTACCGCCACTCAAAGAGCGCACGATGCACGACATCGAAACGCTCATCACCCATTTTCTGGGAGTCAGCTGGGGCCCGGTCATTCCGCCCGGAGAGGCCTGTGTCGCCATCGAGGCCACCAAGGGCTGCAACAGCTATTATCTGATCAGTGACGGCGGGATCCACGCCTACCGCACCCGGATCCGAACGCCGTCGTTCGCTCACTTGCAGATGATACCGCGCATCAGCCGCGGTCTGATGATTCCCGACCTGCTGGCAATCATCGGCAGTATCGACTACGTGATGGCGGATGTTGACCGATAAGGAGAACTGCCCGCATGCTGACTTCCGATGAAATCGAAGAGATCCAGGCCGAATTCCAACGGTATGAACAAAAACGGGCCACCTGCGTCGAAGCCCTGAAAATTGTTCAGCGCCGCCGGGGCTGGGTGTCCGACGACGCCCTGAGGGATCTGGCACAATTCCTGGAAATGACCGCGGACGAACTGGATTCGGTGGCGACGTTCTATAATTTCATATTTCGCAAGCCCGTCGGCCGACACGTGATCCTGGTTTGCGACAGCGTCAGCTGCTGGATCATGGGGTACGACCGGATTGTGGAGCGACTGAAAGAGCACCTCGGAATCGGTTTCGGTGAGACCACCAGCGACGGCCGGTTCACCCTGCTGCCCAACGTCTGCCTGGGCGCATGTGACCACGCTCCGGTGATGATGATCGACGAAGACCTGCACATGGACGTGGATCCGCAAATGCTCGAGCGAATTTTGGCCCACTACGAATAAAGAGAGCCAACAAGATGGAACGGCCTCTGACAGCGCACATCCGTCCCGGGGAAGAGCCCCTCGACCTCGACGCCTACGAATCGGTCGGCGGTTACCAGGCCTTGCGCAAAGCTCTCCACAGCCTGGCTCCCGCAGACGTGATCAAGACCGTCGACGACGCCCACCTGCGCGGCCGGGGCGGAGCCGGCTTTCCCACGGGTCGCAAGTGGAGTTTCGTGCCCCAGGGAAAGGACGCCCGGCACCCCACCTACCTGGTGGTCAACGCCGATGAGATGGAGCCCGGGACGTTCAAGGACCGCCTGCTGCTGGAAGGCCATCCGCACCAGTTGATCGAAGGCATCCTCATTGCCGCATATGCCATTCGGGCCGATATCGCCTACATTTTTCTGCGGCAGTCTTACCACACCGCGGCGCGGCGGCTGAACCGGGCCATCGCCGAGGCTTACGACCGCGGTTACCTCGGTCGCAACATCCTGGGGACCGGTTTCAGTCTGGAACTGTATCTGCACATCAGTGCCGGACGGTATATCTGCGGCGAAGAAACGGCCCTGCTCAATGCGCTGGAGGGGCGCCGCGCCACACCCCGTTCCAAACCACCCTTTCCGCCGGTGGTGGGCCTGTGGGGCAAACCCACCATTGCCAACAACGTCGAAACCATCAGCAACGTGCCCCACATCGTCGCCCGCGGACCCGACTGGTTCCGGCAGCTGAGTCACGGCGTCGACGGCGGCACCAAGATATACGGTGTCAGCGGCCGGGTCAGAACACCCGGGGCCTGGGAGTTGCCCATGGGCACGACCATCCGCGAAATTATCGAGGAGCATGCCGGCGGCATGCAGGACGGCTTCCGTTTCCGAGGGCTGATTCCCGGCGGGGCCTCCACCGACTTTCTGAGGGCAGAACACCTGGATGTCAAAATGGATTTCGATTCCGTGCAGCAAGCCGGCAGCCGGCTGGGAACCGGCACCATGGTGATCCTGGACGACCGCACCTGTCCGGTGGGGCTGGTGCTGAACCTCATACGGTTCTTTGCCCGTGAATCCTGCGGCTGGTGCACGCCGTGCCGCGAGGGGCTCCCATGGGTGGCGCGGGTGCTCGAAGCCATCGAAAACGGAGCGGGCCGGCCCCAAGACATCGACCTGCTGCGGCGCCACACGCGCCTGCTTGGACCGGGCCACACCTTCTGCGCCCTGGCCCCGGGGGCGATGGAGCCGTTGCAGAGCGCGCTGAAGTACTTTGAGGAAGACTTCCAACGCCACATCCGCGAAAACCGCTGTCCGTGGAGATAGTGCATGGCAACCATCTATATCGACGGCAAGCCCTATCCGGTCAAAGACGGTCAAAATCTGCTCCAGGCGTGTCTTTCCCTGGGGTACGACCTGCCCTATTTTTGCTGGCATCCGGCCTTGGGATCGGCGGGTGCCTGTCGCCAGTGCGCGGTCAAGCAATTCAAAGACCCAAAGGACTCTCGCGGCCGGATCGTCATGGCCTGCGAGACGCCGGCCGACGACGGCATCCGCATTTCCATCGACGACCCGGAGGCTCGGGCCTTCCGGGCCGGCGTGATCGAGTGGCTGATGGTCAATCACCCCCACGACTGCCCGGTGTGCGACGAAGGCGGGGAATGCCACCTGCAGGACATGACCGTGATGACCGGGCACACCTACCGGGAATACCGCTTCAAAAAGCGCACCCACCGCAACCAGCAGCTGGGCCCCTTCATCAACCACGAGATGAATCGCTGCATCCAGTGTTATCGCTGCGTCCGATTCTACCGCAACTATGCCGGGGGACGTGACTTCGACGTCTTCGGCGCTCACGACCACGTCTATTTCGGGCGTCACCACGACGGTGTTCTGGAAAGTGAATTCAGCGGCAACCTGGTGGAGATCTGTCCCACCGGGGTGTTCACCGACAAGACTCTCGGGAAGCATTACAGCCGCAAATGGGACCTGCAAACTGCACCGTCGATATGCGTCCACTGCGGTTTGGGCTGCAACACGCTTCCGGCGGAACGCTACGGGCAGCTGCGACGGATTCGCAACCGCTATCACCACGCGGTCAACGGCTACTTTCTCTGTGACCGCGGGCGCTATGGATATGAGTTTGTCAACAGCAGCCACCGCGTCCGTCGACCGCTGCGATGCAGCAGCTTCAACGACGGGCACCAAACCATCACCCGTGACGCGGCGCTGCGCCAGGCGGCCGAGCTGCTGGGCGACAGCCGCCGATTGATCGGCATCGGTTCGCCGCGGGCGTCGCTGGAGACCAACTTCGCCCTGCGACGCCTGGTGGGTCCGCAGCACTTCTACGCCGGAATTTCCGACCGGGATTTCGAGCTGCTGACCCTGGCGCGGAACGTTCTGCAGCAGGGGCCGGCCCGCAGCCCATGCCTGGGTGAGACCATGGAGGCCGACGCCGTTTTCGTGCTGGGAGAGGACGTCATCAACACCGCGCCCCTGTTGGCCTTGAATCTGCGTCAACTGGTGCACCGCAAGGCGGCCCGCATCGCCGCACGCCTGCGTATCCCCCAATGGAACGATGCCGGCATTCGCGAGGTGGTTCAACACGAGAAGGAATTACTCTTTATCGCAACGCCGCGGGAGACGAAACTGGACGACGTGGCCGTCAGAACCCATCGCGCAGCCCCGGACGATCTGGCGCGTTTAGGGTTTGCCGTGGCCTCGGTATTGGATCCGGCAGCCCCGGTTGTGGCCGATATGACCGATGCGGAGCTTGCCCTGGCCCAAGAGATCGCCCGGGGGCTGCAGCGGGCCGAGCGGCCGCTGGTGGTCTGCGGGACGTCCTCCGGCAGTCGGGCGCTGATCCGGGCCGCCGCCAACGTGGCGTCGGCGCTGGGTGCCGTCGGACGTCCCGCGGAGATCTTCCTGACGCTGCCGGAATGCAACAGTCTGGGACTGGGACTTCTGGGGGCCGCCGGAGGCCTCGAAGCCGCTTCTGCAGCCCTGCGGCAGACCCGGGCCGATACGCTCGTCATCGTTGAAAACGATCTCTTCCGCAGGACCGGGTTGCATGCGGCGGCGGCCTTGATGGACACCGCCAAACACGTGGTGGTCATCGACCACATCGGCCACACGACCACGCAGCGGGCCGATCTGGTGCTTCCGGCGGCAACCTTTGCCGAAGGCTCCGGCACGCTGGTCAACAACGAAGGCCGCGCCCAGCGCTTTTACCGGGTGATCGAGCCGGCCACAGACGTTCAGGAGAGCTGGCGCTGGCTGCGGGATCTGATGACGGCTGCCGGACAACCTGAAGCCGCTCGGTGGCAAATCCTGGATGACGTGGTTGCCGCCATGGCCGCGGAGATTCCCACGCTGGGGGAGCTTGTTGCGGTTGCGCCGATTGCGGGTTTCCGCGCCACCGGCGGCCGCATCCCGCGCCAGAGCCATCGCTACAGCGGCCGTACGGCCATGCACGCCGACATCAGTGTGCACGAACCCAAACCGCCGGAAGATATCGATGCCCCGCTGGCGTTTTCCATGGAGGGCCACGACGGCCCGCCGCCGCCGGCCTTGATTTCACGCTTCTGGGCGCCGGGCTGGAATTCGGTGCAGGCACTCAACAAGTTCCAAAGTGAGATCGGCGGTCCGCTGCGCGGCGGGGATCCCGGCCGGCGTCTGATCGAACCGCAAAACGTCGGACCACCAACCTATTTTAGCGACATCCCGCCGCGGGGAGAGCCCCCGCAGGGCGGCTGGCAGTTTGTCGCGCTCCATCACATTTTCGGCTCCGAGGAATTGAGCCTCTTGTCGCCCGCTGTGGCCGAGCGGGTCCCGCAGCCCTATCTGGCACTGCACCCGGAGGATGCCGCCGGCCTCGGCGCAGGCGAGGATGATCCGGTGACCGTTACCATCGGGGATGTCACCTTCGGGCTGACCGTCAAACTGCATTCCAGCCTGCCCAGAAACGTGGCCGGTTTGCCGTCGGGCGTGACGCGGCTCCCGGTCCTGAGCCTGCCGGCTTTCGGAACGATCGTAAAAGGGAAAGAAGATGGCTGAGATTCTGCGTTGCCTCGTCATCGTATACGCGGTTCTGGCCGGTGTTTTGGCTACGAGTGCCGGCTTGATCTGGCTGGAACGACGACTGCTGGGACTTTGGCAGGACCGCTATGGACCCAACCGCGCAGGCCCATTCGGTGCGCTTCAGGTGGTCGCGGACATGATCAAGATCTTCTTCAAGGAAGACTGGGTTCCGCCGTTCGCCGACCGCCCGATTTTTGTGGTGGCTCCGGCGATCGTCGTGGTCGCCACCCTGATGTCTTTTGCGGTCATCCCCTTTGCCCCGGGCATTGCCGTGGCGCACCTCAACATCGGCCTGCTGTTTTTCCTGGCCATGTCCTCGCTCAGCGTCTACAGCGTGGTTCTGGGGGGCTGGGCCTCCCAGAGCAAATACGCGCTGCTGGGCTCCTTGCGCGCCACGGCCCAGCTGTTGAGCTACGAAGTCTTCATGGGGTTGTCGTTGGTCGGAGTGGTAATGCTGGCCGGTTCCTTCAATCTGAGCACCATCGTGGAGGCCCAGAAAGGGCTATGGTTTTGCATCCCTCAGTTTCCGGCCCTGATCATCTTCCTGATCGCCGGTCTGGCCGAGACCCATCGGCTCCCCTTCGATCTCCCGGAAGCCGAAAGCGAGCTCGTGGCCGGCTATCACACCGAATACTCCGGCATGAAGTTCGGGATGTTCTTCGTGGGAGAATACCTGGGCATCACGCTGGTGTCGGCCATGATCGTGGTCCTGTTTTTCGGGGGCTGGCGCGGACCGGTGCTGCCGCCGATCGTCTGGTTCCTGGGCAAAACCTTCGTTTTTATCTGCGGCTTCATTCTGTTTCGGGCCGCTTTCCCGCGGCCGCGCTACGACCAGCTCATGGGGTACGCCTGGAAGGTGCTGCTGCCGCTGTCCCTGTTGAATATGGTGGTGACCGCCGGGGTGCTGCTGGCCCGCGGTTAGACGAGGAGCCCGGATGCTGAGCATCTTGAAAACCCTATGGACTGTTTTGCGGCACACGTTTCGCCGCCGGGAGACCGTCCAGTATCCCGAGCAGCCAATTTATCTGCCTCCGCGCTTCCGGGGACGGATTATCCTGTCGCGGGATCCGGACGGTGTGGGGCGTTGTGTGGCCTGCTACCTTTGCGCGGCGGCCTGTCCGGTGGACTGTATCGCGCTGCAGGCCGCCCAGGACGAACACGGCCGGCGGTATCCGGAATTTTTTCGGATCAACTTTTCGCGCTGCATCCTGTGCGGATTCTGCGAAGAAGCCTGCCCGACCTACGCCATCCAGCTGACACCGGATTTTGAATACGCTGAATACAAGCGTCAAAACATGGTCTACGAGCTGGAAGATCTCTTGATCAGCGGTCCCGGCAAATATCCCGACTACAACTTCTATCGCGTGTCCGGCCTGGCCATCGGCGGCAAGGACAAGGGCCAGGCGGAAAATGAAAACCCTCCGGTGGACGTTCACAGTCTGCTGCCCTGACCGAAAGCAGTGCCGCCCAGGAAAGCTTATGAACGCAACATTTTACATCGCAGCCACGGTTGCCGTGCTTTCAACGATTCTGGTGATCACCCGGCTCAATCCGGTGCACGCCTTGCTCTACCTGATCGTATCCCTGATGTCGGTCGCCATGATCTTCTACCTGCTCGGCGCCCCTTTTGCCGCTGCTCTGGAGGTGATCATTTACGCCGGCGCCATCATGGTGCTCTTCGTCTTCGTCGTTATGATGCTCAACCTGGGCCCCCAGACCATCGCGCAGGAACGCGGCTGGCTTGCGCCCGGCATGTGGTTGGGCCCCAGCCTGCTGGCGGCGGTGTTGCTGGCCGAGCTGATTTACATTATGGCGATCGGCGGAGATGCTGCGCTGGGCGGCCGCACCATCGATTCCAAAGCGGTCGGTGTCGCACTTTTCGGCCCGTATTTGCTGGGAGTGGAGCTGGTGTCGCTGCTGCTTCTGGCCGGTCTGGTGGGGGCCTATCACTTGGGCCACCGGTTCCTGGAGCTGAAGCCCCGACGGGAGGAGGGCTAAATGGCCACACTACCATTGAACCATGTACTGATCCTGGCAGTAGTCCTGTTCCTGCTGGGGTTGATTGGGGTGCTCGTGCGCCGCAACATCATCTTTATGCTGCTGTCGATCGAGGTCATGTTGAATGCCGCCGGGCTTGCTTTCGTGGCGGCCGGATCCCGCTGGGGGCAAGCGGACGGCCAGATCATGTTCCTGTTCATCATTTCGATGGCCGCCGCGGAAGTCTCGGTCGGTCTGGCTTTGGTGCTTCAGCTGTCTCACCGCCTGAAAACCCTGGATACGGATGCCGCCGCGAGCATGCGAGGCTGATATGCTGAATTGTCTGTGGGTGATTCCGGCACTGCCGTTGGGCGGCTTTCTGGTTCTGGCGCTGCTCGGCGGTCGGATGTCTCGCCGACTGACAGCCGTCGTCGGCGCCGGCTCGGTCGGTCTGGCGGCCGTGGCGGCCTTGCTGGTGGCCGGCAGTTTTTGGGGCGGTGCCCCGCCGGGCCGCGCTTACACCCAGACGCTCTGGGTGTGGCTGAACACAGACGGTTTCAGCCCGGCGATCGCATTTTACCTGGACGCCCTGTCTTTGGTGATGATGCTGGTGGTCACCTGGGTCGGTTTTCTCATCCACCTGTACTCGACCGAGTTCATGATCGACGAGGAGGGCTACAGCCGATTCTTTGCTTACATGAACCTCTTCGTGGGCGCCATGCTGACCCTGGTGCTGGCGGACAATCTGCTGTTGCTCTACCTTGGCTGGGAAGGGGTGGGCCTTTGCAGTTACCTGCTGATCGGCTTCTGGTACGCCAAACCTGAAAACGGATATGCCGCCCGCAAGGCCTTTGTGGTCACGCGGGTCGGCGATACGGCCATGGCCATTGGTCTGTTGCTGCTCTTCACCCACCTGGGCACACTGCAGATTCAGGACCTGATGACGCGCGCCCGGGACGCCTGGCCTGTGGGTTCGGCTCTACCGATCGCGGCGGCCCTTTTGCTGCTGGGTGGAGCCGTGGGCAAATCCGCCCAGCTGCCGCTGCAGACGTGGCTGCCCGATGCCATGGCCGGGCCCTCGCCGGTCAGCGCTCTGATTCACGCCGCCACCATGGTCACCGCCGGCGTTTACCTGATCGCCCGCACCCACGTGCTCTTTGCCCTGGCACCGCCCGTGTTGGCTCTGGTGGCCGTGATCGGTGCGGCAACCCTGCTGCTGGCCGGTTTCAGCGGCCTGACCCAGCGGGACATCAAACGCGTGCTGGCCTACTCCACCATCAGCCAGATCGGCTACATGTTTCTGGCCCTGGGCGTGGGGGCCTGGTCGGCGGCCATCTTCCATTTCATGGTCCACGCCTTCTTCAAGGCGCTGCTGTTTCTCGGCGCCGGGTCCATCATCCTGGCGCTGGACCATGAGCACGACATGTTCAAAATGGGCGGGCTGCGGCGACAGCTCCCGACAACGTTCTGGACGTTTCTGATCGGCAGCGGCGCTCTCGCGGCCGTACCGCTGGTCACCGCCGGCTTCTACAGCAAGGACCTGATCATCTGGCAGTCTTACGCCTCGGCCCGCGGCAGCCTGTGGTTGTGGGCCGCCGCCCTGGCCGGCGCACTTTTGACGTCCATGTACACCTTTCGCATGGTGATCCTGACCTTTTTCGGTCGCGCCGGGATGCAGGCCGGCCGCAAACCCGGATGGCGCATTAAGCTGCCGATGATCGTGCTGGCGGTCCTTTCGCTGACCGCCGGTTTTCTCGAGCTGCCGAAGAGCCTGGGAAACCTGCCGATCCTGTCGGACTTTCTGGCAAGCGCCCTGCCGGCCTTGGTGGTCACAGCCGCCCGGGAGGGACGGGAGGGTCTTTTCGAGTTGATCTCCGGCTGCGTCTCCCTGGGCGGCATCCTGGTCATCTATCTGTTCCTGCGGACCGCACCCCGCTTCACCGACAAACTGGTCCACACGCCGGTGGGTGCGGTGCTGCATCGCTGGTGGTTTTCCGGTTGGGGGTTCGACGCGCTGTATCACTGGACGGTCGTCACCCCCTACGTCTGGCTGGCCCGCATCGACCGCAACGATATCGTCGATCTTTTCTACCACTGGGTCGCCCGGGTGAATCGTCTCGGCTATCGCGCGTTGAGCGACACCCAGACCGGCCGCATACGCTCCTATGCCGTAGGCCTCGCTCTGGGGGCGGCCGTCGTCATCGGATTGGTGGTGATCTTATGATTCTCGTATGGATGATCGCAATACCGACGCTCGGCGGATTGCTGGCCTGGCTGCTGGGCCGGCGGCATGCCGACTGGCCCCGCTGGGTGGCCCTGGCAGCCCTGGCAATCGATCTGGTTCCGGCCCTGATGCTTGCAACCCGCAGCTTCGGCGGCAACTTCGTCGTACCCGGCGGCCCCTGGCTGGTAAGCTTCGATCTGCCGTGGGTCCCCGCCCTGGGTATTCGCTTTTTTCTGGCCGCCGACGGTCTCAGCCTGGTGCTGGTGCTGATGACGGTTTTTTTGGGCATCATGGCGGTGGCATCCGGCTGGACCGAGATTCAACACCGTACGGGCTTCTTTTACTTCAATCTGTTGTGGGTTCTGGCCGGCATCACCGGGGTGTTTCTGGCCCTGGATCTCTTTCTTTTCTATTTCTTCTGGGAAATGATGCTGGTGCCCATGTATTTGATAATTGCCATCTGGGGCCACGAGAATCGCGTGTACGCGGCGATCAAGTTTTTTCTGTTCACCCAGGTGAGCGGACTGTTCATGCTGGTGGCCATCCTGGGCCTGTACTTCGTTCACGGGCGCGCCACCGGCCAGTACACGTTCAACTACCTGCATCTGCTGGGCACATCCCTGTCACCGGCAACGGCACGCTGGCTGATGCTCGGTTTTTTGGCCGCGTTTGCGGTGAAGCTGCCGGTCGTACCGCTGCACACCTGGCTGCCGGATGCCCACACCGAAGCTCCGACGCCCGGCAGTGTCATCCTGGCCGGGCTGCTGCTGAAAACCGGTGCCTATGGGTTGCTGCGCTTCGTAGTGCCGTTGTTTCCCGCGGCGGCTCTCGATTTTGCTGCCCCGCTGGCCATGGGCCTGGCGGTGGTGTCGATTCTTTACGGCGCCCTGCTGGCCTTTTCCCAGGCGGATCTCAAGCGGTTGGTGGCGTACACCAGCGTCAGTCACATGGGATTCGTGCTGCTGGGGGTCTTTGCCTGGAACCGGCTGGCCCTGCAGGGCGTCGTGATGCAGATCGTCTGCCACGCCGTCAGTACCGGCGCCCTTTTTATGCTGGTCGGTGCCCTGCAAGAAAGGCTGCACACCCGCGATCTGAGCCGCATGGGCGGACTCTGGTCGTCCGTGCCGCGCCTGGCGGCCGCGACCATGGTTTTTGCGCTGGCCTCGCTGGGACTGCCCGGTTTGGGCAACTTTATCGGCGAGTTTCTGGTACTCGTCGGAACTTACCGTAGCAGTGTCGCGGCGGCCTGTCTGGCGTCCCTGGGGCTGATCGGTGCCAGCGTGTACGCCCTGTGGGTCATGCAGCGGGCCTTTCACGGTCCCACTCAACTGGGCTGGAAACCGGCCGACCTGGGCGGTCGAGAGATGGCTGCCATGGCTGCCATGATCGTCGTGATCGTTTGGCTGGGCTTTTATCCGCAGCCGGTCATGGACACCGTCCGTTTGCCGCTGCAGCACCTGCAGCAGATTACGGCACAGGCGCCCGTCAGCTCTCCGGCCGCCGCGATTCCGCCGGCGGCCGCCCGGCATCCATTTCAGGTGACGTCCGTCGCTCAGGGGGGAGACCGGCCATGAAACTTGCCGACCTTGTCGCCGTTGTGCCGTTGATCATCCTGGGAGTCACCGCGGTGGTGGTCCTGCTGCAGGCGGCCCTGCGCCGGAACCACAACGCCGCCGCGTTCCTGACCCTGGCGGGGCTGACCCTGGCCATGGTCTGCCTGCCTGCCGTATCGCAAATCGCACCCCTGCGTTTCACCCCACTGCTGCTGATCGACCGATTTGCGATTCTTTACATGGGGTTGCTGTTTGCGGCCAGCGCCGCGACGGTTTTGCTCTCCTACGGCTATCTCCAACAGTATCACGGCAACCGCGAAGAATACTACATCCTGCTGCTCCTGGCCACGGTCGGTTCCGCCGTGCTGGCCGCCAGCGATCACTTTGCGGCCTTTTTTTTGGGATTGGAAATTTTGAGTGTCTCTCTGTACGCTCTGGTTGCGTATCCGCAGATGACGGAGCGCCATGTTGAAGCCGGCGTCAAGTACCTGATTCTGGCCGCGGTATCCTCCGCGTTTGTGCTGTTCGGCATGGCCCTGGTCTATGCCGCATCCGGCACAATGTCCTTCGGCCAATTCGGAGCACTGCTGCACCGGCTGCGTCCTGAAGGCCAGAATGTCTTCATGCTGGCTGGAGCAGGATTCCTGGTGGTGGGCATCGGTTTCAAACTGGGGATCGTCCCTTTTCATTTCTGGACACCCGACGTCTATCAGGGTGCTCCGGCTCCGGTGACGGCCTTCGTTGCCACCGTTTCCAAGGGTGCTGCGCTGGCCCTGCTCTTACGCATCTTTCCTTCGGTAGACATCCAGGCCGGCGGTCCTCTTTATACCGTGTTTGTTCTGATCGCGGCAGCTTCGATGATTGCCGGCAACCTGCTGGCTCTGCTCCAAAACAATGTCAAACGCATCCTGGCTTACTCCTCCATCGCCCACCTGGGCTATCTCCTGACGGCCTATCTGGCCGGCGGCTCGCTGGGCGTCACCGCGGTCACGTTTTATCTGATCGCCTACTTTGTCACCACCCTGGGAGCGTTCGGAACCGTGACCGTGCTGTCCGGACCGCAAAATGAAGCCGAACACCTGGACGACTACCGGGGATTGTTTTGGCGCCGGCCCTGGTTGGCAGGAGTTTTTACGGCCATGTTGCTGTCTCTGGCCGGAATTCCCTTGACGGCCGGATTCGTCGGCAAGTTCTATCTGGTGCTGGCCGGAGTGGGCTCCGCCCTGTGGGTTCTGGTGATCATCCTGGTGGTGACCAGCACCATCGGCTTGTACTATTACCTGCGCATCACCGTCGCCATGTTCGTGCTACCGCCGGATACAAAAGCCGCCGTGTCGCCAACCCCTTTGCCCCTGCCCGGTATGCTGACCCTGGCGACCTTGACAGTGCTGCTGGTCTGGCTGGGAGTGGTCCCGGCCCCGGTGATCGACCTGATCCAGACTGTGATCGGCTGAAATCGATGACCTAAAAGTCGGCAATGGGATCCACACGTTATATTATCGGCAATCCCTATAGCTGACGTCGCATCGGGGCCGTGGTTTTCACCGAAGCTTGCTACCGCGGCAGGTGGTTTCAAACCGCGCTGATCAAACGTGACTTCGCCGTGGGGAAGGTCCCCGCCGGAACGACGGCAGTTCCGTCGGATGTGATTTTCGCCTACCCGGTTATCGGCACCGAGGGCCGACCCTTGGGGGTCGTTTTTGCCGAGCTGGATATCCGAAGGATTTACCGCTTTCAATCCGGCATTGAGAAGCAGTTGCCGGAAGGCTCGACCATTACACAAGTGAACGATCAGGGCGTGGTTCTAACACGGTACCCCGAAACGGATAAATGGCTCAGACGTTCAATGGTCGAGAACCTGCTTTTCAACGTCCTGCGTTTCCCAAAAAAGGACTTTGTAACGATGAAAGGGTTTGACGGCCTGAAGCGGTTTTACGCCTTTTTCCCGTTGTTCAGCACCCTCCGGGACCAAAACGTGTACCTTTCAAAAAAACGGTGTTCAGCGAGGCGGACCGACTGCTGATTCACAACCTTTCCTTGCTCGGTGTTCTGACACTTCTAATCCTTCTGGCTGCAGCGATCGAGTGGCAGGCCGGGGAATTTCAGAAACGCACGGGCATCGCGTGCGACGTGCGACTGGGTCTTGGGGAAACGACGTTGAGCCGTGATCATGCCACTGCGATCTTCCGCATTTATCAGGAAACTCTGACCAATGTGATCCGGCATGCCCGGGCGACGCGCGTGAGCATCCTCCTGCAGGCACAGGAGAACCGGCTGATTCTGGAAGTCAAGGACAACGGCCGGGGAATTACTGAGGAGGAAACCAGAGGGGCCAAGGCCTTCGGCTTGATCGGCATGCGTGAGCGGGTGCTCGCATTGAAAGGTGAGCTTGCCATCAGCGGCCGACCCGGCCAGGGAACCACCGTCACGGTAACCGTTCCATTCAACACCAGGGAGAATGCGCTATGATAAGGATCCTGATCGCCGACGACCACCCGATCGTCCGTGCCGGGTTGAAACAAATGCTGGCAGACGCCTCGGACATCGAGGTGGCAGCCGAAGCCGGCGACGGTCACGAGCTCCTCAAACTGATTCGAAAAGGCGCTATCGATGTTGCGCTGCTGGACATTTCCATGCCGGGCCTCACCGGCCTGGACGCCCTGAAACAGATCAAGGTCGAAAACCCGAACCTGCCCATCCTGGTTCTGAGCATGCACCCGGAAGATCAGTACGGGATCAGGGTGCTGAAGGCCGGGGCTGCCGGCTACCTCATGAAGTCCGCCGCACCGGATCAGCTGATCGGGGCCATCCGAAAAGTGCAGCGCGGGGGCAGATATGTGAGCCCCTCCCTCGCGGAGAAGATCGCCTTCGACCTCCAGACGGGTGCGAGCGGATTGCCGCACGAGACCCTTTCCGACCGTGAGTATCAGGTGCTGTGCATGATTGCCTCGGGGAAGACCGTGAAGCAAATCGCTGCAGAGCTCGCCCTCAGCGAGAAAACGGTCAGCACCTACCGCACGCGCATTCTTGAGAAAATGAACATGCAGAGCAATTCCGAGCTGACCCACTATGCCATCAAGCTCGCTCTGGTGGATTGAACGGTCATGCTTTCGATTCGACCGCAAGCGATGCTGCGCCTTTTCTGCCCTCTGTGCTGCATTCTGAACCGTCCTTAATCAAACGCCGCCCCTGCAGCGGCATTCACGTACTTCCGGCTGCATTGTAGTCGAAACACGGACATGCGAACGTGTGCCAAACCGACATGAAAATCAGACGGGTGCCGATTCCGAATGCGTTGCAGGGGGCATATAGTTTGGCCAAACGATCAAGGAGCCCAGGCCATGAAGACAGTCTACATCGTGGATGATTCGCAAGTGGTTCGTGAGCGCCTTGCTGCCATGATTGGCGATGTGGAGGGAACCACCCTGGCGGGCACGACAGGGGATCCCAAAGAGGCGGTGACGGCCATTCGCCGACTACGTCCCGATGCGGTGATCCTGGACATCCGGATGCCCGGAATGAACGGTATCCAGGTTCTGCGTAAGATCAAGGAGGATCAGCCGTCCACAGTGGTCATCATGCTCACCAACTACCCATTTGAGCCTTACCGCAGGGAATGCATCGAGGCGGGGGCTGACTACTTCCTGCACAAGTCGAAGGAATTCGAAAAGATCAACGAAATTCTGGAAACGGTTGTGCATAAACCTAAAAACTAAATCGGGAGAGCCCGAGGGTACAAGGACCCCCAAAGGCTTCCACAAGGGAGGTTCGTATGCGTCGCAACATAGGTAGGAAACTCAGAGTGATCGCACCGCTGGTTCTGCTTCTGTTCATTTTTGGTTTCAACAAGTGCCAGGAACAAACAGAAACCACACCGAACAGCACGGCTCCTGCGTCGGCGCCTCAATCCACCCCGGCCCCGTCCGCGGTTCAGCCCTCTGCTTCGGATTGGACCACGGCCATCGCCAAGGTGGCCCAGGCGGCCCTGCCCGCCGTGGTTCACATCGAGGTGACCGAACACAGTGAGGTCAACAACCCCATGCAGCCCTTCGAGAACGATCCGTTCTTTCACTTCTTTTTCAACGGTCCCCGCATGCCGCGCAAGCACAAGCAGGAGATGATAGGCATCGGCAGCGGCATCATCATCGATCCCCAGGGGCATATCCTGACCAACAACCACGTCGTGCGCGGGGCCACCAATATCCAGGTAACCCTGGCCGACGGCAGCCAGTACCCGGGCAAGGTGGTCGGCACGGACCCCAAAACGGATCTGGCGGTTATCAAGATCCAGGACGGTGACAAGCTGCCGTATCTGAGCTTCGGGAATTCGGACAAGATCGGGGTGGGGGATTGGGTGGTGGCCATCGGGGCCCCGCGCGGCCTGGATCAGAGCGTGACCCAGGGCATCATCAGCGCCAAGCACCGCACCGGAATTTCCGACCCCAGCAGCTACCAGGACTTTCTGCAGACCGATGCACCCATCAACCCCGGCAACAGCGGTGGGCCGCTGCTCGACCTCAACGGCAAGGTGATCGGCATCAATGCCGCCATCGCCACGGAGTCGGGGGGCTTTGAAGGCATCGGTTTTGCCATCCCCAGCAACATGGCCAGCCGGATTTCGAGCATTCTGATCGCCCATGGCAAAGTCGTGCGCGGCTGGCTGGGGGTGAGCATCACGGACGTGAAACCGGACGAGGCCAAGGCCATCGGCCTGCCCTCCCCGAAGGGGGCCTTGATCGCCGAGGTGGTCAAAGGCGGCCCGGCGGCCCAAGCCGGCTTGAAGCGCGGCGACGTGGTGCTCTCCTATCAGGACAAGCCGATTAGCGACTCCACCTCGCTGCGCAACGACGTGGCCGAAACCGCCCCCGGCCAGCAGACCACGCTGACCGTCTGGCGCGACAAAAAACAGCAGGAGTTTCGCGTCACCATCGGCAGCACGGAGGACGCCGTGAAATTTATGTCCGCGGCCGTCGACAACCGGCTGGAGATGACCGTCCGGCCGATCACCCCCAAAGAAGATGAAAAATACGGGATCACCCCGGGTGAAGGGATTGCCATCGCCACCCTCAGCCCCAAAGGGCCTTTTGGCAAGGCGGGCCTGGAGCCGGACGATTTCATCCTGCAGGTCAACGGCGCGACGGTCAAGGGGGTACAAGGCTTTGCCGACCTGATGAGTGCGCTACCGGCCAAACAGCAGCTGGTGGTGCTGGCGCTGGATCACCGCAGCGGCCAGTCCGGCTATGTGCAGGTGACATTAAATTAACCGGGTACGCACAAATAGCGTCCCTTTGATTGAAGATTCCCCGCCGCAAGCGGCGGGGAATCTTCCCGGTACAGAGAAGGGAGCGATATATGAGCGATTTATTTGTGGTGGCATTCGACGGTGAACTCAAGGCGGAGCAGGTTCGTCTTGATCTGCTTTCGCTAAAGCATCGCCATCTGGTTGACCTGGAAAAGGCCGTGGTTGTAATCAGAACCGCGTCAGGAAAGGTGCGCATGCACCATTCCACCCACTTCACGGCCCCCGCGGCCCTGGGCGGCGGATTCCTGGGAATGATGGTCGGCCTGATGTTGTTGAACCCGATTCTGGCCGTCATCGGCGGCATGACCGGAACGGCGCTGGGGGCGGTTGTCGGCGCGTTAAAAGAGCTCGGTATCGACGAGCCCTTCATGAAGGAATTGGCATCCCACCTAAAGCCCGAATCTTCCGCCCTGTTCATTCTGGTAAAGGAAGGCCAGCCCCAAAAAATTTATGCGGAGGTCGAGAAGTTCGGGGGCAAAATTCTTCAGACCAGGCTCGCGCACCTGGATGAAACCAAACTTGCAGCAGCGCTGACCGCAGCCAAGAAATAATGCCGGTTCAAACAGTTATGACTTGAACTCTTTTTGAAAACCTGGGATAAATCCAGCGTAGCGGTCGTTCGTCAAGGAAGAAAAAAGGGGTTCCGCTAACAAACAGGACCGAGGCAAAAGGAGAGCGGAATGGATATTCATCGTGTCGCCGTGGCTGGAACCGGCATGATGGGACCCGGCATAGCCGTTACGTTCGCATTGGGAGGTTGCGAGACGATCCTCGTCAGCCGCACCCGAGAAAATGCCTTGAAAGGAGTGGCCGCGGCCCGGGCCCTGGCCGACAAATTGCTGCAGAATGGGCTAGCCGGGAACGAACAGGCCGCACAAGCCAAGGAGCGGCTCAGCCCATCGACCGACCCGGAGCAAGCGGCACGGTCCGTGCAGCTCTTCGTGGAATCCATTTCCGAAAACCTGCCGATCAAGCAGGCCTTCTTCACCCGGCTCGACCGGGCGGCCCCGGAAACCATTCTTTGTTCCAACACCTCGGGTCTCAGCATTACGAAAATATCCGCCGCGTGCCAAAGGCCCGAACGGATTCTCACCACCCATTTTTGGATGCCGCCCTACCTGATTCCCCTCGTCGAAGTGATCGCCGGCCGGCGAACGGATCTCGATATAGCCCGGAAAGTAATGGATCTGCTCAAAACCTGCGGGAAAGTTCCCGTCCTGGTGCGCAAGGACGTTCCCGGTCAACTTGGCAACCGAATACAATACGCCATGATACGGGAATGTCTGCACATCGTGGCCGAAGGAATAGCCACGGCCGAGGATGTGGATCTGGCGATCAAGAAAGGATTCGGTCTCAGGCTTCCAGTTTACGGCGTGTTCGAACATATGGACATGGTGGGTCTGGACCTCATCCAATCCATTCAAGATTACCTGGCTCGGGAGTTAAGCGACCTCAAGGAGACTCCCCCCATTCACTTGGACAAGATCGCCAAGGGTGAATTGGGGGCGAAATCCGGCCGGGGCTTTTTGAACTGGCCGGAAGGCAAAGCCGACCACGTCAAGGCGCGTCGCGACGGGTTCATCATGGAATTTCTGCGTCAGGAACGAGCCGGAAAATTATCGTAGCAACCAACAGCCGGCTCGCGGTTATGGCCTTCATCCTATTCAGACCTAAATCGAGCGATCCTGTCGATTCACACCGAGGCCCGCTGGGGTCTGCCGTTCGCAGGGGCCGCCGCAAAAGACACCCAGGCCCCGTCAACGCCCCCGGAGTTTCGATAAGCCCCTCACCGGCAGCGGCGGAAGTCTCTGTCGTGGGGCGATGTCTTCCGGGGCTTTCCGGGACTATCTGGGCGGCTCTGCTGCCGTTGCGACGGCCGGGGAAAAGATTGCGGCGGCCCCTGCGCACGGCAGGCCCCAGCGGGCTTTTCCGCAAAAACCAAAAGGGGATCGGCCTTTTTTTCCTTGACTTTTACCTTTCAATTTCCCATTAAGAGTTTAACGTTAAACTCAGGATGTGGAATGTGCGCGGCAAGTCCACCCTAAAGGACATCGCCCGGGAGGCGGGAGTCTCCATCATGACCGTTTCGCTGGTGTTGCGTGACCCCAGAACCTCGCGCATCTCCCCCGCCTTGAGTCAAAAAATCATACGCATCGCCAACAACCTCAATTACCGTCCGAATTACGTGGCCAGGTCCCTGGCCAAGAACAAGGGGTCCATCATAGGGCTGGTCGTTCCAACCCTGCTGAGGCCATTCTACTCCGAATTAACCCAAAGCATCATCGAGCGCGCCCAGGACAATGGATTCAGTGTCATCGCCTACTCGGTGCGCGGCGGGCAGCAGGATGAAGAGAAAGGCGTCCACGAGTTGTTGGACCGCGGCGCCGAGGGCCTCATCATCTGTTCCGCCCGCCGGCATGACCCGAACATACCGGCCTTGATCGAGTCCAACGTTAAACTGGTGCTCATCAACCGCTACTGTGAAGACCCGTCCTTGAGCCTGCCCTATGATTATATCGGCGTCGACAATTTGAGAGGTGCCTTGCGGGCCGTCAATCATTTGATCGAGCTGGGCCATCGGGATATCGCCGTCATTGCCGGCCCCACGGAATACTCCACCGGCTTTGACCGTCTTCAAGGTGCCCGGCAGGCTTTCAAGAATCACCACATGAAACTGGGTGCCGGTTCGGTTTATAAGGGCGACTTCGGCCGGGTCTCCGGCTATCAGGCGGCCAAGAAAATGATGACGCGCCCCAAACGGCCCACGGCCGTGTTCGCTTCCAATGACCACATGGCCATCGGCGCCCTCGAAGCCTTCAGGGAGGCTGGCCTTAAAGTGCCCGGAGACATGGCCCTGGTGGGGTTCGACGATATCGAGATGTCCGGGCTGCCCGGCGTCGATTTGACCACCATTACCCAGAAGAAAGACACCATGGGCCCTCTGGCCGTGGACGTGCTCTTGGATAAGATCAACCTGGAAACCAAGGCGCCGCCCATCCGGATCACCTTGGAGCCGATTCTGGTGATCCGAAAGACGTGCGGCGCAATCGTTGCGGCACCCAGGAAAGCCTCGCCCGATGGCGCTCGCCGGAGAAAGCATAAGGCGGTCGATGTTCGTTCAACCTCCCACGGAGATGATAATAAATGGACCTGATAACCGGCGGAACGGGCTTTATCGGATCTCACCTGGCCAAGACCTTATTGGCGCAAGGCAGGGATGTGGCCACCCTGGACATCAAGGCGACCTCGCCCATGTTGGAGCCATTCCAAGGCAAGTGGAGGCATTTTCAGGTGAACCTGGGCAACCTCAGCGAAGTGCTCACCGCGGTTTCGGAAGCCAGACCTGAAACCGTCTATCATCTGGGCGGCATGCTTTCCATGCCCTCGGAACAAAACCCTCAGGCATCCTTCCAGGCCAACATCCTCGGGATTTACAACGTGCTTGAAGCTGCCAGGCTGTTCGGCGTCCGCCAGGTCATTTACTCCAGCACCAATGGGACCTTCGGCATGGATCTGCAAGGGCTCGACGTCATCAACGATAATTCGCTGCAGCGCCCCTTCACCATCTATGGCGTCGGCAAGCTCTTTGGAGAGCTCATCGGACGGTATTACACGCGACGCTATGGTCTGGATTTTCGCTCCATACGGCTGCCAGCCGTGGTCGGACCCGGCGCCAAAACGAAAAACGTTTCCATCTATAACGCCTGGGCAATCGAAAAATCCTTTTTCGGTGAACCGTATGAAATTTTTGTCGAGCCGGAAATCGCCTGCCCGGTAATCTATTTCAAAGACGTCACCAGGGCTTTTCTGTCCTTGGCCGGAACGCCCAAGGAAAAGATCAAAACCATGAACTATCTGATCACGGGCGTAACGCCCATGCCCAAGGCCAGGGACTTGGTGGAGGTAATCGAAGGCCGCCTGCCGCAGGCCAAATTATCATACCATTCAGATAAGTTAGCCATGGACTTTCACAAAATGAGCCAGGGGGTTCGTTGGGACGAGAAACCGGCCGTGACCGAATGGGGCTGGCGGCCGCGATACGGCTTGGAGGAAATGGTGGATGATTTCATAATGGAGTTGACCGAGCATCCCGGATGGTATGCGTGAAGGCCTCGAAGACGCGGGCGATTGCGTCCTTCCCTGGCCGGCAACTATTCGAACGCAGGGTTCATAAGGTTCACGTGGCGGCCGCTTGCGGCCAGGAATGAGTTTAGCGGTAAACTCCCGAACCTGGAAGTTCACCATTTATCAACCACAAGATGGAACAGGAGGCCCAAATGAGCAGAAGAGCAAGCGTTTGTTTGGCAATCACTTTTTGCTTGGCATTTATTTGGGGGACGTGCGCCCTGGCCGCCGAGGATATTCGGATCGGCGTCATTTATCCCCGCAGCGGCTCGGGCGCCAGATTCGGGCAGCTTTGCGTCAACGCCGCCGAAATGGCCGCGGAAGACATCAACGCGGCCGGTGGCATCAAATCCCTGGGCGGGGCCAAGATCAAGGTCATCGTGGCCGACACGCAGACCGAACCCAAGGTGGCCATCTCGGAAACGGAACGGCTGATCAACCGCGAAAAAATAACCGCCTTCAACGGCGCCTATTATAGCGGGCATACCATTCCGGCAACCGAAATTTCGGAACGCGCACAGATTCCATGGGTGACCGGGTCGGTGTCCGATCTCGTTACCGGCCGAGGCTACAAATATATTTTCCAGGTCTCGCCCAAAGCCAGCCAATTCGGAACCATGCAGGTCCAAACCCTCAAGGAATTGGACGCTGCATTTGGCGTCAAGCACACCAAGGTCGCCATCGCCTTCGAAGACACCGCGTACGGCACGGACACCGCCGGCGGCATAAAAAAGGAATGCGAAAAGCTGGGTTATAATGTCGTGCTTTATGAGCCTTACAAGGCCGGCTTCACCGACGCTGACCCCATCGTGAGCAAACTCAAGGCGTCCGGAGCTGAAATCTTCTTTCCGGTTTCGTATCTGACCGACGCCCTCATGATGCTGCGCACCATGAAAAAATTGGATGTGAACGCGGCTTTTATCGGCGGCGGGGCCGGCTATCTGATGCCGGATTTCTATACCGCCCTGAAGGAGGATTCGGAATACGTGATCAGCGTGGGCTCATGGAACCACGATCTGCCCTGCCCGTCCGTCAAGGACTATTCGGCGCGTTTCCTGAAAAAATACGGAGAATTCCTGCCCGAACACGCCGGCGAATCCTACGTCATCATGTGGGTTATAAAAGAGGCCATCGAGAAGGCCAAGTCGTCCGATCCCCAGAAGGTTCGCGACGCTCTGGCTTCGCTCGACCTCACGCAAGGCCCCGGAGCCAGCATGCCCGGATGCCACACCAAATTCGACGCGACCGGCTGGAACGAAAAAGTGCACCCGGTTATGGTGCAGTGGCAAAAGGGCCAGCTCAGAAGCATCTGGCCCAAGGACAGCCAGGCGGTCCAACCAGTGTGGCCGGTTCCCAAGTGGTCTGAACGCAAGTAATTTCAGGGAGGGCGACTTTCTTACGCATGGGACGCCGTAAGAGACCTGGACCGGAGAACCCAGCGGTCCAGGTCTCACCACATCTCAACATGAAGGAATGTCAATGCAGTTTCAGATAGCCATACAGGTAATTTTAAGCGGCATCATGCTCGGGGCCATCTACTCCCTGCTGTCCATGGGGCTCACTCTCATCTTCGGAGTGGTCCAGATCGTCAATTTCGCCCATGGCGAGTTTTTGATGATCGGCATGTATATCACCTTCTGGCTTTGGTCGCTCTTCTCCGGATTGGACCCTCTCTTTTCCCTGTTTGTGGTCACCCCGTCCCTGTTTCTTTTCGGTGTGATCGTCTATCGCTTTTTTTTCGCCCGCGTCGTCAACAACACGGACGAGGCGAAGATATTTCTTACCGTCGGCTTGTCCATGGTTTTGCAGAACCTGGCGCTGTTGGTCTTCAAGGCCGACTATCGCACCCTGAAGACGGTTTATAGCGACCTGTATATCAGAGTGGGCGAAGTGACGATCGGTTACACCAAATTACTCGCCTTCGTTTCAGCCATTCTGATCGCCGCCGGCTTGGCTTACCTGCTGATAAAAACCGACTTCGGCAAGGCCATGCGCGCCGCAGCCCAGGACCCTCAGGTCGCCCAACTCATGGGCATCAACACCGATCGCATTTACATGTTGGCCGTGGGGCTGGCTTCGGCCATCACCGGGGCGGCCGGCGCTCTGATCATGCCTTACTTCTATGTCTACCCGTTGGTCGGCGCCAGTTTTACCACCACCTGTTTCTGCGTGGTGATCATGGGCGGCCTGGGCAACGTCAAAGGGGCCTTTTGGTGCGGGCTGATTCTTGGCTTGGCCGAGGCCATGGGGGGCTATTTCATCTCCAGCGATTCAGGGGTGATGATATCCTTCATTTTGTTGGTTTTGGTCCTGATGTTCAGACCGCAAGGACTCTTATCCAAGGGGCGCATTTAAATGAAGGAAGCATCGGCATTCGTCATTAAATCGGTTTCCGGCGATTTGGCCCGGCTGGGCAAGGGTTTCACCCTAGCTTCCTTGACCAACCCCAGGGTTTATCTCCCGCTGGCCGCCCTGGCTTTTTTCATTTTCGTTCCGCCATTTCTATCCCGCTATTACGTTCACATCCTGGTTTTAATATTTCTTTTCGCCGCGGCGGGCGAAGCCTGGAATATCGTCGGCGGTTTCGGCGGCCAATTTTCCTTGGGGCATGCCGCCTTTTTCGGTTTGGGCGCCTATACCTCCACAATGCTTTTCCACTATTTCGAGCTCTCGCCCTGGGTGGGCATGTTCCTGGGCGCCTTTTTTTCCCTGTTTCTGAGTTGGGGCATCGGCTGGCTTTGTTTCAGGCTTCAAGGGCCTTATTTTGTCATCGCCACCATCGCTTTGGCCGAAGTTCTGCGCTATCTGTTTTTGAGCCAACGGTGGCTGACCATGGGCGCCACGGGGCTCAGCGTCAAATTCAAGGGAAACAACCCCTGGCTGTTTCAATTCAATAGTAAGCTGGCCTATTACTATATAGCGCTGGCCCTGACCCTGGTGGCGGTTTATACAACCTATAAAATCGCCTCCTCCCGCCTGGGTCATTCCCTGGTGGCCCTGGGGCAGAATCAGGCAGCCGCCGAGGCCGTGGGCGTGGATTCGGTAAAGGTCAAACAAACCGCCCTGGCCGCGAGTGCCGCGCTCACTGCCATGTGCGGGACCTTCTACGCCCAATACACGTATTTTATCGATCCGGACACCGTCTTCGGCCTGAACTTGTCCATTGAATTCGCCTTATTCGCCATCGTCGGCGGGGTCGGAACACTCTGGGGGCCGGTCATCGGGGCTATGGTCTTGCGCCTGTTGACCGAGTACACATCGTCTTCCTTCGGAGAAGGCCTGGCCGGCATCCAACTGGTAATTTACGGCGGTCTGCTGATGGCCATTGTCATGGTCAAACCGGAGGGATTGGCCCCTATGCTGGGAAGCCGATATAACCAACTGGCCGACCTGCTTTCCGGATCAAACGTCAAGAAGGCCAAATAGCATGAATCTCCTTGAGGTAAAAAACCTGTCCAAACGCTTCGGCGGCCTCCTGGCCATCGACGATTTTTCCTTCAGCTCCGAGCAAGGGCGAATCCTGGGGCTCATCGGCCCCAACGGAGCCGGCAAGACCACCCTTTTCAACCTCATCACCGGCGTTTACAAGCCGGACTCGGGCCATGTGATTTTCGACGGCCACGACATCGTGGGGCTGAAGCCGCATCAAGTCTGCAGCCTGGGGCTTTGCCGGACCTATCAAGTGGCCCAACCTTTCAGCAATATGACCGTACTCAAAAATGTCATGACCGGCGCCTATTGCCGGACATCAGACCCGGCCGAGGCGGAAGGCAAAGCCATGGGATGCTTGAATCATGTCGGACTGGCCGCTCACGCCGGCGTGCCGGCCAAGGAATTGACCACCATTGATCAACGCCGCCTTGAATTCGCCCGTGCGCTCGCGACAGACCCCAAACTTGTGCTCCTGGACGAATCCATGGCGGGGCTGAATCAGACCGAATGCGAGATCACCATTTCGCTGATCAAAAAAATCAACGAGCAGGGAGTCACCATCGTAGTGGTCGAGCACAACATGCGAGCCATATTGTCCTTGTCGCATTACATGGCGGTCATCGCCCAGGGAGCAAAAATCACGGAGGGGCTTCCCCAGGAAGTGGTCAATGATCCGCGCGTGGTGGAGGCCTATTTAGGTAAGGGGTTCGTCAATGTTACATGTCAATGATATCAGCGCCTCCTATGGGATGATCCAGGTCATTGCGAACGTCTCCCTGACAGTGGAAAAAGGCGAGTGCGTGGCCATGCTGGGTTCCAACGGAGCAGGCAAATCTACTATCCTCAAGAATATTTGCGGGTGGATGAAACCCTTGGAAGGAACGATTTCCTTCCTGGGGCAACGCATCGACGGGCTCAAAGCTTTCAAGGTGGCTCAGGTTGGCATTGCGCTTGTGCCCGAGGGCAGGAGGGTCTTTCCCCAAATGACGGTCGAGGAAAATCTCGATATCGGCTCTTATTTGCCCGGGGCAAAAAAGGACCGCAATAAATCGAAGGAATGGGTATTCCATATCTTTCCTAAATTACGGGAAAGGCGCCGGCAGATGGGCGGGACACTTTCCGGTGGCGAGCAGCAGATGGTCGCGGTCGGCCGGGCGCTGATGCTCAAACCCAAACTGCTCATGCTTGACGAGCCCTCGCTCGGGCTGGCACCTGTGGTTGTGGACGATCTCTACGAGAGGCTGAAAAGCGTCCGCCAGGAGGGTGTCTCCATTCTCTTGGTCGAGCAGGACGTCCTGCGCGCCCTGGATATGGCCGATCGGGGGTATGTCCTCGAAAACGGGCGGATGTCCATCTCCGGGTCCAGTCAGGAATTATCCAATGACTGTGAAATTAAAAAGGCCTACTTGGGCATGTGAGGTTCTTGGCTTCATACGGCGTTAAGGAGGATCGAGATGCAAAACGTGAAAAACCTTTTGTCCATCGAGGGCAAGGCCGCGCTGGTCACCGGCGGAGGCGGGGGGTTGGGCGGGGCCATGGCCCTGGCCCTGGCTCAGGCCGGCGCGGATATCGTGCTCTTCGATTTATCCGCCGAACCAATGGAAAAATGCGCACGCTTGATCGAAAAGGAAAACCGGCGGTGTGTGAAGGTGACCGGCGACGTCCGCCGACTGGATGATATCGAGCAAGCCGTCCAGGCGGTTGTGACCCACTTCGGCCGTTTGGATATCGCCGTCAACAGCGCCGGCGTCAACATTCGCAAACCTGCGCTCGAATATACCGAGGAAGAGTGGTCCACGATCATCGACATCAACCTCAAGGGGCTTTATTTTTGCTGTTTGAAAGAAGCCCGCGCCATGAAGGACCAGGGCGCCGGGCGCATCATCAACATAAGCTCCCTTACGAGTGAAAACGGGCTTCCGCATCGTTCCATATATGGCGCCAGCAAAGGCGGCGTGACCGCCACCAGCCGCATCATGGCCGCCGAATGGGCGCCTTTCGGCATTACGGTAAACTGTATCGGTCCCGGTCATATGTTGACGCCACTGACCGAAAAATATTTTGCCACCTCGGTCGGAGCGAAAATACTCTCTCAGATACCATTGGGGCGGTTTGGGGTTTCGGACGACCTGGCCGGGGCCGTGGTCTTCCTGGCCTCCGACGCTTCGGCGTACATCACCGGACAAACCATCTACATCGACGGTGGCTATATGATCAATCCGTGTTGACCGCCGCCCACATTCACCCACGAAAGGAAGCTGCAATGGACTCCACGCTTTCTCCCGACGAATTGGCCAGACTCAAGCGTTTGGCCGCTCAAATGCGGCTGAACATCGTTCGCATGATGGGCCCGAACAAATACCACCATTTCGGAGGATCGCTCTCCGCCGCGGACCTGGTGACCGCACTCTATTTCTACAAAATGCGTTACGACGCCAAAAATCCCCGGGACCCGGGACGGGACCGCTTTCTCATGAGCAAGGGGCATTCGGTCCCGGCCCAATACGTGGCCCTGGCCATGGCCGGATTTTTTCCGTTGGATGAACTTCCCACCCTCAAAAAGTTTGGCAGCCGTCTCCAGGGCCATCCCGTCATGCAACTGACGCCGGGGCTGGAAGGCTGCACCGGCTCCCTGGGGCAAGGGCTTTCCTTCTCCAATGGGATGGCGCTGGCGGCGGGAATCAATAAATTGGATTACCGTGTTTATTGTCTCATCGGCGACGGCGAACTGCACGAAGGACAAGTCTGGGAAGCCGCCATGACCTCGGTCCGCAAGCGCCTGACCAATCTGACGGCCATTGTCGATGCCAACGGGCTCAAGGGCATGGACAACGCCTGCCTGTGCTGCAAACCGTTGGATGGCATCGCAGACAGATGGGCCGGTTTTGGATGGCGGGTCAAGGAAATAGACGGCCATGACATGCGCCAGATCTGCGATGCGCTGGATTGGGCGTCCAGTCGGGATGACTGCCCGGCCGTGATCGTTGCCAGGACGGTGAAGGGAAAAGGCGTCTCTTTTATGGAAAACCAGGCGGCTTTCCATAACGGCATCGTCACCGATGAACAATACCTCAAGGCCGTGGCTGAACTGGAAGCAACCCTGTCGAACCCATCGGAGGCTTTTAAATGACCAACCTCACGCAAACCCGAATGGCCTATGGCGAAGCGCTGTTGGAACTGGGCCGTCAGCGACGGAACATTGTGGTCCTTGACGCCGACCTTTACACCTCCACCCGCTCCGAACTGTTCGCCAAGGAATTTCCCGAACGGTTTTTTGACATCGGCATCGCCGAACAGGACCTGGTCAGCACATCCGCCGGGCTGGCGGCCAGCGGTCTAATTGCCTACTGCAATTCGTTCGCGATTTTCTTGACCGGCCGCTGCTATGATCAAATTCGCACCCAGGTCGCCTACCCCAAGCTTCCGGTTAAAATGGTGGGATCCTCCGCGGGCCTGACCCAGGGGCCGGACGGCGCCACGCACCAGTCTCTGGAAGACATAGCGCTCATGCGCGCCTTGCCCAATATGACCGTGATCGTGCCGGCGGACGGAGTGGAAACCAAACAAGCGACCATGGCCATGGCCGATGTACCTGGTCCCGTTTATTTCCGGCTGGGTCGGTATCCCGTGCCCACCCTATTCGGCCCGGATTATCAATTCAAGGTCGGCCAAATGAAACAAATGCGCGCAGGTCGGGATGTCGTTATCTTCGCCACCGGCCATATGACCTGGAAAGCCCTGGAAGCGGCGGAGCTTTTGGCGAAAGACCATGTCGAGGCGCGGGTGATAAATGTTTCCACGATAAAACCACTCAACGAAGCCGAAGTTTTTAAATTTTCAGAAGGCGTTCAAAAGGCCTTTACCGTGGAAGAGCACAACATCATCGGCGGGTTGGGCAGCGCCGTGGCCGAAGCGCTGTCATCCCAAGCCAAAACGCCCTTGACCCGGCTGGGCGTGCGCGACGTATTCGGAGAATCCGGTTTGGCCGACGAACTGCTGGAAAAGCACGGCCTGCAGCCGCAAGGCCTGCGCCAAAGCATCCTGAGCGCGCTTAAATAGTGGCCACCCAGAAATGGTGGATTTCGGTTCAGGCCAAGGCCGCAGCGATTTCGCACGCCGCAGGCAAAGTGAGGCTTTGCCGAGGATTGCGAAGAGCGAGAACGCCGGCATGGGCCGAAAGACGCCGTTTATGGATGGACACTAACTAACAGCCGCCGCCGACTCGCAAGCGCGCGCCTGCACAGGAGTGATGACCATGCACCTGACCGACGAAGAAAAAAGCATCCTGGATGGCGCTCAGGGAGAGCCCCGGCGAACGGCCCTGCACATTTTATCCAAGCTCGGGGAAGCCAACGACGCCGACCGCATGATACCGATCGCCAGCGCGCACCTGGTGGGGTGTTCCTACCAGATAGCCGGAGAGGCCGGCATCGAAGTATATTCGCGGCTGGTCGAACAAGGAGCCAAGGTGGCGGTTCATACGACACTGGACCCCGGCTCGATCGATTTCCTGCGCTGGCGAGAATTCAAAACTCCGGCCGATTACGCTGCGAGGCAGCAGATCATCGCCGATCTTTTGGAAAAGATGGGCATCGCCCCCACCTGGACCTGCACGCCGTACTATCTTCTGAATGTTCCGCATTTCGGAGAAGACCTGGGCTGGTCCGAATCCAATGCCGTGGCCTTCGTCAACTCGGTCATCGGCGCCAGGACCAACCGGATGTCGGCCTACGTGGACCTGTGCACCGCGCTTTTGGGCAAAACCCCACGTTTTGGTCTGCATGTTCCGCAACACCGGCGCGGAGACATCCTGTTCGAACTGGACGAGGAACTGGCCGGGAATTTTCGGGATTTTTATTTCCCGGTTCTGGGGTATATGGTCGGACAGATCGTCGAGGACAAAATTCCCGTCATCACGGGTCTGCAACGGGCCAGCTTCGATCAGCTCAAAGCCTTTGGCGCCGCCGCGGCCGCTTCCGGCGCGGTGGCCCTCTATCACATGGTCGGCATCACGCCCGAGGCCCGCAGCCTTGAAGAAGCCTTGCAGGGCGGCCGCCCCAGCCGGACCATCCGGGTTGGCCTCAAAGAAATCAAGGATGTCATGGCAACCATGGGCGGATATGACGGTGGGCGCATCGACGTCGTCGGCCTGGGCTGCCCTCACGCCTCCTTGGATCAACTGCACCGTTACGTCCGGATGCTGGCCGGCCGGAAGATTCATCCCCAGGTCGAGCTCTTCGTCTGTCTCAACGACGTGGTGGAAGGCATGGCCCGTAGAATGGGCTACATCCAGGCCATCGAGGAGGCCGGCGGCCGCATAATGGCCGGAACGTGTCTCAACAATTGCCCTCTGGGGGCGTGGGGATTCAAACGACTGGCCACGGACTCGGGCAAATTCGCCTACTACACCCCGACCACGGTGGGGACCCAATGTTCTTTCGCACCCACTGAAACCTGCATCGAAGCCGCCGTCAATGGCTGCATTGTGGAGGGCTGAACCGCCATGTCAGTGCTTATTCACGGCCGCGGCCGAGTGGAAGGGCAAGTGGAAGGCGAGGCCGTTGTTTCGCGCCTGCCTTTTGGCTTCTGGCAGGGATTGGACCCCCAGACAGGCCTGGTCATCGACCAGCGCCACGACCTGGTCGGTCAATCCCTCAAGGATAAGGTCTTCGTCTATCCTTACGGCCGCGGATCGACCGGAACACCGGGCATATTTTTGGAAGCGGTGCGAAACAAAGTCGCCCCGGCCGCCATCATCAATCTCAACAGTGAACCCATGATCCAGGTTTGCGCCTTGCTGGCCGAGTCATTTTTCGGCAAACGCATTCCAGTGGTGGATGGCTTGGAAGAAAATCCCATCGAAACAATCAAAACAGGCGATCGGGTAAAAATCGACGGCCGCGCCGGAACCGTGGAAATTATTCGCCAATAGGAGGTATTCACCAGCCATGTTGACTGCTGATAAAACGCATGTCTTTTACTCCCCGCACAAGATTGTTTTCGGAACCGGAACGGCTTCTGGAATCGGCGCTGAAGTAAGAAATCTCGGCGCCTCCAAGGTCTTCATTGTGACCGACCCGGGTGTGGCCAAAACCGGCTTGCTCACGCCTATCACCCGCTCCCTCGAGGAAGCGCAGCTCGCCCATGTTATCTACGACAAGGTCGAAGCCGAGCCCCCGGTCCGGCTGGTAGACGAGGGGGCCGGCCGATTCCGGACCGAAGGCTGCGACGTGGTTTTGGGCGTGGGTGGCGGCTCATCCCTGGATGTGGCCAAGGGGGTGTCCATCGTGGCCGGCAACGGCGGGCGCATATTGGATTACGCCGGGATGGACCTGGTCAAAAAACGGGGTGCGCCCAAGGTCCTTGTGCCCACCACGGCAGGTACCGGCGCGGAAACCACGCGGGTGCTGGTAATCACCGACGAAGCTGAAAACACCAAGAAGGTCGTCTACAGCTTTTATTGCCTGCCGGAACTGGCCGTCGTCGATCCGCTGCTGACGTATTCCATGCCGCCCGCGGTCACGGCGGACACCGGCATGGACGCCCTGGTGCACGCCATCGAAACCTTTGTTTCGTTCAATGCAACCCCCTTCTCGGACATCCTGGCCGAAAAGGCCATTGCGTGGATCGGGCGCTACCTGCCCATCGCCTGGTCGAAAGGCGGCAACCAGGAAGCGCGCTATTACATGTCGCTGGCGGCCACCGTGGCCGGGTTGGCCTTCGCCAGCGGAGGGTTAGGGGCTGTCCACGGCCTCTCCTACGTGCTCGGCACCCGCTACCATATGCCTCACGGCCGCTCCAACGCCATCATGCTGCCGCATGTGATGAAATTTAACCTGCCCGGGGCGCCGGAGAAATACGCCGCCATCGCCGCTCTTCTGGGCCGTCCCACCCAAGCCTGCGATGTGAACCAGGCCGCGGCCTTGTCGGCGGAGGCGGTGGAAGACCTGCTCAAGACCATGCATGTATCATGTCGCTTGAGGGACTACGGCATTTCCGAGAAAGAAATGCCTTTTCTGGTCGAGGGCGGCGTGAAGCAGTCGCGCCTGTTTGCGTTCAATCCGCGGGACCTCTCCGAGGACGATGTGCGGGCGGTTTATCAGTCGGCGCTTTAGCAGGCAACGCCGGCGAACAGCCCGGGCGGACAGCGTCAGCGGCTGAATTTCATGAAAGGAACGGCCGCCTGCCCGTCAACGCCGGGACGGTTTTGCTGCCAGTCGAGAATCCGGCAGCCGTCGGTTTCCCCGGCCGGGGCCTGGCAGCTGATGACGGGCATGACCGGATCGCCCGCCACGGACTGGTAATCAAATATGCGGGCGCGGTCCCTCGGGATGGTTTTCATCTCCAGGATGTGCAGCAGATAGATGTAAGTATCCCCCTGGAAGAAGTCGGTTGTCCCGCGGGCATCGCTGATGCGCTTCTTGAATTTATCGATGGCGCCTTCTTGATCCGCTGCGGTCACGACCAGGTTGAATTCTCCGTGGCGGCGCTGGTCTTCCTGTTTTTCCTGCTGGTTGGTTGTATGGAGAAACTTTCCGATGTAAATCATCGTTCATCCTTTTTTCGATGGGAGTGTGACCGTCAGGCGAAAGCATATTAGCCGCTTCCCCATCGTTTGTCCAGACATGCCGGCGTGTTACTCCGGACCAACGGCCCGCCCGGGTCTCCGGCAGCCGCCAAATACCCGCCCCGGCGCCGGCCAGGCGACTAACGCTGCTCCACCCGGTAACCCCTGGCCTGCAGCAGCTCGACCACGCTGCCCGGCCCGATCAGGTGCATGACCCCGACGATCACCAGCACCGGTTCCGCCTGCCGGATCAGCTCTTCGATCTTCCCGGCCCAGGCCCGGTTGCGCTGAGCCAGCATGCGGTTGCGCACATCCGGGTGCTGGTCGATGGTTTTGAACAGCAGCTCCTGGAGCCCCTCGGCATCGCCGGATCTCCACAATCCCACCATTCGGGAAGCGAATTCCGGGACCTGGGCCAGATCCTGGAGCGTTAGCGTGAGAAAGGCCTCCTCGGCGGCCGCGTTCATCCCGGCCAGCAGCTGCAGCTGGAACTCAACTGTTTCCAGCCCGGCAATCCGCTTCCGGTCGGCCTTGGCCTGGTTGAAATAATGCAAGTCTACGCCCAGGTTCGGGTCAAATCCCAGGCGCTGGAACTCCAAGGACGAAAGCGTCAGGGCGACCATCCAAGGCCGGAAACCGGCAACCGCCTCGCCGGGCACACCGATTTCGGCAAGCTTGTCTTCAAGCCGCCGGCGGATCTGGGGGTCGAGCGTATCGAACGCGCTCCGGCCGGCGGGGAGCATCCCCAGTTCGAGCATGCGCGCCTGCACGCGCGGGGCTTGCATGAGGCCGATATCGGTTTCGAAAATGACGGCGTGACTGGCCGCATAGGCCGCATCCATGGCCGGCGGCAATGGGTAGTCCTCCGCGCGCATGAAATGGATCGAACCCATCAGGTAGACCGCTCCGCCTGCGGTCGGGATCGCCCACAGACTCGTCTTGGAGGAGCCCGGCAGCACCTGAGCACGGCCCGCCGTTGGAGCTGCCACCCCGGTGACCCACAGCAAGAATGCCAGAACCGCCAGCACCCGGGGGATGGTCTTCATGACCGGCCGCAAAGCGGCCGCGGAACTCACGCTGCGGAACGAAATCATGGGGTCGGCCAATTCTTCAAAATGTCGTTGACGAGCTTACCGTCGGCGGTCTTGCCGAAGTGCTTCATGATACTTCCCATGGCCTGCATCTTGTTCTTGAACTGGGAGAAATCGATGTTGCCCCGGACCCAGTCGACGATCTCCTCGCGCGCCACCTGTTGCGGAAGATAGGCCTCCAGGATCTGGAGATAGTCCGAGCTTGTCTCCTTCTTGGCTTCGAGCAGGATGTGCTCGGATTTGATCAGGCCCTGGATGATGCCGATGATGTCCTCGTTGCTGATCTCCTCGGCCTTCTTGGGCCGCGTCGACTTCTTGCCGCCCTCCAGCGTCACCGGCACGGTGAGCTTGAAAAACTCCGACATGACCTGGCGGATGGTGTTGCGCCCCACTTCGTCCTTGGCCCGCATCGCCTGCTTCAGGTCTTCCTTCAGCTTCATCTGGAGCGCCAGGGGCATCTGCGGGTTCCAGCCGTAGGCGTTTTTTAACTCAGCCATATCCGTGTTCTCCTTCTGAGCAGTTACGCCACCGGTCAACCCCGTGTGAGCTCCGCGGCGGTCTGGCGGATACGCCGCCAGGCCTGCTCCACGTGGCGGCGCTCGGTGTGGGTCTGGCCGATGCAAAGCCGCAGCGTCAGGCGGTCCTGCAGCCGGGTGTGGGTAAGGTAAAGCGCGCCGCTCGCATTCAACCGGTCCATGAGCCCCTGGTTGAGGCCGTCGCCGCCCCGGTGGCGGAAACAAACGAGGTTCAGGGGCGGGGCCGCCGCCAGCTCGAAATCCGGGTCCGCCCGGACCCAGCCGGCGAACTCCTGGGCGAGCGCCACGTGGCGCCGCACATGGTGCTGCAGGCCTTCCACCCCGTAGTGCCGGATCACGAACCAGAGCTTCAACGCCCGGAAGCGGCGCCCCAGGGGGATCTGCCAGTCACGGTAGTCGATCACGGCGCCGGTTTCGGTGGCCTGGTTGCGCAGGTACTCGGGCAGGATGCTCAGGGCCTGGATAAGGGCGGCGCGGTCGGCCACAAAAAAACAGTCGCAATCGAAATTGGTGAACAGCCACTTGTGCGGGTTGAAACAGTAGCTGTCCGCAAACTCGAGCCCGGCCTGGACGTGGCGGAACTCCGGGCACAGCGCGGCGCTGCCGGCCATGGCCCCGTCCACGTGCAGCCACAGGCCCTGCTCGCGGCAGATACGGCCGATCGCAGGCAAGGGGTCGATGGCATTCGAGGACGTGGTTCCCACCGTGGCCGCCGTGAAGAAGGGGAGGCAGCCGGCCTTTCGGTCTTCGTTGATCTGCTGAGCCAGCAGGTCCGGGCGCAGGGCGAAGTTTGCATCCACGTCGATCAGACGCAGGTTCTCCCGGCCGATCCCGGCGATCTTGGCGCCCTTCTCGATGGACGAGTGGGCCTGGGTGGAGGTGTACGCCGTGAGCCGCTCCCGGCAGCCGCGGGCGTTGCTGGCCAGCCCCGTCGCCCGTTCCCGGGCGGCCAGCAGCGCACACAGGGCGGCGCTGGAGGCGGAATCCTCGATCACGCCGCCGCCGCACCCCGTGGAACGGAAGCACGGCGGCAGGTCCAGCATCTCCGCCACCCAGTCGAGCACGTGGGTTTCGAGCTCGGTGCAGGCGGGGCTCGTGGCCCACAGCATGCCCTGCACGCCCAGCCCGGAGGAGATCAGGTCGCCCAGAATAGAAGGCCCGGAGGCGTTGGCCGGAAAGTATGCAAAAAAATTCGGCGACTGCCAGTGCGTGATGCCGGGCAGAATCCGCTCGCCCACATCCCGCAGCACGGCGTCGAAGGGCTCGCCCTGCTGCGGCGGGTGGCCCGGCAGGGCGGCGCGGATGTCGCCCGGTTTGACCGCAGAGGCCACCGGCAGGGATTCCACGCGCTCGTAATAGTCGGCCACCCAGTCGATGGCGGCGTGCCCGCAACGCCGGAACTCGGCCGGGCTCATGTGGTAGGTTTTCGCTTCGGACATGGCAACGTTCCTGTCAAAGAGGTTAGCGGTGATGAATGCGATCGTAGATCAAAAGGTCGTAGGCCGGGGGACCCGGGATGCGCTCCGCAGAGGTGATGGCGAAGGCTTCCGCGGGAATTTCCGGGAAGAAGGCGTCGCCGTCAACGGTCAACGGGACCACCGTGAGATAAATACGGTCGGCGATCGGCATGGCTTCGCGGTAGAGCTGCCCGCCGCCGATGATGAAGACCTCCTCCTCGCCCGCCGGGCATAGGGCAAGAGCGGCCGCCAGCCCCGGCGCGGCCAGGCAGCCCTCCGGCCGGAAGTCCGGGCGGCGGCTGACCACGATATTGGTCCGTCCCGGCAGGGGCCGGCGGATGCTTTCATAGGTCCGCCGCCCCATGATCACCGCGTGTCCGAGCGTGATGCGTTTAAACAGCTTCTGCTCTCCGGGGATTTTCCAGGGAATGACCCCGCCGCGGCCGATCACACGGTGTTCCGCCATGGCGGCAATCAGTGCGATCCGCATCGCAACGCCCTTGGTGATTTCGGCCGTGTTCACTGCGACGACACCCGACTCGACCTGCACTGGTGGTGGAAGAAACCCGATGACCGCACCCTGTTATGGTTACAATAGAAAACCGCATCTGGGGTGTCAAGCGCCAAAGACGCTTTCGCCGCGCCGGTGTTGTGTCCGGCCTGAGCCGGCCTCACCGCGGGACGATCCGCGCGGGCACCTGAAAACCGTTGCAGTCCGCAAGAGTGTCATACTATACTGCGGATGATGCGCCAGACCGTCGAAAGGTGACCATGATCGAAAAGCGTGCGATCAACGATATCGAATCCCCGGGGAAGCCTTGCGTTCAGGATGAGCTCATCAAGAAAGTCACCTGGATCGGGGTGACCGTGAACATCGTTCTGGCCGCTTTCAAGCTTTTTGCCGGAGTATACGGCGACAGCCGGGCCGTCGTGGCCGACGGCGTCGAGGCGCTTCTGGATGTATTCACGGTGATTCTCGTCTACGCTGCCTCGCGATTCTGGATGCGGCCTCCGGACGACACGCACCCCTTCGGCCACGGCCGGCTGGAAACGCTGGTGGCGGTCTTCATCGGCGTCTCCCTGGTGGGCGCTGCGGTCGGCATCGGCTGGGGGTCGGTCGCCACCTTGCACGAAGAGCACTTCACCCCACCGGGATGGATTGCGGCCATCGCCGCATTCGTCTCCATTGTCGGCAAGGAAATCCTCTACCGTTGGACGGCGACGGCCGGCCGGCGGATGAAAAGTTCCGCGGTCATTGCCACCGCCCTGCACTACCGCTCGGATTCCTTCAGCTCGTACCCGGTCGTTCTCGCCGTGGCCGGCGCCATTCTGTTTCCCAGCTGGTCGTTTCTCGATCGCGTCGGGGCCGTCGTCGTTTCGATCTTCATCTTGCATTCCGCCTTTCAAATCACCTGGCCGAGCCTCAAGGAGCTGATCGATGCCGGCGCCCCGGCCGAAATTCGCAACCAGATCCGCAAGATTGCCGGCACGAACAAAAACGTCATTCAGGTCCACGACATCCGCACGCGTTACATCGGATCGAGCCTCCAGGTCGTCCTGCACCTGGTGGTCGACGGTGCCATCACGGTTCGCGAGGGCCACGCGATTGCGGAGGACGTGGAGGATCGGCTCAGCCGGGAAATCGACGAGGTGGTCGATGTGGTGGCGCACGTCGAACCCCCGGAAGGAGCCGTTGAGGAGGAGATGTCATGAAAAAGGAGCGCAACTATCAATCGGTATTGGTCGTCCTGGTGCTGATCGTCATCGGGGTGGCGGCATGGAACCTGTTCACGGACTGGCAGGGTCGGCAGGCCGAATCAGCCCGGAAGCAGGAGAGCAAGGAGTTGCAGCAGCAGGCGGAGGATCTATCGAAAAAGGTCGCCGAACTGGAGAGCGAACTCAAAACCGTTCAGGCTGAAAAAGCCGCCGAGGACAAGGCCGCCGAGGTCTTCGGACCGGCCGCCACCGAGTCGACGGCGCCGGAGAAACCCTCCGCCGTCGAGACCACCGAACGGCAAGTCCTGGCCTTTTTCAAGTACCTGGACGGCCGGGACTACGTTAAAGCCTTCGCGCTCGAAGGCGGCACCTACGCGCAATACACCGCCTCCGTGGCGGAACTTTCCGCAAACCTGCCGACGGTCGCAGGCGAAACCGACTCGCTCTATACGACGCTGAAGAATGTCTCCCACTTCTTCCGCGTGCTGGGCAAAAAGAGAACCGAGCTCGCGGCGGCGATCCTCAAAAACGAGCCGGAGATCATAGAGCCGACCATGCGCGTTTTCTATCAATGGTACACCGGTCCGTCCAGCACGCTCAAGGGAAGGCCTTCGCTGCCGGTGATGTACGAGTATGCGAGTTTCTTTTTGAACACGCTCGGTGGCCGCAGCTACCTGATGCGCCGCGATTCCAAGGTCCGGCTGCTCACGACCTACTACTGCATCCTGGTCCTGGACCGGGCCAACGACCAGGGGATGAACCCGAACGGGATCGACATCCGACCCCTCATCGCCTTGACCGCCAATGACATCCGCAGCCAGAAGGGGCTGATCTACCAGAAGGCCTACCTGGCCGAACTCTCACGGCTGGCCGCCAAATACCCGATGTAAGCCCGCCGCGCCGCGTCGGCATCCAATCCCACGGGAGGGACGGCATGACATTGAAAGAGCACGAATACGTTCGACAGACCCTGGAGCGCTACACGAACTGCCGCCTCGAGGATTTCTGTGACCACATCCTTGTCACGAACTTCAAGCGCTACATTCTGCGCTTCCAGGAGAAAACCAACGCCCAGTTTTCCGAGGGGAACTTCCGGATCGCCAATGCCAAAGATCTCAACTGTACCATGATTGATTTCGGCATCGGCTCACCTCAGGCCGCCCTGGTGATCAACTGCCTGGCTTACCTGGACAATCTCAAGTCGGTCATCATGCTGGGCATGTGCGGCGGCATCGACGACATCCTGAAGACCGGCGATTTCCTGGTGCCTTCGGCGGCCATCCGCGGCGAGGGCACCAGCCGGCACTACATGCCGCCCGAGTTCCCCGCCATCCCGGCCTCGTCGGTCAACCTCTACTGCATCGGCGCCGTGCGCAAACTCGGCCATACCCCCTACTGCGGCATCGTCTACACCACCGACCGCCGGCTGTGGGAGTTCGACGATGACTTCGTGGACTATCTGCGCAACCGGCGAATCCTGGCAATCGAGATGGAGCTGGCCACCCTGTTCACCGTCGCCTATCGGTACGAGCTGCCCATCGGATCCGTCATGCTGGTGTCCGACATGCCGCTTCAGCGCCGGGGCATCAAAGACAAGAAGCTCTCGGAGGCCATCTACACCAAGTACATGGAGACCCACCTCGAGGCCGGCATGGATGCCGTCGCCAAGCTGAACGCCAACTGGGGCAAGGTGTCCCGCAAACTCACCTCCGAATGGTAAAAACGAGTTTAAAACACCACCTCGCACCCGGGGGCTGTGTTGCCCAACGCATTGAAATGCTCACGTACTTGCGTACGCTCCGCTTTCAATACGCTGGGCGCCTTGCCCTCGGGCGTGATCTGGCGCTTTAAACCCGTTTTCTCTTGGAAGGGGCCACTTCCATTTGGTATTTCAATCGGAATGCTTATTATACTGCTGCTGGAATTTCGCTTCGAATGAACCCGACCAAAGGCCCTCGTTCCGCGCGTCGGCTGGGCCAGCCGCCAATTTGCGAATAGATGAAATCGAGTGAAACACCGCCATGAACCGGCGACGATTCTTAAATGCATTTTTCAACCTCCTGAAAGTTTCGCTGGCCGCGAGCGTGCTGCCGACGTGGGCGCAGGCATCCCTGACGAATCCACTGGGGCACGTTTCAGCTGGGAGATGAGCCGGTGCACCTTCCGCCGCAGCACATCCGGGAGCAGATGCGCCGGGAAGGACTGCTGGATCGCCTCGTGGATTGGAAGCATGGCGAAACCATATTTCTGTAAGAGAGAAAAAAGATGGCGATGCTGTTGATGGCCCCGAAGTTGAAAAGCGACACATGGGTCAAGCACCTGCGGGCGCAGGACCCTGGACTGGATTTGCGGGTGTGGCCCGCAACGGGGCCGGCCGACGATATTGAATTCATCCTGTGTTGGAAGCATCCGCTGGGGGAGCTCGCGAAGTTCCAGAACCTCAAGTGTATCGCCTCAATGGGCTTCGGGGTCGACCACATTCTGAGGGACCCGGATCTGCCGCCGGGAGTCCCGATCGCCCGCCTCGTCGATGCGTCCATGATCCAGGCCATGAGCGAGTACCTCCTCACGGCGGTTCTTTACCACACGCGGCAATTCGATCTGTTCCAGCAGGACAAGTCTCAAAAAAAATGGCACGCGCGCAGACCGCTGTCTCCGAAAAACGTGTGTGTGGGAATCATGGGGCTGGGCCACCTGGGTGTGGATGCGGCTCGGAAACTTCGCCTTATGGGGTTTCGGGTTTCAGGCTGGAGCCGCACAGTGAAGCAGGTCGAAGGGCTCAACGCATGGGCGGGGGAAAATGCGCTGGAGGAGTTCCTCGCCCAGGCGGATGTTCTGGTCTGCCTGCTGCCGCTCACCCCCGCCACCCAGGGCATCCTGAACCGCCGGACCTTCGCCCGGCTGCCGGCCGGTGCCTACGTCATCAATGCGGCGCGCGGTGAACACCTGGTGGAGGAGGACCTGCTGAACGCCCTTGACAGCGGGCATCTGTCCGGGGCCTGCCTGGATGTTTTTCGGCAGGAGCCGCTGCCCGAGTCGCACCCCTTCTGGAGCCACCCGCGCATCACCATGACCCCGCATATCGCCAGCCTCACCGAGCCCAGGGCCGTGGCGCCCCAGCTCGTGGAAAACTACCACCGGGTTCGCTCGGGGCTTGAGCCCCTGCATATCATCGACATCGAAAAGGGCTATTGAAAAGGAGTGCTTGCATGAAATCCGCGGTGAAAACGATCATGGTGGCGGCCGTTCTGGGGATGCTGTTCGCACCGGTGCAGGCCGCCGAACTCGAATCCGGTTTCATGGGCACGCAATGGGCCACGCCGGCAGAGGACCTGAAAGGTTTCACACGGGTGGGCGGCAGCGAAAAGCTCGCCTACTACGCGAACCCCCATCAGACGTACACCTTCTTCGGCACCGAAGTCCCGAATGACGTGGTTTACGGATTTTATGACGACAAGTTTTTCGCCGTCTATGTCAATATCGAGGGCATCGATATCTTCAGCCAGATCAAGAGCTACATTCAGCACAAGTACGGCGTGCCCAGCAAGACCAGCCGCGAAACCCGGGGCGACCTGACCACGTACGCCTGGAAGTTCAAACAGACGGAAATCAAGTTCAAGCACCATGAAACATCCGGCAAAATGAAAATATCCTTCTACTACTTGCCCATCGCCAACCAGGTCAACGCAGAAATGAAACAAGGCCTCGAAGGCGAACCGCCGGAACCCGTCTTCCCCCTCAACGCCGTCCGGCAGTCGGAAGCCATCCGGTCGCAGATGGAATTTATGAGCTTCTAAACCGCGGCCCTTCCTACGGCCCAGCCGGATAGAAAAGCGAACGGCAGGTCCAGGTGGTGAGCCGCATCGAAGCTCAAGAGTGCGCAATGACGGATACGATTATCATCGCAGACAATTCGGAGGCATCCGCCCTCCGGACTCGGACGATGCTTTCCGATCTGGGCTTCGACGTTCACGTCACACGCTCGGCGGCCGAGGCCCTGCAGGCGTGCCAGAAGCTGAGCCCTGCCATGGTTCTCGCCTCCTACCGGCTACCGGACATGGACACCCGCGAGCTGCTGCGCATCCTCAAACAGCGCCGGGGCGAGCTTGAAACCATCGTGGTATGCCCCCGGCGGAGCCTGCCGACGGCGGCAAGCCGGCTCAAACCGCTGGTTTCTGGCCTTCTCGGCAGCCCCATTCACCCCGACGAGATGGAACTGGTCCTGCGGGGCGCGATGGGACGCATTCACCTGAGGCGCCAACTGCAGGGGGAAAAAAGGGACATCGCCCGCAAGATCCGGCGCCGCTATGTCAGGCAGATTGAAACGGAACGATTCCTCACCGTCAAGCAGATCCTCGACAAGGTCTCGACCCTCATCGGCGAGCTCGCCCGGGAAGTGGAGGGTGGGGTCCGCTATTTCAATGAAATCCCTTACTTCATCGCCATCCACGACCGGAAATGCCGAGTCGTCGCCGCCAACCATGCCTACCGTGCGCTGCTCGGACGGCGCATCGGCGATCCCAGCTGGGAGATCTATGAGGGGGCGTCCCACAGCCGGGAAAACTGCCCGGTGAGCCGCACGCTTCGCAGCGAAAATGCGCTGGAGTTGCGCGAAACCGTCTGCTACCGCAGCGGCGCCAGAGTGCCCGTGATCGTCCACACCGCGCCGATCTATAACGACGACGGCACGGTTAAGCTGGTGATGGAGGCCTCCGCCGGCAGCCGTGACATCCGTCAGATGAAAAAAGACCTGCGTGACACCCAGCAGCGCTACCAACTGCTGTTTGATGCGGTTCCATGTCACGTGGCCGTCTTGGATCGGGAGATGCGCTTCACGGCCAACAACCGCCATTTCATCAACGAATTCGGGGATCAGACCGGAGTTCTCCTGAGGGACGCTTTCTCGATCGATCCGGACAAACTCACGCACACCCCCATCCGCATGACCTTTCAGGACGCCCAACCTCATCACGGCGAAATGACATGGGTGGCTGCCGACGGACACCGGTATGCCACGCTGGTCTGGACCGCTCCGATTCTTTCCGCGGCCGGAAAGCTGCTCCAGGTGCTGTTGGTATTCGTCGACATCACCCAGATCCGCAACCTGCAGAACAATCTTTCCTTTCTCGGGTTGATGATCGCCTCCATTTCCCACAGCATCAAGGGCGTGCTCTCGGGTCTGGACGCCGGCGTGTACACGTTGAACAAAGCCATCGCCCTGCGGGACGAGGCCGGCATCCAAGAGAGTTTAGGACTGGTCACGCACATGGCCGAGCGCATCCGCAAAATCACGCTGGACATTTTGTTCTATGCCAAGGAGCGGAAGCTGAACCGCTCCCGGGTGGACCTGCGACAGTTCGCCGCCGAGGTGGTGGACACCATGAAGCCTCGTTTCGCGCGTCTGGGCATCCATCTGGTGTTCGATGTCGAGAGTTGCACCAGCGAGGTGGAAGTGGATTCCGGGCTGCTCAAAGCGGCCCTGGTCAACATTCTGGAGAATGCCCTGGATGCCTGTGTGGCCGACACCAAGGACAAGCACGATCACCGGGTGCTGCTGAACGTCGGGTGCGGGTCGGATGCGATCGGCATCTCGGTGGAGGACAACGGCATTGGCATGGCCTCCGAGCAGCTCAAAAAACTCTTCACGGTCTTCTACTCGACCAAGGGCATCAAGGGGACCGGTCTGGGCCTTTTCATCGCCGACAAGATTGTGCGCCAACACGGCGGCGACATGGTGGTGGAATCGAGCCTCGGTCAGGGATCCCGCTTTTGCATCCGCTTGCCCAGCCAACCCTCTGCGGAATAGCGGCCTCAAGCAGCCCAGAAAAAATCCGCAACGTCGCCACTCGCTTCGATGAACGCAGGGTAGCGCAGGATCATCCACGCGCTGCTGCGGCAGTGACAAATCCGCCGGCGTGAGTTAAGATAAGCCGATGAGCACGAAAGCCGACACATCCGGCGCCGGGCTGCTCAAAGGGGTCCTGCTGGCGCATTTGATCATCGGCCTGCACGTGGGTGTCATCGCCCTCATCGGGCTTTTGGTTATTTTCTTCGGCGGCCTGGCGCGCTACTGGGGCTGGGTGCTGCTGGGCGGCTTGGCGGCCGCCGGTCTTTGCGGCGTCTTTCTCTACCGCAAGGTCCAATCCAGAGGCCGGGACATCTTCCGCGACATCCGCAGCGCACCGGTGATGCCGGGGGGGACGCTCGAGGTCAGCCTTCTCGGCGGGCTGGCATCGGTCAAGTTCAGCAAGCCCGCGGATGCCCCGGCCCTGCCGCACGCGGCGGCCTTTCCGGAACTGCTGGAGGACTCGGCCACCCAGCGGATCCGCGAGTTGGGCAACCTGGCCCGGATGTACGAGAAAAACCTCATCACCCGCGCAGAATTCGAGCAGGCCAAAGCCGCCATGTTCACCCCCCCTGCCCGCCCAGGATACGGACCCGGGACATCAGGGAATTGAAGTCGGCCTCCGGGACCTGCTCCCAGGGGGATTGCGGAACGAACTGGATGAAGGATTTGACCCCGGGCGCGAATACCTTGCCGCCCTGAATCCCGGGGCTCTGCAGCCGGTATTTGAACTCCCCGCCCAGATCGAGCAGCAGGTCCAGCTCATGACCTTCGTCGAGGAGGTCCACCATGAGCGCGTTCGGCACCCGGCCGCGCCCCCGCAAGCGGCGCCCACGGCCCGGATCCTCAACGATTTCGATCATGGTGTCCTCAATCTCGACGGCCTGGTCATCGCGAGCCAACAACACGGCCCGCTCGACCCGGTATTTCCCCTCTGCAAACGGTATCCACTCGGCCATCAACGCCTCCGCCCGCGCCCGGTTCCATGGTGAGTTCGCTGCAACTCATTTCCTGATATTTTTAGACCCCTGCCGGTTTAATATCAAGCCTCAACGACATGGGTTCATTTTGACAAAATCCTATAAAAATGGCTTAATCCGGCAATCAGGGCGGTCCCGTCCCAACCCGCGAGCGCACCCACAAGCAGTTTTATGGGTTTCCGGGGATGGAGACAGCCCCGAACACGGATATCAGAGCGGCAGGGAGAGGGCTATGCACGGATGGTGTGGAAAGATTCTGAGAGTGGACCTGAGCCGCGGCAAAATCTCAAACGAGGCGCTGGACCCACAGGTAGCCCGGGACTACATCGGCGGTAGGGGATTCGGCATCTACTACCTGCGTCGGGAGGTCGACCCCGCCTGCGACCCCCTCGGACCCGAGAACAAGATCGTCATGGCTGCCGGGCCGCTGACGGGCACGGCGGCTCCCACCGGTGCGCGCTACGTGGTGACCACCAAGTCGCCCCTGACCGGCGCCATCACCTGTTCCAACTCCGGCGGCAATTTCCCGGCCGAGCTCAAGAAGAGCGGTCACGATGCCATTATCATCGAGGGCCGCTCGGCCCAGCCCGTCTATCTTTGGATCGACGGGGGCCGCGCCGAGCTGAGGCCCGCCGGCCATCTATGGGGAAAAACCACGCATGCGACCGACGACGCCCTGCGCGGCGAGACCCACGCCAAGGCCAAGACGGCCGTGATCGGGCCGGCCGGGGAAAACCAGGTGCTGTTTGCCGCCATCATGAACGACCGCGATCGGGCTGCCGGCCGCGCCGGCGTCGGCGCGGTCATGGGATCCAAGAACCTGAAAGCTGTCGTGGTGCGGGGCGAGGGCGAGGTCCGCCTGGCGGATCCGGCCGCCTTCAAGGCCGCCAACCTGAAATACCGCGAGGCCTTCAAGGCCAAGACCCAGGACAACCCGCCGGCGCTGCGCGTGCACGGCACCGCCATCACGGTGGTCGGCACCCAGGGCCATGGGGTCTTTCCCACGCGCAACTTCCAGCAGGGCACCTTCGAGGGTTGGGAGTCCATCTACGGCGAAACCCTCACCCGCAAATACCTGGTACGGGCCAAGCCCTGCTTCAGCTGCCCGATCGCCTGCGGCCGGGTCACCCGTATTCCGGACGGCCCCTACCAAGGCGATGGTGAAGGGCCGGAGTACGAGACCATCTATGCGCTCGGGTCGGACTGCGGAGTGGACGACCTGGCGGCCCTCACCAAGGCGAACTACGAGTGCAACGAGCTGGGGCTGGACACCATCAGCATGGGATCTACCATCGCCTGTGCGATGGAGCTTTACGAAAAGGGCCACCTGAAAGAATCCGAAACCGGGATGCCGCTCGCCTGGGGCGACGGCGCCGCCCTGGTCAATCTCACCCGCATGACCGCACGGCGCGAGGGCTTCGGCAACATCCTGGCCGAGGGCAGCCGGCGCCTGGCCGCCCGCTGCGGGCAGCCGGAACTCGCCATGGTCGCCAAGAGCCTGGACTTCGCAGGCTACGACCCGCGCGGCGCGCAGGGCATGGGACTGGCCTATGCCACCTCGCCCATCGGAGGATCCCACATGCGGGGGGATCCGGCCTATTTCGAGTTGCTCGGCGTGCCGGTCCCCGCCGACCCCCACACCTGGGAGGACAAACCGCCGCTGGTGGCAAAGTGGCAGGACCTGTTCAGCGTGATCGACGCGGCCGGGCTGTGCGTCTTCTTCAGCGTACGCTACCTGGTCGAACAGAACCTGATGGTGAAGCCGGTGGGCATCACCGAGCTGCTCAACGGTGCGACCGGCGCCGGCTACACGCCTGCCGAGGTCGAGCGGGCCGGCGAGCGCATCTTCAACGCCGAGCGGCTTTTCCTCATCGCCGCGGGCTTTACCCGCAAGGACGACAGCCTGCCGCCGCGCATCACGCAAGAACCCATGCCGGCCGGCCCGGCCAAGGGAATGGTCTGCCGTCTGGAGGAAATGCTGGTGCCTTACTACAAACTACGGGGCTGGGCCCCCGACGGCGTGCCGTCGGAGGCAAAGCTCAAGGAGCTGGGATTGCTGTAACGCTCAACGCTGAAAGCACATCGCAAACGTATGAAAGTACACGTCCACACATTTGCCAATCTGCGCGACTACGCTCCGGCCGGCAAAGGGAGTTTCGAGCTATCCCTTGCCGAACGGGCGACGGTCGCTGACGTGTTCGCCGCTCTGCGGGTTCCTCCAGAGGTCGAGGCGGTGATACTCATCAACGGCCGCCGGGCGGATCAAACCGTTCCACTGGCAGCCGGAGACGAGGTCACACTCTTCCCGCCCATGGAAGGCGGATAACGTCGGAGGCCTTTTAACAGGCTGTTGAAACTTGACTGCCATATATTCCCCCCTTGTTTGATCACCTATCTGCATTTCTTTGAGACTTCATGTTTCTTCCAGACATCCATAATTTTAACGAGCCCGCCGTCTTTTACCTTAGGGCACGGAGTCCACCAAACCAAAGAATGAAAAGTAGCTCGGGTCCAAGACCTACCTGGAATCCCCATGCTCCACAGCTTGGCAGTACCCCGGCCGGCAAGATAGACCACACGACCTCACCTGTCTGCGTCCCTTGAATAAGAGCAATATTCTCTTCACGCCGCACCCTGATAATTTTCTCTGTAGTAACCTGCTTCCGGCTCATGCCTATCTCCCAATTTTGGCATCAGATTATGCCAGAATCCTCTCACAAAATTTGTGACCAGTCATCGGGAGGCAAGTGATTTTGAATCGGCCGGCAACGCACGCGCCGGAAACCTATTGGGGGGGAGGGAAGCCAGTTGAAAAGGAGCAATGCCTGCGAGTGACGAGGTTGAGCGGCCTCATGCAAGGATGGACGGATTGCTGCAGCCGCTTGTAGCTTTTGGGGTCAGCGCATTGGGAATCCCGGACGATCAATCCGGCTATAGAGTGCAAATTATGGCGATGCTTATCTTTTTCCATTGAAATACTGGAACGCCGCTTGGAGAGGCTGGGCCGGATCGGTCGGCTATCGCAGGATGGCACGGGGTAGAAAAAGCTGGTAGGCGCAAAGAAGCTGTCGGATGTAACCAAAGTGATTTTCAGTGAAACACAGGGGTCAGAGAAAACAATCCAAAAACCTGGCAATTGTCATCCCCGACTAAGGAAAGCTTGCCGCAAGTTGCAACTTCCCTCCATTAAGCCATCTGTACTGCCATTCCGCCCAATGAATAGCGTTAGATACGAAGCCCAATTTTTCGCGTCGGCCTGAAATCCGGATGGTTTATGTAGCCTGCTGCAAGAAGATTGGGCATAGAATACAGGGTACACCCCATATCATCCCGGCGGCTTCATTCTTAGCTTTTTCGCAATGCGAACAAAACCCTCATGGAATAAGCAAAGTTAGAAGTGGCATTGAATGTCAGCCCAAGCGACCGAACTCTGGTGGCTGCAGCATCACGATGATAAATACGAAAACCACTTAAAATGGACAGACACTGGAGTTACAGCGATCCGAGGCCACCTAACAATTCAACACCACTTGGGGGAAAGCCCCACAAGCGGGGTAAAATCTTCTTGACGCCCTTTGCCTGAAAAGCGGACAAGTCTCTCCCGAACTTTTACGGTGACGTATGCCAACCGTCTGCACCATACGACGGAGGTGTCTCTCAGAAATCTATGGAAATAAAATTTCGCTCGACGGTTGATTCCGGAAGAAGAGCCTATGTCACAAGAAGAAAACAGCCCCGAAATTGATGCCGAGGCCGCCTCCGAAGCTGGTGCGGAATTGCGTTCGAAAATCGAAACGGTGTCAGGCGATGAGCCGCCAGGCTCGGCAAAGGATGAACCTCCAGCCGCATTTGATCCATCGGAGGGGCGCCGCCGGAAGCGAAGAAGGTGGGCTCTGAGAGGCGGAATCGGACTGGGCGTAATCGCCGCCGCACTTTATTTCCTTTTGCCGATGGTGGAGCGAGCCTTCAACACCATTTCGACCGATGATGCCTACGTGAACGGACACGTGACCTTTGTGGCCCCCCGTGTTGCCGGCCAGGTCATGCGAGTCATGGTCGAAGACAACAACCGCGTGCACAAAGGGGATTTGCTTGTAGGGCTTGACAAGAGGCCTTACGAAGTCCAGGTCGAGGTGAAACGAGCTGTTCTGTCGCGTGCGCAGGCCGATTTAATTGCGGCCAAGGCCAATGCTCATGGGATCGTGGCGCTCGCGCGAAGCAAGCGCTGGAAGCTGCAGACCGCTATCGAAGAGGTTCACAACCAAGTTGCCTTGCTGGAAGCCAGGGTTGCAGATCTGAAATCCAAGGAAGCCGTGCTCACACGAGCTCAGGCCGACTTCGACCGGGCCAAGCGGCTGCTTGCGGCCAACGCGGTCAGCCGGCAGGACTATGACCAACGGCAACAGGATATCTCGGTCGCCGAAGCCCAGGTGAAAGTGGCGCTGGATAGAATATATCAGCTCAGGGCCTCTCTCGGACTGCCTGAGGAGCCCGGGCGAGGGCAAAGCTTGGCGTATGTTCCGCCCGACCTCGACCAGGCGGTCCCCGAAGTGCTCCAGGCGCAAGCGGATTTGATTCAGACCGCGGCTCAACTCGGAGTTCTGCACTCTTTTGAACAGACCCCGAAGGAGATGCTGGATGAATTCATGAAGCGCGCTCCCCATGGCGATATCGACCTTCTCTTCGCTCAGTTAGTGGAAGAGGCTCCTGGGGTCAAACAAGCCGAGGCGAGGCTCCAGCTGGCGAAGCGGGAGCTGGAGGCCGCCCAGTTGGATCTCGGTTACTGTGATGTGGTGGCGGAGATCGATGGCGTGGTCACCCGCAGGAACGTCAATCCCGGCAATAATGTCGAAGCCGGCCAGGGACTAATGGCGATTCGCTCGCTGCGGGAGATCTGGGTTGATGCAAATTTCAAGGAGACTCAACTCGCAGACCTTCGCATCGGCCAACGGGCGGATCTCTATGTCGACATGTACGGCGACCGGGGAGTTTTTCAGGGCCGTATCACCGGTTTTACGATGGGAACCGGCTCGACCTTGGCGTTGCTGCCGGCACAAAATGCGACCGGCAATTTCGTCAAAGTAGTGCAGCGGTTGCCGGTGCGCATAGATATCAGTGACTATGATCCCGAGAAAACCCCTCTCTTCATCGGCCTTTCTGTAAATGCCTATGTCTTTTATAAGGAACCGCCAACCGGGCCCGACGCCGGCAAGATCTTACAGCCCTATGTGCTCTCGGAGCCATCTGGCGCTCGGTATGGAAGCCGTGGGGAGGCGAAACCTTGAGCGGCACGGGACATCCATCCCTTTCGAGTCGTCTGGCGGTGAATCCTTGGCTGACCGCCGCCGTTGTGGTTGTGCCGACGTTTATGGAGGTGTTGGACACAACTATCGCCGTGGTCGCCCTACGTTACATTGCCGGAGGCCTTTCGGCGACGGTCAATGACGGCGAATGGGTTATCACGAGTTACCTCGCAGCCAATGCCGTCGTTCTACCGATCACCGGCTGGCTGGCTTCCCACGTCGGCCGGCGCAACTACTTTCTGCTGTCGATCGCGGTCTTCACTCTTAGCTCAGCCCTGTGCGGAATGGCGACAAGTCTGTCTCAACTGATCATATTCCGTGTGCTCCAGGGTCTCGCCGGCGGCGGTCTGCAGCCCTGCAGCCAGGGGGTATTGCTTGATGCTTTCCCGCAGGAGAAACAGGGGGCGGCAATGACGCTGTTCGGGTTTGCGGCGCTCATCGCCCCTGTGCTCGGCCCCACCCTTGGCGGCTGGATTACCGACAACTACTCCTGGCGGTGGACCTTCTATATCAATGTCCCTATCGGTATTCTGGCGCTCGTGGCCTGCTACGCCCTGCTCGAAGACCCCGAGTACCTTCGAACCCAGACCGCCGAACTGAAGAAACAGCCGCTTCAGTTCGACTCGCTCGGTTTGGGACTGCTTCTCGTCACCATGGCCTGCTGGGAAGTGATGCTGAGCAAGGGGCAGGAGTGGGACTGGATAGGCGACCCATTCTGGCGGGTGCAAACGTTGTTGATCCTTTTTGTGCTCGCGCTGGCAGGCCTGATCATCCGGGAGAGGCGTCACATACAGCCCGTGGTAAACTTCCGGCCGCTCAGCGAGCGCAACTTTCTCCTTTCCTGCATCCTTATCTTTTTCGCATACGCGGTTCTCTATGGGGCGAGTACGACGCTGCCGGCCCTGCTACAGTCCCTCTTCGGTTATGACGCTCTCAATGCAGGACTGGTCATGTCGCCCTCGGGCCTCTTCGCGATCCTGCTGATGCCCATCATTGCCTTTCTACTTGGCCGGGGAAAAGACGCCCGCTGGATAACCCTGTCAGGCCTCCTGGTCATGGCAGCCGGCAACTACTGGATGTCGCAGATGAACCTTAGCGTTAGCCCGGGACTCGTGGTTTGGCCTCGGGTGGTGACGATCGTGGGCCTCTCGATGTGCTTTGCGCCGCTAAATGTCGCAGCCTACCTTTACACACCTCAGAGGTTGCGCGGGGCTGCGGTCGGCCTGCTCAGCCTGTTACGTACCGAGGGGGGCAGTGTGGGCACGTCCCTCGCCCAAACGCTTCACGAGCGTCTCGACCAATTTCACATGCTCCGCCTGGGAGAGTACCTCGACCCTTTCAACCGTGCGGTGCACTTTTTTCTCCATATAGTGCAAACGTTCTTCCTCGGGCAAACCGGCGATCCGGCCCTGTCCAAACAGATGGCCTGGCAGGGTCTCGAGATTCTGCGCCAGCAGCAGGCATCCTCGCTCGCGTATTTTGATTGCTTCTGGGTGTTCGCCGTGATCGTACTCGCTCTCGTTCCTCTCGTGTTCCTTATGAAGCGCTCCGTAGCCGAAAAAGGTGTGCGCATAGGAGCGGAATGAGCTCGACTCGATCCTGGGAGGCAGTTTTGTGGCCCGGCGTGACACACATAGGGAAGCCGGATAAGGTATCAGGACACCGGCGAAGAGCGGCCTACCGCCTCTGCTATTGTTAGGCGACTAGAAGTAACGAAACCAAGGTGGGAGCACTACAGCAATTAAGGAGCAGCGCATGCCCACCATCATGCACCTCATGAAGATCCACGCGTCACGCGAGCGGGTCTACCAAGCGCTCACGACGGCCGGAGGTATTCGTAACTGGTGCACGCACGACCCGGAGGTCGATTCAAAGATCGGCGGAACGGGCAAGTTTCACTTCTACTACGAAGATCAGCGCGTCACAAGAGTGAGAGTTTACGAACTCAAGCCGCCAGTCCGCGTGGGCTGGACGGTGCTCTCCGCCTTCCGCCCGGAGGGGGAGGAGAGGTTCCAAAAGAGGCAGAGGCACGCTCAACAGTTCAGCTCGACCGCGGGTTGGTGCCGGCCGTGCGCCGTAAGATCTCGCGGTTCGTTAGGCCGAAAACGGGCATCTGTGTGAGCGAACGGGCCAATCGGCACACATGGCTTGCAAAGCGCTTTTCGCTCGCAACGTTCAGATTCGAATGAAAGCGGCTCATATGAAAAAGCATGGCTGGCATCTGCTCCTTGGTGGTGTGCTCGCCCTGGTTGGAGGTTTTTCACTAATCTTTGGTTGGCCCCTTTGGATTCCGATTCTTGTGGTCGTCGGAATCAACAGCTACCAAGTCCTGCTCCTCGTCGAGGTGGCGATACGCTCGGAGCCTCGCCGGAAAATCTTCGAGCTGCCCAGCAGAGCTTGGAGTCTCCTCCTACTCGTCTCTCTCTTGGCTGCCCTCGTGTTCGCCTTCGGGGAAATGTACCTCAAGATAAAAGGAGTCATTCATGTGGTCGAGGACGTCGCATCCGAGGGGGACGCGCAAGGAGGGGCCGGAAGCACCGAAAGGGAAGTATTGACAAGTAAGATAGATGCCTGCTACTTCAGCTTCGCGACAATAACGACTTTGGGCTACGGAGATTACGTTCCAGCGACGCAAGGGGCACGTTTGATAGTAATGTGGCAACTCGCAACTGGTGCTCTCTTGGTCTTCATCGGATTTCCATTGGCGGTTTCGCGATTGGCAACTTTTGCTGACAAAGGATGAAGAGCGGTTTGGCCTGATTTTTTCTTCCCTTCCTTTGTTAAAAAAATATGCGTGTCCCGTACCGAAAACGTTCGTGTTTTGTCGAACGTCTGATTTTGTTAGAAAAAGGCTTGCAGCTTTCTTGGGAGTGGCGCATCATGGTTGTGGCCTGACATCTCGGCGAGAAAGTAGAAAAGTTCAAGAAGCGTCCTTGTGGGCGAGCGGTCCGCGGATCTTGTGGCACCCTCGACAACCCCTTACACGATCGTGCGTGCCACGCAGTTCTTCGAGTTCGTGGGCGGCATCGCCCAATCGGCGACTGAAAAGCAGACGGTTCGGCGTCCACCGGTTCTGATGCACCCGACTGTATTTCATCGACAAAGGCTTCCTGATCATAACTGGGAAATGGGGCGCTTATTTTAGCGGCGCTCGTGCTGGGCAATGGCCCAGAGGCGGAGGTCTCCGAAGAGTTGTGCGAGGGCGGCGGGCAGGTAGTGGGAGTTGAGGCCACTGGGGTTGGGGAGGACCCATGCGTGGCTGCCGCCGAAGGGGGCCTTTTGGAGGCCGACGCGGGCGTCTTTGATGCCGGAAACGACGCGGTAGGGACCGATGCCGACGAAGGCGACGACGGTGGGGCGCCAGCGTTTGACTTTGGCTTGGAGGCGCCGGCCGCCGGCGCGAAGTTCGTCGTCTGTGAGTTCATCGGCGCGAGCGGTGGCGCGTTCGACGATATTGGTGATTCCGAATTTGAGGTCGAGAAGGAGGGATTCTTCAAAGGGGGAGAAGAGGCGCGGGGTGAAGCCGCCGGCGTGGAGGGCAGGCCAGAAGCGGTTGCCGGGGCGGCCGAAGTGGTGGCCGATGGCGGCGGTGTAGAGGCCGGGGTTGATGCCGACGAAGAGGACGATGAGGTTTTTGGCGGCAAGATCCGGGATGACCCTGTTGTGCGCGACGAGAAGCTCGGCTTTGGTGGGTTTCCAGGGGGTGGGCAATGTCCGGTTCATCGTGCGGCGTCCTTGGAAGGTATTTTGCCGGCAGTCAGAATGCTGCGCCTCGAAGGGGCCATACTAAAGCTCCTTTCAATTAAATTTTCGTACGCGTTCACGGGCCGAGTGTGACAAACGTATAGCACGATCGAACCTACGGCTGCGCATAGATGTGGATTACCATGTCTTCCTGGGGGCGCGAGCAGCCAACCAAAAGGTTTCCGCCCGCCGGAGCCTCGAGGGGCTCGGTATCATCCGTCTCAACCTCTCTTTTCCCTCGGAATGAACCCGGGAACACCGGTATCTACAACGGCATTAAGCCTGACCCGCAGTTTGATTCCTTCGCTAATCTCCCGCATGGCGTCATCAGGAAGGGTGGAGACGTCAAAGTTCTCCTTGATCCGGCTGGGTGTCTTAGAGGTGGTCAGGAGGGCCGTCCCGCGCTGGATAGCCCAGGCGAGCAAGACCTGCGCGGGGGTCTTGTCGACTCGCTGGGCGATCGCGGTGATGACAGGATCCGCCAGCAAGTTGGGCTCGCTGCTATGACCTAGCGCGGCGAAAGCTTGCAGCACGATTCCATTCTTTCGGCAATAGTCTAAAAGGTCCCATTCCGGAAGATACGGATGGGACTCGACGTGAACAACCGCCGGCTTGATGGTCGCGGCTTCAAAGATCTCCTTCAACTTTTCCAGGCCGATGTCGGATAATCCAATCGATTTGCACTTCCCCTCGTCCACCAGCTTCTCTAATGCCCCCCACGTATCCAACAGCTTCACCCCTCTGTCATAGATCACATTGCCGTTCGCGTCCCTCGGGTCCAGCACGTCTCCAGGTTGGAAGGCGAAAGGGGTGTGGATGAGATACAGATCGAGGTAGTCGAGCTGGAGCTTCTTGAGGCTTGCCTCAAAGGCCGGTTTGACGCGCTCAGGACGATGATTGGTGTTCCAGAGTTTCGTGGCGACAAACACATCCTCCCGCTTGATCTTCCCCGCCGCGAACACCTCCTTCATCGCCTCGCCGACCTCTTTCTCGGTCCCGTAACGCTCCGCAGTGTCGAGCCCGCGAAATCCTGCCTCCAGCGCCGCCTTGGTCGCATTTTTGGTTGCGATGGGGTCGGGAATCAGCGTTCCAAAACCGAGCGCCGGGATCGCGCCGGACCCGTTGCTAAGAGCGAACTTTGTGTAGCGAAAATTGTCGGGTTCTCTCATAATCTTGATCCTCCGTTGGTTTCTAGTGGATCCTTCCAAATGGCTGTGCGGACAGTTTGTCCGCGCCAAGTGATTTCACGCAGCAGGCTTACATTCACTTAAAGGAGACGGGCTATCCCCGCACCTCCCTTTTGCCTTCGACCATGCCGTGTGTCGCACAACAACAATTTTCATTTTGGCCTCGTTCAAGCCGTGAGTCAGGGTCGGCCCGGCCTGTCCGCGTTCGTCGATGCTGGTGTCCTCCATGGTTGCCACGCGCACACGGCGGTTGATCGCCGAGTCTGGAATCAGGAGCGTGCTCATAAGCCGAATGTTTCCAGCAACCGCAGCCAGATCTCGCTGATGGTCGGGTATGAAGGGACGGCGTGCCAGAGTCTTGAGATCGGGATGGCTCCAACAATTGCGATGGTTGCTGCATGAATCAATTCTCCGACAGATGGTCCAACCAGTGTCATTCCGATTAGCACACCCCGTTCCTGGTCGACGACCATGCGGGCTTTGCCTTTGTAACCGTCGGAATAAAGCGCCGCGCCTGCCACGCTGCCAATATCGTAATCAACTACACGCACGTTTATCCGGCGAGCTCTTGCCTCTGCTTCCGTCAAACCGACGGCGGCCACTTCCGGGTCGGTGAAAATAACTTGTGGCACCGCGCAGTTGTCCGCCGTTGAGGAATACGGAGTCCACGGTTCCGGCGCGGAAGCGTCAGTATTTCCTTTGGCGCGCGCAGCAATGACATCCCCGCATACACGCGCCTGGTACTTCCCCATGTGTGTGAGCAAGGCACGGTGATTGACGTCGCCGGCTGCGTAGAGCCAGCCGCTGGTTACGGCTTTTACCCGCATACTATCATCCACCTCCAGCCAGGAGCCGGGCTTCAAACCAACCGTCTCCAGCCCCAGTTCCTCGGTTCGCGGCTGCCGGCCGGTCGCGGCGAGAACTTCGTCGGCAAAAAGCGTTTGCCCACTGCTGAGAGCGATGTGGGCAACACCATCGCGTTGGCGGTCTACTCGGCGAACCGTCGTGTCTGTTAGTACGCCTATCCCTCGTTGCTCAAAGGCCGCCCTTAGCAATTCGCCCGCGAACGGTTCGCATTTGGGAATCAGGCGTGCGTTGCGCTCGACCACCGTGATCTCTTCAGTTCCAAGCTGTTTCCATGCCGTGGCCATTTCACAGGCCACCACCCCACCACCGAGAATTGCCAAACGACGCGGGACCATTTTGGCACTGACGGCTTCACGGCTGGTCCATGGGTGTGTTTCGGCCAGACCCGGAATGTCCGGGATTGCCGGTCGGCTACCCGTGCAGACCGCCACGGCCTGCCGCGCAGTCAGATTTGTCGTGATGCCGTCCTTATCCGTGACCGACACGCAACGTTCGCCCGTTAATCTGCCATGGCCGCGCAATAGATCTATGTTGGCGTGGCGGAGCCATTTTACTTGGCCGGAGTCATCCCAGTTTGAAGCGAACGAGTCGCGCCTCTTGAATACAGCCGGGACATTGAGTTTGCCGGTTACGGCCTCGCGAGCGCCCAATACGCTCCGTGCATCTTCGATGGCTAATCCCGGCCGCAACAGAGCCTTGCTCGGCATGCATGCCCAGTAGGAACATTCACCGCCCACGAGGTCCGATTCAACAATGACGGCCGTTAGTCCTCCCTTGACCGCACGATCGGCTACATTCTCTCCCGTCGAGCCAGCCCCGATGACGATCACGTCGTAACTGAGCTTATCCATACTGCTGGAATTCCTTATTTAATCCTGGCATGGGCTGGCGCAGCTCACCGGCGACTTCATGCACATAGCACCAGGTCCATCGGTCTCCGGGCATAACCGAACGCATCACTGGATGCTGTGTCTCGTGGAAATGCCTTGTCGCGTGTTTGCCGGGCGACGAGTCGCAACAGCCCACATGGCCGCAGGTCATGCACTGGCGCAGCGAAACCCACCGAGTGCCTTCTTTCAGGCATTCTTCGCAGGCGATTGGCACGCGAGGAGACGCAAAGTTGGCATCGGTAAGGTTCTTAAGATGTTCACATGGCTGGTTCACACATTTTCTCCTTTGAATTTGGGTTTGGATAGGGTCCCTGTGCGGCAATACCCATTAGAGCTGCCGGGATGGCGCCTTCCAGAATTGTAGTCCCATCGTTTGAGTTTAAGCCGCCAATAATTGGCTCGCCGCCGGAAAGCTCCACTGGAAATCGACCGAGGAGGTCGCTGGGGAATCTTGTCAGGACGCACAACTATTCCATTCGCGGCGATTGCCGTTTGCTCATGTGAAAAAGACCCGTCGCTTGAACAGAAGCTAAGCCGCCACCATCTCCTCCCGGAGCTGCGTCAGCAGAGTCTGGGCTGCGGAGGTCGATGAAGCGGGATTCTGACCGGTAATGAGGCGGCCATCCACGATGGAGAAGGGCTGCCAGTTGCGGACCTTTTCAATGATGGCTCCGAGACGCAGCATTTCATCCTCGACCAGGAATGGCACAACCCTGGTGAGCTGGACCTCCTCTTCCTCGCCGTTCGTAAAACCGGTTACATGCTTCCCCTTTACAAGAGGCTCACCCTTGTATTTGACGCGACGGAGCACTCCCGGAGCGTGGCAGACGAACGCAACGAACTTGCCGGAGTTGTAGAAGGACTCGATCAATGCAATCGAATCCGAATCCTCAGCCAGGTCCCACATGGGACCATGTCCGCCCGGGTAGAAGACCGTGTCGAAATCTTCCGCTTTGACATTGGCAAGTCGGAGAGCATGAGCAAGCGCCTGTTGTGCGCGCTCATCCTTTTTGAATCGTGCCATTGCCGGCGTTTGATTTTCGGGAAGGTCGCTTTTAGGGTCGATCGGCGGCTGGCCGCCTTTCGGTGACACCAAAGTCACCTCGGCGCCGGCGTCCCGGAAAACGAAGCAGGGGGCGGCGAACTCCTCGAGTCTGGATCGCGAAGCCGCGGAGCGCACCGTGTCTACAGCAATTCCTCCCAGTTGCTCGATGCGCTCCGCGATCACGTCCACGCGGCCCTCCACTTTCTCGGCGATTTTGTCGAAAAGCTCATGCAAGCCGATAAAATGCGGCCCCTTCACATTGGGTAATAACAGGCATCTGCCTCACAGCAGCAATGCGGGCGGTGACAGCAACCTAATTATCCCGCGATAAACCCTAATTTAAACATTGAAGAAGGCAAGTGGGGTAGATCATGTATTTTTGAATTACATACTGTACATCTTTGATCCCACGATCTGTTGTGAACTGATTGGACTAGGCCCGAGGCTCTCTCAAACCCACAGAGAAGCTTTCGTTTGTTTGCCACGCTTGGGTCTTTCTTGGTACACGCCACGAGCTTTGCGGGAGGTGAGGTGATAAGAAGTATCCTTTTCAAGCCCGGGTTAGGGTCGGTTTTGGCTTGTGTGTCAAAGAAGATCTGGGCGCAAGATGTCGTGTCTGCAACTTGCGGGCGTAAAAATGGGTACTGGATGCCGGCAAGGGCGTGGAGGTGAAGGCAGCGCCAGGGGTCTCGAATGTGTTTGAAAAGCGGCTCGCCTCGGGCGGAGAGGATATTTGGGTAGATGGATTCTCTCGACCCTGGGTTTTTCGTCAAAAATCAGGCAGTGTGGCCCTCCACAGGCGGGTAAACCTCCGGAGACTCCGGGGCAAAATAAGGCCACTTATCGGACCCGCCTGACAGACGGCGGGTAGACTCTGGGAGCTGGGAGACGGAATATTTGAAAGCGCATCCGGCTCCAGAATCGAAGAGATCAGTGCGTCCTGATCCAGCATCTTCCGTTTTCCACGGCTGACTTTACTGTGATAGCCATAATACCTGACCATCTGCTCCTCTTTGCCATTCTTCGATTGGTAAACTACTTTGGATTCTCCCGGGATATATTTCATTCTCTGCGAGGCTTGGGGTCAGACCATATAAGTTTAGGTGTATCCCTTTTTACCATATAAAAAAGATTCACAATATTATTCGATTATCGGTGGCATAACGCCTTGCCGCTCACCTGCGGGGCGCGATGCCGTGCGGAGCGCGACGTCCCGGCCCGTGGGGTAGCAGCGGGTTCGGCGGCACCTCCGTCTGATGCTGTCAGATGTCGATCACGACGTCTCCGCGCGGCCGCGAGCAGCAGATGAGGACGTTGCCCTCGGCCGGTGGGTCGAGCGGTTCGGGGTCGTAGGCGATGCTCCCGGAGACCAGCCCGCTCTCGCACGAGTGACAGACGCCCGTCCTGCAGGACCAGCGCACCGGCACGTCGCAGGCTTCTGCCAGCTCGAGCAGACTCCGATGCTTCGAGGCCGACCAGTGAACCGCAAGGCCGCTGCGCGCGAAAGAGACGAGCGGACCGCTTCCTGGGTCGTCGCTCGGCACATGAGGTGCGCGCTGCGCGCCGCCGACGACCCCCGGTGTCATCGCCTCGAGTCCAGCGAAGATCTCCGTATGGATCCGGTCCGGGGGAACGCCCCGCGCTGCAAGCCCGGCGGTCAGGTCGTGCATGAAGCCCACAGGACCGCAGAGATAGAAATCGCCGTCGCGCGGCACCGCGAGCGCGTCGAGCGTAGCGCCATCGAGATGTCCTGCCGCGTCGTAGTGCTGCCCGAGCTTGTCGCCGGCGGCGGGCCTGCTGTAGCAGACGTAGCTCCGGCCGCGTGCGAGCGCCGCGACGAGGCGTCGCACGTCGAGCGCGAACGCATGGCTCTCGCGGTTTCTCGCACCATGGAGCCACCAGACTTCGCGACGGGACCCGGAAGCCTCCAGCGCCTCTAGCATGGCCAGCACGGGCGTCGCGCCGATGCCCGCGCTGAGCAGCACGACCGGACCTTCGCCCGCGCGCAGGACGAAGCCCCCGCGCGGCGCGCTGACGTCGACGACGTCGCCCACGCGCACGCGGCTCTTCAGATACGTCCCGGCCCTGCCTTGGGGCTCGATCTTCACGCTCACGCGATAACGCTCGGTGGAGGGCGGACCCGACAGCGAGTAGCTGCGGTACAGCGGCGGCCCACTCGGCTCGGGGCGCAGCAAAAGGACGATGAACTGGCCGGGCAGCGGTGTCGCGAGCGGTCGGTTGTCCGCGGCCCGTAGCCATAACGAGAGCAGGTCGAGCCTTTCGCGCTCAATCCGCGAGACCCGGAGCGGGAAGAACCCCGGCGTCGTCGCGGTGAGGGCGGCGGTGGAGAGCCCGGCGTTGCCAGTCGTGCCGCCCTGGCCCCCGCCGCCTCGCAACAGTGCCTCGAACGACGCGCGCCAGCCAGCCGGCAACGCGCGAATGCGAAGGGCGCGCTCGAGCTCGGCGCGCGGATGGCCCGGCAAGTAAAGGAGCGCGTTGATCTGCTCGACCGTCATGCGCTCGGGGCCTTCGGTGACCTTCACGATCGGGTCGCCGGCGCCGACCTCGCCTTCCTGCAGCACGCGCAGGTAGAACCCCGGCCTGCCACTCGAGGTCAACAGCGCCGCCATGCGCGGCTCGTTCATGCGGATGCCGACGCGGTAGCAAGTCACGCGCGGCTGGGTCACCTCGAAGAGCGCGGAGCCGATCCGGTACCGGTCGCCGACGCACACCTCGTCATCGGGCAATCCCTCGATCGTGAAGTTCTCGCTGAACTGCCCGTAGGCGAAGTCGGTTCTCCCGAGCCGCTTCTCCCAGTAGCCATACGACTCGATTTGATACACGAAGGCCGCGCGGTGCTCGCCGCCGTGGCCGGCGAGATCGCCCTGCCCGTCGCCGTCGACGTTGAGCCGTCGCACCATGCGCCGTCCCTGGACGGGGCCCTTCCAGATGCTCGTGTGCACGGTCTTGCCGTTCCACGGAATATCGCGCGGAAGCCCCACATTCACCGATAGCAGGCGCGCTATCAACAGACCCCCTTTTCGGCAACGTAGCCCGCGGGGCGTGCGGCCGCAATCTCCACGAGCAGCGCGTCGACCTCCGCCATCGCGGCGGCCACGGCGGCGTTCACCAGTTCCGTCACGATAGCCTGGGGCTGCTCGACTTCCGGCGTCCGATCCGGCCGGGCCTCCCCACCGCCTCGCTCTTCGTCCGGGCCTGCGATCCGGCCACGGCCGGTGCGTGCAACAGCCTGGGCCTGATGCACGCGCAGGGCATCGGCGCGCTGCTGCAGAAGGCCTGCGACAGCGGCGAGCTGCGGGCCTATGCCAAAGTCGGCTCGATCTGCCTGCTCTGCGACGGGGTGGCGAAGGAGGAGCGCCGAGGGCTGGAGCTCATCGAGCGGGCATGCAAAAACGGTGTCGCAGAGGCTTGCCGGCCGCCTGCGCTGTGAAGTCGCCGAAGCGCTCGCGCCCCTCCTCGTCGAGCCGATCGCGGCAGCGCGCCCGCCCGCCGTACGGAACGCGGCTAAGCTGCGGGGTAGCCTGACTTTGTTTGCACTACCCCAACCTGCGCCGTTAAGCCTATGATTATTTCTTCTAACCATCTACTGCAACAGAGCAATTAGTTTTCGCCGCTGACAAATCCGTCAGTTTGAGCCGCAAGTCAGCCAGCACGCTATTTTGCCGTGTGAAGTCGGATCGACTGCCCATCTTTCATGTCACCAGTCTGTCGTGCAAACTCTGATGTGAAATCGACCTTCAACTGGTACTGGCTGGTCGACGGGCTGCAGGAAGAAGGGAATCGTGCAAAGATGGCGTTGGTTTTATTGGGAAATAACAAGACATTCAACGAACCTATGCTTTCTATTTTTCGATTTGCCAGAGAGTATCCAGGAAGTAACTCCGGGAATCGTAAAAATCCGCTTTCACTTTAAAGCCGGTTTGCCTTGCAAGCTGCAGGATTTCTTGCGGTTGATATTTTCGGGATGTTTCCACATGAATACCCTCGTTTGTCTCGAGTCTCAAGGAAAGACCCAGCCCTGGAATTTCGACCTGCTGATCCTTGAGACTGACCAGCCAGCTTTCGATGGCATGAGTTTGAAAATCAAAATAGCTTCGAAATTGAAAGTGCTGCGTAGAAAAATTTGCATCAAATTCATGATTAATGCGAGTAAGCAGATTCAAATTGAAAGCTGCCGTTATTTGGGCGTGATCGTTGTAAGCGCGCTCCATCACATCGATATCCTTTATCAGATCGAAACCTATCAAAATCCAATCACCTTGAGATAAGACCATACGCAGTTCGAATAAAAATTGAAGCGCTTCCGTCTCTGTAAGGTTGCCGATGCTCGATCCCAGAAAAAGAACCGCCCGATGGCCGCCTTCCGTCTCGGGAAGTTTATCCAAGGCTGTTTGATAGTTCATCTGAAGCAAAGTTGTGGAATCAATCAATTCGGGGCAGTGGTCCTCATAGCGGGCATTCAACTGGCGAAAAGCTTCTCGAGAAATATCGATCGGTATATATCGGAACTTCTGGTGGCGGGACAGAAAATGCTCAAGAAGTATCATGCTCTTATGCCCGTCGCCGACACCGAGTTCGATAATGTGCAAAACTTCGTCGCGAAGCATGGCCGCAATCTCATGATGATGATTTAGGAAAATTTCGCGTTCACAGGAGGTGAGATAGTACTCATCCAGTTCGGTTATCTTCTGAAACAGTCGACTGCCCTCTTGGTCGTAATGAAGCGTGCAAGGCAATTGCTTGGGCTTTAGCCTTAGCCCTGCCAGGATTGCGCGCGCAATTTGGTATCTGTGCTCATCTCCGGGCGACTTGAGTTCGATTATTTCACACCGGTTCTCCACCTTTATCTCCAAATCTAGGAATCCATGGCGAGCCTAATGCCGGTACACTGGAAACGAGTTGCCGGATGCCAAAAATTGCGGTAACTGATGCGGATATGATCTCTTGGCGTGGCCCACGAGCCGCCTCTCAGGACCCGCTGGTTGTCCATAAACTTTCCATTGTATTCGACCAGACCTCCGGGAAACGGCTGAAAACGAGGATATGGCTCATAATGACTGGCGGTCCATTCCCATACATCGCCGAACATCTGATGGACCTGTCCCGCGGTATTTGACCGAGCCCCGACGACATGATAACGGTGATCTTCGATGAAGTTGCCGCTCTCAATCGGCTCGGCCGACGTCCGGGCGGCCTGCTCCCATTCATATTCGGTTGCAAGCCTGATTCGGCGATCTGCAGAGTTGTGTGCCTTCCACTGCGCAAAGGCGTCGGCTTCGTAGAAACTTATGTGGCAAACCGGTTCTTCCAAAGCCAAGGGCCGCCATCCGGCCAGAGTATAATTCCACCATTCGCCATTTCGTTGTTCCCAGTACAGCGGAGCATGCCAACCCTGCTTTTCTTTTTCATACCAGCCATTGGAAAGCCAGAGAAGGATCTGTCCATAACCGTTGTCCTGGATGAATTCCAGAAATTCAGCGTTTTTAACCAGCCGGTCCATAATCGAAAAATCTTCGACATGCCGCCGGTGAATGCCGTACTCGTTGTCCCAGCCCCAACCGCCTTCCAGGTTGCCGAATTCAAAGCTGCCGCCGCCTACAGGTAAGAAACGGGGCCGAGTATCGGCAGGTGGTGATTCCTCGGGGATAAGCGCCGGTGGATACCGGAGCAAATCGGAGCAGGCGTCAGCAAAGTAAATCTGTTTGATTTCAGTGTAAAATAGCTCCTGATGTTGCTGCTCATGGTTTACCCCGACAGTGGTTAAAAACGCAAGGTTATCCTGGCGGCGATCCGAACTATCGCGCAACAGTCTAATCATTTGTTCGTCTACCTGTTTTCGGTAATTAAAAACCTCCTCGTTTTCGGGTCTTGACTGCAATCCTCGGCGACCCCTTTCCAGCATCGGACCCTGATAGTGATAATAGGAGTTCAGTTTGTATTCGTATTTTGCCGTAAAAGGAACATCAAGACCGAGGGGCCGCAGAATGTTGAGCGCATAAAACCAACTAGTGTGAGCTAAATTCCACCAGGGAGGACTCACATCTTCAATCGGCTGAAGCCGGTATTCCGGGGCCGACAATGGCCGGCACATTTCTATGCTGGCATGTCGAACTGCTTGATATTTATCGATTAACGCCTTTCTTTTCTTTTCCTTGTCTTGTTGACTCCGCATTGTGATTTTCCCTATATTGATTGAATTTCATATTATTTGAAGAATGCATATATTTTCTCTTCCGTAGAATTACAATGGGGTCTATTACCTATTTGCTTCTAAAAAATGTGGTATGCACACCCAAGGCGCTTGAGGCCGTACGGCTGAAAAGACTCGCTCTTTTGCTTCTCCAGCTTCCGTCCCATGTGATCCGCCGCTGCCGGCAGTTGTGGGTGAAGATCAAATGGGATCACCCCATGCGGCTTGTCTTTTACCGGGCGATGGCCGCGCTGCACTAAGAAGCAACAAGCAGGTAATCGAAAAAGCACTGGTGAAGTGTTCCCAAACGCGATCATTTTGGTGAAATTTTGATCCTTGCAAACTGCTTCATATCGTATCAGAGCCGGTTATGGAGAACGATTTTTTGGTCAGCGCGCTCGGTCGTATCGACGATGCGAGCGCCAAATGATGGTTGACCGGAAACGCCTTTGTCGACCTTGTTCAGCAGCACGGTATCCAGATCAGCATGGACGGCAAAGGCTCCTGGCGCGACAATGTTTTTGTCGAGCGCCTGTGGAAGAGCGTCAAATCTGAGGAAGTGTATTTGCATGCCTACGACTCGGTTGCCGAGGCCTGTCAGGGTCTGCAGCGTTACTTCTCATTTTACAACCAGCGGCGGGCGCATAGAGCACTTGACGGCCGGACTCCTGATATGGTCTACTTCGCAGCGCTGCCTCAGCCTCAGGCAGCTTAATGTTAACCCGGCAGAGCTTCACTTAAAAAGAAAACTTTCAAGTCCAACTTCCCGGAGCCACCGCTCTCGGTGCACAGGGGTATACCTTTTTCATGCCCCCCACCAACATCCCCGAACTCCGGATTGCCTTCTTCAGGGGACCGGAAGATATCGTTATCGAACTGGTTCAGAAGATGGACGCAGGATCGTAACCACGACCAATATGATAGACTGTGGATATCGAGTTCCTTGACGACTCTTCAGACGGCTTTTAAATCCTCTAAACGGCTTTAGACGCCACGAAAACGTTATAAAATACAATGGATGGGCTCCGGGAAGGCCTCTCACGTCGGCCACACGGGTTCGAGTCCCGTTGCTAACAGCCTGCTCACGCACCAAGGCAATGAGCGGGAGAACACTCTCAGAAGCCACGGCGAGGGGTCTGGATCCTGAAGATAGCGCTGGAGCGGAAAGAAGCCTCCGCCGCTCACGATCATGGCGTAGACCTTTTCGTACCCATTCTACCGATCCATGCCCCATGCGCGTCAATGAGACTGGCAAGCGAACCGTTCATCACGGTGTTTTCTTCCCTCTGGTGGACGTCCGACGGCATTGCCGCGGCGAGCACTGTCATACCGGCGCAGAGGGTGCGTCCGCCGCCTCAGGATCTCAGGCCCACACGTCTGTAAGCGAGATTTGGCCAACGACGGCTGTTGCCCCTCACATGGTCAGGACGACGCGGAACTCCGCCTTGCCGCTTAGCATGCGAGCGTAGCCTTCAGCGGCTTTCGCGAGCGGGTACTTCTCGATCATTGGGCGAACGCCGGTCATTTCCGCAAAGCGCAGCGTGTCTTCGGAGTCGCTCGGGATTCCAGCCGCCCACCCCTGGATTCGCTTCTTGCCCATAATCAACTGAATGGGTGGCACTTCGATGGGCTCCGTCGAAACTCCCACAACCATCAGTGTGCCATTCGCGCCCAGGCCGCCGACCAGCGCCGATATCGATTTCCCGCTGGGAGCGGTAGCAAGGATCGCGCGCGCGCCTCCGAGTTTCTGCAGCTCGGCCGCGGCATCCGTGGCTGCGCTGTCGATATAGATATCCGCGCCAAGCTTTTTTGCGAGGCCAGCGTTGCCCGCCCCACGGCTTATTGCCGCGACTCGATAGCCGAATTTCTTTGCGAACTGAATCCCCAAATGGCCGAGGCCGCCAATTCCCTGGATGGCGACAAGATCGCGGGGCATCGCGCCACTGTGTCGTAGAGCGTTAAATGTGGTAATTCCCGCGCACATCAGCGGCGCGGCTTCAGCGGCATCGAGGGATTCGGGCACGCGGGCCAGCGCTTCGACCGGCGCGACCATAAATTCCTGATAGCCCCCGTCATAGCTAATTCCGCTAACCTTCCCGTTCGCACAGTTCACAAAATCGCCCCTCCTGCACGCGGGACAAGTGCCGTCCTGGCCGCCGTGCCAGCCGACACCGACGCGTTCGCCCTTCTTCCAATCCTTCACACCGGCTCCGACCTCGTCGATCACGCCAGCCACCTCGTGCCCCGGGACACGGGGGTACGAAATGCCCGGAAATGAGCCTTCCTTGGTGATCGCATCGCTGTGGCAGACGCCACATGCCTGAACGCGAATCCTCACATGTCCCGAACCGGGCTCCGGAATTTCACGTTCTACGACTTCGAAGTCCGCTCCTGCCTTCGGTACCTGCACAGCTTTCATTCTTTTCATTGCTCCTCCCCTCTCTTTTCCGTTCTCCCGTCGGCCGTTCGCCCCCGGGGACTTGCCGCCTGAGGTTCCTGCATAGGAAGTTCTGCATCAGGCCGGCTATTCAGAAATTCTCCTTCCGTTTCCCACAGCGGCCTCGGCCAAACCCCATCTATTGATTCGGTCATGGCCGACGATTGGATCAGGGCTTCACTTCCAGAATGACTTCCAGTGCAGCGGCCGAGCCGAATGGAAGGCTCGCAACACCAAAGACAAGGCGCGAAGAGACGGTCTCCTCGCCGAGCACATCCCGAAGCAGCTCCGACGCCGCATCGGCGACCTTCGCGTGCTCGGTGAACTCAGATGTCGCGGCAACGTACACGCCGAGCCTCACGAGACGGCTCACGCGGTTCAACGAACCTAGCTGCTTCTTGGTGAGCGCAAGCGCATTAAGTGCGGCCGTGTACGCCGCGTCCCGGCCCGCCTTCACGTCTATGTTTTTGCCTACGACGCCGACTACCGTAGCCGTGTGGCCCTCGGTGGCGAGCATCCCGCTCAGGAAAAGGAGGTTACCCGTCTGAACTGCCGGCACGTACGCGCCAAAAGGCGTCGGCGCATCGGGCAGATGAATGCCGAGCCTGGCGAGACGATCCTCGGGGGTCGCTGATTTTGTGGTCATAATCAAGGCTCCTTTCAATTACCAGCGGCCGACGTGAGCGCCGCCATCGACATAGAGGATGTGACCGGTGACCGTCGCAGCGTCGGTCAGGTACATGACGGCATCGGTGATGTCCTTGACCGTCGAAGGCCGACCCATCGGCGACTGGCTCTCCATCACGTCCTTCGGAGTCTCCCGGTGAAGCGGCGTGTAAACTACGCCGGGCGCGACGGCGTTCACGCGGATGCCGTCTTTCGCATACTCCATCGCAAGGTGCTGGGTGATCGTTGCAAGACCGCCTTTGGTGATCATCGGCACGGACGCCGTGACGCCGCGCATCGGGTTGCGAGCAAGGGCCGCCGTGATGGTGACAATGCTCCCGCCGCTCTTCTGCGCTAACATCTGCTTGATGACGAGCTGGGTGACATACAGGAAGCCCTCGACGTTGGTCGACACGAGCGACTTGAGGTCCTCGGCCGTGTAATCCGTGAAGGGCTTGGGGAAGAAGATGCCGGCGTTATTGACCAGGGCGTCGACCGATGTGAAGCGCGACAGCGCCGTGTCGATGATCTTGGCCGCAGTTGCCGGATCGCCGATGTGGCCGTCCACCAGAGCGACGCGGTCGGATGCCATGACCTCGGAGGATTGGCTCACTTTGCGGGAATTGGCAACTACGTTGAACCCTCGCTCGAGAAACTCTTTCACGATTCCCGCACCGATCCCCTGCGAAGCTCCGGTCACGATGGCTGTTTTCTGCGGGCTGCTCATGGCTGCTTACCTCGAAAACGTCTTGTTACCTGAAAAATTCAATCCGACACCGACGCGCTGGCCGACCTTGAGTCTTCTGGCATTCGGATCTACGGCCGTGACCCGACCGAGGAGCTCGTGGCCGAGAATCGTCGGGAACTGCGAAGAGTCTCAACTTTTTTTTAAAAACAGAGAGACCGGTTCCTGCTGCTTCTCTCTTACGGCGTGAACTTAAGTCTGGGCTAAAGGGCAGCCAATGGGGTCAAGCCTGTATCTGGCAGATACAAACTGCGTATCCGGAAAAGGGGCAGAGCGATTCGGATAGGATAACAGGAAGCCGGTGGCTTGAGCCTATGCCGAGTTAAATGCAGCCGGTTTCATGATTCGGCAATGGGGTACCGGGCACAAATACATCGGCGGGTTCGAGAACGGGAAGCGCGACGGGGAAGGCTTCATGACCTTGCCGGGCGGCCGCACCCTGAAAGGGAGGCTCCGCAACGATGCTGCTCCGGACACCTTCCCGTTGCATGACAGCTTCTAAGCATCCTCCAGCAAACAGCCCGACTGCTGAATCAGTTTGGCGACCAGAGCCGTCCAGCCGGTCTGATGGGCGGCGCCCAGCCCTGCGCCGTTGTCGCCGTGAAAATATTGGTTGAAGAGGATCAAGTCCCGCCAGTATGGATCGGTCTGCAGAAGACGCTGCCCGCCGTAAATGGGACGTGTGCCGTCTCCAAGTGTTCCGAAACCAAAGCGTCGGCAACACGTGGCACGCGGACGGATCCGGACCCCGATTGACTACCGTGATCCGGCCGAGAATGTCGTCCGGATCTGCTTTGGCATACTCGATCTGCACGTCAAAATAGCGGTTGTCAGCGAACACCCCGGTATCCAGCAATTCATACTCGAAATCGTGATGGCTGCGTTTGCGGTTCTCGGCCACCAGCTCGGCATAGGGGAACGCCGGCTGGGGATACTTGTAAAGCATTTTCATGAAGCTGTGGGTCGGAGTGCTGTCCAAATAGAAATAATATTCTGTGACATCCTCGCCGTGATTTCCCTCGGAGCCGGTCAACCCGAACATGCGTTCCTTGAGGATCGGATCGCGTCCGTTCCACAGCGCCAAGGCAAAACAGATATATTGGTTGCGATCGCAGACCCCGGCGATACCGTCTTCGCCCCAGCGGAAGGCCCGGCTGCGGGCGTGGTCGTGGGGAAAATAATTCCAGGCATTGCCATCGGCGCTGTAATCTTCACGCACGGTTCCCCAGGAGCGTTCGCTGAGATAGGGCCCCCATTTTTTCCAATTGGCCTTACGTTGCCGGTATGCTTCGAGTCGCTCATGCTCGGCCGTTGGTTTCATAACCGATCGCCTTCCATTAAGATTTTCCAACCGGGGCAGAGGCTGCCTGCCCAGGTGACAAAGCGACAAACCACCCAGGCCGTCCCGGACAAAAAGGCGGCCTCAGGCTGACCTGCGACTATTTTGATCTCAGCACCTGTCACGTTCTATTCTCGGCCGAGGGCTGCCTTCGCCGTCGCCACGACCCGGTCGGGCTCGAACCCGAATTTCTTCTGCAGCTCCTTGAGGGGGGCCGATGCTCCGAACGTCTTCATACCAATGATGCGGCCGGCATCACCGACGTACCGCTCCCAGCCGAAGGTCGAGGCCTGCTCGATCGCGACACGCGCTTTTACAGATGGTGGAAGCACGCTGTCCCGGTACTCCTTCGGCTGGTGGTCGAAGATGTCCCACGACGGCATCGAGACCACGCGCGACCGGACTCCTTCCGCAATCAGCTTTTCGTGGGCTTGCACGGCGAGACTGACCTCGCTGCCCGAGGCGATCAGGATCACTTCGGGCTCACCGCCCGGCGTGTCGGCGAGCACGTACGCGCCCTTGGCGACACCGGCCGCCGAGGCGTATCGGGTGCGGTCCAACGTCGGCAACGCCTGCCGCGAAAGTGCCAGCACCGCCGGTTCATGGCACAGCTGCATGATGGTGCGGTAGGCTTCGACGACTTCGTTGGCATCACCGGGGCGCAAGGTTACGAGGCCGGGAATCGCCCGCAACGACGCCAGCTGTTCCACCGGCTGGTGCGTCGGGCCGTCTTCGCCATCCCCCATGGCGTCGTGCGTGAAGATGAAAATCGTGGGCAATTCCATCAGCGCCGAGAGCCGTATCGCAGGCCGTGCATAATCGCTGAAGATGAAAAAAGTCGAGCCGTACCCGCGGATCTTCGACAGCGACAATCCGTTCACCACTGCGCCCATCGCGTGTTCGCGGATGCCGTAGTGCAAGTTCTTGCCGCCGGGGGTGTCCGCCTGGAAATTGCCGGCACCCTCGTAGGTCAACGCCGTTTTGTTCGACGGCCCGAGGTCGGCCGAGCCGCCCAGCAGCCAGGGGATGTTCTGCGCGAGCACGTTCAGGACCTTGCCGGAGGCGTCGCGCCCCGCGATTCCTTTCGGGTCGGTCGGGAACAAGGGCAAGTTACGGTCCCAGCCGACTGGGAGTTCCCGGCGCTGCATCTGTTCGATCTCTTTTGCGAGGTCCGGATAGGCAGCACGATACCCAGTGAACAGTTTCGTCCAGTCTTGCCGGGCTGCTGCACCGCGGGTGCCGATGCCGGCGGCGAAGTGATCGTAGACGCCTTCGGGCACGAGGAACTGTGCACCTTCAGGCCAGCCGTAGGCACGCTTGGTGAGCTTGACTTCTTCATCGCCGAGCGGCTCTCCGTGGGCTTCGGGCGTATCCGCTTTGTGGGGGGAACCGTAGCCGATGTGGCTGTCGAGCACGATGAACGTGGGGCGGCCTTTTGTCTTGCGGAACACAGCGAGAGCATGCTCGATGCGCTCGATGTCGTTGGCGTCGCCGACCCGCAGGACATTCCAACCATAGGCGAGAAACCGGGCGGCGACGTCTTCCGTGAAGGTGATATGGGTATGGCCCTCGATGGTGATATGGTTGTTGTCCCAGATCCAGCAGAGGTTGTCGAGACCGAGGTGTCCCGCCAGCGAGGCGGCTTCCGACGCGACGCCCTCCATCATACAGCCGTCGCCACACACGGCGAAGATGTCGTAGTCGAACACCTCGAAGCCGGGCTTGTTATACCGGCTGGCCAGCCATTTCCGGGCGATGGCCATACCGACACTCGTGGCGACGCCTTGACCGAGCGGGCCGGTCGTTGTTTCCACGCCGGAAACCCAGTGATATTCCGGGTGCCCGGGTGCCCGGCTGTCGATCTGGCGGAAGCGCCGGATGTCGTCGAGCGAAACCGAGGGGCGCCCGAGGTTCTCGTAGTCGGCATTCACGGCTTGCGTCCGGGTGAGGTGCAGGACCGACCAGAGCAGCATCGAGGCATGACCATTGGATAGTACGAACCGGTCGCGGTTCGGCCAGATCGGGTCCTGGGGGTCGAAGCGCAGGACACGGTTCCATATCGTGTAAATCAGCGGGGCGAGCGCCATGGGTGTGCCGGGGTGTCCGGACTTGGCGGCTTGCACCGCATCGATGGAAAGGGTCCGGATGGTGTTGATTGCGAGTTGCGTGAGCGGGTCGTCCGGCATGAAATCCTCCTTTTATTTCTCCTCTCCGAGTGCGGCGTGGTCTGCCACCACCAACGCCTGCCCCTGGCGAATCCGGGCGGCCGGAATTGAATCATCGCGGTCACGGAGGCGCGCAAGCATCTTCGCCTTCTCGGTCCCGGTCACCACCCACAGGATGCGGCGGGAGCGATCGAGCATGGGAAATGTGAGCGTCATCCGCCGCCGGTTCTGGTAGAGTCCGGTGAGCGCCACATCCCGGTCGGTGACATTCAGCACCGGGTCATTGGGAACAAGCGATGCCGTGTGGCCGTCCGGGCCGAGCCCCAGATGCGCGAGGTCGAGCACCGGCGGTGTGCCGGCAATCTGTTGAAGCGTTCGAGCATAGCTCCGGGTTGCGCCTTCGAGGTCCGCTTCTTCCACCGGCATGGCGTAGATCTGCTCCACCGGCAAGGGCGCATGTTCGAGCAGACTCTCGCGCAGATGGGTGAGATTCCGGTCGGGATCGCCGGCGGGGGCAATGCGTTCGTCCACTTGCACTACATGCACGAATTTCCAGGGCACTTCCTCATTGGCCAGCGCGCGCAGCATCTGCCATGGCGTGCGGCCGCCGCTGACCGCCATCACGAAGCGGCCGCGCACGGTCACGGCTGCGCGCGCTGCATCGGCGATGACGTGTGAAGCTTCCTGCGCGGCGGCATCGGCAGTGGACAGTGCTTTGATCTCCATGGCATCTCCTATTCCATCACGATGATCATGTTGCCTACTTATTCGGCAGGCTTTTCGTGGTGCCCGCCGAACTGGAAGCGCATCGCCGAAAGGAGTTTATCGGCATACTCCGCCTCTCCGCGCGAGCTGAAGCGCGAGTAAAGCGCCGAGCTCAATACGGGTGCCGGCACAGCCTCATCGATTGCCGCCTTGATTGTCCAGCGTCCTTCGCCGGAATCCGAAACCCGACCGGCAAACGCGGCGAGAGCAGGGTCTTGCGTCAGCGCGCTGGCCGTCAGGTCCAGCAGCCAGGAGGCGACCACGCTGCCTCGTCGCCAGACTTCGGCGATGTCGCGCAGATTGAAATCGTACCGGTAATGCTCCGGGTCGCGCAGGGGCGTGGTCTCCGCATCCATCGCGTGATCCCGTTTGCCCATATTGGCGCCGCGCAGAATGCCCATCCCTTCGGCGTAGGCCGCCATGAGGCCATACTCGACACCGTTGTGAACCATTTTGACGAAGTGCCCGGCGCCGCTGGGGCCACAGTGCAGGTAGCCCTGCTCAGCGGTTCCCCCAAGCTTCTCGCGGCCGGGTGTACGCGGGATGTTTCCGCTCCCCGGCGCCAGGGTGGCGAAAATCGGGTCCAGGTATTTCACCGTCTCCGGCTCTCCGCCGATCATCAGGCAGTAGCCGCGCTCCAAGCCCCAGACCCCGCCGCTCGTGCCGCAGTCCACATAATGAATACCCTTGGGTGTTAGGTCTCGGGCCCGGCGAATGTCGTCGATGTAGTAGGAATTGCCGCCGTCGATGACGATGTCGGCCTTCGTCAACAAGCCGGCGAGATCGTTCAAGGTCTGGTCCACCACCGCCGCGGGAACCATCAGCCAGATGACGCGCGGTGTCTTGAGTTGGGTCACCAGCTCTTTAAGCGAAGAAGCGGCCAGGGCGCCTGTCTCCTTGGCGAAGGTTTCCCTTGTATTTGCCGTGGCGGAATAGATGATGACCTCGTGTCCCGCGGCCATCAACCGGCGCACCATATTTCCTCCCATCCTTCCAATGCCTATCATTGCTAATCGCATAGTTGTCTCCCTTCACATCCTATTGCCCGTCCGAATGGATATCCTTTGACCCCCTCGATGAGACCGCGGTGGTCAAATGCCAGAATGCAGGGCGGCGTGTCGAAGTCAAGCGTCATACGAGTTCCTCCTTGCAGCTGCGATGGTGACATCGGATGAGTCGGATGAGGGCGTTGGTGGAGCTGTCGTGCACGAGGGCAGGGGCAGTCGGGTTCTCCAGCTCCGGAATGATGCGCTGGGCCAGAACCTTGCCGAGTTCAACCCCCCACTGGTCGAAAGAGTTGATGCCCCAAAGACAGCCCTGGGTGAACACGTTGTGCTCGTAGAGCGCCACCAGCTTCCCCAACGCCTCCGGCGTAAGCCGCTGGAGCAGGATGGTATTGGACGGTCGGTTGCCCTCGAAGACCCGGTGGGGCGCCAGCCAGTCCGGAGTGCCCTCGCTCGCCACCTGCGCGACCGTCTTGCCGAAGGCCAGTGCCTCACTCTGGGCGAGCACGTTTGCCAGGAGCATCTCGTGGTGCCTCCCGAGGGGGTTGAGCGATTCGTAGAACGCGATGAAGTCGCAGGGTATGAGCCGCGTCCCCTGGTGGATCAACTGGTAGAAGGAATGCTGGCCGTTGGTCCCCGGCTCTCCCCAGTAAATGGGACCAGTCGCGCAATCCACTTCTCTCCCATCGAGGGTGACGTGCTTGCCGTTGCTCTCCATGGTCAACTGCTGCAGGTAGGCCGGAAACCGTTTTAGATATTGCTCATAGGGCAGCACTGCGACCGTCTGCGCGCCGAAGAAGTCGTTGTGCCAGACAGCGAAAAGCCCCATGAGCACCGGCAGGTTGCGCTCGAATGGGGCCTTGCGGAAGTGCTCGTCCATTTCGTGAAATCCCTCGAGCAGGGAGCGAAAGTTTTCCGCCCCCACGGCGAGCATGGTCGAAAGACCGATCGCCGAGTCCATCGAGTAGCGTCCCCCGACCCAATCCCAGAAACCGAACATGTTGGCGGTGTCGATACCGAACTCGGCCACTTTGGCTTCGTTCGTCGAAACCGCAACAAAGTGTCTGGCCACTGCCCCGATATCTCCTCCCAGGCCCTTGAGCAGCCAGTCGCGCGCGCTCTGGGCGTTGGTCATCGTTTCGAGGGTCGTGAAGGTCTTGGATGACACGATGAAAAGCGTTTCCGCCGGGCTGAGATCCCGGGTCGCCTCCACGAGATCGGTACCGTCGATGTTGGAAACAAACCGGAAGGTCATGGTCCGATCACTGTAGTATTTGAGGGCCTCATACGCCATTACCGGACCGAGGTCGGAGCCCCCGATGCCGACATTGATCACGTTGCGGATGGGCTTGCCGGTGTGTCCCTTCCACTCTCCGCTGCGGATGCGGTTGCAGAAGGCCGCCATCTTGTCGAGCACGGCGTGCACCTCGGGCACCACATTCCGGCCGTCCACCTGGATGGAGGCCCCCTTCGGCGCGCGCAGGGCCACGTGCAGCACCGCACGGTTTTCGGTAATGTTGATTTTCTCCCCGCTGAACATGGCCTCGATTCGGCCTCGCAGGCCGGATTCCTCGGCGAGCTGGAGAAGAAGCTTGAGGGTCTCGTCGGAAACGCGGTTCTTCGAGTAGTCCAAGGTGACGCCCGCAGCTTCCGCCATCATGCGCTCTCCTCGCTTGGGATCCTTCGCGAAGAGATCCCGCAGATGCAGGCCCCGGATTGCCTTATAGTGGGTTCCAAGGGCCTTCCATGCCTTGCGCTGGGTCAGTGGTTGCATGGTTCCTGTCATGCCAAACTCCTTTCCCCAGGGATCCGCCATGATCGTTCCCCAGTCTGTCCGAGCTCTCCCACGGATTAGCTGTCGAGAAGCACAATGTTCTTATCGATGGCTTCGCGGCCGATGTGCAGCTTGTTGGCCGAGAAGCCCGGGTCGGGGTAGCCCACCGCCACGCCGCTCAGAATCGACAGCTCCGCCGAGATGGCCAGCGGCGCGCGGAAGAACTCCCAGCTGCGCAGGACTGCGGCCGCACGTCCCGCCTTGGCTGAATGTTGGAATTCGGCGGCGCACACTGGGCCGGGGCGAGGCCCCATTCACCAACGCCCGCGGCACCGGCTGGGGCAAAAACATCCGCGTCGAGTGGCGCTCTCTGATCGCTTGATCAAGGTCCAACATGATAGATTCTCCTATCCTTTTTTGTCTGCATCCTTCACTCGCGCGTTTGAAGTCGCCTCTCTTCAATTTCGGGCGGCCGGGAAGACGACCGGCTCCGCCTTCTTTGAGCAGGGCGATCACGGTTATGGCCGAGACTGTGCGAGGAACGGTACCGCTCAGGCACCCTGCACGACCGCTTCCATCGGTGTTCGCAAGAATAGTCGCCTGCTCGCCAGGGCATCAGCCGCTGGCTCAGGCCGGCTACCGGCCACATCCAACACGATCTTTCCGATGTGTGAACCGGAGTCCACCAACGCATGCGCCCCGGCGACGTCAGCGACGGACTGTCGTAATGATAAATCTGGCCCACGGGCAGGTAGTTCGTCGCGCGCCGGTAGGCGTCCATCGCGTGGAGCAACTCCGGGGAAAGCGTTTTGACCGTCATGGTTCTGTTCTCTTTGTCCGCCGGGTCAGAGGAAGTGGCAGACCCTTTTGGCTATGATCTGTTCTTCGTCCGTGCGAATTCAAGGGTTAGTCGGTATTATGGATTACTGATCCGTCATTACTTTAGCCCGAATGAAGCAAGTTTTGCGAGCGTGGTCCGGTAATCCGTGTGAAAGATGGTGCGGATGCCCAAACCTTCCGCGATCTGAACGAACAGTGGGGTGTTTTCGATATAGACGACCTCCCCGACTGGCGTCTGGGCGACGTCCAGGGCAAGCCGCAGGATTTCCGCGTCGGGCTTTCGGACATGGACGAAGCAGGAGGAAATAAAAAAATCCACAAACCCATTCAGCTTGAACTTGCGAATCCGATAGGCATTCAGTTCACATCCTTCATTGTTGACCACCGCGATTTTCAAGTTGTGCCGGGCCTTGAGATGGCGGACCAGCTCGATCATCTCAGGATAAGGTTGAGACTGCGCGAACATGAATTCCCGGAACTGATCCCGTGTGAATGATCGTTTTTCATAGAAAACCGTCCGGCTCAAGTATTCCTCCAGTGTGAGTTTGCCCAGCTCGTACGTATCGAAAGTCAGGCGATGCCTTTCTTGCATCTCATCAAGATTAAGGTTGAACTCCCTCGCCGCCAGCTCTCGCGATTGATGGTCCCAACCGTTGGTAAGCAACACTCCACCGATATCCAGAAATAGACAAGTGATTGCATTGGCTTTCTCCATGGCCTTTTCTTCTTTCGATCCTAATTCGAAAAGCGTGCTAACGCTTTGGCGTTTGAAAGCGTGAAGAGTTTTGCCTTAGTGAGTGAGCGGTCGGTCGGATCGGGCGTGAACGTACCTTCCATCAGTATGCCCTTGGCGTGAGCCGCTCGAAAGCGGGGATCGCCGAAAGCGGTGTACATCGCATTCGTTATCCGTTGCCCGGTTGGGGTAGGCGCTTGTTGCGCTTCTGTCAAGTTGCTCGTGGTATACCCCCTTCTTCTTTGGACGATCCTGAAATATGAATTGCTCGTGTTGAGGAGTAATCCCCAGTGGCAGGGTCTAAGGTTGGAAACGCCCTTTTTTTGAGTAAGTGCGGCCATAGCCCTGCGTGAAGCAACTTATGGTCGGGCTTAATGATCGGAAATGGGGTTAATCATGTATTTTTCATCGACACTTGGAATGCCCCTCCTAAACCGCCCCTATCCTCCGAGCGAATCTCGCTAAGGGGTATGGTCTGATCGGCTCCGTCTTTCAGCATTTTCTTGGCAATAAGCCGTTAATAAAAACCAATTTTCTGACATAGTAGATCGTTTTTTCGTGTCTGTCAGCCGAGCCGGCCAATAATTTGGGATGGACTTGGATAGGCCGGGTCGACAGAGCGCGGGCCTCCACCGATACGCCCTGCAGGCATTTAAACAACGCCTTGAATACCGGTGCTAATCTTGCTATTTTTAAATTATATTTTCGCCTGATGCCTTGAGCGACCACTCACTATGGAAATTGATCATGGCCTTTGCCATTCAAATGGACCCTTCTCAGACCAAGATTCGACTTGATCATCAGGTCTTCCATAACAGTCCAATGAGTTTTGTATTGGAGAGTCAAATCAAAACAGAACCAAATTGGATGCTTAAGGTGGCCCATGTCCCTCGATAGCTCAAGGTCCCGAGAACAACTGATTCAGGAACTGGGCGAGGTTCGGTCCCAACTGGCTGCGAAAGAACATCAATGCCAGGAACTGTCTCAAGAACTTTTCCTTCTGAAATCCAAGAAACTGCCGGAGAGCGAGAGATTGGTCCGAAAAGCGTGCCTCAAGCTTACCGAGCGCAAGCAGGCCGCGGCAGCGCTGCAGGAAAGTGAGAATCGCTACCGCGAATTGGTCCAGAACGCCAACAGCGCCATCATTCGTTGGTCTCGGGAAGGGATGATCACCTTTTTCAACGAATACGCGCAGGAGTTTTTTGGCTGGAGTGCCGAGGAGGTGATTGGCCAGCATGTGAGCATCCTGGTGCCCGATCGGGAATCCTCTGGCGCCGACCTGACAGGGCTGGCTCAAGACGTGGTCGACCACCCGGATCGGTATGTGAACAACATCAACGAAAACATCTGCAAGGACGGCCGGCGCGTATGGCTGACGTGGACCAACAGGGCCCTCCGCAACGAAGACGGCCAGGTGGCCGAAATCCTCGCTATCGGCAGCGACATCACCGCGCGAAAACAGGCGGAAGAGGCGCTGCGCCGCTTGTCGGAGTATCCTGAGAAGAACCCCAACCCCGTGCTTCGGGTTGCGGCCAATGGGACGCTGTTGTACGCCAACGCGCCGGCCCGGAACTGGCTGGCGACGTTGGGATGGCAATCCGACGGGCCGCTGCCGGCCGCGGTGCTCGCCATCGTGGGTGATGCCCATGGGAAAGCGCACGCCGTTCAAGCCGAAATAAGCGACCCGAACGCCGTCACCTTCTGGGTCTCCGCCGTGCAGCCGTCAGGCGAGGACTTCATCAACCTCTACGGCATTGACATCACCGAGCGGGAGCGAGCCGAGGTGGCTCTGCGGGAAAACGAAAAGCGCTGGGCCGTGACCCTGGCCAGCATCGGGGATGCAGTGATCGCAACCGACATGGGCGGTCGGCTCACTTTCATGAACAAGGTGGCCGAGCGGCTGACCGGATGGAGCATGGCTGATGCGGCCGGAAAGCCCGTCCAGGAGGTGTTCCGAATCGTCAACGAGTACACGCGCGCGACAGTGGAAGACCCGGTGAGCAAGGTCATCCAGACCGGCTTGATTGTCGGGCTGGCCAACCATACGGTGCTGCTTCGCAAAGGCGGGGGGGAGATACCCATCGACGACAGCGGAGCGCCCATCCGGGACGAAGAGGGGCGTATTTTTGGAGTGGTGCTAACCTTCCGCGACATCATCGAGCGCAAGCGGGCGGAGGAGGCGCTGCAGGAAAGCGAGGAGCGCGTGCGCCGGAAGTTGGAGAGCGTGCTCTCCCCCGAGGGCGACCTGGGCGAGCTCGAACTGGCCGACCTCATCGACGCTCCGGCCCTGCAGAAGCTCATGGCCGATTTTTACGCGGTGGCCCGCATCCCCATGAGTATCCTGGACGTCAAGGGACGAGTCGTGGTGGGCGTGGGCTGGCAGGACATCTGCACCCGATTCCACCGCGTGCAACCGGACACCTGCCGAAATTGCCTGGAGAGCGACACCCGTCTCTCGGCTGAGCTTGCCCAGGGCGGGTACCGCCTGTACAAGTGCAAAAACAACCTGTGGGACATGGCCGCACCTATCATGGTCGCTGGGCAGCACGTAGGCAATATCTTCACAGGGCAGTTCTTCTTCGAGGATGAGACGGTCGACCGCGAGTTCTTCGGCGCCCAAGCCCGAGAATTCGGCTTCGACGAAGAGGAATACTTGGCCGCCCTGGACCGCGTCCCCCGGCTGAGCAGGGAAACCGTCGATCGGGGCATGTCGTTTTTTCTAAAGCTATCCGACACGCTCTCCCAACTCGGGTACAGTAACGTCAAACTCGCTCGTCTGCTGGCTGAACGCGACCGTCTGACGGATTCGCTGCGGGAGAGTCAAGAGAAGCTGAAAGCGGCTATGGGCAGCATGACTGACGCCGTGTTCATTTCCGATAGCGACGGGCGGTTTATCGACTTCAATGATGCGTTCGCGACATTCCACAGATTCACGAACAAGGATGAGTGCTCCAAGACATTCGCCGAGTACCCTGACATTCTGGATGTGTTCATGGCCAATGGGAAACCGGCCCCTCTGGATCAGTGGGCGGTCCCCAGGGCGCTGCGGGGTGAGTCGGTCACGAACGCCGAATACAGCCTGCGACGCAAAGACACGGGCGAAACCTGGGTCGGCAGTTACAGCTTCGGTCCCATTCGCGATAAAAACGGTGTGATCGTTGGATCGGTGGTAGTGGGTCGCGACATCACTGAGCGGAAGCAGGCCGAGGAGTCGCTGAGGCAGCTGAATGAGACCCTGGAGCAACGCGTAGCCGAGCGCACCGAACTGGCCGAGGCTCGGGCCAGGCAGCTCCAGGCCCTGGCGATGGATCTGATCGAGGCCGAAGAGCGGGAACGGCGGCGGATCGCTGATCTGCTACACGATGATCTGCAGCAAATTCTGGCCGCCGCTCGCATGCAGCTTCAGGCGGTCTGCGAGACTATTCCCCCCGAGCCAATGCTGGCGAGCGTCGAACAGCTATTGGAGGAATCCATCGGCAAGTCGCGCCGCCTGTCGCACGAGCTGAGCCCTGCGGTGCTGCAGCACTCGGGCCTGGCCGCCGCCCTGAAGTGGCTGGCCGAGCAGATGATGGATCAGTTCGGGCTGCACGTCCGGCTGGAATCGAATGCGGCACAGCAGTTTGATAATGCTCCCCTGAGGGTGTTTCTGTTCCGCTCCGTGCAGGAACTTCTGTTCAATGTCGTCAAGCATTCCGGGGTCAAAAGTGCCCAAGTCGTCCTTTCAGGCTCCGACGGCAGCCTTGCCGTGACCGTCAGCGATCAGGGCCGGGGGTTCAATCCCGACATCCTGGAGTCTTACACCGCGACGCGCGGCTTCGGGCTGCTGAGCCTGCGGGAGCGTGTTCGCTACATCGGGGGCAACCTATTAATCGAAACCTCTCCGGGGCAAGGCAGCCGCTTCACGCTGACAGTTCCCATCCGCCAGGCCGGAGCCATAGAGATAAAACAGCCTGCGGCCGACCGGCAGCCTCGCACCCAGGCAGGATCCTCGATTTCGGCAGGTATTGGCGACATCATGGTGCTCTTCGTCGACGACCATGCCATCATGCGTCAGGGGCTGATGCGTTTGCTGACGGGCCAGCCGAACATCCGGGTGGTGGGAGAGGCGGCCAACGGCCGGGAAGCCATCGAACGGGTCCGGCAGCTCAAGCCGGATGTGGTGGTGATGGACGTCTCCATGCCGGAGATGGACGGCATCGAAGCCACCCGACATATCAAGGCCGAGTTTCCCGAAGTGCGCGTGATCGGCCTGTCAATGTATCAGGAAGAACAAATCGCGAACTCGATGCGTGAGGCGGGTGCGGAAGCCTTTGTGACCAAAACCGCCTCCCCGGCTGAATTGTTGGAGGCGATCTATGGGTTCAACCATTAGAAGGATCGTAGGCTTTCAACTCCCAATGAAATGCAAAAGAGTTTGACCGGAGGATTCGTTTTTTTTATCGACCATTAAGGCAACCCTTCCTGCAAGTGCGCCTTTCTAAGCTAAACTCTCAAGTTTGGCATCCCTCCGAAGATTCGTTGAAGGCGACTAAACTCTCGAATTAAGTTTTTATGGTGCTGATCAGGTAAACTCCCCATTTTCAGCGCCCCTCTGAAGATTCGATGCAAGTACGAAGTATAAACCTGGGCGATCAGAGCCGACCCCCTGCATGTATTTTCGGACTAAATCCATCCGGCATTCTTCGGCACCGTTTTGCGGGCTTCATCCCAAAAAGTCTTCTGGCAATCACCAATGTGATCATGGGTGTCCCCCAGAGAGCTTTTTGGAGGTAGGAGGAATCCTTACACTTCAGGGGCAATATTTTATTTTTTATTCGCTTCATCCCCCGTGTTATCAGAAATACCGTTTTTTATACGAGCCGACTCCGATTCGCCCAGACCCAGTCAGGCCCACACTTTCTCACCAAAAACATAAGAAAATCAAGATGTTGATTTAGGTCTCGACCTCCTTCAATCAGATACCGGACAAAGTTGCCACACAGCTCTAATGAATCTTTTTGGTCCACACCATATCCTGCACAGTTACTCGGAACAATACCGTCTGCACCTTATATTTTTCGGATATAACCCCCGATAGAGTTGCTTTAGTCCCCCTGCCGGTTTCCTACTCTCCTAACAAATACAGTCTTCACTCCATATCCGCAGTAATGAATGGTAAGTTTCTGTCATTTAGGTCTCTTTTGGGGAAGGATTTTTATGACAGCTACACATATTCGTATTGTGGTTGTTGACGACAGCCCTCTTTATCGGAGGACGGTCTGCAACATTCTTGAGAAACAACCCAACATTCAAGTAGTTGCTGAGGCCGGGGATGGAGTTTATGCCATCCAAGCTGTCAAAACACACAGACCGGATGTGGTGCTGATGGATATCACCTTACAAGGTGACCTTGATAAGGACCTTCTTCGATCTCCGTGATATGCTCCACTCTGGTTTGGAAGTTGCCCGATGGTCCTCTATGATTTCTTGGCAACACCAACTTGACACTCACCTCATGACCGACCTCGATCAGGGTCAAAAGTTTTGAATCCGGTCTCACAAGAACCCCAACTCCTTCATCGGATATGTCTCGGACCTTGAGCTGGTAAATTGGGTTACCGGGGAATTTTATTTCCACCATCGGGATAGACATCTGTCTGATTTTGCCAGCTGAAATTAGCCTGCCATTTTCCCCTCGCGCACTCAGTGTCACTCGGGGTGTACATGAAATCGGGTCCATTCCAGAATACGTGATTGACCCCATTGCTTTGGGTTACTGGTTCCCTTAGAATTTTAGGCATATACTAACCTTAAGGATCAATCACTGGGTGCTAACATGGCAGTTATCCTTTTAGACCGTCTCATCAGTGTTGGCATAGTTGATGATAGCGAATCGGTACGGGGAGCCTTGCGCTTTTTCCTCGGACGTATTCCAAACCTAAAGGTGGTGGCTGAAGCGAAGGATGGTTTTGAAGCCATTGCAATGGTTGAAGCTTTCCGACCAGACGTCGTTTTAATGGATATTAGCATGCCTATCCTCGATGGAATCGAAGCAACCCGCATCATTAGATCTAAGTTCCTCGATACCAAGGTCATCGTTCTCACGATGCACACAGACCAATTCTATTCAGAGAATGCCTTTCAAGCTGGTGCGTGCCAGTTTTTACCCAAGGATGGCAGCAAAGAAAAACTTCTCACCGCAATCAACGAATGTTCACCTGGACAGCGAATGATTGCTGGGCATCCATTGAACTAATCCCCCCCTTGATAGTTTAAATATCCTCCCCATCCCCTCCAACAAGGAGGGCTACCCTCGTTTCCAACCCCAGCAGTGGGGGGTGGGTCAATTGCTAATTGACAGATTCGTGCGGTGAATTAGCATCGAATCAAGAGGTTCTACGTGGAGACCTTGGCTATGTTTAGGTTGACAGCAGACACCACTAACCTTCATCCCCAGTCTTGTTTTTCTGAGCTGGTACTGGCTGAAAGCGGCATTCCCGGGGAGGGGTATATCGATATGAAAACGGCAGAGGATCAGATTCTTGACTTTGTTAAGGTGCTGGCAGACCACCCTCAAGAGGCAACAATCAAACGGATTAATGGTAACCCGGTAGTTTTCGAAGTTACGGTTTCACAAAAGGATTTCATTGAAATCTCTTCCAAGCATAGAGCCGTCCAAACTATAGCCGGTTGCATGTCAGGGCTGCTGGAAAATCAATTTATGGTCAAAATTCTTGAGAAATGAAGTTTGATTCCGAATGGCGTGAGTTTGACGGGCAGGGTTCTCCCGATCCTGCTTTTTTGGGCGTTGGCGACACCTCTTCACCCCCCCCATCCCAAACTTTTCTGCGCCCGGCGATCCCGATGAAGTGGACTGGGGCCAGGAAGCGAAGCAGCCGGTGCCACCCCTTCAGGTTAAAGTATTCGAAATGCAGTAGCTAAAGCTACGTTCATACTTATTTTCATGTGAATAAACTGAACTCAAACTGGGGCAACTGGCATGGAAGCGGAGCTGAAGAAAATCATAATCGTGGATGACAGCGAAATTTATCGTGCCGGACTCCGGGAATTGATCAACAGGCATGATCTTCTAAAGGATGTCAGCCGCAAGGAGGTGATCAGTGCCATACTGGAGGCAACAGAGGGGAAGTTTTTTGGGTGCCACAAATCCGAGATGGTGCTGACCTTTGGAGATAGTCATCGACCGCCGAACCTGAATTACTAAACTCCCTAAATCCAATCAGATAAAATCTTCAGGAAGATCATGGATAAGATCAATTAAAAAAAACACCTGGTGCACAAATGGCCGGGAAGGACAGGTCGGATGTAAACTTTTAGCCTTTTGGAGGCTTCGTATATCGGCGATTTAGGTAAACCTGCTCCAAATTACACTTTCCTTCATGTAACCTCTCGATCTGGGTGCTCCTCCGTAGATTCGTTTCAGGCATGCAAATCTACCATCCAACCAATTGGAAAAAGGGATGATTTTCACCTTCAATAACAGAACAAGCGTCCTAAAAGATCCGAAAGAGCCTACCCATGGACTATGCAGCTGACGCGCGAATATAATAATCTTCGGGATAACCAACATATTGACACACAAGGACGATTCGCCTAACCTATAACCAAGGGGATGGAGTCCCCCGTATAAGCGCTCACAAAATGAGCTGATGACTCCTACTGCACGGAAATTCTATGCGGAGGGAGTATCCTGGCGACTGCCAGGGAGAATCAGTGATTAGCTGGTTCTTATCAGGTGAGCAGGATGAGGCGGGATTTCATCATTCTATGCTGCATCCACCCGGCCCCATAGTCTCTCTTTCTGCATTTTCCGTCGTTCTCCATAATCCCGGTTTCTTGGCAGAGAAATTACCTTCCAATCCCAAACCATAAATCAGATCGACGGCTGTGATTGGTGGAAAAGAGGTCCTTTGCCGCACCCATTGTCGCATATCATTGCCAGTGGAGAATCCTTCGATGGATAGGACAAAGGCGCATCACGGCACATGGTTCAACCGGAATGTCTTTGCCTTCGCACTGACGAGTTTTCTGGGCGATTTTTGCCACGAGATGGCGACTTCCGTTTTACCCCAATTCATGCAGGCCATTGGGTCTTCGGCGGCGGCTCTCGGCTTTATCGAAGGCATCGCCGACGCCCTTTCCAGCTTTGTGAAGCTCGGTGCGGGCTATCACGGGGACAAAATCGGCCACCGCAAGCGGTGGACGGTTGTCGGCTACTTTCTGACCGCCGTATCCAAGGCCATTTTTGCGTTTGCCTTCGCCTGGCCGTTGATCCTGCTTGGCCGGTCGATCGGCTGGCTGGGTCGTGGGATACGCAGCCCACTTCGCGATGCCATGCTGGCCGAGTCGGTGGCTCCCCAGGATCGCGGCAAGGCATTCGGGTTTCATCGTGCAGGTGATACGGCGGGTGCGGTGGCGGGGCCGCTTGCCGCTTTCGGGTTGCTGAGTTGGCTCGCCGGCCACCCCGGCCTGGTGGGTGCTCTTGAGAAATGGATCCCTTCCCTTGCAGGTTCTCCGGGTCTTGATTTTCGCTTCATATTTCTGCTGACCCTCGTTCCCGGAGTTCTCTCGGTCATTTCCATACTGATGGTCACTGAAAAGAGACGGGCGCCTAACCCCGCTCTGGAATTGATGGGCGCCCTTCGCTCCATGCCCAAAGATTACCGCCTGTTCTTGGTTGCCGTGGGTGTTTTTGGAATGGCAGATTTTGCACCGACGCTCATGATCCTGCGGGCTGCTACGGTCATGGAGCCGCAAATGAGCCTCATCGAAGCCTCCCGGATAGCAACCCTCCTTTACCTGCTCCGCAACGTTGTCTATGCCCTCGCATGCTACCCGATCGGGGCGCTCAGCGACCGATTTTCACGATCACGTTACCTGGCTGTGGGATACGGGGTGGCCGTGATCACGTTTATCGGCTTTGCTTGTGGGGTGCCTTCGATCGGATGGTTTGTCGTTCTTTTCGGCCTCGCAGGGGTTTTTATCGCCTGGGAAGATACGATTGAAGGCTTAGCCGTCCGGGACTATGTCGACGACACCCTGGCCGGTACCGCTTATGGAATCATGGGCGTTGTGAACGGAGTCGGAGACTTCGCGGCCAGTTTTATCGTGGGCCTGTTGTGGACTGCCACAAGGCCGGAGTGGGGTTTTGTATATGCTTCCGTCGTCGGACTTCTGGGAGTTATTTTAATGGCGCGCGTGCGCCCCGAAAAAGCACCTTCTCCATGAGCTCCGATTCAGAGGAATGGCGGAGATGGATTTTGTCGGCAGGAAGCGAGAGATGGCTGCGGTCATGAGGTCTCTGGAGCAGGACCGCAGTGTTATCGTAACCGGCAGGTTCGGAGTCGGACGCTCGCGCCTGGTCAAACATATTTCCGAACTGCACTCCGACGCCTGGCAATTTCTATTCGCCGATTTTTCGAAACCGGCCTCCCTCTCCTGCAACGATCTGATCCACCAACTTGTTCCCCATCACAGCAGTTCCAGGCGGAATCGTTACACCCGATTGATGCATGCAAAAGACATCCTTTTGGGAAACAAGCTGGCCGCAGGCCTGCCGCGGGTAGTCGTACTGGACAACATCGGCAAAATCTCCCACCAAAAGCTTGCGTTCATCCGGGACATGCGATTCGACAATGGGCTGCAGTTTATCGCCATCGCCGAAAGTTTCCTGCCGGCGACCGATCTGCTCCGGTTGAGATCGGTTTTGTATCCTTCGGATCTGTTGACCCTTCACAACCTCGGCAAACCGGCAACAACCGCCTTTTTCCGGTATGCGTCCCAGAGGAAACGACTTGACTGGGATGAAAACTTTATCCGGATGCTGGCCGCTTCGACCGAAGGCTATCCACTGCTGATGAAGGAGCGGCTCCAACGTGAGCTGGGGGCATCTTTTACAGGGTGTTGAAAAACAAGCATCGGGCCGTCAGCCAAGACGCGCGGCGTCTTGGAAAGCGCAGCATATCCCTTGATATGTGAGCATTTACAAAAGCCGCGCAACGCCGGATCACGGCGCAAGGCACCGTTTTTCAACAGCCTTGTTAAAGCCCAAGAAGATACATGGGAGGCCGAATTGGAGGAGTTGAGAAAGCCGTTGGCGTGAGACGTGGGCGAGGTTGACCCGGATGTCAATCGGAATATCGACCTCTTCGCCCGAGACCTTCGGCTTGACTCCGATAGGCCGCCAACCGCTCCCGGAGTTGTTCGGTTGCTGACAGCCGCGTGGTGAGTTGCGCGAGCGTTGCGGAGACTTCCGCTTCGTTGCGATCCTTGAGAGCGATCGCCCGTTTCAGTGCCTCCCGGATGGTGGAAAGCGTCAGTTCGGTCTTCTCGGAGAGCGATTCCTGGAATTTGCGCGTGGTCGCATCGATGCGCCGGATCAGATCGTAGCGCACCCGGCCGCAATGGCGCTCGAAAATCTCCCGGGCCATCGACTTGATACGGCGCAGGATCAGTCCGCGGGTGATAAAAAGCGGCATGGCGGAACGAAACCCCAGGTGGATCAGGGCGATGGCATCCGGGTCGTCCTTGAGCATGAAATAGAAATCGCTTTTGCCGGCAAGCCTCTCCACGGATGTGAAGGGCTTCAGCTCAACCTCGAAAAGGGTGGCGGCCAGGTGCACGATGCCGAGAATCGTCCGATTGGTTCGCTCGGCCAGATCGAGATAGATGGATTCCAGGGAATCGGCCAGTTTGCGGGCCGCCTCGTCCCGAAAAACCGCAAACGCGTCCAGGATCTCCTGGTAAAGAATCTCTTCGAGTGCGGTTTCGAGGTCCCGGCCGCCGGAACTGGAGCGGCTTTTGGCGTTGAAATGCCCTTCAAGCACGCTCACCAGCACGGGCACGCGCTCGCCTTTGAGCGCCTCAAGCTCCCGGTCCAGGGCCGCCTGCATCTTCCGAATCCGACCGGTGAGAATGAACCGATGCTCGTCGCGCTCCTTTTCAGCCTGCCGCACGAATTCCTCGAACTTGGCAATTTTGGCCTGCAGCGCCTCGACGCTCAGCTTGGCGGCTTCCTTCTCCAGCTTCCAGGCCATGCTCTCATCGGTCACATAGCGCATCAGGGAAGACGCTATGCCCTGAAGAAACGCCTTGCCTTTTTCCTGATGCAGAAACCGGCGCAGGTGGTCTTCGAAAGCGGGGATGCCGGAGCGCTCAAGCCGGTCGCCGTCTTGCTTCATCCGCCCCTCCAACGCCAGCCGCGCCGATACCGGCCAAACCTTGACCGACCGCTTCAAATCTTCCTGCAGAATGTCGGAAGTGAAGGACAGGGCTTCTGCGAGGTCTTTCTCGCCGACGGTGTCGATCTTGTTCAGCACGAAAAAAAGCTTGTCCACGTATCCGCGGACCTCTTTCAGAAAACGGTGTTCCGACTCGCCCAGAGGCGGGTCCGCGGTGACCACGAAAATGCCGGCATCGACGTTGGGTAGATAGGAGTAGGCCGCTTCCGTGTTGTGGTTGAAGACCGAGCCCACCCCCGGGGTATCGATGATTCGGACTCCGTCCCGGAGGTGCGGGCACGGGTAAAACACATCCACCTCCTTGACGTTCAGATGATTGCGGGGATTTGCCTTTTCGGTTACGAAGCGGTGAATGTCGGATATGGAGGTGTCTTCGCGGCGTCCATCCAGAAAGTGCACCACGGCCCTGGGCTGCGGTCCGAAGCAAAGCAGGGTGACGATCGAGGTAAGCGGCACGATCGCGGTGGGAACGATGTCAGCCCCAAGCAGGGCATTAATGAAGGTGGATTTGCCCCGCTTGAACTGCCCCATGACCACCAGGTTGAACTGCTGGCGGTTTAGCTTTTCGCGCAGCTCCGACAACCGGTGGCCGCCGTCAAGATCCTGTGCGGACAGTTCCTCGAGGATCCTGAGCAATCCGTCCTTGATCGATCCATAATCTGCAGCCATCCGGAATCCTCTCTAAAAAAAAATGACCTCTACCGAGAGTCACAAGGCTCCAAGTAGAGGTCATCATCCCGATTTAAAGGCCTGGGCGGTTGGGGCTGACCTCATAGCCCACGGTATTGTTTACTCAATTACCTGCGTGCGGCGAGGTTGTCAAGCCGGCCCGCTTGGGTATATACGGTTTCAGATGCATGATCTGCCGCGCCTCATCTGGTGTAGCCACCCCGCGACCGAATTCGGCGGCCATCTTCACCATCCGCTCCACGAAGCGTTCGTTCGGGGCCAGTTCTCCCTTTCGGAAATAGATGTTGTCCTCCAGGCCGATGCGGGCATGACCTCCCATCAGGATCGCGTGGGTGTTCACGACCAGCTGGGCCGGGCCGATACCGGCCACCGTCCATGTGGACCCCGCCGGGATGCTGTTCTTGAGGTGCACCAGATTTTCGATGGTCGCCGGGATGGCGCCCCTGAGCCCCATCACGAAGTCGAAGTGCAGCGGTGTTTCCGCCAGGCCCTTTTCCGCAAGCGCAACGGCATTGCGGATCATGCTCACGTCGAAGATCTCCATCTCCGGCTTGATCCCCAACTCCTTCATGTCGGCCGCCAGGTGTTCGATCAGCTCCGGGCTGTTGGCGTACACCGAGTCCGGAAAGTTCACCGAGCCGGTGGTGAGGCTTGCCATCTCGGGCTTCAGCCTCAGCCGGTCGCTGCGCTGCTCATAGGCCATGCCAGCGCGGCCGCCGGTGGAGATCTGGATGATGAGGTTCGTGCGCTGCTCCAGGCCGTGATAGATTTCCTCGAAGATCTTGAACTCCGTCGAGGCCGACTCATCCGCCGGATTACGGGCGTGCACGTGGATGACGGCCGCACCCGCCTGCTCGCAGCGCACCCCGGCCTGCACGATCTCGGCCGGGCGGATCGGAACATGCGGGGTTTTCTTCGTGGTGGGCAGGGACCCGGTGACGGCGGCGGTGATGATCAGCTTCTCCATGTTTCACCTCTCGATAGCGGTGCAACCCCCCGGCCGGCCGGCGCCGGCAATGTTATCGGACTATAGGGGAGGCCGGTTTTAAAGTCAATTATCCAGCGACGGTGGCGCCTTATCCCGACCATTGACAGGCACATAAAATTGGGCGATATGAGAAGTAATTCACAGCCTAAAACGAAGCTCAAACCAAAGCCGCTGCAAGGGCGGCATCGCAAACCCCATCACCTGAAAGGAGGCTGCTCATGAAGTTGAATCGAAGGATCCTCAGTGTAGCCGTTGCCCTGCTGCTGCTCTGCGGCAGCGCCTGGGCCCAGGATGCCATCAAGGTCGGCGTCGTCGGACCTCGCACCGGGACCGCCGCGGCAACCGGGCAGGCGTTTGACGAGGGCATCAAACTGGCCACGGAGTACGTCAACTCCAAGGGTGGCGTGCTCGGCAAGAAGCTTGAAGTCGTCTTCGAGGACACGGCCGGCGCCCCGGACAAGGCCGCCTCCGGCTTCGAACGCCTGGTCACGCGCGACAAGGTCGTAATGGTGTTGGGTGAGAGCCACTCATCGTCCGCCCTGGCGGAGATCGAGGTGGCCAACCGCCTGAAAGTCCCCTTCATCGTCTCCGAGGCCTGGGCGGATGACATCACCGCCAAGAACTACCCCTATGTGTTCCGGGCCGGTCCATCCAACTCCGGCGTGGTCATGCATAGCATCGCAAAGTGGGTGCAGTTCGAGAAATTCAAGAAAGCTTACATCATCGCCGAGAACACCGATTGGGGCATCGGCATCGGCAAACTGACCGAACAGGCCATGACCAAGGCCGGGGTCCAGTTCGAGTCCATGATCACCGAGACCAAAAGCCAGGACCATTACATCGAACTGACCAAGATCAAGGCCTACAAGCCGGACGTGATTCTGGCCTACATTTACGGGATCGGGCTGCACTACTTTGTGGCCCAGGCCGGGGAGACCGGGGTGAGCCCAAAGGCCGTGATCCTGGACGGCGCCGGCCCCCCCAGCCTGTGGCCGGACTTCTGGAAGAACGTGGGCGACTACGGCAACCTGGAGTGCTTCGTGTCCTCCATGCACGAAAAAGTTGAACTGACCGACCTTGCCAAATATTTTCGTGAGGCTTACACCAAGACCTTCGGCAAAGCGCCAACCGACTACAAGTCCCGCTCCATTTTCGATGCCGTGCTGATTGCAGCCGACGCCATCAACCGCGCCAAGAGCACGGAGCCTGCCAAGCTCATCGATGCCCTCGAGAAGACCAATCTCAAGACCACCCGGGGCATGGCCAAGTTCGGGACGAAAAGGGCGGGGCGGAATACCACCAGTGGAATCCGCCCATGCTGGTCATCCAGTGGCAAAAGAGGCAGCAGGTGGTTCTCTATCCGCCCGAGGCGGCCACCGGCAAGTTGATGCGCTAAAAATCCTCCTGGTGGAGGATTTTTATAATAGGTTTTTCAAATAGAACAATCCGGGCGGGAGACGAACATCTCTCGCCCGGCCATTGTTTGCAGAACGCAATCGAGAACCCGCTTGGCGAAGGCAGATAGACCGGTCCCCATCGGAACACTTTGAAAAACATCATCCTATTTTTTTCCGCAGCCGCCTGGCTGCGAAAAAGGAGCGCAGCGTGTTTGCCATTTCGATCATGAACGGCCTGGTGATGGGGATCATTTACGCTCTGGCGGCCCTGGGCGTTTCCCTGGTGGTCGGGATCATGAACGTGGTTAACTTCGCCCACGGGGAGCTCTACATCCTGGCCGGCTATTTCAGCTACCTGTTCGCCTCTACCTTGGGGGTCAACTTCGTGCTGGCCATGGTCATCGCCGTGGGGCTGGTCTTCATCTTGGGGCTCCTGATCGAGTACCCGCTCATCCGTCCCACCTACGGCAACGACATGTATTCGCTCATTCTGACGTTCATTCTCTCGATCGTCCTGCAGAACGCCTACCTGTTGATCTTCGGACCCTATCCGAACAAACCGCCGCTGTGGGTCAAGGGGGCCACCGACGTCTTCGGGCTCTTCTTCTACGGCAACCAGCGCCTGGCCGCCCTGGTGGCCGGCGCGGTCGTAATCGCCGTCATCTTCCTCATCATCCAGAAGACCTGGTTCGGCCGCATCATTCGCGCCGCCAGTCAGGATCGGGAGATGGCGGAGCTGAACGGGGTTAACACCACGCGGCTCAACATGCTAAGCTTCGGCCTCGGATGCGCCCTGGCGGCCGCCGCCGGCGTGATCCTGTCCCCGGTATTCCCCGTGACCCCCAACGCGGGGGTGCCTGTCGCGCTCACCGCCTTTGTCGTCGTGGTGCTGGGCGGCATGGGGTCCCTGTGGGGCTGCGTCGTCGGCGGCCTGGTGCTGGGGCTGGTCGAAAACCTCGGCGCCGCGTTCATCTCCTCGGGGTACAAGAACGTCTTCGGATTCATCATCTTGATGCTGGTGCTGCTGGTCCGGCCTTCCGGGCTTTTCGGGCGGGCTAAAATTTAGGCCTGAATAATGTCGAAATAGGGTAAGGGAATGACTGGAAAAACGGGTGGCGATTGCGGCGATCATTCTGGCGGGCATGTGCTGTTCTGCCGCTGGGGCTCGGCATCTACCCCCAGCACGTGCTCATCGTGAGCCTCTTCTATGTCATGATGGCCTCCAGTTGGAACCTGCTGGCCGGCTTTACGGGCCAGGTCTCCTTCGGGCATGCGGCCATGGCGGGGATCGGCGCCTATACCTCCGGCATCCTGGCGGTCAAGGCGGGGGTCAACCCCTGGATCGGGGTCTGCGCCGGAACGGCCCTCGCCGCGCTGCTGGGGCTGGGGCTGGGCGCGCTGTGCCTGAAGATGGGCGGCATCTATCTGTCGCTCGCAACCCTCGCCTTTTCGGAGATCCTGCACATCGTGATCGTCAATGAATACAACGTCACCCGCGGCACGATGGGGCTGCAGGTCCCTGGGCTCATAGCCGATTATTCCAAAATTACGGTATTACTACATCATGCTGGGGGCCGCGGTCCTGATGCTGGCGCTGCTGTATACGGATGATCCATGCCAACCTGCGGGCTGAATTTCCGGGCGGTGCAGAACGACGAAGTGGCGGCCAAGTCGATCGGCGTCAAGGTCCTGCAGGTGAGGGTCCTGGCCTTCACCGTGGCGAGCGCCATGGCAGGCTTCGCCGGGGGCCTCTACGGGCATTACCTGCTGCTGGTCACCCCGGAGATCCCTTCCCTGGACCTGCAATTCAACGTGCTGGCCATGACCGTGATCGGCGGAATGGGTTCCTTCATAGGCCCGGTCATCGGCGCCTTCACCCTGAACATCCTGGCCGAAAAGATCCGCGACTACGGCGAATACCACATCCTGGTGTTCGGCGTGGTCGCCCTGGTCGTGGCGCGGTTTGCCCCGAACGGCCTGTTGGGGCTTTGGCGCAGGTTTCGGGCGCCGACCGCGCGACCGGGCGCCACCCAATTTTAACAAGGGTGTCGAAAAACGGCGTCTCAGGCCGTGACCCGGCGTTGTGGGGCTTTTGCAAATGCGTTTTAGGTCCGTGGGAATCGAGACATGGCGTTATTGGAAGGTCGAAAAATCAGCAAGGCGTTCGGCGGCGTACAGGCGCTGCGGCAAGTGGATTTCGTGATCGAACCGGGAACGGTCGTCGGCCTGATCGGGCCCAACGGCGCCGGTAAAACCACCTTGTTCAATGCCGTCGCCGGAGCCTTCAAACCCACGTCGGGCAAGGTCATTTTCGACGGGGCCGACGTCACCGGCCTTCCGGCCGACGCTATCTGCCGGCGGGGGATGGCCCGCACCTTCCAGGTCACCCGGCCGTTTGCGGCCATGACCTGCCTGGAGAACGTCATGGTGGCCGCCATCAACCGGCACCCCGCAAAGCCTCGGTCCTTCATCCGGGCCTTCGCCCACGAAAAACTGAGTTTCGTCGGACTGGCCGAGATGGAGGGGTTCGAGGCGGGCCACCTGAACGTGATCCAGAAAAAACGCCTCGAAATGGCCCGGGCGCTGGCAACCGAGCCCAAGCTGCTGATGCTCGATGAAGTGTTGGGCGGGCTCAACACCCAGGAGATCCGTCAGGCGGTGGAATTCATCCGCAGCCTGCGGGACGGGCTGGGGCTCACCGTCTTGTGGATCGAACATGTCATGGGCGCGATCATGAAAGCCGCCGAACGGGTGATCGTGCTGGACCAGGGCCAAGTCCTCATGGCGGGAACCCCGGCCGAAGTGGTGGCCGACCAACGGGTCATTCAAGCCTACCTGGGAGACTAGCGATGGCTGCGCTGCTGGACGTGTCGCATATCGATCTTTACCGGGGTGAAACCCAGGTGCTTTGGGACATCTCGCTCACCCTCGATCCGGGGGAACGGGTCGCCATCCTGGGCAGCAACGGCGCGGGGAAGTCCTCGTTTCTGGCGGCTGTCACCGCCGCGCTCACACCCACCCGGGGGGAGATCCGCTTCGACGGCCACTCTCTGGTCGGCAAACGCCCGCACGAGGTCATCGGGCTCGGGATCGCCCTGGTTCCCGAAGGCCGGCGGGTATACAAGGACATGTCCGTCAGGGAAAACCTGGAGATGGGCGCCTTCCCCAAAATCGCCCGCGGCCGGCTGAAGGAGACCCTGGAGCGCGTTATGGGGCTTTTCCCTATCCTGGACGAGCGCAAGGACCAGCCCGCCGGCACGCTTTCAGGCGGGGAGCAGCAGATGCTCGCCATCGGCCGCGCACTGATGAGCCGGCCGCGGCTGCTGCTGCTCGACGAACTCTCGCTGGGGCTCGCCCCCATGATCACCAAGTCGATCTATCGCATCCTGGCCGAACTCGGAACGGACATCGCCATCCTGCTGGTCGAGCAGAACGTGGAGCAGGCGCTGAACTTCTCCCGGCGGGCCTATATCCTTGAAAGCGGCCGCATGACCCGCTCCGGGAACTCCGCCGAATTCATGGCAGACGCCGACATCCGCCGGGCCTATCTCGGCCTGTAACCCGCAGCTGCTCCGGCCGCCGTGGGCAGACAGCCTCTGCAGGACCCTTGCTTCCTAACAGGCTGTTGAAAAAGGGCGCCTCACGCCTTGGTTGACGGTCCGATGCTTGTTTTTCAACACCCTGTTAATGCCTGTTAGGATTTCTCCTTTCTTGAGCCGGTCGACCGGCTGCATCCAATCTCCTCGCCCCCCCCGGTTTTTCCCATTTGCTTCTTGCCGCATTTATCGTGTAAAATGAGGGAATGCTGGATCAAACCCGATGGCTGGTCCCGGCACAAGCAACGGCGCTGGCAGGCACCCTTCTGCTGGCGCTGGTTTTCTATTATCTTTATGCCCGCCACCGCCACCGATTCCTCGGCGTATGGAGCTTGGCCTGGTCCGTCTACGCGTTGCGTTTCGTCGCCGAGCTCATAGGGACTTTGACCGGTTTCGCATCAGGCGCCGCGGTCGCCTCCCTATCCGTCACCCTGGCCAGCAGCATCCTGCTGTTGTCCGGAACTTACGGCTTCCTGTCAAAGCCCTTGCCGCGCGCTTGGGTTGCAACCGGGGCCGTCGGTATGCTCTGGATACTGCTGGCCACCCCGCTCGAAACCGATTTTCTGATCCTTGCGACTCCGACCGCCCTTGTCACCGCTGCTGCATATCTCGGGACGGGGTGGGTCATTCTTCACTCCCGGATGATTCAGGGCACCGGCAAGCTCCTAGCCGGTTGGGCGTTTGCTGCCTGGACCGTTGTTAAACTCCTCTATCCGGTATTCGGCAAGATAGATCAGTTGGCGGAGTGGGGGTTTCTGACGACGGCGGCGCTGGAGACCAGTGTCGCGGTCGGCTTCCTGCTGATGTACTTCGAGGGTTCGCGCGCCGATGTGGCCAGAAGCGAAGAACGGATGCGGACACGGGCCCTGCAGCAGGAAGCGGTGGCCCAGCTGGGGCAACGCGCCCTGGCGGGAACGGATCTCGGCGAACTTTTCAATGAAGCCGTCCATACCGTCGGGCGAATCCTGCAGGTGGCGTATTGCGAAGTGCTTGAGCTCCTGCCCCCGGGTGACAAGCTGGTCCTGCGCGCCGCCCTGCCGGGGAAAGAAGATTTGATCGGACAGACCGTCATCGAAGCGGGCCAGAGCTCCCAGGCCGGCTACACCCTGAAGTGCCGGGAACCGGTGGTCATGTCGGACATCACTACGGAAACCCGGTTCACCCCCCATCATCTCATGCACGCGCATGGCATTGTCAGCGGCATGAGCGTTGTCATCGAAGGCCGCGAGCCACCCTTCGGGGTCTTGAACGCCAGCTCGACACAACCCCGACGCTTTACCGAAAACGATATCAACTTTTTGAAATCCCTCGCCAATATCCTGGCGGCCGCCATGGAACGCAAGCAGGCGGAAGATGCGCTTTACCGAAGCGAATCCTCGCTGCGAAGCATTTTCAAAGCGGCCCCGATCGGAATCGGTGTCGTGCACAACCGGGTCCTGACGCAGGTGAACGACCGCCTCTGCGATATGCTGGGGTACGCCGGCGAAGACCTGCTCGGCCACAGCGCACGCATGCTCTATCCCACCGATAGCGATTTCGATTTTGTCGGCCGGGAAAAATACCTGCAGATCCAAGCGCGCGGCACGGGATCGGTCGAGACCCGCTGGCAGCGCAAGGGCGGGGAGATCATCGATGTCCTGCTGAGTTCGACTCCCTTGGACCCCAGCGACCGGTCCAAAGGTGTCACCTTCACCGCGCTGGACATCACTGCGAGCAAACAGGCCGAGCAGGATCGCTTGCGCCTGGAAGAGCGCCTGCGCCAGGCCCAAAAGATGGAAGCCATCGGTACCCTGGCCGGCGGCATCGCCCACGACTTCAACAACATCCTCGCGGCCATCATCGGCTTTGCGGAGCTCGCCAAAATCGAGGCTCAGGACAACGATGCAACCACAACCCACCTCACCGAGGTGCTGAAAGCCTCCTTCCGGGCGCGGAACCTTGTGCGGCAGATCCTCACCTTCAGCCGCCAGGGGCAAACCGAGTTCGGGCCCATCCAAATCCAGTTGGTCGTCAAGGAGGCCTTGAAACTGCTGCGCGCCTCGCTGCCGTCCACCATTCAGGTCCATCAGGATCTTGCCAGCGAAACCCCGATTCTCGGGGATCCCACCCAGATCCACCAGGTGGTGATGAACCTGTGCACCAATGCCTATCAAGCCATGCAAGAAAGGGGCGGTGTTCTGGAGGTGAGCCTGTCGGAAACCCAGGTCGGCGTTGCGCCGCCGCCGGAGCTCAGGTCTCTTCCGCAGGGGCCCTATTTGAGGTTGCGCGTCCAAGACAGCGGTCCCGGCATCGACACGAGTATTATCCATCGTATTTTCGACCCTTACTTTTCCACCAAGGAGAAAAGCAAAGGCACGGGGTTGGGACTCGCGGTGGTGCACGGGATCGTTAAAAGCCACCGGGGCGCGATAAAGGTCTCAAGCCGCCTCGGCGCAGGGGCGACGTTCGATGTTTACTTCCCAATGATCCAGGAGGCCGCTGCAATGACGGCAGCGGACCCCGAAAAGGCGGTGGTCGGCGGCCGCGAGCGCATCCTGTTCGTGGACGACGAACCGGCGATTGCGATCTTGGGCAAACGTATGATGGAAAGCCTGGGCTACGAGGTGACGACCCGCGGCAACGCTATTGACGCCCTTGAGCTCTTCCGGCTCTATCCGTCCGCTTTTGATCTGGTCATGACGGACATGACCATGCCGCAACTGACCGGAGACCGCATGGCCTTGCAAATGATGAGCCTCCGGCCGGACCTGCCTGTCATCATTTGCACCGGCTTCAATGAACTTCTCAGCAAGGAAAGAGTGAAGGAGATCGGAATCCGAGCACTCCTCATGAAACCCTTCCTTAGGAATGAGGCGGCCACAGTGATCCGGCAAGTGCTGGATCAAAGGTGACGGCTTTTTCAACAGCCTGTCAGGGTGATTTCGCCAGGCGGAACCCCAATCCGGCGCCAAAAAAATCATCGGCAAAGCCCAAGCGCCGGCTGCAGCGTACGCTCCAGGCGTCGAGGTTCCAGCTGCCGCCCCGAATCACGCGCTCGCCGCCTCCAACCGAGGCGGGGGGCGTGCCCTGGACCGGGCTGTTGAAGGCCTCCTCGTAGACGTCGCGGCACCACTCCCAGACGTTGCCGCTCATGTCACAAAGCCCCAGGCCGTTAGGTGCCTTGCGGCCAACGGGATGAGTGGAGCCGCCGCTGTTTTCCAAATACCAGGCCACGGCCTCGACGTTGTTGCCTCCGCTGTATAGCTCCTTTTTGCCGCCGCTGCGGGCGGCAAACTCCCACTCCGCTTCGCTCGGCAGGCGAAACCGTTGGCCGCTGGGGGTAAGCGCATTCAGCCGCCGGATAAATTCGGCGACATCCCCCCAGCTGACCTGCTCGACCGGATGGAAATCCCCCCGCTTGAAATGCGAGGGATTTTCCGGCATCACCTTCATCCACTGGCCCTGCATCACCGGGAATTTCGCAATGAAGAAAGCGTCAACCCGCACCTCGTGCACCGGCACCTCGTTCGCCCACCCGTCCCCGAACTGGTCGCCCATCTGGAAGCTCCCGCCCGGCACGAAGACGAATTCCATGCCGGTGACAGGCTCGCTGAAACCCGCCGGGGCATCCGTGACGGTCGCGGTTTCAGGAGCACACGCCGGGCAGCGCGGGTGACCGGGGGGAATTCGCCGGCCGCAGGCGGCGCAGATCAGCCGCGCGCTGCATTCCGGACAGAGCTTCCAGTTCTCCCGCACCGGCTTCGCACACGCCGGGCAGATCGGCCGCCCGACGGGCGCCTCGCACACCGGGCAGACTTTCCACGTGCTTTTCAGCGGCTCGCCGCAGGCGGGGCAGGCCGCGATCCGTTCAACATCGTCAGGGTCGGAAATGGCTGGCATGAGCAACCGCCTTTCTCGGAGTCCAACTTAACTGCCGAAGATAATGATGAACTCGCAAAAAGCCATCAATTTTTCCTGGGTCGTGTTTTACCCGAATTGGACCGGATTTTCAATTTGATGCTGGCCGAAAACGGGAGTAGAATATCAAGAGCGGACCGATGGGGGACTGGCCACCATGATTGCCGAGTTCAAAATCCGATATGATGCTCTCGAGGCCAAGCGCCAAATCGTTTTCGAACTTCTCTATGGTCTGAGCGCCGACCAGACCACCTTCCGGGTCGGCCCGGGCCGCTGGTCGATTCTCATGGTCATAGAGCATGTGATCATCGCCGAGGAGATGCTGCTGGCGGACATCCGGCGCACCGCCGCGGCAGGGTCCGCAGGCGCCGCACCCAAATCGCCGGAGGCTTTCCACATGGTCATCAAGGTCCTCGAGAAAGACATCCCCGTGGAAGTGCCGCCGCCCGAGCTGGAACCCATGGGGGGTGTACCGCTGGACGACCTGATCGTCCGGTGGGAGGCTGCGCGCACAGGCATGTGGCAGGCGCTGGAGGAAATACCGCCCGAAACTTTCACGACCCCCATCTGCCGCCATCCCGTTGCCGGGCCCATGGATGCCCGCGAAACCCTCGAGTTTCTCGCGGTGCACCTCGACCACCACCTGCGCCAGGTCCGGCGCATTGGAGAATCGTTTGCGCAAATCCGGACCTGAGCCGTGAGACGGGGTAAATCGTGGAGCACCCGGAGATCGGACGCAGCATGCCTGTCTGAAAACACATGACCGGACTTGCCCTGGATGGGCGGTCGAAAGGTCACTCGATAGGACGGGCCATCAGCTCCTTCTATGACTGCTCTCCCTCCGTCGCCGATCAACCTCGCCGACTTCCCGGGGAAACGCCTCGCTGAACGAAATGCCGATACGGCCCCTGCGCCTTGGAGGCCGAATGTCCGGTAAAAGCCGTCTTAACGAAATGATATCGTCGATAATCAAATAAAGATGCGCCCCTCATGTCTTCTACCCATTTATTTGCGTTAGGTTGAAGGCTTGAGTTTGGCTTGCGGCGGCGGGTAAACAGTCTGTTATTTTTCAGCTTTCAATATCCGTTCGTTGTGGTATGATAGGATTAAATTCAGCTGTGGTCTAATTCAACCGCAACTTGCAGAGAGGCGGTTTATTGTTTATTTTTTGAACAAAAATAATTGCGGGTGGCCTCCTGATGTTTTGTCTCCCTCTCTCTACCTGGATTTAACGACGCTCACCAACTCACTTCTCTACGCATGCTTATCAGCCCCGCTGTTCTAATTTCGATGCATCGGACCATACCGCTGAATTTTTTTGATAGATTTTCATCAAAATTTCAACTATCATAAATTATTTCAGCTTGTTATCAGATAAACTGAAGGAGTGACGCGCAGTGAGCACCACTCAATTAAGACAAGATCGGACAGAGCTTCTGAAAGAAATCGAAAACCTGCGCAAGCGGGTTCAGGAACTGGAAAATGCCGGCGCAACCTCCGATGGTGAGGGTAGAGTTCCTCAGGGTCAAGGTGACGATCGATATCGCCGGATGATTGAATTCGTTCCCGAGGCTGTCTGCGTTTTTCTCGATGAGCGTTGCGTTTTCATCAATGCCCATGGAGTTGGAATGTTCGGCGCCAAAACCGCGGATGAGCTGTTGGGTCGCACTATCTGGGATTTCATACATCCGAATTACCGGGATTCGGGCAAAAGCCAGTACACTCAATGCCTTGACGGAAACGATTTTCTGCCGCCTGTTGAATTTGGATTGATCCGTCTGAATGGAGAGGGGATCCCTGTGGAATCCTCGGCCAGGCCGATAACCTATGACGGCCGCCGGGCGGTTTTGGCGGTTTGGAAGGATATCTCTGATAGGAGGCAGATTGAGGACGCTCTGGGTGAAACCAAAAAGCGATTTCGCAACCTGGTCAAGAGTGCGCCAATTGGCATCTTCACTACGACTTCGGGTGGGAAGGTTCTTGCCATCAATCTCGCGATGGCCCGCATTCTCGGTTGCGCCTCTATCGAGGAAGCCTTGGAGCGCTATAAGGATCTTTCTGTGGATTTGTATGCTCATCCTGAACGGCGGGACGAATTCATGCGCCAGTTGCGGGAGTCCGGCCGGGTCGAGAACTTCGAATATCAGGCCCACGCCGCTGACGGTCGAGTCATTTGGCTGAACATGAACGCGCGTATAGCCGGTCACACTGGGGACGACTCGTCTAACATCGAAGGCTTCACCAACGACATCACCGAGCGCAAGTGGACGGAAGAGGCGCTGGTGCAAAGCGAAGAGTTGTATCGGGGCATTTTTGAGAACGCATCTATTGGCATAACCCGAGTGAGTCTCGATGGCATTTACCGTGAAGTAAATCCGGCTATGACACGCATTTTAGGTTATGGCCCGGCTGAGCTGACTGGAAGGCCGGTGGCTGACTTCACCTACCCTGAAGATTTGGGCAGGCGTGCTCAATTTGTCAGCGATCTGATCGAAGGCAGAATCATCTCCGGGGAACAGGAAAGGCGGTTCGTACACCGAAACGGTTCGCTGGTCTGGACTCTCATCAGTGCCAGTGTCCAGCGTGATCAAAGTGGAAAGCCGCTATTCTTTATCTCTTTGGTTCAGGATATCACTGATCGCAAACTAGCCGAAACGGAGCTGCGGAATAGCGAAGCCAGGTACCGGACCCTTATTGAAAATATCCCACAGGCAGTGGTTTTGAAGGATCGGGAATCAAAATATATCTCGATTAACACGGCCTACGCCCTCGCTTTTGGATTGCGCCAAGAAGAGGTCATCGGCAAAACAGACTACGATTTCCATCCCGAGGATTTAGCCGACAAGTTTCGGCAGGAAGATCGGTTGGTGATGGAGACCGGTGAAAGCAGGGAGTTTGATGAGGAGTATGCCCGAGACGGCAAGACGTGTTTCTATCATAAGGTGAAAGTGTCTGTTCGAGACAGCATGGATAAGATCACCGGTGTCCTGGCGACGCTATCTGACATCACCGAGCACAAGCTGGCCGATGAAAAACTAAGAGAAACCGAAAAGAAATACAGAGAGCTTGCAGAATCCCTTCCTCAAGTAATATTCGAGGTCGATTTGAACGGCATGCTGACGTATGTGAACCAAACGGGCCATCAACTCTTCGGTTATACTCCAGAGGAAATTGCAAAAGGCTTTAACGTTCTGGAGGCATTTATTCCTGAGGATCGAGAGCGGATTGCCCTCGACCTTATGCTCAATATCCAGGGCCAGCGGTTGGGTAGACTGGACTATACCGCTCTCAGAAAAGATGGAACCCAGTTTCCGGCAGGTGTTCATGCCGGACCAGTGAGGAGCGGTCAGACAGCCACGGGTGTCAGAGGAATCCTCATTGATTTGACGGAGACGCAAAGAGCCTATGAGGAAAAGAAGAAACTTGAAACCCAGCTCCGCCAAGCCCAGAAAATGGAAGCCATCGGCAGTTTGGCGGGTGGGATCGCGCACGATTTCAACAATATTCTCAGCGTGATCATCGGAAACGCAGAGATTCTTCAGATGAGTGATGTTTCCGCCGACGCGAAAGACGGACTGTACCAGATTTTTGCCGCCAGCCAGCGTGCCAAACAACTCGTTCGCCAAATTCTGGCGTTCAGCCGGCAGGGAGAGCAGCAGAAACTCTTAATGAACTTGAAACCGGTGATCAAGGAAACCCTGGACTTCCTGCGAGCGTCTATCCCTTCTACTATCAAATTGCAGCATCACATAAAATCGGATGCGGGGGCCATTCTGGCTGATGCCACTCAGATGCAGCAGGTTCTCATGAACCTGTGCACAAATGCCGCCCATGCCATGGAGGAAGAGGGCGGGGTGCTCAAGATCGAACTTGACACCGTAACGATAGACGAAGAGGATGTGCGGTTGGATCCTGAGGTAGAGCGCGGCGAATATCTGAGGCTGACCGTGTCGGATACCGGCCACGGTATAGATTCGGGCGTGCTGCATCGTATTTTTGACCCATACTTTACCACCAAGGGTCCCGATAAAGGAACCGGCCTGGGATTAGCTGTCGTGCATGGAATTGTAACTTCGCATGGAGGGGTTATCAGAGTTTCCAGCGAACTCGGCAAGGGAACTGTTTTTCACGTCCTCCTTCCTCGAGCGGATGCAGCCTTAAAAAAAGAGGAGAAAGCAGTTCAGCCATTACCTGCTGGAACCGAAAGGATATTGGTTGTCGATGATGAAAAGCCGCTAGCGGATGTCTATCAGCGGATGCTGAGTATGCTTGGTTACCGGGTTGAAACCAGGACAAGCCCGGTTGAGGCACTCGAAGCCGTCCGCATGAATCCGCAGAAATACGATCTGGTCGATCACCGATATGACTATGCCACAGATGACCGGGTATAATTTGGCGAAACGGCTAATGGAAATCAGCCCCGGCTTGCCTGTGATCCTCTGTACCGGTTTCAGCGACCAGATCAACGATGAGAAGGCACGCTCCGTGGGCATAGTGGAGTTCCTCTTAAAGCCGGTGCTCCTGCGTGATTTGGCCAGTATCCTAAGAAAGGTCCTTGATGAGGCTCGCTAGAAGGTATTCTCTCTTATGGCATCGATGGGTGATATGCCAGATGCAGCCTGGAATATAATGCCACTTGGCTAATGAACCGCTCAGATTCCTCGTCCTCATTCGATCGCCAGTTTCTCGATCAGAGCGCAGGCAGCCAAGTACTCATCCAGGTTTATCCACTCTTCGACTGTATGGGCACCGTGCTGGCCACTCCCCAGCGTGACCATGGGCAGGCCGCGTGGGTTGATCCAATTTGCGTCCATGCCTCCGTCGCTGACCACGAAGTTCGGCTGCAGGCCCTGTTTGTTCATGGCACTGACCGTCGTTCGCACGACAGGTGCGTCCTGTGGAATGGCATAGGACTCGTAGCATGGGCCAAGGTTCCACTCCGTGCGGACGGCCTCTCCGGCGGCATTTTTCGTCTCTGCTGCAGCCTGCTGGAACGTCTCGCGATACAGATCCACAATTCGCTGGCGAAAGACCGCGTCATGGCTGCGGGCCTCGCCGCGGATGATCATCTTATCCATGACGGTGTTTGTCATCTCCCCCCCGCTCATCACCCCGATGTTGGCGCTTCCGATACCGCCATCACGGTTGATGGGTCCGTGCCAGCCACCGCGGGCGAGGTCGGCCAAGGCCATAGCGGCCGCCACGGCCGCCGACGCCCCGTCCTGTGGGTTGCTACCGGCGTGAGCGGCCTTTCCGAACATATCGATGAAGAATCGCGTTGCGCCCGTAACCGCCACGATGATCGTCTCGACCTCGCCGCCGTCATAGTTGAAGGCCATCACGGGCGGGTCAGGCTGGATCGCTTTCAGGTCCAGACCGCGGGCCCCCACTAGACCCAACTCCTCTTGCACCGTGAACACAAGCGTCAGCGGTGGGTGGGAGGCCTTACTCTCAGCCAGCCAGCGGACTAAGTGCATCAAGACAGCCACTCCGCTGCGGTTGTCTGCACCCAAGGCAGATTCGGGGTTGTCGTTGACGACCCGGCGCGGCCTGCTATTGAGGTCGATCCGAGGCTTGGCCTTGCGGCACAGGGCTACGGTGTCGACGTGCGCCATGAACATTCGCGACGCACCGGCGTGCCCGCCGCGAGCCGGCAGCCGGACGATCATGTTACCAACCTGCCCTCCGTATTCACTCTGGTCCTGAGTGCGGTCGTAGCGGATTGCGTCTGCCGGCACTCCCTGTGAGCGGAGAAACGTGCCCAGGAAGGCGGTGATCTCGGCCTCCTCAGTCGAGATGCCGGGGACCTTAAGGACATCCATCAAGTCGGAAACCGCTTTGTCCATGCCTGCCTCCTATCATTTGTGCCAAATTTTCCGTTGGGCAAATTTCCCACGACCGCTGATGTGATCATACAGACGTATTCGGATCGAGCGGGAAGATCGGCCTTCGTATTTTAGAAAATTTGAATTGACTGTAGTCCGAGCTGGTCACCCCGGCACCATTGCATTCGACAATGTGTTTGGCAATGGGCAGAAAACCTGCTCGGTAGTGAAGTCGAGACTTGAGCAGCAAATAGCGCTTGGCCGTCGGCTCGATGCCGACGCTGCGAAACATCCCCAGGTCAAATGGCTCGTGGTTATTTTCAATAACGACCAACTGAACCTTTCCGGTGTCGAATACCACGGCTTTGCCCATGTGCATTTGAACTCCCGTATACATGGGTCCGCGTACGACAAAGTCCCCGTCGGAAATGATCCGGACCTTCCCGGTTACTTCCAAGGGCTCACCTTTTTTTCCAATACTGCGCATGTCCACTTTACCACCCAGAGGAATCGTGGCGGTAGCGCCGACTCCGATTTCAATGAAACGGGCAACCGCTTCCGGATCACGAATGGCCCCTACGGCAACATCCTCCAGACCTTGACGAATGACTTCCTCCACCACCGCCATGGTGTCCTGAGTTCCGCCGGAAGCGCAGTTATCGGCGTGATCGATGAGAAGGATCGGTCCCTCGGAAAACTCCTTCGCGCGAGCAACCGATTGTGATAGAGGCTCCGCCTGATAGACAAACTGATGCCGCCGGTCCCAACCAGCGTCGGCCAACCTTGCACTGAGCTGTTCGGCAAGCGGGCGATTTGCGTCCGTCACTACGACTGCGCTGAGACCGGCATCTTTGAAATCCGCCAGAGGAAATCCGCCGAAAACCGTCGCCGCCAGGGCCTCTTGTTCCTCGGCCGCCCTGGCCATGTCCACTAAATCCCCCATTGGGGCAGAGTCCGTGCTCATGCGTAATGTGTGAGGCAGCATGGGTCGATTTGCCCAAGCCATGGTGGGGTGGACTTCGCCCTTCACCTTTCGTAGCAGAATCCGGCCGGCCCTGACGCCGGTTTGATACATGTCGACGTGCGGGTAAGTAGTATAGCCGGCAATCACATCGCAATGGTGAACCATTTTTGCGGTAAGATTTGCATGTAAATCGAGTGCTACAGCAATTGGCAGTTCAGGCACCATTGTGCGAATTCGTTCCAGCAACGTTCCTTCTCCGTCATCGGTTGTTTCGGCGACCATGGCGCCATGTAAATCGAGAAAGACGGCGTCACACCCCTTGGAGACAGCTTCACAAATCGAATCGCTGATTCTTTGGTAAGCCTCTGTATGGACGACTCCGCTGGGCCAGGCTTCAGCGGCAACCGGGGTAACGATTTCAGCGTGGGCCGATTCGGCTAAGTCAATAAAAGCCGCCATGGGAGTATTGGTGCCCTTGAAGGCCCGAAAGGCGTCCTTTCCGAAATGGCAGGCGTTCTGCGTGAAGCTTTTCAAGGGGGTCGCAACCGGAGAAAATGTATTGGTCTCATGTTTCATCATGGCAATGACGACGCGCATGGGGTCTCCTCCTTCAAATCATATAGTCAACACCAAGCTTTTTGACCCACCGAACTCAGTGTCAGGTAGCGGTCTTTGATTTCCTCATCGTCAATGAATTCTCGGTTGGTACCATGGTAAACGATCCTGCCTTGATCGATGATGTAATGACGATCCGCAAGGGCCGTGCACATCTCTATTTTTTGTTCGACAAGCAGTAGCGTGATCCCATCTTGCACGATCTCTTTAATGATATCCTGCAACTCACGCACAATGAGCGGTGCCAGACCTTCGGAAGGTTCATCCAGCAGAAGCAAATCCGGCTCGCTCATCAGAGCCCTGGCAATCGACAGCATTTGCTGTTCTCCTCCGGACAGGTTGGACCCGCGGTGGGTTCTGCGTTCAGCCAGACGCGGAAATTTCCGGAAGATTCGATCGATCGTCCACTTTCCCCTCGCACGATGGGACATCCCAAATTTGGCGATTTCAAGATTTTCTACAACGCTGAGATGAATAAATATGGCCCGTTCTTCCGGCACATAGGCGATGCCATGTCTGGCGATTTGGAACGGTTTGAGGCCGCTGATGCGTGATTCACGAAAAATGATCCGCCCTTGCTTGGGCGGTACCAGCCCCATGATGCTCTTGATGGTCGTGCTCTTGCCGGCACCATTGCGGCCCAAAAGGGCTACGACCTCGCCTTCTGTGATATGCATGTCAATGCCCTGCAGGACATGGCTAGTCCCATAGTAGGAGTGCACTTTTTCCAGTTGTATCATCGAGCGTATTCTCCGAGGTAGGCTCTGCGGACTACTTCGTCGTTCCGAATTTCGGATGGGTTTCCGGTCGCAATCACTTCCCCCTGTTGCAGAACTGTAATTGCGGAGGAGATAGACATCACCAAATTCATGTTGTGTTCGATTAAGACCATGGTCAACCGATCGCCGATTTTCTTGAGCAGTCGAATCATGCGAAACGACTCGTCAGGCGACATGCCGCTGGTCGGTTCGTCCAGCAACAATAGTACCGGATCGGCTGCCAGTGCTACGGCCACTTCCAAAAGGCGCAGTTGCCCGTGAGAAAGTTCGCCGACGATCTTATCCGCAATGTTGGTGATATCGAGCTGTTCGAGTATCTGCCAAGCTTCATTGACGGGTTTTGTGAAGGAAAGAAAGTGCCGCAGGAGGTTGAAGTGTCCCTCGTTGTGAGCGTGTGCGGCCAGGCGTACATTTTCCAGCACGGTCAAATTTTGAAACAGCTTGTTTTGCTGAAACGAGCGCCCAATCCCGGTTCGTGCGATCTGATTTGGCTTGAACCCGGTGATCTTTTTCTCTTTGAAATAAATTTCGCCGGCTGAAACCGCTGTCTCTCCAGTGAGCATATTGAACAGGGTCGTTTTACCTGCGCCGTTGGGGCCGATAATTGCGTGAATCTCGCCTTCCGCGACTCGCAGATCAACGCTGCTGACGGCGGTCAATGCGTCAAAATTTTTTGTCACTTTTTCAGTGCGCAGAATCATTCCATCCTCAGTTGCCCGGTTCCGCATGTTTTTGTTTTTTAAAAAAAGATTGTGCCAGGCCACAGACTCCTCCGCGCATATATAGAACGCAGAGGATATAGGTCGCTCCCAGCACCAACAACCAGCGGGCCCACAATTGACTCATTGCTTCGGAGGCGATTTTGATAATCACTGCGCCAACGATCGGACCATAGAGGGATTTCAATCCGCCCAGAAGACTCATAATGATGAAATCGGACGAGGTAGAGAGCTCCACGGCCGTGATGGGCACCATACGCATGAACATGGCGTACAGGCCTCCGGCCAGGCCCGTAAAGAATCCGGAGATGACGAAAGCAGCCAGTTTGTAATGGCGCACATTGTATCCGACGGCCAAAGCCCGATCGGGATTTTCCTTTATGGCGACCAAGACCCGGCCGAAGGGCGAGTTGAGAATGCGTCGAATCATGAGGATTGCAATTAGGAAAATAAACCAGACAAAAAGATAAAATTGCAGACTGGTTTGGATAGGGAGTTTCAGCCCCGGAAATATTCCAATGTCCGGGCGGGGGACATCCAAAAGGCCGTCATCCCCACCCGTAAGCCCTTTCCACTGGTATACCAGGAAATAGGCCAGCTGGTTCATAGCCAGGGTCAGCATAACAAAATAGATGCCGACCTTGCGGATAGACAACAATCCGATTACAAGGGCAACGACCGCTCCCATCACGCAGGCACATAGCAGGGCAACCAGAGGATTCCATTCCAGATGGATGAGCACCACACCGGCTGTGTAGGCGCCGGCGCCGAAAAGCGCGCCATGGGCAAATGAAAGCAGCCCGGTGAATCCGAGCAGGATATTGAATGAAACGGCTCCCAGGGCGTAAATCAGGATTTCGGCGGCCAATGTTTTATAAGGCAGCGCCATTGGCATCAGCATCAGAAGTGCGCCCAGGATCAGAATCTCGCGGTCTACCAGCGGTTTTTTTCTGCCAAGTGCTGCCTCGAACATAGGGTTGCTTCCCTCCGCTATCTTGATCCGAGCAAGCCGCGAGGCTTGACCCAAATAACCAACGCCATCGCTGCAAAAATTGAAACCATCGCGCCTTCCGGCCAGAACAAAATCATCATGGATTCAACAACCCCAACGATCAATCCCCCCAAGATGGCCCCCATAAAGCTGCCCATGCCGCCGATGACCAGAACCACAAATGTCAAGGTCAGGATCGTATCGCCCATAAACGGTTGAGCACCCCGCATGGGCAGAATCAAAACTCCGGCCAGCGCGGCGAGACTTACGCCGAATGCAAAAACAACCGTGAACGCCTTGTAAATATCGATGCCCAAACAGTTGACCATGTCCCGATTGTCGATGCCCGCGCGAATGATCGCTCCGTAATGGGTCTTTTCGATAAACAGCCAGGCGCCGAGGCAAATCAACGCAATAAAAAAGAACAAAAATATGCGATAGATCGGAAAGGCGAATACACCCAGATCGATCACTCCTGCAAGCAGCGCCGGCATGGGGAAGCTCTTGCCGACCGGTCCCCAGATCATGATGATCAGTTCTTGGATCACCAACGCGACACCGAACGTGAGCAGAATCTGATACTCATGGACGGCATCGTAGATCTTGCGTAGCAGGAGCATCTCAATCACAGCCCCGACGAGAGCAACGCCTAACGGTGCGAGGATAATCGCAAGCCAGAAGCTTCCGACCCAATCTCCCAGCATTACGGCAACTGTGTATGCGAAGTAGGCACCCAACGCAAAGATGGCTCCGTGAGCAAAGTTGATCACGTTGAGCATGCCGAACACAATGGTCAAACCGACTGTAATGAGCACATAGATTGCACCGACGACAACCCCGTTCAACAGTTGCATAAGCAAAAGGCCTGAAGTCACGACTCCCCCTTCAGTCTTGATGGGAGCCGAACGGCGTTCGTTCGGCTCCCGTTTGCTAAGATGCCTTGTGGTTTATTGCATCTTGCATTCCGATTTGGCCTGCGGAATGACAGAAATGCCGGTTGAGATTATCTCTGCGTTGTCGCCAGGACCTTTGATTTCATTTTTGGCCTTCGCGCGCAGCAGGTAGTACTTTTTTCTGACCTGGTGATCGAAAGCCTGAATTTCCTCGGGACCGGTCGGTCCATCATACTTCATGCCTTCCAGTATGTGTATGACGGCATCCGGATCGGTTGTCCCGGCTTTTTCGATGGCCATGATCTGAAGTTTCGTCATAATGTATGCCGAAGCTTCCGGGTAAGAGGGGAATCGCTTGTATTTCGCCTGCCATATTTTGTCTAATTTCTGGGTAACCGGTACATTCTCGGTGTGCCAGAACTGGGTGCCAAAATAGACCCCTTCGCAAAATTCAGGACCGATCTCTTGAAGGTCCCTTAGACCTGATGACCAGGCTACCAGGATTTTGGCCTTCTTGGCCAAACCGAAGTTGTTGGCCTGCTTGAGAGCATTGATCGTGTCTTTGCCGAAGTTGAGGAAGACCACAAAGTCAGCTTTAGCGGCCATGGCTTTTGTCAGAAATGAGCCGAACTCCGTATGACCGATGGGATGCATGTCGTTGCCGACATGTTCGACCCCGAATTCTTTGAAAACGGCGATGGCATTGTTCAAAAGTGAATGGCCGAACACATAATCCGGGGTGATCGTATACCATCTTTTGGCAGCCGGAAACATTTTGATCAGCGGCTTGATCGTCTCTTGAATGGCACCATAGGTCGGAATCGACCAGCGAAACGTATACCGGTTGCACTTGGCGCCTGTGATGTCGTCGGCTCCCACCGATGTGAAATAGATCGCCTTTTCTTCTTCGCACACCTGGCTGATCGCCAAACCGACCGAGGAGCTGGTTGCATTGTTGAAATACTTGATCCCCTTTGATTGAATCGCTTCGCGAACCTTGCGCGCCCCGACACCGGGCTTGGCTTCGGTATCGATGAAGCTCAGCTTGATCGGCTTTCCCAGCACCTTGCCGCCTGCTTCTTCGACGGCATACTCGGAGCCGCGCACAGAGTCCTCGCCCAGGGAGGCATAGGGGCCGCTAAACGGACTGACGGTAGCGATCTGGATTTCGTCCGCGGCATTCACGGGGCTCCTTGCACAAAGCAGCAAGGCGACTGCGAGTCCAATGAATGCCAACACTGCGATCTGTCGTTTCATGATTGGTTCCTCCTCTCCTTTTTAGGTTCATCGAATGTCCGACAACGATGCGATCTGATCGTACGCTGATCGGCACGGTTGGCCATGGGCGACGCAAGCTGTCTGGGCGTTCAGGTCGAAAATCAGGGAAACCAATGTTTCCGTTCGCGCGTGCTCGGGTTTTTGTGGGTCGATATGGCGGCAGACAGATGAGGGAGCGTTGGCATGATCCGATAATACCTCCCGGATGGTTTCGGCATCCCATTTTTCCCGGCTTTCGCACAAGGATTTGGCTCGGGACAAGCGCACAGTTGTATCCGGAATAATATCCATGGCAAGGTCATGCTTGGCCAAGATGGCGTCGCAAAAGTGGTTCGTATGCACAAGGATCCCATTCGTAGGCCTTAATTCGGCAACGCCAGCCGGTGATACCTCCATGCCGATGATGTTTCCGGCCGCTTCTCCCAAGAGCATGTGGCTCGAAGAGGCACACTTGGTCCCACGAATCGTAGCGATTGCCTGTTCAATACTGGCAGCAGACAGAACCTGCCGCAACAATACATGTATTGGAACCCCCCAACACACCCCTTTGCCGATCAACAGGTTGAGCATCAAGCCAAGTCCCGTTTCATTGAACCCCAGTTTACCGACTTGGCCGGCTTCCGCAAGCATGAGCATACGCGGGACCCCTTGCGACCGGATCCGGAAAAACACGGTGGTATGCTTGACGGCAGGAATCCAGTCCCAATTTTGAGCCATTAAAACGCGCCCACTGATCGTACGGCTGCCGCTCAATCCGATCACCGTACACTCTGCGCCGAGTTGATCCGGGAAGGCCAATTCGGTGCGGGCGTTGATGACAAGCACCGTCTCCAAAGAAACACCGGCGCCGTCAGCGATGCCGTGCATCTCCTCCAAAAGTTGCGGGGCGGCTCTCTCCAATTCGGGCAAAAATTTCTTGGCATGTATATTGATTACATCCGGAGTGTGGCCGCAGGAGTTCTGAATCTTCTGGACATAGGCATTGAAATTAGCTTTGATTTGTGCCGTGAGCGCTTGGCCATGGGTGAGCCCCATCTCATACGGTGAGCCTTTGAGATCAATTATCGGTAAGCTCAAAATGATGCTCCTTCCCAAAACAGCAGGACCGAGAATCTCGGTCCGGTAATTGTGAGACTCTATATGGTTCTGCCGACCATAAGTTTTCCTGAACGGTTCGCTCGGAGAACATGCTCACCACTTATTAAGAACTCCACGAAAAGAATAGCCCTGAAAGTCGGCGGGAAATCGCCTGCGAGCAGATTGAAAGGGGTTGTCCTGCCTGCACCGTTCGGCCCAATGATTGGCCGGGCTTTCCAGGCCTCAACCTGCAGGTTTGTTTCGGAAACGGCAGCCAGTGCTCTGAAAGACTGGTTACATTTTGAGTCTCGCGTAGTGCCAACGTGTGCCTTTTAGCCCCCCTCGTTTACGCTTCATCTTCGGCCCGGAAATGTGGCCCGTTGTGCTGCGGACCGTGCACGGTTCGCCCCCCGACGATCGTTTGATGAATTCCAATGGTGCTGATCTCTTCTGCAGGGCAACCCCAGGGATCCCGCTCCAGAACGACCATATCCGCGAGTTGCCCGGGGACCAGCCGCCCTTTGATCTTCTCTTCGCCGGTGGCATACGCCGCGTAAACCGTGTACATCCGGAATGCCTCTATTAAAGGGATCTTCTCCTGCTCGCCGATGATCTCACCGGCAGCGGTCTGCCGCGTCACCATCGACTGGACTCCCAGCAAGGGGGGATAGAGACCGGCAGGGTGATCGGAGGAACCGGCCACCCTCACGCCGGCCCGCAAGAAGCTTGCATGGGCAAACATCCGGTCAGCCTGTTGCCCGTAAAACGGGCGGAGTTTTTCTCCATGTTGCCACAGGTAGGAGCCGAACGGCAGCGCCATCACACCCAAACGCGCCATCCAGGCGAGCAGTTGATCATTGATCATGGTGCAATGCTCGATGCGATGGCGCGTGTTCTCGCGGGGGCAGGCCTTCTGGGCGAGCTCGATTGCCTTCAGTGCCATCTCTATGGCGGTATCCCCGTTGGCATGCACGCAGGCCTGGTAACCGGCCCGATGGATCCGGCCGATTATTTCATTCAGCTCCTTCTGGTCTTCGATCAACAGAACACCGTGGTTGTCGGCGTCGTTGGCATAGCCGTTTTTCAACGCAGCGGTACGGCCCGCAATCGCACCATCAATAATCACTTTGATTCCGGCGCAACGCACCCACTCGTTCCCCCAAGGTCCGGGCAAACCGAGCTGCTCCAAGTTTTTTAAAAAGATGTAAGGAATGATCATGTTGACCCGCAGGGAGAGTTCTCCGGACGCAAACAGGTCATGGTAAGTCGTTACGTAGCTGGGTGCGGTGAGTGCATCTCCGACACCGCATACTCCGGCCGCATTGAGGATCCCGGCCGCTTTTTTGACGGCTTTGCACCTCACGTCCCGTGCGAAAGGAGGCACCACCGTAGGTTCCACAGCTAAGCTTTCGAAGGCGAAATTGAACATGGCCATTTCGATCAAACGCCCATCGAGCTGACCCGTGCCAGGGGCGCGCCCAAGCGTGCCTCCCTTTGGGTCAGGCGACTGATCGTTGAGCCCGCCGGCCTTTAGTGCCGCAGAGTTGACTACGGCCCAATGCCCGCTCACATGGACGATGATAACGGGGTGACGGGGAGCTGCCTTGTCGAGGTCCTCACGCGTCAACGGCCTGCCTTCGGCCATCTTCGTGTCGTCATACAAGACCCCTTGCACCCATTCCCCGGCTCGGAGCCGCGCGGCCTCCTTGCTTACAAGGTGGGTCAGATCCGCCAGGCTGCCCACGTGGGCGGGGGATACAATAAGCTTCAAGGGCTCTTCGGCAAACCAGGAAAGATGCTCATGCGCATCAATAAAGCCCGGCAGGACGGTGCGCCCGCCAAGATCGAACACTTCGGTATTCGGTCCAGCCAGCGAACTGAGCTTTTCCCTCGGCCCGACCGCGAGAATTCTGCCGTTCAAGGCAGCGAGCGAGTCGACAAGGGTGGATTTATCATCGAGGGTGTGGATGCGGGCATTGAGAACTAACAGGTCAGCTTTCATAAAAGCTCCACCGATTAGAGGTCATAAGGGAAGGGCACAGACTGAATAGCATGGGAACCCTGCGGGGTCAAACTCTCAGGTCCCTGCCCTGCGAAGACGTGCCTTTTCCAGATACTGGGGCTGTCACCGATTTGCCGAAATTCCATAGAGGAACTCGGCATGGAAAGGTGAAAAATTTTAGGTTTGGATTAGTTCAGGTTCATGGCAGGAATCTGCAAATATCGACTCATAAAGCCGTTTTTCAAATTATCCATCCCTGCTGCTGGAATCTGATCTTCAGTTGGGCTGCAATTTCATCGACAGTTTTCTTAGCTCTGCCTTCAACCGTGGCACCCCCGGTAGCTTCACCATAGATTTTCAGCCCGCTGCTTACTATTAACCCGATAGGATTCCCAGTTACCGCGAGTGCGGAAGCTCCAAGTGCAGCGCCTGGGCCTTTGCTCCCGCTTGAATCTGTTGACACTGACCCGAGTTTCCGCATTCCCTGCGACATCACCTGGAAACCTTCGGCCATCACTTTCAACTCTGCCCCACCTGAACCAAACCCGAGGGTAAGCCGTTTAACAGCGCTGCCCTCGTCAATTGAGATGATATACCCGCAGATTACAAGGTCATTGAGCTGAGCTGCAGTCGAATTCGAACCGAGATCCGCCGCCATACCCATGGAACGTATCTTCTCAACAAGCAGCTTTGCGATCTCCGCGCCTATTTTTTTCCCGGTTTCAATTTGTCTGAGGGTCCGTAATGAACTACTTTGCGAATATTGTTCGGCGAGGGCCGAGTATGCTGTGAGACCATCCGGGGAAGCTGCAAAGTCGTATACCCAGATACGTTCAGGCCGGGGAATCTGCGTATATGCAAAAATTTCGCGATCAGTAAGCTTTGTTTTCGCGCACCCAGCAATCACCACCAGGACGAGCAGGCAGGGGATGATTCGGTTAAAGGATTTCATATTAACCTCCTATCGGGCTTTCGATACGTTCATTGGTTCCGAAGTTTCTCTTCTCTTCCATCAGTACCATAGGCAGCTAAAAGAATAAAGAGCACAAAAGTGAAACGATCGCGCTCACAGTTCTGGTTTGCGCGATATACGAAAAAGGGACCTAAAGTTTTTAATCATAGGAAAATCGATCGACTGATTCGGAAGGGTAAACAGCAGAATAGCAATAGTGCGAATTGTGGCAGCAACCCTAAGCAGGGAGGAGGCGAATCAGCAATTCTCACATAGGGCTTCACTGATTTAGGTTTTCATCAGCTATCCCAGTTTTTTGACGTCTTCTGGTTAGAGGTGAAATTTCTCGATCTCTTCGTCAGCTGCCGGCAGGCCCATATCGCAGCTTCAGTATTTCGGTAATATGTCGGAGGAGATCCCATACCTCTCCAACGTTGCCATAGACAATATAAATCGAACGCATCCTGGGTAGTTCCAGGTTTGGGCTGCGAGCCCGGGTCGAATCTTCGGTCGAGAGGCGCAAATATGGAGTTTAGCTGTTGAATACAGAGGGTAACTCTTTCACGCTGGTGATAATATCGCTATGGGGGCAAGATTTGAGTTGGGTTTCGGAATGAGCCCCCGATAACACCCCAATGCCCCAACGCACGCCGGCGTTATCAGCAGCCTGCAAGTCGGAAACCGTGTCGCCTACCACGGCGACACGATGAACGCATTCGCAGCCCGTCCACTCCATCGCGCGAAACACCAAGTATGGGGCGGGACGCCCGCGGGGTACGTCTTCGTTGCATACGACCGCATCGATTGACTTGCCCCAACCAACCATCTTTAGCAACAGGGCTGTCAGCGCCCGGTCAAACCCCGTGCTCAGTGCGACCTTCACATCTCGCGACTTCAGCCATTCGAATGTCTCGGCGGCACCGTCAACCGGCTCAACCCCTTGTCTCTCATAGCGTTCCATCAGGATGCGCTGAAAGCGGCTGTATACCTCTGTTGCGAGCCGCCGCCCATCGGCTGAACCGAGATGGCGGGTCAAGAGATCCGCGATGGCCTCACGCTTCGACCGCCCGCGAACAGACCGAATTTCTTCCTCGGACGGTTTCACGCCGACATCGCTCGAAGGTTTGCTGGAAGGCGGCAGGCACCTGATCTGCCGCCTGGATCGTCGTTCCAGCCATATCGAACACAACCAGATCGAGCTGATCCATGCGTTCACCTCAGATCCACACATCAGCATCCGCCGTCTTCTCGCCGCCGGCGTCTCCGGTGTTCACCGTTCCCGCCGCTTCGACGAGCATGGCGTGGCACTCGGCCCTCGCCGACGTCTTGTGTTCGACCCCTTTCGGAATGACGAACAACTCGCCCTTCTTTACGGAGACATCCCGGCTCCGGAAGTGGACCACCATCTCCCCTTCGAGAACAATAAACACTTCATCGGTGTCTTTATGGTCGTGCCACACGAACTCCCCTTGGAACTTCACCAGTTTGAAGTGATAGTCGTTCATCTGAGCAATGATCCTCGGAGACCAATGTTCAGAGAGCTTGGAAAACTTTTCCGCAAGGTTAATCGGGTTTCGTTCCATGAAACGTCTCCCTTAATGTGCGCTAATAGCTCAGCGTTTCGACCCTTGCTCTTCTGCGATTTGCCGGCCCCTCGTCATGGATTCGCTTGCCGCCGAGGACGCGATGTTCAGTTTTTCGATACCCCGACCGCACTCATCCCAAGTTCCCGCATCCCCCAATAGCATAACAGGCTGCGAGCCTTTACCGTTCTTCGCTGCTTTCCGCTCGTCAACCACTCCTTCTATAGCCGAAACTTCCCATTATTCATTTTCGGCAAGAACATCCCCCGTCATGTTAGGCATGATCATATCCGTGATCATCAAATCAAATTCATTGGGTTTGGATTTAAAAAGAGCACGGATACTCTTTGCAATGCTCAACCATCCCTGCTCGTACCGGATACAGGTGAATATAATGGGATAGATGCTTTAGGAGAATCGTTTGCGAGAATCCGGGCTTGAACCGTGAGACCCGACCAATCGTCGGGCACCCGGAGCTCGGGCACAGCATGCCTGTCTGAAAACCCATGGCCGGACTTTACTCGGGATGGGCGACCGATGGATCAATCTACGGCACGAGCCATCAGCGCCTCGATGTGGGAGAAGAAGTCTTCCGGCGCTTCCCCTGCTCGGGCGATAATGGTCAGAAAACGATCTGTGGCCGCAGGCGGGGGGAACAGCGACAATTCAAAGCGCCCCGCAACGTATTGAAACAGCATGGGCTGGGGGGAGTCTGAAAATTCGAGGATTCCCTTGACGCGAAAAACCGTGGGCGGCAGCGCTCTCACGGCCTGCACGAACTTCTCACGATCCAGCGCACGGGAAATCCTCAGGCTTTTTGACCACAGGCCCCCCTCGGAATGCGTGGGATGGGGCCCTGCCGGGGATTTTTTTTTGTTTAAATCAAGGCCGGCGGAATCATCCGCACCGAAAATCAGCGCCGGGTTCAAATCACCCTGCGTGGTACAAAACTGGGGCGCCTTGGCGTTGATCTCCTGAATCTGGCGGCGCACCGCCTCCAGGTTCGCATCGTCGACCAGGTCGCACTTGTTCAGAACAATGGCATCCGCCGCCCTGATCTGGTCGGCCGCAATGGGGCCGTCGGCAAGGGCCGCATGCAGATTCAAGGCATCCACCAGTGTGACTGTAGAGTCAAACCGCAGCACCTCGCCCAATTCCGCCATGTCTTCCAGCAGGTTGAGGGGGTTGGCCAGTCCGGAGGTTTCCAGGATGATATAATCGGGAGAAAAATTTTCGAGGATACCTCGAACCGCCCGTTTCAAGTTGCCCGCCAGGCTGCAGCAGACGCAGCCCTCGTCGATCTCGGTGACGGTGTAGTCGAGCAGCTTGCCGTCGAGGCCTATTTCGCCGATTTCGTTTTGGATCACGGCCACAAAGCGACTGCGTTGGGTTTGGTACTCGATGAAATGCTGCAGGAAGCTCGTTTTCCCGGAGCCCAGGAATCCCGTGAGGAGGATGAGCGGCGGCCTTTCGTCCACGCCCAGCATTTTCTTGTCGACGCTTTTGGAATCCGTGAGCTGGTGGGCGCGCCACCAGAGCTTGTCCCGGTAATCGCAGGGGGCCGTCTCGGGGTCATCCGCCCGTGCCGCCGAGATCGGGGCACACGTTGTTGCCGAAACCGCCGAACAGAGGGTGTCGAAGCTCCCCTCCCCGTAGCCCAAGGCCACAAGCCCGTTCCAGAGATCGGGGGCATCTTGTGAAGATATGGTGCCCAAACGGTCGTACACCCGTTGGGTTGCCGGGTACCGCCGTTCGATGAGGCAGCCGGGGGACTGCTCGAGATTGAATGTCACTGAAGCTGCCAACACGTCAAAAAAGCCGAGCGCTGTTTCGAAAGCCGGCAGATCCTGGTCGTAGCCACCGGGTGCGATCAACTGAACCATCTGCCCTCCCTGCGGCAGGCGCACACCGTCCTGGGCAACCGTGCGTTGCGAGGATACGCTTTGCATGACCAGCGCCAGCGCGCGCTGGTCATGCCGGACGGAAAGCAGCAGCCTGCCCATACCGAAAAGCTCGCACATTTCCGGGTGGTGCAGGAAATCGCGGATGGCGTGCGGATAATCCTCGGTCTGGGTGAAGGCAGCAGCCCTCAGGGAACACTGCTCGACCAGCGCCTCAGCGATGTCGGGGAAATAGCAGAGGCCAAAACTGCCGGTGATCCATCCTTCAATGGGTTCAATGCCCATGAAAAACAAGCCGAATACCCCGGCGTAGTCCCTGATTTTTGCGGTCCAGCCTTCCACCCCGGCCGATGACTGCTTTAGGCCGCGCCACCCGATGACGTGCCGAACCGGGGGCAGAAACTGGGTCCGGATCAGGATCGCCCGCATGAGCGCCTGGAGCTCAGCGTCGGGATCTTTGTCAAGGTCCCCCTTGAAAAAACGGCTCAGGTTCACGTCCGGCGCCATCGCGGGGGAAAGCCTCATCAGCGTAACCGCAAACCGGCGATTTTTACGGCTCCCCGGTGGTAGCCGTCCGGGAACAACTGTTCGAGCTCTTCGATATCGAGATCGTTGACTTCGCAAGTCTCGGTCACCGACGGATACGAGCACATCAGGGTTTGCCCATGGCTTCTTTCGGCGATAGGAACTCCAACGAGACCACCCGGGCATCCTTCCAACTCACCCGGTAGAGTTGAAATTCATCGCTTGGAATTTCGCTCGAGGTACCGACGATGCGGCCTTCAACGGTATAGGTGATCACCGGACCCTTCTTTTCGGTTTTCACGACATAAGGGTCTTTGATGACCAAAAGCCCCATGGCTTGGCGGATGATGCCGGGATCGCAATATTTTTTAAGGGCCGCCTCATACTCTGCCTGCGAGCCGTGGGCCCGCATACACTCGCGCATCTGAGGGATGATCTCCTGGTACACGCGGGGTTTGGCGCCGAAAAACTCCAGCGAAACGATCCGGCCCTTCTCCCAGCATACGTTGTATGTCTGGGTGGTCTCGGCGGGAATCTCACTGGAGGTCCCCACTGTGGTGCCTTCCACCGTGTAACATACACCCGCATTCTTCTGCTCGGTTTTAATCACGTAAGGTTTCTTGATGACCAAGAGGCCCATGGCCTGGCGCATGATGCCGGGATCGCAGAACTTGTGCAGAACAGCGGCGTACTGAGCCTGCGAGCCGTGGGATTGCAAGCATTCCTGCATTTCCGGGATGACCCCGGGCCCCGGGTTGGCCCACGCCAAACCCGATAGAAAGCAACTCACCACCATTATGTAAAATATTCGTTTCATGATCCCCCCTTCATCACCCAAAAATGATCCTGCAACAGCTGCGGTGGGCTTTTTCTAATATTCCACCTTGCCCCCCTTTGGACCTCCCCAGACGAACTTGGTGATCTTGCCGTTCTTCCACCTCCCTGTGAATTCGGCGACGAGAGGCAGTCAACCTCCCGCCGCCGAAGGCTGAAGATCCTTACACATCGATCCCGAAGCCAATCTGGTCCCCGTTTCCGAGGTAGACCGTCTCCTTGGAGCGGAATCGCGCCGTACCCTTGATGACCGGGTAACCGACCTCCACAAACTTTTTGGCACATAGAATCCCGGTACAGTGGTTGCAACCGATCTTTTGGAATCCGTATTTGCCGAGAGAAATCACCAAATCGTCGTATTTGGGGTCCCAGTCTTCGAAGGGGGAGATGTGAAGGCCCCCGTATATGCCGTAGAGCTGGTCTTTTTCGTACTTGATCTCCTTAAACGCTGTTTCCGCGAACTGAATGATGCCCTGGTGGCAGCAGCCCGTAACGCTGACCAGCCCGTGGTCTTTCACATTGGCGTAAATCGACTGCTCCCCGTAAACCCGGCAGATGATGGGGACGGCGAAATTGAAAGTCGCCAAACCGGGGATAATGGGGTTAAGCCCCGGCTTGACTTTGACCAGCTTGCCCTTGTGGCCGGCGTCCTGCATATACTGCAGCCCTTCGGGGTAGAACCCATCCGGGATGTAGGTGGTGATGGTCGGGTCGTACTTGTAGGTGACCGGGATCCCCCAGTAGTGGTCGAAGTGTTCGTGGGTAATTATCAAGGCCTCGATTTCCTTGTTTTTCAGCATCCGGTCGATGCCCGCGCGCTTGAAAGACTCGTCCATCCACTTGTAGGACCAGCCGCTATCGAGGAGAAATTTGCGTTTCCGGCCATCCAACTCCTCCACCTCGACCAAAGCGGCGAACCCGCCCGCGTTCTGCGGACTCACCGAAAGTTTCTCAATTACCGCCCACGCCTCCTCCAGGTTGTTCGGCAGCAGGTGCTTGATCTTGGCAATGCCCTTTTCGTAGCTGCCTTTGCCGAGACCGGTGCCGTCGCCGAACGGCGGCCAGTTGTAACTGTACTGGTTGACCAACAGTCCGCCGGCGGCCTTGATGTCGCCCATGAGGACTGCGTTCTCGAACCAGCTCGTTTCCGAAATGTTGGTCACCTTGACGGACTTGCAGACACCGATGTCCGCCAGCTTGCGCTGTGCTTTGGGCAGGTAGTTTTTGCGCCAGGGGGAGTAGGAATACAGACCCATTCCCAGAACAGTCCCCCCCAGCACGCCCATGGCCGCCCCCTTGAAGAAGTTCCGGCGACTGATTTTGCCTTTATCTTCAGACATGGTTCCTCCTTGTCTCATGCTACTTGATGATGGTGATGGATTTGTAGGCCCAGGGCAGCACGCTCAGCGTAATGAAGTAAATCGCCACCCCGCACACCGCGCCGGCTCCCAATCCCCATCCCAGCGCCGGGTTCCACCGGATATCGGCCAGCTGCGCCTTCTCGGCGGCGTGATCGGCCGCGATCTCTTCCACGGTCTTCGGCGCCATCTTCCAAGCCGGCCAGTTGTCCATGAACCAGTGGTGCACCAGCCAGATGTTGATCAGCCAGATGGTCGGGATCATCGGGAACTGCTGCGGGTGCGAGAATCCCTTCTGGGTCCCTAAGAATTCGTGGGATGTCGCGTAATAGAGAATATACAGAAGGCTGGCGGCGACAATGGTGATGATCGTTCGGATCAGCACATTCACCGGCAGGCTGAAGCGCCGTGGCCAGTTGCCGCAATAGAAATTGAGGAAAAGGGCCGGAACCAGGAAAAATACCGCCATTTCTCCCACGTGCAGCCAGCGCCAATCAGGCGCGGCGTCGCGGCGGGTGCCGCGGATGGCCGCCCCCCACGTCAGTTCCTGGGCGAAGTACAGGAAGAAATGGATCGCGAAGGCAATCGCAATGATGCCGAAGAATGCCACCAGCCGCCGCAGCCAGCTGGTCTTGATCAGCTTGAACGGAAACCGCTCCCAAATGGTTTCCACGACCCAGACCGTCACCGTGCAGCACATGATCCAGGAGACGTGGAAATTGCCCGATACGGTGTTGGCGAACTTCTCCCAGTAGGGCGGGGCGATGGAAGTGAAGTACTGCCAGGGATAGTAGAGAATGCCCATGTGGGAATGCATGGTCATGAAGTAAACCAGTGTGCTCAAAAAAAAGGTCATGACCAGAATGCTGATGCCTTTGCCCGGCTGCTGCATGCCCTGCCAGGGGACCTCCTCACAGGCGACTACCCAGGCCGGGCTCAGCCAGGATGCGATGGCCGCAAACATCAGGCAGGCCAGTGCCGCGTATTCAACGGCGAAAAACTCGGTGATGCCCGGGAGTTTGGTCAACTGGCCGGGGTTGAAATAAGCCAAACCTAAATTGCCCAGCATGGACTCGAAGAAGCCCTTGATGAGCACCCACAAGAGGACGACCGAAATCGCCGTGAGCACGGCGCCCTTGACCAACGGATGGGTGTTTTCCAGCCAGCTGCGCTTGAAAGGCCAGTAGTTGAAAATGTAGACCATCCAGATCAGCACGATCAGCCACCAGCGGGTATACATGTAGCCGACGTATGGCGTGTACATGCGCATCCAACCGCGGGGGTCCTGGAAGATCCACCAGGTGGCGTAAAATGCGGCCAGCGTCAGCACTAGGGCTACGATCGCCGGTATCGGCTGCGGCCAGCGCTGGACCAGTTTACGCTCCTCCAGATAACCTGTGCCAAAACGCTCCATTACGGCCTCCTTTCGCAATCACATCGGTTATGGTTTACCGGTCCCGACGCCCGGACCGTTTTGTGCCAGCTCCTGGTAAATTTCCCGCCGTAATTCCTCGACGCGGCCGGCCTGCAGATCGATGCCTCTTCGTTCCGCCTCGATCGCAAGCAGCGAAGGGCTGAGTTCGGTCGAAGGTAGATCGAACCCGTGATCTGAGCTTGCATGCCCCGAAAAACAACCTTCGCTCCTGCCGGCCAGGTCACTGACGGCGCGAATCCCTTGATACAGCAGGTCTTTCAAAAATTGTTTTCTTGAAATCATGAGGGCCATTCCAGAGAAATATTGGGACGCGACGGAAGAGCCTTTAGGGCTCTGCCCCGAAGCGCCTTCGTTAAACCACAACAAAGCAACAGTGGTGCCAGCTTGAGGGTTTACCCAGAGAACAAATATCTTGTTGATTTGATGACAGTTTTTGTATTTTTCAGGAAAAAGTCGACTGCGCTAAAAATCAGGAGGGGACAAACCGCACCCGTTCTGAAAACGATGAAGATGCGAAAGGTTCCATAGAAGATGCAGTTTCCCCCAGCTGTCAGAATGCTTCCGGCTTCAATAAGTCCGGAATTGCATGGTGGACAAGCAGGGGTCAGCCGGAACCCGGCATGCGGAATCGCGCCTGCTCGAGCGCCCCGTTACAATAGGCATCGATAACATCATCGACGCGGCCGGCGATGCTGCAGACCACCTCAATATCGGACTCGGACAGAAGATTAAAAAAGGCGTCGCTCACCGCTCCGCAAATGATGACCCCAACGCCGAGCTTGCGCAGCTCCCGCGCGCGTTCAGAAAGGGATCCACCCTTCATCGGGATCGTTCGGCGCGTGATTGCCTCTTTTCCACCTGATTCCACCACGACCAGTTGGCCGCAGGTATCCAGAACCGGGGAGACGCGCCCCATGAAGACCGGCACGGCGGTTCGTCGCATGAGCGAAGAACCTGTGAAGGAAGGGATCGCAGCATGTGAGACGGGCGTGTGCATCCGGCTGTAAGATCTCGGGCAGAAAATGCAGGGACGTGTCGGCATGGCTCCAGCCATCATCTCCGTTTCGATCGGAATGGTGCTTACCGAAATCTTCGCAACAATTATGCCGGGGGATGTCATGCCGCAGGCACATCCAATTATTTACCATAATTTCAAATTGTTTAAGTTTGGATAAGAAGCGGCAACCGGGCGCCGGCTTTCGCACCTGTCCATCCAAGGCTTGACTAAATCTCAAAAAGGGAACAAATTGCACCTTTAGAAAAACCTTGTAGCGAAGAATTGATTCCGAAGATGACCTGAGCACATGGAAAAACAGGCTGACAACTCATTTCAGCGTCACCATGAGCTGATCCTGGACAGCATCGCCGAGGGGGTGTTCACGGTAGACCTGGATTGGCGCATCACCTCCTTCAACCGCGCCGCCGAAAAAATCACCGGAATCCCGCGGGCCCAAGCCCTGGGAAGGCCCTGCTTTGAGGTGTTCCGCGCAGATGTGTGCGAAACCGGGTGTGTGCTGCGCCAGACCATCGACACCCGCGTCCCAATGGTCAACGTACCGGTTTATGTGTACAGGGCCGACAAGAAACGCATTCCCATCAGCGTCAGCACCACCCTGTTGAAGGATGAGGCGAACAACATCATCGGAGGCGTCGAGACTTTTCAGGACATGTCCGCCCTCAGGGAACTTCAGAAAGCGTTGCGGCAGCAGCACTCGTTCGAGGACATCGTCAGCAAGAACCCGAGGATGCTCAAGATCTTCGGTATCCTCCCCCAGGTGGCGGAAAGCAGCAGCACCGTGCTGATCGAGGGCGCGAGCGGCACCGGCAAGGAGCTGATCGCACGCGCCGTCCACAACCACAGCCCGCACCGCGGCGGCGCATTCGTTGCGGTGAATTGCGGGGCGCTGCCCGACACGCTGATCGAATCCGAGCTCTTCGGTTACAAAGCCGGCGCGTTTACCGATGCCAAACAGAACAAACCCGGCCGGTTTGCCCTGGCCCAGAACGGCACGATTTTTCTCGACGAGATCGGAGACATCTCCCCCGCCGTCCAGGCGCGGCTGCTGCGAGTGCTGCAGCAGAGAGTCTACGAGCCGCTGGGATCCAACACGCCGGTCCCGACAAACGCCCGGGTCATCGCCGCCACGCACCGTAACCTTGGCCAGATGGTGAGGGAGGAAAAATTCCGGGACGATCTCTACTTCCGGATCAATGTGTTCAAGATCACGCTGCCGCCGCTATCCGACCGCCGAGAGGATATCCCGCTTCTGGTGGATCGTTTCATCGAACGGTTCAACCACCAGAAGGGCCGCACCGTGACAGGGCTTTCCAGGGACGCGATGGCGGCCTTGATGATGCACGACTGGCCCGGCAACGTCCGCGAGTTGGAAAACGCCATCGAGCACGCGTTCGTTCTCTGCCGGGAGGATTTCATCCGCGTCGAGGACTTTCCGGAGCACCTCATGACGCGCGGTAATCACGTCAGCATGCCGGCCGGCCTGACCTTGCTGGATGTCGAAAAATCAGCCATCCTCCAGGCCCTGCAGCGCAACCGGGGCAAAAAAGTCGCGACCGCCCGGGAGCTCGCCATCGACAAGAACACGCTTCGTCGCAAAATGATCCGCCACGGAATCCGCCCGACGACCGGACGTCCTTAACAACGCAGCCCCCAACCGCCTGATGTCCCCGCCCTCCGTTCAGTCCTCCGACAGGATCGTCCAGCCCGATCCGTTCATAACGATTGAGATTTTCTTTTGCGGCAAGCCGGCTCTTTCTCAAAATAGTAAAATTCCCGCAAGTCACTATGCCAACTTTCAGTGATTTATGAACATGCCTGCTCAAAGATTTATGTATTTATTTTTCGAAATTATGATATATCATAAAGTGTCACTTTACAGTTTATACTTTTTAAATTATGCTCGATGCCAATCACGGTAGAACCTTCATGCAGGCTTTGCAGGGCCGGGTCCTAACCCGCCCGTGAACCGAAACCTGAAGGATATCCGTCATGCGCACTGGAGATCAGGATATGCAAAAGCGCCCTTCACACCGGAAAGCTGGCGCACTGCCGCCCGGGTTGAAAATGAATGAACTCACGTCTGCCACGGGGGTGCCTAAATCCACCATTCTCTTCTATCTCGGTCAGGGGCTTCTACCTCAACCCCGCAAGACGAGTCCCAACATGGCCTATTACGATCCATCCTCGGTCGAACGCATCAAGCTTATCCAACAGATGCAGGAGCGGCATCGCCTCAGCCTCTCTGAAATCAAACAATGTCTGGACAATGAGGATCGAGGATTCGAGCTCGGGGTCTATCTTGACCTCAGCGAGGAAATCTTCGGCCCCGGCGGCAGCCGGCAGTCGCTCGATGCCAAGGCATTCTGCCAGGAAACGGGCTTGAACGCCGGACAACTGGAGGAGCTGCAACGGGCGCGCCTGCTGCTGCCGCTCGCAGAAGGCCAATTTGATGCGGAAGACGTCAGCATGGGCCGGATGTACCAGGGTGCATTTGATTTCGGCATCCGGGCAAGGGACCTGTCTTACTATGCGGAATTGGGCGAACAGATTGTGGACCGGGAAATGGCCTTGCGCAACCAGATGACCGGACGCCTCCCCTATCCGCAGGATGCTGCGGCCACCACTAAAATGGTCAAGAACGCCCGCATGTGCCGGGCTTACGTCATCGATCGCTTGTTCCAGCACCGGATAGCGGCCATGAAAGATCTCAAGGAACAGCCGGCACCCGAGCGAGAGGAACCCGACCCATGGCTCGACTGATGCGCCAGATCCCGGTCGTGGCATCCACGGGCTGGATCGTTCTGGCCAAGCTGACCGGCTTCATCTCGATTCAGGCCCAATGGTTCGCTCTCGTGCTGACGGCAGCATGTGTCTTTTCAATCCGTCGGTTGGCGGCCGGAAACGAGGCCTCGCCGATCCACAAGGGCATGATGCTGTTCACGGCAGCCGCATCCGTCAGCGTCTGGATCGGGCCGACCTTCGCCTGGCCTGCGCGGCAGCCGGCCGCCGCGCTCTATGCCGTGTTGTTCCTGGTGGCCGTCGTGCCGCCGCTTCTCGGCCGGGAGGTGTTCACCACTTATTTCGCCCGCAAAACCACCCCGCCGGCAGTCTGGGCATCCGATGTCTTTCTGAAAATCAACCGGCACCTGACGGCGCTGTGGGCGATTCTATTTGCCGTAAGTCTCGCCTGCGCGCTCGTTCCCAGCCTTCTTAATCTTCGCGGATTTATGTGGGGGACTCTTTTCGATACCGCCATCCCCGCAGCCCTCATGCTGGGCCTTGGCGTGCCCGTCAACCGCCACTATCCGGCATACTACCAGCGCAAGCTCGGAGTAGCGCCGGTCGGAGCAGCAGACGCCCGGCCCGGTCCTGCGCAACCGCTCCCAGGGGGAGCCCTTACTGGAACCACAGCTTTTCAAAAGGAGAAAGAAAAAATGGAAAGCCCCTGTACCATCGTTGCCGCAAACGGCTCGCCTCACGCCGGTGCCGGAAACACGGCGTTGATGCTGGCGATGATCGGAGAGTCCCTGGACCGACTCGGGATTCGACTGGACGTCATCCATCTCGGCGACCATACCATCGAATACTGTGTGGGCTGCGGCTATTGCATGGAAAACGGGAAATGCTGGGTGCCTGACGATCATGCGGCCATCGTAGGCCGACTGCTCGCCGCCGACGCCGTCATTCTCGCATCCCCGGTTTATTTTTTCCATGTCACCGCCCAGATCAAGACCTTCCTGGATCGCAGCCTGGCCCTGGGCCATAAGCCGCGTCCCACGTGGAAGCCGGGTCTGGCCGTATCGGTATCGGCCGGGTCCGGCGAAACCCACGTCGCGGATTATTTGTCTCAAATGCTCCGTGTTTACGGGGCGTTCCCCGTGGGGCAGTTGACGGCCCTGGCCACCGTTCCCGGAGGCTTCGTCGGCAAAGATGCGGTAGCCGCCCGTGCGGCGGATCTTGCAAGAGACCTGGCGCGCGCGATCAGCGAAAAGCGTCGCTATCCGGCAACTGAAATGGACCTGCGGTATTACAATTTCATGTCCGCCTTAGTCCGCGACAACCGTAATTCCGTGATGAAGAACGATTTCGACCATTGGAAAAAACTAGGATTGGACCAAGGGTTTGAAGCCTATATCCAGCAGAAGCGGGAAGCGACAGCCCCCCACGACCCGGATGTCCGCAAGGCCTGGATGAAGGAATTGATGGCGGGCTACACCCAGAAGCGTTCCGCCAGGGGAAACTCCAAGGCAAAACCGGCCCCTGATGGGTCCTCGCACGCCAAAACCTGCCGTGAACTCCTGCAAAACATGCCCACGGTCTTTGATCCCTCCGCGGCGATGGGGTTGACTGCCGCGTATGAATTCCAGGTCTCGGGCGAAGAAGCCTTCAGCGCTCATTTAAAAATCGGAGATGGGGCCTGCACGTATGGTGAAGGACCGGCCGACAGCCCCGGTATCGTCATCAAAACACCGGCGAGCGTGTGGTTGGCGATTTCAAGGGGGGAACTCGATGGTCAAACCGCTTTCATGAGCGGCAAATTCACCGCTGCGGGGGATCTGACGCTTCTTTTTAAACTGAAAAAGCTGTTCCCTTGACAAACATCCAGGAGAAAATCGTTGGAAGGGTGTTCAAAAAAAACTAATTGTGTGTTAACTTATTTAGTGCCCATCCAGAAATGGTGGATTTCGGTTCAGGCCAAGGCCGCAGCGATTTTGCAACCGCAGGCGTAGTCAGACTACGCCGAGGATTGCAAAGAGCGAGAACGCCGGCATGGGCCGAAGGACGCCGTTTATGGATGGACACTATTTAAGGCCGACCCGCAAAGCCGGTTGGGGCGGTTGCGGGACGGAAAGCCCAGTTTGCAATCCAGCCGCTTCTTGCATGAGGAGCGGCTGGTGTTCATGAGGCGACAGTGTCATATGAGCGGGCGTCATTGGAGAAACGAGCATGCGGGAGAAAGACGTGCCCCAGGACGCAGGACTGAACCGGGGCCTGCGGGAGATCACTTACGCGGTCGATGAAAACGGCCGTTACGTCGGCGTTCCGAGCCTGGGCTGGGAGCCCAAGAACATCGCCAATGCCCAGGCCTGGGAGGTGATCTCTGAAAATATCCGCACCCAGGCCCGCCTGGGCCGGGATGGCAAACGAAGCCCCCTGGCCTATCATTTGGCCAAGAATCTCATGACGGTCGGCTTGGCCGCCAGTTATGTTCGCCTGCCCCGCTGGCGTGTGAAGCGCCATCTCAAGCCCGCGGTGTTCAACCGGTTGAAACCGGAGATCCTGCAGCGCTACGCGGATCTATTCGGCCTTACCCTCGCGGAATTCAAGCAAATCCCCGAAGCAGAAGTCGATTTGCTGGACCAGGAATAGCTCTGACATGGAAATACCTTTCACTCACCGTCAATCGGCTCACTGCGAAACCGGTGTGCTTACGAATCTGCTGGCCCATTACGGGTTAACCGTCAGCGAGTCGATGGTTTTCGGCATCGGTTCCGGCCTCTTTTTCGGTTATTTCCCATTTATCCGCATCAATCGCCTGCCTCTTACGGCCTTCAGAATCCGCACGGGCGGCATCATGAAACGGACCGTCAAACGCCTGGGCGTTTCGCTCGCCTGGGAAAAATTCAGAAGCCCCGAAAAAGCGATGGCGGTTTTGGACCAGAAGCTGGTCGATGCGGTTCCGGTCGGCTGCCGCACAGGTGCCTATTGGCTTAGCTACTTCCCCAGACGGTACCGGTTCCACTTCAATATGCATAACCTGGTCGTTTTCGGCAAACAAAACGGCAGCTACCTCATCAGCGACCCGGTTTTCCCCGAACCCGTGCACTGCCCGCATGACGACTTGATGAAGGCTCGGTTTGCCCGCGGCCCGATGCCGCCCAAAGGCCGGATGTATTATGTGACGGGTGTCCCTTCGCAACCGAACCTCGCCGAAGCGGCCCGCCAGGGGATTAGAGAGGTTTGCCGCACCATGCTGAAGGCACCGGGACCGTTTCTGGGCGTAAAGGGCATTCGGTACCTGGCAAAAAGCGTCGAAGCATGGCCGCAAAAACTGGAGGCGCGCGAGGCCGCACTCCGCCTGGGGCAGGTCATCCGCATGCAGGAGGAGATCGGGACCGGCGGCGGCGGGTTTCGCTTCATTTATGCCGCCTTCCTGCAGGAGGCGGCCGGCCTGCTGAACGATGATCATCTGCAACGGCTCTCTGAGCGTATGACCGAGGTGGGAGACCTGTGGCGCGAGTTTGCGCTCATTGGGTCGCGGATTTGCAAGCAGCGCGCCGATGAAACGGAAACCTATGCCGCATTGGCGGCGATCCTGCGGCAATGCGCGGACAAGGAAACCCGTCTATACCAAGACCTGCTGACACGCATGGATACATGGACTCGCAACAAGCCATCCGCTTCGATGACTGCCTAAATGGGATGACCACTGGCATGACCCTGAAAGACCAACTCAAGAAGCTCATCGTGGAAGACCTGAACATCGAGGACATCCTTCCTGAAGAGATCGGCGATGACGAGCCGTTGTTTGGCGACCGGTTCGGACTGGACTCTATCGATGCCGTGGAACTGGTCTTCCAACTCAAGAAACATTTCGGGGTCATCATCAAAAACCAGAGTGAAGGCCGCTCGATTCTTCAAAGTGTCAACACCATTTGCACGTTTATTGAAAGAAGGCAGGGGGCATGAACCGCCAACGGCCTATTTCCATCAGCGGCATCGGCTGCATCTGCGCCGCCGGCAAGAATCTGCCCGACTGCATGGAGACTCTTTTTACCCGGGCCCCGACACCTGCTCCGCCGCGCTCCCTTCCGGGAGCGCAACATCCGGTCTTCGAAGTGCCCGATCGGTTTCTGCCGATGTCCAATGCCGGCAGCCTGTCCATGGTTCGTGCGGTGCGCCTGGCCCTGGCGGCAACGAATGAAGCGCTGACGGCAGCGGGTTTGGTCCCGGCGGCGCTGCGGAAAAAACGGGTCGGCGTCGTGATCGGCACCAATGTCGGCAGCGGCGTGAGCAACCGCGCCCTCCAGAAAGACCTGGGCGGGATCGATTGCAGCTGTTTGTCGCCAGCCGAGCGTTTCCTGACCATCAACCCGGCCCGGTGGCTGGCACGGCATTTCGATTTCTCGGGACCGCACGTGACGATCGTCAACGCGTGCTCTGCCGGCGGCGATGCCATTGGCCTGGCCGGGACATGGATTCGCTCGGGACGCTGCGATGTGGTCCTGGCCGGAGGAACGGATGCCCTCTACGAAGTGACGTATTACGGTTTCATTGCCCTGTTGAACAGCGACACCAGTGCCTGCAAACCCTTCGATGTTCATCGCAACGGCCTGAACCTGGGGGAAGGGGCTGCGATGATGGTGCTTGAATCAGAGGCCATGCTGACGAACAGGGGCAAGAAGGCCCGGGCATTTCTCGCGGGCTACGGAACGGCGGCCGATGCCTACCACCTCACCGCGCCGCATCCGGAGGGCAGCGGGCTGCGCGTTGCCGTGCAGGATGCCCTCACTTCGGCCGGTGCCTGCCGGTCGGACATCGCTTTTATCAATGCACATGGGACGGGCACCCGCGAGAACGACCGGGTTGAATCCCTTTTTTTCCACCAGGTATTGCCGGGTGTACCGTTCGGCTCGACCAAGGGCTATACCGGCCATACGCTCGGGGCCGCGGGCGCCATCGAAGCGGCGTTCACCATCGCCTCTCTCGAACGCCAAAAAGTGCCGGCAACCGCGGGGTTTGATGCTCCCGACCCCGATTTGCCGGTCCAACCGGTAAGGGAACCCACCGAGATCAGCGGCACCACGGCGCTTTCCCAGACATTGGCCTTCGGGGGCAACAACAGTGTGTTGGTTTTCACCACGGAAAGAAATGCATGAAGGCCTTCATCAGGGGAGCCGGTGTCGTCGGAGGGTTCGGTTGCAGGCTTTCAAGCCTGGAAGAAGCCCTTCGCAAACACCCCACCCCTGATTCGAACCCCGCTGCCTCAGGTTTGCGCGCAGAAGCGTCTGCCGTCCCGGCGTTCACGGCGAAAACCGGCCTGCTGGATCAGCTGATCCCCCCCAGAGCCCTGCGCAGAGTGGACCACTATGCCCGAATGGCCATTCTGGCCAGCGCTCTGGCCCTCGAAGATGCGGGGATGGGCAACGGGGTGCCGGAGAACACGGGTCTTATCGTCGCCACCGGCATGGGGCCCACGGCAAATACCTTGGATCTGCAGCCCGCGGACTTGGCGGCCGCCGACCTCGCGCTCTCACCCATATTGTTTTCAAATTCGGTGCAGAATGCTGCCGCAGCCTACATTGCGATGCTGCTGAAGCTGCGGGGTCCCAGCCTCTCGATCAACCAGTATGAGATGGCGGTGCCGCTCGCTTTTCAAACGGCGATCGATTGGCTCGAGGAGGGCCGCACCGAAACCGTTTTGGTCGGCAGCATCGACAGTTTTTCAAAAGCCCTCCACGAGGCCTCCCTGAATTGCCGCAATTTGAAAAATACAGACAGCGGCCAAGGGGCGCCGGTTCCGGTCGGTGAAGGAAGCGCGTTTTTTATTCTCATGCGGTCGGGCGCACAAGACATCCGGCAGCCCTTTGTCCATCAGGTCCATGTGGGAGGGGCGAGCCGACCCGATGGGACACCCATCCCGAACACACTGATCCTGCACAACGGCAATGACCAACCCATCCACGTCATGGATCAGGCCTCCATGCATGCAAATTTCGCACACCTCTACGGGGCCTTCCCGACCAGCATGGGCATGGACGTTGCCGCAGCGATGCTCCTGCTGAGAACGGAGCAACTCCTGAGCCTATCATTGCCAGAGTTCGACGGCGGATCCGCATTCCATGAAAATCCCCTGATCTGCTGCCTGAAAAAAGGGGAGACCGGCGATTGGGGCATGATCGTCATCGGAAGATAGCCGCAAAAGGCGGTTGGCCGATTCATAGCAGGGTGTTGAAAAACAAGCATCAGGCCGTCAGCCAAAGCAACTATTGGCTGGAGGCCCGGAGGCTGGAACGCCAGGAGGCTTAAAAAATGGCAGAAAAGGTTTTGCTTCAAGCTTCCCAGCTTCCCAGCCTTCTAGCTTCGGACATAAAACGCATTTACAAAAGCCGCACAACGCAGGATCACGGCCTGAGGCGCGGTTTTTCAACAGCCTGTTAGGCCTCGACCGTGAGCCACGCAAATCCGTGCGAAAAGCGCCCGCTTTCGGGGATGAAGCAAAGCAGGTTCTGGCCGGGCTGCAGCTTGCCGGAGTGAAACAGCTCCTCTATGATGATGAAAATAGCAGCGCTTCCGGTATTCCCTTTTTCCGAAAGGTTCGAAAACCACTTGCGGTCGGGTATTTCAAAACCGATCCGTTTCATTTCATCGTAAAATTTCGGGCGAAAATAAGCCGATGAATAGTGGGGCAGGAACCAATCCACCTGGTCTGGATGCAGACGGTGCTTCTGAACGACTTGCGCAAGAGCTTCCCCCATGGTGCGCACCACCTCGATATCGAGAAGCTTGATATCCTGCCGGACTGAAAACCGGTGAGGCAGCGCTTCCGGTTCGAACGCTTCGATTTGCCGCCAGCCGACCATGCTGCCGTCCGCCCGCTTCAGCCCGCCGCCGTACATGCAGGTCTCCAGAACGCCGGCAAACGAGATCACATCGACCCATGCCACCTTCAGGGAAAGTCTATCTTTGCTTTTGCCTTTGGATAAAAACACCGCCCCGGCTCCGTCCGAGAGCATCCACCTCAAGAAGTCGGCGTCAAAAGCGCGCACCGGCCGTGTCTCCAGGTCGGCGGCCCCATCGTAGAATGGGGTCAGGAATTGCGCCCGCATGTAAGAAGAGGCCAGTTCGGAGCCGGTCGCCACCGCATTCGAAGCCACGCCGGCGGCGACACTCATGCACGCATATTTAAACGCCGTAATCCCGGAAAGACAGATGCCGGCGGTGCTCACCGCCTCGCAGGCAGGGATTCCCAGCTCCCCCTGCACCATGAGGGCATGACCGGGGAACAACAGGTCCGGGCTCGCGGTGCCGCAACACAGGCACTGAATGTCCGCCGGGACATAGCCTGCATAGGGCTGCAGCCTGCGGACCGCCTCCGCCGTGAGCTGGGCATTGGTATGGGTCAGTTGACCCGATTCAGGGTTCAGGGCGTAATATCGCCGGGTGATTTGATTGCTTTTGAGCACGAGCCGTTTGGCTTTGGACGATACACCCCGCACTTTTCCGAGAACATCCTCGATGGCGTCGTTTGTCACCGGGCCGTTGGGAAGAACGGCCGACACATCGTTGATAAATACGTCCATGATCTCCTCTTTCACCCGTGGGATATGTGCTTCAGGAATCGCTTCAGCAGAGCGGCATAGGCCTGGTAAAAAAGCGTGGGCTCCATGCGGGTGGGGTAGACGGCGTTCGTAAACGTGTAGTAATCCAAGTCGTGGATGGTAATTTTGTGACGCATTTCCCGGTGCAGAGGCGTCCCGGGCAAGGGCGTCAGGATAGAAGGCAAGGGCAGGTCGATGGCATGCGAGGCCACAAAGCGCTCCAGGGCATCGAAATCCGCTTCGGTGTATTCCGGCGCCACGATGAAATCGCCGATGACGCGGATGCCCAGATCCTTGAGTATGCATAGGGCCTCGATGCTGACGGCCACCGAACTGCGCTTGTTCAACCGCGCCAGCCCCGCGTCGGTTATCTCCTCAAACCCGATGACCACCGCCGCCAGCCCGGCCTGCTTCCATAACCGAAACAGGTCGGGATGCCGGGTCACCGTCTCTGCCCGCACATCCGCGACGATCGCCTTTTGCAACCCCGATTCGATAATACACCGGCCCAAGCAGAGGGCATTCTCCAAGTCACCGAACGTGTTGGCATCCACCAGACGAATGAGCGGGACCTCCCCCAACAGCTTCATGTCGCGCAGGACCGCTTCCGGCCGGTGGGTGATGTAACGCCCATCGGTCAAACTCGGGATGGAGCAGAAAATGCACCGGTGCGTACAGCCATAGGCCGAGGCGACGAAGCCGACCTTTCCGCCGACACCGCTCATCACATACTGGTCCCTGTGCGCCGCGACCAGGTCGTAGCGGGGAGGACGGTCGTCGACAATATCCTGATGGGAATAGGACCGCGGGACATAATTCAGGCCCCTGCCGGGATTGGTTTTAGCAACGCCTGCGACCCCGTCGCTGACCGTCCGGTTGGCGATGGCGTCGACCAATTCCCGGAAGCTGAGCTTGCCCAAGCCCATGACGATAAAATCGATGGCGGCCTGGTTGAAAAACATGGGATCGCACGAGGCATGATGGCCGCCCACCACCACCAGGGCACCGCTGGTGCGCTTGACCTCCCCGGCCAATCGCAGAACGGTGTTGGCTTCGCAAGTAACGCCGGTGAAGCCGACCAGGTCGGGTTCAAACTGCTCGATGGTCTTTTCCAGAACGTTCGGGGCCACTTTCAGGTCGGCTATGGCGACGGCATGCCCGTCCAAATTCCCGGCGACGACCTCGAGCGCCAGGGGCTCGCCTCTGAAAATCATCTTGATTGTATCGATCCCGTATTCCTCTTCGGGGATGCTTCTCCCGCAGTTGGGCGGGTTCACGAGGAGAATTTTCATACCTCTTCCCACATTCGCATGCGAATCCTCCGGCAAAGGTTGACTCGAAAAGGCTTTGAGGTTAGATAGTGTCCATCCATAAACGGCGTCTTTCGGCTCATGCCGGCGTTCTCGCTCTTCGCAATCCTCGGCGTAGTCTCACTACGCCTGCGGTTGCGAAATCGCTGCGGCCTTGGCCTGAACCGAAATCCACCATTTCTGGATGGACAATAGATAGCTGGATCCAACTGCCCGCCTGTCATCAATTGATCGCATAATTATATGGGCAGCGCCGGAATAATGCAAAGTGAATTTAGCTAAAAGTGGTTTAATACCCCCGTCTGACACCCGCCGGCGGCGCTGCCGGTGCGTTCGGCGATCGGGCCGTCATGTGAGGCAGCGGGCATGACGCATCCGGCGGCCGCCCCCCCCGCACCGCTCCTTTGGGCCGAGGGGCTCACCAAAACGTATCCGCATACGCGCACTCCCGCCCTCGCCTCCTTCAGCCTGTCAATGGGGCCCGGGGAAATCGTGGGCCTGCTGGGGCCCAATGGTGCGGGAAAAACAACGGCCATTTCCCTGCTGACGGGCCTGTTGGCTCCGGATTCGGGCAGCGTTCATATTTGCGGTGCCGATCTTTTCAAACAGCCCAGGAAGGTACGGCAGTGGATCGGGTTGGTTCCCCAGCACATCGCCTTGTATCCAAGCCTGACGGCTGCTGAAAACCTTTCGTATTTCGGCAAAATGTATCGAATCAGCGGGCGCGAATTGAAGGAGCGCATCAAGGCCTGCCTGGAAATTGTGGGCCTCTCGAAAAGCGCTCATGGCCGCATTGACGCTTTTTCCGGAGGAATGAAACGACGGGCCAATTTGGCCATCGCGCTGCTGCATCAGCCCCGGCTGCTTTTCCTGGACGAACCCACGGCGGGAGTCGACCCTCAATCACGCAACATGATTTTAGACCGGCTTTCCGAACTGAGCCACTCCGGTGTCAGCATGATCTATACCACGCATTATATCGAAGAAGCCGAGAAAATATGCTCTCGCATCGCCGTCATCGACGAAGGACGTACCATCGCACACGGCAGCCCCGCGGAACTGACACAAGCGCATCCGGGCTGCCATGATCTCGGCCAGCTTTTTCTCCGCTTGACAGGCAAAGACCTACGGGACTGAGCATGCAGCCGCTGATAGCCACCCTGTTCAAGGAATTGCGCCTGCTCTACCGCGACCGGTCCGGGCTGCTCGTTCTTTTTATCATGCCCGCCGTTCTGGTCGTGGTGGTTTCGCTGGTCCAGGAAAACGTGCTGAAGGCAACGGGCGCGGCCCGCATGGACATCCTCTTCGTCGATCAGGATCGGCAGGCCTTCGGCCGGCTCATCCGGGAAAAGTTGGATGCCCAAGATACCGTGACGCTGGTCACGTCACTGCACGGGCAGGCGCTGGATGCCGATAAGGCCAGAGCCCTGGTCGACAAGGGCCGGTACCAAGCATGTATCGTCGTTCCGGCAGGAATCACTGAAGCGGTTCGCACCCGGGCGCTTGAACAAATCTCGGATTCATTTTCCGGCGGGTTGCGGCAGGGCGCCCTGCCATTGCCCCACGTGTCGGTTTATTTCGATCCCCTGGTTCAAGGGGCTCTGCGAGCCTCCCTCCTGAATGCCTTGAAGCAGATGCTCCTGGCAATGGAAATGGAACTAAAAGCCAACGTCCTGGCGGAACTATTGCCGGGCGAGTTCCAGCAGACGCTGAAGGCCCTCGCCGGCCGGATAGCCATAGACCCGGCGGCCATCCCCACGGTTCATATGGATCCGGGATGGGGGAGCCGACGGGTGATGGATGTCGTCGCCGAGCAAAGCGGTTTGAAGCAACTGCCGACCTCGGTCCAGCAAAACGTTGCGGCATGGTCGGTGTTCGGCATCTTTTTCATCGTGCTCCCACTGGGAGGAGCCATCATCCGGGAACGCAAGGACGGCACGCTCGCACGGCTGAGAACGCTGCCGGTACCCTACCTTACCCTTTTAGTGGGAAAACTGGGCGCCTATGTCACCGTCTGCTGGGTGCAATTCCTGTTCATCGTCCTGATGGGAAAAGCGGGGTTGCCGCTGCTGGGGACTCCTGTTCTCAGCCTTGGATCCGACACCCCCGCCTTGATCGCTACGGTGACGATGGTCGCCCTGGCCGCCTGCGGCTATGGTCTGATGATCGGCACCCTCTCCCGCACCTTGGAACAGGCGAACATGTTCGGGGCGGTCTCGGTGGTCTGCGCGGCCGCCCTGGGTGGTATCATGGTCCCGGTCTATGTCATGCCGCCGGTCATGCAAACGATCAGCCTGTTCTCGCCGTTGGCCTGGGGGCTCAATGCGCTGGTGGAGATCGCGGTGCGCGAGGGCACACTGGCATCGGTCCGGCACGAGTTGCTCTACCTGGCCGCTTTTTTCGCGGTGACCATGGCCATCGCATGGGCGCGCTTCGGTCGCTTCGACCGCCAGGCAGAAACATAGTGAGGTGGTTTTGAAGTTTTCATGAACGCTGCCGGGAAGCGAATGCCGCGCCTTTAATATTGGGCAGGAAAACCGTAAGCAACCCCAGCAAGGGCAGGTATGCGCATATCTGGTAGACATATTCGATGCCATGGACATCGGCCAGCTTTCCGAGCACTGCTGCACCTACGCCCCCCATTCCAAACGCAAAGCCATAAAACAACCCGGAAATCATTCCAACTTTCCCAGGCAAAAGCTCCTGTGCAAAAACTATGATTGCGGGGAAAGCGGATGCCAAAATAAAGCCGATGACAAATGTCAAGGGTCCTGTCCATGCCAGATCTGCGTATGGCAATATCAGCGCAAAGGGGGCAACGCCAAGGATGGATACCCAAATCACTTGTCTGCGTCCAATGAGGTCTCCGATGTGCCCACCGAGCAGGGTGCCAAAGACCACGGCAGATAGAAACACAAAAAGGTAAAGCTGAGCAGATTGTACCGACAAATGGAATTTTGTCATGAGGTAAAACATATAGTAGCTGGTGATGCTTGCCGTATAAAAATTTTTCGAAAAAATGAGCCCCAATAAAACTATCACCGATCTTACGGTGGTGCGGTAAGGGAGCACTCGCTCAACTATTTGAGACGCCTTGGGCCGTCTGATCTGTGAGTGCCGGAGCTTGTACCAGTCGCCAACTTTCCACAGCACACCCATCGCGAGGAGCGCAGCGAATGAGAACCACGCGATGCTCTGCTGCCCTTGAGGTATAACGATCAAGGCAGCCAATAACGGTCCGATGGCGCTGCCGGCATTCCCACCCACCTGAAAGATGGATTGCGCCAGTCCATAGCGGCCGCCAGCGGCCATTCGTGCCACTCGTGAAGATTCGGGATGGAAAACGGATGAGCCCGTTCCCACCATTGCAGCAGCAACCAGAAGGACACCGTAACTCGGGGCGAAAGATAGAATTATCAGACCGATGAGTGAGCAGCCTATGCCGATGGACAACGAGTAAGGTTTCGGGTGATGGTCCGTATAAAGACCGACCACCGGTTGCAGCAATGATGCCGTGATTTGGAAGGTTAAGGTGATCAACCCGATTTGTGTAAAGCTAAGAGAGAAGGAGTCCTTTATGAGAGGATAAATTGCGGGGATTAAAGATTGTATCAAATCGTTAAGGAGGTGCGAAAAACAGATTGCCCCCAAAATCTTGAACGCTGTACTGGCATGCGTCAGGGAAGCGAGATTTGCACTTTCCGAAGCCGTTTCCATAAGTTCCTTTGCATGAAAATAGCCGCCGTATGATCACAGGCGGCTTTCCTCCAAAAAGTTCCGAAATCCTTTATTGCTGGGTCGAGCGCTTTTAGCCGAAACGCCCTCCTCTGTCAATCGTCCCAAGCTGCTGGTTGCTCCGGTTTGTGTGAGCCCTATTTCTCAATCGGCAGAACGGTAACCGGCACCGAGGCTTTCTCCTTGAAGCGCTCAGCATCGGTCAAAGACCCGATGCCCTCGCCCACGTGCATGGGGATCGCCACTTTGGGCTGGATGGCTGCGGCAGCTTCCACTGCCTCTTCATACGTCATGACATACGTGCCGCTGACCGGCAGCAGGGCAACATCGGGTTTCAGCCCCTTCATCTCCGGAATGAAGTCGGAATCCCCCGGATGGTAAATTCGGATTCCCTTCACCGTAATCAAATAGCCGACATGCCCGGCTTCCTTGGGATGAAAGGCCACTCCCGGGCTGCGAAACTTGGTGAGATTATAGGCTGGCAGAGTCTTAATGGGTACCCCTTTTACGGTCAGCTCCTCTCCGGGTTTAACCGTCTTTATTTGGCCGGTCAATTTCTGGGCCGCTGCGGCGATAGTAACGATGATCGTATCCTCTTTCTGGATCAATGCCACATCCGCCATCGACGCATGGTCCGCGTGGTCGTGGGTGATCAAGATTAAATCAGCCTTAGGGCCTTCTTTCAGCCTGTAAGGGTCAATGTAGACAACCACCCCCTCCCCATCAATCCGGAAGCTGTCATGACCGAGCCAGTGAATATTTGCGGTCAAATTTTTCATCTCCTGCCCTCCATTCCTTTGCTTGCCGCTGACTGCTACCCTAACAGGGTGTTGAAAAACCGCGCCTTGCGCCGTGATCCGGCGTTGTGCGGCTATTGTAAATGCGTTTTATGTCCGAAGATAGAAGGCTGGGAAGCTGGGAAGCTTGAAGCAAAATCTTTTCTGCCTTTTTTTAGCCTCCTGGCGTTCCAGCCTCCGAGCCTCCAGCCAATAGTCGCCTTGGCTTACGGCCTGATGCTTGTTTCTCAACACCCTGCTAAACCAAGGGCATGGCCGGCAATCATGCTAAGAAACACGATGGTTTTCAATTTGGCTGAAAAAGGAAAGGTTCTCGTACGCCCCCAAGCTTCTGAACACGTTGGTCTAATTACGATGTGTCAGATGATACCCCTTCGCCGATACCACTTCAATAGGCAGCTCATAACATGGAGCTTGACCCGGGACTGGGTGTAAATTCCGATAGATTGAGCTCAACTCCGGCAGGGAAGGTTGGGGATCGGACTTCGTACCCTGCATCGAATCATCCGAGGGCATTCGAAACTGGGGAGTTTACCTGATCAACACCATCAAAACGTCATTCGAGAGTTTAATCGCCGATATACGTAACAAATGGCGTTTTTTCTATTGATATTGGTTAGTTGTTGGATGTTTTAGTTTCTTCTTTTTCTTCTGTCAAGTTGTTTCTTGCTCCTGGTAGCGGCTGACGATGCGCTCCATGGCCTGGTGGTAGTCCCGCTGCACCTTCACATTTGAGACCTTGCAGTAGCGCTGCGTCGTCATGATCCAGTTATGCCCTAGGAGGTCCTGGATGCTCACCAGCGGCGCATCCGCATTGAGCATCTGGGTGGCCATGGTGTGCCGCAGCTGATGGCAGCTGGCCCGCAGCTTGGCCTTGCGGGCATAATACTCCATGCGCTTCTGGATGCCGCGCACCGACAGCGGCTTGCCGCGGCAGGGGCCTTTTTCCACTATAAAGACGTTTCGGCACCTCACCGCACAACGAATGCGCAGATACCGGCTGAGTGCCTCCTGCGCATCGTTGCTGATGTAGACGATGCGGTCCTTGCTGCCTTTGCCGCTTTCGACCCGGATGCGACGACTGCCAAGATCAACGGCATCGGTGGTCAGCTTGGCCACTTCCTCTACTCGCAGCCCACAGCGCAGCATCAGCTTGAACATCGCCCGATCCCGTACGCGTTTGATGACCGCAAACAGTTTGTCCAGCTGCTCTTCTTTCAGATACCGCGGCAACGGATGGGAGACCCTCACCCCGCAGCCCTTCTTCACGGGGTTGGCGATGCGAAGCTGCCCCTCATCGTACAGATAATCAAAGAGGCCGCGGATGCTCGCCAGATGGCAGTTGATCGTCACCGGTGAGCGGCGTTTGTTCATCAGCATCTCGATGTACCGCTTGATCTGCTCGTAGCCGGTTTGCTCCAGCGGCACCGGCAGCCAGACGACAAAATGCTTCAGCCGGTTGATCGTGTTCTTCACCGTGTGGGCGGAGTAGTTCTTGCGTTTCAAAAACCGCCGGTAGTCAATGATCACATCGGTCAGATCCATCGATGCCTCCTGCTTCGATGATGGCCATCGCCTTGAAGTACTCCTGCTCGCGGGTCTTATCGGTCAGCCGCGCATAGATCCGGGTGACTTCCAGCTTGCTGTGCCCCAACAGCTGCTGCAGGCACTCAATGCGCATGCCGGCATTGAGCAGCTCTGTCGCACAGGTATGCCGCAGGCAGTGCACCGTGTAGCCTTTATCGGCCAGACCGGCCTTGTGCAGATATTTTTTAAACATCACCCGGGCTGAGTTGTAGCAAAGGTAGTTATGGCCTTGGCCGTAAAACAAGCGGGGTCTGTAGACCTGGCGCGCCTTGAGCCAGGCCGCCAAGGCCTGCCGAGCATCCTCGCTCAGGTACACCACTCGCCCGGTCGCGTTTTTCTCCCCCTCATAGATCTTCACCGTGCGCTCGTTGAGGTCCACATCGGTTGTCTGCAGGTTCAACGCCTCGCCAATCCGCATGCCCGTGCGCAACAGCAGCAGGATGATCGCCCGGTTGCGCACCCGATCAATAACCGACAACAGTTTCAACACATCCTCTGCGGGGATCGCGCGCGGCAGCCGCTGGGGCAGCTTCAGATGGATCTTGCGTAGCAGCAGCTCCGGGACCACGCGATCCTCACGGGACAGATACCGCATGAACGCATACACGTTCTGCAGCTTCTGCCGCACCGAGCTGATCATCAAACCCCGATCCTGCTCGTGCTCTATAAACGCCCCGATGTGCTGTCGCCGGATATCCTCCAGCTGGCCGATGGCATGTGCTTTGAGAAAGACCAAAAAGCAGCGGATCGCTTCGGCCGCCGACCGGATCGTAGCCGCCTTGCAGTTGCGCCGATACTGATCTTGGAGATACCCGATGAGGTGCTCGCCGCCGGGAAGCTCTGCAGTGTTGATCTGCTGGATGGCACGCTCCAGGCTCTTGCGGCTCAAAGGGCACGGCTGCCAATCAATCCTGCCCTTGTGAAACGAGGCGTCGTTGAACGCTGAGCGGAAAGCCGGACGGCTATCCTCCGGCTCGGGGTAATACTGATCCAGCTGATCAGAGTTGATTAAGGGGTGATTGCCGACATAGTGATTGGGATTGGGTGGGATGAGCTCGGTTCGGGTCATGGCTGCCTCCGTTTTTTAATATCAATAGAAAAAACAGAGACATATTGACCCTCTGCCTATCAGCGGTCAATCGTCATTTTGTTACGTATATATCGCCGTAATCGAATCGTCAGTATTTGCGGTTACATTGGATCGAATAAACGGTTTTGGAATCCAGAATTACCAGCAGGCCTTTCTCGAACAGGACCTTGGCCACCTGCTGGGGAGCGGCCAGAAAACGCATCTCCTGCTCCATCAATACGGAAGGACACATTTTTTGGGTCGAGGCGAGTTTGCTGAAAGTGAGGTTGCCTCCGGACAGCACGTATGCGCCGGTGAATTGGTTGCAGCTGGGGTTGCCAACCACTCGGCCTGCCTCTGTAAATTCCATAAAGGCCGGCACCAATCAGATAATAGAGAATGTATTTCACGTAACCTAAACCGGTCATCCTGGCGATCAAGGCGCCCGTATCCCTCGGCATCCGCCTCCGCATCAGCCCGCCCGGGATATAGTGGTAACGCCGCAAAGTCGCTTGGCGCTTTGCTGCTTTCCCTTCATGTCGACGAGGCGCGAAATCATAATCCGCTGGGCCTGGGGAGAGCCGGCGCCGTGCATCGATTCCGTTAGGTATCCTACGGCGGCCGACCCCAGCGTGATATTTTCGATCAGCCGCAGGATACGCATCCGGTCCTTGACGCTCACCCCTTCGGCCCCCCGCAAGTACTTTTCAATCCACTTTCCGACCTGCGGTGAACGCAGGTCCGCCTCCGAGGGCAGAGTAACCATCAGTCCGCCGGCGATATCCTGTGCCAACCGGGCGATTTCATAGGGGAACCTGGTAACATTCTGTTTGTGAACATTGGCCAGCAGCGTGTCGACGCTGTAGGTTCCGCTGGGTTCCCGGTGGCCTTCCGACGCGCAGGCGATGCAGCCGCAGTAAAGCGTCTCGTTCAGCTGGTTCATTTCGATGATCTTGTCCTTGATGTGAGAGGCTTTGGCGGTTCCGTTGTACTCGGCGATCGTCTGCGCGGCGCCGATCAGGACATCGCCGACTCCCACTTTGCAGGCGTAGCTTTGTCGGTGATAGGCGGCGAATTTCTCCACCAGCGATCCGGCGAACTCGTATTCGCGGAACATGAAAACCCGCTCCCAGGGGACAAACACGCCATCGAAAATCACCAGCGCCTCGTGTCCGCCGAAAAGCGAATTGCCGATGTCGATGCGGCCTTCTTCAATCTTCCGGGTGTCGCAGGACTGGCGTCCGATGATGTAGGTGATTCCTGGAGTATCGCTGGGCACTGCGAAAGATATGGCATAGTCCTTGTCCTGCGCGCGCATCGCGATGGTCGGCATGACGATGATTTCATGGGAGTTCACGGCGCCGGTCTGGTGAGCCTTGGCACCGCTCACGATGATGCCCTCCGGGCTTTCGGACACCACATGAAGGTATACATCCGGGTCCGGCTGTTGTGACGGCGCGAGGCTGCGATCCCCCTTGGGATCGGTCATCGCGCCGTCGCAGGTCAGATCGTTTTCCTGAACATACGCCAGATATTTCATGAACCGCTCTGCGTAGGACGTGCCGAATTTCGCGTCGATGTCGTACGTCACGATGGACAGGGCGTTGAGGGCGTCCATCCCCACGCAGCGCTGAAAGCAGCACGCCGTATGAGCCCCGAGCATCCGCCCCATCTTGCTTTTCTTCACCAGGTCGTCCGGGTGCTGATGGATGTGGCAAAACCGGTTGATCCTTTTTCCGCTCAGATGCGACACGGCCGTCATCAGATCCGCAGTCTCCGGGATGTTGGCCAATTCGTAGGTGGCGGCCACCGCGTTCATGGAGGGGCGGATGATCGGGTCATCCACCACATCGTCAATTTTACGGCCGAACATGTAAACGTTCAGTTTGAGCCTGCGCAGGCTCTCCTCGTATTGCCGCGCGTTCATCATAATGAAATATGGACTCCTTTCATTTCATCTCCATCCGCGCCGCTTGTCGTTTCGACGGGACGGCATCTGTCCAATCTTTCATAAATTACTTTCCACCCAACTTATCCAGTTGAGCTTGGGCGTCAAATTGATAATCAGCCGGATCACTGATCACTGAAACATCAGGCATTCCCACCGGCGCCTCATCTTTCAAAGATATGCATAAATCGAAGGCTCGGCTTACCTTGTCTTCATCGCCCTCTATCGTCAGATGTACCGACCCCTCAGAACCCGCCACTCCGCCGGCTCCTATCTGGTAGGCTTTCACACCACACAAAATAGCAAGTGCCTCTATCTCTGTGATGGCCTTGGCTTCCACCAGCGGCACAATCTTGGCGGGCAATCCCATGGATTTATCAAAATGATATACCCCACTGTGCTGGGCAGCGGTCATCACGCACGGCACCATCTTCTCCAAGCTCACCGGGACGAGGAATTCACCTCCTCTTGTCGTAACGTAAGGCCAGGTCGCGCCCATGGTGCCGCACTTTAGTGAAGAGGCATACGTACCGGTCAGGCCTGTATGGTCTATGGCATTGGCCCCTTTAACAACAACATCCCCCCTGGCGAATTTGCCAATCTCCACATTGGAGTCAGCATCCTCCACGACTTTACCTCTATTGATAACGTGCCAATTGCATGGAGGAGGAGTGTTTGTAGTGTTGGTTGCCCCCTGGGCGACCAGTCCAGCGGTCTGGTTGGCCTTGTTGGCAATGGAGATATTAAAAAGTTCCTCACACACATAGGCATTCGTGATTCCCCGGGCAATGATAATCATTCCATTCTTGTATGCCTTTTGAAAGATGGGGCTGGCCACTGCACCTTTAGCCACCAGGCGGCGGGATTGGGCGGGATTCAGTATCACCAACGCAGCCGTTTGTTTTTTATCCGGACTGGGTTCAGGTATTTCTACTGGGTAAAACATGGATTGAAACTCCTTTCAGCTTGATTTCCAGCAGGTTGAAGCCATTCATTTTAATGCATCCACCATATGGGATCACGTCCCGAACTATGGCGTGTTTGCAAATGGCTGTTTAGTCCCTTACGGTTA
>CAWAUC010000008.1:0-322590 GCA_963785045.1 uncultured delta proteobacterium | reverse complement strand
GCGATTTTCGCGCCCGTTTAAGCGTCACACAAATATAAGGTTTTGAGGCCCCCGGTCTCATTTGAACCGGAGTTCCATTTCGGCTCCGTTCAGCCACGAAAGGGATTGGGGCAATTGGTGCCAGGCCACGTTGCGCAGGATCGGATTATGGGCCCTGCGCGGGAAAGTGACGGTAAGCTTTGGCGGCGAAAGCTGACCCGGGCCTTGCCCTTGACGAAGAGCCGATAGATCTTGGCGGCGTCACAGGCTTCAAATCCCCGTAGCTTCCTGGCCAAAAGGCTGTAGAGCGTATCGGCGATCATGGTCATGACCACGTCAAAGTGCACCTTCACCAGGATGGGGGAGGATAGCGCATTGAGGTTGAAGAACTTGACGGCCTCGGCGATCACATTCTCCACCCGCCAGCGACGGGCATAGTTGCCCACGAGCAGCTCGGTGGGGGTGGCGAAGTCATTGGAGATGAGAAAGGCAGGCTTTTCACGCCCATTGCCGCGGATGATTACCTGCCGCAGCTCCCCCTGGTAATCGGGCAGCGTGATGGTCGATTCATGGACGATCGGGTTGGGGTACTTTCGCTTGCCGTGGGGGATATGGATACGCTGCCAAGGGGAGAGCGCCTCCAGGCACTCGACCATGGATTTTCCCCGGCGCCGCAGAGTGATGAAGTGAACCCCGGCGCGGTTTAGCTCCGAGAGATTGGCATAGCTGGTGAACTTGGAGTCGAAGACAAAGGTGGGTTTAAGCCCCCGCTGCTGCTTTCTCCAGAAGGAGAGAAAAGCCAGGACCTGCTCGCTGGCCTCGTCGCGTTGGATGTCGGCTGCAGTGTAAAGGATGAGCTTGGAGGCGGCATCCTGGGCAAACAAGGCCAGCGCCCCCTTCATGGCCTTGTTGCGGGAGCCGGCCCAGTGGTTCTCCAGAACCGATTGCTCCCCGTAGTGGGGGATGGTGTGGAAGTCCAGATTGATCAGATCCGCCTCATAGAGCCGCAGCCGGGCGGCCTGTTTGACGAAGCTCTGCTGCAGACGCAACAGGTGGACCGCATCCAGGCGGTAGGAGTAGGTGGACATCGCCGTGCACTTGGGCAACACATTGAGACCGGCAAAAAGACCCAGGCCCGGATCGAAGGCATGCTCGGTGAGATGCGCGTAGCGCTCGGTGCCGATCAGCTTGAGGGCGAGAAAGGATAAAAAATAGCTCAGGGCGGGGATCGTTTTTGTGCCGGGCAAGCCGGCCTCCTCCACGACCTTGGGCAGGTTGAGCTGGTCGATGAAGGGGGCAAACAACAACACGCCGGCGGCCTCCGACTCCCAGGAACTCTTGGGCATCTCGGCAAGCTCAAGCTTCTCTGCCACGGCCGGCACCTGAGCACCCTTAACCGTCAGCCCGAGCTTCAGGCGGCTTCTTCGGGGCAGTCTGGGGAAGCCCTCTTCGGCCAGCACCCGCTCGATGGTGCGCACCGAGATTTCAACCCCTTCTTCGGACAAGAGGGCAGTGATCTCTCCGGCCGACAGCCGCTGCTCACGCCAGTTGCAGATTTTGGCCTTGAGCGCGGAGTCGAGTCGGCGGCGGTTGGCCTTGCCCTCGGGGACGGGTTCGGAGAAGTCGATCTTCTGGTAGGTGAACAGGTGCCGGAGCAGGTGCACATAGGATAGGGAGTAGCCGAAACGCTCGGCGATGATACGGGCGGGCAGCCGTTCGACAAAGGAGGCTCGCAGGGCCTCATAGCGGCGCTGCCATTCGTGGACGGGCCGGAGGAAGAAGCTCTCATCGCGCATATCGAGCTTATACGCTTTGGCGGTTATGATGTCAATATCTAAATTATTAAAATGCCAGCGAGGCGCGTGGGCAAAAAGGTTGGCGCAGTATTGAAAACCTTGTAGAGCCCATATTATATGAGCTCCAACGGGAATCAGCGCCAGGCTGCCGCTGGCGATTGAATCTTGCAGAAGGGATTTAAACAGCCGGATAGTTGGAATATAAACGTCATTTGATATAAGGTCTACGGATACGGCGGGTTGTGAACCTATTGAAATCATATCATTTTTAGTTTTTCGGGAGATTTACTGGCCACTGTGACGGTCAAAATCGAATCGCGCGAAAATCGCTGTTAATCAGCGATTTTCGCGCCCGTTTAAGCGTCACACAAATATAAGGTTTTGAGGCCCCCGGTGTCATTTGAACCGGAGTTCCAACTCGGCTCCGTTCAGCCACGAAAGGGATTGGGGCAATTGGTGCCAGGCCACGTTGCGCAGGATCGGATTATGGGCCCTGCGCGGGAAAGTGACGGTAAGCTTCTGGCGGCGAAAGCTGACCCGGGCCTTGCCCTTGACGAAGAGCCGATAGATCTTGGCGGCGTCACAGGCTTCAAATCCCCGTAGCTTCCTGGCCAAAAGGCTGTAGAGCGTATCGGCGATCATGGTCATGACCACGTCAAAGTGCACCTTCACCAGGATGGGGGAGGATAGCGCATTGAGGTTGAAGAACTTGACGGCCTCGGCGATCACATTCTCCACCCGCCAGCGACGGGCATAGTTGCCCACGAGCAGCTCGGTGGGGGTGGCGAAGTCATTGGAGATGAGAAAGGCAGGCTTTTCACGCCCATTGCCGCGGATGATTACCTGCCGCAGCTCCCCCTGGTAATCGGGCAGCGTGATGGTCGATTCGATGGACGATCGGGTTGGGGTACTTTCGCTTGCCGTGGGGGATATGGATACGCTGCCAAGGGGAGAGCGCCTCCAGGCACTCGACCATGGATTTTCCCCGGCGCCGCAGAGTGATGAAGTGAACCCCGGCGCGGTTTAGCTCCGAGAGATTGGCATAGCTGGTGAACTTGGAGTCGAAGACGAAGGTGGGTTTAAGCCCCCGCTGCTGCTTTCTCCAGAAGGAGAGAAAAGCCAGGACCTGCTCGCTGGCCTCGTCGCGTTGGATGTCGGCTGCAGTGTAAAGGATGAGCTTGGAGGCGGCATCCTGGGCAAACAAGGCCAGCGCCCCCTTCATGGCCTTGTTGCGGGAGCCGGCCCAGTGGTTCTCCAGAACCGATTGCTCCCCGTAGTGGGGGATGGTGTGGAAGTCCAGATTGATCAGATCCGCCTCATAGAGCCGCAGCCGGGCGGCCTGTTTGACGAAGCTCTGCTGCAGACGCAACAGGTGGACCGCATCCAGGCGGTAGGAGTAGGTGGACATCGCCGTGCACTTGGGCAACACATTGAGACCGGCAAAAAGACCCAGGCCCGGATCGAAGGCATGCTCGGTGAGATGCGCGTAGCGCTCGGTGCCGATCAGCTTGAGGGCGAGAAAGGATAAAAAATAGCTCAGGGCGGGGATCGTTTTTGTGCCGGGCAAGCCGGCCTCCTCCACGACCTTGGGCAGGTCGAGCTGGTCGATGAAGGGGGCAAACAACAACACGCCGGCGGCCTCCGACTCCCAGGAACTCTTGGGCATCTCGGCAAGCTCAAGCTTCTCTGCCACGGCCGGCACCTGAGCACCCTTAACCGTCAGCCCGAGCTTCAGGCGGCTTCTTCGGGGCAGTCTGGGGAAGCCCTCTTCGGCCAGCACCCGCTCGATGGTGCGCACCGAGATTTCAACCCCTTCTTCGGACAAGAGGGCAGTGATCTCTCCGGCCGACAGCCGCTGCTCACGCCAGTTGCAGATTTTGGCCTTGAGCGCGGAGTCGAGTCGGCGGCGGTTGGCCTTGCCCTCGGGGACGGGTTCGGAGAAGTCGATCTTCTGGTAGGTGAACAGGTGCCGGAGCAGGTGCACATAGGATAGGGAGTAGCCGAAACGCTCGGCGATGATACGGGCGGGCAGCCGTTCGACAAAGGAGGCTCGCAGGGCCTCATAGCGGCGCTGCCATTCGTGGACGGGCCGGAGGAAGAAGCTCTCATCGCGCATATCGAGCTTATACGCTTTGGCGGTTATGATGTCAATATCTAAATTATTAAAATGCCAGCGAGGCGCGTGGGCAAAAAGGTTGGCGCAGTATTGAAAACCTTGTAGAGCCCATATTATATGAGCTCCAACGGGAATCAGCGCCAGGCTGCCGCTGGCGATTGAATCTTGCAGAAGGGATTTAAACAGCCGGATAGTTGGAATATAAACGTCATTTGATATAAGGTCTACGGATACGGCGGGTTGTGAACCTATTGAAATCATATCATTTTTAGTTTTTCGGGAGATTTACTGGCCACTGTGACGGTCAAAATCGAATCGCGCGAAAATCGCTGTTAAATGTTATAGGTGTCGCAAAATTCGACCTGTATCCGTTCATTTTATTGAATTTAGCATTCAGTCTTCAGGCTGCCTATGCAGCGCCATTAATTCTTCTAGCGCAAACCAGACAGGCTGACAGAGATAAAGCGCATGCAGAAGCAGATGCCCTTCATAGAGAAGCAATAGCGTCAGCCAGTGAACAAAGAGAGCTATTTGCAAGCCAGCAAACGGCACAATTACTTGAGTTAATGGAGCAAAATACCAGGCTCACAGAAGTTACCAGAGCGTTAAGTGAAAGAATTGAGTCGCTAACAAAGGAAATTCACAACAAGTTTGTTAGTGAGGCAAAGTGAAGCCTAACGAATAAGGATAGATCGTGAGAGCGAAGCGAACCACGATCTTATCCTGTAGTTGGACGAGCCCGCCGGGATTTGGGCGGGGTCCTTATATAGGCAAATATCTTTTTTCGAATGGGAGGTGGTTGCAGCCCGGACTGGGCGAGCGCTTTTTTTAGGGCGAGCGAGATCGCTTTGCCTGCAGAGAGGCTAAAAAAAGGGCCACCTATGTCATAAAGATAAGCAAAACCTCCTGTGATTGAGTTAATGGCAGGTGTTAGCCGTTTAGAGCGTGTTATCCGGATGCCCAGGCCGGCCGGCCGAAAGCCAGGATTTGCATAGGTGCCTGGCACATGGGGCACTTAAAGGCCGGCCTGGGCTCGTCGTGCAGCAGGCTTGAATCAAAACCTGCAAAACCAACTGAACCAGGGACAACAGCTTTTTGGCGTTGCCATGCAAAAAGCCATAGTCTCTGACCCGGCGAAAGCCTTTGGGTAAAACATGTTGCAAGACAAGCCACAAGAAGTCTTCGCCTTTGACGGTGCGGTAGCGGGTTTTGCCGGTACGGCTTTCGACGTATTTAAAGGTGACATTGCCATCTTGATTGGAGACGATATTGTTTTCACCGATGACGCCTCGGTATAAGTATCGCGACAAGATATTTTAAAGCGGACAGACCTTTTCCGGCGCGTGTGCAGTCGACCACCCATTTGCGGGGCACTGAATGGGGTAAGCAGAGTCCGGCTTTGGTCAGATGCCTGCAGAAAGCGGGCGCGAAACACCTTGGCCAGGGCGAATTCATTGAACAGATACTTGCTTTTTTTCTTTTTCCATTGTTTTTTGGCTTTATCCACGCCGCCGCCCGGCACCACGACATGAACATGTGGATGATAATCCAGGCGGCGGTTATGAGTATGCAGGACCGCGGTCATGCCGATGTCGGCGCCCAGATTGTTGGGATTTAGGCCGAAGTCTTTCAGCGTGCTGGCAAGCGCAAGCAAAAAGGAGGTTATAGACGAGGGTTTGGTTATCCCAGGCCAGGAATCTGAGCTCATAGGGAAGCGTAAAGGTTGCCATGAAGTACTCAACCGGCAAAAGCTTTTTCTGTTGGCGATCCAGCCAAAGCGAGGTTTCATAGTTCTGGCATTGTGGGCAGCTGCGGTGGCCGCAGGAACGGGAGCGCCATGTGGTATGACCGCAGTCGAAGCATTGCACGAGCAGTTGGCCGGCTTGGGGTGTCCGGCATCGGCGGATCGCATCGATAGCGCGCAGATGACCGGGTAAAAGCTGTGGGCCGTATTTAGCCTGAAAGGCATCGTGATATTGATCCAGGATAGAGGCCAGTTGCATGATCAAATCCTCCTTAAATCGACGTGGAGGGTGTTGATCAGCCCGTTAATGGTCTCAAATGCGTATTCCGGACGAAGCCGGCCACCGATTCCGATCGAAAGCGGCCACTGATTCCGATCGATTCCGGCCACCCATTCCGACGCAAAGCGGCCACCCTGTGATCCGGATTTCACGGAGCTGAAAGCGACGCTGGTTAACCCATCCAACAGCCGGTAGAAGGCACCTCAAAAACATTCACTGAGGAGGTGCCATGCCGGCCACGAGGTTAACCATGCGAAAGATCCGTGAAGTGCTGCGTCTGACATTCGACTGTCATCTGACCAAGCGGCAGATCGCCAAAAGCTGCGCGATCGCCCGAAGCACCGTCTCCGAGTATCTCAGGCGGTTTTCCGCCTCCGGGCTCAGTTGGCCCCTTTCCTCCGCAGCCGACGACGAGAAGCTGGAGCAGCTTCTATTCCCGCCGGCCCCTGTCGTGGTCGACAAGCCCCGCGAGCCACCGGACTTCGTCAGCATCCACCGGGAACTGCGCCGCAAGGCCGTCACCCTGATGCTCCTGTGGCAGGAATACAAGGCGGCTGATCCCGAGGGCTACCAGTACAGCCAATTCTGTCACCTCTACCATCAGTGGAAGGGACAGATCGATCCGGTCATGCGCCTGGAGCACCCGGCCGGGCAGACTCTGTTCGTCGACTGGGCCGGGATGACGGTGCCTATTTTCGATCCCCTATCCGGAGAAGTTCAACAAGCCCAGATCTTCGTTGCGGTGCTGGCAGCCTCCGGCTACACCTACGCCGAGGCCACCGCCACCCAGCAGTTGCCCGACTGGATCGGCGCCCACTGCCGGGCCTTTGCCTTCTTTAACGGGGTCAGCCAACTGCTGGTGCCCGACAACACTCGCACCGGCATCACCAAGGCCTGCTTCTACGAGCCCGACATCAATCCCAGCTACCTGGATATGGCCCATCACTACGGCACGCGCCATCCTTCCGACGCGGGTCCGAAAACCCCGGGACAAGGCCAAAGGGGAAGGGGCCGTTCAATTGGTGGAGCGCTGGATCCTGGCGCGCATCCGCAACGAGACCTTTTTCAGCTTAAGCGAGCTCAACCGAAGGCTCAGAGGGCTGATCGAGGATCTCAACGGCCGGGCCTTCCAAAAATTACCCGGTACCCGGCGCTCGGCCTTTGAGGACATCGACCGGCCCGCCCTCAAACCGCTGCCCGCTCAGCCCTACCAGTTCGCCGAATGGAAAAAGGCTACCGTGAACATCGACTACCACGTGGAGCTTGAGCGGCATTACTACAGTGTTCCCTACCGGCTGCTCCGCAAAAAAGCTCGATGTGCGCTACACCCAGAGCAGCGTCGAATGCTTCTACCAAAACTCCCGGGTCGCCAGCCATCTCCGCAGCCATCTGCCCGGACGGCACACCACTCTCAAGGAGCACATGCCGGCCCATCATCAGCGCTGGCTGGAGTGGACCCCGGAGCGCTTTATCCGCTGGGGCCAGAAGATCGGACCGGCCTGTGCCACCCTGATCCAGACCATCATCAGCACCCGGGCGCATCCCCAGCAAGGCTTCCGCGCGGCTTTAGGGATCTTGCGGCTGGAGAAAAGCTACGATGCCAGACGTCTGGAGATGGCCTGCCAGCGGGCACTTGACATCGGGGCCACCAGCTACCGCAGCCTGCAGTCCATCCTCAAAAAAGGCCTGGAACGTCAGGGGCTCTCTGAGCCGCAGCCGCTGCCTGCCATTGACCATGACAATATCCGCGGTGCCACCTACTACCGCTGAACACAGGAAAGGACACTCATAATGCTCACTCATCCCCTCTATGAAAAACTCGCTCAGCTGCGCTTGGCGGGCATGCTGCTCGGCCTGAAGGAACAGATGAACACCCCGGAGATCGACCAACTCAGCTTCGAGGAGCGCCTGGGGCTGCTGGTGGACCGGCAGATCACCGACCGGGAAAATCACCAACTCGCCACGCGGCTTAAAAAAGCCAGGCTGCGACAAAATGCCTGTGTGGAGGATGTCGACTTCCGTCACCGCCGAGGACTGGATCAGGCGCTGTTCCTGCAGCTTTCTCAGTGCGCCTGGATCAAAGAGCATCACAATGTGCTCATCATCGGCCCCACCGGTGTGGGGAAGACCTATCTCGGCCTGCGCGCTGGCCCACAAGGCCTGTCGCGAAGGATATGCCGCCCTCTACTTCCGTCTGCCCCGGCTGCTGCAGGAACTGGCGCTCGCCCGGGGCGACGGCCGCTATGTCAGTTTGCTCAAAACAATCGCCCGCGCCGATCTGCTGGTGCTTGACGACTGGGGACTCAAGGGCTTCAGCGCCGAGCAGCAGCACGATCTGCTGGAGATCCTTGAGGACCGCCACGGCCTGCGCTCCACCCTGATCACCAGCCAACTGCCGGTGGACCACTGGCATGAGCTGATCACCAACGCAACCATCGCCGATGCCATCTGCGATCGGCTCGTTCACAACGGCTACCGCATCACAATGAAAGGAGAATCCATGCGTAAAATGAAAAACAAATTGACTTAACCCCGGGACTCTGAGAACTCATGAAAAACCAGCGTCGCTTCGCTCCGACAAAACCCGGCCGCTTTGCTCCGGAACAGGTGGCCGCCTTCCTCCGGAATCAGTGGCCGGAATCAGCGGAATACGCATAAATTTCGGAAAATCATGGATAAATAGATTGACGGGCAATTAAAAACCGGCTAATTCTGTCGACAGTTGACAGGCAACAGCCTACAAAAAATGCGAGAAGGATGCCATCGTGAAGATGTACATTGAAGAATTACAGGATATTAGATCGCGATCCCTATCATCAACAATATATCGGCAGTTGGAGGAAATGATCCTCTCAGGAAAGATCAAGCCGGGAGAAAGGATTAATGAAAGTCGACTGGCTGTGGCATTGCAGGTAAGTCGGGCACCGATCAGGGAGGCCTGTCGCCAACTCGAAAAACACGGAATGGTCGAGGTACTTGCAAATCGGGGGACCTTTGTGAGGTCGATCCAATCTGATGAGGTCGAGGAACTTTACGACATCCGGGCTGTACTTGAAGCCTTGGCTGGCGAGCGAGCAGCAGAGCGTATCACACCGAAAGCTCGGAAAGAATTGCAAACCAGCTTTGCGGCGATGGAAAAATTCGCAAAGGGGGGATCGATTGTCGATTATTATGAAGCGAATGCGGAATTTCACATAGACATCATCCGGATTTCTGGAAACAAAAGTTTAGCAGGAACCTACGGCAGCATTTGTAAACAAGTCTCCCTATTTCGAAAAACCAGCCTGTCGCTGCCAGGCCGTCTTAGTATTTCTTTGGAACAGCACCAAGAAATTCTGGCAGCCTTGATTTCCGGCGATGGAAATAAAGCAGGAACCTTGCTAAGGCACCATGTTCTCGATGCCGGACACGCCCTTGTGTCGGCATTGGCCAGGACGAAGCCGCGAAACAAACTAAAATCATTTAATCCAACAAGGAGGGGAGCATGAAAAGCAAATCTATCGTGGTTCTTTTCGTTGTCGTCATTTGTGTTATGATTTTTGGATTTGCGCAAGCCCAGGATAAATACCCTACTAAACCCATAACCATCATCAGTCATACGGCTGCGGGATCGCCAACGGATTTGATGGCAAGACAGTTAGGGAAGGCTGCTGAGCCATTCCTAGGCCAACCCGTCGTCGTCGAAAATAAGCCAGGAGGCAGCGGTGCCATGCAGGTTGCCTCTCTTCTGTCTTCGCCTGCCGATGGCTACACGCTCGCAGCCGTAACGCCCACACAAATTGGCGCCTGGGAAAGCACGCTCAAAGGCAAATTCAATACCGACCAATTCGCCTGGATAACCCGGGTTGAAATCGACCCCTACATTCTTGTGGTTCAGGCTGATAGTCAGTGGAAGACCCTCAAAGAATTCGTTGACTATGCGAAAAAGAATCCAAACAAATTGCGCGTTGGCGGATATGGCTCAGTGGGTTCCGGCCATAATGTCGCGTTCAACATTTTGGCCAAGGCCGCAGGTTTTCAAGCGGTATGGATGCCATATGAGGGCACAAATGCAGCCGTGACCGCCCTGCTGGGAGGGCATATTGATGCAGCCAACTCAAACCCGGGCCAGGTCACCCAACAAGTGGAAGCAGGCAAACTGCGCATTTTAGGGGTCATGGCAGAAAAGAGGCTAAAAGATCTGCCAACTGTTCCGACCTATGCTGAAGCCGGTTTCCCCGTTGATGCGGGATGGTCTCAATTCAGAGGCATATTCGGTCGCAAGGGCATCCCTCAGCCGATTCAAACCCAATTAAGTGAGGTATTTATTAAAGCGATTCAGAGCCCGTCATTTCAGGATTACCTAAAAAAGACACATCAAGAAGACGGGAGCATGGATCTGCCTGCATTTACGGAATTCATTAAAGGCCAGAAGAAACTTACGATCGAATGGTACCAAGAGCTGGGAATAAAATAGATGGACTTCAATTCGAAGGAGTTCGTTCAGAGATGAATATGGCACTTGCAAGAATCTGGTTGGGGGGTATTTTGGCCATTTGGGCTGTCGTGTTTTTTATAATGGCCATGTATTTCGATAAACCTCTGAACCCCTTTGATATAGGTGCGGCCGCCTTTCCTATGCTGATTTCGGCGAGCCTTTTCATAACATCTGTGTGCATGATACTTCAAGAATTCCGGCGCTTGCCGAACTCGTTAACGATTAAAACCAAACGATTCGGCGCAAATATTTTTTCCGCTGTTCTTATTATCCTTTATGCCTTTTCGATGCCGTATGCGGGTTATTATCTGTCTACTTTGGTATTTATTCCCGCCTTTCTTGTCGCAAGCAATGAGCGCCGGTGGCAATGGATCATCATCATCACCGCCATTCTATTGCTTTTCAACTATCTGTCTTTTGATCGATTATTGGGAGTCTCCTTGCCAAAATTCGAATCTGCATTTGTCGAATAAGGGGGGTGGCTAATGCTTGAGGGACTGGTTCAGGGATTTCTGCTGATCCTTACAATGGACAAGCTCCTTGCCATGTTCGCAGGGACTTTCGTGGGATATTTTATCGGAGCCATGCCCGGCTTGACCCCCAGCATCGGCATCGCACTTATGGTTCCCTTCACATTCGGGTTGGATCCGGTTGTTTCCATGGTCATGCTTGTCAGTCTATACATGTCAGCCGAATACGGTGGCGGAATTACGGCAATTCTTTTAAATGCGCCGGGGACAGCTGCCGCCGCCGCGACGGCCTTCGATGGATACCCGATGGCCAAGAAAGGGCAGGCTGGAAAGGCGCTCACGATTTCTATTCTGGCCTCCGGCTTCGGCGCTCTCATCAGTAGTATTCTGTTGATTATCACCGCCGTCCCCCTTGCCAATTTTGCCATCGCATTCGGACCGTCTGAGTATTTTGCGCTAGCCTTGTTTGGGCTAAGCCTCGTGAGTAGCTTGGGAGGCAAGTCTTTGTTGCGCGGATTTATAGCCATGATCGTCGGTCTGCTTGCAGTCACGATCGGCTTGGATCCGATTAATGGTTCCTTCCGCTATGTATTTCATCTGGACCTCATGGAGGGGATTCCTTTCTTGCCGGCGCTGATTGGTTTATTTGCACTTTCCGAGGTTTTTTACATGCTGGAAGGTGTAAATGACAAACCGGTGGAACCCGAAAAAATAAAAGGATTGGGTGTTGAGCTTAGCTTTCTAAAGAGACACTGGATTAATTTCGTTCGCTCCTCAGTGATAGGCTACATCATCGGCGTCATCCCCGGGGCCGGAACAACCATTGCGTCTCTGGTCAGCTACAACGAAGCGAAAAGAGGCTCGAAGTCGCCAGAGACGTTCGGGACCGGAAATCCAGAAGGAATTATTGGATCGGAAGCCGCGAACAACTCTGCGGTAAGCGGAGCGCTTGCCCCAATGCTGGCTCTCGGCGTTCCGGGATCAGCCAGCGCTGCGATCTTGATAGGCGCTCTAACCATTCAGGGAATTCAACCAGGCCCCTTGCTCTTTGCCAAGAATCCGGAAATACCTTATTCGATCTTTGCCACTCTATTGTTCAGCGTACCATTTATGGTCGCCATCGGGTTGGTCGGGTTGCGGTTATGGATGAAGGTCACGGATATCCCCAAAAGCCTGCTTGCGACCTGCGTAACTGTCATCTGCGTCATCGGGGCTTATGCCAGCAGCAACGATCTATATCCTGTGTGGGTCATGATAATCACCGGCATCCTCGGCTATATGATGCGCAAAGTACACATCCCGATGGCTCCGATCGTCCTTGCGCTGGTTCTGGGTTTTATGATGGAGGTCAATTTTCGAAGGGCGTATATTCAATCCGGCGGTGACATGTCGATGTTCCTTAAGCACCCTATCACCCTGATACTGATCATCTTCGCACTGGTTACGGTGATCTGGCCGGTCATTCGAGAAATGAAAACAAAAAAAGCGGCCGGTAACGAAGCCTGATTTCACCACGATACGACGTCTACCTGTTGATGAAAGGGATTTATAGACATGGATCAAGAAGATTGTGTCACAAAAGAAGCGGCTGAATTTGTAGCCAATCTTAAATTCCGGGATTTGCCTGATGAGGCTTTGCGCATAGCCAAGCGGTGCGTACTCGACGGGTTGGGCCTTATGTTCGCGGGATCTGACCAGCCTTGTACGAGCATCGTCAAACGCCAATCCATGGCTTTAGGGATAGTTCCTGATGCTATCGTTTTAGGTGCCGAAGCGACTAAGCTGGCAGCGCCTTTGGCCGCCTTTGTCAATGGTACGGCCGGGCATGCGATGGATTGGGATGACACCCAGCTTTCCGTCACGCCCGACCGGATTTATGGCCTTTTGACCCATCCAACTATCCCATCTCTGGCAGCGGGTCTCGCTGTTTCCGAAAAAACAGGAAAGGTTTCAGGTAAAGATTTCTTAACCGCGTTTCTCGCTGGATTTGAAGTGGAATGCAAAATTGCAGAGGCGATACGCCCAGATCACTATAAGAAAGGTTTTCATACATCCGGCACTGTCGGCACCTTCGGCGCGGCTATGGCTGCAGGAAAACTTTTGGGACTATCTGGGTCTCAACTCTGCCATGCGTTGGGTGCATCGGCCAGTTTGGCTGCCGGTATCCGGGCAAATTTTGGTACGATGATGAAACCGGTTCATGTCGGCCGAGCTGCCTTTAACGGAGTCAGCGCTGCATTGTGGGCCGCCGATGGCATCGGGGCATGCCCTGAGGGGCTTGACGGGCAATGGGGATTTTTCCAGGTGATGGGAGGTGGCTTCGACCGGGAAAAAATTATTGGCTGTTTGGGTAAACCTCATACCATAATTGATCCCGGTGTTAGCATTAAGCCATACCCGTGCGGAGTTTTGACTCACCCGTCCATGGACGCCATGCTGGCTTTAGTCAAGGAGAACGACCTGAAACCCGACGATGTGGCTGAAGTTGTGCTCTTTGCCGGGTACAACATTTTGAACCCCATCCGGTACCAGGTCGCCCAGAACGAGCTTCAGGCAAAATTCTGCATGCCTTTCCTCCTGAGCGCCATTCTTATCTCTCGCCGGGCTGGCGTGAAGGAGTTCACAGACCATTACGTCAAGTCTGCACCCGTTCAGGCCATGATGCGCCGGGTGCGCACGGAATTCGACCCGTCGATCGAGGCTAAGGGGTATGAAAAAATCCGTTCCAGAGTAGAAGTAATTCTGAAAGACGGTCGAAAGATAGCCCGCGATTCCGGTGAGGCTTATCGAGGGGGCCCGGACAATCCCTTAAGCGACAAAGACCTGCAGGCAAAGTTCACTGACTGCTCGGAGAAACTTTTAGACGCAAAAGCCCGTAAGAACATTTTTGCGGCAGTTGCCGGTTTGGAAGATATCAGAGATATGAAGGAACTCATATCCCTCCTCAGTCCGAAACCCTGAAGCTCGCAACACGCTATAACGGATCGTTATTGACTGTCGCCAGAATCATCGCCGAAGCGAAGCTGTCATTCAATCATTTTTCAACAGGGACGCCATGGGGGTGTATTCGAATTTTTCAGCGTAATCTAAAGCTGTATTCCCCGTATTTGTCTTTGATCGTTTTTTCGGCGTTATACTTTATAAGTATTTTAGCCGCATCGATGTGGTTGTAATATGCCGCCAAAATCAAGGCCGTAGCGCCATTACTGTTTTGGGCATTCACATTTGCCCCCTTTTTACATAGATATTCCAATGCGTCATATTGCTTGTTGAATGCCGCTATCATCAGCGGAGTGTTGCCTGCGTGATCCCTCTTTTCGATCGGAGCTCCGGTTTCCAATCCCTTTTCGATTCGCTCAACATTCCCAATCTTTGCATTATACAGAAGATCACCGCAGGAACATAAGATAAACACCAGAGAAACTGCCGCCAACCCATGAATTTTTCGCATTGTCCCTCCAGATCAGTATTATTTATTTTCCTCCTTTTGTTTGGTTACGCCTTTTTGAGAATACCAAGCCTCACGATACGGGTCAATAATTAAAACCCTTTTTCTCTTATACGATCTTGACTTCTTCGCTGGGCATCATTACCTCTGAGAAAATTGCTTGCTTGCAATTGAATTTCGGCAAGCGCTCATTTCCCCAATTTACCGATAAGGAGCGTTTTTCAATGAGAAACGTACCGACCCCAAAACACGCGCGGAGTGTCAGGAAATTAGCATTCTTCATGGCGGCATTCATGATCGTTGGCTTTGCAACTGAAGTTGTCTGGGCCAAGACGGCCAAAGAGATCAACGACAGTGTGAATGCCTGCCTGGGCCGTCTTTACAAACAAGTTCCGGGGGGGAAAGAGTTAGCGAACAAGGCTAAAGGCGCGCTGGTGATGCCCGACGTCGTCAAGGCCGGTCTGATTGTGGGTGGCGAATACGGGGAAGGCGCTTTGCGTGTCGAAAGAAAAACCGTTTCATACTACAACCTCGCCTCCGGGTCGGTCGGGCTGCAGATCGGAGGAGAGGCAAAAGACATCGTGATTCTTTTTATGACGGATGAGGCTCTGAAACAGTTTCAGGCCAGCAAGGGGTGGGAGGTCGGCGTGGACGCCAACGTGGCTCTGGTGAAAATCGGTGGCGGCGAACGGGTCGACTTCACCAAAATGAAGGACCCGATCATCGGGTTTGTTTTCGATGTCAAAGGGTTCATGGCAGACATATCCCTCAAAGGTGCTAAATTCACTAAAATCACACCTAAGTGACCAGTGATTGAATTGAACGAACAGGAAATTGCCCTGCTTCGGGTTCTCGCCGATGAGTGGGAAAAGTCGGGGCCGCCAGGTTTTCTTGAAACAACCGCTATCGCCGCGGCACTCAAAATGGCGGTTCCGGACGCCAGGTCCGTTATTCATTCCCTTTTCGTGAAGGGGGTTGTCGGCACCGATAAAGTGGACATTTATGCGGCGTATCTCACCCCGGAAGGATTTGATATTGCCCGGGGGAAGTAGCCTTCACGCATGGATTGGGAGATCGCCCCTGCCCCAGCGCATGCTAAGCCTCTCCGGAGCAAGCCGGGAGCGGCGTTTTCGCATGTGACGATTCGGGCTTTTTTACAGCCGCGTTAAAGTTTCATCTTGAGCAGATGCACTTCTCCGGTATCCGTCTGCTTCAGCTGAAGGCGCAATTCTTTTGCGGAAGGCGCCTCACCTGGGAAAAAAAGAAACCCGAAGGACAGGCTGCGCGGATCGACGGGCTTGTTTTGAAGCGTTTTGCGCTTCAGGTCGTTGATGACGATTTGGCGAGCATCGTCGGAGAAATATCCCTTTGCCCCGCCCAGCGAGGCTCCCGCTGCGCCTCCTACGGCAGCCCCCTTCCCCGCAGTCACCGCCACATTCTCGCCCGTCACAATTCCCACGGCCGCACCGATGATGGCACCCGCCGCAGCTCCCAGAAACGCGTGAAAGGCTCCTTCTTGGAAGATCTGCTTGGTCTGGGTAAATTTAGTGGCGCGCTCATATGCGGTTTCACGGTCGAGAATGGGCCAGATATTGCCGGCTTCATCCTCTAAAAACGTCTGGCCGACATTGATTTCAAGGGGATGCGGACCTGTATTGTCAAAAATAATCTGCACCGGCAGCATGCCCGCCGCCCGAATGTCGAATCCGAAGGCTTCCTTGGCTTTCTCAGCGTTTGGAAATGCTTCTGCAGCCACCGTCGCCTCCGCAACCGCAGTGGCATTCGGGTAGGTTGAAGGCGTTTTGAAGGGCATGGGTTTGGCCACATAGGTGGACGAACAACCGCCAAGCACCAAAATTAAAAAAAAGATCAGCATTGCCGCGCTTGTTAATCTTGTTGGTCTTGCTCTCATCGCATCCTCTCCATAGTTTAAAGGCTGTGAAACCACTTATAGTCCGTGCACGTTAGCTCAACCCCGGGAGCCCAATCTCAGCCCTCCGTGGATATAAAACACATCTCCGGCCAACGCTTCGTTTCGGTAGAGTTCTCCGACAAGGGCCGCCACTTCTTCCGGTTCAATCAGCCGGCCGATGGGCACCTGATCCAGTATCATGTCCAGGGCCTTCTGGTTCATTTGCCGGACCATCCGTGTTCCCACGTAACCGGGCGCCACCGCCACACACCGGATGCGGTTGCTCAGGCCCCTGCGAAAGAACTCGGCGGTGAGAACCTTGGGCATGACCGACATGGCGGCCTTGGTCGACGAGTAGTTTATTTGCCCGGCCGTTCCCAGTGAGCCTGTGGATGATACCAGGCAGATGAGCCCTCGGCAGTTGTGGTTGATCATCCGCTCGGTGCATTCCCGCACCGTCAGAAACACACCCGTCAAGTTGATATCAACGACCTTTTGAAAAGTCTCGAGCGGCATTTTTTTGGTCACCTTGCCTGTATCCCGATCGGTTGCCAGCAGAAGTCCATCCTTGATGATGCCGGCAAAGGGTGCCACCAAGTTGATCTGGCCAAATGCGGCGATCGCCGCATCTGCCAGCCGTCCGCAATCCTCTTCTCGCGTTACGTCGCAAAGAACCGTTTCAACCGGCCCATCCAACTCTTGTTTCACCTTTTTCAGAGCGTCTTCAACCACGTCTCCGATGACGACGTTACCGCCGTTTCGAAGCCAATAAGAGGCCAGGGACAGGCCGATGCCGCCGGCGCCGCCGGTGATCACCGCAACCGAACCTTCGATATCCAGCATGGAAACCTCCTGATGAGATTGTGACACTTATATCGTTTGATCGGCCCTTCTACCAGTCATCGTTATCTGTTCGTCGGCCGGCAACAAACCGACTGACACTGCCTTTCAACTCCCGAAATTGTTCACTCTGAACCTGGATAAGTTCCCAGAAGCCATCTCAAAATAACTGGCCGTTCGAGGCTGCTTTTTGAAGTGATCGTCTACCTTTTGAAAGCTGTCGTCAATCACCTTTTTTAAAATTTTCGATGAATTTGTCCGACCTGGCTCGGAAGAGCATGGGCGATCCGGGTGGGTTTAAAGCACTTTTTGACCTGAACCCATTTCTGAAATTCCAATACCCCGATGAGCAGACCGAGAACGGGCCGGATCGGAAGAAAAATAAATAAATTGACCCGGTTTGAGTAGGGTGCTAATTCTCGACAGTAAGCCCACCGACCATTCAGAAACAAGCGGGGGATGCTCTGAACGGGCACGTGCAAGCGGAGGCAAACGGATATGATATTGATACAGAACGGAGAGCTCTTTTGTCCCCGGGCCCTGGGTCGATGCGATATCTTGACGGGCGGTCACAAAATAATCGCCATTGAAAAGAGCATCCAGGCCGGCATGCTGCCTGGCGAGGTCGACATCATCGATGCCGGGGGATTGGCTGTGGTTCCGGGCTTCATCGACGGGCATCAACATTTCACCGGTGGCGGAGGTGAGGGGGGATTCCACACCCGCACCCCGGAATTGCAGCTCAGCATGAACACGGCCAACGGTGTCACCACGGCCGTGGGCCTGCTGGGAACCGACGCCCTCACCCGGTCCGTCGAAAGCCTCTATGCCAAGACCCAGAGCTTCAACGCCGAGGGTCTGACGGCCTTCATGCTCACCGGCTCCTACTGGCACCCCTCACCGACGATCACCGGCAGTGTCGCCCGCGATCTGGTCTATATCCAGCCGGTCATCGGCTGCAAGCTGGCCCTCTCCGACATCCGCGGCCCGCACATCGAGGCGGCCGACCTGGCGGCCCTGGCCTCTGAGATCCGCGTGGCCGCCCTCGTAGCCGACAAACCGGGCTTCATCACCGTTCACACCGGGGTCCAGCCCGGCGGCCTGGGGCTGATTTTCGAAATCATCCGGAAACACTCGACCCGGCCGGACATGTTCATCCCCACCCACATCAACCGCAAGACCCCGAGCCTGACGGACCAGGCCCTGGAACTGGCCCGGCTGGGGGCGGTGGTCGATGCCACCTGCATGAACAGCCTGCCCGCTGCGGACGCCGTGCATATGTCCGCGGCGGACTTTGCCTGCCTGGCCGATGAGAACGGCCTGTTCGAGCGGGTCTCGTTCAGCTCCGATGCCGGGGGATCCCTGCCCGTATGGAATGCAGACCGCAGCCGCATCGTCTCCATGGGAATCGGCTCGCCGGCCTCGCTCCTGTTTGAGCTCTCGTCGCTGGTCCAGACCAAGGGCATGAACCTGGAAAAAGCGCTTTGCCCCCTGACAACGACACCGGCCCGGGTTTATGGGCTTGCCGGGGTAAAAGGCGAGTTGAAAGTAGGTGCGGACGCCGATATCCTGGTGCTCGATCCCGGCCCGATGTCCATCCGGGACGTGATGGCCAGGGGCACGGTGATGGTCCGAAATCACGTGATCGAGAGAAAAGGATATTTTGAACCGGGGGAGTGATCATAGTCCGGCCATGCCACCGGACGAAATATTGGCCATCAACGGCCTGTCCTTGAGTTTTCCCACCTATGGCGGGTTCACCTCCGTCCTGCACGATGTCTCCTTTGCCGTGAAAAAGGGTGAAACGCTCGCCATCGTGGGCGAATCCGGATCCGGGAAAACCGTCACCATGCGGCGGGTCATGTGCCTTTTGAACAATGTCCGCACCGATTCCGGCGCCATCACCCTGCGAAAAAAAGACGGCAGCCTTCTGGACATCACCCACCTGCCCGCTTCCAGGGCACGGGAAATCCGCGGGGTCGAAATGTCCATGGTCTTCCAGGAGCCCATGACCTCGTTGAATCCGCTTTTCACCATCGGCAATCAACTCGAAGAGGCCATCCTCACCCACCAGAGCATCCCGCGCCGGGATGCCGCGCAGAAAGCGCTCGCGCTGCTTGAAATCGCCCGCATCCCGGATGCCAAAAGGAGAACCGCGGAATACCCGCACCAGATGTCCGGCGGCATGCGCCAGCGCGTCATGATCGCCATGGCGCTCGCCTGCAACCCCCAGCTGCTCATTGCCGATGAGCCCACCACCGCCCTGGATGTGACCATCCAGGCCCAGATCCTGGCGCTGATCCGTTCCCTGCAGAAGCAATTTGAAATGGCGGTGGTTTTCATCACCCACGACATGGGCGTGGTGGCGGAGCTGGCCGACCGCGTCATCGTCATGTACCAGGGACGCATTGTCGAAACCAGCGACGTCTTTACCCTCTTCGCGAACCCGGCCCACCCTTACACCCGCGCGCTTTTGAAGGCGGTGCCCCGGCTGGGCTGCATGCGCGGCCGCCCAAACCCTGCCACCCTGCCTGTGCTCGACATGGAAAGCGAGTTGACGCGCCGGCCGGGCGAGGCCCTGCCCGCGGAGAAAGAGATCGACACGGCCGATTACCACAAAAGGCCGATTCTAGAAGTCCGCAACCTGACGACCCGCTTTGTATCGAAGAAGACATTTCTCGGCCGTCCCACCCACCTGGTCTACGCGGTGGAAAACGTTAGTTTTCAGTTGTACCCGGGGAAACCCTGGGGGTCGTGGGGGAATCCGGATGCGGAAAAACCACGGCCGGCTATGCCGCCCTCAAGCTGGTTCCCGCCGCGGGCGAGGTGTTTTTAGACGGACGCAACATCATGGCGGTCTCTGAAGATGAGATGCAGAAGCTCCGGCAGCATATTCAGTTTGTCTTCCAGGACCCATTTGCCTCGCTCAATCCCCGGCAGACCATCGGCGCTTCCATTGCCGAGCCGCTGATCATCCACCGCATGGGCGACAGGGACCGGTTGGAAAAAAAGGCGGGGGAACTGCTCGAGCGCGTGGGAATCCCGGCGCGGCACGCCTCGCGCTACCCGCACGAATTCTCCGGCGGCCAGCGCCAGCGCATCGCCATCGCGCGCGCACTCGCCACCCAACCGAAGGTGATCATCGCCGACGAGGCCGTCTCCTCCCTGGACGTGTCGATCCGGGCCACGGTGCTCAACCTGATGATGGAGCTTCAAAAGGAGATGAATCTATCCTATATTTTCATCTCCCACGACATGGCGGTGGTGGAGCGGGTGAGCCATCGTGTGGCGGTCATGTACCTGGGACAGATCGTTGAGTTGGGCCGTCGCCGCGATATTTTCGAAAACCCGCACCACCCTTACACCCGGAAACTGCTGGCGGCGATACCCGTGGCCGATCCCACCCTCAGAACCTCGTTCAACATGCTGACGGGCGAGATCCCGAGTGCGGTCCGGAAAGTGGGCGACCCGCCGCCGCGGCTGCGCTATGAAGAGGTTTCGCCGGGCCACATGGTGGCGGTCTGAAACGATAGCTTGGAAATCCGAAATTCGAGTATCGAAACTCGAAGCATAAGGGAATCTCACTATCAATCGATGACAAAAAGGAGGAATGCCATGGTAGCGAAAAGAGCGTTTCTGATTCTGCTGTGCCTGGCGGTGGTAGCCGCGCCGGCCTTCGGCGCTTCGAAGGACATCATCTACGCATCCGAATCCACACCGAAGTCCCTGGATCCCCACGACACCACCGACACCTATTCCGGCGCCATCGAGAAGGCCATGCTGGAAGGGCTCATGGGATTCGACAAGGACTTGAAAGTGGTCCCCCTTCTGGCTGAAAGCTACACCTTCAACAGCGCCGCCACCGAGTTCACCTTCAAGCTGCGCAAGGGCATCAAATTCCACGACGGCACGCCGTTCAATGCCGAAGCCGTGCGCGTGAACATCGCCCGCCTGATGGGCGGCAAATTGAAACGCAGCAGTCTGATGAAGCCGGTCAAAGAATTGGTCGTCGTCGACGAGTCCACCGTCAAGTTCGTCTTGAACGAGCCCTTCGGCGCCTTTATCAACACGGTCGCCCACCCGGGAGCCCTGATCGTGAGCCCAGCCGCCCTTGCCAAGTACGGAGACGAGGTAAGCAAGCACCCCGTTGGGACGGGCCCCTTCGTCTTCGGCGAATGGGTTTCCGACACGGTCACGATCAAGAAGAACCCCGACTACTGGGGGGGCGCCGTGAAAGTCGACTCCATCACCTTCCGCCCGGTTCCGGAAAGCGGATCCAGGCTGGCCATGCTGCGCGCCGGGCAGGCCCAGTACATCTACCCCATGCCGGCCGAGCTGCTCAAGGTGGCCCAGGCCGACCCCAAGATCGAGATCATCGAACGGCCCTCCATCGTCGAACGCTACCTGATTTTGAACACGCGCTATACGCCGCTGGCCGACCCGCGCGTGCGCCAGGCCATCAACTATGCCCTGGACAAGCAGGCCATCATCCGCATCGCCTGGGGCGGAGCCGCCGTCGAAGCCGACTCCATCATCCCCCCCAATCTCCAGTTCTACAAGAAGCAGAGCGCCTGGCCCTACGATCTCGCCAAAGCCAAGGCTCTGATGAAGACCGCCGGCCATGAAAAAGGCTTCAAGGTCGTCTTCCTGACCCCCAACCCTTCCAACCGCCTGCGCGCCACTGAAATGGTTCAGCAGCAGCTCAAGGCAATCAACATCACCGGCGAGATCCAGTCGATGGACATCGCAAGCTTCTACAACATGCTCGAAGCCCACCGGGCGGACGACCCCAACCAGGTGCCCTTCATCGCTTTCGGCGGGTGGTCCTCCTCCACGGGAGACGCGGACTGGGGCATCCGGCCCCTGCTGTCGACGCAAGCCTTCCCGCCTACCCTTTCCAACTTCGGTTTTTTTTCGGACAAGAAAGTGGATGAACTGATTCAGGCAGGCCTGGTCTCGGCCGACCCCGCGGTGCGGCGTGAGGCCTATGCCAAGTGCCAGGACACCGTGTGGCCCATGGCCCCGTGGGGCTATCTCTTCGTGGACAAACTGGTTGCGGCCAAGTCCAAAAATCTAAAAGGCATCTATCCCTTGCCCGACGGCGGATTTTCCGTGGAGAAGGCGGAGCTCTCCGACTAGAAATGCTGAAGTATTTCTTCAAGCGCTGTGCGGCCATCGTTCCCGTGCTGGTGGTGGTCTCCATTCTGGCGTGCGGCTTTGTCCGCCTGCTGCCCGGAGACCCCGCCCGCATGATGGCCGGTCCGGATGCGGACGCAGCGACCATCGAAATGCTGCGTGCGCAGCTCGGGTTGGACCGGTCTTTCCCGGTGCAGTATTTCACTTACATGGGCAACGTGCTGAGGGGGGACCTGGGCAGGAGCCTTAAGACGAAGCTGCCGGTGTTCCAGGAGATTTCGCTGCGCTATCTTCCCACCATGTACCTGGCCATTGCGGGAATGGCATGGTCGGTTCTGTTCGGCGTCTTTTTCGGTGCGGTGGCTGCCATTTACAGCGGCAAGTGGCAGGACTACACCGCCATGCTGGTCTCGGTTTCCGGCATCTCCCTGCCCCAGTTCTGGCTGGGGCTGCTGGCGATTCAGCTTTTCGCGGTTTACCTGGGGTGGCTCCCCGTCGCCGGGTTCACGGGAAAATGGTCCGAACTGGTCCTGCCCTCCTTCACCCTGGGCGCCACGGTGGCCGCCATCATGGCCCGCTTTACCTTGTCGGCCTTCTTGGATGTACTGAACGAGGAGTACATCAGCACGGCCCGGGCCAAAGGTGTTCCCGAACGGCTGGTCATGTGGAAGCACGCCTTCCGCAACGCGCTGATCCCGGTGGTCACCATGGCGGGTCTGCAGTTCGGTTTTCTGCTGGGCGGGTCCGTTGTAGTCGAGACGGTGTTCGCCTGGCCGGGCCTGGGCCGTTTCATGATCGAAGCGGTCGCCGTGCGCGACTACCCGGTTTTGCAGGCACTGCTGCTGCTTTACTCCTTTCACTTCGTTTTCATCAACCTGCTGGTGGACATGGTGTACGCCCTGATCAACCCCGAAATACGGTTCGAGTAGGTCCCGGTATGACCGCAACCCAAGCGACCCCTTTCCGAATCGTCTGCTACAAATTCAAGCAGCGTAAAACCGCGTTGGTTGCGGGCGCCTTCATCGTTTTGCTGGTGCTGGTGGCTGTTTTCGCGCCTCTGATCGCCCCGTACGACCCGTACCTGACCGACTACAGCCTCTCCATGCAGCCCCCCAGCGCAGAGCACTGGGCCGGCACCGATGTCTACGGGCGGGACATCCTCAGCCGGATCATATACGGAGCCCGGATTTCCCTGGCGGTGGGGCTGACCTCGGTTCTGGTGGGGGCGCTGGCCGGAGTGAGCCTGGGGCTGATCAGCGGGTTCTTCGGTGGGTTTTTGGATGGGCTGATCATGCGCACATCGGACGTTCTTTTCGCTTTCCCCGGGATTCTGCTGGCTATCGCGATCGTCGCCCTCCTGGGGCCGGGGCTCGTCAACGTGGTGGTCGCCGTGTCCGTCTTCAGCATGCCGACCTTTGCCCGGATCGTGCGCGGCAGCACCCTGGCGCTGAAGGAAAGTTTGTACGTGCGGGCGGCGCGCAGCATCGGTGCCACCCGCAAAAGAATCATGTTCGTGCACATCATGCCCGGGACCTTGAGCGGTGTCATCGTCTACTTCACCATGCGCATCGGCACCTCCATCATCACTGCTGCCAGCCTGAGCTTCCTGGGGCTGGGAGCCCAGCCGCCCACGCCCGAATGGGGCGCCATGCTGGCCGAAAGCCGGGATTATATCGGGGTGGCCGACCACATGACCCTCTTTCCCGGCATCGCCATCTTCCTGACCGTTCTGTTTTTCAACCTCTTCGGCGACGGCCTGCGGGCGGCCCTCGATCCCAAGTTGAAGTAGACGCGGTTATGATTATTTTCTTGCTTTTCCGGTAATCGATTCGATCACGATTTTATATGCCCTTGCTTTGCGGATGGCATCCTTGATGTACTGCCGACCTTCTTCTATAAATTCCGGAGAGTATTTTTTCACGATTTCCATAAGCCCGTTGTATTTTTCATCACCCGCCAACTCGAATGCCTCCCCGAACACGACGGCGCTCTCATACCTTGTCGCAAACTTTTCCGGCAATACCTCCGTCCTGCCGGTCACGCAGAACGAAACCTTGTTGTTTTCTCTTAAGTTTTCAAGCTTGTGCCCTTCCAGCGCACAATGAAAATAAATAACACCGCCGGTGTAACTATAATTAACCGGCACTCCATAGGGCTGTCCATCCAAAGAGGCTGTAGAAAGGATTCCAAATTCCCCCTTCTCCAATATACCCTTAGTTTCGCCTTCTGATAGTGCTCTGTCCGTTCGACGAATTTTTCTTTCCATGCGCTCCCTTTCAAGTTGTATACGCATTAATCCTCTACGAGCTGATTTCGTTAAGGCCTTGTTCCAGGATCGACAGCCCTTTCTCGAGTTGCTCGTCGGTAATCACGAAGGGTGCGAGCACCCGGATCACGTTCCCATAAGTGCCGCAGACCAGGATGATGAGCCCTCGTTCCAGGCAGAAGGCGGCGATCTTCTTGGCCGCCTCGGCGGCGGGCTCGCGGCCGTCGCCCGAGACGATCGTCAGGCCCAGCATGGCGCCCAGGCCCCGGATCTCGCCGATGACCTTAAACTGTTTCTGCCATTTTTCGAAACGATCCTTGAGCGTGTTGCCCAGTGCCCGCGACCTGCCGAGCATATCCTCTTCCTCGAAGACCTCCAGCACGGCGAGAGCCGCAGCACAGGCCAGAGGGTTCGCGCCGTAGGTGCCGCCGAGACCCCCGGCATGAACCGAGTCCATGATCTCTGCGCGGCCGACGACGGCCGCGATGGGCATCCCCGCCCCGAGGCTCTTGGCCACGGTGATGAGGTCGGGCTCCACATCCCAGTGCTCGATCGCAAACATCGTCCCGGTGCGGCCCATCCCACTCTGAACCTCGTCGGCCACGAAAAGGATGCCGTTGTCGCGGCAGATTTTCACCAGTTCCTCAAAGTAGCCGGGCGGCGGGGCGATAAACCCGCCCTCCCCCTGAACCGGTTCGGCCACGACACACGCCACCGCCTCAGGGTTAACGTGCTTGATGAAGAAATCCTTGAGCTTGCCCGGCCCGACCTCGTCGCCGAAGGGCATGCGGTAGACCTCGGGCGCAAAGGGCCCGAATCCGAACTTGTAGGGTTTGACCTTGCTCGTCATTGTCATGGTGAGCAGGGTTCGGCCGTGGTAGGCATTCTCGAAGACAACGACGGCGGGCCGCTTGGTGTAGTAGCGGGCGATCTTGACCGCGTTCTCCAGGGCCTCGGCCCCGCTGTTCACGAAAGCTGCCTTCTTGGGGAAATCGCCCGGCATCAGGCGGCAGAGCTTGTCGGCCAGCCGGATGGCGCTCGCGTAAGGGCTCACCATGAAGCAGGTGTGCGTGAATTTATCGGCCTGGGCCTTGATGGCGGCCACCACCCTGGGGTGGCTGTGGCCGATGTTCATCACGCCGATGCCGCCGCCGAAATCGATGTATTCCCGGCCCTCCACGTCGCGCACGATCGCGCCCCGGGCGGATTCGACGTGTACGGAGGTGGTGCTCGACACTCCTGTGGAAATGACGTTGGTTCTCAGTTTCTGCAGCTCCGCGTTGGTCGTAACTGTGCTCATCTGAAAGCTCCTTGATTGAATTTGGTGTCAAAAGGTTACTGGAAAAGGAAAAGACAGGCGTGATCTTTATTACGCTTCAGTCTTCAGCCTAATCACCTGGATCGTTCATCACACTCCCAGGTAGGCGGTGCGGATGTGTGGGTTCTCCAGCAGTTCCCGGGCCGGCCCCTCCATCACCGTCCGGCCGTGCTCCAGGACGTAGCCCCGGTCGCTCAGGTTCAGGGAGTTCTTGACGTCCTGCTCCACCAGCAGCACCGTGGTGCCCTGGTCGGCGATCTTGCGCACGGTCTCGAAGATGCTCTTGATCAGGATGGGGGCCAGTCCCAGGGACGGCTCGTCGAGCATCAGGAGCTTGGGCAGGGCCATGAGGCCGCGGCCGATCGCCACCATCTGCTGCTCGCCGCCGGAGAGCGTCATGGCCATCTGGGCCAGCCGCTCCCGCAGGCGCGGGAAAAGCTGGTAGACCATCTCCAGGGTTTGCTGCCGTTGTCCGTCGGCGCGCTTGTTGTAAGCCCCGACGATGAGGTTGTCCTGGACGGACATCAGGCTGAACAGTCGCCGGCCCTCGGGCACCTGGACGATGCCCCGCTCGACGACTTCTTCGGGGGGCCGGTTGTGAATCGCTTTGCCCTCGAAGGCAATCTCGCCTTTCGCCGGCTGCATCAGGCCGGAAATGGTCTTGAGCAGGGTGGATTTGCCGGCGCCGTTGCCGCCGATAATGCTGACCACCTCGCCCTCCTCCACTCGCAGCTCCAGTCCGAACACCACCTGGACGTCGCCGTAAAACACATCGATGTCCCTGACCTCAAGCAGCGCCATACTCGTCTCCCAGGTAGGCTTTCACCACGCGCTCGTCGTGGGCCACCTCGTGCGGCGGCCCTTCGGCGATCTTCGTACCGAATTGCAGGACGGCGATCCGGTCCGACAGCGCCATGATCGCGCGCATGATATGCTCGATCACGAAAATGGTCATCCCGCCCTCCCGCAGTCGCTTGATGATCGCCACCATCTCGTCCACCTCGGTCGGCCTCAGGCCTGCCATCACCTCGTCGAGCAGGAGCAGCTTGGGCCGAGTGGCCAGGGCCTTGGCGATCTCAAGGCGCTTGCGGTCGGCGATGGTGAGGTTGCCGGCGCGCGTGTTCTTGAGGTCCTCCATCTGGAGGTGCCGCAGCACTTCCAGGGCCCGGCGCTCGGCCTCGGCCCGCTTACCTGTGGTGGCAAAGGCCCCCACCATGACGTTGTAGAGCACGCTGCGGGTGGCAAACGGCTTTACGATCTGGAAAGTGCGGGCCAACCCCTTGCGGCAGAGGTCCCAGGGCCTCTGGTTGTTGATCTTCTCCCCGCGGAAGACGATCTCCCCCGAGGTGGGCGGGAACACGCCCGCGATACAGTTGAACAGTGTGGACTTGCCGGCGCCGTTCGGCCCGATCAGGCCGAGAATTTCACCTTCTTCGACGCTCAGGCTGAATTCCTCCACCGCCTTGATGCCGCCGAATGACTTTCGCACCTTCGTCAGTTCGAGAATCTTCATAGCGCCGCCTCCCGGCCGCCGAAAATCCGGTCCGCCGCGCGATTGTAAATGCGCGTCAACGGCTCCTGCAGGCCGCGGGGCTGGTAGAGCATGACCAGGATCAGAACGACGCCGAAGATGATCAGGTGCAGCCCCGGCAGCTTGTCGCCGAAGTAGATCCGAGAAAAATCACTCACCGGCCTCAACAAAAACGCGCCGAGCAAAGGCCCGGCGATCGACCCGCGCCCGCCGATCAGGGCGATGAAGGCGATCTCGAAGGAAATGTCCAGGCTCATGACGCTCTTGGGGTGGATGTACAGGGTGAACTGGGCCCAGAAAGTCCCTGCGAAAGCCGTGAAGAATGCGCTCATGGCCATAGCGATGAGTTTGGCCCGGGCCACGTTGACCCCCAGCGCCTGGGCCGCCTCCGGCTCCTCGCCGCCAGCTACGAGGTAGTAGCCCAGCTTGGAGCGCGAGATCAGGTAGGTCAGCAAGATCACCCCGGCCAACATGCAGAGGATGATGTAGTAGTAAGGCTCCTTGGTGGCGAACATGAAACTCGCGAGCCCGGTCTTCAGGGGTGGGATCTGCAGCCCCCGCGGGCCGTTGAGCTGGAACGGCCCCAAATAGTCGATGTTCTCCACCATGACGCGGATACCCTCGGCGAAGGCGATGGTCGCCAGGGCGAAATAGGCACCGCGCATCTTGAAGGTGGGCAGCCCGATGAGCACCCCGGCGAGGGAGGCGAGCAGCGCGCCGACGAGCATGCCGATCCAGGGGCTGATCCCGTACTGCAGCGACAGGACCGTGGACGTGTAGGCGCCGATTCCGACGAAGGTCGCATGCCCCAGGGGCAGCACTCCGGCAAAACCACCCACCAGGTTCCAGCTCGTGGTAAGGTAGGCGTAAAGGAAGAGCAAGATCAGGATGTGAAGATAGGTGGGGCTCGTTACCACCAACGGCAGCGCGAGTGCGGCCGCCGCGGCAATGGCCAGCGGCAGCTTGCGGTACAGGGTCGGGTTCATAAAAACCCTCACTATAAGGTCATCTGAGCCAATTTTCACAGAAGTGGATAACCCTGTCTAACGCCCGATGCCGACGTAGCAGACCTCTTGCAATGCTCATAGCCTGCTGTGGTTGCTGTGCTTCCAAATCGGCCTACGCCTTGCCCTCGGGCGTGATCCGAGGTTTTAAAACCACTTCTTCTCATATGACGCCGCCGTGTGCGGCGTCATCACCAGTCGTATTTGACGCCAAAAAGCCCCGAAGGCTTCAAAAACAGAACCAAGAGAAACAGGCCGTACATGATCGCCTCGGTCCAAGTGGCCGTCATGAACTGCGGGCCCACGGATTCGATCACACCGATGATGATGCCTCCCAGGAGCGCCCCCCAGATGCTCCCGAGCCCCCCCAGCACCACGATGATGAAGCACTTGATGTCGAAGAGCACACCGACGGACGGGAAGATGTTGTAGAACGGCACGAGCGCCACCCCGGCCACCCCGGCCACCGCCGTGCCGATGCCGAAGGCGACATTGTAGATCTTGTACTGGTTGATGCCCTGCAGGCTCGCCGCGTCGCGGTCGAGGCTCGTCGCCCGCACCGCCCGGCCCATGCGCGTTTTCTGCAGAAACACGTAGACTACCAGCGCGGTGGTAATGGCGGCGCAGAACCCCCAGAGCTTGGGCACCGAGACCATCATGCCGCCGAACTCGAGCATCTTCCCACGCAGGGGATTGTCCTGAATGGTGCGGTACTGAGGGCCGAAGACCAGCAGCGAAAGATTGTCCAGGATGTACCAGAGCCCCGTTGTAACGATAATGACGGTGATGGGCTCGCGCACGTCCTTTTCGGCCTTGAAAATGGGCTTGATGAGCACGTCCTGAAGCAGGTAGCCGAACAGAAACATGACCGGCACGACGATGACGAGGGTCAGGTACGGGTGCAGCCCCGTCAGCAGCCCGGCCCAGTAGGCTGCGTACATCCCCACCATAAGCATGGAGCCGTGCGCGAAATTGATGACCTTGAGCACCCCGAAGATCAGCGTGAGACCCATGGCGGCCAGGCCGTAAATGGACCCCATGAGGATGCCGTTGATGGTGTCTTCGAGAATAAACAGCATTGAAGCCTCCTGCTGAACTGACAGCAGAGCGTTTTAAGGAGGCACGGGCAAGCCCGATGATTCGAGTATGGCTAACCCCGTCTGATACCCGCTGGCGGCGTTGCCGGCCTCTCGCAATCCTCACAACCGGCCGTGGTTGCTGCGCTTTCGGATCGGCCGGCGCCTTGCCCTCGGGCGTGATCCGGGGTTGTGAAACCACTCCTTAAGTGTTTCAGGTGTGATTGCGTCAGGTGCCCGGAGCGGGATAACGTCGATTGCTAAGAAACGTCATCCGCCACCGAACACCCGACACGCCTCATGACACCAGACGCACGGCTGATGTGATACCTGCTTTGGGTGCAGGATGGCTGAAAGACCGCCCCCGTCAGGGAGTGGGAAATACGGGTTTGTAGTTCGCCCGCCGCGACACCTTGGGCCACACCGTGATCCGCTCCAGGCCGTTACCGATGTCGTTGACCTGCACCATCACCAGGGCGGCGTGCTTGTTCTGGCCGCTGGGGTCGAACTCGATGGCGTTATAGCCCACGATCATGGCCGGCCCGCTGGTCAGCTTGGTCTTGGCCAAGGCGTCCCGAATGGCCTTGGGATCCAGCGATTTCGCGCGCTCCAGCGCATCGGCCATTACATACATCGCCACGTAGGCATCCACGGACTCGCCGGCCATGTTGTAGCCATAGAGCTTTTTGAACTTCGCATTGATCTCCTTCGCTCCGGGCTTGTTCACGTCGGTTTCCCACTCGACGATGTCGAAGAGGTACCTGGCGTTCTTGCCTGTGGCCTTGAGGAAGGAGGGGTCGGCGTGGCCGCCGCCGCTGGCGATGATGGCCTTGGGCTTGACCTTGTATTCGGCCATGGTGTTGGTGAGCAGGATGGCGTCCGCGGCATTGGAGGTCAGGAACAGCACGTCGGGATTGGCACGCTTGATTTTCTGAACCACCGGGCTCAGGTCGGTGGACGTGGAAGGATACGGCTCATCCAGGACGACTTTGTAGCCCGCCTGCTGGGCGAGTTTCTTCCAGCCTTCGTCGAACCCCTTGCCCCAATCGCCGTTTTCATACACGAAGGCGACCGTGGACACCTTGACGTTGAACTCCTTTTCCATGTCCTTCAAAAAGGCGAACTGGTCCCGGGTCCACCAGCTGTCCTTGGCGGCGATCCGGAAAACGTTTTTGTAGCCCTGCTCGGTGATCTTGTCGGCCACCGAAACCGGCACGATGAAGGGGATGCCGTAGCGCTCGGCCACAGCCGAGACAGGGTAGCTGACCGCCGAATTCCAGCAGCCGGTCAGTACGTTGACCTTTTCGGTGTTGATGAACTGCTCGGCCTCCTCCACACCCTTTTCGGGCTTGGACTCGGAGTCTGCGTAGAACATCTGGATCTTGGCGCCGCCGAGCGACTTGATGCCGCCGGCCGCGTTGATCTCCTCGACGGCCATGTCCTGGGCCTGCTTGTTCTGAAGGCCCACGGAAGCCGACGGTCCGGAAAGCGGCAGGATGTTGCCGACCTTGACCGTGGTCTGGGCGAGGGCAAGGCATGGGGCCAGCACCAGCGCGAGCCCAAGCAGCGCAATCCCTATTTGTTGATCCAGTCTTTTCATTGTTTTTCTCCTTTCGGTGTTGGGGGGGTGGGAAATCTTGAAGCTGAAAGCCAACAGCAACGCCCGGATCGGTGTCAGCGCCGCGGTCGCGGAAAAAGAAGGGGGAGGCCGAAACGCCCCGTTCCGGATGCGTATCTATATGCATGCCTGCGGAACATGTCAATTGAAATGAGATCCTCAGAGGACTCGCAACTGGGGGACAGGAGGGTGCGGCCCGGGATTTCCTCCGCCGCCTGAGCTTCGGGGGGCGGCCTATAGAGGTATCATTTATTATCTTCTTTGTTAGCTGCCTGTGTCGTTCCACCCGAGGAACGGATTTTGGTAACCCGGTTCAGAACGTCGAACCAAAATGGTGCCCCCAGAGAAATGGCTAATGCCGTAAGCAGCAGGCCGATGATTTTGTTCACCCATTCCTCATTCTTGGGCCAGGACTCCCACCCCAGGGGTATGCCGAGCTGCTGGAGAGTGCCGAGGGTTCGCGTAAGGGTTTCTTGCGCCTTGGCGGCTGCAAGCGCGGCTGACTGCTGAGCTGCGGCGTTGTTCTCATCTTCTGCTGAGGATTGAGCAGCCGCTTCTGGCGCTTTTTTAGGTAGGGCGCCGCCAATCTGCGGTGGTTGTCTGGCAAATTCCTGGGCCTGAGCGACGACTGCGGCGCGAAGGGCAGAGTCATTGGAGAGCCTCTTTGCGATCAACAAGGTGTCCGCGTTCGTGGCGCCCGCTAACAGAAGCGCGAGGACGATGTTGATGACCTGCGATTTGCGCTTGTACCATCCCCCCACGCGCGACATCGAGACATTGAACCACGTTTCGACAGCGGTTTGTAATTTAGTGAAATCTTCTCCTGCCTGTTCCAGAAATATCGATAGCAGCCGCTTCAGCTCGGAGTCCTCTTTGAGCCCGTTGACAGCGGCCCTTATTTCCGGGATGGCCCCCTCGCCTTTTCCATCAAAAGGGGCGATGCCATCCAAGAAGGCGAGTGCGAAGGCATGGTCCGGTATATAGGACGGTTTCCTGTTCCCACGGTAAAGGCTTTTTATGAGGGGATGATCGTATAGAAGCTGGTCCAAACCTTTGATTCGCTTGTCCGCCAGCAAGTTCGCGATGCCTTTGGCGAGGGTCCTCCCCCTTAGCGAAAGGAGGGATGCAATCATTTCATTGGCTGCGGTGCAGATGATGCTTAGCAGAAGATATACGAATACCACCCCGACGACAACATCGAGAACAACGGAACCGAACATGGCAGACCTCCGTAATGCAAACGGTCACTTGGCAATGGCCGCAAATTTCCGCCGAAGATCGTTTTTCGGATCGACCGTCACCTTGCCTGCGGCATTGGTGGATATGATCCAGAGCGGCGCATAGTGGTGGCCGATACCGAGGGGTGAGACCGCATCGGGGTTCTCGGGGTTGCCGGGCCATTCTATCGTGCCCACGGTGCGGGCGGGAATCAGCCAGTAATCGCCGGTCCGATACGATCCCCCCGGCTGGAACTGGATCTGTATGCCTTTCTCCAGGTTTATCCAGTCGGCATCCGTCGTCCCTTCTGAAATGGGCACGGCACCGTCAGTCAGATGGATCTCCTCGGTCTCCTGCTGATCCCAGCGGCGAACCTTCTTCGCTATTTTTGGATCGAACGCTTCATTGTCGGCCAGATAGATGAGGTCTCCCTCGACCTTTACGATGCGGTTGAATTTGCCGGGCCTGGCCAGCAGGTCGTCCGCTTCGCCGGTTACTTCAATCCATTGACCGGAGGCGAACCCGCGGCCGAAATTGACGATGAGCGCCCCGTCATCGTTGTTCAGCAACCAGGCGGCCGCAATGGAACCGTTGTCACGGGACCACTTGAAGCTGGGATGCCCGTCCTTCAGGGTCCCCCCTGAGTGGATCTCCACCCGGTAGAGCTGGTTCTCCTGTCCCCGATACCTGGAGCCGGGCGGGATGGTGCAGGGATCGGTGTAGGCCTGTCCCGGGTTGAGCCTGACCTTGAGCTGGCAGGCGGACTGCCCTTTCCACGCCTGCACCCACTTTGGCCACAGCTTATTGGCGTCGTCCGGTAGGAAACCCGCGGGGATGTCGCTTCCGTTCGGCAGCTTGCCGATGACCTTGACTTGCCAGAGCAGCTTCGCACGGGTGGCGGTGTCGGGCCCGCCCAAGGCTACCTCGCGGATGGCGCTCTCCTCCAGCGCCGTGACGTGACGCTCCCACACGTCCAGGTAGACCAGATAGATCTTTGCCGGCAGCAGCGTGTCAGGCGAAGGGAAATCGTCCTGTTTCAAGAAGGTGACGTTGTCAAGGTCGTTTTCGCAGAGGAGGCCATCCACGTAGTAGTGGCCGGTGCCGACCGCGAAATCGCCGTCCTTGGCGGTCAGTGTGAAACCGCAGCCGGGATCGGGGCCGCCGAACGGTCCGATCATATCTGCGGCCAGGGCTCTCAGGTAATTGAGCAGGATCGCCGCCTGTTCGTTCCAGTCCGAATCCAGCTGCACCCGCCCCTGCTGCATGAGCACGCGGCTGAAATGCCTGGATGGATGGAAGGTGTTTCTCGTGAAGTCGCCTTTCATATCGATATCCTCCGTCTTTTATGTCTGGAAAATGATGCCGGTGTCCATTCCTGCCGGCGTATATTCGTCGAGCCGGGCGCTAAGGTTGGCCTCGCGCTGCGGATTGTACAGATCGTGGAACGCCCCCATTTCACTCTCGTCGTCGGCACCGCGCCCTATTTCGTCGGCGCAGGAGTCCGCCAGCTGGGCATAGTCCGGATTGCCGTAACGCATGCTGTTGAACAGAGGGCGAATGCGGAACCGCTCCAGGGCCCGCGCCTCATCGAGCTCGACCTGGGAGATGCCAGGATCAATCCCCTGCAGCTTCTCTGTTATGGCCTGTTCCCCCATCTCCGGCTGGCAGTGGTACCGTTTCGGCGTACGGCAGCCTTTCGGAACGTAGCAGAATCGCATGCAGCCCAGCTGCCGCCTTGCCACGTTGAGGCAGTTGGTGAAGATGGAGTTTTCCGCCAGCCTGATGGCGTGGACCTGGACGATGCCGAACACCGTGCAGCGCCTGATGGTCAGGATGGAATGGGCCACCGGGCGTCCCGGCGCGCCGATCGCCTCTCTTTCGTCGCCGATGGCGTCGATGATGCTGTCGGTCACGGAGAGCGGTATGGGATCGGTGCGGACCGGGTCTTCATAGATCTGAATCGATCCCAGTATGCTCTTTTCGATCCTTACCCGGGCTCGGACATTGAAGAGCTCCAGGCTCGGCTCCGCGGGACGGCTCGGCTGGCAGTCGTTGTGCAGACCCCAGCCGGGCACCAGGGTGCAATGGCGGATACTCAACTCAGCCGGGCATGCCCCGCCCTCGTCCTGATCCGTGCCGGTCGCCCTGATCTGCACCGAGCGCCCGGTGATGAGGAGACCGTCTAAGGTAAAGCGGCTGCCGGGCGAGAGGTCGGCGCTGAGGGCGTCGGGAAGATCGGTCTGCCAGTCGAGGAGCCGCATCACCGGACGACACCGGTTGGCAGCCCTCAGCTGCAGGCTTTGGTCCCTTTCCAGTACGATGTTTATTGGCTCCACGTATACGCCGCTGTCGGCCAGTTCGATCACCGCGTCTCGCGGTTTGTCGGCCTGCCATTGACGCAGCGCATCCCCCACGTGCCTGAAGCGCCCGGTTTCCCCAACCCGATAGAGGGTGAAGAGCTGCCGCTCGATTACGGGCCTGTCGTATTCGCCCCCCCCCATTGCGGTGCTGAAGGCATATCGATAGGAGACGTGCACACTCTTCTTCGGCAACTGCCCCGGAGGAAAGGCGATCCGGCCCAAAACCGGATCGACCGCGACCTGGTCGCGCTGCGGATGGTATTGCCAGTCGGTCAGGTCCGCGGCCTTTATGGCGCCCATGGGGAGGAGCTGGTCGGCCACCCGGACCGCCATGCTCCTGCCATTGCCGTAGAAATCCGCAAGCCTTTTCTCGAAGGCGCGGCGGCGGATAGGCGCCGGGACGTCTATCTCCCCGGCGATCCGCGTCGGGTCTTTTTCGCCGGCGGGATTGATGAACAGCCTGGTGTCGTTTCCCAGCACGCTGAAGGTGTAGCAGTGCGGGCCGACCTCTTCGACGCAGTGCGCTGGCGTGTCGGTGACGGGGTATGTCTTAAGGCGCCAGACGAAGAGCCCGACCTCGGGTATGTTGTAGCGGCCACGGGTGAGGGTCGAATCCATGCGGCGCACATCGACGGTATGCGCACTCCTGTCGAACGGCCCGTCCAGCAAGCCCAACGCCTCGCCGTCTCGCAGATCGGAGGTGCGGCCCCGTAGAAGGTGGCGGTGATTTACGTTCTGGGTCCAGCCGAGGAGCCTGAAGAACTCCACGGCCCGGGCGGGCCAGCCGGCCACGTCGTTTGCCAGGGTTTCCAGCAGGGCAAGGGCCCCCTTGCGGCGACGGTAATGGAGGGTGTTGGCCACCTCGCGGCGAGGGATCAGGATCCTGTTGAGTGCCTCGTCCCTGGGCATGCCTGGATCGCCCGGTTCGCCTGCATCGTGGACGGGTCGATACCCTATCAGATCGCCGATATAGGGGACGACCCAGTCCTTTGCTGTCTCGATGAACCAGTTCTCGTACAGCCCGTCCATATCTTCTTCAACCGCCTCGACCTGTTCGGTTATGACGCGCAGAAGCGCCCGCAGCGGATACCCCTGGTCGGCATCGCGCATGCGATGGATCACCGGGAGAAGCTCGTATAATCGATCGGGATTCGTGTTCATTATCCGGTCCTTTGCGCAGATGGACTTTTTGCGAAGCCATCAAATCTGGTTCAGGATAAGTGTATCCGGCACCTTCGCCGACAAGACCGCCAGCCTGGCCGGCTGTATGGTGCCGTCGTCGACGACCGCCGGGCCCACGGGAATGCGCGTCGGCGGCTGGCTCTTTCCAATGTCCGGCAGACCCTGCTCGCTCTGTCGTTTCTTCAGCAGGTCATTGATCGTCTTCGTTATCTCGGCGGGGGTCAACAGTCGTCGGGTTCCCCCGTCCACCTTTTTTTCCGGGATCGTCGCCAGGAGGTCGACATCCACATAGGCGATACCGGAAACCGACTGCATGGCGCCGATGACCTCGCTGAGAACCACGTCCTCCCCCAGATCGCGGCGGTCGAAGCTGAAGGCATCCAGGAGCCGGGCGCGTACCCGTGCCACCACGTCGTCCCAGGTGTAATCGGGCAGGACGCGGATGTTGGCGCTGATGACAAGGAGCAGCAGTTCCCGCAGATCCACCTGAAACGGCTGATAGGGATCGCCGTTGCCGCGGATCGCCAGGAGCAGGTTTCGATAGAGATCGGAGCTTGTCTCGATGGGGATGTCATCGGCGCCTGCTATGGTCACATGGACCAGCTCGCGGTTCCGGGCAACCAGCTTCGTCGCCGCTGCCTTCCCTATGCCTGCGAAGGTGCGGCAGAAATCTGCATAGTCCTGGACCGAAACCAGCCGGTCGAGGGCCATTACCGCCAGCGGCGCGTTCCTTCTTGCCTGATCGAGGCTCTCCCTGTCGGCCCCCCCCGATGCGGGGAGGGGATTGATCACCCCTTTCACCCCGAGGGGGCGGGTCATCAACAGGGAGATCTTTTCGGCCTTGACGTTACCGGCGCTCCCTATCCCGTTCCGGTAGGCCGAGCGCACGTTTTCCGTCCCTGTGGGCAAGCGTGCTCCGTGTTCGCCGTTGCCAAATAACACGTTTGTCCCCGCGTTGTCGTCGGTGCGCGTTATGAATGCCCGATCGGCCGGCTTGAGCGCCGCAAGCGAGTCGGTCTCGTGCCACTGGACGTCGTTTACATATACCTTCAGCGTGCTGACGATGCCTGAGGGGTTCGGCGCAGCCACATAGGTCAGCGGCGGCTGGCGCAGGGTGAACGACTGCAGCGCCCGGCTGCCGTCGCCCCCCCCAAGTACTTCGCTGCGGGTTTCACCGTTAGTGGCCTTCACCACGTTGCCATGGATGGTCATGGTGTCGCGTCTGTAACAGTACTGGAGGTCTTTGGCGAACTTTATGAAGGTATGCAACCTCTCGCCCGGGAGTACAGCCGGATTTCCCGACTGGCCCGCCGGAGTCCCATCTTCGGTGGAGGTGTCCTGGACGACTTCCGCAAGCATCACCAGCTCGCTGGCCGTTACTCCGGTCACCGGGAGCGTTTCTTCGGGGTTGTCGGGGTCGGGAAGGGTGATGTCCGTGCGCTCGCCTGAGACGATCAGCCAGCGCCCCGACTTGAGGTCGGCATACCATCCGTCCAACTCGATCCAGTTCCCGCCGCCGCCGCAGATGTCTGCCACTATTGGTTCCTCGGCCAGCGCCAGTTCCTCGCTTTGGGCATAGACAATAGTGTGCCGGAGCAGCTGGAAGTCCCGGTCGCGGACGGTCTGGGACGATTCCTTCAACGGAGTGAGCTTCAGCCAGGGGTCGGCCAGGCCGAGGCGGGTGGTCTTTCCGGAGATGCCGTACTCGGCACGGGCAAGGTCTGCTTGTGCAGTGAGCGCTCTGGTGACCACGAACGGGCGGTCCGCCGGTTCCACCTGGACCTCGGGAGGTTTAAGGTCCGGCACAGCGGCCATGTCCGCCACCAGCCAGCTATCGCTGACTATCTTGTCGTAGCTGCCGTCAAGGAAGAGGACCTTTTCGGATTCGTGAATGACCGTCTCGCTCTCGACGATGGGCCATTCCCCCACCTTCGTTATTGACCCCGTAGCCCTGTCAAGTTGCAAGACCTTTTTCGGCGCGGCCTGGCCGAAGGGGGCGGCCTTGGTCCTGAGCGCATAGACGCGGATCCGGTTGTCGGGCAGAAACTTCCCCTTGGAAAGCGCGGCGGTTAGTGCCTTGCCCAGGGCGGGCCGGAAGGTGGCGACCAGCTGGGCGCCGGTGTCCGCCCTGGCCGAGAAGGCGGTCTTCAGGTCCCGGGACAGATAGAGCGTGTTGCGCGGCGGCACGGACGGGGAGAGGGCCAGCCTCCCCAGAACGCCGGCAACCGGGTCCGGATTCTTGGCGGTGATGGCAGAAGCGCCTGAAGCCCCTGCCGGAGCATTCAGTGCCGAACCGCCGTCAACGGCGGCCAGCTCCCTCACCAGCGGGTTCAGCCACGCCTTGATCTTTATGTACTTGACGTCGGATTCGGCCAGGGCCAGCTCCTCCTCGAGGTGCGGCAGGGTTCGACTCTTGAGAAAAGAGGCGACATCGGCATCGGCGGCGGCGGTCTGGGCACGCTGTTCCAGGCTCTTCAGCTGACCCACGACCCTGCCCACCATCTCGGACTTGGCGGTGGAGCGTTGAAGTCCCGAGGTGTCCTGGAGCCGCTGCGCCAGACTCATTACCGCATCCCTTAATCTGCCCAATGCCGACATGGCCCTGCTCTGCCACTCGGTCAGCGTGACCAGGGTCCGGTCGTTCGCCTGATCAGGTTCAACATCGACGACCCGGAATAGCTGCGGCTTGTTCCCATCCCCGAAATCGATAAGGAGGGGATCGTTCGCTTTCAGGTTCGTGGCCGTCCCTTTCAGGTAGACACGGTAGGCGGTATCGTTGAGGATCGTCTCTTTGATTTGCGGCCGCGTCCGGCGCGGCTTCAGGTCGTTCCACTCCGCCCTGGCCTCGAGGGGATCGCCCGTTTCGAAGGTCTGCGGATCCTCGCCGGGATCGGGAACGCTCTGCGACCTGGCTCCGGCCGGGATGACCACCGGCTCCTTGGAGTTGCCGTCGATGGTGTAGGCGAGAAAGACGCTTGCCGAAACCCCCGGCCTGGGCCTGTAACCGATCAGATTGGACAGCTCGAGGACCGATCTCCGTTCGGTTGCGGTGTTGAGATACCCTTCGTTGGCGATCCGTTCCTGATAGAAGGCCAGAACGGAGCCGACCGTGGCCCAGCTGTCCAGAAGCGCTATAGCCGGGTCGTCACCGTCACGGGTGGTCAGGGGACGAAGCGGATAGATCCGGTCCGTAAGCGGCTTTCCATCGGCATCGACCCCTTCGCGGGGGATATCGAGATAGATGCTCGACAGGCGCGACTTCATGGTTTCCAGAAAGGTCGCGTGGGTGCCGACGCGGTAGGAAAGCGCTGTCAATCCAGGCCGGTTGGCCGTCTTCATCGGCGTAATATTCTTTATGCCCTCACAGCAGCCGCAGGGTTTTCTTTTCATCTCATACCTCGTTTGTCAGGAGCCGGGCCTCCAAGGAAGAGAGCCGGCCGGCGAATGGCAGCCAGGGATCGTGCGTCATCGTCCCCCCAGCATGACAAGCTTCATTAGCCCCCGCTCCGGGAAGCTGGGGTCGTTGTCCAATTGGGCCACCTCCAGTGGGCCGAGCGGCAGCACACCGTTTTCAAGCTCGCGGTTGGGGGACTCGAACAGCCTGTTGAGTTTCGTCACCCGAACGCTCTCTACGCCGGTGACGGACTGGGCGGCGGCGACTATGCGGCCAAGGTACAACCCCTCGCCGAAGGAAAGGTTGTCGGGATGGAAAAAGCCGAGCCTGCCTCCTGGGAGCGCGCGATTGCTGAAGGTTTCCGCCAGGGCCGCCTTCACATGGCCGCGCAGGAAATGGGGGAGCACGCAGACGGTCAGCTCCAGCTCGATCGGCACGTACCTGGCAGGTTCCACCTCCAGATCGTGTCCCATCCGGCGATAACGCTGCAACACCCTCTCTATCCGCTCCATGAGCGCAGGCTGAGCAATTTCGCTACCCATGGGATCGACGGCCAGATCGGCCTCATACCAGCTTCCGGACCAGGAGAGCACGGCGGCCGCCCGCTGTAGGCGGCTTCCGAATTCGCGTTCAGCCAGGGTGGCGTAATCGTCGGCGGTGATGGCGCGCATGGGCACGTCGCGGAAGGCCGTCGGGGCGAAGAGCTTCGCCTCGGCAATCGGCTCCCGCTCCATGCCGCCACGGGCCGGGAGGGGGTTTCTCACGGTCAGGCCGTCGATGGAGACTTTCTCGTGGCGGAAGACCAGCCGCGAGATTGATTCAGCCCCCACGTTGCCGACAGTGCCGTTCCCCACGCGATAGCAGGCGTTGAAGGTCGAGGCGGCTTCGGGTGTCCTTCCGCTTTCACCGTCGCCGAAGCGGAGCCAGGCCACCCCTTCGTTGTCGATCTCCGCCACGAAGTGCCGGTCATCCGGCGCGCTGCCGAGCAGGTCGCCTTGCGGCTCCCAGCAGAACCAACGCGACAACAGCTCGTTTATCAGCGCGCTCAACAGCCCCGCTGCGATTGCGGTGGTGTTTGCCAGGTCGTCCTTCAGCTTCTGGTTGCCGGGGCTCTGCTGCATCGCCTTCGCCAGTTCGTCCCGGGCAGATAAGGATTCCCGGTAGTCAGCGAACAGACTCGGCGAAAGCGGGACCCCCTGGGGAAGGCTCTCCCCCGTGAAGCCCGCGCCGTTCAGGCCGGTCATAAGCTCGGTATAGTGACTCAGCTCTGCCCACGGTACCGGACGGTAGCCGGCATCGCTCAGCGCCAGGATGCCGTTGAGAGAGGCCTGGGGCAAGGCCCGGCGCGGGTCCTGCGTCATCAGGCAGGATGCCGGTGCGATGCGGCCGGTGCATGAGGGAAGGGGCTGGCGATGGGTGAGCGGCACGTTCGCAAGGCGGGGCCTGAACCTGCCGGCGGTATAGCGGACGTCGGAAGGGTGGCCGGGGCAGTCGCAATCGGCCTCGCCGGTCGCGGTGGGCGCTGCACCCAGCTCCTCGCATGGTTTAATGGTAGTGCCATGGTCCACCAGGATCACGTTGCCGCGCACCACGCTCACGTTCTCGTGGTATTCGCAGCCGTGCCCGGCGTCGGTCACGGCAGACAGACAGAGGGCAAAAGGGAGGGCGTCTTCATTTGACCACTCGATCTCCACCACCGGCTGGCCGTTCAATGGGTCGACACCGGGGATTACTGCCGTGAGCCTGACGCAGTGGCGATGGGTGGGGTCGGCATCGGCGGCCTGGCCGGTCAATGGTCCCGGCACCTCCTCGAAGATCAGCGCGTCCCCGGGGTTGAGCCGCAGTTTTCTGGCAGGGTTGGCGGCTGCAACCGCTTCGCCGGTTGACTCCGTCTCCCAGGCATCTACCAGGGTGGCCGATGTGGCGCCGCGCGGCAGGCAGCACTCCCGTTGCCCCCAGGTGTAAAAGAGAATCGTGCTCCGGAAGGCGTATATCTCAATCGGCTGATCGGTGATCGCCTCGAAAGGCTCGTAGCTGGAGGGGGGGATGTTGCGCACCTGGTCGGCGGAGAGGATGGAGCCGTCGATCGCTGCCATGGCCGGCGGGGTGGTGATGAAATATACCTCTTTAGGATCCAGTGCGTGCTCGCTGGTCAGGTCGGTGTCGGTGGTAATGGCCAGCCAGGCGCGGGCGTTGCACCCTTCATGGAGGAGATAATCCACCAGCCTCGCATGGCGCCGCACCGATATGCGCCTTCGTGCCGTGTCCAGGTATGCCTCGGTGGCGACCGCGTCCTGGTGGTAGCTGAGATAGTCCCCCACGTATGCCAGAATTTCCACCAGGGCTACGCCGAGATCGGGCGCATGACGCTCCTGCCAGTCGGGCATGATCAGGGCGAGCCTATCGAGTATCAGCTGGCGGAAGCTTGAGAAGTCCTTGGCGAGATAGTTGATTGCGGGCTCGACCCATTGCTGCGGCGGGCAGGTGTCGGCCGGGGCGCAGTCCATATCGCCGGGGCAATTGACCTTGAAGGAGAATTCCGCATGGTCGTAGAACGGGTCGATGTTTTCAAGGCCGATCAGGCGCAGGGTATAAGTGGAGAAGTCACCGGCCCTGTCGACCCGAACCGTGGCGTAATCGTCCACTTCCGGATCGGGATCGCGGGTCACGTCGAGATCGACAACCTTTATGCCGCTGATCCGCTCTCCCCCCTCGATACGCACGTATTGCATCGCGCCCTTCCTGAGCTGTTCGGGCGCCTTCCCCAAGAAGTATGCGGTCAGGGTGAGCTGATCGTCCCCCACCTCCACGTAGTCTAATCCGTTCAGCTCCGGTCTGGCACGCACCGCGTCGCGGCGGCCATCTTCGATGCATATGTTTTCCGTTTCCATGGTCTCACACCGTCCGCGTGAAGCGCGCCGTTTCCGTCTGATTGGTGCGGCGCACCACGTATTGGATATCGATTGTCAGGGTCGAGTCGACGCACTGCACGTTCAAGTTCTTCAGGTCGAGAAGGTCGCCGAGCCAGCGCTGGATCGCCGCCTGCATGGTGAACTGGAGGGTGGCGGCCAGCTCCGAGCTGTTGGGCGCAAATACGAGCTGCAGGATGCCGCTGCCGAAGTCGGGGCGATTGACCCGTTCGCCCGGAGAGGTGAAGATCAACTGCTCCAGCATGTCTCTAATGTGGTCGTTGTCGTCGGTGGATGCGGCGCGTCCGCGTCCGTCAAAGCGAAAGGGAAAGTCAATGTTCATAGATCACTCCGATCCATCATTTCTAGCGGATTCCGTGAGCATGAAACCCGATATGGACGAAAATGCCGGGGGCCAGCGTGGGTTGCCTCGCTCCATCCAAGCTTCGGCGGCGAACTCAGCCGGGATGACGATTATAACCTGCGAACCCAAGCCAGAGGCACTCCAACCGCATGAGAGTTTGAATGTTCACGAGTTCAGGTCCGTCCTACATTGCGGACACCCTGAGCTGGGTCATCGCTATCAAAAGCGGCGTGCCGCTGGGTGCGCAGACCGCCTGGCTGCTCTGCACCAGGAGCGGCTGCCCGTTGGATAAGACGCGGGTCGTGCCCATCAGCCACTGGGCTGTGACGCACGGGCCGTTGGCGGTCGGCGGCGGCGGGAGGGCGCATCCGGCCACCACATAGGGGGCGGAGAGGGTCACGCTCGCCATGCCGTTCACCAACACCCGCGGGTTGGGGACGGTCGGCTGCGCCTGACCCCCGTGTGCGCAGAGGACCGTCGCCCCCACGTGCAGCAGGAACCCGGGCATGGTCAGACCACCACCAGGGCGCCGTTGTTGATGGTGACCGTCGGTCCCACCATGGTGATCATCGCCCCCTTGCCGTTTGAGATGTAGATGCCGCTGTCGTTCACCACGATCATCGCCCCTGTCGTGCTCTTCAGGACGATCCCGCCCGTCACCGGCGTCGGCGCCGAGTCGCTGATCAGCACCATGTTCTGCAGGGTCGACTCTATGACGATGTTGTTGCCCGGGGGGATCGGCGGCGGAGCTATGGCCAGGGCAGGCACTTCAACGGCGCTCCCCCAGAATCCCCCGATCCAGATCGGGTAGTTGGGATCGCCGTGCTCGAATTCGATCCAGACACTGGCGCCGATCTGCGGCACCACGAAGAAGCCGGACTGCTGGCCGGCAAAGGGAACGCACGGCAGTGCCCAGGTGCTCGGGAGCAGGCTCAGCACATCGGGGACTTCCGCCATGATCCGCCCCTGCTGCATCGGGTCGATGTTGTTGATCACCGTTCCGCGGTATTTGCCGTAATATTTCTTGCCGATGTTCGATTCGCTCATGGGACAACCCTCGGAGTCAGAGAGATCAGGCCGTCGCGGGAAAGGGTGAAGTTCTGCTTGTACTCGCCCCGCTTGATGTTGTGGGTCACGCTGTTGACGTAGTAGAGCCCGTCGTAGGCGATCCCGGCGCCCCGCACGCCGACCAGCATCCGCGCCCGCAGGATCTGCCCGTAGCGGACCACGTCGAGGGAGCCGCTGGCGCTGATGCCGTCGGAGTTGTTCATCAGGAATCCGAGGATCCCCCGCGCCGCCTCGTCGGGCCTCTGCTGCGCCACGTCATCGGCAAACTCCACCTTGGCGGGTGGGGTCGGCCTGGCGCCCAGGGGGGGCTTGAAGGCGTTGATATTGGGCAGCGGTATGGGGATCGGAATCTTCTTTGTGAACGGGTCGAGAACAACGTATATGCGCACCTTCTTTGCCAGGCCGTCCAGGGAGAAACTCATCGACTCCACGTTGTCGCTGGCGTCCATGTTGATGGAGAGGGCCGCCTGGGGTATGGGGAGATCGACGTCGGGCCCGAAGTAGGCGATGGAGGTGCCTGGGGCGGGGCCGGGGTTGACAGCGAAGATATAGCCGCAGCGCTGGGCCAGCCCCCGGATATAGTCGCGGTCCGTGGACATGGTCTGGGACTCGATCTTTTCCGTAGGGACTTCGACGACGGAAAGGATCGGCGGGATGACCAGCGGGATCACGCCGAAGGCGGCATAGGGGGCGAGGGCGAGATAGACCTTCCCCGCGTCGGGTATGGCCGGATAGGGCCTGACGATCTCGATCACGTCCATCAGCACGCTCAGGTCCTCGCCGGTGACGGTGATCTTCGACTGGCCCGGTTCGCCGCTGGCTGCAATCTCCTGGCGGGTGACGATGCCGTCCATGAGCACGTTAGGAACGCCGTTAAGGGTGACGATGATGATCACCCGAGTGACTATGGGATCGAGATAGCCTGCCGGCAGCATGGTCGTTAGAAGCGACGAGTTCTTGCCGGCGGCAAAGGTGAGCTGAAAACCGCTCCTCTCCTTCTCGTGGTTGACCTGCACGCTGTCGAGGGCGTCCACGACCGATTGCGGCGCCGGCACCGGCACCGCCGGTCCGATCAAGAGGGTGAGATGTACTCCCTTAAGCATCGCTTGACTCGCCGATTCTCAAGTCAGTAACCCGGCGTCCCCGGTATCCCTTCCGGCAGGGTGATTCGCAGCCTGCGTCCAATGGTCTCGGTCAATTCGTCCGGCCGCATGGCGGCGTTGGCGTCGCAGATGCGCCAGAACTGCTCCGGGTCCCCAAGATACTGAGCCGTGATGTTGTCCAGCCGGTCACCGCTTGCGACAACGTGCTCCTGGAGAAGGGCGAAGCGCTCGGGTTGGGGCAGGAAACGGCGCTGCACGTAGATGACGATGGCACCGTCCGACGCTTCCAGAGTGGCCGTGCTCAGTCCATAGTAGCGGCTCGTGGGGGGGAAGAAGTTTACCTTCAGCCCGTCGCGCTGCAAAAGCGCCTGCAGTGCCTGATTAGGATCGATCATGGAATGCCTCCGATTCCCATCACGCCAAAAGTGGCGTTCGGGTTTTGCGCGGCCAGTTGTTCCTTGCCGCGCAGGTACGTCATGAACAGGTTGCCCCCCCTGTGATCGAAGGTAAGGTCGTCCACGGTCAGGACCCGCATCCCCAGGCTCACTTTGGCGCGGATCGGGTTCAGATTCACGTCGAAGGCCTCCTCGGTGATACTGAATTCAGTCAGGCGCACCGGCAGGATCCGGTTCCTGCTCCAGACGAAGAGCGAAAGCGGAGCTTCCATCGCCACCACCTCCAGTGTCCCGGCCTGGGCAAGCTGGTGGTTGGAGGAGAGCTGGTCGCTGGTGGGGTAGACGATCAGCTCCAGTGCGGCAAGCTGCGGGTACAGCCCCACCTGTGTCGCCTGTCCATCTGCCAGCTCCAGTTGATCGGTGACATCGATCTCAGCTTCGAGTTTGATGGTCTCAGCGGGAGGGCCCTTCAGCCGGAGCGCCTCGGAGCGGTCGCCCGTTTCGCCGCCGACCCCCCTTATCTGGAAGGAACGGGTCAGGGTGTCCGGGTTGTACTGGAGGCTAATGATGCGTTTCACCGCCGCAGTGGTCGCGTCGATCAGGACGATCCCGCCCTTGAGGATTTTGGGGGAGTTGGGAAAACTCGACATCTTTTTCTCTCCAAATGCTGCAGCGAAACGGTCGGACCTGTTGTCAAAGCCCGCTGCAGACTGACTCAGGGGTTGTGGGGCGAGACAACACCTTGACGAACGGTTTCCCGCGCACCAGGAGTACGACGAAAGCAACCATCAGCACCAGGAAAAGAAGCACCCCCAGTACAAGCAGGACGATTTCATATGGATAAAGCCCGTCAAAGAAATTCATTTATGTTTCTCCATGTTCCTGTCAGTCACATGAGATGAAATCGAGAGTTACCTGCCTTATCAGGAATCTCCGCTTTTGAAATCTGCAGACTTGACCCCTTGTGCTTTTAACGACCCATGCTATTTGCTCTCTGGTCAGCATGCCATTTAGACCCATTTACTTCTTCTGCCCCCCTACTTCTTCTGCGCAGACAAGGGATATTAAAAATGCGCTCGTATCCGCATCATTTTTTGTCCTGGTCGAAGTCGTCGGCTACCGCACCGACGACTTCGGTCGGGCACTTCTCGACCGGTGCCGGCTGGGACTCCGGCACCTTCACCTTTATGGTTTTCCCCGTGGGGTTGCTGACGACGATCTCCGCGCGCCGGAGCAGGGGGTAAACCGTATCCTTCTGTCGTTCCGGCGTCTTTCGCTTCTCCAGCTCTTCCATCACATCCGGCGTTCTGCGCTCAGCCTCGTCCGGGCGTTGCTCGAAGGCCCGCACCGATTCCTCAGCCAGCGCCTTGTCCACGAGCTCCGGCCCTGTTTCCTGGCCAGCCTCTCTCCTCCTACCGTATAGCTCGCTTCCGGAGGATGGCCCTGCGTAAACTTCAGCAAAGCAGCTGGGGCGCATGCTCAGAGCGGTTGGCGGTGGGCAAACACCCTTGACCCAGTCTTCGGCGGCCTTGGCTCTGTCTTTGGACAACACATAATTTCCAACGAAGCCTTTGGGACGGTCAGCTGGTCTTTCCTGCGGGCCCACGGCCCCTTCAGGGGAAGCAAAACCCTCGATGCTGTCGATGCGGTAACCGTTGTATAACTCCTGCTTAAGTGCTCTCTTGGCCTCGGCATCCAGCGTTGCGGTGCGGCCGCGCTTGGCGAATTCGGGCTTTGCGAACTCGTAATAGAAATAGTGTCTCCGCGTGTCTGAGACCTGCTTAGGCTCCTCGTGCTCGGGCACGATCTTCTCGCACTGGTAGCTGATCCTCGGTATCACGAACGTGCGTTTGCAGGTGACTTTCTCAGGTCCGCCTAGTGGGATTGTGACTCCGCCGATGACGCGCACATCAGGGCGGCCTGAACCGGCGGTCACCTGAACATCGGCCGATAACTCCACATTGCCGATCTTAACACTTGCCTTTCCCCCGCCACCGGTCACACCCCCGCCGAAAGGCTCGATTGTAGGCCCTCCGGACAAGTCTACAGCGAATCGTTTGGATTGGGCGATGTGCACCGAAGCAAATGGCTGGATTTTGGCCTTGAGAATTGCCTTCTTCGGATCTGTGCCGTTCTTGATGTCGTTGCCGAGGTCGGTAAGCGCCGTCTGTGCGGCTGCGGGCAAGTCAGCGCCGACTTTGACCTCGCCGTGGATGTCACCCTTCTTGCCGGTCGAGCACCAATTTACCTGCAGCCAGACGTTGTTCTTGTCGATCTTGGGCGCAAGGCTAGGCCCAGCCTCTTCTCCGGGAATTGTTTTCGTGTCCTGCTGAAGCCCGACAGTCCGCTTCACGCGATAGCGGCTGCCATCATCCAGGTCGACAATGCGCCGACTGGGATCGCCCGGGACCGAGGACACTTTCGGCGCACGGCAGATGACCGGGCCACTCGTCCCGACATGCTGCATGGCTTCCCTTGTCAGGACAGCTTCGGCGGCGCACTGGGCCCCAAGTTCCGCAACGTCACCGGTGGCAGAAACCTGATGGCTGCCGTACGTATCAGGTTGACCGCGCTGCTGAATTGTATGGGTCAACTCATGGGCCATAAGATGCTGCCCAAACGCCGTCTCTGGCCGGAACATGCCTCGGCCGAACCAGATGGAGTTGCCAAGGGTGAAGGCGGAGGCGTCGATCGCATCCGCCGCGCGAGCAGCCTGCTCATCGTAGTGCACCCGAACGGCAGTAAAGTCGTAACCGAAACGCAGCTCCATTTCCTGCCGCAACGTCGGTTCCAGAGGTCTTCCGGGGCTGGCCAGGGCCAGATCCACACTGGCGGGTGCCGCAGTTGTCTGCCCAGCCGATTGTTCCTTGTAGCGCTGAATAGTTGGCGGGCTGGCGCTGATGCCAGAATGTACAGGCGCTGCCATCAACTGATCGGCAATCCGCTCCGCTTCCCGTTCGTAAATATCCCCAGGCCCGCTCACCTTGAGTTTGGTCTGCAGACTGTACCGCTTTTTCCTGCCGCATTCTTCGCACTCTCCGCCTGCAATGGTGTGATTGCCGCAGGCGCATTTGCGCTGGATCAAACCACTGGATGCGGTTTTCAAGGGGGGCGCTGCCGTCGGATTCGACTTATGTTGTCTTGTGGCATTCATCCCGGAATAACACTCCAGGCTATGGTTAAAACTTTTTGCTCCGCGATCGATCCCTATCGGGGAAGCTTTTTGTTGGGAGAGCCATCGCCCATATCCTTGACATCGGGCACATTGATATAGATAAGTTTTCCTGAACCGGTCCCGTCGGCATTCAGCACTTCTGCCTTGATCATGGGCTCGACCCCCCCGCCGACGGTGTCCAGCTGTTTTAAAACGGTCCCTTTTGCCAGTCTTTCAGTGGTGGAGCCATCCATCCTGTATACTATGGCCGGGTCGGCAATTACTTTTAGGGTCCCCTGGGTTTTTCCCACGTTCCACAACTTGGCTGCCTCCATAAAATTTGCCGTAGGTTTTCCTCTGGACGCCTCATCTATATCCGTCTTCTTAACCGTTGGGGCGGAGTCCGTTCCTCCTATCCTGTATCCCCATTTCACCGACCCGTAGTATTTGCCCTTATCCGCTCCCTCGATTGCAAAGGCGGCAGTCTCGAAATCCATCCCGGCCCCCGGTTTCTTCCTTCCCTGGGGCATGTCGTCCATGGAAGCGGGCTGCTTCTTCTTTTGGGTGTCGGTGGGCTTCTCCCTGTAGCAGTACCCCAGGATATAGTTGGTGTTGATGCCTAGTTGAACGGGATTAGCGGGATTGTTGCCGGACATGGGAGTGTCCTTTAAATCCTCGCTGGCACCGAGATTTTTCGTGCCGTAATAAATGGGATTGTTCGTGGTTGCCGGCGCGTCGATGGTGTATCCCGCACCCGGCTTTCCGCTCGGGACCATCCTGTTGGCCAGATTCGGGGTTGTGGCGTAGGCTGCCCCGCTTTCCTTCATCGCTTTTACGCTTTGGGAAAGGGCGATCTTTTTTGCATCCACCTTGCCTTCGTTGGGAGCGAACTGCAGCTTTATTTCAAGACCTCTGCTGTTCGCCGCCCTGAATTGGGTCGTTTCAAATTCACCGAAGTCCATCGGCACCTTCTTGCACTGCATGACGTTCTGAGGAACCGATCGGGAGACTTGGATTCGCTGAAAAGCTCCTCCCATCGCCGCCAAATTCCCCATGCGGTCCGCTTCCCTTTCCAGGTGGGGTTCTCCAACAATTGGAGCCGGATCGGTCCTCATCGCTCCTGATTGCTGCACAACATGTGCAAGCTCGTGGGCGAGCAGCTGCCTTCCGTGCGCCAGTTCCGGTGAGTAAAGGTTCGCACCGAAGACGATGTCCGATCCGATCGTGTAGGCGAGAGAGTTGACGGCCCGTGCGGATTCTGCCGCCCTGGAGTCGGTATGAACCCTCACCTGGCTGAAATTGTGCCCAAAGCGCGGCTCCATGAATGCGCGTGTGTCAACATCGAGCGGCCGGCCGGGAGATTTGAGCACCTCGTTGACGCCCGGATAAAGGTCCTCGATTGGCGCAGGCTTGATCGCCGCGTGTTGAGGTACTCCGTCGGCTGCCGGTCTGATCGCTTCGGAAGTGGCTTTTCGATTTACATCTTGCCTGTTCACTACCCAACTCCTCAGAGGTTACGGGTTTCATCATGCCCGAGCGCTCCATCGATGCGAAAGGCTCGATGGCGTGGTTTACGCCTCGATCCCCTTAAACGATGCCATGGGTGGCGGCATGCCACCCCATGATACGGTTGGCGGAGTGGTGCGAAATAACTTCCGCCCTTGAGGAGTCAGGCGTCTTCGGTGCCTTGCCGATCGTCAGTTTCACTTCCCGATTCCCCCGTAGACCGACCGTGCTATCTTCTCCCCCAGTGCCCTGGGGCTCTTGTCCCTGCCCGTGGATACGGGGTTCGCCCGGATACGCGCCAGGGATCCACCCCCATGAAGGCCTGGAGCAATTCCACCATCGGCCAGGAGGCGTGAAAGCTCGGCTTCTACGGCTGCCTTCACCTTCGCACCATCCCCCGGACCCATCTCCAGCCCGTCCAGGATCAGCCTCTCTATGTAAAGGCGGATGTTCATCCATTTGCTCCCGCGGGTTTCGGTAGGGTGAAATCCGTTTTGCTGACCGGCTTGTCCAGCTTGCGTAATTCCGTACAGGCCGCCTCGAGGATGAGCGGCATGGACACGGGCGTGCCCGAGCGGGCCGCCAGGAACGCCGCGTTCAGGGCGACGTTGTGGATGCTGCCGCCGGCCAGGTTGAGCCTGGTGAGTTGGTCGTAGTCCAGATCCTCCAGGGGGGTTCCGGGCAGGCTCCGTTCCCGGTCATCCCTTGGGAAGGCGCCCTGCCAGATCAGCTTCCGCTCCGCAATGCCAGGGAACGGGATGTTGACTATAAACCGAAGGCGTCTCATGAAGCCCTGGTCGAGGGCGCTCTTCATGTTCGTGGCGAGGATCGCCAGTCCCAGGAACGCCTCCATCCGCTGCAGGAGGTAGTTGACCTCGATGTTTGCGTAGCGGTCGTGGCTGTCTTTCACCTCGCTCCTTTTGCCGAAAAGGGCGTCGGCCTCGTCGAACAGGAGTATTACGCCGCCGTCTTCTGCGGCGTCAAACACGCGCCGCAGGTTCTTTTCCGTCTCGCCGATGTATTTGCTCACCACCGCGGAGAGGTCGATGCGGTAGAGATCGAGACGGAGTTCGTTGGCGATGACCTCGGCCGCCATGGTCTTGCCGGTTCCGCTCTCACCGGCGAACAGGGCGCTGATGCCGAAGCCGCGGCTCATCTTTCTGCGGAACCCCCAGCCGTCGTAGACCTTGCTCCGCTGCCTCACCTGGGCCGCGATCTCGTGGAGTAGCCTCAACGGTTCCTCGGGAAGGACCAGGTCCTCCCAGGTGGCCTTGGGCTCGATCCTCTGGGCAAGCTTGTCCAGCCGCGGCCTGGTGCGGTTGAGGCAAGCCGACCAGAGTCGCTCCCGCATGACCGGGGATGCCTCATCCTCTTGCCTCTTGGCCAGGGCCGCCGCGGCGACCCGGCGGATCGCCGGCAGGTTCAGGTTGAACTGCCCGGCAAGTCGGTCGGGATTGTCTGCGGCGGCATCGCCCAGGGCCTCTTTCCAGGCGGCCTGCTGCTCTGCTGGAGTCGGTTTGGCCACCTCGAAGGATGAGGCGTTGAGCCCCGCACCCGGCCGCGGCTCCCGCGTATCGAGGAGAACCAGCGTACCGCAGCGGGCCAAGAAACGGTTGAGCCGCCGATTCCCTTCGGTCGGCCCGCCCCCCTCCTCTCCTTCCTCGGCATCGACATATAGGCCCAGGGGAAGGAGGGCGCTCTCCCGTTGCCAGAGCCGCGCAAGGGTTTCGAGATCGCCGGCCGCTGATGGGAGAAGCTCGCCGGGAAGACGAAAACCCTGGAGTCCCAGACTCGAGAAGAGCCGGAGGGCAACCTGCTGTTTGCTGACCGAATCCGTGCCGGTGAGCTGGATCACCGGCGGCCTGTTGGCGGCTGCCTCGAGCCTGACGTCGTGTTCTATGAGCTCGGCGACGCTGTTGTGGGAAGGGGATAGACCGGTCTCTTCCTCCGGGGAGATATCGAAGGGGGCGAGCAGGGACGTCAGGCGGTCGTCCAGGCGGTTAAGCCCTTTGAGGTAGTTGACTATCCGCTCGTCGGCGCGGAGAGCGCTTGTGGTCAGCGGCGTGGCACCAGGCTGGTTGATCTCCACGAGCCGCCAGTAGCGGAGAGGCCGCTCCGCTGAAAGGGCGTCCCAGCTGGGGTCGTCGAAGATGGTGAATGCCAGTGCGAACGTGGGATAGGGCCGCCCCGGTTCTTTCTGGGCCTGACTGCAGAGGGCCGGTATGCGGGTGTCAAGCTCCATGGCCGCGCATAGTAACAATATTTCTCGCTCGAATTGGGAAAGTCCGAGGCGATCGCCCAGGATGACGAGGGCGGGAGGAGGGTCCGCCTTTGCAGCCTCGTTCATGGCCTTTGCGGCCTTTGCGGCATCATCAAGGTCATTCATGGCCGGTTGCGCCGTTTCGCCGGCGGAGTGCCTGCCCTTTCCGAACCAGCCGGGCGCACTTTCGGTCTTCGTCTCCGTCTGCGGCTGGAGCGCCCTGGATGGGCCCTTCGTCCACCCGGCCAGGCGCAGCCGGAGCCACGCCAGAGAAGCTGCCAGATATCTATCGCTATTCTCCTGCCATTTAGTGATATCGCTCATGTGATCGTCACTTTCTGGCCGGCGTCGAACTCGAACCGCGTGGGGGGCGGGGTGTCGAGACGCCTGAAAGGCATGCTCTGGATGCCGTCCACCCTCAGGCGGACCGGTTCGTCGGTCACCGCTGGAGCAGTTGCAACGACGAAGGTCACCTTGTCCGGGTCACCGCCGTCGACCTGGCCTATGATCTCCCTCCCCGCCAGAAGGAGAGCCGCCTGCTGATCACTTCGGACCCTGGGTTGGCAGACGATGGTGATGGTCGCTCTCCCCTGGCCGTCGCGGGGGATGGTCGTACCGGGCTCGATGGCGGCGATGACCGGGGAGAAGGCTATGGGAAGGGTGTTGCTGGAGCGCTCCAGGGGGGTTCCCGCCTGCCTTTGCACCACCGTCACGGTATAGACCCCCGGAGCCCAGTCGGTCTGGCTGGTGCCGGAGCCGGGCTGGGGGAGCACAACCTTCAGTTCTTCGGCGGAAACGTCTCCCGGATCGACCGGGATCTCCATGGCGAGTCCGAGTTTTGCATGCTGGAAACGGAGGGTCACGCTCTCCCCACCCAGGTTGCGTCCCGATACGATCAGGGAAAGGCCCAGCTGAGCGGAAGGAAGGGTTACGGGCCGCGGTTTGAGGATCATGTCCGCCGGAAGACCGAAATAGGCCCTCTCCAGAAAGGGGAACGGGCCGAGCAGCGTCTCCACCCCCTGGTCCGAGCCACCCCGTTTGAGGACCGGCAGGGCCGGCTGGGCGTCCTCTTCGCTTTCGATCAGCACCACCTCCCCTTTGTATGCGACAGAGAGCGCATAGGGTATCTGATAGAATATGGACCAGATCTTCGACATCTCCTCCAGGGAGACGGCGAGGGGGGTAAACCTGACCTTTTCCACGGCGTCCGCCAGGTTCGAGTCCGTCAGAAAGGGCTGGCTGGCGATCGCCCCCTGGATCATGGAACGGGTGAGGAGGGGGCGGGAGTGGAGGTCTCGGGCCACCGCGCCGAGCATCCGCTGCGTCTCCAGTTCGGTATCGCTGCCGTAGAAGGCGAGCAAGTAATGGAGATCCAGGGCAACAGCAGGGCGCGTCGTCACCTTGCCGTCGGAGGAGCGGGAAGGGAGGTCGCTGTTGCGCATGGCGCCGTTGGGCGACACCTGGTAAAGGAACAGATGAATGCGATGGGCCGGCGATGCGTTGGGGTCCGGCCGCCCGGTGAGAACATCGGCGCCGTTCACTACAGACTGCGCAGCCGTCCGGACGATCTGCGCCAGGGCCGTCGTAACCGTTGCAATAGCCAGGGCATTGCTCATCGCCCGCCTCCATTACGCTTGTGCAGATACTCGTCCAGACCCATTATGTTGGGCGATCTTGATTTGGGCTGGCTCGGAACCGGCGCTGCAGCTGCACGCACCTCGATGCGTCCGATGGTTACGTTGATAGTTGGGGTTGATATCTCTTTCTCCATCGGATCGTTTTTTTTCCCCCATGTCGATTCTAAACGCGATGGTCGGGTAGCAAGGGGCTGCTTCGGAATTTGAGCGGCGATAGGCTTCTCCATTTCGGTACGTTCGATTGTAGGCTTGAGCAGGGTGCTTTCCGGTAATTTCCCTGCAAGCTCTGATCGACGGCCGGGAATCACGGGTTCCCGGCCTGCTATGTCGATCTCCTCTTTTGTGGCAAACGGTCTTGACGTGCCCGCAGGTTCTTGCCCATCCGAAGATTCGACCAGGGGCTTGCTTCTGATTTTGATTACCGGAGGTAGCCTCTCGACTCGCGGGACACCTATTCCGATAGACAGTGCATGCTCCGGAGGAGAGTCTATAGGGTCACGCCGGCGCACGGCTTGTCCGGCAGGCCGCTTCACCGTTGTTGGTGCGACAGGCTGAGGATCAGTCATAACAGCCGGAAGACTCGATCGCGGAGAATGCACCGCAATCGTATTTTTCTCGCCATGATCGACTGGAGCCCCTTGAACGGTCATCGCAATGGGCGCAGGGTTTACCGCTCCCACGGCATCGGATTCAGTCAGCCGGTGATCCTGTTCGGCCCGGGGCTGTTGCGCAAAACCCGCGGTTCCCATCGCCTGAAAAGGCTCGAAAACGGACAGAGGCCTCGGTCGAATGGCCGGGTCATTAGTGAGTAATCTTTCTGCAATATTGGCGAGGTAGTCGCTCATTTCTCAAGTCCAGCTTTATGCGCCGAGCATCTCCAGATAGGATTGCCGGCGAAGGGCGCTCATGGCCAGTATGTCGGCTTCACTCCAGCCGTAGGCGCGGGCCAGCAGGTGGACTTCACGCAGCAACCTTCTGGCCCAGGTTTCGACCTCGCTCCAGAAAAAGGAGAGGATATCGAAGGGGGCCAGCCATCTGTTCCTGCAGCAGGGGCACTCCAGGTTGAGTTTGACGTCAGCCTGGGGGTCCGCTACGCTCATCCGTTCCATGACCTCGTCGACAATCGCTTTCGGCAGTTCTTCGACCTTCTGCTCCATGCCGTTGTAACGGGCTTCGCTCAGGCAGCGATTCAACATCAGGCTTCGGATAGCCTGGCGGCTCACGCCGGTCATCTCCAGGGCGGCAAGGTCGGTTGTGTCCGGAAGCCTGAAGAGGATTTCGTATCCATCCATTTCCAGCATCAGCCGGGATGGCGGTTCCTCTTCCGTCTGGATCAGGATGTCCGAGACTTCGAAACCGAGCTCCAGCCGTTCGCCGCATGCCGGGCACGCGGTTATGCTCGCCAGGCAGGGTCCGAAGAGCCGTTCGCGGAGCGAAAGCAGGCGGGCGTCCCGCCTGCCGATGCTTAGCCCGGCCAGATCTTCCGGTCTGGATTCCGGACAGGCCGCTGCGAGCAGCAAAAGTGCTCTCCTGTGATGGGGCTGCAACCTTCCCCGCTCCCAGACGTCCAGTAGTTCCGAGGCGTTGAGCGGGCCCATGACCGTCGGCACCGAAGGTCGCTAAGCCGGTTCGGTGAAGGAGGGCTCGCTGGGCTCAGGCACTTCGTAATCCCGCTCCCACCCTTCATTTTCCAGCTTTATGTGCTGGATTAGCACGGCGTTTGCGTTGGCGTCCAGATCGGCCTCGGCCTGGAACTCGGAGACCCAGCAGCGGTAGACCTTGTATGCGATCACCAGCTGGCCGGCCTCATTGTACAGCTCGATGATGATATCCTTGCGGAAGTCCTTGAGCGACACCTCAGCCCCGAGCCCCGACCCGTAATTCCATACCTTGTTCGCCCACTGTTCGAAATTCTTGTCGTGGGTAACCCCCCGCTCCAGGGTTATGGCTTCGTACTCGGTGCGTCCCGGCGACTTGCGGCTGCTGCTCGGGTCGCCCCCCTCGCGGTGCTTGACCACTTCGGTGGTCTTCTTGAGGGCGCTCACCTTGCTCACCCCTGCCACGTAGGTGCCGTCCCACTTGACGCGGAACTTGAAGTTCTTGTAGGGGTCAAAACGCTGCGCGTTCACGCTGAATTGCGCCATGATCTCCTCCCTAAACCTCTATCTGGCCAGCCATCTGCTGGAGCTTTATTATGACGAATTCGGCCGGTTTGAGCGGCGCGAAACCGACGACGATATTAACGATCCCCAGGTTGATGTCGTTCTGGATGGTGGTCTCCTTGTCGCATTTGACGAAATAGGCATCGCGAGGGGTGGACCCCTGGAAGGCCCCCTGTCGGAAGAGGTTGTGCATGAAGGCTCCGACATTCAGTCGGATCTGCGACCAGAGGGGCTCGTCGTTGGGCTCGAAGACCACCCACTGGGTCCCCCTATAGAGGCTCTCCTCGATGTAAAGGGCAAGCCGCCGGACCGGGACGTACTTGTACTCGTCGGCCGACTGGTCCGCTCCGCGCAGCGTCCGGGCACCCCAGACCACACGGCCGGCAGCCGGGAATGAACGGAGACAGTTGATACCCAGTGGGTTCAGCATGCCGTTTTCCATGTCGTTCAGGTTTACCGCGAGGTCCTGGATGCCGTTGAGAGATGCGTCGAGGCCGGCGGGGGCCTTCCAGACACCTCTATTAGCATCCGTGCGGGCCATGATCCCCGCCACAATGCCGCAGGGTACGAAGGTATCCAGCTGCCCCTCCCGCAACGGATCGGCCTCCTTGGCCCGGGGGAAATAGAGGGCTGCGTTGCGGGCCGCAACACCGGTCAGCCCCAGGGCGGCGAGACCGTCACGGGCCGTGGCGGCGGCCGTCTCCTTGTTGGCGTTCCACGCGGCAGGGGAATCGACGATCAGCAAAGCACGCCGGTCGGCGCAGTACTGCATCGCCTTCTGATATACCGCTGAGGCCGTGTCGCTACCGCGGCTGTCGGGCGGAATGCAGAGGAGGTTGAAGAGATCGGCCTTGTCCAGGGCATAGAGCCCCTTCTTGGTCGCCTGTTCCCCCTCGTAGTCGCTCTGGCCGAGGGACTTGCTGTCTACCGCCTTGTCGACGTCCGCAACCTTCGATGAGGCGTTGTCGTCCTCCCAGACGCTCTTGCCTGAAGCCGGGTCGCCATGGGCAGTGGGGACCGTGTAGGGAGGGTTCAGGGATGAGGGGATCCTCACGAGTGACGATTCGTTCAAAAGAACGCGGTCGATGCGCCGAGGGCTCTCCTTGCCGGTCACGTTGAGGAACTGTTCGGTAGTCCCGGTGGCTGTGTCCCTGACCGTCAGGTTGAACAGGTCCGAAGCCGTCAGTCCGTATTTAGCCGCCACCTCCGCAGATACGTTGAGGTCGACGCGGGCGCGCAGGGCGTTGCCCCAGCTCCCCTCGTAGGCGGCCTCGAGCTTCAGTCCGTTGGCGTTTATCTTCGCCTTTTGCGGCTTTGCATCATCGGCAGCATAGAGGCGGACGATGATCGCACGGCTGCCACCGTTCTGGTAGAAGTCCTGGACGGCATAGCTCATGGGGTAATCCACGTTTAGCCCTCCGAACCGGCGGTCGAAATCTCCGTAACTGTTGATGGTGGTCGGCTCGTCCACAGGCCCTCGCACGGCCCGGCCGATGAACGCCGTTATCGACGTGGCCACCCCCACAATGGTGCGTACCCCGCTGGGGAGTTCCTCGATGTAGACACCTGGATAAGTTGGTGTTACTGGCATTGTGCGACCTCCTTTCTCTGTATACTTCTTACGTTTTGCCCAAATCTATTGTTGTGACTTCTGATGGCTGGATCAGTTGGAGGCCTTTGAAATGTAGGATTTACCCCTCCCGTGTTTGTTGGGATTCAACCGATAGCGTATGGTTGAATTTTCACCCTTAATTTCTATAATCCAACCCTCTTCAAGAAGCTCCAAGACGGCGGTTCTAACCCGTTTCAACGTGTGGGTGATTCTCTGGCTAAGCAGCCACCACTCTGCTATTCCCTCCAAAGTATCGGAAGCATCAGGGTGTTTGCGAAGATATTGCAGAATCTCTTGCGAGATTTCTGAAATTTTCACCATGGGAAAAGGCCTCGCTCAAAAGAGCCTTTTGCAGGGCTTGTGCCACAAGTGCTAAAGGTGCCGATACCACCGAAAACTTGATCTATCGCTTAAAAAATCAAATTGTTGAAGCTTCCGCTGTAAGTCTCCTGGAAACCGGGGAGGAGGTCGGATGGGCGGTAATTGTCCTACCGATGGGGCGGGCGCCCACGCGTCGGGGAAACGGTGATCCTTACCAGGATTCGCCAAGTGGTTTTAAAGACTGGCCAAAAACGCAAGTCAACGAGGAAGCGAAACCGGGAGGGACAATAACATCATAGCGATGTTGATCGTTATCCTATGTCAAGAAGAGGAGGAAGAGCCGTAGTCACGCGGGTTGATTTTATGTTTGCGCATCAACTCCCAGAAGGCCCGCCGGTTCTTGCGGGCAGCCCGGGCCGACTGGGAGATATTGCCGCCATGTATGGCCAGAAGCTCCTGCAGGTATTTTTTTTCGAACTGGCTCACCGCCTGCGACTTGGCTTCCTTGAAGTCGGCCGGCGGTGCAGGCGTCCCGCCTTTTGGCAGGTCGATCGCATCGGCATCCAAGATCGCCTGCGGCGTAAAGACCACCGCACGCTCGATGACGTTTTCCAATTCCCTGATATTTCCCGGCCAGTGGTGGGCTGCAAGTTTTTGGACGGCCTGCGGGCTTAAGCCCTCTATCGGCCGGTCGAATTCCATGCTGTACTTTTGCACGAAGTGCCGGGCCAAAAGTTCGATGTCCTCCCCGCGCTCTCTCAGCGGCGGCAGATTCAGGGGAAGAACGTTCAACCGGAAATAAAGATCTCGGCGAAAGACATCCTGCGCAATCGCCTGGGCCAGATTCGTGTTGGTGGTTGCGATGATGCGGGTATCGGAAGGCTGCGCCCGGGCCGAGCCCAGCGGTCGGAACTCCTTCTCCTGCAGGAACCTCAGCATTTTCATCTGGGCGGCGACGGGAATGCAGTCGATATCGTCCAAAAACAGGCTGCCACCCTCGGCTTCCCAAATCAAGCCGGCCTGGGCCGTCAAGGCGCCCGTGAAGGCCCCGCGTTCATGGCCGAAAAGCTCGTTTTCGAACAACTCCGGCGGCAGTGCCCCGCAACTGACGGGCACAAAGGGCTTGCCCGCCCGCCGGCTTAAATAGTGGATGCTACGGGCGAAAATTTCCTTGCCGGTGCCGGTTTCTCCCGAGATCAGCACATTGGCGTCGTATCTCGCTATCAGTGGAATCTTCTTTACTTCAGCGAGAAACGCGGCGTTTCTGCCGATCAGCTTTCTCAATCCGAGCTTTTCTTTCAGGCTGCTTTGAAGTTTCTCATCAGAATCCCGGCCGCAGTTCAAAATCCGCCGAATTCGGGGAACCACATTTTCTGCTGTGTGCGGAGGGGAAATCACGTCGGCAATCCCGAGTTTCAACAGTTCGATGATGGCCGTGGATGTAGGGTCTTCAAGAAAAACCACTATGTCCGGTTTGAGACCTTCTTCCGGTAACGAATTGACAAAACTTATGGCTCTATCCAGCTGATCGGACGGGAGCACGATAAAAACCAACTTCGGCTTCAGGCGGTCGATCGTTTGCACGGTCTTTTGAATTTCTAGCCGATCTGACACTGCCGGAAATAGGTGCGGCAGGCTCAGGGCCGGATCCTTAAAGGATAGAAGAATTTGTTTCAGAGCATCGAGCACGTTGGGGGTATCTGAAAGGGAAACCATGCAGGCTTTAATCTTTTCCGCATCCATAGCCTTCACCATTTATGGAAAAAAGAAAAGACTGTTGCAAGGCGTTCAATTGACTCGATTCAGGATTAGGATGCCACTGCCCCGATTTAAAAATCAAGATGCAGATGCAAAAAATTTTCGCAATTAGTGAATTTTGCTTGTGATTTCTATCATCACACAAACAACGTTTTATACTCCTCGCGCGTTCGATGGTCCCACCGCGTGCAGAAGGCCGGCCGGCCTTTCATGACCATCTCCATGCAGGCGTTGCATGTGGGGCTGCATTTCACGATGTCTCCCTCGCGCCCCTGCCGCGCTTTTTTCACCCAGAGGGGGTCGGCCCAGAGCATGCGCGCGAGGCCGATGAGGTCCGCCTTGTCCTTGTCCAAGATCGATTCGGCCAGCTTCGGCGAGGAAATCCGGCCGGCCGCAACCACCGGCACGCTCACGTGCTTCTTGACGGCCTGGGCCAGAGACACCATGTACCCGGGCTTTTTCGAGTTGCGCACGACCTCGGGCAGGAAGAACGACTCGTAGGTCCCGCCCATGACCGAGATGTAGGCCGCACCGTTATCGGAGAGCGCTCGAGCGAACGCCACCGATTCTTCCAAGCCCAAACCGTCGGCAAGCCACTCGTGGGCCAGGAAGCGGTAGCCGATGGGAAAGCCGCCGACCGCATCCTGTACCCGCTTGAGGGTTTCCAGCGGAAAGCGCATGCGGTTTTCAAGCGATCCGCCGTAAGAGTCCATGCGCTTGTTCGTGCGCGGCGAGACGAACTGGGCGAGCAGGTAGCCGGTCCCGCCGTGAAGTTCCGCCAGGTCGAAGCCGGCCTCCTTAACTCGCCGGGCGGCAGCCGCGAACTGCCTTTGAACGGCAGTAATCTCGCGTCGGCTCAACTCGCGCGGCGTGCGGCCGAAGGCGGGCACAGCCGACGGGGCCACGGGGTTGGCCACGTGGGCAAAGCGGCCGGCATGGTTGATTTGCAGCGCTGCCAAGGCCCTTTCCTGATGGATCGCAGCCGCCAGCGTGTGCAGGCCGCCAACGAAGCGACCGTGGTCGCAGCGCAGGGTGCGCGGCGAACCCACACCGTCGGCGGCGATGGCCGCGTTTTCCACCACGATGAGCGCGGCCCCGCTCCGCGCCATGAGTCGGTAGTGGTGCAGCGTCAGCGCGGAGACCTTTCCACCCTCCGCGGCATAGCCCAGGTAGAGCGGCGCCATGGTGATTCGGTTTTTAAGCCGCAGGCCGTCCAGCTTAAGGGGCTTGAAAAGGTGAGGATAACTCTTCGTCGGCATGCGACCACCTCCGTTGCAACAAGGGTTTGCTTCTGGCTATGAAGCCCTTTCTAACCACCCGCTCCTATTTTGTGCAGCTTCCGTAATATTGAGCCGGAGATATCTGCCCATCAATAATGATGTTTTTGCTGTGCACCGATCTTCCATTCTTGTCGATGGATGTCGTCAACACATCGGCCCCGCTTTTCTTCTCGACAAAAGACAGTCCCCCGGAAGGTGAATACATCATGTCCACATTCGCATCTGATTTTCCGTCGCTGCCGATTATTTTAGCCGTCTCACTCGAGCTGTCGACCCGAAAGACAAGTTTGAGATCGTCCTCCGATTTATGGATTCCCTCGTTGTCCGCGTAGGTCGGATACCGGCAGGTCCAGGTCACCGATTCACAGAGGGCGTGAAGCGGCAACAGCCAGAGCAAAACCGACAGCATCATGATCGTTACAGCGGATTTCATTTATTCCCTCCCGGGTTACCGGGCCGGTTCGGCTTCTTGGCGATCTCCTTCAGACAGCCCATGAGCAGCTCGGATACGTCAGTTTGTTGAAGCTCAGTGCTTTTCTTGAGGTAGTCCAGAAAAATACCCAAGACGTGCTCAGGAGTCATTTCGAATGTTACGTCGAGCACAGAGTCAAGGGAACAAATCTGTCTTTTGGCGTCCAGATGATCCAGGCAGGTCATAAACATGCCCCTGACAAATCCACTGACGAAACCAGACTGATAGGACGGGGAGGCTTCCAGAAAATCGCTGCCGGTCATCGCCGATCGAACCGGGACGCCAGATAAGAGAACCACAGCCAACACCGTGATGCCCAGCAGCCCCATTCTGCATTTCATCCGTAATTCCCTCTCTTGACGGTTCTCAGCCACCCCTTTAGCTTGGCCCGATGTCACCTCGAATTGCATTTACCAATTCCGCCAGGGACGAATGACGGCAGGAAAGCACCTGCACCGTTTCCTGCAGTGATGCCAATCTCATTCAGGTATGCATTTTTTCCGCCCCACGGCCGGGTCGTGAATCGGTATCAGGATGTCGGCCATTTCGCGGATTTTCTGGATCGTGTCGTAGGCCTCCACCAGGTTGATGTGGACCCCCGGTGCAACGGCAGGCCCCTGGACCGGGAAGTTCTTGGCGTTGCAGCAGAAGCCGGTGATGACGGCCCGGCCTTGGGCCGTGTGCACCGCAACGGATTGACCGCCCACCGTGTGGCCCGGCGAGAAAATCACCTGAACGCCCTCGGCGATCTCAGCGTCTCCCTCCACTTGTGTCACTTTCAGCCCGTCGAGGATGTCCGGGTAATACCGGTGGTCCACCGGATGCGGGTTGAGCAGGAACTCGTATTCGGCTTTCTGTACATAGATTGCGGCGTTGGTGCACTTGTAATCGTTCTCGCAGTGGTCGTTATGCAGGTGGGTGTGGATGATGATGTCGATCTCCTCCGGCCTCACGCCCAGAGTGGCCAGGGCCGCCTCGAATTCCAAAAACCCGAAGCCGCAGGCTGCTTCCCCCCCCGCCGGAACCACGAAGTCCGCGAGGCCTGTATCCACCAGGATCCTTTTATCCCCTCCCTTAACGTAGAAGGCATAGATCGGCAGGAAAATGCGTTTGCCGTAATCCCTGAGATAGGTCATGACGCCCTGGTCGGTCTCGTTGATGCCCACCGCCAAGGGGTGAATGGTGTATTCGCGCATCACAGCCACCTTAACGAATTTAGTTTAGAACGGGGCTAAGTTGGAGCCTGAAGGCAAGTTCTACTGTGCGGATAGCGAGCTCCCGGTTATCCCCGTAACACAGCACGCCGTGCGCGGCAACCGTGCGGGTATGTTTATCCATATTCCCTTGAAGGCGCAGCCGTTTCGTTGCCGTGAGGCAAGATACCACTTCTATGGGCATTTGGACAATATCTTTGAATTTTTCAGGAGTGGGCGGCATATTGATCTCCATGGTTTTTAACAGGGTGTTGAAAAACAAGTATCAGGCTGTCAGCCAAGGCGACTATCGGCTGGAGGCTCAGAGGCTGGAACGCCGGATCACAGCCTTAGACGCTGTTTTTCAACACCCTGTTAAACCGCGCATAACATGGTATGATAGTGACCGAAGGAAACCCTGAGCCGGAGGATTGAATGGAGCTTCGTTTTGCAGCCTACAACGGCATAGTGGATACCGCCATCAAGGACCTGATCGATCTGGTCGGCCCCGTACGCCACCGCTCGATCGTTCGCGAAATGATCATCGCCGCGCTGAAGGCGGGCCAGGAAAACCCGCAAATGGCCGATCTGAAAATCATGTGCGGAACCTTGAAGGAGATGCGGTACACGTCCAAGGTTTTTGGCGCCTATCGCAACGCCCGCAAAATCACCGTGTTCGGCTCGGCACGGACGACACCGGACAACCCGCTATACCGGATGGCCGGGGATTTCGGCCGCAAACTTGCCGCCGGCGGCTTCATGGTGATCACCGGCGGCGGCCCGGGAATCATGCAGGCGGTCAACGAGGGCGCCGGCCTTGAGAAGTCCTTCGGAGTCGGCATCCGCCTTCCGTTCGAACAGAAGTCGAACCCGGTGCTCAATGGAAGCGCGCGCGATATCACGTACAAGTATTTCTTCAACCGCAAGGTGGCCTTCGTCAAGGAAGCCTGCGCGGTGGCGCTTTTCCCCGGCGGATTCGGGACGCTCGATGAGGCCATGGAAACCCTGACCTTGCTCCAGACCGGCAAACGTTACCCTATTCCGGTCGTGCTGATGGACCGCCCCGAGGGCACCTACTGGTCGGGATGGATGGCCTTTATGAAAGACCACCTCTTATCGGGCGGTTACATCGGGCCGAACGATTTCGCCTTTTTCCATTACACCCACGATGTCGATGAGGCGGTTGCCCTCATAAATACGTTTTACCGGCGCTACCACAGTCTGCGCTTCGTGGACGGCAAATGCGTGATCCGCATGGTTTCAGAACTGGCGGATACGTGCATTGGGGAACTCAAGCAAGAGTTCGCGGACCTCATGGCCGACGGCGGCGACATGGTGCTTTCCGGCCCGCTGCCCAAGGAGTGCGATGAGCCGGAACTCGCGCAGTTGCCGAGGCTGGTGGTCGACTTCGACAAGAGGGATTTTGCGCGGCTCCGGCAGCTGATCGACGCCATCAACAACAAGTAGCCGCGCCGGGGAAACAAATCACGTCGGTCCAGAAGAAGTCCGAATAAGCTGCCCGGTTTTAACGAAGGGCCCCTCAGCCTATTGAGGTTCCACCAAATACGGAGGCCAGACAAATCGTCTCCCCCTTCTCCACGCTTCTCTCCCATTCATCCAACCCCGCGTTATTAATAGATCATTCCAAACTCTTGCTTTTTTCGGGTCGTCGGCAGGCCATTTGCTAAACGATTTGCGTGATCGATGAACCTTCTCCAAGAGCCCTATCAAACGGTGTTCCTCACCGTGAGACAGAAGTCGGCTTTGGGAAGTAGGACAAATCCGGACATCGAAAAGGCGGCCAACCTTACAGGATAATCAGATGGAGCCCGATAGCGCGCGCTTGGATCCCTTGATATATTCCGACCAATATGAATGCAAAGGTGGTTCTATCAGGGTATTGAAAAACAAGTATCAGGCTGTCAGTCAAGGCGTGCGGCCTTTTGGCAAGCGTAGCATATTCGCTCATATGTGAGCATTTACAAAAGTCGCACAACGCCGGATCACGGCCTTAGGCGCCGTTTTTCAACACCCGGCTAAGGGGCCGCCATTGGTGTCGCAAAGCTCACCACGGCATGTGAGGAGAGAGGCATGAAAGTAAGTCCTTGTGCAGGAAAGCCGGCCGAAGCATCGATGCTGGTGAACGTGCCCAGGCTGGTCACGGCCTACTTTACAGAGGCGCCGGACCCTGCGGTGCCGGAACAACGGGTTGCCTTCGGCACCTCCGGACATCGTGGCTCCGCATTCGAAAGGGCTTTCAATGAAGGGCATATCCTCGCCATCAGCCAGGCCATTTGCCTGTACCGGGAGCAGCAGAAGATCGATGGCCCGCTGTTTCTCGGTATGGACACGCATGCCCTTTCCGTGCCGGCGCATGCCGGCGCGCTGGAGGTGCTGGCGGCAAACGGCGTGGAGGTCATGATCGCGCAGGGGGATGAATATACCCCCACCCCTGCCGTTTCCCACGCGATTCTCACGTACAACCGCGGGCGCAAGGCCGGCCTCGCCGACGGTATCGTCATCACGCCGTCACACAATCCACCCCATGACGGCGGGTTCAAATACAATCCCCCGAACGGCGGAGCGGCGGAATCCTCCGTCACCGCCTGGATCGAGGCGAAGGCGAACGAGCTGCTCGAGAATCGCCTTCTGAAGGTGAAACGGATTCCTTTGGAGAAAGCGCTGCGCGCCCCTACGACGCACCGGCATGACTATCTGAATGCATACGTGACCGATCTTGCCCATGTGATCGACATGGACGCCATTCGCGCCGCGAAGATCAGCCTGGGAGTCGATCCGCTGGGCGGTGCCGGGGTCCACTACTGGGGACCGATTGCCGAGCGCTACGGTTTGAATCTCACGGTCGTGAACGCGGCCGTCGACCCGACCTTCCGGTTTATGACTGTCGATTGGGACGGACAGATCCGGATGGACCCCTCCTCCCCTTATGCGATGCAGAGGTTAATCGGGCTAAAGGACCGCTTCGAGATCGCCTTCGCCTGCGACACCGACCACGACCGGCACGGCATTGTCACCCGGAGCGCGGGGTTGCTGGCCCCCAATCACTACCTTTCAGTCGCCATTTTTTACCTCTTCCAACACCGTCCGAAGTGGAGAAAGGAGGCGGCCGTAGGCAAGACGGTGGTGAGCAGCCAGATGATCGATCGGGTCACCGCGAAGCTAGGGCGCAAGCTCTACGAGACCCCGGTCGGATTCAAGTGGTTCGGTGATGGTCTGTTCGACGGATCACTTGGCTTCGGGGGCGAAGAGAGCGCGGGGGCGTCTTTCCTCCGTCTGGATGGCAGCGTCTGGACGACGGACAAAGACGGAATCATCCCGGCGTTGCTGGCGGCGGAGATCACGGCGCGGATGGACCGCGATCCCGGCGAAATCTACCGAGAGCTCACGCGCGAGTTCGGTGAGCCGATCTATGACCGGGTTGAGGCGCCGGCGACCCCGGACCAAAAAGAAGCTTTGGCAAAGCTCTCATCGGAACAGGTTCGATCCAGGGATCTGGCGGGCGAACCTATCCATACCATCCTTAGTCACGCGCCGGGCAATGGAGCACCGATCGGCGGGATAAAGGTGATGGCTGAGAAGGGATGGTTCGCCGCGCGCCCCTCCGGGACCGAAAATATCTATAAGATCTATGCCGAGAGTTTCCGGGGAGCGGAGCACCTGCGGCGCATCCTGGAAGAAGCCCAGAGCATTGTCACCAAAGCGTTGGAGGCTGCGAGGGCGAGGCACACCGATACGGATTGATTGACACAAACGCACATGCGCTAAAAAGGAATCCAAAATGAGAAGGCATCTTATAATCGTTCTTCTGGCATTGGTCGGTCTATTCCTCGGGACGAATGGCTTTACGCAAGATAAAAAAGGGGCGGAGGTAGGAATTATAGCTAACAAAACGGCAGATGGTCAGCGAATCAATGCCTTTATGGTGGAAAAAATCGTAGGCTCCAAGGTACTCAATGTGAAGGGGGAGACGTTAGGGAAGATTGAAAATTTGGTCGTCGATATCGATTCGGGAAGAATTCTGTATGCTGTGCTTGAATCCGGTGGTTTTTTGGGCATCGGTGACAAGCTCCTTCCCGTCCCGTGGGAAGCCCTTGCTGCGCTTCCATCAGAAGGCATCTTCTTCCTGAATCAATCGAAAGAACAAATGCAAAAAGCACCGGCTTTTGACAAGAAAAATTTGCCCGACATGACGGACACGCATTGGGGGGAGGGCATTTTCAAGCATTACCGTATCCCTATGGATGAACAACGCGGACCCGCCGGTTTCGGTTATGGCAATTATCCCGGTTATGGGCACCGTTATGGTTATGAGATGTATCCTGGTCCGTATAACGAAGAGCCCTTCAAGAAACTATTTGATTCGAAAACGGTTAAAACCATCTCAGGCCAAGTAATAAAAGTTGACCAAGTCCCCGAACCTGGATTCGGCATAGAAATTCGATTGACTGTCTATAGTGACAAAAAAGAGATACTGCCGGTTTACCTGGGTCCCGCCTTCTACATCATGGGCTCTGAGCTGTCTAAAAATTTTAAGATAGGCGATCGGGTTGTCGTGAGCGGCTCACAGGCCACCCATGATGGTGAACCTCTCATGATTGCCATGAATGTGAAGCGAGGCAACGAAGTCTTACAATTGAGAGACAAGGATGGGAATCCAGAATGGTTTGGATGGAAAAAAGCGAGTGAATGATCATTACTAAATCCGATAACTTCAAAGGAGGCATTCACCGCAGACAAGGTGATGCTCAAAAACGCGAGCGCAAGCTGAGGAGCCGTGAAGGAGAGACCATGAGCAAACAAGCACGTGTCAGCCACCCGATCCACAGCCTTCTGCCTACGGAAATCGAAGGATTCGATTCCCTGGCGGAGCTGGCGCTGGATATGCGCTGGTCGTGGAATCATGCGACCGACAACGTCTGGCGGCAGCTTGATCCCGAGCTGTGGGAAATCACGCATAACCCCTGGGTTGTCCTGCAGACGGTCTCGCGCGACCGGATCGAGCGCGTGTTGGCCAATCCGGTTTTTCGCAAAAACGTTGATGGCCTGGTGCTGACCCAGCGGCAAACAGTGGAGGCGCCCGCGTGGTTTCAGCAGAACCACTCGCAGGGCTCCCTGACCTGCGTCGCTTATTTCAGCATGGAATTCATGTTGAGCGAAGCGTTGCCCATCTACTCGGGGGGGCTTGGCAACGTCGCCGGCGATCAGCTCAAAGCCGTCAGCGATCTGGGCGTGCCGGTCGTCGGCGTGGGACTGCTCTACCAGCAGGGCTATTTTCGCCAGGTGATCGACAAGGACGGAGCGCAACAGGCCCTCTTCCCGTACAACGACCCCGGACAGTTGCCGATCACGCCTTTGCGCCAGGCAAACGGCGAGTGGTTGCGGTTGGAGATCGCTTTACCGGGTTACTCGGTCTGGCTGAGAGCCTGGCAGGTCCAGGTCGGCCGAGTTAAGCTTTACCTTCTGGACAGCAACGACGCGGCTAACTTCCCGGCGCACCGAGGGATCACCAGCGAGTTGTACGGCGGCGGTCCGGAGCTGCGTCTCAAGCAGGAACTGCTCCTCGGGATCGGCGGATGGCGACTGCTGGGGGCGCTGGGCATCCAGCCGGAAGTCTGCCACCTGAATGAAGGACATGCGGCCTTTGCCGTGTTGGAACGCACCCGCAGTTTCATGGAAGAGACCGTGCAGCCTTTCGACGTCGCGCTGGCTGTCACCCGTGCGGGAAACCTCTTCACCACCCACACGGCAGTAGCCGCCGGCTTCGACCGTTTCGCTCCGGCCCTCGTCGAACAATACCTCGGTGGTTATGCCGAGCAGAAGCTCGGCATCACACGCCACGATTTGCTGGCCCTGGGGCGCAAGAACCCGGACGACTCGTCGGAGAGTTTCAACATGGCCTATTTGGCGGTTCGCGGAAGCGGGGCCGTCAATGGCGTGAGTCGCTTGCACGGCGAGGTGAGCCGGCGCATCTTTTTGCCGCTTTTTCCGCACTGGCCGCAGGAGGAAATCCCGGTCGGACATGTGACGAACGGGGTCCACATGCCGAGCTGGGACTCGGCCCCTGCCGATGATCTCTGGGTGGGGGCTTGTGGAAAAGACCGCTGGTCGGGAACGATGGAAACCCTGGAGCAGGACATTCGCCGTGTTTCCGACGCCGGGCTCTGGCAATTTCGCATCGCCGCCAGCAAGTCGTTGGTCGAATACGCCCGCGAACGATTGTCCCGGCAACTGAGTGCCTCAGGCGCTTCGCCTGAGGTGGTTGACGGTGCGAAACACATATTTGATCCCAACGCGCTGACACTGGGCTTTGCCCGCCGCTTTGCGACCTACAAGAGGCCGAACCTGCTGCTGCACCATCCAGAGCGACTGCGTCGTCTGCTATCCAACCCTCAGCGGCCGGTGCAACTCATCATTGCCGGCAAGGCCCATCCGGCAGACCAGGCAGGTCAGGCGTTGATCCATGAATGGATAAATTTTATCCGCCAGCCGCAGAACCGGCCCCACATCGTCTTCCTGAGCGACTACGACATGCTGTTAACGGAGCATCTGGTACAAGGAGTGGACGTTTGGATCAACACGCCGCGGCGACCCTGGGAGGCGAGCGGAACGAGCGGCATGAAGGTACTCGTCAATGGAGGCATCAATCTCTCGGAATTGGACGGCTGGTGGGCCGAGGCGTACACGCCTGAACTGGGGTGGGCGCTGGGCGACGGCCAGGAGCATGGTGACGATCCCGCCTGGGATGCGATGGAAGCCGACGCACTCTACGACCTGCTCGAGCAGGAGGTGATCCCGGAGTTTTACACGCGCGATGCGAACGGCATTCCCGCCGCATGGGTCAAGCGGATGCGCGAAAGCATGGCGCGCTTGACTCCGCGTTTCTCCGCCAACCGCACGGTGCGGGAGTACACCGAGCAACACTACCTCCCGGCAGCTGCCGCCTTTCGTTTGCGCAGTGCCAATAAAGGCGAAATCGGACGGCAGATGGTCGATTGGCGGCACCGTTTGGAGAGCAAATGGGCCACGCTGCACTTTGGCGAAGTAAAAATCGAAACTCCCGGAGAGCAGCACCTGTTTAATGTCCAGGTCTTTCTCGAGGACCTCGACCCCGAGGCGGTGCGGGTAGAGCTTTACGCCGACGGCGTCCTGGGCAGTGCTCCCGAGCGGCAGGAGATGACACGCGTTCGCGCCATCGCCGGCGCACCGGGCGGCTACGTTTACAGCGCGGCGGTGTCTGCGGCCCGCCCACCATTAGACTATACAGCGCGAGTGATACCGCACTACGACGGCGCGGCGGTTCCGTTGGAAGCCGCTCACATCCTGTGGCAGCGGTGATTCGATGTTGAGATGGAAGGCGAGCTCAGAAAGCACGAATGACGAAGGGGTCATCCATGAAACCAGCTAACTCGCGCATCCTGACGATCAATGGCGGCTCGTCGAGCATCAAGTTCGCGTTGTACGAGGTTGGGGAACCGCTAAAGCGGGGATTTTGTGGAACGCTTGAGCGCATCGGCCTGAACGGGACGAATCTGACATTCCATGACCCGGCCTCGGATCAGCAGGAAAGCCGCAGTCTCGCTGCCGAGGATCACCCATCGGCGGCACACTTCCTGATGGATTGGCTCGAAGAGCAGAATCAGTTCACTGCGATCCGAGCGGTCGGACATCGCGTCGTCCACGGCATGCAACACACTGAGCCCGAGCGTATCACACCGGAATTGCTCGATGAACTGCATCGCATGCGTCCATACGACCCGGATCATCTGCCCCGTGAGATCGAACTGATCGAGGCGTTCCGTCAGCGTCATCCGAGCCTGCCGCAGGTGGCTTGTTTTGACACAGCCTTTCACCGCACCATGCCGCGCGTGGCCAAAATCCTTCCGATTCCGCGTCGCTTCGACGCCAAAGGAGTTCAACGCTACGGTTTCCACGGTTTGTCTTATGCCTATTTAATGGAAGAACTCGCGCGCCTCGGCGACCCGGCGGCAGCGACCGGCCGTGTGATCCTCGCCCACCTCGGAAACGGGGCGAGCCTGGCCGCCGTGCGCGACGGCAAAAGCATGGACACCAGCATGGGCTTCACGCCAACGGCGGGATTGGTGATGAGCACCCGCTCGGGCGATCTGGATCCCGGCTTGGCGCCCTATCTGGCGCGAACCGAAAAGATTACCACCCAACAATTTTACAAAATGGTCAACCAGGAGTCCGGGCTGCTGGGTGTTTCAGATACCAGTTCCGACATGCGGGACCTGCTCGCGCATGAATCCGGTGACGCGCGTGCGGCAGAAGCGGTCGCGCTGTTTTGCTATCAGGCGAAAAAATGGATCGGCTCCTTCGCCGCTGCGCTCGGTGGACTGGACACGCTGGTGTTCGCGGGCGGCATCGGCGAGAAGGCGCCCGTAGTCCGGGCTCGGATCTGCGCCGGGCTGGATTTCCTTGGAATCGAACTCGACGAAGAGCGAAACGCGGCGAATGAGGGCGTGATTTCTGCGAATGCCGGCCGGGTGGCGGTCCGCGTCATTCGCACGGACGAAGAACTAATAATTGCGCGCTCGGTTTTGCGTTCCTGCGCGGCGACCCTTGCAGGCTGAGTATAAGGAGAATTGAACCATGAACTCAAAAACGCTTTCCCATGAACTGCTCCACAAGATGGACGCCTACTGGCGCGCGGCGAACTACCTGTCCGTCGGCCAGATTTATCTTTACGACAATCCGTTGCTGAAGCGGCCGCTGACGCTCGCGGATGTGAAACACATGCTGCTGGGGCACTGGGGCACGACCCCCGGGCAGAACTTCATTTACGTGCACTTGAACCGGATCATTAAAAAATACGACCTCGACATGATCTACGTCTCCGGCCCCGGGCACGGCGGCCCGGCCGTCGTGGGCAACACGTATCTCGAAGGCACGTACAGCGAGGTCTATCCCGACATCAGCCAGGATGAGGCCGGGCTGCGCAAGCTCTTTGTCCAGTTTTCGTTTCCCGGAGGAATTCCCAGCCATGCATCGCCGGAGACTCCCGGTTCGATCCACGAGGGCGGCGAACTGGGCTATTCGCTCAGCCACTCGTTCGGGGCGGTATTCGACAATCCCACCCTGATCGTCGCCTGCGTCGTCGGCGACGGCGAGGCGGAGACGGGCCCGCTGGCCACAGCGTGGCATTCCAACAAGTTCCTCAATCCGGCCACCGACGGCGCAGTATTGCCGATCCTGCATCTCAACGGCTACAAGATTTCCAACCCGACCGTTCTGGCGCGCATCGAGCATGAGGAATTGGAACAGTTGCTCCGCGGCTATGGGTGGACGCCCTACTTCGTCGAGGGCCACGAGCCCGACCTGATGCATGAGGCCATGGCCGCGACACTGGACACGGCGGTGGAGCAGATCAAAAAAATCCAGGAAAACGCCCGCGTCCACGGCGATCTCACCCGCCCGCGCTGGCCGATGATCGTCCTCAATTCACCCAAGGGCTGGACGGGGCCGAAGATGATCGATGGCCTGCAGGTCGAAGGCACCTTCCGGGCGCACCAGGTGCCGCTCTCCGACCCGGCCGCCCATCCCGAACACCTCAAGCTGTTGGAAGACTGGCTGAGAAGCTACCGCCCGGAGGAACTCTTTGATTCCGAGGGCCGTCTGAATCCGGAACTGGCCGAACTTGCGCCTCAAGGCGAACGACGCATGGGCGCAAATCCGCACGCCAACGGCGGCATGCTGCTCCGCGACCTGCGCATGCCGGATTTCCGCGACTACGCGGAGGACGTGCCGTCGCCGGGGGTGCGCGGCATCGGCGACACGCATGTGCTCGGGCCTTTCCTGCGCGATGTGGCGAAGCTGAACCGTGAGCAGCACAACTTCCGGATCTTCGGCCCGGACGAGACGCTCTCCAACGGCCTGGAGGCCCTCTTTGGCGTGACCCAGCGCCAATGGGACGCCCGGACCGTGCCGAATGACGAATTTCTCGCGCCCGCCGGGCGCGTGATGGAAATGCTCAGCGAGCACCAATGCGAGGGCTGGCTCGAGGGCTACCTTCTCACCGGGCGGCACGGGCTCTTCAATTGCTACGAGGCCTTCATCCACATCGTCGATTCGATGTTCAACCAGCACGCCAAGTGGCTGAAAGTCACGTCGCGCCTGCCGTGGCGGCGCAAAATCGCCTCGTTAAACTACCTGTTGGCTTCGCATGTCTGGCGCCAGGACCACAACGGCTTCACGCACCAGGACCCCGGCTTCATCGACCATGTCGTCAACAAGAAGGCCGAGGTCGTGCGGGTGTACCTGCCGCCGGATGCCAACTGTCTGCTGTCGGTGATCGACCACTGCCTGCGCAGCCGCCATTACGTCAACGTGGTGATCGCGGGCAAACACCCGGCGCCGCAGTGGCTCGCGATGGACGCTGCCGTCAAGCACTGCGCCGAAGGCATCGGCATCTGGCCATGGGCCAGCAACGATCAGGGTGCTGCACCCGACGTGGTCATGGCCTGCTGTGGAGACGTGCCCACACTGGAGACGCTCGCCGCCGTCTCCATTCTGCGCACGCATCTGCCCGACCTGAAAATCCGGGTGGTCAACGTCGTCGACCTCATGAAGCTGCAGCCGCAAACCGAGCATCCGCATGGGCTGAGCGACGTGGATTTCGACGAGCTTTTCACCAAGGACAAGCCGGTCATCTTCGCCTTCCACGCCTACCCGTGGTTGATCCATCGGCTGACCTACCGCCGCACCAACCACCACAATATCCACGTCCGGGGCTACAAGGAAGAGGGAACCATCACGACCCCCTTCGACATGACGGTGCTGAACGACCTGGACCGCTTCCATCTGGTGATGGACGCCATCGACCGTTTGCCGAAAACCGGCGACAAGGGCATCTACCTGAAGCAGCAGCTCAAGGACAAGCTGATCGAACACAAGCAATACATCGCTAAACACGGCGAAGACATGCCGGAAATCCGCAACTGGAAGTGGAGCAACCCGAAATGAATGAACCTATGAGTCTGATGATCTATTTTCTGCGACATGGGCAGACCACTGCCAGTCAAACAGGGGGTTACTGTGGAACGCTCGACCCGGACTTGACCCCGGCCGGTTACCAGATGGCCGAGGCGTTTGCCGATGCCTACAAATCGTTGCCATGGGTCGCTGTCTTTTCCAGTCCGCTGCGCCGTGCCGTGGCCACGGCAAAACCCCTTTGCGAGGCGACCGGAATACGAATGCAGCTCCAGGACGGGTTGAAAGAAATCGCTTTTGGCCAATGGGAGGGCAAGACCCCCGAAGATGTCAACCGCGAGTTTCATGACGACTATGTTCGCTGGTTAACCGATCCGGGATGGAATGCGCCCACGGGCGGACAAAAAGGCATCGATATCGCACGGCGCAGTTCACTGGTGCTTGAGCAAATCGAGAAAACGTATACCACGGGAAATGTCCTTCTCGTTTCGCATAAGGCCACGACCCGAATAATGCTGTGCTCACTTTTAGGCATCGACGTGGGGCGTTTCCGCGACCGGATCAGTATGCCGGTTGCCTCTGTCAGCCTCGTGGAAATTACCAAGCAGGGCCCGTTATTGCACAGGATGGGCGATCGGTCCTATCTGACGGAGGACCTGTGCAGAGGAACGGGCGCTTAAGCGGCGCGTGGGGTGTCCCAAAACAAGCCGACGCCGTCTTGGCCGGCGGATGGACGTGAACGCCCTGACGGTCCGGATTTTTCGCCGCCGCGAATACGTGGGGAAGAGTTCCGGTTGCCGGAACTCAAGACCCTAAATAGGACTTTTTCGACAGCCCTCCCCTACCGAGTTTAGAAGTGGTTTCACAACCTCGGATCACGCCCGAGGGCGAGACGCAGCCCGATTCGAACGCGCAGCAACCATGGCAGGGGTGATCCTCGCGGGGGCTGACAGAAGCAGGAGGATGCTCATCGTGAAAACGAATACAGATAAGCCGGAGACTAAGACCGGACCCACGCCCGAGTCCAAGGTCGATCTGAAATCCATTTCCATGCCGGACCTGCAGGAAAAATTGGGGTCGTCGCCGGAAGGCCTCGCTCAAGCCGAGGCGCAGAAACGATTGACCCAATATGGTCCGAACGAAATTGCCGAAAAGAAAACCAATCCGCTTCTCAAATTTCTCACCTATTTCTGGGGTCCGATTCCGTGGATGATCGAGGTTGCGGTCATTCTATCGGCGATGGTCCGGCACTGGCCGGATTTTTTCATTATCCTCGTTCTGCTTCTTTCCAATGCAGCCGTCGGTTTCTGGGAAGAATATCAGGCCGGAAACGCCATCGCCGCGTTGAAGGCCAAGTTGGCGGTCCGGTCCCGCGTGCGACGCGACGGGAAATGGACCACGCTGGCGGCGCGTGAGTTGGTGCCGGGCGACGTCATCCGCGTGCGCCTCGGCGACATTGTGCCGGCGGATGCACGTTTGCTGGAGGGCGATCCGGTGGAGGTGGACCAGTCCGCCTTGACGGGGGAGTCGTTGCCCGCCACCTGCAAAACCAACGATACCGTTTATTCGGGATCGATTATCCGCCAGGGGGAAATTGATGCTCTGGTCTATGCCACGGGTGCGAACACCTACTTCGGCAAAACCGCGCAACTGGTGCAGGAGGCGCACACCGTCAGCCACTTCCAGCGTGCGGTCTTGAAGATCGGCGATTACCTGATCGTGCTGGCGGTGGTGCTGGTGGCGTTGATTCTGGCCGTCGCAGTGTTCCGCGGCGATAAGATAATGACCACGCTGCAGTTTGCGTTGGTGTTGACGGTGGCGGCCATCCCTGTGGCGATGCCCACGGTGCTCTCAGTGACAATGGCCGTGGGGGCGAGGCTGCTGGCGACAAAACAGGCGATTGTCAGCCGGCTGGTCGCCATTGAAGAACTGGCGGGGACCGATATGCTGTGTTCGGATAAGACCGGCACCTTGACGCAGAACAAGCTGACACTGGGCGCTCCCTTCAGCGTCGAAGGGGTCAACCCCGAACAGGTGATTCTCAATGCCGCTCTGGCCTCGCGCGCGGAAAACCAGGACACGATCGATCTGGCGGTGCTGAGCGGTCTCAAGAACGACCAGGCTCTGAAAGGCTACGAGGTCACCCATTTCCAGCCGTTTGATCCGGTACACAAACGCACCGAGGCTGAGATAAAAGCGGCCGACGGAAGCATCTTTAAGGTCGCGAAGGGCGCGCCGCAGATCATTCTTGAGCTGTCCGCCAATGCCGAGCAGGTAAAACCCGCTATCGAGAAAGCCGTCAACGAATTTGCGGCGCGCGGCTTCCGATCGTTGGGGGTGGCTCGGGCGGACGCGCAGGGCCCATGGCAGTTTCTCGGCGTGCTGCCGCTCTTTGATCCGCCCCGAGAAGACTCTAAAGCGACCATTGCGACCGCGCGGCAAATGGGCGTGAACGTGAAAATGGTCACGGGCGATCAAGTGGCCATCGCTCGGGAAACCGCCCGACAACTGGGGCTGGGCACCCATATCCTCGATGCCAGCGGCTTCGGCGACACGAAGCATCACGAGACGGCGCAGTTAGCGGATTCCATTGAGAAAGCGGACGGTTTCGCCCAGGTGTTTCCCGAACACAAATTCCACATCGTGGACGTCCTGCAGCAGCACGGTCACATCGTCGGCATGACCGGCGACGGGGTGAACGACGCGCCGGCGCTGAAGAAGGCCGACTGCGGCATCGCCGTTTCGGGTGCAACGGACGCGGCGCGCGCGGCGGCGTCCATCGTGCTGTTGACGCCCGGACTGTCGGTGATCATCGACGCGATCAAAGAGAGCCGGAAAATCTTCCAGCGGATGAACAGCTACGCGATCTACCGCATCGCCGAGACGATTCGCGTGCTGTTGTTCATGACGTTGTCGATCCTGGTGTTCAACTTTTATCCGGTCACGGCCGCGATGATCGTTTTGCTGGCGTTGCTCAATGATGGGCCCATCCTGGCCATCGCTTATGACCGAACCCGCTATTCGGATCAACCCGAAGCCTGGAATATGCCGGAAGTACTCGGCATCTCGACCGTGCTGGGTATCGCCGGTGTCTTCGCCTCCTTCGGCCTTTTTTATCTGGCGGAACGCATCTTCCACCTTCCCGCCGGGGTGATTCAGACTTTTATGTTTCTCAAGTTGGCAGTGGCTGGCCACCTGACCATTTTCATTACGCGTACCCGCGGTCCTTTTTGGTCCATACGGCCGGCGCCCATACTGCTGTGGTCGGCAATCGGCACGAAACTGCTGGCCACATTTGCGGCCGTTTACGGGTTCTTGATGGCCCCCGTCAGTTGGCAGTGGGCCCTGTTGATCTGGGTCTACGCCATCCTCTGGTTTCTGGTGAACGATCGGATCAAATTGGCGGCGTATCGAATTTTTTCTCCCGCCAAGGCAAAGATATCATCAGATGTGACGCCGATAGTTGCCAAGCGAGCCTATGAGCTATATGAGCGTCAAGGCCACCGGGAAGGCCGCGCGGTTCAGGACTGGCTTGAAGCGGAGCGCGAGATCCGCAAAGAGGAGTCCCCCAAATGAGCCGGCGCAAACCGGGCGGCGGGAATTGCCGAAAGAATGAAGATGAAAATCAATTCCACCCATTTACGCTTACCGCTCTGGAGGCAAACCCATGACCCATACGCAGCCACAGCAAAGATATGAAAAAGGCACCGGCATGTGGGCCTCGCAGAGCGCAATGGAACTGCAAGTGCCGATTCCAACCATCGACCTGGCGGTTGCGATGCGGGACTTGTCAGTGTTCGGGAAGGAACGTGAACAGGCCGGCGCACTTTATCAGCGATCCCAGCGGCGTTTCACCGACGACTCCGACACGTTCCGCACGCAGCTGCGCGGCGTTCCACGCGAAGCGTGACCTGCCCAATTTGCTGTTGGATCCAAATTTGTCGGACAAGGTTATGGCGCATCAGGAAGATTTGCGTCAGGTGGTATGCCAGGCAGCCGGGTTAGGAGTGCCGGCTCCGGGGTTGATGGTTTCGTTGGGTTATCTCGACGCCTGCCGCAGTGCCTGGCTGCCGGCCAATCTCATCCAGGCCCAGCGCGACTATTTTGGGGCCCACACTTATGAGCGGATCGATGCCAAGGGCACGTTTCACACGGTGTGGGAGAAAGAGCGAGAATCATGAAAGGGAGGCAATTCGTGACTCGACACGACATGCAATATCTTATAGGATGAAAATTATATCCATCGAAGTTGGCGGCGAGCAGGAGACGGTCCTGGCCACCGGCTACAAGAAGCGGGGCGAAGTTCCGTCCGGTCCGGCATAGACCGCGGCATGCTTATGGAAGGCCTTCGGGAGTATAAAAAACCGACAAGTCAGCCCAGGTCGATTCTGTTACTGAACGCATTTCTAATTCGAAAGGAGAAACATCATGGAAGATTTCAAAAGAATTCTCGTCGTCACCAAGTCCACCAAGGAATGCCGCAAAGCGATCCATTTCGGGATTTCGCTTGCCAAACTAAGCCAGGCCCAGGTCCACGTCCTGCACCTGATGCACGACCCCTTCGGCCTGGAACACTGGCAGCTCGCTCTGGCCTCGTTGAAAGACATCCAGGATGAATATCAGCAAATGCGTGCCGAGGCCAAACTGGACCTGGACGCGATGATCGCGGCCGAACAGGACAAAGGGCTGCCCATTCAGGTCGATATCGCTGAGGGGCCTCCCGAAAAGGAGATCCTTAATTTCGTAAAGAAGAAGAAAATAGACCTTCTCGTTACGCTCGCTCACGAAGAGGGCCGCTTGGAGAAAGTATTGTTCGGCCATCTTAACGAGGAGCTCCACCGCAAACTGCCGTGTTCGATCCTGTTCATCAAACAGGAGCCACTGCCCGTGAAGAAGCAATCGTTCTGCCTGCGGGAGGATCGAGTCAAACCATGCTAGAAGTGCTTTCAAAACCTCGGATCTCGCCCGAAGGCAAGCGCAATGGTGTGATGAAGAGACCATGCTAAGGCAGCCAACCGGCACGTTCGTCCAACATGAAGCAGTGGGCATATGCCACCAAGCGGAGAAAACACACCACCAGAAAATCTCATGGATAGACTTCGCGCCCAATTCGGTTCCCAAGCTCAGCAAAATAAGTATGCGCTGCCGCCGAAAGCTCACTTCAGCATTTGGTATTCTCTGATAGCTTTTTAGCATTTTCATACATGCAGCAATACTTTTTTCCGCCAACGTGGTGACCATCCCTTACAGCCAGTTCAAACAATATATCGCCCAAGGCAACGTAGTTCAATTGACCATCGGTGCTGACTCTATTCGCGGGACACTTAAGACGAGGAAATCGCACGATTCATCAACGAGGCGCACCAACGGGTGAAAAAAAAATTCTCTCGGAGCGCCGCAAAATCCTGGACAAGTTGGCTCATCTCCTTTCGCAGAAGGAAAGCGTTCAGGGAGATGAGCTAAGGAAGATGTTGTCTGAATCCACCCCCGAAATTGTGAGTTACGGTCGATGACGATCATTCAGAATACCGGGCAAAGCCGTAAGGCGGAGCGGCGTCTTATCCGTTACCCGTTCAAACATTGGTGGGTCGGTTTGCTTGCGGTCGGTCTGGCGGGGACTTGCGCTTACGCATATCTGGCCAGGGCGAACGAAGCCTCACCGCCGATCGCCAGGCAAAGCTCATCCCGACCATCGAAAGCGGCGCTGGTGGTGGTGGCAGAGGCCAAGCAGGGGGATGTCGGCATCTACCTCACGGGCCTCGGTTCGGTCACCCCGCTCAACACCGTCAGCGTGAAAACTCGGGTAGACGGGCAACTGATGCGAGTGGATTTCGAGGAAGGTGCAACGGTAAAGCAGGGTGCCCTTTTGGCGGAGATCGACACCCGACCATTCGAAGCTCAGTTGAAGCAGGCGGAAGGGCAGCTGGCACGCGACCAGGCCCTTCTGCAAAACGCCCGGCTGGATCTGCAGCGCTACGAGACCCTCTCCGGCCAGGACTCGATCGCCGAACAACAGTACGCCACCCAGAAATCCCTGGTGCACCAGCTCGAGGGCACCGTGAAGTTCGACCAGGGGCAAGTCGACAGCGCCAAGCTGCAACTGACTTACTGCCGCATCACCGCACCCGTGGCCGGGAGGGTGGGGCTGCGCCTGGTGGATCCCGGCAACATCCTTCACGCCGCCGACACTACGGGGCTCGTAGTGATCACGCAGCTGGAGCCGATCGCCGTCCTGTTTACCATTCCCGAGGACAGCCTCCCTCCGGTGCTCCAGAAACTTAAAGCCGGAGACCGCCTGCCGGTCGAGGTTTATGACCGGTCGGACCAGCACAAGCTTGCCGCAGGTTACCTTCTGACCCTCGACAACCAGATCGATCCAAGCACCGGCACGGTGCGGCTGAAGGCGCTATTCCCCAACGAGGACCACGGCCTCTTCCCCAATCAATTCGTCAATGCCCGCCTGCTCCTGGAAACAAGGCACGGGATGGTCATGGTGCCGGCCGCGGCCGTCCAACGCAGCGCCAAGGGCGCGTTTGTCTATGTGGTGAAGGAGGACCGGACGGTTGAGGTGCGGCCGGTAAGGGTGGGGCCCGGCGAAAAGGACATGGTGTCCATTGAAGAGGGGGTCCACCCGGGCGAGCTCGTGGTGATCGAAGGGGTTGAGAGACTGCGGACGGGCAGCAAAGTCGAAGTGCAGACCCAGGGTGCCGTCAGCGCCGGCAAGGGCAAGTGATGAATCCTTCCCGCATCTTCATCCTGCGGCCCGTTGCCACCACGCTGCTCATGGTGGCCATATTCTTGGCCGGCGCCGTGGCCTATCGCCTGCTGCCGGTCTCGGCTTTGCCCCAGGTGGACTATCCCACCATCCAGGTGCTCACGTTCTTTCCGGGCGCCAGCCCGGTCGTCATGGCCTCTTCCATCACGGCCCCCCTGGAACGCCAGTTCGGCCAGATGCCGGGACTCAAGCAGATGACGTCCAACAGCTCGGGCGGCAGCTCGGTGATCACGCTCCAGTTCAGCCTGGAGCTGAGCCTGGATGTAGCGGAGCAGGAGGTGCAGGCGGCCATCAACGCAGCCAGCACTTTTCTGCCCGCGGATCTGCCCAACCCGCCGGTCTACAGCAAGGTCAACCCGGCCGATGCGCCCATCCTCACGCTGGCCCTGACTTCCGATACACTGCCCCTGCCGAAGGTCGAGGACCTGGCCGACACCCGGCTGGCCCAGAAGATTTCGCAGCTGGCCGGCGTGGGGCTTGTCAGCATCAGCGGCGGGCAGAGGCCGGCCGTTCGGATCCAGGCCAACCCGACCGCCCTTGCCGCCTACGGTCTGACCCTGGAAGACCTGCGCGCGGTGATCGTGGCCGCCAACGTCAACCAGGCCAAGGGAGGCTTCGACGGGCCGCGGCAGTCCTCCATCATCGGGGCCAACGACCAGTTGCTCACCAGCGCCGAGTACGGCCCGCTCATCGTCGCCTACCGCGACGGAGCTCCGGTAAAGCTTTCCGACGTGGCCGATGCCATCGACGACGCCGAAAACGTGAAACAAGCGGCCTGGATGGACAAGACCCCGGCGGTCATCGTCAACATTCAACGCCAGCCGGGCGCCAACGTCATCGAAGTCGTGAACCGCATCAAAACCCTCATGCCTCAGTTGCGGGCCGCGCTTCCCTCGGCCGTCAACGTCACCGTATTGACGGACCGCACCACCACCATCCGCGGCTCGGTCGAAGATGTGCAGTTCGAACTGTTGCTGGCCGTCGCTCTGGTGGTGCTGGTGATTTTTCTTTTTCTGCGCAACCTGGCCGCCACCATCATCCCCAGCATCGCCGTGCCGCTTTCCCTGGTGGGCACCTTCGGCGTCATGTACCTGCTGGGGTTCAGCCTGAACAATCTTTCGCTCATGGCCCTCACCATTGCCACCGGCTTTGTGGTCGACGACGCCATTGTCATGATCGAAAACGTCGCCCGCTTTATCGAGCAGGGCGACGACCCTCTCGAGGCCGCTCTCAAAGGCTCCTCGCAGATCGCCTTCACCATCGTCTCCTTGACCGTATCGCTCATCGCCGTGCTCATTCCATTGCTCTTCATGGGCGACGTGGCGGGCCGGCTGTTCCGCGAATTCGCCATCACCCTGGGCGTGACCATCCTCTTCTCCGCGGTCGTCTCGCTCACCCTGACCCCCATGATGTGCGCCCGGCTGCTGCAACACACACCTGAGGAAAAACAGGGGCGGCTCTACCGGGTATCGCAGCGGCTCTGGGAGCGGGTGATCGAGCTCTATGCGACGACGCTGCGTTGGGTGCTTGCGCGGCAGACGGCGACCCTCCTGGTGGCGGCGGCGACCCTGGCCACGACGGTGATCCTCTACCTCGTTGTCCCCAAGGGCTTTTTTCCGGTCCAGGATACGGGAATTATTCTGGGCCTATCCGAAGCGCCGCAATCGATCTCGTTTGCGGCGATGGCGGAGCGCCAGCAGGCGCTTGCCGAAGTGATCCTGCAGGACCCGGGCGTCAAGAGCCTGTCCACGTTCATCGGGGTGGACGGCACCAACACGACCCTCAACAGCGGGCGAGTGCTGATCAATTTGAAACCCCTGAACGAGCGCAAGCTGACCGCCAGCGAGATCATCCGCCGCCTGCAGCCCGAGTTGGCCAAGCTGCCGGGCATCACCCTGTTCATGCAACCCGTGCAGGATCTCACGGTCGAGGATCGGGTGAGCCGGACCCAGTACCAGTACAGTCTTGAGGACCCAAAGGCCGAGGAATTGGATCAATGGGCCCCCAGACTCGTGGATGCCCTGGGCAGCCTGCCGGAGCTGCGGGACGTGAGCAGCGATCAACAGACCCAGGGCCTGCAGGTCACGCTCACCATCGACCGCGGCACCGCCTCCCGGCTGGGCATTACCCCGCAGCTTATCGACGACACGCTTTACGACGCCTACGGCCAGCGGCAGGTGTCGACCATCTTCACCCAGTTGAACCAGTATCGCGTAGTCCTGGAGGTCAAACCCGACTTTCAGCAACATCCCGACAAGCTTCGGCAGATATATATCCGCAGCGCAACAGGCGGGCAGGTGCCGCTGAGCGCCATCACGCGCTCCGCTACGACAACCGGACCACTGATGATCAGCCACCAGGGCCAATTCCCGGCGACGACCCTGTCTTTCAATCTGGGACCCGGGGTATCTCTGGGAGACGCGGTGCAGGCGATCGAAGCCGCCACCCAAAAGCTGCAGCTGCCGGAGAGCATCCGCGTGAAGTTCCAGGGCACGGCCCAGGCATTTCAAGCGGCGCTGGTGCATGAGCCGGTTTTGATTTTGGCGGCGCTGGTCACCGTGTACATCGTGCTCGGGGTCCTGTACGAAAGCTACATCCACCCCATCACGATCCTCTCGACCCTGCCCTCGGCCGGGGTCGGGGCCTTCCTGGCTCTGCTGCTCTTTCACACCGAGTTCAGCGTCGTCGCCCTGATCGGAATCATTCTGCTGATAGGCATCGTCAAGAAGAACGCCATCATGATGGTGGATTTCGCGCTGGAGGCCGAGCGGCGCAATGGCAAAAGCCCCGTCGAGGCGATATATCAGGCCTGCCTCTTGCGCTTCCGGCCCATCATGATGACAACCATGGCGGCCCTGCTGGGGGCGCTGCCTCTGGCTTTGGGAACCGGATTGGGATCCGAACTACGCCGGCCGCTCGGCATCTCCATCGTCGGGGGCCTGATCTTCAGTCAGATGCTCACGCTGTACACCACCCCGGTCATTTACCTCTGGTTCGACCGGCTGGCGCAACGGCTGGGAAGGCGGCGGCAGCAGGCGCGCGCCGAACTGCAAGAACCCTGAGATGAACATCTCCGCACCCTTCATCAAGCGGCCGGTCGGCACCACGCTGCTGACCCTCGGACTGGCCATAGCCGGGGTGATCGCGTTTCGCTTTCTGCCGGTATCGCCCCTGCCCCAAGTGGATTTTCCTACGATCTTTGTGTCCGCAAGCCTGCCGGGAGCGGATCCAGAGACGGTTGCGACCTCTGTCGCCGCCCCCCTCGAGCGGCAGTTGGGGCACATTGCCGGGGTGACGGAGATGACCTCGACCAGCTACCGGGGCTCTACGAGCATCGTGCTGCAGTTTGACCTGAACCGCAACATCAACGGCGCCGCGCGGGATGTTCAAGCCGCGATCAACGCCGCGCGCAGCTACCTGCCGGCGGCGCTGCCGAGCAATCCCACCTACCGCAAGGTCAATCCGGCCGATGCGCCGATTCTCATCATCGCCCTCACCTCCGATGTCCTGGGCAAGCCGCAGATGTTCGATGCCGCCTCGACCATCCTCGCCCAAAAACTTTCCCAGGTGGAGGGAGTGGGCCAGGTGTTCGTGGGAGGCGGCTCGCTGCCGGCCGTGCGCGTGGAGTTGAACCCGGAGGCTTTGAACAAGTATGGGATCGGGCTCGAAGATGTGAGAAAACTGCTGGCCGAGACCAACGTCAACCGGCCCAAGGGACAGATCGCCGATCCGGCCCGGACCTATGAGGTAACGACCAATGATCAGCTGTATGAGGCCGGGCAATATCAGCCGCTCATCGTCGCCTATCGCTCCGGCGCGGCCGTGCGGCTAGTGGACCTGGGAGAGGTCCACGATTCGGTGGAGGACGTGCGCACGGAGGGGCTGGTCAATGCAAAGCAGGCGGTGATGGTCGTCATCTTCCGCCAGCCGGGGGCCAACATCATCCAGACCGTCGATACGATCCGCAGCATGCTCCCCCAGCTGCAAGCCTCCATTCCGCAGGCCATCCGGCTCTCGGTCGTTGTCGACCGCACCCCGCCCATTCGGGGCTCTCTCAGGGACGTCGAGCGCGCGCTCGCCATTTCAGGCAGCCTGGTGATCCTGGTGGTGTTCGCATTTCTTCGAAACGTGCGCTCCACGGCCATCCCGGCAATTGCTGTCCCGGTTTCGCTGGTCAGCACCTTCGGGGTCATGTACCTGTGCGGCTACAGTCTGGACAACCTCTCCCTGATGGCGCTCACCGTCGCTACGGGATTTGTCGTGGACGACGCCATCGTGGTCATCGAGAACATCTCCCGCTATCTCGAACAGGGGCAGTCCCCGCTGGCGGCGGCGCTCGCGGGAGCACGGGAAATCGCCTTCACCGTTATTTCCATGAGCGCTTCCCTGGTGGCGGTATTCACCCCTATCCTGCTGATGGGCGGAATGGTGGGCCGTCTGTTCCGCGAGTTTGCCGTGACCCTCTCTGCCGCCATCATCATCTCGCTCGTGGTGTCGTTGACGACAACCCCCATGATGGCCGCCGTGCTCCTCAAGCCGGAGAGCGGTCGCGGCAATGGCCGCCTGTACCGGGCGAGCGAAAAGGTGTTCAACGGCATGCGTCGCGGCTATGATGCGAGCCTGGGCTGGGCGCTGCGACATCCGCGCTTCATGCTCACCCTGACTGTGCTTACGCTGGGGATCAATATCTATCTGTTCGCGGTCATCCCCAAGGGCTTCTTCCCGGAGCAGGACACCGGGCGGCTCAGCGGCATCATTCAAGCCGCTCAGGACATTTCGTTTCAGGCCATGCGGGAGAAGCTGATCCAAGTGGTGGGCCTCATCAGCAAAGATCCGGAAGTCGTCTCCGTGACCGGGTTTACCGGCGGAGGAGGTGGGGGCGGCTCGACGACCAATACGGCCCGAATGTTCATCACATTGAAACCCTTCGAAGAGCGCAAGGACAGCGCCGAGGAGATTATCGGGCGCTTGCGGGGCAAGCTCGCCGGAATCGCCGGGGCGCCCACCTACCTGCAGCCGGTGCAGGAGCTTCGGGTGGGCGGCCGGGCCAGCAGTGCCCTCTACCAGTACACGCTACAGGGCGAGAGCTTGAAAGAGCTTAACCAGTGGGCCCCGCGGCTGCTGGAGCAGATGAGGCGCCTGCCCCAGTTGGTCGACGTGAGCAGCGACCAGCAGGATCAGGGCCTGCAAGCCTCGCTTGTGATCGACCGCAACACCGCATCGCGCCTGGGCATCACCCCGCAGCTGATCGACGACACCCTCTATGACGCCTTCGGGCAGCGGCAGGTTGCGATCACTTACACGCCGCTGAACCAGTACCACGTGGTGATGGAGGTTGCCCCTCGTTTCTGGCAGCGCCCCGAAACGCTGCGCGACATCTACGTCCATTCTGCCACCGGTGCGGAGGTGCCGCTGAGCGCCTTCACCCACTATGAGCTGAGGGCCACCTCGCTTTCGGCGAACCACCAGGGGCAGTTCCCGGCGGTGACCCTCTCATTCAACCTAGCCCGGGGTGTGGCGCTCGGGGAAGCGGTGGCGGTCATCGAGGCGGCAACGAGGACCCTGGGGCTGCCGGCGAGCATTCAGGGCAGCTTTCAGGGCACGGCCCAGGCCTTCAAGGCCTCGCTGGCCAACGAACCCCTGCTGATCCTGGCGGCCCTGGTTTCGGTATATATCGTTCTCGGGGTGCTCTACGAGAGCTACATCCATCCGGTCACGATCCTATCCACTCTGCCTTCGGCCGGGGTCGGGGCCCTCATCGCGCTGCTGCTCACCCGGACGGAGCTTAGCCTCATTGCGGTGATCGGCATCATTCTTTTGATCGGAATCGTGAAGAAGAACGGCATCCTCATGGTGGACTTCGCGCTGGAAGCCGAGCGCCGGGAGGGTAAACGCCCGGAGGAAGCGATCTATCAGGCCTGCCTGTTGCGCTTCCGGCCCATCATGATGACAACCATGGCCGCCTTGCTGGGTGCGCTTCCGCTCGCTCTGGGAACGGGCGTGGGATCGGAGCTGCGCCGGCCGCTCGGCATCTCCATCGTCGGCGGCCTGATCTTCAGCCAGATGCTGACACTCTACACGACGCCCGTGGTCTACCTCTACATGGATCGCTTCAGGCTTTGGCTTAAGCAGGTGCGACTGGGGAACCGCGGGCGACCGGCATGAGATAATGACGCGTAGAAAACGGGGCACTGCGGTCCTGAACCCGGTATCACAGAGCACGCATAACTGCCCCCCAACGAGTAGGCAGGAGAGGATCCATGTTTTTCCGAGTAGGGTCAATCTGTCGATTCGGCGACCTGATGCGTCCGACCATGTTGGCGGCCTTGGCCGGGCTGTTGCTTGTCAACGCCTGCACGGTCGGTCCCGATTATGTCAGACCTTCGGCCGTGGCGCCCGCCGCGTACAAGGAAACCAAGGGCTGGAAAGTGGCTGAACCCCGCGAGGCGTTGCTCAAGGGCGCCTGGTGGGAAATCTTCGGTGACCCTCAGCTGAATGGACTCGAAGCGCAGGTCGATATCAGCAATCAGAACCTGGCCGCGGCGGCGGCGCAATTCCGCCAGGCCCGCGCGCTGGTCCGGGCGGCGCGTGCCGCCTTCTTCCCCACGGTCAGCGCCGGGCCCTCCGTTTCGCGTTCCCTCGCCTCGGCCAACGCCGTGGGCGGGTCCTCCTCGGGGAAGACCAGCCCCACAAATGACTATCTGTTATCCGGGGATGTGAGCTGGGAATTGGATATCTGGGGAAAGGTTCGCCGCTCGGTTGAGAGCAGCCAGGCTGCCGCCCAGGCGAGCGCCGGAGACCTGGAGGCCACGCGCCTGAGTGTCCAGGCCGAGCTGGCCCAGGATTATTTCCAGCTTCGTACGCTGGATGCCCAGAAGTCCCTCCTGGACGCCACGGTCGCCGACTATCAAAAATTCCTCAAAGTGACCCAGAACCGATATGCCAGCGGGGTGGCGTCGAGCTCGGATGTCTTGCAGGCGGAAACCCAGCTCAAAAGCACTCAGGCGCAAGCCGTAGACGTCGGCGTGCAGCGCGCCCAACTGGAGCACGCCGTGGCGGTGCTCATCGGAAGGCCGGCATCTAACTTCTCGATTCCTTTTTCGCCCCTTCCTATCATCGACCCGCCGCCGATACCCGTGCACTTGCCTTCGGAACTTCTCGAACGCCGGCCCGATATTGCAGCGGCAGAACGGCGCGTGGCAGCGGCCAACGCCCAAATCGGTGTCGCCGAGGCGGCATATTATCCGGCCATTACTCTCAGCGCATTGGGGGGATTTAACAGCTTTCACCTGTCCGATTGGCTTACGTGGCCAAGCCGCTTCTGGTCCGTCGGGTCGACGCTGTCCGAGACCGTGTTCGAGGGAGGGCTGAGGAAAGCGCAGACTGAGCAGGCGCGGGCCGCCTATGACGGAACCGTGGCCACCTATCGCCAGACGGTACTCACCGGCTTTCAGGAAGTGGAGGACAACCTGGCAGCCCTGCGCATTCTGGAGGAAGAGGCCGGGATCCAGGATCAGGCGGTCAAGGCCGCCACGCGCTCCGTGGTCGTGACCACCAATCAGTACAAGGCAGGGACGGCCAGTTCCCTCGCAGTCATTGTCGTTCAAGCCATCGCGTTGAACGACGATGTGACAGCGGTCAACATTCTCGGCCGCCGGATGACCGCCGCCGTGCTCCTCATCAAGGCCCTGGGCGGAGGATGGGATTCTTCCGACCTGCCGGCGGCCGAGTGACGCTTCCTTTGTCTCCTCTGCGCGTTAAACCGCTGAAATTCTCAGTTGCGCTATTTGGCACAAATCCCTTTTACCCCACACTCATTTCACCAAGGAGGTGAGAAAGGCGGCAATTTTCGTCTTGTCAATGATCACCTTTTTAAATCTGTCTTTAGCGTCGAAAATGGCGTAGGCCTCATCACAGTATTTGGTAAACCAATCCCAGCTCATTTGCTGCTTCCGACCCCACGTCACGCAAACAGGTCCACTCGGCGTGTACCCGGGAACATAGACATAGTGCCCCCCCCAAGAACCCGGCTTGGAATTCGGACCCGACGTTACGGTCCAAGGCTGCCCTGTTTGGATCTGCATCTGCGCGGATTTAGGAAGCTGGACGCCCAAGCCGATCCCCACATCCGAAAATACCACTTGACGAACCTCTTGGGGGTTGGCTGAATTGACTTCAGCAAACGCCTTGATTTTGTAAACTGACTTTCCGACCTTCCAGCCCCTCTTTCGCCAGAGCTTCAGAGAGTCGAGTACGACCAACCCGGTGTCAGCCCCGCCCGTTTCCTTGAAATACTCGTTCAGCACGTCCTTGTCGGTAATCATCAGCACCGACCCCTGCTCGATGTCCTCAAACCGCAACGTCTGATGCGCCCGGCCGGCCATGACGCAATCACCATAGGTGTCGTTGCCAAACATAGGAGTCGGTATGCCGGTATGAGTGGTGTCAAAGTCATATGAATCCGGTACCGTGGGTGCCGCCCGCAGGAGGGTTGCGAATTTGAGATTGCGTTTGTCCTTTTTCGCTCTCGCTTTTCCAAGCTTAAAGACCTTATGCGCATGAATGCCCTTTGCTTTTGCCATGGCAGTCTCCCCCTTTCACGTTAGATTAGTGGGTCTTCAGGTTCGGACGCTTTGTCGATGATCGGCTGCTATTTGGCGAACACCTTCTTCAGAAGATCGGTCGTTTGGGCGGCCGGATTCGTTCGGATCTTTGTCTCTTCCTGCCCGACCTTCAGGAACAATCCGTCCAAGGATTTCTGGGTCACGTAGGCGTCCAAATCGAGGGAATCCATTTTCCCAAACGGGATCATCGAGGTGTAGCGGTCGGTCAACACCTTGTAGGAATGGGTTACGCCCACCTGATTCATGCTGTCGGCGATGACGGGTTTGAATGCCTGCGTGAGCTGGGCAGACGTTTTGCTCTTGAAGTAGTCGGTTGCGGCGGTGTTGCCGCCATTCAAAATCTTCTGGGCATCTTGGAAGTTCATGCTCTTGATAGCGTCCTCGAAAATAGGCTTGGCCTTGGGCGCCGCCTGCTCGGCCGCCCGGTTCATGCTCAGGGTGAAATCATCCACTTCTTTCTGGTAGCCGGCTTTTTTTAACAATTCAGCCGCCTGCTGTATCTTGCCTGGCATCAGGATCTTCACAGCGGCATCGCCGAAATACCCATCCGCTTTCGACAGGCTCTGAACGGCATTTCCCGTCCCAGTTGCCAGCGCCTCCTTCAGGCCTGCCGCCACATCCCCTCCGCCCTCTAATGAGCCCCCGGCCGCTGATTTCAATGCTCCGGTGAGCGCACCCTTGATGTCCTGGGCCATAGCCGTTGACGCCATCAACGCAATCCAGAAAATGCCCACCAAGACCATAAACCGTTTCATGTTCTTTCTCCGCTCTTTTTTTGCTTAATGAAAACGCAGACCAACCGCGTGGTTATAAGAGAAGATGCTACAGCATGGTGAAAAGACAATATTGGATGATTATGGGGGCAATATGGCGCGAAAACACGTATTATATGAGTGCAATATTTTTACTGGACCAGAATTGCCTGAATCCGCCGCGGGAAGTTCCCGGGGTGTGTAGCCTGAGGCAACCCAAATATAGCAGGGTGTCGAAAAACGGCTCCTAAGGCCGTGTTCCGGCGCTGTGCGGCTTTTGTAAATGCGTTTTATGTCCGAAGTTAGAAGGCTGGGAAGCTGGGAAGCTTTAAGCAAAACCTTTTCCGCCTTTTTTAGCCTCCTGGCGTTCCAGTGCCGTTTCCTCCGATCGATACCCCGTATCCGGTTCAATCAAACGCCATACCGGTCTTCCACACCTCCCACACTTTGCCGACCAGGTCAGGGCCGGGCTTGAGCGTGATTTTGCCGGGTTTCCAACCGGAAGGCGTGGCCTGGGTGCCCTTGCTGTCGCGCACGACCTGAAAGGCCTGCACTTGGCGGATGCTTTCCTCGACGTTGCGGCCGACCGGCGGGGTCAGCACCTCGTAGCCCTGGATGACACCCTCGGGGTCGATGATGAAACGCCCGCGCATCTCCACCCCCGCCTCGTCGTCATAGACACCGAACGCGGAACCCACCTTGCCGCCCGTGTCGGAGAGCATGGGGAAAGGGATACCCCCTTTTACCATCTTCGCAAGCTCGTGATCGTCCCACATTTTGTGAACGAACACGCTGTCGATGCTCATGGAAAGAACCTCCACGCCAAGTTTCTTGTGGTCTTCGTATTTTTCGGCAACTGCCGAAATTTCAGTGGCTCAGACGAATGTGAAGTCGCCCGGGTAAAAACAGAGCAGAACCCACTTTCCGAGGTATTCCGACAGCTTCACGGACACGAACTTGCCCTGGTGGTAGGCAGGTGCTGAAAAATCCGGTGCTTTTTTACCGACTTTGATCATGGCGACAGTCTCCTTTGAGTGTGATTCCTTGGGTGAAGGGGTTTCAGCGTCACGGGTTTCCCCGACCAAGCCGCCGGTGGGCCTGGCACAGCCGACCTTGATGTCCTCTCCCATAACGTCCTCCTTTCTTGGCTTAGGAAATACGGATATCATTTTCTATGGGTGAAGCAAGGACCATTCCAGCGACTGGTCGGAAAACAGGGGAGATCAGTCGGGGGCGATATTTAAATAGTGTCGATCCAGAAACGGCGTCTTTCGGCCCAGGCCGGCGTCCTTGCTCTTCGCAATCCTCGGCGTAGTCTCACTTTGCCTGCGGTTGCGAAATCGCTGCGGCCTTGGCCTGAACCGAAATCCACCATTTCTGGATGGGCACTGAATAGATTTTGAATTGAACAGGCGGAAAACCTTTGGTTTGTGCCCCTGAAAGCAAGCAAGGACCGTTGCAAAATGCATTAAATTGGACGGAGGCGGTCTTAATGGTCCTCATGGAAATTTTTAGTCGGACCAGTTCTGTCTTTGCCTGGCCCTTCGACCGAACCTGTCGCTGAACCATCATCTCCGATCATCCTGCCGAAAGGTTTAGGAATTCAAACTGCCCGACGCAATTGTCCGTCCATGATACTCGCAGGCGAGGACCGGCGCTCAGCCCTCTTTCAACAGCATAAAAGATAGCGCCGGCCTGGCATGGCTATTGCTGATTATTACCCCCATGAGGATTGCGAGCCCTCAAAGGCCGCAGCACCTCATGTCATAGACGTTGCGGGCAATTGAACCTGATCGATGTTACCTCCTGCGACGGCCCAGGCATAAACCGATAGCCACTCAACAAAAGGAGGGTTCTCATGCAGTATCACATTGTAATCGTCGGTGGGGGGCCGGCCGGGATGATCACGGCCTTAACGGCCAAAAGCGTGTATCCGGAGAAGTCCGTCTGCGTGATCAAGGAAATCGGCGACGGGGTCATCCCTTGTGCCATTCCCTACATGATGCATACCCTGTCGGACCCGCAGCAGAATGTCATGGGCAACCTGCCCCTCGAAAAGGCGGGAATTGAGATCGTTGTTGGAAAAGTGACAGCCATCAAGACCCAAGCGCGCCAGGTCGTAATGCAGTCAGGCGCTATCCACACCTATGAAAGGCTGGTGCTGGCAACCGGCACGGAGATGGTGCTGCCTCCCATCCAGGGAATCGAAACGCCGGGGGTGTATACGATCCAAAAGAGCATGTCGGCCATGAAGGCCCTGCGGGCAAAAATTGAAAATGCCCGTAAAGTGGCCATCATCGGCGGGGGGTTCATCGGGGCGGAGTTTGCTGATGAACTGGCCAAAATGCCCGGCAAGGAAACCCACTTGATCGAAATCATGCCCAAGCTGCTGTTTACGGCGTTTGATGACGAATTTTGCGACCAGATCGCCGGCGAGATCACAAAAGCCGGGGTCCATGTTCACACGGGCTGTGAGGTAGCCTCCGTGGAGGGGGGCGACCAGGTGAAGTCTGTTCGGCTGAAAAGCGGTGAGAAGATCGACGCCGATGTCGTGCTGGTCAGCGTCGGGGCGAAACCTTCCACCCAACTCGCCCGGGATGCGGGCCTGCGTATTGTCGATGGCGGTTCGATATGGGTGGATGAATACATGCGGACCAGCGTGGAAGGAGTTTTTGCGGTTGGAGACTGTGCCGTGAAGCGTGATTTTTTCACCCGCAAAGCAATTCCGGTATGGCTGGCGTCCACTGCAACCGCCGAGGCTCGCAACGCAGGCACGAACATATACGGCATCCGCGTTCTGCATCAGATTCATGGCACGATTGCAGCCTTTTCCACCAAAATCGGGGAGGTTTACTTTGCCAGTACCGGTATGACCTCACGCACCTGCGAGAAAGAGGCTTTCCGTCATGTAGCCGCCACCGCCGAGGCGCCCGACCGCCATCCGGGGAGTCTGCCGGGGGCGCAGGCGCTCAAAGTCAAGCTTTTGTTCGCGGACAGAGCCGGTCTCATACTTGGCGGTCAGATGTCCGGCGGAGCATCGGTCGGAGAGTTGATCAACACGGTGGCGCTGGCGATTCAAAAAGGAGTCAGCGTCAGAGAGCTGGACATGATGCAGATTGCCACGCACCCCATGTTGACCTCGGCTCCCACCGTCCATCCATTGATCAACGCGGCCCACATGGCTCTCGGGAAATTGCGCCAGAAAAACTAAGGTTGGCAGTGGGATTCACACCGGCTTATTCCCAGGGGGCACCGCCTCCCCCCTGGGACGGGCGGCGTGAGGCTCCTCACCTATTCGGGTGAAGACTCACTGCAAATCCATCGTCCCCCGAGTAAACCTTGCATTGCAGTTCATCTCGCATCCTGCCGATCACGATTCGAACCAGGCACGCCGTCCAAGAATCGATCGATTGCAAAATACCTCAGAATCCCATATGAAACTCCCGGCGGCGTCCTCCAGAAACTCTGGCAGACCGGGCCGGCTTTGTTCAACCGATTACACCACATTCGCTCATAACAGGGAGGTCTGGAAATGACATATGAAAAGGTGGCTGTTACCGTAGGCCAAAACTTTGTTGCCGAACTCACGTTGAACCGCCCGGAGCAGTTGAACACGCTCGACAGCCAGATGGCCGAGGAGCTTTATGAAGCACTCATCGCCCTGGATGCCGACCCGAAAGTTCGCGTGGTGCTCTTGAAAGGCGCCGGCAGATCCTTCTGCGCAGGGATAGACGTCAATGAACTGCCCGGCAAATCGGCCATGGACTATCGGGAATGGATCGAACGCATGGAGCGCCCCCTGGTTGCGATCTCGAGGATGAAAAAGCCGCTCATCGCTCAACTGCATGGGGTCGCTGCCGCAAACGGCATGGGGCTCGTCGCCTCGGCGGATCTGGTCATTTCCGCCGATAACGCCCGCATGGGACTCACGGCCATCAACGTGGGCCTCAATTGCGTCGGGCCGGTCATTCCGGTGGCCAGATGCGTCGGCCGCAAAAAGGCGCTCGAACTGTTGCTTTACGGCAACCTGATCTCCGCTCCCGAGGCCCTCGCCCTGGGTCTGATCAACAAGATCGTGCCCAAGGATGAGTTGGAAACGCAGGCCCGCCAGTGGGCGGCGGAGCTGGCGAAAAAAAGCCCCATAGCGGTGCAGATCGCCAAAAGCGCCTTCTACACTGCTGAAGACATGGACTATGGGAAACAGTTCGCCTACATGAACGAGGCTTTCGCCCGGCTGTGCACGACCGATGATGCCAAAGAGGGCGTTCAGGCGTTTTTCGAAAAAAGAAATCCGGTCTGGAAAGAAAAATAATGGGATCACAGGGCAGCACCGACATGACCAACGAGACATTCGACTTCTGGCAAGATCACTCGCTAAAGTACCTGGAAATGGCGCTCAAATCGGACCGCATGGAACCCCTGGACGACCCGGACGGTGAAGGGCGCCACACCGGCGCCTGCGGCGACACGGTTGCGATGTTCCTGAAGCTGCGGGGAACGATCATCGCGCAGGTGGCCTTTCAGGTTCAGGGCTGCATGAACACCGTTGCCTGCGCGAACGCCGTGGCAGAACTGATCGAGGAAAAGCCGATCGAAGAGGCCTGGGAGCTGACTCCGGAGCGGATCATGAATTTTCTGGAAACCCTTCCCGATTCCCATCATCACTGTGCCGAACTGGCTGTGGGAGCCCTTTACCGGGCTCTTGCCGACGTGCGCAGCAAGCAACGGGAACCCTGGAAAAAGAAGTACCAAAAAAGCGGCGCGCCCTTTCGGCCTTAGACGCCGTTTTTCAACACCTTGCTAAAAAGCTCTTGAAACGCAAGTAGCAGCCCGTCTGCAAAGCTAACAGGGGCGAAGGCTGTCTTGCGGCCGCAGGCGCCACGGATGCCGGGCGGCCGTATCGATCACGCGGCAAGGCGGGGGGGCGCGATCTCGGCATGCGCAAGAATCTCCGGGACAATGTCGGACCAACCGAGCGGCATGAGGTGGACCCCCTGAAACTTGGACTTGTGCTTCTTGATGAACCGGCCGGTCATCTCGGCGGCCTTCTTCTTGCGGTCCGCCTTGTCGACCGCGCCGATCTCCTCGATCCACGCCGGGGGCACAAGGATCCCGGAGACGTTGCGGTTCATGTAGGCCCCCATCTGGGGCGACTTGAGCACCACCACGCCCAGCTGGATGGGGCGGCCGAATGGTGCGGCCGTGGCGATGAACTCGTCCACGGTCCGGTCGTCATAGACCGCCTGGGTCTGGAAAAATTGCGCCCCGGCTTCCACTTTTTTTCGAATCTTGAGCAGCGGTTGCGGTCCCGGCAGGTGATCTGGTAGATCGGCTCATAGCCGTTCTCCTTCAGCCGGACGCTCGCCGCCAGCGAGCCGAGTTTCATCACCGCGCTCTGGTTGTCGGTGACGTTGATCGCATGAACGCTGCCGTTCAACAGCCGCGCCTCTTTCTGGCAGAGAGGCACGAGGTTTTTGTCCCGCGGGATGGCGCCCTTGACCGGCCCCACCTCGCTCGATATCACGAACTCGCCTCGATCGAAAATGTCTTTCAGTTTCATCGCTTTTTCTCCTTGTTCTAACAGGTGCCGGCGGCACGTGCGGGATCAATCCTGGTTGCTGACGGTCAACTTGCCGGCTTGCGAGCAGAAAGTGGCCTCGTGGGGGCTGACCTTCAGCGACCGCGGCCTGCTCCATTTGGCATGGTTCTTCGGCTTCTGGTAGCCCTCCAGAAGATCCAGACGGTCCAGTTTCCTGAGCCGCTCGTAGATCAGGATCCAGCCGCAGTCCCGTTCCGGGTCGACTTCACATTTACCGTTTTCAGCGCCGCCGCAGGGACCGTTCAGCAGACTCTTGGCGCAAAGCGTCATGGGGCAAAGCCCGCCGGTAAACTCGATGATGCACTCGCCGCAGAGCGAGCAGTATTCGTTGATGTCCGTGTCCGCTGGAATTATGTGGAAAAGCATTTCTCTGGCTGGATGTCGGGGTAATCGAAACCATCGATGGGTTCGTCTCTGCTCATATGGGTCAAGGCTATGAGCAAGGCGTATGCCAACTGGAAAGAAAGGGGCCGAGCAGAGGCGTTCTGGCTATCTGCGGGCCATGAACGCCCTGATCGTCCAGGCGGTTCATAATTTTTTTTAGATCGACTGCCGGACCAGCATCCCCGGCAAACTATCGGATAGCTTCGTGCCTGTTCAAATGTTAAGAAAATGAACAACAAATATGTTCAATCTATTGACAGGTATCAACGCATCAACCGGCATAACCTGAACAAATACTGGAAGACGGTCGAAGAGAAGGTTTGATCCAGGACGGGGTCATGATCGTTGGCCGTGCCGGGCGGACCTCCCAGAATAGCCCTGGCACCAATATTGCTTATACTTCGGCCAGAGGAACTTGGCATTATCTACCTCCATTCCTCTCTTCCCAAATCCCTTGGGGCTCCGGCCCGGGTTGAGTCGCACTCCCGGGCCGGAGTTTTTTCCTGGCATGGTTTTTGGTCTCTGTGCGGACATGATGTTTTAAGGAGGATGCAATGCCGATTTACGAATACCAATGCGAAACATGCGGCCACTGCTTCGAAAAGCTGATGTTCGCCGGCGACGCTGAAACCCACCTTCACTGCCCTGCCTGCGGGAAGGAAGAAATCCGCAAGTTGGTCAGCTGCGCCAGCACGCTCAGCGGGGGCCCCGGCGGGCTCTGCTCGGCGGGTACATCTTCGCGCTTTTCCTGAGCGAATTGATCCGCCTCCAGCGGTCGGCTGGAAAAAACAGTCAGTGGCCTTTACAGGGTGTTGAAAGACGAGCATCGAGCCGTCGCCAAGGCATGCGGCGTCTTGGAAAGCGCAGCATATTCGGTCAGATGTGAGCATTTACAAAAGCCGCACAACGCCGGATCACGGCGCGAGGCGCCGTTTTTCAACAGCCTGTTAAGGGCGTCCGGAAGGGACTAACAAAGCACTTTGCAAGTGATCGAAGTTAAAATTCGGGCATTTTGCACGATACCTCTGGAACGGAGATTAGGAAGGAAGCCGAGGCATGGGTAAATGCACCTGCCATCCGGAGAAAGAAACGCGCTTCCAGTGCCTGAAGCATGGCACCTGGCTGTGCGACGAGTGTCTCAGCTGCCGGGACCCGGAGCTGTACTGCAAGCACCGCTCCGCCTGCCCCATCTGGTTCATTGAAAAACGCCAGAGGCGGTTGCAGAAAGAGCAGGCGGCCACTGCGGCCCAGGAACGCTTCAAGGTGACCTTCCAGCCGGGCGGCCAGGTGCTGGATATGCCGGCCGGAAGCACGCTGTTGGAAGCCGCCGCGGCCGCAGATGTGCACCTGAACGCCTCCTGCAACGGCAAGGGCCTGTGCGGCAAGTGCAAGCTGGTGGTGGAATCGGGAAAGATCGAGAGCGAGCCGACGACGCTGCTCAGAGATGCGGAAAAGCAAAAACGCTATGTGCTGGCCTGCCAGAGTCGGCTGCTCAGCGATGCCGTGGTCGGGATCCCCCCGGAGGCTATCGAACGCAAGCTGAAAGTGGCGGGGATGGGCTGCGACGCTACGGAGCGCCTGAAGGGGCTGGTCACTCAGATCGAGCCCATGCTGCGGGAAATCCCTCTTGAGCTCGTGCCGCCGACGACCGAGGACGCCGTCAGCGACCTGGACCGGCTGAACCGCGGACTCAAGCAGCAGGGCTGCGACATCGAGAAGCTCAACGTGGGGCTGGCGGTGATGCGGCAGCTCGCCGACGCCATGCGCGAGAACCACTGGAAGGTGACCGCCTCGGTCGTCAGCCGCCGCTGCTTCAATGAACTGCTGGAGGTCCGTCCCGGCAACGGGGGCGAGCCCTCCCTGGGGCTTGCCATCGACGTGGGCACCACGACCATCGTGGTCTATCTCGTGGACATGGCTGACGGCAGCGTGCGGGCGGCCACCTCCGAACACAACCGCCAGGCCGCCTGCGGCGACGACGTGATCAACCGCATTGTCTGCGCCGAGAAGGACGGCGTCCGGAAGCTCAGCGCCATGGCGCTCGCGAGCATCAACAGCCTGATCGGCGAGGCGCTCGACAGCGCCGGTGCTCAGGCCCGGCAAGTCAAAAACATAGTTGTGGCCGGCAACACGATCATGACCCACCTGCTGCTGCAGATCGAGCCCCGCTACATCCGCCGGGCCCCCTACATCCCGACGGTCGCGGACTTCCCGATTCTGAAAGCCGGCGATATCGGACTGAAGACCCACCCCGCAGCCGCCGTGTTCGTGATGCCCGGCCCGGCCAGCTTCGTGGGCGGTGACATCGTCGCCGGCATGCTCTACGCCGGGTTCCAGCGCGAGGCGCCGCTTACGCTTTTCATCGATGTCGGCACCAATGGCGAGATCGTGCTCGGCAACCGCGAGTGGCTGATGACGGCCGCCTGCAGTGCGGGCCCCGCTTTTGAAGGCGGCGGCATCCAGTGGGGCATGCGCGCCGAACAGGGCGCCATCGAGAAGGTGAGCATCCACCCGGAAACACTCGAACCGGAACTGGCCACGGTGGGCAACGAGCCGCCTCGGGGCATCTGCGGCTCGGGCATGATCGACCTGATCTCGGAGCTGCTATCCGCCGGCATCATCGGCCGCAGCGGGCGGTTTGCCTCGGACCTCAGCCATGCGCGCATCCGCAAGGTCCGGGACGAATGGGCCTACGTCCTGGTGCGGGCCGACCAGGCGCCGGCGGGGGAGGACATCGTCTTCACCGAGTCCGATCTGAAAAACTTGATCTACAGCAAAGGTGCGGTCTATGCCGGCTTTACCACGCTGCTCAAGGAGGCCGGCCTGGACTTTGCGGCGGTGGACCGCATCCTGATCTCCGGTGGGTTCGGCCAGTATCTCGACATCGAAAAAGCCGTGCGTATCGGGCTGCTGCCCGATATCGACCGGAGCAAGTTTCGCTACCTCGGCAACAGCTCGATTGCCGGGGCCTACCTGGCGCTTGTCTCCGAGCCACACCGCCGTGAAGCGCGGCAGATCTGCCGCGCCATGACCTACATCGACTTCTCCAGCAACCCCCGCTACATGGACGAGTTCACTTCGGCCTTGTTTCTACCGCATACCAACCTCGAAATGTTCCCCGGTGTGGTCTGATCATTCGAAGGGATGCGGACTGAGCCGAGGAGGGCCAGGTTTGTATTTCAAGCAACCCACCTTCGAAGGCACATGAGGTTTGCGCCGGTGTTATTTCCCGGAAGCTGGTCGAACGGGTGAAGCCATGAAATTCCGTTGGAAACTGTTGCTGCTCATGCTTGCGGTTTCGATTCTGCCGATGGTGACCCTGAGAACCTTCGGGATTCACACCGTCCGCAACATGGCTGCAGCGCTGTCGGAAGAAGTCCAAAACGGACGCATGGAGACGGCTCGCAACGAAATCCAATCTCTGTTGAACGGCAGCCATGAAGCCCTGAACTTGGAACGCGAACGCGTCGCCATGGCCTTGTCTTTCCTGTCCGACGTTCTCCGCCGCGAACCCAACCCCCGGATCGCGGACCGACCGCTATCGCAGAGGCCAGCTGGCGCGGTTCTCCCGCCGGTTGCGGTAAGCAATCCATCCTCCCGGATGTGCGTCATAACGCCCGAAACGGACTCGCCCGTAACAGCTCCCCAGACAGCCTGGCTCTTGCAGTCCGAAGAAACATTTGCGGCGATTGCAGCGGATTTGGGGGAAATGGTTCTGCACCAGGACCTCGCCTACACGAGCGGTGTCGCCGCCTCCTACCCCTGCCCGCGCCCGGGCCTTCGCTCCGGCGATGTCACGCAGGCAGGCTGGTACCGCGCCGCCTTTGTCGAAAGCGTTTTTTCATGGTCCCGGCCATTTCGGGACGTCTCCACCGGCCGTTGGGCGGTATCCATCTCCGTCCTGCGGGAGGGCGATGACGAGCAGCCGATAGGAGTAGCGAGCATTACGGTGGCTCTGGACCGACTGTTGGAAACCATCCTGGCGTTTTCGAATCTGCCGGGCCGAACGCGGGCATTTCTTTGCATGATCGACCAAAACCCGGCTGACGGGGCAATCGGGCTGAGGGTCTTGCTGGAATCCAATGCCCCCCCGACATCCGAACCGCAATGGTTGCCGATGCCGGAGACCGGGCTCGCGCCGAATGTGATTGACGATGAAGCCCGCCGCACGTCACGGATCGTCCGCGCGCCATTCAAAGGGCAAGATGCTTTCTGGGCCTATGCCCCGCTGCCCTGCCAGGGAAGCGCCGTGATGCTGATCATTCCGGCCGACGATCTGCTTCAGCCCACCCAGGCGCTCCAATCCGCGATCCGGAAGCGCGTGGAAAGCGTCGAGATGCTGACCGCTGCATTTCTGATCGGGTTGGCGGTGATGAACGCGGTCTTGGTCTTTGTTTTCTCGCAAACGGTGACCCGGCCGTTGATGGCTCTGTCCAAGGCCGCCGAGCGCCTGGCGGCCGGAGAATTCGACGTCCGCGTGGACATCGCCTCCAAAGACGAGTTCGGATCGATGGGCACGGTTTTCAACCGCGTCGGCCCCCAGCTCAAGGAGCATTTTCGGGTGCGCGAGGCTCTGCAGGCCGCGGTCGAGATTCAGCAGAGCCTTCTGCCCAAAGCGCCACCCCGTATCCCGGGCCTTGATATGTTCGCCATGTCGCTTTTCAGCGAGAAAATCGGCGGCGACTACTATGACTACCTCTGTGTTCGCGAAGGCGGGCAGCAGCGGCTGTGCGTCGCGGTGGGAGACGTCTCCGGCCACGGGATCTCCTCGGCCATCACGATGGCGACGGTCCGCGCGTTTCTGCGGCTGCGGGCCTCGCAGCCCGGCACGCTGGCCGAGATTATCGCCGATGTCAATTTGAAACTTGTCGAAGACGTCGAATATTCCGGGCAGTTCATGACTCTTTTTCTATCACGGATCGACCGCGGCGCTCGGCGACTGGAATGGGTTCGAGCAGGACATGACCCTGGGCTTCTTTACGACATCCGCCGGGATGTGTTCGACCAACTGGCGGGCGAAGGCGCGCCTTTGGGGGTTTCGGAGCAAACCCGGTTTGCGGAGTCCGTGATGGCGATTGAGCCGGGTCAGATCATCGTCATCGGCACCGACGGGATCTGGGAAACCCGTAACCACGCGGGCGAAATGTTCGGCAAAGAGCGCCTTATGGGGTTGATTCGCAAACATGCCGAAGCAACCGCGCAGGTCATCGTGCTCGCCGTGCTGGACGCCGTAGAGGAGTTCCGGGGGTCCGACGAGCCTGCGGACGACATCACGCTGATGGCCTTAAAAGTGGGCGACTGAAAAGGTTTCGCTTTAGACTCCCTATCCCACCGTAAAGAGGCCCGCGCGTTCTATGACCGTCTGGGCCATTGTCGATGGCTCCACTGGCCGACGGTGATAAATTCCAAATGCCGATTCTGGAAAATTTTCACGAAATGTGCGGGACAGCGGACCGGCACCTCCTAACTCGTGTCCACCCATATACGGCGTCTTTCGGTCCATGCCGGCGTTCTCGCTCTTCGCAATCCTCGGCGTAGCTCACTACGCCTGCGGTTGCGAAATCGCTGCGGCCTTGGCCTGAACCGAAATCCACCATTTCTGGATGGGCACTGATTCGGAAAAATCAGGGAATCTCATCCGCTGTCAATGGGGCCGATTGACCGACGTTCGGCTTGCGCTCGATCTGAACCCCGTAGCGCCTCATCTGGTTCCAGACGGTGACCCGGGAGATCCCCAGCATCCGCGCCGCTTGGGTCAAATGACCGTTGGTTTTCTCCAACGCCTCCACCAGCCGGCTTCTTTTCAATGCGTCCCGGTCGACCGTGGCGCTCTTGGCCGCTTTCGGGGCCCGCTCGCCGTAGAGCACATTCGGGGGCAGGTGATGAGCGCGGATCAGGGTTTCATGGCAATTGACGAACGCGTACTCGAAGGCACTCTTCAACTCGCGGATGTTGCCCGGCCAGGGATAGTTCATCAGGATTTCGATGGCGTCGTTGCCGATGCCTTCGATCGTTTTTCCGCTTTTCAACTTGATCCTTCCGAAAAACGACCGGGCTAAAAGCGGGATGTCCTCGGGCCGTTCCCGCAGCGGGGGCAAATGGATAGGGATGACGTTGATCCTGAAAAACAAGTCCTTCCGGAACAGCCCCCGGCCGACGAGCAGCTTGAGGTTGCGGTGAGTGGCCGAGATGATGCGAACGTCGACCGGTATGGGCTGGTTGGCACCGACCCGCTCGATGACCTTTTCCTCCAGTACCCGCAGCAGCTTCACCTGGGTGGCGAGCGGCAGGTCGCCGATTTCGTCCAGGAAGAGGTCCCCCTGGTGCGCACTTTCAAACCGGCCTTCCCGGTCCCGCCAGGCCCCCGTGTACGCCCCCCTGACGTGGCCGAAAAGCTCGCTTTCCAGCAGTGAATCCGTGAGGGCCGCGCAGTTGACCTTGACGAGTGGTTTGCGTTTGCGCTGGCTGATGGCGTGAATCGCCTTGCACACCAATTCCTTCCCCGTGCCGCTCTCCCCGGTGATGATGACGGGCGCATCCGATTGGGATGCATTGGTGATGAGGTCGAAAACATGCTGCATGATCGCGGAGCTGCCGATGATTCCGTGAAAGCCGTCTTCCGCCCTCAGTTCCCTCCGGAACTGGGCGATCTGGTTTTCCTTCTCCACCACCTCGGTCAGGTCCGTGATCGTCTCGACGGCGCCGATGGTTTCCCCCCCGTCGTCGTGCAGCAGCGAGGCGTCCTTGAGGACATGGATCACCTTCCCATCTTTCCTCATGATGGTGCATTTACGCATCGTGACGGAGCCCGTTTTGAAAAAACGGCACCAGTGCCCTCCGTTTTCCTGGCGGGCTTTTTCACACACATCACAATTCAACACCTCGCAGGATTTTCCGATCAACTCGTCGCGCGAATATTGAATCATGTTTTCAAGTGCTTTGTTGACCGAGACGATGACTCCGCGCCGGTCCACAATCATCAGACCGTCCTTGATGATGTTGACCACCGTCTTCCAGTACCGATCCAGTTCGTGTTCAAACATGTTTCATTCCAATTTATTTTTGTTTAACGTTTGTTAAATTCAGTTTTTAACAATTTAACACTTTTTTTTCAATAAAAATCGCCCGAGCCGTTGCAAATAGCTTTTAACCATCCGTAATTATGCTATAATAAATCTAAAATGCGCGCATCTCCGCACATGGCATAATCTGTGCTTTAAGAACCGTCTTATACCAACACGGGCCGCCTTGAGGAGTTTGCGTCTTGAATCGGAAGACAGATCATTATCTGGATTTGCGCGGTGCCATCCCCCCCCTCACGCTGTTGAAGGCGACCGAGGTGTTCCGGCAGATGAAACTCAACGAGGTCCTGGAAGTCATCGGCCGCGATGCCGACACGCGCAATGATTTATTGAAGGTGCTGCCGCCGCTTTCCTTTGATCTGATCGCCAACGAGGAGATCGAGGAGGACAGGTCCTACCGGATTCAGTTGAAAAAGAAGCTCTGAAACAGGGGGCACAGACACCCATAACCGGCAAATAGCCGCCGACGCAAGCGTTCGAAGGCATCGGCGGAACCCATTGTCGTAGCGTCCAGCCGGCAGCTGGAACCAAAGGGGAAGATACGATGAACCTCAAAAAGAAATTGACATCGGGCGAGTTCGTCGTCCTGGCGGAAATGGAGACCCCCCGCGGGGTGGACATTTCCGAACTGGTCACCTGCGCGCAACGCCTCAAGGGCCGCGTCGATGCCGTCGTCATCCCCGACATGGACTACGGGGCCATGCGACTGAGCGCAATGGCGGGTGCGGCGCTGATGCAGCAGCAGGGACTCGAGTCCATCATCCACGTGTACGGCCGGGACCGCAACCAGATGGCCCTGCAGGGGGATTTGCTGGGGGCCTACGTCCTCGGAATCCGGAGCCTGATCGTGGTCCAGGGCGAGGAAATCAGCCATTGCGACCACCGCAAGGCCAAGGCCGTCAATGACTTGGACGAACTGGCAATCCTGGAAATGATTCGTTGCCTGCAGCAGGGCCTCGACCTGTCCGGCTTCGAACTGAAAGGAACTCCGATGTTCACGACGGGCTGCACACTTCCCGCGTGCGCAGACGAGAAGGCGTTCGACGCGGCTCTGGAGCAGACCCGCAAGAAGGTCGCAGCCGGCGCTGAATATGTCATCACGGCCCCCATTTTCGATCTCGACCATGCAGTCTCCTGCCTGAACAGGGCCAAGGACCTCGGGGTCCCGGTCATCCCGACGGTGCTGTTGCTGAAGTCGGTGGGCATGGCCCGATATATTGCCGTGAACGAGTCCGGCGCGAAGATATCCGAGGCCTTGATCGCACGCATCCGCAAGGCACACGACCGCGAGGAGGAGTGCCTGCGCATCGCGGCGGAGAGTCTGAGCAGTTTCAAGGGAACGGCGCGAGGGGTCAAGCTTCAAGCCCTGGGGTGGGAGCATCGCCTGCCGGCCGTCCTCGACCTGGCGGGAATTTGATGCCGACCGGCGAGGCGCCGCGCATCGATGCTTCAATCCAAAACACTCTAAGTGGATGAACCTGATCATGGTAACTGAGAAACAGACGGAACCCTGTAGTGATATCCTGGTCGTCGGGGCCGGCATCGGCGGCCTGAAAGCCGCCATGGACCTCTCCGAAGCCGGCCGGCGGGTGATGCTGATCGACCAGGCCTTTTCCATCGGCGGTCTGATGGCCCGACTGGACCGGACCTTCCCCACCAACAACTGTGATCTGTGCACACTCTCGCCCCAGTTGTCAGAAACCGGGCGGCGGCATCACATCGAGCTGATGTCCGGCACTCAACTGTCCGCCGTACAGGGAGAAGCCGGCCGATTCAGCGCCAGCCTGACCATCGCGCCTCGGTTCATCGATTTGAACCGCTGCACCGCCTGCGGCGAGTGTTACAAACGTTTCCCGCAATGGGTGCGGTTCACCCCAGGCCTGGATCACCGGGCTCCCACCTGCATGCGCTACCCTCAGGCCACCCCTTATGCCTTTTCCGTTTATCCGGAGGCCTCCGCCCACTTGGAGGAGCTTGCCCGGGTGTGCCCGGCCGGCGCCTTTCTGCCGCAGGATCGCGTTCGCATCGAAAACCGGATGTTCGGGGCCATCATCCTGGCGTTGGGCGCCGAGCTCTTCGCCCCCGCCCGCCTGGATTATCTGTCGCGAGGCCTCACGCCCGATGTCCTGACCGGGCTCGAGTATGAGCGGATCTTGTCCGCCGCCGGTCCGACGGGCGGCGAACTCATCCGCCCCTCCGACGGCAAGCCGCCACGTCGAATCGCCTGGATCCAATGCGTGGGTTCGCGCGGGATCAACGCCGCCGACGTCTCCTATTGCTCGAGTTTCTGCTGCATGGCCGCGATCAAGGAAGCGGTCGTTACGCGCGAGCGCTTCGGAAACGATATTGAAACCTCGATTTTTTACATGGACATCCGGACCGGGGGAAAGGACTACGAGCTCTACTACCAACGCGCCATCAAGGAGTACGGGGTGCGGTTCGTGCGCTGCCGGCCGCACAGCGTGGTGCGCGACGATGCCGGGCAACTGCGCATCGCCTACCTCCGCGAAGAAGGCAGCCTTCTAGAAACGGAGCGGTTCGACATGGTGGTGCTCTCCTCGGGTTTCCGCGCTGCGCCGGAGATCGCGGCCCTCGGTCGGACGCTGGGGATCGAGCTGAACCGGCACCACTTCGCCGCGACCGGAGGATTCAGCCCGGTCTCGACGTCCCGGCCGGGAATATACGCCTGCGGCACCTTTGAAAGCCCGAAAGACATCCCCGAAACCATAGTTCAATCCAGTGCGGCCGCATGCCTGGCCATGGAAACCGCGGGGAGGCCCGGAACGGGTGCGGGGCCTGCGGACGAGGTTCCGCCGGAGCGGGATGTTGCCGGAGAGACGCCCCGCATCGGGGTCTTTGTCTGCGATTGCGGGTTCAACATCGGCGGCGTCATCGACGTCGCAGCCGTGGTCGCCCACGCCGCAACGCTTCCGGGAGTCCTCGTCGCGGAAATGTCCGGTCACGGATGCTCCAGTGCCGCCATGGAGCACATCGAAAACAGCATTCGGGAGAAGGGGTTGAACCGCATCGTAATCGGCGGCTGTTCTCCCCGGACCCACGAAACGCTGTTTCAAAACACCCTGCGCAAGGCCGGCCTGAACAAGTACCTGTTGGAGATCGCCAACATCCGCGACCAGGACACCTGGGTCCACGGCCACCTGGCCGAACAGGCCACCGAAAAGGCCAAGGACCTGGTACGCATGGCGGTCGGCAGCGTCCGCTGCCACCGGCCTCACACCGATTTGGTTCTCCCGATGAACAAAGACGTGCTGATCATCGGGGGGGAGTCAGCGGCATGACCGCCGCACTGAGCCTGGCCGATCAAGGCTTCAAGGTGGTCCTGGTCGAACGGATGCGCGAACTGGGCGGCCTTGCCGGGCAGCTTCGCAAAAGCTTGGAGGGCGATGACATCGGGGCGCATGTGCGCGCATTGGTTGATCGCACCTTGAGCCACCCACGCATCGAGGTGTTGACCCAGACGATCATCGTCGACCATTCCGGCATGCCGGGGGCGTTTTCGACCGGCGTGCAGGCGGGGCCCCGCATGCTCTACCATCAAATCCGGCACGGCGCCACGATTCTCGCCACCGGCGCGCTCCCCCGGCGGCCTTCGGAATACCTTCTGGGGGAACACGACGACGTCGTGACCCAGCTCGATCTGGACGGCCTCATCGAAGACCATCCGGACCGGGTGGCCGCCTGGAACACGGTGGTGATGATCCAGTGCGTGGGCTCGCGGACGCCGGAGAACCCGAACTGCTCCAAGATCTGCTGCCAGAGCGCGGTCAAGAACATCCTGCGGATACGCCGCCTCAACGCCGATGCCCGGATCTTTGTTCTCTACCGGGACATGCGGACCAGCGGTTTCCAGGAAGATTACGCCATCGAGGCACGTAAGCTGGGAGCGGTCTTTGTCCAGTACGAAGAAAACGCCAAACCCGAGGTGCGCACCATCGGGGGCAAGCTGGCGGTGTCTTTCGAGGAACGAATTATAGGAAGGCGGCTGCAGGTCGAGGCCGACTGCCTGGCGCTGAGCACCGGCTTTGTGGCCGACGACGAGGGGACCGAAGACCTCGCGGCCATATTCCACCTCAACCGCACCGCGGACGGATTCTTTCTGGAGGACCACGTCAAGCTCCGGCCGGTGGAACTTTCCGTGCCGGGTTTCACAGTGGCCGGTACGGCCCACGGACCCAAGAGCGTCCGGGAGAGCATCACCCAGGCTCTGGCGGCCTCGGCACGGGTCCAGGCGCTGCTCGCCAGAGACGTGATCAACCTCGGGGCCGTCTCAGCGCGAGTGGACCGCGAGCGGTGCGCCGCGTGCCTGTTGTGCGTCCGGGCGTGCCCGTATCACATTCCATTCATCAATGCGGACGGTGTCTCTGAAATCGATGCGACCCGCTGCCACGGCTGCGGAACCTGCGCGGCCGAATGCCCCGCAAAGGCCATCGAGCTGGTCCGGTTCGAGGATGACGTGATCACGGCCCAGTTGAATGGGCTGCTGGAAAGGTTGAACTGATGGAGAATTTTGAACCCGTCATCGTGGCCTTCTGCTGCCACTACTGTGCCTACACGGCGGCGGACATGGCCGGCAGCCTGCGACTGTGCTACCCGCCCAACGTCAAGATCATCCGCGTGCCGTGCAGCGGAAAAGTGGACGCCATACATCTCATGCAATGCATCGAACGGGGGGCGGACGGCGTCTACGTGGCCGGCTGCCTGGAGGGGGACTGCCACTTCAAAAGCGGCAATGCCAAGGCCGCCCGGAGGGTGGCCTACGTGAAGCAGCTTCTGAAGGACATCGGCATCGCGCCGGAGCGCATCGAAATGGTCATGATGTCGGCCGGCATGGGAGAACGCTTTGCCGCGATAGCCGAGGAGTTCACGGCTAAAATACGCCAGCTGGGCCCCAATCCCGTCAAACTCATGGGAGCGAACAAGATCCGCGATCCCCACAACGTTTCACCGGCCGATAAGGAGAGTGCCCCACTATGATCACCGCCGAGCGCAAGCCTATTCAGGAAATCATAAACTTTCTCTCGCCGTACAAGAATCTCCTGCTGGTCGGGTGCAATGAATGTGTGACGGTCTGCTCGGCGGGAGGTCGTAAAGAAGTAGCGCTGCTGTCTTCCGCCCTGCAAGTCGCTTTCATGAAGTCAGGCCGGGTTATCAACATCCGGGAAATGACGCTGGAGCGCCAGTGCGACCCGGAATACGTCGAGCAACTCGTTCCGCAGATCGACTCGGTCGATGCGGTGCTGTCGCTGGCATGCGGCTGCGGCGTCCAGGAGATCGCCCGGCGCTTCAAGGACAAAATGGTTTTTCCCGGGGTCAACACAAAGTTCATGGGGTCATCCGAGCGCCCAGGCGTGTGGGCCGAACGCTGTCAGGGCTGCGGGGATTGCCTGCTTGGGGTCACCGGCGGCATCTGCCCCATCGCCCGGTGCTCCAAACGGCTGCAAAACGGGCCCTGCGGCGGCTCGAGCAAGGGCAAATGTGAAATCAGCCCGGACGTCGACTGCGTCTGGCAGTTGATCTGGGACCGCCTGAAGGCCCTCGGATTGGAAGAGCAATACGAGGCCGTGTTGCCGGCAAAAGACTGGCGCAGCGGCCGGGGCGGCGGTCCCCGCAAAATCGTCAGAGAGGATTTGATGTGATGGAGACCGAAAGTGTTCTCGAGAGAATGTTCAAAGCCGGCCACCTGGCCGTCACGTCCGAATGCGGACCGCCCCGGGGGGCGCTGCCGGAAAAGGTCCGGGAAAAAGCTGAAATGCTCAGGGGCTACGTGGACGCGGTGAACGTCACGGACAACCAGACCGCCATGGTCCGAATGTCCAGCCTCACGGCCTGCATTTTAATCCGGCAGATGGGGCTGCACCCGATCCTGCAGATGGTCACGCGCGACCGCAACCGGCTGGCGCTGCAAAGCGACCTTCTGGGGGCCTACGCCTTCGATATCAACACCATGCTCTGCCTGTCGGGCGACCATCCGCATTTCGGGGACCACCCCATGGCGGCCAACGTTTACGACCTGGACTCGATCCAGCTCATCCAGACGGTACGCGCCATGCGGGACCAGGGAAAATTCCAGGGCGGCGATGATATCGCCAACCCGCCGAAAATGTTTATCGGGGCGGCAGCAAACCCCTTTGCCGACCCGTTTGAGCTGCGCGTCCGGCGTCTGGCAAAGAAGGCCGATGCCGGTGCGGACTTCATCCAGACGCAGTGCATCTACAACCTGGACAAATTCGAAAAGTGGATGGAAGGCGTTTGCAAGCGGCGCCTGCACGAGCACCTGTTCATCATGGCAGGGATCACCCCTTTGAAATCCGCCGGTATGGCCCGGTACATGCAAAAGAAGGTCCCGGGTATGGACGTGCCCGACGAGCTGGTCCAGCGGCTCGCGGCGCTTCCCAAGGACAAACAGGCGGAGGAAGGGATCACCATCGCCGTCGAAGCCATCGAACGTCTTAAAACGGTCGAGGGTGTTCGCGGCTTCCACATCATGGCCATCGAGTGGGAGCAACGCGTCCCGGAAATCGTCCGGCGGGCCGGGCTCTACCCGCGACCGACCGTTTGAAGCGAAGCAACAAGGCATGCGCCTTAAACCTATTCAGAGGAGACACTCATGAACGATCAAAAGCACATTCTGGTGGTCGATGACGACCCCGACCTGGTGGAAGCCCTGGCGATGAAGCTGGCCAGCAAGAACTTTCGGGTGACCAAGGCCTACGACGGCGTCGAGGCCTGGGAGAAAATCAGGGCGGATCAGCCGGACCTGATGATCCTGGACGTCATGATGCCCCGTAAAAACGGCTACCAGCTCTGCGATGAAATCAAGGCGGACCCGCAGTACAAGAACATCGCCGTGATCCTGCTCACAGCGGTGGCCGATGCGGTGGCCACCACAAGCTACACGCATCATGACGGAAAAAAGACCCTGGCCGACGATTACATCCCCAAGCCCATTGACCTGGACAAACTGATGGCGATCGTGAACGACAATCTTTAACCGGCCGGTTGCAAAAGACGGCTGAGACCCTCATCGGCCCTTGGATGACAGCCCCGGCCGACTGGACCGACAGCAACTGCCGGGAATCGAGACAGTTGACATGGCAGGCCTGATCCCCCTTGGCGGCGTGAAGTTCAGCGAAGAACTGGCGCTGGCGACGTTGTCCGCCGACACACCGCCCACAGGTGTCGAGGTGGACGTGCTGTGCGCCCTTGCCGGGCACCAGATCAACCTGTTCTATTTGTCGGTTTCCCGCTCGGCGGGCCGGACCCGGGTTTGCGTGTGCGTGGCGGTGGACCAGATCAGGCTTGTCGAAAGCCTCGCGGAGACAGCCGCGAGAGGGATTTGGACCTGCCGGTCGGTCAATTCCGTCGGCCTGCTGACGTTTTTCCCCCATGAGAGCCGCCTGGAGGCGCTCACGCGGTCCCTGGGGGTCTTTGCCGAATCCCGCCTGCCCGTATTCGGGGTCTGCTCGACCCTTGCGGCGCTGACCTTTGTCACCGCATTCGCAGAACTGGAACGGGCGAGCGAACGCCTTCGGGACGTGTTCGGGTTGCCGGAGAATCACGCCCCGTTCACGCCCGAGTTCCGGATAAAGCCGGTCACCCGATAGCCGCAAATGGAAACCATCGCCGTTTACTTCGAACCCGTTGCCAAGTCCTATAGCCCGCACACGGTCACGGGCGTGGTGATGGTTGAGACACCGTTGGCTTTTGAAAGCATATCGCGAAGCGGCTGCCCGGGGCCATCGCCGGCGGCGGCGTCCGGAAGATTCTCATTCGTGACGCTTCAACGCGAGCCCGACGGCGCGGCCACTTTGTATGCCGTCGCCCCGCCGGAGGACATCCCCGCCCTACTGGAGTCGTTCGGCCGGCCTGCCGCCGCCGATGCCGCAGACGCCGGGCTCCGTATGCAACCGGTGGAGATGGTGCTGTTGCAGGGGCCTCATTTTTATGAGCGCTACGGCATTGCCGCTGCAGTGCTCGAAAAATTACGGAAAAAAAAAGCCGTGGTTCTGCTCGCGGGGTTCTCGGGCAACATGGCGTATCTGGTCGTCCCCGACGGGACGGCGGAAATTGCCAAGACCGCTCTGGCCGAGTGCTTGCACCTGCCATGAGCAGCATATTACAGGACAAACGCATGAACGACCAGATTACGGAAGAGCTGGATTGGCGCGCACGCGTGTTCGACTCGCTGTCCTTCCCCACACTGATCATGACACCGGACAAGAAGATCCAGTCAGCCAACCGTATCTTCCTCCAAAAATACGGGATGACGATGGACCAGGTCGTGAACAAAAACTGCTATCAGGTTTTTTATGGCACCGATCGGTGCCCTGAAATCACCTGCCCGCTCGCCCGGGTCCTGAAGGGAAAAAAGGGGCACACCGTCACGCGCCGGACCTTTTCCGGCACCCAAAAGCAGATGTGGGAAGACCGGGTGTTTTCGCCAATCCTGGACGATTCCGGCGAGGTCGCCTACATCATGGAGAGCGTCCGGGACATCACCCGGCTGAAAACTCTCGAGAAGGCCCTGAAGGAGACGAAGGAGTTTCTGGAAAAACTCATCCAAAGCTCCCCCATGGCGATCGTGGCCGCCGACCGGTACGGGAACATCCTGCTGATGAACCACGCCGCCGAGGATCTGTTCGGTTATTCGGCCGAAAGAGCTTCATACAACATAGGCGTGGAGAAACTCTACCCGCCCGGCACGGCCGCCGACATCATGCGTATGCTCAAAGACCGCACGTTCGGCGGGGTAGGCAAGCTTGCCGCTCGGCAGATCATCATCCTCAACTCCAAAGGGGAGGAAATCCCCGTGGAGCTGACGGCCTCCATCCTGTACGAGGATGATGAAGAAATCGCCACCATGGGGATCTACAATGATCTCAGGGAGAAACTTTCGGCCGAGGCCAAATTGAAGGACATCATGGTCCAACTCTCCCAATCGGAGAAAATGGCCTCCATGGGGCGCCTGGCGGCCGGGGTTGCCCACGAGATCAACAACCCGCTGACCGGGGTGCTGTTCTACGCCCGCCTCATGCAAGAAAAACTCGGGCCGGATGACCCCAATCGTGAGAACCTCGACTTCATCATCGAAGACGTCAACCGGTGCTCCAAGATCGTCAAAAACCTTCTAGCCTACGCCCGGATCACGAACCAGTGCAGGGACCGCATTGGGCTGAACGCCTTGGTGGAGCAGAGCTTGGCGCTGATCCGCGACCAAAGCGTGTTTCAGAACATCCAGATGGTCAAAGAGTTTTCAGATAATGAGATTACGGTCCACGCCGACTGCAACCAAATGAGCCAGGTCATTATCAACCTTGTGATAAACGCGGTCGAGGCGATGGAGCGCAGCGGCCGGCTGGTGATGAGAACCTACACGGACGATAGGAGCGGGAAGAGCTTCCTGGAGATCGCCGATACCGGGGGCGGCATTTCGGAAGCCAACCTGTCCAAAATCTTCGATCCCTTCTTCACCACCAAGGCCGCGGGCACGGGCACAGGGCTCGGACTGAGCACGGCCTACGGCATCATCAAGGAAAACCGCGGGAACATTTCCGTCAAATCTACGGGCCCCGCCGGAACCACCTTCCTGCTGGAATTTCCCCCGGTCGCCGCCGCAAACGGTGAGGACGAAAGCGACCGGGAATCGCTAATCTGAGCGAACATCATGCAAAAACCCATGTCCGGCCATCGGCCGCAATGCCAAACGAGTTTCCGACGATGACATGTGTATCCAGGATTCTGGTGGTAGACGACGAAAAGCGCATCCGTAGCGGCTGTGTCAAGATGCTCACCGCAGACGGCTTTCTGGCCACGTCCGCCGAAACGGCCGAGGCCGGCCTGGCGATTCTCAAAAAGGAGCACTTCGACATCCTCCTGCTCGATCTGATGATGCCGGGCCTTTCAGGCCTGGACGCCCTGGTTCGCATCCGGGCGCTGCACCCGGACACCGTGGTCATCGTGATCACGGGGTATGCCACCATAGAGTACTCCATCGAGGCCATGAAAAAGGGGGCCTTCGATTTCATTCCCAAGCCGTTTGCCCCCGAAGACCTGCGCCGGGTGGTGCACAAGGCGGTGGAATACATCCGCACCCTGCAGGACATCGCCACCGAAACATCCCGCATGCGAGTGCTCATCAATCACTTGAGCGACGGAGTGCTCGCTATCGACCAACAGAAAAAAATCGTACTGGCCAACCCGGCCGCCTTGAAACTGACAGGCTACGACGGCCCCCCGGTCATCGGCCGGCAATTGGCTGATGTAGTGGCCGAGCCGATCATCATCGGCGGTCTCGAACAGGCCCTGGCCATGCCGGTGGATGAGTTCCGGGAAATTCGAGAGGAGTTAAACGGCCTCGACTTAGACAGCGCAGAAGGCACGGCCATCGGGGTTCGATGTGTGCCCTTCCGGGACCGGCTGGGCCGAACGATAGGGGCCATCCTCGTGCTGCATGACATCACGGCGTTAATGAGAATCGACCAGCTCAAGTCCAACTTCGTTTCCATGGTGGCTCATGAAATCCGCAGCCCGATGAACACGGTGTTGGCCCAAATTCATGTCCTCATGAACGGTCTGGCGGGGGATGTGTCCGAGAAGCAGAAGGAAATCCTGGAGCGGTGCTCGCAGAAGGTGAACGCGCTAGCTGAAATGGCGAGCCAACTGCTCGACCTGTCCAAGATCGAATCCGGTCTGACCACCGAGGAGCGCGAGAAACTGAACCTCTCGGAGCTTGTGCTCCTGCAGTTGAGTTTCCACCAGGATCAAGCCGCTCAGAAAAACATCGCACTCACAGCCGGCCCCATCGACCCCAAACTGCCGGTCATGGCCAACCCTTACCACCTCCGCGAAGTCGTCGCCAATCTGCTGTCGAACGCCATCAAGTACACTTCCGGCGGCGGGTGTGTCACCCTCTCCGCCGTTGAGAAAAGCGGCTATGCATGTATCCGCGTGAGTGACACGGGATTCGGGATCCCCGCCGAGGACTTGAAACGGGTTTTCAACCGTTTCTATCGCGTCAAAAATGAGAAGACCCGCTTCATCATCGGCACCGGCTTGGGGCTGTCGATTGTGAAAAGCATCGTCGAGGCCCACCACGGCCGCGTCGGGGTGGAAAGTAAGTTGGGGCAAGGGAGCATTTTTTCGGTCGATCTCCCCCTTGTGTCTTAGAAAAACTCACCGCCGGTGTTTGGGCCCCGCCGCTGAATGGTTCGGCGAGGAGCGCCTCAACGGTGACGGGTGTCACAGGCAAGGCTTCAGCGCTTGATAGAACTGCGACTCAACCGCGCGGTCCGATGGGCATGCAGGCAACACAGCCGGAATGCATCGGCCAAGCCTGTCAAAAAGCTCCAGCCTAGTTGAATTTGCGCTCCATGGTCGAAGCGCAGTTTGGACATTTGAGTTTGAAACAGGGGCCGCCGGAGTCGTCATCGGTTTGATACCCGCAATGCTGGCAGAAACAGTAGCCGGTCGGTTTTCGGCCGCGGTTTGCATTGAAGGTTTTTTCGCTCCGAGGCATGGCGGCCACTGTCCGGGGCTGCGCCTCTTCCGGTTGGTTCCCGGAGGCGGCGAGGTGCGTACGGATCTTACCGAATTTGCCGGTGACGATCGTAATACCGGCGGCTTCCAATAGCGGCCTGGAGTTGAAGCCTATGCTGCCCGTGACGAGCTTGCCGATGCCACGCCCAGCGAGTGTTTCGGCCGCCTTGACGCCGGCACCGCCTGCGGAGGCGGCGCCGGGGTTGGGCACCACACTAACGTCGCCGCTGTCGGAATCAACGATCAGAAAATTTAGGCATCTGCCGAAGGTCGGCTCTATGCTGTCTTCAATAGTGGTTCCATTTGTGGTGAACGCAATTTTCAAATTGCACCTCTAACTGCTGGCTCTGTTCGCGATTAAAAGGCAGGCCATGCATGCACTCATTTGTGACGAGGACTGGCCCGACGGGCATCTTCGCCCTGCTGCCTGATTTCACTTGCCTGTCTCCGGGTGAAACACATTGACGTCCCTCAAATCGTCGCCCAGATACGTCCGTTCGTTGGGCCCGAGGACCCCCAGCGAAAGGCAAATCAGCGTCCAGAGGTGTACGACGGGGTATCCGCCGCCGTAATGCTCGCTCAACTCGTGGATCTGGGCGTGACAATTGTGACAGCCCGCGATGCAATAGTCTGCGCCCGTGGCCTTGATCTGCTCGTCCTTCAGCTTCCCATAGGCAAGACGTTGCTCTTTGAATCCGGACTGCAGGAATCCGCCGCCACCGCCGCAGCAGTAATTGTTGGAGCGATTCGGCTGCATGTCGATGAAGTTCTCTTCGCCCACCACCGCTTTGACCACGAAGCGCAGGTCCTCGGCGATCGGGTCTCCGTAGCTCTTTCTTACGATCTGGCAGGGATCCTGCACCGTGAACTTGATCTTCCGGTCCCTGTTCCAGTCGGAGCTGACCTTGAGCCGGCCCTCCCGGATCCACTTGGCGTAATATTCGTAGATGTTTTTGACCACGAAACTGTGCTCGATATTGAACTTTTTCAGTCCTTCCAGGACCGAGAAGGTGACGTGCCCTCACTCGGTGTTGAGAAAGACTCGGCACCCCAGATAACTCGCCTGCTTCGCCGTGATACTGGTGGTTTGATTCCACGCATCGTTATCGGCGAGAAACATGCAGTAGTTTTCTCCGCCCCACCCCTTGGATCCATAGGTCCAGTCGGCTCCGGCGAGGTGCAAAATTTTCCACAAGGGCACCATTTCATCCGGTTCGGTCACCGGCTCCCGGGAATTCTGATTCAAAAAGAACTCGGCCCCCATTTTGTCGATAGGTGCCTGCATGTCGGCAAATTCCGGCTGAGCTTCGCGGTACTCTTCGAGCACATCCTCCACAACAAATTTGAAATCTTCGGGGGAGGCTCCCATGGCGCTGATGCTCTCGTTGCGCAGAGCCATATCACACGAGCCCCGGATACCCTTGGGGCGTTTCTCCCTGGGCCAACTCGCCCTCGCGTTGTAGATCAGCCGCGGGATGTCGATTTTCATGGGACAGACATAGATGCACCGCTGGCACATGGTGCACATCCACACCCAGTTCGAGTTCAGGATTTCATCGTCCAGGCCGAGTGCGGCCATCCGCAGAAACTTTCGCGGGTCCATCCCATCAAGCCCCGTTGCCGGGCATCCGGAAGAACACGCGCCGCAGGTGAGGCAAAGATTCAAGTTGCCGCCCTCCGGAAGGACTTCCTTGACCTGGTCCATAAATGTCGAACGCTTTTTGCCGCCAATCCGAATTACATTTTCCTCCATTGTGGCTCCTCCTGACTTCAATAGTACGGGTAGTACCGGATGCCGACGCGGTAAAGCAGCTGGCAGCCTTGGCCCAGCGGTCGACACCACTTGACCTCTCCCAACGCCGTCGTTCGCAGCCCCTGCAAAACGGCTTTTTCCACTTCAGCCACCTGACGTGTATCAATGCGCATGTGAATGCTTGTCCCGGGTAAAATACGGTGATCGGTCTCCGCACAAATGCCGTCTTGGCCGAAGCTGACCATCTGCGCCTGAAAAACAGCTCCCTGGTTGAATACGGACATGGTCAACAGCAAGCGCTGGCCGTGCCTGCGAACCCAGCGTCTTTTCTCCGAAGGCGCCGCAACACCCACTGAGATGCCGTCCTCCCGGCCATCATCGCGGCGCAGCATCTCGACGCCGGCAGGGGGATCAGAACAACCTCGCGGCGAACCTTTCTGCCGGCCGCTGGTCGTAGAAACCCGACGCCCGCCGCTAACATCGATATAAGCCTCTTGAACGGTCATGGGACATCCCCACGTCTTCAAAAAAATGCGGGTCGCGTCATTCAGCTTCAAATAGCGATACCGGCCAGAGTAAACGCAAGCGGCATGCCATGCTGGACATCCCATTCGCAGGAAGAAATATTTTTTATAATTTCAAATGATTGGAATAAAAGAGGAGGTGAAATAGCTGCGCGGCGGGAAATGCACCGTCAAGAAGGTATTGCAAAATGCGCGATTGATGATCCCCTAAAAAGCCATCGGATGCGATGACTTCGTAAGAAGCCCAAGTTCAAGGCGCGCAAGCTCCCGCCGAGCGAGGCATACTCCCTGTACGCCGCAGCGAGCGCGGGGCGAAGCGCAACGCAGAAATTTGGCTTCTTACGAAGTTATCCCGATTGCTTTCCGCGACGGCGGCCATCGGCCTCAGGCACGGCAATCCGGAACGCTTGGATCTTGCGGTAAAGGGTGCTGGGGTTGATGCCCAGGGTACGGGCGGTCCGCTTGCGGTTGCCGTTGCAGCGCTGCAGCATGTCGGTGATCAGCAGCTTCTCCATGGACTGCAGGTTCATGGGGTTGAGGGCCTCCTGCGCCGCCGGCCCGGCCGGCCGCAGCTCGGGCGGCAGGTGGTGCAGCTCGATCAGGCCGCCACGACATAAAACAAAGGCCTGCTCGATGATGTTTTCCAGCTCGCGCACGTTGCCGGGAAAATCATGCTCCATGAGCCGGGCCATGGCCTCGACCGAGACCCCCGCGATGTCTTTGCCTTGGAGGCGGTTGAATTGGGCCACCAGATGATCCACCAGCAGAGGGATGTCCTCGCGCCGCTGCTGCAGCGCGGGCAGCTGCAGGTGGATCACCCGGATGCGGTAGTAAAGATCGTTGCGAAAAACCCCGGTACGGACCAGCTCGGCCAGGTCTTGATTGGTGGCAGCCACCACTCGGACGTCTACCGCCACGGACGCTGCGGCCCCCAGCGGCTCGATGACATGATCCTGCAGAACCCGCAACATCCGTACCTGCAGGGCGGGTGACATGTCGCCGATCTCGTCCAGGAAAATGGTCCCACCGTCGGCCCGGGCGAAGCGGCCGGCCCGATCGCGCTTGGCGTCCGTGAAGGCGCCAGCGGTGCAACCGAACAACTCGCTTTCAAGCAGGGTGTCCGGCAAGGCAGCGCAGTTCACAGGAACGAAGGGCTTTTTCCGGCGCGGCGACAGGTGGTGAAGCGCCCGGGCGAAGAGCTCCTTGCCCGTGCCGCTCGGGCCTTCGATCAGCACGCTGCTGCGGCTGGCGGCGATCTGGGGCAGCAGATCGAACAGGCGCAGCATGGCCGGGCTGCGGCCGACGATGTCCTCGAACGTGAAGCGGCTCAGGAGCTGCTTCTGTAGCTGCTCGACCTGGCTGAGATCCTGAAACGTCTCCACTCCGCCGGTGACCCTGCGGTCGTCGTCTTTCAAAATGGCGGTGGAGATGCGGATAGGCACCCGCCGGCCCTGCCGGTTGATGATGTGGGCGGTGGCGTTGACCACCGGCTTGCCGGTTTCAAACGTTTTTCTCAGGACGCAGTCCTTTTCGCAGATGTTGGCGTGAAACACGTCGCAACAGGCTTTGCCGAGAGCGTCCTGACGCGCGACCCCCGTGATCCTCTCGGCCGCCCGGTTGAACGCGGTGATGCGCCATTGCGGATCCACCGTGAACACGCCCTCATTGATCGAATCCAAAATGACGTCTTGTCGGCGCCCCTCGATTTCCTTGCTCACCGGTACCATCCTCCCCAGCCAGTTGTAATCGTGCAGCCTGCATTTGAATAACTGCCCTATAATTGCATGTTGCAATAATTACGTCAATACGCTTTCCCGCAGAAAAAATTTAGGAACACTTTTTCAATGGGTTGAGGGTTCAGTCGGCGCTTGGCATGATGGTTGCTCCGTCCGGTGTTCATGAAAGTCGCGATTGCTCACTGGCAACGTCGCGTTTCACCTGTCTTCGATGTTGCGGATCGCTTGTTTCTCATCACCATCGAGGACAGCCGGGAAGTCCACCGGGAAAGTCTACGCCTGACCAGCCGAGACCCGTTTGAGCGTGCACGGAAATTGGCCGAGCGGGGAGTGGACGTGCTGCTCTGCGGGGCCGTCTCTTCGGCGCTGGAAAAGGCCCTGACCGTCGCCGGCATCCAGGTGCTGGGTTTTCTCGGCGGCGAACTGGAAAGTATCTTTGTCGCTTTTCTCGACGGGCAGTTGGATGACGGGCGCTCGCCGCGTGCGGACCGCAGCGGACAGCGGCGCCGTCCAGGAAAGCGCCCCGGTGTGGAAAAAGGGCAAGAACCCCCGGTTCAGCCCCCTCCTATACATAGATAAACCGACACAGAAAGGCGAATCATCATGAAAATCGCAGTCAGTGCAGCCGGCCCCTCAATCGAGGATCTGGTCGACCCTCGCTTCGGGCGCTGTTCCCTTTTTTTGATCATCGACACCGACAGCCTCGAATTCGAGGTAATCGAAAACTCCAGCAAGAACCTGAGCGGCGGCGCCGGGATCGAGGCGGCCCAGCGGGTCGCCAACCAGGGCGTCACTCACGTTCTCACAGGCAGGTGTGGGCCCAATGCCGAGAAGGTGCTCTCGGCTGCCGGGATTCGCATTGTCGACGGCTGTGAGGGCACGGTGCGGGAGGCCGTCGAACGCTTGCGTTCGGGGTCGGTCCCTGGCGCACAACGCCCCCCGGTCAGCGGCACCCTTGCGCCGGAGCCTCCCTCGCCGGCAGCCTCGCGCCAAGCTATCACAGACCGGCCCGGAGGGTTCGCGGGCCGCGGATCCGGCCGCGGCATGGGCGGAGGTGGAGGCCGCGGTATGGGCGGAGGCGGAGGCAGGGGCAGCGGCATGGGCCGGCGCTGTGGCATGAACATCCCTGCAGGATCGGTCAGCAAGACGCCGCCGCCTGCCGCTGTTTCTGAAAATGATGTCGGTCGTCTGAAAAAGGAGGCCGAGCAGCTTCGTCAGCAGCTGCACGATACAGAACAGCGCATCCGGCACATCGAGAGCAGGGATACCGTCCGCCGGCCCGGTTGAGGCCGGAAAGCGGTAATGCCGTCCTTTATACGGCAATTTGCCATGACAGCGACCGATTTTAAATATGTCTATGGACCGGTTCCTTCGCGGCGCCTGGGGCGTTCGCTCGGTGTGGACTTGGTACCGTTCAAGACCTGCACCTACGACTGCATCTATTGCCAGCTCGGGCGAACCACCGATCAGACGACCCGGCGGATCGAGTATGTCGAAACAGACAAGGTGTTGGCCGAGCTGAAGGCGAAGTTGGAAAGTGCGCCGCCACCGGATTACATCAGTCTCGCCGGGTCCGGGGAACCGACCCTGCATGCACGAATCGGGGAGGTAATCGCCGGCATCAAGCGCCTGACACGGACCCCCGTGGCCGTCCTCACCAACGGCTCCCTGCTGTGGGATGGGAATGTCCAGCAGGCGCTGATGGAGGCGGACCTGGTGATGCCGTCCCTTGACGCCGGCGACGAGGCCATGTTTCAGCGGGTCAATCGACCCCACCCGGATATCGCATTCGAGACGATGGCCGACGGGTTGGCTGCTTTCACGGCGCGTTTCCCCGGGTGGGTCTGGCTGGAGGTTCTGCTCGTCGAGGGGATCACGGGGACTGAACGGCAGGTGGACAAAATCGCGGCCCTGGCCCGTCGCATCCGGCCGGAACGGGTGCAGCTCAACACTGTGTCCCGTCCCCCTGTCGAGGAAATCGCCCGCGCCGTTTCCCGCGAGCGGCTTTCACGCCTGGCGCAGCGTTTCAGCGGGCCGGTGGAGCTGATCAGCGATTCCGGCCCTGAAAGCCCGCCCGCGCCGGGTGCCAGCGCCGTGACGGATGCAGACATCCTCGATCTTTTGACGCGGCGGCCCTGCACAGCCGGAGGGGTTGCCGTCGGGCTGAGCCTGCACATTCAGGAAGCCGCCAAGCGGCTGGAGGCACTCACAAAAACCGGCGCCGTGGCCGTTCGTCAAAAGGGCGGCGAAATATTTTACTGTCTGCGACAAAGCGGTGCCCGCGCAGGCAGACCCGGATAACGCCCGACGTAGCTGACTTTTTTCTGTGGGATTGGCATCTTGCCGCGCTGATCGTGGCGCAATGCCACTCCCACAAAAGCGACACATCATTATCACTGATAGGTCGGCGCCCTGCGTCATCGCCTGATTTTTACGAGTCCATCAAATTTGATCTTCTACCAAGGAGCCCGACATGACCTCTCGTCCGGATCACGCACCTTCCGCCCCCGCCTGTCGCACGTGCGAAAAAACCTCATGCTCGGCATCCCAGCGCCGCAAGGATGAAAATGACGCAGATTTCGCGGACCGACAAAAACTCGAATCCCGGCTCTGCCGCATCCGCTATAAGATCGTGGTGTTGTCGGGCAAAGGGGGCGTCGGCAAGAGCACAGTTGCCGTCAACCTGGCGATCGCGCTGATGATGGCCGGCCGCCGGGTGGGCCTGCTGGATGTGGACATCCACGGTCCCAGCATACCGACCATGCTCGGCCTCGAGCACTACACCATCGGCGGAAGCGAGGGCGAAATAGCGCCTGCGGACGTGGACGGACTGAAGGTGATCTCCATCGGTCTCTTTCTGCCCTCCCAAGACGATGCCGTCATCTGGCGCGGCCCGCTGAAAATGGGAGCCATCAAACAGTTCCTCAAGGATGTGGCCTGGGGGGACCTTGACTTCTTGGTGATTGACTGCCCTCCCGGCACCGGAGATGAGCCGCTGTCGGTGTGCCAGTTGATCGGCCGGCTGGACGGTGCGGTGATCGTCACCACACCCCAGAAAGTGGCAGCGGTCGACGTGCGCAAATCGATCACGTTCTGCCACCAGCTGCATGTGCCGGTGCTAGGGGTGGTGGAAAACATGAGCGGCTTCGCCTGCCCCAAATGCGGCGAAGTCACACCGATCTTTCGTTCCGGGGGCGGAAGACATATTGCCACGGACATGCGGGTGCCCTTTCTGGGATCGATCCCGCTGGATCCCCAAATCGCCGAAGCCTGCGACAGCGGCCAGGCGTTCGTCCGCCGCTATGCTGCATCCCCAACGGCAGCGGTGATGCGCACGATCATTCAACCAATTGCCACCATAGGAACGCCCTCCCCGACGTCCGAGATCGCCGCCAGACAATAACCGTTCGCACAACGCCGGATCACGGCCTTAGACGCCCTTTTTCAACACCCTGATGGGACTTTGCGATGCTAACCTCAACATGGCGCCGAGTGCTCGAAAGATGAGCATGGCGCACATCCGAAGACCCCCTCCGGTTTGCCGGTATTATGAAACTATGTGCAAAATAAATCTTGACAGGCCATTGTCTAACAAGTATATTATGCACAAATGTTCATAATTAGGAGGCGTCATGCCAAGGCCCAGAATGAACCGCTGGATCCGTCATCAACCCCTGGTGCAATTTTACGCCCCCCAGGGTGTGCCCCTGGGCCGGCTGCGCGGCGTCACCTTGACCCTGGATGGGCTGGAAGCGCTGCGCCTGGCGGACGCTGAGGCGTTGGAACAGGAGCAGGCTGCGGAATTGATGGGCATCTCGCGCCCCACTTTTTCACGCCTTCTGGCGGAAGCGCGCGGGGTTGTGGCCAGGGGGCTTGTGAACGGCTGGGCCATCCGCATCGAGGGCGGCAACTACGAGTTCACCGGCGAAGCACTCCCCTGCGGGCGAGCGCGGCGCCGCTGCCGGCGGGGCGCATCCGGCGGCATGACGGGGATTGCGCAGGAAGTGTCTATTTCATCGGATGACGCGGGGGCATCCGATAAGAGTGAAACCGCATCCGCAGTGGAGCCGGTTTCCAGGCCGCAGGCAGAACCGGCGGCCAAGGTCTCCCGGAAATCATAAATTATAGGAGGTGTCATTATGCCAGGATACGATCGAACAGGGCCAGCGGGCCAGGGGCCCAGAACCGGAGGGGGTTTTGGGTTTTGTGGGGCTGAGGCGCAGGATGCCGATGCCGCTCTGCGCGGGTATGGAGGAGGTTTCAGGCGTGGAGGCCGCGGTCTTCAACGCGGCTTCCGAAGGGGCTTTTGTTTCTTCGGCCGAGGGCGGAACGCCGCCGGTTTAGGGCCGCTGCGGGCAGGTGGAACTATTCAAGCAAGCTCGGCCGGACCCGACCTGCAGGCTGAGGCAGCGGATCTCCGACGCAGACTCGAGGCGGTCGAGCAGCGGTTGGCCGGAATGGAAGGATTCGGCGCCGAACCCAAGCAAGCATGACGGATACAATTTTGGTAACAAGCTCAAAATTCTATTTGACAACTGTTTTATTCGGTTTTATTAATGAGCGATAGCTCAATTTGAGAGACCTCGCATGCCTCGCCCCAAAAAATGCAGGATGGTAGATGCCGCTCCCGGAGTGCGGCTTTTCAAGCCGCAGGGGATCCCCGCGCGCCTGCTCGAGGAGGTTTATTTATCCGTTGAGGGGTACGAAGCTCTGCGGCTGGCGGATATGGAAGGCCTGCGACAGGATGAGGCGGCCGAGCGCATGATGATATCGCGTCAAACGTTCGGCCGAATTCTTGCGCAGGCCCGCAAGTCGGTGGCCGAGGTCATTGTCAAAGGACTGGTGCTGCGCATTGAGGGCGGGGAATGCCGCGTGGCCGACGGCAGCATAAATCCGGCGGCCGCCTGCACGGCTTCAGAGGGGCCCTTGCGACAGCCCGAAAGAAAATTACCCGGAGGAAAAAACAAAATGCAAAAAATCGCGGTGAGCAGTGAAGGCCCCGATCTGGACGGCCCGATTGACCCGAGATTCGGCCGGGCGGCCGGATTCGTCATCATCGATCCCGAGACCATGGCGTTCGAATACGTCGGCAACGGCGCCTCTCAGACCATGAACCAGGGTGCCGGAATACAGACAGCGGAACTCATGACCCAGCACGATGTGGGCGTGGTACTGACCGGCTACGTCGGCCCTAAAGCGTTTCAGGCTCTCTCGGCGGCCGGCATCAAGATCGGCCAGAACCTCGAAAGTCTCAGCGTACGCGCGGCGGTGGAAAAGTACAAAAGCGGACAGGTCTCCATTGCCGAGGCCCCCAACCGCACCGGAGGCCGGTCGTGATCATCGCCGTAGCGAGCGGCAAGGGCGGCACCGGCAAGACCACCGTCGCCTCATCCCTGGCGTGGGTGTGGGACCGTGAGGTGACAGCCGTCGATCTCGATGTAGAGGAGCCGAACCTGCATCTTTTTCTGAAGCCGGAGATTCTTGGCCGCGAAACCGCCACGATCGAAGTGCCCGTCGCCGATGAATCCAAGTGCACCTACTGCCGGGCCTGCGCCGACCTGTGCCAGTTCAAGGCCATCAGCGTCCTGGGCTCGGTGCTGTTGACCTTTCCGGAAATGTGCCACGGCTGCGGCGGGTGCATCGCCGTATGCCCGGAGAAGGCGTTGTCTTCCGGCACCCGCGAGCTGGGGGAAATCCTGTGGGGTCGGGCCGCGGGGCGCATCGGATTTTGGATGGGACGCCTGCGGGTCGGGGAGGCCATGAGCCCGCCGCTGATGCGGGCGGTGATGGCCAAGATAGCATCGGCCTCGGCAACGGCGCCGACCGATATCCTCATCGACGCCCCGCCGGGCACGAGCTGCCCCGCCATCAACGCGGTGCTGCCGAGCGACGCCATTGTGCTCGTCACCGAGCCGACCCCCTTCGGCAACCATGACTTCCGGCTGGCCCACGCGGCTTTCAGTCCCCTGAAAAAGCCCATGGCCGTTATCATCAACCGGGCCGGGCTGGGGGACCGCTCCGTCTACGAGTACTGCCACAGCGAGCACCTGCCCATCCTGGCCGAGATTCCCTTCGACCGCCGCCTGGCCGAAGCCTACTCGCACGGGCGGGTCGTGGCCGAAGCCCTGCCGGGAATGAACAAGCTGTTCACCGAACTGGCCACCCGGCTGCGCGAGTGGGTTCCGGCCGGATCCGTTCAGGAGGAGGCGCTCGATGCCTGAAATCGTCATCATCAGCGGCAAGGGCGGAACGGGCAAAACCTCCCTCACGGCCGCCTTCGCCCACCTGGCCGAAGGTGCCATCATCTGCGACCTGGACGTGGACGCTCCGGACCTGCATTTGATCCTCCAACCCGACATCGAGACCCGGGAGGATTTTTTCTCAGGCCACGAAGCCGTCATCGATCCGGCCGACTGCACCCGCTGCGGCCTGTGCGAGGAGCTCTGCCGCTACCAGGCCGTGATCAGCACTTCCGAGGGCTTTTCGATCAATCCCTTGAAATGCGAGGGCTGCAGGGTCTGCGTGCACTTCTGTCCGGCCCAGGCCATCCAATTTCCGGAGCGGCACTGCGGCCGGCGGTTCATCTCCCGCACTCGCTTCGGCCCCTTGGTGCACGCCCAGTTGTTCCCGGGCGCGGAGAACTCCGGGCGGCTGGTGGCGCTCTTGCGTCAGAAGGCGCGGGAACTGGCATCGCAAACCGGTCGCACGCTGATCCTCTCCGACGGATCGCCAGGGATCGGCTGCCCGGTGATCAGTTCCCTGACGGGCACTGATTTCGCCGTGCTGGTGACGGAACCGACCCCCTCCGGCCTGCACGACCTGCAACGCGTGGCCGACCTCTGCCGGCACTTTACCATCCCGATCGGGGTAATCGTCAACAAGGCGGATCTGAACCCCGAGAACACGGAGGCCGTCCAACGCTGGTGCACGGCGGAGAATGCTGATTTCCTCGGCGCCCTGCCCTACGACCCGGCCATGACCGAGGCCATGATCCGACGGCAGGCCGTCACCGAATATTCCGACAGCAGCTTGTCCTTGCCCATCCGCACGGTCTGGACCAGAGTTGTCGAACTGATGCAACGGACTCAATCACCCCGGACGGCCGTAACGGCCGCCCCTGTAAAATGACACCACAAGAGAGGAGTAGATCATGAACACAATTGTTGCCATTCCATCTAGCGCCCCCGGCGGCCTTGATTCCGCCATCGGGGCCCATTTCGGTCATTGCGACCTTTACACGCTGGTCACGCTCGAAGACCGCCAGGTTAAATCGGTCGATATCATTCCTAACGTGCCCCACGAGCAGGGCGGCTGCATGGCCCCGGTGAACTACCTGGCGCAAAACCGCGTCCGGGTGCTGCTTGCCGGCGGCATGGGCATGCGCCCGCTGATGGGCTTCCAACAGGTGGGCATCCAGGTCTATCACTGCGGCCAGGCCCATACGGTGGCCGAAGCCATCCAGGCCTTCGGCGAAGGCCGGCTGCCCCAGTTCAGTCAGGAGAACACCTGCGGCGGAGGCGGCGGGCAACGCTAGAAGTGATTTCATAACCCGGCCTGACACCCGATGCCAGCGTTGATTCGCGGCGTGGAATTTACGACATGGTTGATTTCCGGAAACTCGAGAACCGGTTCATCCGGCACGTGAATATCCCAAGCAACCTGGGGGCCATCGAGGCCCCCTCCGGCCGGGCGGTGGGTGTCGGCCAGTGCGGGGACTCCGTCGAAGTGACGCTGCGGGTGGAGGGCGAGTGCATCCGCGACATCCGCTATCTGCCCCGCGGCTGCGCGTTCACCATCGCCTGCTCCAGCGCCATGAGCGAACTGGCCAAAAACCGGACGCTGGAGCAGGCTCTGGAAATCTCCCCCCAGGATGTCGAATTTGAACTGGGGGGACTTCCGGAGGACCATCTGCACTGCGCGCGTCTCGCGGTCAACACCCTGGGGGAGGCCATCGCCGATTGCTACCACCGGAGGGTCGCGCCCGCCCCCGGTCCGGACAACCCCGCCAGCAAGGAGAGCCCGAACGATGCCCATATTTGAAGTCCACTGTCGCCACTGCGGTTACCAGGGGGAGGTATTGGTGTTGTCGGCCGAGGCACGGATGGCGTGCCCGGCCTGTGGGGCCGCCAGCCCGGAAAAGCTGATGTCGCCCTCGAGTTCGCTCAGCGGCACCAGTCGCAGCCGTTTTCCCGGCCCCAAGGACCACGGCTGCTGCGGCAGCCGCCCGGCCGACGCCGGCTGCGCAGGCCCCGGTTCCTGCTGCGGGGCCGGCCGCATCGGGAAATAATACACCGGGGATTGCAAGGGTGCATTCACCCTTCCCTATCGAGGCATCCGCATGATGTCAGAGAACTCAGGGCGCGAGCTGGCAGGAGATGAATGCACTTCCTCCGGGCACACGTAAGCCTCCACCCTCAGAGCGGGTGGCCTCAGGTTACCCCCTCTATGGGGGTGGAACAGAACGGTAGCCGTGAATTCCTAAATCCGAAGCACGAAATCCGAATCAGGAGGCATCATGCACCAGGTAGTGATAGTTTCGGCGGATGTTCAGCGTTTTACAGATTTTGCAGCGGTATTCACCAGTTCCGGCTTTGAGGTCGTATGGGAGGAATCCGGGGCGGACGCCCTTCAGCGGGTTCAACAGAGTCGGCCCCTACTGGTGATCTTGGATGAGCACTTGGAAGACATGACCGCATGGGAAGCTATTCGACGGCTGCTTTCCATCGACGCCGCGGTCAATACTGCCGTGGTCAGTCGGTTAGATTCTGAAAAATTCCATTCCGTGAGCGAAGGACTGGGCGTGATGGCCCATATACCGTTCAACCCTACGAAGCTATCTGCCATGGAAGTTATCGAAGTGCTTCGGCGGATTACCCGTTTACCTTCTTAGAACCCACCTCACGCATGACTCCAGCCTTTCTGCGTAGCCACTTGGCCTATCGCAATTGATTTCTTCCCAACATAAGAGTTTTGCGCAGGTAATGCTTTGCTGCTTTCGAAGCATCCCTTAACAGGCGCAGTTTCGCTTCATACAGAATCCGCATTGTTGCCTGCACGTTCTATGCTTTCAATGGGACGCTTTTGTTTTTGGTGCGCCGAGTTTCTTCTAAGCAGCAAGGATGCATCCGGCCGGTCGTTGAGTGATTTGAACCTTTCACGGGTGCGAGTTGGCACTCGTCACCGATTTGCATTTGTCATGGCTATGGAGCGTTCCATGTATATATAGTTTATCTATTTGACATATATTCTTTGTCAATATAATAATATGCCTGTTTAGCTTCTTTTAAAATTGCTTCTACGGTGAAATCCACGACGGTGATCAGCGCATTGACATCCATTTGGTCCTATCGATTCATCCGATGGCTGCTGTCGATTGTGTTTCTTTACGCCGGCGCGGGCAAATTGGTCGACCCGCAGGCGTTTGCGGCGCTGATCGAGGCATATGGCGTCGTTCCCCACCCGCTGCTGCTTCCTGTGGCTATCGGGCTGCCGCTGCTCGAAGTGCTGGCGGCGGTCGGCTTGATGGCCGACCTCAGGGGGTCTCTATCCGTAATTTCCGGGCTCACGCTGGTATTCATTGCTATCCTGGTCTACGGGATACGGATGGGCCTGGATGTGGACTGCGGCTGCTTCGGCCCGGAGGACATCGAGTCCCGGGCCTATCACGGCCTTCGGGAAGCGCTCTACCGGGACGTGGCGATGGCAGCCGGGATTGCGTATCTCTACGGGTGGCGCTTTTTTCGGGCGGCCGGCCCGATGAAACTGTCGCAGATACTTCAACGCGTGATGACCTGATGAAAGGAGAACTGAAGATGAGGAATTGGGCCAAAACCGGGATCCTCCTGTGCGTTTTCGTATTCATGAGCACCGGCTTCGTTATGGCCGCGGACAAGTTCGAAGAGGAATTCAATTTGGAGAAAATCAGCATCGGCCTCTGCAACCAGACCAAGGCCGGCGGCTACAAGCTGGTCGGCAGCGAAGAGCTGAAGGGCTGGATCGATGCCAAGAAGGACATGCTGATCGTCGACACCATGCCCTACGAGGCCAGCTACAAGAAGGAGCACATCCCCGGCGCCAAGCAGTTCCTCTTCCCGATCCCGGACATGAAGGTCTGGGACACGAAGGAAACCGCCGGCAAGAGCGAGCAGGAATTCGTGCAGATGCTGGGGCCCGACAAGAACAAACTGATCGTCTTCTACTGTGGCTTCGTCAAATGCACCCGCAGCCACAACGGGGCCACCTGGGCGGTCAAGAACGGCTATACCAACGTGTATCGATACCCGGGCGGTATCTTCGCCTGGAAGGGCGCGAAGTATCCCACGGCTGAAGTCAAGTAGGATATCCCATCGAATGGATGCCGATCCACAAGACTCACTCGAAGTGGCCACGCTAATCGGCGAGCGCGCGAGGAACCTTTTTCTCAGCCGACAGATGTATTGCTCGGAGGCCGTGCTGGTGACGCTCAACCAGGCACTGGGCGGGAGCCTGGAAAAATACCAGGCGCTCGCCCTGGCTGCTCCGTTCTCGGAGGGAGTCGGAAAAAGCGGCTGCATGTGCGGAGCGCTTGGCGGCGCGCTCATGGCCATCGGCCTTTTCATCGGTGGGACGTCGCCCGTTCGGCGCCGTGCGACTGTTCAGCGGGCTTCCAGCTGCCTGATGAAAAGTTTCAAAGTCCGTTTCGGATCTTCCTGCTGCCGGGTCCTCTCCAGGAAAAGCGCCATCGACTCCAAATCCCGTTTCGACCACTGCTCCGAGCTCACGGCCCAAGCCGCTGCTCTGGCGACCGAAGTCATCTTCGCCCACCGGCCGGAGCTGGCGCATAGGGTGGATTTACTTTTTTTGAAAACAAGAGATTCGACCGCCGGCGGCTTTATCAAAAACGTATTACGCTGTGGGCGCTGCTGAATTTCGGCTCCAGGAGATAGAAGTGGTGGTTTCCCTCCAAGGCCTGCCGCAAGATCAGCTTGTCCGAGGTCGAACCCGCCACGGCCATCTTCATTCGGTCGGGCGGCAGGTCACTTCGCGCGCTCATACTGGACCGGCCATGAAACCTCGACCCCGAGCTCTTGGGCGGCATGCAGAGGCCAATAGGGATCCCGTAGCAGTGCCCGCGCCAGGAACACGGCATCCGCATCTCCGCAAACAAGGGTTTGCTCCGCTTGCTGCGCATTCGTAATCAATCCAACCGCCCCGGTGGCAATCCTCGCGTCGCGGCGAATTGCGGCCGAAAATGGGACCTGAAAACCAGGCCCGGCGGGGATGTTAGCGTCGGCCACCATCCCGCCGCTGGAGCAGTCGATCAGGTCGACACCGATTTCGCGCAGGCGTCGAGCGAACGCAATGGATTGTTCCAAATCCCATCCTTTATCCACCCAGTCTGTAGCCGAGATGCGAACAAACACGGGGAGCGAATCCGGCCAAATGGCACGCACGGCAGCTGCGACGTTTTGCGGAAATCTGATTCGAGCCTCCAGGCTGCCGCCAAATTCATCTTGGCGATGGTTGGAAAGCGGCGACAAAAACTCGTGCAACAGGTAGCCATGTGCCATGTGAACCTCAACCACCTTGAATCCTGTCTGTAAGGCCTTTTTTGCTGCATCGGCAAAGCTGCTGACCAATCCCTCAATTTCCGCAGGGGACAATGCGCGTGGCATCGGATAACCGGGCGCAAAAGGTACGGGACTGGGTGCCACGGGCTGCCATCCGCCATCGCTTTTTTGGATTGGGCCGCCTCCTTTCCAAGGGGGCGCCGTTGACGCTTTCCGACCGGCATGGGCCAGTTGGATCCCCGGTATTGAACCCAGCGATGTGATAATCGAGCTGATTCGCTTAAAAGCTTCTGCCTGCGTATCGTTCCAGAGGCCGGTGTCAGCCGGCGAGATCCGCCCTTCCGGGCTCACCGCGGTTGCCTCAACCATCACAAGCCCAGCACCTCCAACGGCTCTGCTGCCCAAGTGCACCAGATGCCAATCGTTCGGGACCCCATCCGTGCAGGAATATTGACACATGGGAGAGACAAAAATACGGTTACGAAAGGTGACCCCTCGGAGCGTCAGCGGTGAAAAGAGTTTTCGCATTATCCTTTATCTTTCTCGCTGGAAATTTTGTCTCTCCGGTCAAATTTTTTCTAGAATTGATATCCCAATAACCATGTGCCCCTTGAATCGACCTTCTTTGAGCTCGGAGATATGCACTATTCTAGATCTGAAACGACCAGACAGGCCGGTTGCCTCTGCAAAACAAATCAGCTTGACTTCCAATTCCTGGCCGCTGCGGATCATATCCAAAAATTTTGAATCCGTCCTCGCTACGATACCCGCTCCTTTTGCGGACAGATCTCGCACCTTGAGTTGATAGATGGGCACACCGGTGAACTTAAATTCTGCCCGGTGGTTGGATAACTTGGTGGCCCGTGGATCGAGTCTTCTGCCTGGTGGTTGACCTAACTGTTCCATGGATCAATAATACCCAGCAAACGGATAAAGGCAAATGAAATATGCGCACGATTCACATTATTCGACCGCCGATTTTGGCACGATGATCGGGGTACACGTCTCACAGGCCGGCCCGCCTATATCAGGCAGAAAAACCGTCAGCAAACCGAATAGCGGCAGGAATGCGCAGACGTGATAGACATATTCGATACCCTGCACATCAGCCAGCTTTCCCAGTACCGCTGCACCGATGCCCCCCATGCCGAATGCAAGCCCGAAGAACAGCCCGGCGACCATCCCCACCTTACCCGGTAAAAGCTCCTGTCCGAAAACCAGAATTGCGGGGAAAGCCGATGCCAGGATAAAGCCAATGATGAATGTCAAAGGTCCGGTCCATGCCAGATTTGCGTAAGGCAATATCAGCGTAAAGGGCGCAACGCCCAGAATGGATACCCAGATCACGCGCTTGCGGCCGATGCGGTCGCCGATATGTCCACCGAGAAGGGTTCCTATGGCCACGGCGGACGAAAACACGAAAAGGTGAATCTGCGCGGATTGCACCGAAAGATGGAATTTGCTGATCAGATAAAACATGTAATAACTATTGATGCTCGCCAAGTAAAAAAATTTAGAAAAAATAAGCACCAGCAGGACCAACATCGACCTTGTCACCGTACGGGAAGGCAGCACCCCCTGAGGGATCAGAGACTTGCCCGGCCGTTTCACCCGCGATTGCTGGCGCTTATACCAGCCGCCGACCTGCCACAGCACCAGCATGGCGAGAAGCGCTACCAGCGAGAACCAGGCTACACTTTGTCGGCCTTGCGGAATGACGATTAAGGCAGCCAATAGTGGACCCGTTGCGCTGCCTGCATTCCCACCCACCTGGAAAATCGACTGCGCCAGTCCATATCGGCCGCCGGAGGCCATGCGTGCAACCCGGGAAGATTCCGGATGGAAGATCGATGAGCCCGTGCCGACCATGGCAGCGGCGATCAGCAGAATTCCATAGCTTGGCGCAAAGGCAAGAATTATCAGGCCTGTCAATGTGCATCCCATGCCAATGGACAATGAATAGGGCTTCGGGTGGTGATCTGTGTAAAAACCCACCATCGGTTGCAGCAATGACGCAGTGATTTGAAAAGTCAATGTGATCAAACCGATCTGCGTGAAACTGATGGAAAACGAGCTTTTCAGCAGAGGGTAAATTGCCGGAAGCAGGGACTGGATCATATCGTTTAGGAGATGCGAAAAGCCGATGGCTCCCAGCACCTTGAAGGCTGTACGCTCATTGCCCATGGGGCGGATATCAAACGTTGATGAATGGCTTCTCATGACGATTTCCGTATGCGCTCAAATGGAGGGAAGAGTCCAAATTCCGGAACAAATATTTTCTTCCACCTTATCCTAAATTCAGGCCAAGAAAATAAACCGGGCGGCCCCAGGGAATGCTTTCCGAGGTCGCCCGAATGTATTCTGCCACCTATACTCGTTTTGTCAACCCCTATGGAAAGAAGCTTGCTGGAATCAACGACAGTCTTCACATTTTGCTTGGCACTGTTCATCGGAGGTGGTATTCTCCCGGCCATACGCTATTTCATCCCAATTCTTCCCCGAAACTGGCCCAGGCGCTGAAAATCGATCTCACCTCCACGGACCGGAAAATAACGATTCTGGCCGAAAAGCACCATCCCCGACTTCAGCAACCTGCATGCGGCAACGGGCAGGAGGCTTAAGATGATTGAAACCATCCAGTTTATCTTGAACGACAAGCCCGTGAGCATCACCGTCGATGGCGACCGAATGCTGTTGTGGGTTTTGCGAACCGACTTGGGCCTCACCGGGGTAAAATTCGGCTGCGGGGAAGCGTTGTGCGGCGCCTGCACGGTCCTGGTGGACAATGAAGCGGTTTTTTCCTGCCAGACGTCCATTCGATCCGTCAGCGGCAAAAAGGTCACCACCATCGAGGGACTCGCCAGGAACGGCAAGCTGCACCCGGTCCAGAGCGCCTTCATCAAGCATGACGCCCTGCAATGCGGGTTCTGCACGCCCGGGATGATTCTTAAAGCCTGCAGCATCCTGGAAGCGAACCCGAAACCGACACGCGAGCAAATCATCACCGAAATGGACAGTAACCTCTGCCGCTGCGGGGCCCACGTCCGGATTGTCGAGGCGATCCAGGAGCGCTCGAAGAGATCAAAGGAGGTCAGCCATGCAATCAAACGAAGGACGTTTGGATCAGGATGTCAGCCTGCTGGACTCCTCCTCTTCGGTTAGCCGCCGGGAATTTTTCAAGCGCATGGGCCTCCTTGGAGGTGGCATCATCGTTTATTTCACGATCGGCGACCCGGCCGCACAGGCCCGGGCGCGGCGTGAGGGTTTTCAAACCGGACAAGTGCCCACCGATTTCAACGCCTTCCTTACGATAGGTGCGGACGGCAGGATCTCCTGCCGGGTCGGGAAAATCGAGATGGGCCAGGGTCCCATTACGTCCTTGGCGCAGATGATGGCAGAGGAACTGGACGTGCCCTACGAATCCGTGGACATGGTGATGGGAGACACGGACCTCTGCCCGTGGGACGCCGGCACGTGGGGCTCCCTTTCTACGAGGGTCTATGGAACTTTCGTGCGAGAGGCCGCCTGTGAAGCCAAGGGGGTCCTGAAGGAACTCGCTTCCGACTATCTGGCATGCCCGGCCAACCGTTTGACCACCAAAGACGGAATGGTGTTCGACCGCCTCAATCCCATGAACCGCGTGGGCTACGGGCGGCTGACCGCAGGCAAGCGCATCGAAAAGCACCTTAAAGAGATTCCGCCTCTCAAGCCTGCATCCGAATTCACCATCAGCGGCAAGCCCTATCTGCGGCGGGATGCCTTCGAGAAGGTCACCGGCCGGGCCAAGTACGCCGGTGATATACGCCTGCCCGGCATGGTCTACGCCAAAATCCTCAGGCCCCCGGCCCATGGCGCCGGACTGAAACGTGCGGACACTTCCGCTGCCGAAACGATCAAGGGCGTCCAGGTTATAAGGGATGGCGATCTGATTGCCGTCCTCCACGCTCACCCTGACGAGGCCGAGCAGACCCTCCAGAAAATCAAAGCCCATATGACCTGCCCCCGGCGGGGACCGACCAAGACACCATCTTCGATTATCTGCTCAAAAAAGCCCCTGATCCGATCGTGGCCTCCGCGGCCGGAGACCTCACAACGGGCGAGAAATCGGCCGTATCCGTTATCGAGGAAACTTACCTGAACAGCTATGTGGCACATGCACCGATGGAGCCGCACACGGCCCTGGCCTCGGTTGAAGCGAAAAGGGCAACGGTCTGGGCTTCGACCCAAACGCCCTTCGGCACCCAAGGACTGGTTGCCCAAGCCCTTGGCTTTCCTCCTGAAAATGTGCGCGTCATCACCCCGTTCGTGGGAGGCGGGTTCGGCGGAAAGGGGGCCTCACCCCAAGCGGTCGAAGCAGCCCGGTTGTCCAAGCTGGCCGGCAAACCCGTCATGGTCGCCTGGAGTCGGCAGGAAGAATTCGTTTATGACACCTTCAGACCGGCCGCCGTGGTGAAAATCAGATCGGGCATCGACACCGCGGGCCGCATGGTGTTCTGGGATTACAAGGTGTATTTCGCCGGCCGCAGGGGGTGCAAAAATTTTTATGAAATCCCTCATCACCGGGAGAAGGCCTATGGGGAATGGAGCACCGGCCCCGGCATCCATCCGTTCGCCGTCGGCCCCTGGAGAGCCCCGGCCGCCAACACCAATGTTTATGCGAGGGACCTGCACATCAACCTCATGGCCTCCAAGGCGGGCAAGGATCCTCTGGAATATCGCCTGAACCATTTGAAAGACAAGCGCATGATCAGGGTGCTCGAGGCGGCCGCGAAGCGCTTCGGCTGGACGCCAGCCAAGACACCCAGCGGTCGAGGCCACGGCATATCCTGCGGCATCGATGCGGAGACGTTTGTGGCCTGCATGGCAGAGGTTGATGTCGACAAGAACAACGGCAAGATCCGCGTGAAACGCGTGGTGTGTGCACAGGATATGGGCCAGGTGGTCAACCCGCAGGGCGCCATCCTCCAGATGGAAGGCTGCATCACCATGGGGCTGGGCTACGCGCTTTCAGAGGAAATCAACTTCCGCAGCTATCAGATCCTGGATACCAATTTCGACACCTACGAGATTCCGCGCTTTTCCTGGGTGCCTGAGATCCAAACCGTGCTCGTCGAGAACTCCGAGCTTCCTCCGAAAGGCGGCGGGGAGCCGGCCATCGTCTGCATGGGCGGTGTGCTGGCCACGGCCGTATTCGATGCGGTCGGCGCCAAGCTGCTGCAGTTGCCCATGACGGCCGACCGGGTCAAAAAGTCTTTGAAGAGCGCATCAACCGCCGGGAAGTAGTCGCTGAGGAATCGAGCATCTGATCTGAATATCAGAACTTTTCCGCTTCCCACCATGCTATCATCTACGAACCTTGAAATACGCATTGACAAGCCCTATTGCTTCGCCGAAATTCTTTCGTCCCAATCCAATTCTGAAATAATTCCCGGAATACTCGAACAGGCTGCCGGGAACAATCATGACGCCCTGCCGATCGAGAAGGTCTTGACAAAACTGCTCCACGGTTCCGTCGCCCAGCCATTGTGGGAATCCAACAGAGCCAGCTTTAGGGGAGATCCAGTTAAAACTATTTCGATGTTCGTTAAAGAACCGGTCGGCAGCAACGATGTTCTCGCGAATGATATCGAGATTGCGCTTCAGGATTTTTTCCTTGCTTTGCAAGGCGATAATGCCCAGGATTTCGCTGGGCGCGCTGTTGCAAATCGTCGTATAGTCTTTGAAGGCAAGCCAGCGCACGATCAATGTGCTCTCTTGGGTGGTTAGCCATCCTATACGCAAACCGGGAAGAGCAAAGGACTTGGATAATCCGGACAACGAAATCCCTTTCTCATAGGCGTCGCAAACCGATGGCACTCGAATGGCGGGATCTCCTTCCAAGAGCCGATACATCTCATCCGAAAAAATATAAAGACCATGCTTTCGTGCCAACTCAACGACTGCGTCGAACTCGCGGCACGAGAGGGTGTGGCCCGTGGGATTGTGAGGAAAGTTGAGAACGAGCAACCGTGTACGATGGGTCAGGCTCCGCTCTAATTGGTTGAGGTCAAGGTGCCAGCCATTGGCGCTGGGTTCCACTTTCCAGGGGGTGACGATACAGCCAATCGAACGGGCAACTTCGTACAAGGATTGATACGCCGGGGATACAGCAATAACGTGATCATCCGGCGCCAGCAACGTCTGCATGGCAATGAAAATCGCCTCTTCCGGCGCAGCAATGATCACATTATCGGGCGCGATATGGTCGTAGAGTTTGGCCACTTCGGCTCTCAACAGGGGATGTCCTGGCGACTCGGTATAACCCAATTTCAATCCTTGCCACAGCTCAAGGCTTTCCGGAGCAGCCATTTGGACCAGTTCAGTCATCGAAAGGCTTTCGCAGTCCGATGAACTCAGCAAGAATCGAACCTTGAATTCGTATTTGGCAAAGTAGCGCTCTATCTTAAATGGGCGCAAGGCCATGCGGGTGCCCCGTTAAGAAATATTGTTACGTGTTTATTAACAGGATAATGCCAGGTTATCTTTTTTGGGCGATAACCAGAAAATGTTTCGCCATTTCATTATCAATAGTGACCTCTTCAAACCCCACACCAGCCAACTGGTTTCCAACTTGTTCCGGTAAATATCTTAGATGGTGGGGCGGTCCTTGAGTCATAGCTTCTTTTTTCCAATCCACGATAAATACTTTCCCCTTCTTTTTCAATAATCGAAAAGATTCCTTAAGCATTAGCTTTGGAGCCTCTAACTCATGATGCAGATTTATCATGTATACCAAATCTGCCAACCCATCTTCGAGAGGCACAGCTTGTTCTTCTATTTTCAACGGGACTATTTGGGGGTATTTCGAGCATATGTTATTCGTCATCCACTCAATCATGATATCGGATATATCACAGGCAAAGACCTTTCCATTCTTTGTGTAACCCAAAAAAGGAATACTGAAGAAACCCGTCCCTGCACCAATATCAACTAATATATCCGATGTTATTAAATTCAATTTATTCCAGATATATTCCGGTGGTATGTCTAATAGTCTATCGGGGTCATTCAATTTTTTAAGGTTTTTGGGGTCAAATTTTTTTTCTTCCATCCTAAAATCCTTTCCGGAACAAGCCGCCCCGCTGCCGTGCTTGCCGTCAGGGACAGAATCGGCCAAGATGGCTTAGCGCTTGTACTTCCCCATCAACTGCCCTTCGGCCAGGATGTGGCTCTTCATGGCGGCAAGCAGTTGGGCTTTGGTGCTTCCGCTCTCAAGGCTGAGCAGAGTGTCGAGGGCGTAGATCTTGAAAAAATAGCGGTGCGTCCCGCCGGGCGGGCAGGGGCCGCCGTAGCCGAGCTTGCGGAAGTCGTTTTTGCCGTGCAGAGCCCCATTTTTGAGAACGGCATCGGGGGCGACACCGGCTGAAAGAGTGCTGACATCGGCCGGGAGGTTGAACAGTACCCAGTGCACCCAGGTACCCACGGGGGCGTCCGGGTCGTCGCAGATCAGAGCGAGGCTTTTGGCCTCCTTCGGCACACCTGACCACTTCAGATCGGGAGAGATGTCGTCGGCGTCGCAGGTGTACTTTTTCGGGATCATACCCCCTTCGGTGAAGCCGGAAGATGTTATCGTGATGGCCATGTCGAACCCTCCTGATGAAAGTGTTGCGAGGCTGATGCAAGCAAGAAACGAGACGACATAAATCCACGTCCTGGCTCTCATGGAGCCTCCTTGCGAATCAATCAATAGAAGAAGCAAAAAAGCCGAACCGTTGCCAATAGCGTTTCAATATCGATGTCCATGCCCTTGATCAACGTTAAGGAATCATTCTTGTTTTGCAACCTTTTAGTTTGGGAAAAGTTAGAACGCAAGGTCGAAATGGGTTTTATCACGAAACCATCAATCTCGCTGTCACATTTGTCGACTTGGCCTGTAGCACAGACATGGCATTTCGGATGTGAGATCCCCGATCATGACTGTTTTCAAATGCCGTCCGCCCTGCTTCATCCTTGACAAATACGGTTCAATCAGTTACCCCTTTCACAGATGCTGGCCCGGGGCCATCTTCGGAACCGATTTCAGGACCTATCCGCCGCCGGATCTATATTCGCCCCGAGCGTATCTTTAAAGTCGAGTCCGCCTCAACCCCGTTCGCTTGCTTTCCTGGAAAATTCTTTTCGAAGAAAGCAGGAGCAAGGGCCGCGCTCCGCAGGATCAACGGCGTCGTCTATCCAAGCTGCGTTGTTGACTAGAAGTGGTTTCATAACCTCGGATCACGCCCGAGGGCAAGGCCCAGACCGATTCGAAAGCGCAGCAACCACGGCAGGTTGTGAGCATTTCGAGATGCGTGCAACGCCGCCATCGAGCGTCAGACGGGGGTATGAAACCACTTCTAAATGAGTTACGGGGGCAGCTAAAAGCCGCGCTCCCGCCGGTGGCGTGCGCCGCTGGACCGGCCCCCCGATGAAGGATCCGTGCGGCGCAGTTCCGGAGTCATGCGGCGGCACCGCGTTCCACCCATCACACACTAAGGAGGAATACGATGACAGGGACAAGAGCAGGTTACAGGTTTCCGGTATTCGTGGCAGCCATACTCGCCGTCTTTGCTTTTTCGGCAATCCGTCCGGCTCACGCAGCGGACCGCAAGTCGATCCGCTGGGCCACATCCAGCACAGGGTCTTACGGCTACAAGGTCACGGCCCAGATGGTCAAAGTCTTGGAGGACGCGCTCGGCGGCGAATACACCGTCACCGTCAACCCCTATCCATCGACGACCGCCGCCATGAAGGCAACCATGAATGGCGACGCAGAGATCGGCTACACGGCCGACGTCGGGATGGAGGATGTCTACGAGAACAAGGGTGCCTTCAAGGATTTCAAGCCCGCCAAGTCGCGGATGGTCCACACCTGGTATGCGTACCCGATGGAGTCGTTCATGGCCGTGTATGCCCCGAATGCCGAAAAGTATAAGTCCTGGGCCGACTTCAGCGGCAAGCCGGTGTTCTTCACCCCCGCCGGTTACATGAACTGGTTGAATTTCCAGCGCATCTTCAAGGCGCTGGGCTACAAGTTCAACCATGTCCAACTCGGCACGGACGCCCAGGGCGACGCCCTCCAGGCCGGCACCGTCGTCGGTGCGGTCTGCTATACGACCGCCGGCCGGTCGCTTCCGTCTTACTGGCGCGAGACGGAGCTGCGCGTGGATATCAAGATCATCAACCCGAGCCCGGAGGAAGTCAAAAAACTCACCGCTAAGAACCTCGAGCCAGAGAAGCTCGATGCGAGCAAGATATTCAGCAAGGATGTCGGCGCAAAGACGATCCTGGGCGTGCCCCTCCTGTTCGGCTACAATATGCTGGCGGACATGCCCGAGGAGATCGTTTACAAGATGCTGACCAAGTTCTACGCTGAACGCGATGCCCTTGCCAAGGTCGACCCGGGTTTCGAACCCCTGGCGCGCGACTTCGTCGGCATGCAGGTGAAAGGCATCAACGGCGAGCCGGAGGCCCCGGTGCATGCGGGGCTCGCGAAATTTCTCAAGGAGCACAAGGCCTGGAACGACAAGTGGAAGATTGCCGGCAGCAAGTGATCGCGCATTTGGACGTCCGGGGGTGAGAACCTGCGTTGCAAAGGCACCGGTGCCCGGCCGACCCGCTCACCGCTGGGTTCGTCCGAGCACCGGTAGGCCCGATTCGTTGATCGTCAGCCCTGGCCGTAGGGGCCGCGGCATCACAGTCGAAAACTCATTTGGCTGGAAGGGGAAGAGCGGAGATGAGCGAGCAGTTCAAGCGGTACGCCACTGTCAGGAACCTGAGGTTTGTCCTATCGCTCGTTATGTTCATCTGGCTGTGCTGGTACTTTTACACCGGCTTTGGGGGCCCGAGCGAACTCGTGGCGGCCCTTGTGCCGGTTGCCCTGATGCTGCAGATTCTTTCTTTGCATGAAAATGGTTATATTTACAAGCGACTGCCGCCCATCGCCAACCAGATCCTTGTGGTCATCTATCTCGCCATCTGCGTTTTTGCTTTCTACCATTTCGTAACCCAGTACGACGAGATCGCGATCTGGCGCCAGGGATCCTACACCCGGACGGATTTCCTTATGGGTTTGCTGGTTTTCCTCCTGGTGCTGGAGCTGGCGCGGATCGTTCATACCGACCTCTTTTGGGTGAACGTCATCCTGGTGTTCTACACGCTCTGGGGCTATCTCAGTCCGATCGATTTCTTCTGGCACCCGGGGGCCTCCTTCTACCGGGTGATCACATCGAGCACGATCGAGCTTGCGACCGGGATCTACGGACAATATTCCCAGATCGCGCTGACGACGATCGCGGCGTTCCTGCTGCTGGCCGCGGCGGCCCGCGGCTTCGATGCCCAGGGGGCGATGGTCCAGTTCATGCGACGGATCGCCGGGAAGTCACGGGCCACGATCCCTCAGACGGCCGTGCTGGCCTCGTCCGCCGTCGGCATGGTCAGCGGCAGCGGCGCGGCCAACGCCTCGGTGGTCGGAAGTTTCACCATCCCGCTGATGATGCGCTACGGCGTTCCGGGGGAATTCGCCGCGGCGGTCGAGACCTCGGCCTCCATGGGAGGGCTCATCATGCCGCCGGTGATGGCGGTCGCCGGTTTCGTGATGGCCGAATTCCTCGGCGTGCCCTACTGGGAGGTGGTGCTCCGCGGCTTCTCCCTCGCCTTCATCTACTACTCCGCGCTGGCCCTTGCCATCTATCTCATCGAGCGTGCGGCTGATGCCCCCCGACCCGATCGAAAAGGCATTCATTCCGGTCTATGAGCAGCTCAAGACGCTGATCTTCTTCATGGGGATCATCTTTCTCACGATTCTGATGGGGGTGCTCAACTACGGCGAACAGCTCTCGGGGCTCTATACCGGGGCCTTCATGTTCGCGCTTCTCATCCTGCTTTTTCTTTATTTCAAGTACATTCTGAGGGATCCCGGCGGCGAATAAGGATGCGCTCCTGGCGAACGTCCGCATCATGATCGAAACCCATGCCGAGATGACCTCCTATCTGACGCTGCTGCTGTGCACGCTCGGCATCATGGTCGGCCTGTTCACCGTAACCGGCTTCATCAACCGCATGGGAGGCATGCTGCTGCGGGTCGGTGAGTTTCACATCATTGCGCTGATCCTGATGGCCTGGGTGTTCGGCTGGCTGGTCGGCCTCGGCCTGCCGCCGACGGCCACCTATATCGTCCTGGCGGTCATCATTGTCGAGCCCTTGCGCAAGGTCGGTGTCAATCCCTGGACCGCGCATTTCTTCTGCTTCCTGCTCGCCGTGTGGGGCGAATTGTCGCCCCCGACATCGCTCGCAGCGGCGGTCTCGGCCCGGATCGCGAACGCCTCCTTCATGAAGACCATGTATGTGGCGCTGAAGCTGTGCCTTCCCATCACCCTCATGACATTTGCCATCTTCGTCCGGGTCGAGGTCGTGACAAAGCCGGGCTGGAAACAGATCCAGGATACGCTGATCATCGCGATCGCGTGCGGGGGTGTTGCCTTCGCCATGTTCGGGCGGATGATCAAAATCCGCGCCTTGGACATCATGGTGCGCGCGGCGCTGGCCATTTTTTCGTTGGTGGTGATGCTCTACCCGGACGACAGCGTGGCAATGGGGGCGGCGGTGTTCGTGGTGCTGGCGACCTTCTACGGCACTTTTCGACACCGGCTGATCGCCCGCCCGAAGAGCGCGCTGGAGCAGGTTCCCGTTCCCTGACAGTTGCTCCGCATCCGACAGACCGCTGATGTGGATCCTGCGGAATTCGGAATCCGCGATGTCGCATGGTTATCCACGTCACCCGTCACCGGCGGTCCATCGCCTCGGCCCCGATCTCCGATTCCGCCGCATCTGCTACGGTCGTCTACGCTGAATAGCCATGAGCCAAAACTTGTTGCCTACCTGCTTACTCGGATAGCCCACACCATCGCGACAAGAAAAGAGCATAGGCACGCGCCACGTGGACGATACTGTCTACGCTGACGGATTCATTCGCCCCGTGGATGTTTTTTGCCTCTGGACCGTAGCAGGTGGCTTGGGCATTTCCGAAGAAGTGAAAGGCGCGCAGGTCGGTCGTGCACGTGGCGATATATTCGGCGGCATCTTCGCCCGTAAGTGTTCGGTGGCAGTCGTTGAGCACACTCAATGCCGGAATATCGCGGCTGACGCCATGTCCGTCTGAGCGGAAACCATAGTACTCGATCTTAGGCGGCCATTGGGACAACCACGGATCGCCTGACGCCGCCTCTTTCAAGGCGTTGTTTATCCGCGAACAGATCGTTTCAAAGGATGTCCCTGGAAAATAGGACAGCCGGCAATGGAATTGAGCCGAGGAGGGGACCGAGGAAGGCCAGTTGCCCCCTGAAATAATCCCGACGTTCAGGTTGATAGGATGGGCAACATGGAGGTAGGCCGGTGGTCTTTCCCCGCTGTTCAGATCGGCTTCCAAAGCACGCAGCGCTGAGATGATCTTGAAGCTTTTTTCGATGGCATTGACGCCTGCTCCCGCCTCCAATACGTGCGTAGCAGCCCCCTCAACCGTAATTTTAAACCAGAGCACGCCCACCTGATGGGTCAGCAGCGTGGGGCCGAAGGGCTCGGGTATCAGAACCGCTTCAGCGGTGTACCCGCAGGCCACGCACGCCAGCGCTCCATTGCCGCTGCATTCCTCCTCGATCACGGCTTGCAGGGTGACCGGTGCGTTTAAACCGAAGTTGGCCTTATCGATGGCATGCACCGCATACGTCATGGCCGCGACCCCGGCTTTCATGTCACCGGCGCCTCGGCCGTAAAGCCGACCTTTCCGAAGCTCCGGCTGAAAGGGGTCCGTGTCCCAATGATCAAGCAAGCCCGGATGGACGACGTCGAGGTGGCCGTTGAAAACCACGCTTTTGCCACCGCCCGCAGCGGCGTTTCTAATTGCAACCAGGTTGTAGCGATTTTCGAATTCCCATGGCACGGGAGCATAACCGGCGTGCTTGGCGAGGGAAGTTTTATCCATAGGTACCCGAACGGGGATATGCCGAAGCGACGTGAGTCGGTCCTCCATGACTTCCAGCGCTCCCTTCTCATTGCCGAGAGTGCTGTCTTGGGCGACGAGGCGCATGGTGAAATCTACCATTTCGTCGCGAAGCCCGTTCACGGTTTCCACTAGATGCGACTCGTTCTTGCTCAAGCCCATGGCCCAACCTCATCTATCAGGGGGAACGCACCGACCTAAGAAAACCTTGGGATGGAATTTCCCTTGACGATCAACGGCGCTGCCGTGAGGGATTTAACTGTCTCAAAATCGGTGCCCTCGGCAAGCTCCTTGAGCACCAGGCCCTCAGGGGTGACCTCCATGACGGCCAGCTCGGTAATGATCGTTCCGACGCAGGCCTTTGCGGTTATCGGCAGAGTGCATTCAAGGAATATTTTGGGCGCCCCTTCCTTCGTCGTGTGGGTTGTTGTCACGATGACCCGCTTCGCTTTTTGAGCGAGCTCCATCCCCCCGCCAATCCCGGGTGAATAACGGCCGGGAATGATCCAGTTGGCCAAATCCCCTTTGGCGGAAATTTCAAGCGCGCCTAAAAACGCGATATCCAGGCGCCCTCCCCGGACCAAAGAAAATGAAAGGATGCTGTCAAAAAACGAGGCTCCCGGTTGAAGAGTGACGTAATTGCCCCCGGCATCGATCAGGTTTCGATTTTCCGTCCCCCGTTTGCAGCGAGGGCCCATGCCCAAAATACCGTTTTCCGAGTGAATGAATACAACTGTGTCCGCAGGCAGAAACTGAAGTATCTGGGTTGGAATCCCGATACCCAAATTGATGACCTGACCCGGTCGTATTTCCCTGGCGGCCCGTCTGGCAATTATTTCTTTAAACGACATGTCGGCTTAAGACTCCGTAGTCCGGCGTCAGTTCGTCGATCACCACAACGTGATCAACGAAGGCGCCGGGGGTATGAATTGAATCGGGAGAGATGTCACCTACCTCGACGATCTGATCGACTTCAGCGATGACGATATCGGCGGCCATTGCCATGACAGGGTTGAAGTTTCTGGCGCTTTTCTCATAGACGAGATTTCCGTAGGGGTCTGCCTGGGCAGCATGAATCAGGGCAATATCGCCCCGTAACGCAGGTTCGAGTATCAGCTCTCTCCCCTCCTTTGTCTTGACCAGTTCCTTGCCCTTTTTGAGGATCGTATCAATGCCGATATCTGTTATAAATCCAAATAGACCGGCTCCGCCCGATCGAATTTTTTCGGCGAGAATCCCTTGAGGATAGAAGTCGACCTGAATTTCGCCGCGGTTCATACAACCGATGACCGTTGCATTCAATCCCAGATGGGAAACAATCAGTTTCGCCACCCTGTCGGCCTCGATAAGCTTAGAGACACCTAAATGGTCTTCATTCGCCTCGTTCTTGATCAGCGTTAATGCGGATCGGCCACTCTCAAGCAGAGCGTCGATCAACATGAACGGCGTCCCGGGTACGCCGAAGCCTCCCACCATGATCGTCTGGCGGTCTCGGAAGAATTTCACCACGCCGGCGAGGGTGCAAACCTTATCGATCACTTGAATACCTCGGCTAAAAATCGTTTCGTTCGTTCCTGGGTAGGATTTTGAAATATCTCCTGCGGAAGGCCCTCTTCGATGATGATTCCGTCCGCCATGAAAATGACCCGGTCGGCGACCTCGGCCGCAAACCGCATTTCATGGGTGACGATAATCATGGTCATGTGCTCCTGCGCCAATTGTTTCATGACCTTGTTGACTTCGCCGATCAATTCGGGGTCCAGCGCCGAGGTAACTTCATCAAACAGCATGACTTTCGGCTCCATGGCAAGAGCCCTTGCGATGGCCACCCTCTGCTTTTGTCCGCCGGAAAGCTGGGCAGGGAAATAGAATGCTTTGTCATGCAAATCTATCTTGTTTAATAAGATAGTGGCCAGCTTTTCAGCCGATCTTCGGGGAATTTTCTTCAGAAGCATCGGCGCCATGATGATGTTTTCCATGACGTTCATGTGCGGGAAAAGGTTGAAATGCTGAAATACCATCCCCATTTCCTGGCGAATTTTGTTGATATGCTTTTCGAATTTACGACCCTTCAAGGGGATATTGACAAGGATGCCGTCCACCCAGACTTCACCCTGATCGACTGTTTCCAGATGGTTGATCGAACGCAGGAGGGTGCTTTTCCCCGAGCCGCTGGGGCCGATGATGACAAATATTCTGCCTCGGGGGACCTCCATGCTGATCCCCTTCAAGACCTCGACCGTCCCAAAGCGTTTGTAGACATTGACGACTTTGATCATCCTGTTGCCTCGATCCTAGCGGGATAAAGCCGTTTTGATCTCAATCCGTTTCAAACCGAACTCAAGCACGGAATTGATCGCATAATAGAGAACTCCGGCAGCAAGATAGAACTCAAACGGGCGAAACGTCTCGCTGATTCCCAATTGGGCAGAAAGAGTCAGCTCCGGTACGGTGATGATGGATACCAGCGCAGATTCCTTGAGAAGTGCGATAAAATTGTTGCCAAGGGCCGGGGTCACGTTGCGCAGGGCCTGTGGGAGAATGACTTTGCGCATGGTCTGCAGCTTGCTCAAGCCCAAGCTGCGGCAGGCCTCATGCTGGCCGGTGTCGATAGCGACGATTCCGGCACGGATCACATCGGCGTTGTAGACGGAATAGTGCAGGCTGAGGCCTAAAATTCCCGAGGTGATCGGGCTCAAGTAGATTCCGACCTTGGGAAGGCCGAAATATATCATGTAGAGCTGCAATAAAAGCGGTGTCCCCCGGAACACCCAGGTGAAAAATTCCACCGGTCGGCGCACGAGTTCATGACGGCTCAGGACGGCCGTCGCCATCGGGATTCCTCCGACAATGCTGAAAGCGATCGACGCGAAGCAGAGAATTCCCGTCCACATCACCCCCCACGCGAACACGCCGATGTATGGAAGCAGCACTGCGAATTTTAGACCAACCATAGGTTGTTACCGATTCTATTCCACGCACGCCGAAGCGGCTATGACATCAAGGCAAATTGACGATCCAATCGTTGTATGAAATACGATGACACGGAGACGATCAACAGATAAAAGACAGCCGACAGGAAAAAGATTTCAAACGGCCGATAGGTCGAACCGATATAGCGGTAAGCCGTGTACGTAAGCTCGACGACCGAGATAGCGGAGACCAACGAACTGCCCTTGATCAGAGCGATCGTGTTTACGCCAAGAGGCCTGACCATCAAGCAGGCCGCCTGCGGCAAGACCACCTTGACCATGGTCTGGGCTTTGCTGAGACCCAGGGACCGCGCAGCTTCATGTTGACCGCGATCCACCGCTAAGATGGCGCCGCGTATGGCTTCCGCCATATAGGCCCCGATGTTGATCCCCAAGCCGAGCACACCGGCCTCAAACGGATTCAGCTGCAGGCCGATCTGAGGGCCGCCGAAGAAGATGATAAAAAGCTGAATCAAGCAGGGTGTGCCGCGGAACACGCTGACATAAACCCGGGCCGGAAGGCTGTAAATCGGGTTGCGCGAAAGCCCGGCCAACGCAGCCACAAAACCGCACGTTAGTCCTAAACACAAAGAGAGAAACGACACCTCGATGGTCATCCATGCGGCCTGGGCAAAATAGATGAATATGCGACCGATCAGGGCATAGTCCACTCGTCACCTCAGTGATGGTCTTTTCGCGGATGCAACTGAATCGCACGGATCTCCCGGATCAATTCGACCGTCGCCCTGACGGCAGCGTCGAAAAAAAGCTTTCCTTTGGCGGCGTCCGCGAGCGTGGGATCTCCCATCGTCCCGTCCTCGGTCTGGGCCGACCACCACTGCATGGCCATGGCCTTGCTTCCGCCCATGAGGTCCAGGCAGAAATATTTATTTGAATCGTCGTGCACGATGGACTTTTTGGCTTTGTCGAGCTGCACGGAATCCGGATCGAAGTGAAGATAGATGGAGGTCTCCAGTTCGCATGCATGGGCGATCCCTCCGATTTTCGAGCTCCGGTGCTCGGCGATGGCGCTGCCGATCAGGTTCCAATAGGAAGCCGAGACACACAGGCATTCGGTGGCGATTACGGTTTTGCGTGCGGCCAGATCCAATACGGGATGATTCGACCCATGCCCGTTCAAGAGCAGAATACGTCGAAACCCATGGTGGGCCAAGGAGCAGCCCACATCCGTCACAAAATGCATGAGGGTCTCCGGTTGAATATAGATGACTCCGGGAAAGTCCTTGTGATGTTCGTTGAATCCGAACGGAAGCGTGGGCAGCAGAAGAACTTCCTGCGGGATGGACTCGGCCACGGCTTCGGACAACCGGCTGATGATGAGATTGTCTGTATCCAGGGGCAGGTGCGGTCCATGATCCTCCATGGCCCCAACCGGCAGGATGACCACCCGGTCCTTGTCCACGCCTTTGATTTCAGGCCAAGTGTACTTGCCGTATTGTGCGCTCATAACGGATAGCCCCCATTGATTCTGCCGCCACTCCTCCGAGCGGGGTTGCGCTTTAGTAGGCTTGCCCGCCCGGTCCGTGGGAGGGCGCCCTGATTCAGCGGATATCGAATCCGATCCATTCCATGGCGATCTTCTTGTAGGTACCGTCGGCCATCATGCTGTCAAGGGCCTTCTGCATCGCTTCCTTCAGCTTTGGATTGTCCTTGCGAATGGCGATGCCGATGTTGACATCGTCTCCTTCGATTCCGGCAATATCCAGTTTTTTGATGGGCTGTCCGGATTTCTTAATGGCCAGCATCCCTGCCAACGTGTCGACGACGATGGCATCTAACCGTTTGTTCTCTAATTCCAGCAGCAGCTCCGGCAGGCCCTTGTAAGTCTGGACCTTCCAGCCTTCCTGGGCTCTTGCCCATTTCTCATGTGTCTCACCCAGGGTGGCGCCGATCGTTTTGCCCTTCAAATCGCTCAGAGACTTTATCGCTGAATCTTTTCGGACGAAAATGCCCCGGCCGCTGCGATAATACGGCCCTACGAAATCCACCACCTCCTTGCGCTTGTCCGTGATGGTCATGCTGCCGCAGATGGTGTCGTACTTGCCGGCCAGAAGCCCAGCTAAAATTCCGTCCCAGGCCGTTGTCACAATGACGCCCTTAACGCCGATGCGCTTGGCGATTTCCGTTCCGATGGCGGGATCAAATCCGACCACTTCATTTTTTTCGTTGATGAAGTTAAACGGCGGATACGCACCGCTCATGGCGATTTTCATCTCCCCGGCCTGCTTGATCTTGTCCAGATCTTCTGCGAACGAAAAAGAGGTCACGATAAACGAGGCAACCATGGCGATTGTGATCAGAGACAAAATCTTTTTCATGATTCCTGCCCTCCTAAGATGTGGGTGTGATTGACTCTGAAGGTCGTTTTTAAAACCGATTGGTATGAACGGATTTTTCACCTCCTTTCTGGTTGTTTCTGAAGTTTTTCGCTACATATCGAAAGCGCCTTCTCCAAGCGATGCAAGATCTCATGACACTCACCTTCGGTTACAATCAGTGGCGGCGCAATCAATACATGGTCTCCGGCCAAACCATGGATCGACCTTCTGGGGTAGACGATCAAGCCTTCCTTGAAAGCTTCATCCGTCAGCATCTGCGCCGCCTGGCAATCAGCCGGGAATGGGTCCCCGGTGTCGCGGTCCGCCACCAGTTCAATAGCCAGGAGCAGCCCCTTTCCGCGAACCTGGCCAACAAGCAGGCTCCGTTCGGCCAAGGCGTCAAGACCCGATTTCAGCAGGCGTCCCATTCGGTCGGCATTATCCGGCAAATTCATTTCCGTGATGACATTCAAAACTTCCAATCCCACGGCGCACGCCATCGGGTTGCCGGCAAAGGTAAATCCATGGGCGAACCCACCCTTGCTGACCACTTCCTCGACGATGGAAGCGCTCGACATGACAGCCCCCAGCGGATAATACCCGGACGACATGCCTTTAGACAGCGCGACCACGTCCGCCTCGACCTGCCAATGCTCATAGGCGAACAGCTTTCCGCTGCGCCCAAAACCTGTCATGACTTCATCCAGCACCAGCAGCACCCCATGGCGGCGGCACACTTCCTGAATGACATCGAAGTATCCATCGGGGGGAACCAAGGCACCGGTACTCGCTCCTCCGATCGGTTCAGCAATGAAAGCGGCGACATTTTGCGGCCCCACCCGCAAGATGGTCTCATCCAAGGCCCAGGCACAGGCGAGGTGACAGGAGGGATAGGTCTTATGATAAACGCAGCGGTAACAGTACGGAGCCGGGATCTTGGGGAAACTCTTTAGCAAGGGGCGGAAGGGAGCCTCAAGAGGGGCGTAGGAAGTCAGGGAGAGAGCCCCAAGCGTGCAGCCGTGGTAGGAAGGTTCGCGGCTGATGAAAATGTAGCGGGATCCTTCTCCGCGATTATAAAAATATTGCCGGCAAAGTTTCATGGAGGTTTCGACGGCTTCCGACCCGCCTGAAACGAAGAAGACCTTTGATAGATGCGCGGCGGAATGTAAAACCAGCTTTTCGGCCAAACGGCATGCCGGTTCGTTTTCGAATTGGGTTCGATACGCAAAAAAGGTTTGAGAGGCCTGACGCTGAATGGCCTCAAGGACCCGCATGTTGCCGTACCCGATGTTGCTGACGACTGCGCCCGAGCACCCATCGATATAGGCCTTTCCGTCGCGATCCCACATCCAGACCCCGTGCGCACGGTCGATGATCGGCAGCTTTTTTCCGGTCTGGTAGAAAAGGTAGCCCGTATTGATTTCGCCCATCTCTGCGCTCCCATTTCCGGCTTTTATCAGTAACTCTTTGTCATGTAATCGGTATGGGTTGATTCCGTCGTCATCACGTGCTTGTTATCGCTTTTGACACACCGAGTGCCATTTCTTTCAGTACATCGACGTATTTCGTCTCGACTTCTTTCAAGGTGCATTGAAGGATTGAGAAGTCGAAAGAAACCGCCCCCTTCACTTCATCGGTATAAAGGTTGAAAATGGGGGCACCGATTGCAACCAATCCCGGGGAATATTCCTCGTTTGCGGTTGAATAGCCGTTCCGCCTGATGGATTTCAATTCGGATAGGAATTTAGTGCGGTTGACAATGGTGCTCGGCGTTTTAGGGACCAGTTTAATTTGTTTTGCCTTGGCAAGCATTTCTTTTTCCGGCAGATGACTGAGAAAAGCCTTACCCAATGCCGTCGTGTGCCAGGCGCGGCTGACGATGGGCAGACGATAAACAATAGTTTCTTCCGCCTCACGCCGATATAGAGTCATCATGGTGTCGTCGACGGCTAACGCGACATCGATCGTAATGTCGTGGGTTTCATGCACCTGATCGACCAAGGCCTTGATGGTCCGGTGTGCATCTCCGCTTCTCAACATGTTGAGACCCAACACGATGCTTTGCAAACCTGGCCCCAGCTTCTTCGAATGCGAGTCGCGCCGGAGATAACCCAGCTGAACCAGGGTGCTCACATAACGAAATGTCGAGGTCATGTTCATCCCCAGCTTCGAGGAAATTTCTGATTGGGTCAAGCAGGGCGTTTGCTCATTGAACAGGGACAGGAGTCGCAGGCCCTTCTCGAGGCTTTTCGAAAAATAGGAGTTGTTTTGGAATTTCACGATATTTGTAATATTACTATAATAGTAAAGTTGTTACTATAATAATAAATTTGGTTGCTGCATGTCAATATAAAAAAACAAGGCGGAGAGAGACGCGCGGAAGCCGTTTTCGAATAGGGAGCCTTGAACAGCCGTTTTGGAAGCGGATGTGCACCCGGTTCAGCGACTCGCAATTTTGGGTGCAAATCGAAGGAAGTTTCCAGCGGTCATTGGAACGAGCGTGGAAATTCCATCGCCGCGGATGGAGTGCATGCCCCGACCTCTCCCTGCAAGGCGCATGCGGAGTGCGCCCATCGGGTCGGGAGCCAAGATTCCCGACCGTACGAGATAGATGGACCGTAAACCGCCGCGGGTCGATCCAAGCTACTGCACCATTCCGAGATTCTTGCCTGATTTTAGCTATGTCTCAGCGGCGCACGCGAGCGTTTCACGGCTTGATATTTTGGTTCATATGAAAAACATTATCAGGGTCATGCTTCTGTTTGATCTGCACCAGCCGGGCATAATTTGAGCCATACGCGGCCGTGACGCGGTCGGCTTCGTCCTCAGTCATGAAATTCACGTAGGCCCCGGCGGATGCGTAGGGTGCCGATGCTTTGAAAAACTCGCGCGCCCAGGCGATGCACCTTTTATCGTCCGCCGGGTCATCCCAGCGGCCGTGTACGTTGAGAACAAGCCTTGTATCCCGATGACCCCATGCCGCGGCATCAGCCGGAATCCGGTTGCCCGCCCCGGCGATGTGCCCAATAAAAATCTCGCACTGCGGTGTGGGCAGTTTACCTGCGAACTGAATGATCGAATCCAACGCCCCCTCGCTCAGTTCTTTGAAGTTATGGGATTTCCAATAGTTTCTCGCACCAGGCGTCAGAAGCGGGTCAAAAGCCTGTTGCCACTGCACGTAAGGCTGAGCACCGATGTGTTCACCATGGGCATCGCCGAAACCGCGCAAGGGCTCTATGAGTTTTTGGCCATTCGCACTGTCGCCGGCATAACAAACGGCCAGCACCACAACTTCCTTGCCGTGCACCTTTGCGGGAAGAAATGGCAATGGGGGTGCCTTGCGCAATATACACCACACAGTGAGTTCCTCAGGGGCCGATTGCAAAAATTCACGATATTTCTTGAGCACCTGTCTGGCCTGGCCAAATGGGAATACGAGCAAACCGGCTATTATCTCTGGCCCGACGGGATGAAGCTTGAATTCGAAGCGTGTGACGACACCGAAGTTTCCGCCGCCGCCCCGAATCGCCCAGAACAGATCGGTGTTTTCGTTGGCGCTGACACGTATTTGACTTCCCTTGGCTGTGACCATTTCGGCAGAGACGAGATTGTCAATGGTCATTCCGTACTTCCGGGTCAACCAGCCGAAACCGCCGCCCAGCGTCAGACCGGCAATGCCGGTGGTCGAATTGATTCCCGAGGGAGTAGCCAACCCGTACGCCTGTGTCGCTTTATCCATATCACCCAGCGTTGCGCCGGGCTCCACATGCGCGCGCTTTTTTTCAGGATCTACATGCACATTCCGCATTTTCGAAAAATCGATCATCACACCGCGATTGCACACGGAGTTGCCGGCGATGTTATGGCCGGCGCCGCGTATGGAAATTTCCAACCCGTTGTCGCTTGCAAAGGCAATAGAATGCGGGACGTCCGCAGCGACGGCGCATTGTACAATGACCGCCGGTTTCCGGTCGATCATTGCGTTCCATATCTTGCGGGCTGCATCATAGCCCGGGTCATCGGGCATCACCACCTTGCCCTTCAGTTTGCTTTTCAGTGCCTCAATCGATTTCTGCGGTATTGTTTTCATATCTTTTATCCTTCAGTTAGGAAGTCCCCCAAAGTGACACTACCCCTTAAAACCGGAACTTCAATTTCATGGGTCTGTGGAGAGGATGCTCCTTTCTAAAAAAAAATCGAGCCGTCAACAGAATTAGGAGAACTGGCAGGAGGAACCGCTGCGGGCCGAGGACATGTGCCACTGTTGGCGGCCTTGTGGGTGCATCTGTTAATTTGTCAGCTTGTGCCCATCCATAAACGGCGTCTTTCGGTCCATGCCGGCGTTCTCGCTCTTCGCAATCCTCGGCGTAGTATCACTACGCCTGCGGTTGCAAAATCCCTGAGGCCTTGGCCTGAACCGAAATCCACCATTTCTGGATGGGCACCAAGTAACCACAATGTGTTACTGTGTCAAGGCCCGGGGGCTATTCCCGAAAAGGCATATTCGAACATGGATCATCTGCTTGCAGAATTTGATCCTCTGATGCGTTCGTGTTCTCGTAACCGAAACCGCTGAATTTTTCCAGTCGCCGTTTTCGGCAACTCATCTACGAATTCAATGAGGCGTGGGTATTTGTAGGGTGCCAGGTGATCCTTGACAAAGGCCTTCAATGCAGCCTCGTCTGTTTTTTGACCTGATTGCAGGACCACAAACGCTTTGGTCTTGACCAGTCCCTCGGCATCCTCCGTTCCAATGACCGCACACTCCAGGACAGCCGGGTGCAGCATGAGAGTGGCTTCGACCTCAAAGGGGGACACATAGATACCGCTGACCTTGAGCATGTCGTCGCTTCGCCCGGCATAAGTGTAATAGCCGTCCTGACTGCGCACATACTTGTCGCCACTTTTAGTCCAGGCGCCTTGAAAGGTTTCCCGCGATTTTTCGCGATGGCCCCAGTACATCAGGGCCGACGAAGGGCCTTTGATGTACAAATCCCCTACTTCACCATCGGCTGCCGGCCTGCCATTTTCATCTTTCAGTTCGATTTCGTATCCCCCGACGGGTTTACCCGTCGTTCCATAGCGCACATCACCCGGACGGTTCGAAAGAAAAATGTGAAGCATTTCAGTAGAACCGATGCCGTCAATGACGTCGCAGCCAAAATGCGCCCTGAATCGCTGTCCAAGATCCCGTGGCAGGGCTTCACCCGCTGATGAACACAACCGCAATGCAACTTCGCTTTTGGATGGCAGCATGTCCGAGGCCAACATGCCGGCGAAGCCCGTCGGGGCTCCGAAAAAGGCAGTGGGCTTCAACTCGGTCAGGCGTTTAAACACGGCTGCGGGTGTGGGGCGTTCTGCCATGAGGATTGCGGTAGCGCCTACCGTCAGCGGAAATGTCAAACTGTTGCCCAACCCGTAGGCAAAAAACAGTTTTGCGGCAGAAAAGCAGATGTCATTCTGTGTGAGGCCCAATATCGGCTGCCCATACAACATAGCGGTCCAATAGGGGTTGGCATGGGTGTGCACGGTCCCCTTGGGTTTGCCCGTTGAACCCGATGAGTAAAGCCAGAACCCAAAATCGCCCGGCGATGTCTTGGCAGGACTGGACAGCGGACCGTGTGATTCGAGGATGTCCTCCAGAAGCCGCACTCGCTTGTCATCTGAGCTTGCAGGGTGCGACACAACGACCCATCTTACTTCATGGCCACCTTTCCTCATAGCCGCTTCAAGTGTGGGTAAGAGAGTCGCTGAAACCAGTACAGCCTGTGCGCGGCTGTTTTGCAACATATAGGCGTAGTCATCTGCGGTCAACAAGGTATTCACCGCTACCGGCACGATGCCTGCGTACATGGAGCCGAGAAAACAAACCGGCCAGTCTTTGGTGTCGTGCATCAGCAACAACACGCGTTCTTCGCGCCGGATGCCCAGAGCCAGCAGGGCTGCCGCCAGCTTTCGAATGCGGGTGCTGAGCTCCCCGTAACTCAGAGAGCCGTCATCGTCGATGTAGGCTGTCTTCGAAGGGCGGCCGGTATTTAACTCTATCAGATATTGAGCAAAGTTAAATTCTGCGTTCAAGCCCTTTTCCATTGCGGTTGCCATCTGTTTTCACCTCATTTCATTATTAAGGGCATTTTTATTTTCAGCCATCTCGTCTTCCTACCATGCGTATGCAGTTGACCCCCAAGACCTCTACCCGCCAAGCTTGACAGGCGACGTTGCGGTCCCTCCAACCACGGTAGTCCATGGACGAACTCGCCTCTATTTGGCCCAATCGAGATGTTTTGCGCTGGCCATCCACCATATGGACGTCAGCTATCGCTGCTTATGTCCATCACCCCCAGGGCCTGATAAGCAGATCCTTTACACCAAAAAAACTTAAGCGGCAGACGCATAGCTGACCAACACCATTTCTGCTGCCTGGTTGCGAAGAGGGATGAGTGCTTGATAGGCCCGCGAGTTGAACCAGTTATCTACGGAGGCGGAGTCCGGAAAGCGAATGACGACCATGTCCGTGTGGAGGTGTTCTCCGCTCAACACATGGAGCCGTTTTCCACGGCAAACGAGATTAGCACCCCAAGGAGCCAAGGTGGCTGGGACTTGGCTGCGATATTGCGTCCACTTTTCCGCATCTTTAACTGTGATATGCCCGATCACATAAGCGCTGATTTTTTCGTTCATTTCTTTCTCCTTAAAAATGTGTTGAAAAACAAGCGTCGGGTCGCCCGCCAAAGCGCGCGGCGTTTTGGAAAGCGCAGCCTATGCGACTCATATGTGAGCATCACCAAAAGCCGCACAACGCCGAATCACGGCGCCCGGCGCCGTTTTTCACCAGCCAGTTGACATGGCGGATGATACGCCAAGTCTTGCCAATGTTGCAATAGGCAAGAAAAAATCAAACGACTCCTTGGATGACCATCCAAGGGGTTCGCCGCAATTGCCATGTGTCCCCTCTCGACGCCTATGAGGCGACCAAAAGGCTATTACCGAGGTGATGCAACCACACACCCTAAGAGAAAAAACTTGACATCGAATAAAAAGCAGAACAGAGAAAAACCAAACAACCGATTGGCATTGAAGGCTGACTTGAAAAAAAGGGGGAATGGATGCGGCTGGCAATTTTAGACGACTATGAGGGCGTTGCACTGGAGTTGGCCGATTGGAACAGTCTCGGCCCTGAAATCCAGGTTGATGTTTACCGGGATAATATCAAGAACGAGGCCCTGCTTGCAGATCGACTGCTCCCCTACCATATACTCGTGATCATGCGCGAGCGGACCCGTTTTCCCCGAAGCCTTATCGAGCGGTTGAGCAATCTGGAATTGCTGGTCACAACAGGTGGCAGGAACCTCGCCATTGATCTAACCGCCTGCAATGAAAAAGGCATCCTGGTTTGCGGCACCGATTCATCCAAGACGTCGGCAGCTGAGCTTGCCTGGTCGCTTATTTTGGCTTCGACGCGTAGAATCGCCCAACACGACCGTGCGGTAAGAGAGGGTCGATGGGTTGACGCCATCGGGTCGGGGGTTAACGGCAAGGTTCTCGGAGTCCTCGGTCTTGGCAAACTAGGCACCCAGGTGGCCCGCATCGGGCTGGCTTTCGGGATGAAGGTTATCTCCTGGAGCCAAAACCTGACCGCACAGCGGGCAGCGGAAGTCGGCGCCGTCAGGGTCGATAAAAATGAATTCTTTGCGACTGCAGACATTATTTCGATTCACGTGGTCTTGAGCGAGCGGACACGTGGCTTGGTTGGAGCGCATGAGATCGGCCTGATGAAACCGGAGTCCTATCTTATCAACACGTCGCGCGGACAGGTCATCGAAGAAAAAGCCCTAATCGAGGCCCTCAGAGAAAGACGAATTTCCGGCGCGGGCCTTGATGTTTTTGAGATGGAACCACTGCCACCCGGCCACCCGTTTCTAACGTTGGACAATACCGTACTGACTCCCCATATCGGATACGTTACTCGAGAAGGATTTCGAACCTACTTTATGGAGGCATGCGCAGATGTCTCCGCCTGGTTGTCCGGCAGCCCGGTTCGGGTCTTGACGCCTTAGCAGAGTGTTGGAAAACCGCGCCTCAGGCCGTGATCCGGCGTTGTGCGGCTTTTGTAAGTGCTCATCTATTGATGAATAGACTGCGCTTTCCAATTCCCTTTCTGATGTTTGAGTCGACGGAATAATACCCTCCAGTCAAAATGAACCGCATCGGCTCACTGCCCCGCTGGCGGCGTTGCCGTCCTCTCGCAATGCGCACCACCGGCCGTGGTGGCTGCGCGTTCGAATCAGCCTGCGCCTATCCCGCGGGCGTGATCTGAGGTTTTGAAACCGCTTATCAGGGTGTTGAAAAACAAGCATCGGGCCGTCAGCCAAGGCGTGCGGCGTTTTGGAAAGCGCAGCATATCCCTTGATATGTGAGCATTTACAATAGCCGCGCAACGCAGGATCACGGCCTGAGGCGCCGTTTTTCAACAGCCTGTTATAGTGAACTGGACAAGCAGCCTGTCATTTTTCCCGGAGAATAATTTTCTTGACTTTAGCGGACTATTTGTAATATTTTATGTCTGTCATTATTTAATAACTTTATATTTATCCTAACCAAAAGAGTCATGACGATGCAAAGCCCATTAGACGAAATCTCCGAAAGTGCGCTCCTGCTCTTTCCGTTGCTGAAACGCCTGCTCAAAGGAGACCCCAATGACCCGGCGCGTGCGCCTTTTAGAAACCAGAGCTATTACATCCTCAGGATGCTGGAAAGAAGGGGGCCGCTTCCGATGTCAGTGATTGCGAAGCGATTGGCCATCGCGAAGCAAAACATGACCACATTGATAGATAAGCTCACGCAGGAGGGTTTAGTTGAACGCAGGAACGACATCTACGACAGGCGGATCATCAACATCATTTTAACGGAAAGAGGGATTGAATTTTTGAAAGGAAGCCGGTTGGCCCTGAGAAAAATCATCAAAAAAAATCTCTCCGAGTTAGGCAACGAAGACATCACATCACTTGATTCGGCCTTTCAAACGATTAGAGCGGTCGTAATTAAATTGGATAAAAACGATCGCACCATATCAGATTAATTGAGGATATCCCAGAATCCTGATGGCCATCCGTCGTAATCTTGAACCGTTACGGTATCGTCAAGGGAGCGTACATGAGCCGACTGGTTATACGCATCATCATGGGAATTATTTTGTTAGCCGTACTCGCAGGCGCCGTCGCCTGGTATCTGCAGCGGGATAACGGAAAAATCGTCGCCTATTCCACGGCGCCGGTGACACGCGGAGACCTGCTGGTGTCGATCTACGCCATCGGCATCCTGCTGGGCCTGCCGCCGGCCGAGCTGGTCCCCGAGCTGTCCCCAGCCTCCTCCATCCCCTCCGCTCCTCCCGCGGTGCCCGTCGGCCTGCCGTCGGATGTGCTGCGCCGGCGGCCGGACATCCGCCGCGCCGAAGCCGACATCCACGCGGCCACCGCGCGCATCGGGGTGGCGACCGCCGAGTTGTTCCCCAAGTTCACGATCACCGGCGCGCTCGGGGTGCGATCCGGGGATTTCAGCTCCTGGCTTACCTGGGCCCAGCGCTTCTGGTCCTTCGGCCCGGCGGCCAGCTGGCGCGTGTTCGACACGGGCGCCACGCGCGCGGCCATCGAGCAGCAGCAGGCCCTGCAGGAGCAGACCCTCATCGCCTACCAGCAGACCCTGCTGAGCGCCTTGCAGGAGGTCGAAAACGCCCTCATCGCCTCCGCCAAGGAACAAGAGCGCCGCGCCGCGCTCGTCGATGCCGTTGCCGCCAACCGCAAAGCCGTCAACCTTTCGAAAACACTGTACACCGAGGGGCAGATGGATTTCCTCAGCGTGCTCGACGCCCAGCGCTCCCTATTTGCGGCCGAGGAAACCCTGGCGCGGAGCACCAGCGCCGTGTCAACCGACCTGGTCGCCCTGCACAAGGCGATCGGCGGCGGCTGGAACGGGGAGTCCGGCGACGTAAGTGGCTCTACCCCCGATTTTTAACAGGGTGTTGAAAAACGCGCCCCAGGCCGTCAGCCAAGGCGTACGGCGTTTTGGAAAGCGCAGCATATGCATTGATATGTGATCATTTACAAAAGCCGCACAACGCCGGATCACGGCCTGAGGCGCGGTTTTTCAACACCCTGTTAAGTTGAGATGAGATTACGGAAAGAACCCATGGATGCGGCGCCCGGGTCCTCGCTGAGCGAGAGAATATTGAAGTGGACGGACGGAAGCGCTCCGCAAACGTCGCAAGTCGTCGCTGCAATGCTGGGCCTTGCGGGACCGATCGCCGCAGGAGTTATGCTCGGCCATGCGCGAACCGGAATGGTGATGTCCTTGGGTGGACTTGCGCTGAGCGCCGGTGGAAAGGACGAAACGCTCCGTGGACAGGTCACTGGTCTGGCTTACGCCCTGGTCGCCGGCAGCGCGGCGATGTTTACAGGCTCCGCCATGGCCGGGCACGGCATGCTAACCACTTTCGGCATTCCAGCGGTCGCCGCAGTGGCGGGGCTTCTCGGTAGTATCAGCAGACCGCTGGTGCGGGCTACCACCCAATTCATACTATACACCATCATCGCCGCGAATCTTAACTCGCGGGAAGCTCACCCGCTCGGCACAATGCTCTTGTTTGCGCTGGGAGCGGCGTGGACCGCCGGTTTGTCCCTGGTTCTACAGCCGTTGTTCCAAGCCATGCGCATTCAACTTCCACACACAGCTGCAAACACCACTCCACCGCCGAGGCATTCCGCGCGACAACTGCTGCGCCGGTGGTGGAATTCGCTCGCTTACCTGTCCGGTTGGCAATACGCCCTTCGCATTACCTTGTGCCTGGCCGCCGCCCAAGGATTCGAATGGCTGTGGCCGCACCATCACGGATATTGGGCATCCATCACGGTGGTGATCGTGGTTCATCGCAATCTCGACGCAGCCTTGACGCGCACGATCCAGCGTGCCGCCGGAACCGTGCTCGGCGTGCTACTCATCAGCTTGCTCTTGCTCGGATCACCACCCACATCGGCCATCATCGCGACGATCGCCCTGCTCGCTGCGGCACGCCCGATTCTAAGGCAAGCCAATTACGCCGCCTACGCTGCGGTCATGACTCCGCTGGTCATCCTGTTGGTGGATTTTGGGCAAGCGCCATCCTGGTCTGTCATCGTCGACCGCCTGTTTGCGACGCTTGCTGCTTGTGCCCTTGCATTAACGCTTGGATACCTTATGTGGTCGAAGCATTCCCCTGCCGGCCGCATCGCGGTCGAGAGCAAAAAAATTATGACATAGACCCCATAGACCCCTTGGGCTGAATTCATGGATTCGCTTTCCTCTTCCGATGGTAAAATCGCTGCGACTTCATTCGGCTGCCACACACAGCCATGCTGCACCACCGACGAGTGCCGTTCTTGGTTGAATCGAAAAACATCCATTGACACCCTTCGCGGGCACACTGGCGCACCCTGGTGATATCCGGGGATGTCATTAGCTCCGTGGTCGAAAGCACGACGGGCCAAAGTATCGATAGAAGATCTCCTGAATCGAATTCCCATCCCCATTCGAATCCCGCACCCTTCTTTAGCAATGTTCTGTGCGGGGATGCTTTCTGGAAAGCGCTGTTCATCTGCAAAAGGTCGGCGCTTTCCGGGCGGCGTCCCCTGACAGTCGAGCCCAACAGACGATAGATAGTCTCGCGAAGGCTGACCGACAGACTCAAGGCCGATAATGCTGCTTGGGGGTCTTTGGCTGCTAATGTTGCCAGGCGTTGCGCTTGTTGCGTTGAAACCACTCCCGTGTGCCGACCCCACGCCAGCAGTGCATCGTAAGAAGTTAGATAGTCCCGGTGAGCGGCGCTGCCCCGGGCTGTGGCCGTGTTGACGAAATCAAGGCACAGTCTGCCCCCAACAAGTTCCAGACTACCGGCGTTTCGGTTGGCTTTCGCCATCTCGGCCTGCCCTCCCCCAACGTGAATTATAACCGTCTAAAATCTATTGACAGGTAATAATAAGAGGTATTAATCTTAACCACCAAGCCATTCTATGGCAGGTTATAAAAAATTTCCAGTAGCCTGCGTCCTCGGATGCAAGGAGGCCATTATGAAAAACGGATTCTTCCTTTCGGCGGTGTCGAGCATTCTGGTTGTCACTGTGTTTTTTACCGTTTTTGCCCCAGTTCGCGAAACCCGAGCGGCGGACGGCACAATGACCGCACCCACGGCCCAGGCCATCTGGGCTGGGCTCCTTGAACGGCAACCCTATCCCTACCTGATCCCGCTTCCGCAGCCCAAGCGAACTGAGATCGATGGAACCTACACCAAAGTCGTCGTCGCCCAGGCCGAGCGCGTGCATTGCTTGCGCTGTCCGGAATATGCACCGGAGGGAGGGGTCTGGAAGCTCAGTTTCGACCGCGGGGTTTTCAGAATCTTCCATCCGGAAAGCAGATGGAAGAGCATCGGAACGTATATTGTTGCCGGAGACCGGCTGCTGCTGGCGAACGACCCGACCTGTATCGACGGGTTCGGGCTTTATTCGTGGAAGCTCAACGAAGGCCGGCTGGTCCTCGAGGTGATCGACGATCCCTGCGCCATCCGGTTGAGAGCCATGAACCTGACCCAAATGCCATGGGACTCCTGCCGGCCTCCGAACATCGAAGCCGCAGTAACTGAACACTGGCCCAAACCGGACGGTTGCGATTGATAGAGAGCAAGACTCGAACACCCGCTTTTCCAAATGGTTCACACATTGTGCGCGCAAGCGGATTATCGAAATTCGCCGGCGCCACCAGAACGGCTACTCGAGCAACACCTACATGCGGGTCAACAAGGCTGGCGAGCGCTTCTGGGTGAAGTGCCATTTCAAGACCGATCAGGGGATAGATGCAGCTGGGCTAAAGGGGAGCTGCTCCTTGACAGCCATAGCGAAACGACCTAATTTTTAAACCAAGGAAGTGGACTTTACCTGACCGTGCACCGACAGTCGTTCGGCCGGTAGAACGAGTGCACATGCAAAAAAATTTCACCGTCACTTTTTCTTCTACCGACAAGAAAGCCGCACGCGACGGCATCCTTTTCCCGCTGACCGCAGTGAACTCCGCCTATGCAACCGGCCCGATCAGCTACGTGACGACGAGCCTCTTGGAAAGGCTGGGCTACCTCGCTCCAAATGCCTTTGGAGGGCTGTCTATCTCCCCGCAGGTCAGCGAACTATTTTCTGCAGCGCTCGAAATCTTCAAGAAGGGTGAACAGACAGAACAGGGGGACTACCCCTATGTTGGGGATGTGGCATCCCCTACCGGCACTCACACCGTCTGGATTAGCCCCAACATCAAACGCGGCAAACACACTCTCTATTTGCCCGAAGATTGCTGACAGGTGCGGCCCAAGAGAAAGGGCGCAACCTGTCACCTTTTTTCCAATTTTACAACACCGCCATATATTTATTTGCCAATAGAGAACATGAAAGAATTTATACCATCATTAAACATAAAGAACATGTGGTTCTCAAATCTTTCATAGTGGCCGTGTTCATATATATATGGATTTCGCGCCTTATAACGATCCCAATCAGCCCATCTATCCCAATGACCATTATACTTATATTCGCGATAATGTTGTCGATAACGGTTGTCTTTTATATAAGGTGAGCTACTTCTGTATCCTGAATAACCTGACCATTGTTGATAATGTTGTTTTTGTCTTTGTTGATACTGTTCTGGCCTATGTTGATATTGCGGTTGTTGTTGTGGGGGTCTGTGATCTTGATGATACTGACCACCTTGTTCTTTTCCTTTACCTTGATTGCCGTGATCCTGATCAGCAAAGGACACATTGTTAAAAATGAGCAAAACAAACACAGAAATGATTAAAGCATAAATCTTTTTCATTTTTAGTATCCCTTTTGGTGGTAACTCTAAGATAACTTTCCGAGATCGACCGAATTACCATTTTTAATCCATGCTCGTATCCTCGATTCGTATCATGCCTCTTCTCTTCTCAACAGTCAAACCTTATGACTGTTGAATTGCGCCAGCTCCAATTTCTGACTTGTTGGGCGCCCTCATCACCCCACTTGCAGCAAATCCAGTTAATGGCCTCTCGCACTGAGACTGAAGCCAATCCGGGGCTGAATGACCGGCGGCATTCCGCAATAGTATCCATTCGGCGCCGGGGCTTGATACAAGACCTGCGGATAATAAACGTTGGGCCTGACAACGACAGGCCGATAGTGACGCACGACAGGAACCGGCCTGGGCGGGCAATACCGGTAATGAGAATATCCGCCATGTCTATAGTGGCTATAGGCGTAACCGCCTCTGCCACCATCACCTTTCCAACCATCTGCCAGCGAAACTCCAGAACCAACCAAGATAACAAGAGTTGCAATTGCGAATATTTTCGAAATATTGCTTTTCATCATGTCCTCCTTCTTCCGTCGAATTTATCCCATTGGACGAAGCAGGAAGCGAAAGGGTTTACATAACTGCCCCTATATGCCAGGGAACGAACTCATCATTGCCCATCCCCAGCAATTCGCTCTTGGTTCTGGAACCCGAGGCTACTTCCAAAATGCTACGGAAGATTTGTTTCCCAACCTCCTTCACAGAAGCCTCTCCGTCCGCAACGGTACCGCAATTAATGTCCATGTCCTCTTCCATGCGCTTGTACATTGGCGTGTTCGTAGCCAGCTTGATCGAGGGCACAGGTCGGCAGCCGAAGACGGAGCCTCTGCCGGTGGTGAAGCAGACGATGTTGGCGCCTCCGGCCACGAACCCCGTCACCGAAACGGGATCGTACCCGGGCGTGTCCATGAAGACGAACCCTTTGGACCGGACCGGTTCGGCATAGTGGTAGACTTCCATCAAATTGGACGTCCCGCCTTTGGCCACCGCCCCCAATGATTTTTCGAGGATGGTGCTGAGCCCCCCGGCCTTGTTCCCGGGGGTGGGGTTGTTGTCCATCTCGCCTCCGAGCATGGCTGTGTATTCCTCCCACCACCGGATCCGGGATAGGAGCTTTTCGGCGACTTCGCGGCTGACCGCACGCCGTGTCAGGAGATGTTCAGCACCGTAGATCTCGGGGGTTTCTCCGAGGACCGCCGTGCCCCCGTGCCGCACCAAGAGGTCGGCCGCAACGCCCAAGGCAGGGTTGGCCGTTATCCCGGAAAGCGAATCCGACCCGCCGCATTCAAGCCCGAGGATGAGGTTGCTTGCCGCCACCGGTTCGCGGCGAAAGCGGTCCGCGGTCGGGAGCATCTCGCGGATGCGCGCCACGGCTTCCTGAATCGTCCGACGGGTTCCCCCCCGGTCCTGGACGGTCATGGTCTGGAATAGCGCATGTGCGCCCCGGCCGACTGCATCCGCTGTGACATCGACCTGCATCACCTCGCACCCTAGACCAATGAGCAGAACACCGGCGAAATTGGGATGCCTGGCATACCCGGCCAAACTGTCGCGCAGGTGATCGAACCCGAGGCCGCTGCCTGCCATGCCACACCCAAGCCCGTGGCAGATCGGAACGATTCCGTCCACGTTGGGGAATTCGGCCAACGCCGCACCACGGAATTCGTCAGCGATCAGACGCGTCACCGAGGCGGAGCAGTTGACCGTGCTGATGACCCCGATGAAGTTGCGGGTGGCGACCCGACCGTCCGGGCGGACGATGCCCTGGAAAAACGCCGGCTCGCCTGCCAGCGGCAGCAGCGGCCGCAGGTCCTCGCCCACGGCGTAGTCCCGGCTGAAGCCTCCCATCGAAAGGTTGTGGGTGTGCACGTGGTCGCCGGGGGAAATGTCCCGGGAGGCAACGCCGATAATCTGCCCGTACTTCTTAACAATCTCTCCGGCTTCGACTGGGGCGGTCGCTACTTTGTGGCCGAAGGCAACCGCCTGCCGGCAGGTGACCCCGGCCTCGGGCAGGTACGTTCCCTGAGCCAGGTCGACCCGCGCCACAATTACATTGTCTGCGGGGTGGAGACGTATGGTGTATGATGGTTTCTCCGCCACGGTGTTCATCCTCCCGAAAAATCGGGCCGTTCACTTTGTCCTGACGCCATAACTGCCATATTTGTCAGCTCAGCGATACACCAGCTTCGGCAGAAAAAGGGAGATTTCCGGAAAATAGGTGACCAGGAGCAACACGACCACCAGGGGGATGAAAAAAGGCCCTGTGCCGGCCAGCGCCCGTTCGAATTTTATCCCGGCCACCCGCGAGACGACGAAGAGCACCGTGCCGACCGGCGGCGTGAGCAGCCCGATCATCAGGTTCAGCACCATCACCACGCCCAAATGGATGACATCCATTCCGATTTTCTGGGTTAGCGGCAGCAGCACCGGCACCATGATGGTAATGGCCGCGATGGGCTCGAGGAAACACCCGATCACCAGAAGCAAAACGTTAATGAGCAGCAGGATCATGAAGGTCGAACTGAAGTTGTTGGTGACAAAATCCGCAAACACGATCGCAATCTCATTCGTCGTCAAAATCCACGCGAAAACGGCGGCAGCGCCTATGATCATCATGACGGCCGCGGTGGTCTCGATCGTCTCCATGCTGGCGCTGATCAGCCGCTTCCAGGTCAGTGTCTGGTAAACAACCCCCAGACAGAGCGTGTAGGCTACAGCAGCGATTGCAGATTCGGTCGGTGTGAACACACCGGCGAGGATGCCGCCGACGATGATCAACGGCGTCACCAGGGACAGGGCGGAATGCCGGAAACTGCTGCCCAGAAACCGGAATGAAAAACGGGCGTCCCGCGGGTAGCGGCGTTTGTGGGCCATGTAGGCCACCATGATCATCAATGCGACTCCCATCAACAGGCCCGGCAGGAACCCGGCAGCGAAAAGCTGACCGATGGAGCATGAGGCCATGACCCCGAAGGCCACCATGGGGATGCTGGGCGGGATGATGGGGCCGATGGTCGAGGAGGCGGCCGTGATGCCGACCGAGAACTCCACATCGTAGCCGGCGTCTCTCATGGCCTTGATTTCGATCGTACCCAGCCCGCCGGCATCCGCAACCGCCGCACCGCTCATTCCCGCAAAGATGATGGACGCACCGATGTTGACGTGCCCCAACCCGCCTGGAAGCCAGCCAACCAGGGCCTTGGCGAAATCAAACAGCCGGTTGGTGACGCCCACGGCATTCATCAACGTTCCAGCCAAAATGAAGAAGGGAATCGCCAGCAGCGGAAAGCTGTCCATACCGTTGATCAGGCGGTGGGCGATGACGATGTCGGGGGCAAGACCGGTCGCCATGACATAGGCGTAGGCAGACCCTGCAAGACAAAAGGCCACCGGCAGTCCTGTTATCACCAGAAGAAACATAAAGGCGAACAGAAACCACATATCCTGGCCAGTCAGCAAGGTCCACAGGGACACGCCGGCGAGCACGAGAATGACCGCGGGGGCGATCCAATCCCGAACGGACGGCCGGTAGGCGTGATCGGTCGCCGGGGAAGCCGTCAGGTTGAGACAGCTGCCGCCTTGCCTCCAGTTGAGAACCGCCACCTGGACGGATCGCAGCAGGTTGAGCACGATCATACCCAAAAAAATATAATACAGCGCATTCTTCGGGAAGTTGACCGACACGAGCGCTCCGAAGGTGCGGCTGGCCAAGCGATACCCGGCGATGGATAAAACGACCATGAACAAGATGCGGGAGATGTCGACCGCGGTGGAAAGTACTCGTCCCCAGGATGGACTGAGATAGCGGTAGAAGAACTCCACCATAATGTGGGTGTTGTTGCGCACCGCCAGGGCCGAGCCGATCAGCGAGCAGGCGATGAGCAAGACGCGCGCAATTTCCTCGGTCCACCCCATGGAATCGTTCAGGACGTAGCGGGTGAAAAACTGCAGGAAGACCACGAATGCGAGCACCCAGAACACAAAGATGGCAACATGATCTTCGAAGGCTCTCGGCTGGAACATCTTCTCGGGTTCATTCGCTATCGCGGCCGGTAGTACTGTACAGCTCGTATCGGTCATCGCAACACCTTCTGAACGGGCCCGGCCGCCCATCAAACAATGCGCGGCCGGGGGGGGTATCCGGGGTGACCTATTTAAGACCCTGGAGGCGTTCCCACTGCTTGTCGTTCCATGGCAGCGAAGACTTGTTCTTGCTGTAGTACTCGGCGACCTTGGCGGCCATGGCCTTGCGGTCCACATCCGTGATGACCGTGTTGCCCTGCTTGGTGAACCAGTCCGCCAGTTCGCCTTCCGCTTTCTGGATGTCCGCGTTGATCTTGCCGCTCATTTCCAGCATGACCTCGGTGAAGATCTTCTTGTCCTGCCCGCTCAACCCCTTCCAGAGCTGGCCGCCGGCGATCGTCAACAGGTTGTCCAGCATGTGCTGCGTCAGGCAGATGTATTTCTGCACTTCATAAAATTTCTTGAACTTGATGATCGTCAAGGGGTTTTCTTGGGCGTCTACGACCCCCTGCTGGAGCGCCAGATACACTTCTGCAAAAGCGATCGGCGTGGGGTTGGCGCCTACAGCCTTGGGGAAAATACCGTAGGCCGGTGCATCCGGGATCCGGATCTTCAGATTCTTCATATCCTCGGGTTTTCTCACTTGAACCTTGGTGGTGGTCACGTCGCGCGCACCGTAATAGCTGGTGCAGAACACATGGCTGCCCGTGATTTTCTCATACTCGTCGGCCAGCTCGCGGAACAGGTCGCTCTTGGCGTAGGCGTAGTAGTGGTTCAGGTCACGGAATACATAGGGATAGGTCGACATGGCGAGCGGAGCATAGGTTCGGCCGGTGAAGGCCGCCGAGGTGTGGATGATGTCAACGGTGCCCAGCGTCAGGCCCTCGTTGATGTCCACTTCCTTGCCCAACGAAGAGGCCGGAAACACTTTCACTTCGTAGCGGCCGTCGGTGCGCTTCTTGATTTCCTCTGCAGCCCACAATGCCCATGTGTGGTAGGGGTTGTCGATTTCATACACATGGGCCCATTTGAGAGTTTTTGCTGCCAAGGCAGTGCCGCCTGACAGTACGACTGACAACAAGGCCAGTGCAACAAGGACTCCGACGGATCTGAAAACATTTCTCATGCTGCAACCTCCTTTGAAAGGTTGATGAAAGTGGCGGATACGTGTCCGCCGGACTATGGACTCCAAAGCGGCCCTGACATCCCCTCCAGTCCAGTGCTTTGTGCGACAAGATCGGGAGGGTGGAGCCATCAGATGCGCACGCCGGTTGGTCGGATACCGCCACCCCACCGTAACGTAAAAACATAGCATGCGGTCGCGGGCAATTTGACGCTTACGGCTTTCTCTCCTCCACTTTCGACTCTATAAGCTGCCGAGCCATGGCGGATGCCGTACTGACCTGGGCCGGAACCGCGGTGGCAGGCCTCAGGAATGCCAGGAGATCTGGTGGGTGTAAGGCGGGAAGGCGTCATCAGGCTGGTTTCACGAACGGTGACGGGCTCCCGGCGGTAGCGGCGCCCCGCGACCGCTTTCACGTCCTTTTTGAGTCACCCCTTCCTTCGAGCCGAAGCGCGGCCATGAACCCGGTTCGGGTTCCGCCCCACTTGCCTTTTTTAATTCGGACTGGTCATGTATACATTTATGAATATGATTGTCAATAAGGTAATTAATGGACTTTTTCGGTGAAAAAGGAACGGCAAGAAGAGCGTCGTACACCTAAATTTGAGATCGGTCACAAGATCGCCCCAGCACCCCATCTCGCTATTCCCAGCCCAAACGGTTTAAGGGTTCCAAAGATGGCTGGTAAGCTGAGGGGCCAAGGCCGGGTGGGTATTGGAAAAGGCGAGCAGGAGGTACTACCAGGTCACAGTCAATTTTAATCCCAGCATAGACGATCTGGACGATGAAAATCTGACCAGCAGAAAATTGAAGAATCCTGCAGCAAGCTGCAGGGAATCTTCGACCGTAAGGACGTTTAATCTAATTTAGATGTTCGCTCGCTAACCCCGCCGCAAGCGGCGGGGAATGCGCTCGCTGTTGCGGTTCAAGTTTTAACTACCGAATTAATTGACTGAGTCTTCAAGCGCCGTTCCACTCAATAACTGCTGCAGCCGCTCGCTTACGAACATAATGGATTCAATATCTAAGTGATCGGTAATGGTTTCGTCAAAAATCAGCTTGGCCTCGGCTTCAAGGTCATCTTCCGGTTCTGAACCCCAGAACATCAACAACACCGGCACCCGGGGTAGGACCTGAAAATGAAGGGCAACATCGGCTGATCCAATTTGTTGGGTCATATCCTGCCCGCCTAATCTCGCAGCGGCCTTTCTCAGTTCTTGGATTTTTCCTTTGAAAGCCACCTTCAGTGGCATTTCGACGTGACTCTTCATGGATTTGATTTTTGAACCCGCGTTGGGAAATTCCACCAGACCTTTCCAGTTGCCAGCCGGGCTGGAGCTGCCGCCCTGTGCCATATCTGATTGGTTGTTGAACAATACGTCACTTATCTTCCGTTCAAAGGGACATCGAATTGACCAAGATAGTGTCCATCCAGAAATGGTGGATTTCGGTTCAGGCCAAGGCCGCAGCGATTTCGCAACCGCAGGCGTAGTGAGGCTACGCCGAGGATTGCGAAGAGCGAGAACGCCTGCATGGGCCGACAGACGCCGTTTGTGGATGGACACAAGCCAACTACCAGATGTTGAGGTCGGCCTTAAATAATACTCTTAATGTAAATGTATGGCATTTTCAGACTCAAAAATTTAACATTCTGTAACCACTGAAATTATTTGTTTCATCTCCCCTATTTACATGCTATTTTGTAATGTCACTCTGTAGCTAAGGATAATGAAACTTAATAGAGCCTTTCCTGTTCATTTCCCTCTATCTTCCTTTATCGGCTGTCTTCCCGGCCGACAATTGTGTGATACGAGTTTCTGTTTCCCTTCAACAATTAACTGCGAAAGGTCTCTTTTTTATATCCTTGGCTGAACAGCCAGTACACAGGTTCAGACAAATGTAAACCAGACATCCTCTTTTCGGAGGTAGCTTGTGTCCGATCCGATCCCTTTCAAAACCGTTACCCGCCACAATCGTCCCGGCGATGCCTGGATCGTTATCAACGAGAGCGTCTATGACATCAGCAGGTTTCTTCACCCCGGTGGGCTCGAAGTTCTTGAACCGTATCTCGGCCGAGACGCAACTGCTGCGTTTTTAAGCCAACACAACCTCGATATGCTCGCGGTTGTGGAGAAGAACCTGGTCGGCGTCATAGACAGGGATGATGAGGAATGGAAACAGGAGCGTGAGGCGGCAAGGGATCGCGCCACAGACAACGGCCTTTTGGCACGGCGCGCAAAGCTTGCGCCGATTTCCCACATCCTCAACACTCGAGATATGGCGCAAGTCGCGGAATCGGTCATGGATCCGGCTGGATGGGCGTATTACGCTTCAGCAGCGGACGATGAGGTGACTCTTCGCGAGAACGAGGCTGCCTTTGGCAGGTTGTGGTTGCGGCCCCGCGTGCTCGTGGATGTCTCCAAAGTCGATACCTCCGCCGAACTCCTCGGCGTTCCGAGTTCCTTTCCCCTCTATGTTACGGCCACAGCGCTCGCAAAACTCGCCGATCCGGAAGGAGAGGTCGCCATCACGCGGGCATGCGCCAAAGCGAATGTCCCGTACATGTGCCCAACTCTCTCCTCGTGTTCGCTTGAAGAAATGACATCGGCAGGTGCACCCGACCAGACGCAGTGGTTTCAGCTTTACGTGAACAAAGATCGCGCCGTCGCAAAGGACCTGCTGCAACGTGCAGAGACGGGTGGCTGCAAAGCGGTGTTCGTTACCGTCGACGCACCCCAACTCGGTCGACGTGAACGGGACATGCGTTTCAAGGCACCACAGAAAAGCTCAGTACAGGAAGGCGATACGCAGGTTGACACCTCCCGAGGGACGTCCAACGCACTCTCTTCCTTTATTGATCCCTCGCTCTCGTGGTCAGACATCGAGTGGATTGCGGGTGTCACAAAGCTTCCTGTCTGCCTCAAAGGTATACAATCGGGAAAGGATGCCGTGCTCGCGACGAAACGCGGAGCGAAGGCTATTGTGGTGTCGAACCACGGCGGAAGGCAGCTCGACTATGCGCGAAGCGGTGTGGAAGTGCTTATCGAAGTGATGGCCTCGTTGCGGGAGGTCTCCGTTGACCGAAAGATCACCGTTTTTGTCGACGGCGGCATCCGCCGCGGCACCGACATCTTTAAATGTCTCGCCCTCGGCGCAGATGGTGTCGGCATCGGCCGGCCTGTTCTGCACGGCCTTGCCGCCTATGGGGAAGCCGGGGTCGTCAAAACCATTAAGATGCTTCGTGACGAGTTTGCGACGTGCCTCATGATGATGGGGTGCCCAACCGTCGCCGACATAAAGGAAGAGATGGTGGTTACCTATAGGCTGTAGGTGGTCGCCGACGCCGGCAGCAGCCCTCTCAAGCCCCCCTGCTCCGATCGCAGAGTGACAGCTCAGGATTAACCCGATCAGAGCAATGGCCATAAGTCTTTTCATCGTCGTAGGCACCGGATTTTCCCGACTGTGTTCCGGGCTCACCAACACATATCTTGGATTTGACAATCTGGAATAGGACGAGGTGATCTTCTGCAGAAAGCTGGAAAAGTCGTGGCCAGTCATACAATTCTCTCATCGTTCCCTCACGGGCTGAATTTAGCACCGTGTCCTTTCACGGGGTCGGTTGCTGGACGGTCACAGGGTCAGGTCCCTCACGTCACTCTTGATGATTTTTGTGAGATTCAGTATACCACGAGAATTAGGCAGGTCAACACAGTGTCAAACCTTTTGAGAGGTCACCCATGGCAAATCCCGAGCATCTCGAGATCCTGAAGCAGGGAGTGGAGGTATGGAATCGTTGGAGGAAGATGTACCCTGGGATTAAACCCGATCTTTGCTTTGCGGGGCTTGCAAAAATAAAGCTTTACTATAACCTGAACCTTTCAGACGCAGACCTTTCAGGAGCAGATCTTTCCGATGCAAAACTTGTAATGGCAAACCTTACCAGAGCAAATCTTTTTAAAGCCGACCTCTGCAAGGCAGACCTTTCGACTGTGACTCTTGCTGAGGCAAAACTTTCTCAAGCATCTCTTTTCGGGGCAAAGCTTACCGATGCAGATCTTACCAAGGCCAACCTTTCAAAGGCCACCCTTTCCAAAGCGAATCTTGCCGGGGCTAACCTTTCAAAGGCAACTCTCATTGGAGCTAATCTATTTGAGGCTAACCTCTGGGAAGCCAACCTTGAAACAGCAAACTTTACCGATGCCAACCTCTCTGGGACCAACCTCACTGAAGCCAACCTATCCGCTGCCATTTTTCATCAGTGTCATATCGGTTATACCTCATTTGTGAATGTTAACCTAAGAGGTGTGCAGGATCTCGAAACGGTGAAACATATCGGCCCATCCTACGTTGCCATAAGCACCATTTTCAATTCTGGTGGGGATGTCTCGAAGGTATTTCTGAGAGGCTGTGGCATTCCAGAAAGCTTTATCCAGCAATTACCTAAGCTTCTGAACCAGCCGATCCAATTCGCTTCATGCTTCATAAGCTTCAGCTATGCCGACAGACCATTTGCGATAAAGCTTCATGACCACCTTCAGGCAAAGGGCATCCGGTGCTGGCTTGATGAACATCAAACAAGACTCAAAGATGATAGCCTTCAACGGGTCGAACGAGGTATTAGCCGGTGGGACCGAATTTTGCTCTGTTGTTCCGAGGCTGCTCTTAAAAGTTGGTGGGTCGACAGGGAGATCAATAAGAATTTTGCGAAAGAACAGCAACTGATGCAAGTTGGTGGCAAGAGGTGTCTTTCTCTCATTCCTATCAATCTCGATGGGTACATGTTCAGGAGTGAATGGCAATCTGGAAAGAAAGACGAGATCCTTGCCCGACTGGCAGCGGACTTCACGGGATGCGAAAACGACAACGACAAGTTTGAAGAACAGTTTGAGAAGGTCATAAAAGCCCTTCGGACTGATGATGGTGCCAGGGAGGCTCCACCGGAACCGAAACTTTAATCAAATAAGGGAGTGGAGGAGGACGCACGGCAGCTGATGGATCGCTTTGGATTCAGTTTGGCCCGATATTATTCCGGGCAAGAACAATCCAGTGGCAAGATCCCGGACACTGCTTGGATTCGATGATCTCTTCCCGCTCACTTATGCTCTCGATGAACCGGCCGGAAAGTTGCGACTTGACATCATCCTCTGTCGAGTAGTGATGTAGATGCATCCCATCCTCTTTCTTCGGGTTCGGGAATGTGTTCGGTTCAACCTGCGTCCCTTCTCCGAATGTTGCATGACGGGTGCTGATGAGAGTGAGCAGGAGCAGACCGTTTTTACGCATTGTCGGGCGGATATAGGAAACGCTCGCCTCCACTTCTTTGCGAGTGCCGTGGTAAATGACATTCCATGTCAAGTGATTTTAGACGGAAGTCTGATTTTAGTACTGGAAGCAAGGACAAAAAATACGGGTCTGGCTGAGACCAGATTCTTTCTTGCCGCTCATCCTTCCACAACTCATCCCAGGAACGTGCTTTCATGTAAACAGACCCCGAAATAGAAAGGCATTGACTTGGAGAGAGAACGTTATGGCTTGAGCTTCTCTCTCAACTTCCCCGAACAGTGAAATGTTTTGACAAGATCGTTTTTTGCGAGGGTCATTGGTCAAAGGTTCCAAAAAAGAAATGGTAGGATGAATTTCCAGTAACTCTGACCACATCAGGCACTCGCCTGTGATACCGTTCCTTCAACATTCCCCGGGATAGATACAGGGGTTGTAAACTCGAAACTTCATCTTTTGGAATGAAACGGCGTTGCGCTGGACTAACAGTCGATGCAACCGGCGTTGGCCTTGAAACCGTAACCTCAAATACATATTCTGGAGGCATGTCAAGGAGGGATTATGGCTATCAAAGTATTCATAAGAAGGCACATAAAAAAAGGTCGTATTGAAAAGGCAGTCGCAATGCTCGAAAAATTCCGCAATGTGGCCAAAACAGAGCCAGGACACATTTCCGGAGAGACTCTAATCGACCACTACGATTCCCGCAGCATTACGGTTGTTTCTACATGGCGCACTATTGAGGATTGGGTTCGTTGGCAGAGCAGTGACAAGAGGGCTGGCAATGAAGCAAAAATAGAAGAGTTGCTGGAGGTTCCCACAAAATACGAGATTTATGATATCGGCAGCCCTCCAAAGGAACTGGACCCTGATCCTACCGTTGTCCGTACAGATGAAGTCAGTTGATCACTCCTGATCACTATCTTCGTCTCTCAGCTTCGAAATATCTTTCAGAAACATTTCTACAGTAATTTACGATAAACAGGGTTAGAATCGAGCCTATGTTCAGTCCGAAAGACTTTCTTCTGCTGGCCGTCAGCTTTGGATCGCTGCTGGCCGGTGTGCTCGCGCCAGGGGTCTGCAAGCCGCTTCAGCCCTATCCCGTCGTGTTCATGATGCTCCTTCTGTTTCTCAGCTTTCTCTCGATCCGCATTTCCCGTATCTGGGAAACCGCGCGGCAGTACCCTCTTCGGATCGCCTGGTTTCTGTTGTTCCGCATGATTCTTTTCCCTGTTGCCGTAGCACTCCTGTTCCGCCAAATCTGGCCGACTTACAGCCTATCGGCCCTGTTGCTGAGCGGGATATCCACCGGCGCCGTCGCGCCATTTTTTGCCAACCTGCTCCAGGCAAATATGGCCCTGGTTCTGGTGTTTGTGGTGGCATCCTCGCTGCTGGTTCCCTTCACCCTGCCGCCGCTGGTGGCCGTCCTTTTTGGCCAATCCATGGAGATTCCTCTGCTGCAAATGATGCGGCTTCTGGTCATGGTAGTCTTTATTCCCCTCACCGCCGCTGAGACGCTGAAACACTGGTCGCCACGGCTGGTGGACCGCATTCGGCGCACCCAGTACATCCTTTCGCTGGTTCTCTTTGCCATGACGAATCTTGCCATTTTCTCCCAATATGCGGACTTCTTCCGCCAGAACATAGCACTTCTAGTGACCTCCCTGTCCGCGGCATTTCTGGTGGGCGCCATTTGCATTGCGGCCGGATGGCTGGCCTCCTGGCGCTGGCGGCTGGAAGACCAACTGGGAGCCATGATCAGCCTGTGGATCATGAATTATATTCTCGTCATCGTCTTCAGCGCTCAGTTCTTTTCACCGCTCGAGCCCACCGTAGCCGCACTTTACACCTTGCCGTTCTACGCCTTGGTGATCCCTGTGCGCACTTGGCGCAATCTCAGGTTGAGAGCACCTTGCCTTTAGCGTTGTTTCAGCCGTCCGTTAGCCCGAACATTTCATGAAAATTTTTCAGAAAATGTCCGTGACAGGTGGCAATTCGGCAGACGAGAGTTGAGCCAAGGGCGGGCGCAGCGCAGGACGAAACATTCTGATAGAGCATAGGGCAGTTCAGCATCGCAACACGCCGGATGTTAAAATCATCGCAATCGGCATCTGCTCGAAAAATCCGCCACAGCAATTCCGCTGATAAAATCGATGTATTCCCTGCCTCGACGTCGAACACCAGGGCGCCGGAGGCCTTGGTCGCGTAGCAACCCGCCCCGCTGGTGTGCCCCTGGCGTCTGGACTTACTGCAGGCGCTGTAACGGGCAGAAGGCAGCCGCCAGGACAGCTGCCTCCGCGAGCGGGAAAGGCTTACTTGAGGTGCTGGTTGATGATGTTTGTCATGTTGTTGTGGCCGGTTCGATAAACGTTGACTACGTTGTAGTTGCCGAACGCCTGCCATGCAAAGGTGAAACGGTGATCGGCCGCTCTTTTCAGAGATTTCCCGGTGGCAAGGGCGCCAACCACAGGCTGATGCCGGAGGACTTGAACCAATTTGAGCGTGAATTCAGCAACGCCGGGGTGTTGGTATTACAGAATGAGATTCCGCACGAAACGAACTTGGCCGCCTGCGGCAAGGCAATGCATTCGCCTTGCCAAGGAGTTGAGTCGCTATCATTCAGAACTATGCAACAATTCTAAAGAGGCTGCTGTAAAACAATTCAGACCAATTTCCAATGCTGGATCCACTGCTGGCGCGAACGTTGGTGTGTGCAGCCTTGGTAGACGAGAAGAGTCACCCATAATTTGAGCAAAAAAATCAAGCTGAGTGACCCCCAGAAAAAACAGGGCTAAAGGCATCGGTGGAGACGCTTCTCCGAAACGACTGAAATCCTCACTCCCGAGCATCGGCCTGCAATTCTTTACACTGTCAGGTCCAAGCCAATCTTGAAAAGCTCTGGTCAGTTGTTCACAAAGTTGCGGATTATTGTCTACAGATGGAGTGAGAATCGCGGCCCGCCTTAATTCGGGTTCCAGGTCCGCCTCTACCCCTGCAGCTCGTGCAAGGCCAATAAGTGTCTTTGACGTCTCCGCCACAAGGCGCTCTAAACTTTCTTGTCCTTGAGCTCGCAAAGAAAGCTCAAGGACAACCGTTTCTGCTATGGTATTGCGGCTATTTCCTCCTTCAATCCTGCCCACATGGATAACCACGGTCTCACGTGGGTCACTACGCCTACTCACGATGGTCTGTAGCGCCAAGATAAATTGAGCCGCCAGCAAAATAGGATCCGTTCCCATATGAGGCGAGGCCCCGTGGCCAGGTTGTCCTTTAATGATCACATCCAAGGATTGACAAGCGGTCGTAACGTAACCCGGTCCGATCGCGATGCTGCCTGCGGGAAGTCCCGGATCAACATGCAGAGCCAAAGCCCACTTCGGGCGAGGAAATCGGCTAAAAAGTCCGTCCTGCACATGGTCGGGCCCCACCGATGGCCTCCTCGGCCGGCTGCGCCACCAGTAAAAGAGAGCCTTTCCAATTCTGCTTGAGAGAGGCTAAAACCCGGGTTGCACCGATCAGAATAGTCGTGTGTAGATCGTGGCCACAGGCATGCATGACGGGTACCGGCTGGCCATGAGTTCCAATAGCGATCACATGACTCGCATAAGGCAAGCCGGTCTCCTCTTTAATGGGCAGAGCATCCATATCTGCCCGAAGCATCAGAACCGGACCATGGCCATTCTCAAGAACCCCCACAACACCATGCCCCCCTACCCCGGTTGTTACCTTGCAACCGACTGCTGACAGTTCTTCGGCAACCCTGCAGGCGGTCTGGACTTCCTGCCCAGAAAGCTCTGGATGAGTGTGCAAATGCTCATACAGATTCACAAGCGATGGTACCTGCTCCTCGATCTCTTGCATGGCCTTTTTCTTGAGTTCAGAGGAAATGGTCATTGCGCGAGCCCGCCCTCCTTTCCAACTCCTCCGAAAGCAGATAGCGGCATTGGCACCAGGGGTGGCGGAGGTTAAGCGGCCTTAGGCTTTCATATGGCACTCCATTCAAGCGCAACAGTTCTGCGGCAATGCCCTCGCATCCACGCCCCTGGCAGGGACCCATTCCTAACCGGGTTGGCCGCCAAAGCAGTGAGATCTCGTTCACCCAATCTCATCCGTTTCACAAGTTCTCCCGCTGTGACACCTTCGCAACGGCAGACCACGGTTTCCGGGGTGGTTATCTGATAATGGCCGTCCTGAGGGGTGAAAACCTTGTGATACTGGACCAGGTAAGCTTCTATTTTCCGCTGGGTATGAGTCCATTCGTGGTTGAACCCATCAATTTGCTTGCAGTTGGTGCGGTTTAATCTCCATGCCGCATGAAGGCCGGCCACGCGACCCTGGGCTTCGGACCAATCGGCGCCTCCTACCCCAGCGCCATCGCCGGCCAGATAGATGCCCGCCTGAGAACTCTGTCCCCAGGAATCGGTTATTGGGGTGAAGCACCGCCTTCTCCAATCGTATTCGGTACGGCAACCTACCAGGCGGGCCAGTCGAACCGAAGGCTGCAGCCCGAACCCGATTCCCACTGCATCTACAGGCACGCTTTTCTCCGATCCGGCAATAGGTGCGCCCAGAACCGTCCAGCCGGACGAGGATGGCTTGGCGCACGCGTTCATCTCCGGACAGACTCTTCAGCCCTCCGGTGAATTGCAGTTTCACGCCTCTCAATAGCAACTCCTGGAGATAGCTAAAGCTTTCTGAAATTAGCCGAGGCCATTTCAGCATTCCGACACCCAAGGCTCGCCCATTTTGCAAACGGCACCGCTTCATACCAACCTGCCAGCTGCGCACCGGCTCGAGCAAGGGCAGCGCGGAGTACCGACCGAATAGAGGCCCGGAGCCTGCCAGCAGTACCCGCCCCTGGGGCACGATGCCCTGGGTGGCAATAATTGTCTGCAAACCGCCGATGCTGAAAACACCCGGCAACGTCCACCCCGGACACGGGATGACCCTCTCTTGCGCTCCTTCGCAAATGATGAGCCTTTCATAACCCACCTCGAAAGTGGCGCCGTTTTGTTGGACGCTCAAGGCACCCCGGCGCAAAAGCACCCCACACGACAGATCCTTGAAGGCGCCTAAGAGAGGAGCCCGATTGCTCTATCTCCTTCACGAGGGATTTTCCGATTTTGTGTTGCGACCGCGCAAGGCCAGGGGGCAAATGAAACTTGGCCGGAGGCTGAATCAGCTGTCCGCCGGGGGACGATGCCTGATCTATCAGCGCGGCGCTGCCCCGGCTCGCCCGACTCAATTGCTCAGCCAAACTGCCGGCCCCATCCCTACTACTACCGCTTGGAAGCGACGTGTCATGACCGTGGGCCTCTTTTCTAACTCTTCGTGTTTCGACTTTGAGGCTCTGGCTCACCGATGTTTGGCAAGCTCGTACTCCACTGACGCGACCGATTGTCATAAGGCAGCTGCAACATTGGCCGATATCGGAAAAAACACCGAAGATCGTCCATCATGGCTTTGACAGGAGAAAATACCCGCTGACAGGAGCGCTATAGCCACACTCTCGCCTGCGTATGCGCGCATCGCCGACCATTCACTTCGAGCTCAAGGGGTGTCCCTCGCTGCACATTTTCCAACCGAAAGAATCCAGAATTTTCTTTCATAATGCCTCTGTCTGTTACTGGAAGTGGTTTCATAACCTCGGATCACACCTGAGGGCAAGGCGCAGACCGATTCGAAAGCGCAGCATACACACCAGTATGTGAGCATTTCGAGAGCTCTGCAACACCGCCATGGGGGTCAGACGGGGTTATGGAGCCACTTCTAATCGCTATTTCATTTTCTCTGTGCTGCCGAATCGTGACCATGCAAACGCTGAAAGATCCAAGCTCGGCCGACCGTTTGTTATCCACTCACTAAAAAGTTTGCCAACAACTGGACCCAGACAGAACCCGTGCCCGGAAAACCCAGAAGCCACCCATAATCCAGCAACACCAGGAACTTCGTCTAAGATGGGTATACCATCGGCAGTCCAAGTAGTGATTCCGGCAAAGCCACGAATAATTTGTATATCGGACAGGAAGGGAAATGCCTCAGGAAAGTCCCGGCCAACTCTTCGAAGCTGGACATGGTCTGGCTGGTTTCCAACTCGACGATGGGGATACCGCGCACTCCGAAATGGAGATTGCCGTCCTTGGCCTGGCGGAGATAGCCTTTATCGAAACTGATGAACTCTCGTATGACAGGCGACAGCGGTTCTGTAACGAGAATTTGGGATTTACGGAAGGTCACGGGGAAATCCAGTCCAACGGCCTGCAAAAGTTTGCGAGCCCGAGGACCAGCCGCGTTCACGGCCACGGGGCAACGGAAATAATGCTGTGACCCGCGCACTCCGCATAGGCGCCCGCCCGCGGTTTCGAGAATTTGGATTTCCTCGTGGCTGTATACCTCGACACCAGCCCGCAAAAGCGCATGGGCCAAGACACGGCCAAAAGAAGAGGGTTGGCGGTCCCATCACTTGGACAGAAGGTGCCACCCCAGAGATCGACATTCTCGGATAGAATCGGGAGCCGCCCTCTCACTTGCTGCGGGGTCAGGAGGTGCACCTCAAGACCCTGCGCCCTCTCCTGTTCCACGCGAGCTGTGTCTTCTTCATGCAATTGCCGGGTTCGGTGCAAGCGCAGGCTGCCGCCTTGGTAATATTCCATGTCTTCTCCAAGCTCTTCGGTAAGTCCTCGCCAAAGGCACACCGATTCCATGGCCAATGGCAGTTCGGCTTTGGTACGGAATTGCTGGCGTACGCCGCCGCCGCTGCGACCACTGGCTTCACGGAAGAGAGACCCTTTGTCAGCAAGGCAAACCGTGAGCCCCTTTTGGCCCAAGCGCAGGGCGATGAAGCATCCGGTGATACCCCCTCCGATCACCAGGACATCGCAATCGACTGTCTGCAGGTCATTCACCTTTCAACCCCTTCAGTGCGCAAACAGCCCTTCCATACCGGTGTTCCTCAATTCCCGGATAGCCTTGACGATGCCTCTGCCTTCTCGCACCCCGCAAGCATGCCAGCCAATCTATAGAATTTAGATGTTAGCTCTTCGGCCGAAAAAGGGTTTGCGGGATCGCCCCGCGGGTGCTGCACTTGTTTGGAAAAGATCCCTTTCGCAGTATGGACAACCAGTCGTGCCCCTGCTCGAGCCGGGAACTCAGCTTCCAGCGCGGGATCATGGTGAAGGCTAACCTTTCGAGCGAAAGCCGCGAGGTGAGGGCGCCCCAAAAGATCAGCTGACATGGGTAAAAGAGCCGGGGCCCTTCCAAAGCCACCACTGCCAGACAAAAAGGCAGTGAGAATTGGGCCTGCTCCAGGCTGGTGGGATCCGGATGGTTGTTGAGGTTGATGGCCCGGTTGAAGGTGAAAGCATCCACCCGCTCCACCTCATGGGAGAAAGCTCGTGTCCAACGAGAGCTTGCCATGCATCCAGGGCGGCGTGCAGCCAACGACACACGCGTAAGGCTTGAAATAGGTTCGAAGGATGGTCCAATCTTCGCCGAAGCCGTCCGTGATTGCCTGGCTGCGGTAGTAGTTGGGGTGATCCCAGGGTTCAAAGGCCCACGAAACCCGGGCCGCCAGTCACCGGTTGAATCCGGTCAAGGTTCCCCAGGGGATTCCCTCCTCGCTGTGATGGCCAAATCGGCTATAAGCAGAGGCCGACTGTAGGGGTGCGTGGATACCACTAATGGCGATAGCCTGAGAAGGACCCCGGGCCCATGCCCTCCAGCGAACAACGAATCGCTGCCGCTCCGAAGCCGCATCAGCGCCCTGTCGAAAACGTGTCCATGGCGGCAAGGTTGCGTGCGGCAGCTGGTGGCATGGCGACCTCGTAACCGATCACCAATGCAGCCAGCATCCCGGCCGCTCGAGTGCAGGGATTGGGCCACTGCAAGCGCCGAAGGAACAAGTGATGCCCCAGGTTGGCCCGCATAATGGTGACCGTCATCCAAATCTAAAGCGCTACCAGCGACTGCGTTACAAAAGGCTGCCCCCAAGGGGGACATGCTGTCGGAAGAAACCACACGCCAGCCGGTCCGATCGGAAAAAACTTTTTTGGATCCCGACGTGCCGCGCTCGCGGACGGCTGTTTGAATCCTGCCATGGAAGCACCCAGAAGATCCAGAGCGCACCAAGCGGCTTTATCCAATACCGGCCCTGGGATGTCCTCAGGCTGCAGAGCACAAACCAAACGAGAAATCTTCTGGACCGTAGTGGGTTCCATTTGTCCGCCTTTAGGAAGGGCGTTGTCAGCTCTTGGGGGTGGACTCGTACAAGTGGCATGCCACCTCGCCTCCTTCAGCCAGAGGCAACGAACGAGGCTCCTCCTGCCTGCATCGTTCCATGGCCTGGGGGCATCGTGGATGGAAGGAACAGCGGCAGGCAGTTCGATCGGGCTTGGGATGTTGCCGGATAGAAGTTTTCTCTGCTTCCTGCTCGAACTGACCATCGGGATGGGTATAGCGGCCATCAGGGCTTGAGTATACGGGTGCCGGGGGTTGCGGCAAATCTCGCTTTCCTTGTTCAACTCCACCACTTTGCCCAGGTACATCACAGCGATGCGGTCGGCTATATGTTCGACCACGCCCAGATCGTGAGAAATGAAGAGGTAGCTCAACCCGAAATCATCCTTCAACCGATTGAACAGATTCAGGATCTGGGCCTGGATACTCACATCCAGGGCTGAGACTGGTTCGTCGCAGACAATCAGCGAAGGATTTAATGCCAATGCCCGTGCAACGGCCAACCTCTGGCGCTGTCCCCCCGAGAACTCATGGGGATAGCGACTGCTGTGCTCCGGCCGAAGGCCTACCGTCTCCAGTAGCTTGAAGACCCTCCGGCCGGCGTTTGCCGGACTTGAGATTCTCGTAAAGCATCAAAGGTTCACCCAGCATGGCCTCGACCGACATGCGCGGGTTCAGCGTCGAAAACGGGTCCTGGAAGACCATCTGGAACTGCGGACGTAACCGGCGCAGCTCCTGCTCCGAGATCCGACCCAAGTCGGTCCCCTTGAAAACGACCCTTCCCCCGGTCGGCCGCTGGAGGAACACGACACATTTGCCGAGGGTGGTCTTCCCGCAGCCGGACTCTCCCACCAGCCCCAAAGATTCACCCGGATGAATAGTAAATGACACCCCGTTGACAGCATGTACATGGCCAACTGTCCGCTTGAGCACACCTTTCCGGATCGGGAAGTGTTTCGTAAGATCGGCCACTTGGAGGATGGCGTTTGTGCTTGCGCTCATGCCCAGCCTTCCTCCACAGCCCAACAGGCCACCTGGTGATTTTTCCCGCGCTCGGTCAGTCGAGGCGACATTGACCGGCAACTATCACGGGCAATCGCACACCTGGGGTTAAAAACACATCCGCTCGGCATGTCAAACATGCTCGGGACGACCCCGGGGATCTCGGCCAGACTCTTCTTCCCAAGGACGCTCTTGCGCCCTGGGAAAGGAACCGATGCGAGCAGGCCGCGCGTGTATGGGTGCAAGGGCCGGTTGAATAATTCCTCAGAGAACGCATCTTCGACTACCCTTCCCAGGTACATGACGATGACCCGGTCAGCCATCTCAGCGACCACCCCCAAGTTGTGGGTGATGAGGAGGATGGCTGCGCCTGATCGATCCTGCAGCTCCCGCATCAGAGACAGAATCTGGGCCTGTATGGTGACATCAAGGGCTGTTGTGGTTCATCGGCGATCAATAGCGACGGATTGCAAGCCAACGCCATGGCGATCATCGCTCGCTGCCGCATCCCTCCGCTATTTCATGGATGTACTGGCGGATCTCTGGTCCGGTTCAGGAATGCCGACGCGACCCAGGATCGTCTCCACCGACTCCCAGGCAGAACGCCGGTCTGGGTGGTGTGTTCCAGGTAAACTTCTGCTATCTGGTCGCCTACCGTAAATAAAGGGTTAAGGGAAGTCATCGGTTCCTGAAATATCATGGCAATCTGAGACCCCGGATGCGCCGCATCTGCTCTGCGGAGAGAGTCAACAGATTTTGCCCGTGGAATTCGATGGCCCCGCCTACGATTCGACCGGGGGGATCCGGTATCAAGCGCATGATGGACAATGCGGTTACACTCTTACCGCACCCTGACTCTCCCACCAAACAGACGGTTTCTCTTGCATGCAGATTGAAACTGAGCCGGTTTACTGCGGGCACAACTCCCTCCGGAATGCGATTCTTCGTCGTCAGTTCGGTTATTTTCAAAACTTCCCTGGTGGGGGTCTTTCATGGCTCAGTTCCGGGTTCTATTCGCACCCATGGCTATTGCCGCAACTTTGGATCTAAAATATCTCTCAATCCATCGCCGAAAAGGTTAAAGCCGATTACGGTGATGAAAATAGCGCCTCCTGAGAAAACGCTCACCCAGTAAGCGTGCCCCATAAAGTCCAACCCCTCGCGGACCATCCTCCCCAACTGGGTGTTGGCGGGGGAACGCCTAAACCGATAAAACTCAAGCTTGCCTCGGTTATGATGATTGCACCGACCCAGAGGGCACCCATTACAATCACATCCCGAGGACGTTCGGCAGGATGTGCCGGAACATGATTCGCATATCGCTCATGCCCATAGCCCGTGCAGCTTCGACAAAGTCGTTTTGCCTGACGCTAAGGACAGCTCCACGACATAGCCTTGCGAACCTTAGGAGCGATAGCGATACCAATCGCGATGATCAGGCTGGTCATTCCCGAGCCTAAGGCAGCCATGAACAGGATGCCAAGAATCAGGGTAGGAAAACACATCAGCACATCTACGATGCGCATCGTCAAATTATCGATGGGACCGCCTTTGTAACCAGAAACCAATCCGATGACCGTACCCAGTGTCATAGCCATTAGAACCGAGAGCACACCAACGACCATGCTGACCCGCCCACCCCAAATCACACGGCTTAGAACGTCACGGCCGAAATTATCCGTGCCAAGAAGGTGTTGCCAGCTTGGCGGTTTGAACCGTAGGGACATAGATTGATCGATGGGGTCCGGAAGGGGCAGGTAAGGCGCCGCAATGCAGGTGAACACCACCACCAATGAAAGAACAAGCCCAACGATGGCCGCTTTATTCTGGATAAATGTTCGAAGGATTTTTTGGCGAGTATCGTGGTTCACGGCACCTGCTACTCGTAGCGGATACGGGGATCGATCAAACCGTAGCTCAGGTCGGTAATCAGATTGATAAAAATAACGATCGCAGCATAAACGGTCATGATTGAGTTGATGGTGATATAGTCCCTGTTGAGCATAGAGCCGACGATCAGGCTGCCCAACCCGGGCCGGTTGAAGATGATTTCCGTCATGACAGAGGATCCGATGAGGATGCCGGCGTAGATTCCGAGGACCGTCAGTATCGAAACGCTGGCGTTTTTCAACGCGTGCTTGAAAATGACCTTTTTCCTCCTCAGGCCTTTGGCATGCGCAGTCCGGATGAAATCGGCGCCTAATACGTCCAGCATGGTGGAACGGGTCATGCGCGTTAGGTAGGACATCATCAGCAGACCCAAGGTCAGGGAAGGAAGCACGAGGTGGTGCATCCTGTCCCAAAAATCACCGGCAGCTCCGACACCCATGACAGGCAGCAGGTCGAGTTTCATGCTGAAGATCAAAATCAACAAGACCGCTATGTAAAAAGACGGAAAGGAGAGGCCAGCCAAGGAGAAAAACCGGCCCAGATAGTCCCAGAAGGAATTGCGTTTCAACGCCAAAAAAATCCCTAAGGGAATTCCGGTGATCATCCCTATCAGAAGACTTGTGAAAGTCAGTTCCAGGGTGTGGGGCAGTGCATTCTTGAGTTCCTTGAGCACCGGAGCCCCTGTAATTAGAGAATTTCCAAAATCTCCCCTAATGAAGTCGTAAAGGTAGAGTCCATACTGCTCGACAAGGGGACGGTCCAGACCCATCTGTTTTTTCAGGACTTCGAGGGATTTGTCCGTCACATAGTCGCCCATCACGGCAGTAGTCGGATCCCCCGGGATCACCCTGACCAGGATGAAAATCAAGGTCAGGGCGACCCAAAGAGTGGGTATGGCCATCAAGATCCGTCTGATCGTGTAGGAGAGCATCGCGAATCCTTACACGCTCATTTGATATCCGTCTTCTCAGTGATTTGGTAGTGCAACGTCATATTGGATTTAAGATCGTACCCCAAATCGATGTTAGTTTTACGAGTGAAAAGAACGTAGGTGATCCGCAAGGGGTAAGCCGGTAAATCTTCCAAGATTTTCTGTTGGGCCTTGACCCACAAGGCTTTCTGTTTTTCTACGTTCGGCTCGATACGCGCCTGGTCCAGGAGATCGTCAACCCCTGGAATAACCTGGCCGTAGTGGCTGAAATTGGTCACACCTGTGGGGGTGCCTACGATGGACCGGCTGTGGAAAAACTGGGTCAGCATCTCATCGGCTATCGGGAAGCGGGCCGCACCGTAAGGGACCAGCGGATTTAGATCTTGCCGGATCATTTTGTGCATGGTTGGATGATCGACCATCTTTATCTCGAAAGTGACTCCCGCTTTCTTCAACTGCCCTTGGAGCAGTTCCACAGAGTTAAGGTAAATCGGACTCGTTATAACTTCTCCAAGATCGAAACCATTCGCAAAGCCTGCCTCTTTGAGCAAGGCCTTGGCTTTTTCCGGGTTGTAATCATACTTCGCTACTTTATCTGTATAGCCCAGGTAACCCGGACCGATAACAGAAATAGCATCACCCGTTATAGAAAGACCATAGGACTCTCTAAACTCCATGGGATTTATGATGCGCCAGGGCACGGCGCACCCGGATGTCATCCAAGGGTTTTTTGGTCATATTAAAATGAACCATGGTCAGTTCGCCTGGAGGGAGGGCATCGACTATGACGTTCTTCTCCTTCTTCATCTTTTCGACCCACCACTCCTGTTTGACTCCCTCGATCATGTCGAGTTCACCTTTGAGAAAAGCCATTTCTCGAGCCTGATCTACCGGGACAAAATTGTAGACAATCTTGTCAATTTTGGGCTTCCCACGGAAATACTTTAGGTTGGCGACGAGAATCGTTTTCTGTTTGGGGATATATTCCTTAATTCGAACGGCCCGGTACCCACCGGGATTGAGTCTGAAACCGTCTCCGTATTTTTCGACCGCTTTCTTTCTGAGCACCATCCCACCGTGGAAGTTCAGCACTAACGCGAGCATTGAGGGAACATTGTCGGAAAGGGTGATCCGGACTGTGTACGGATCGACCGCTTCAACTTTAGAAAACGCTGTGTATCCCGTATACCATATACTGGTTTCCTTGTTGGCCGCTTTTTTTAAGCTGAAGACGACATCTTCTGCGGTCATCTCGCCAAACCCATGGTGGAACTGGACACCCTTGCGCAGATAAAATGTCCAACCTTCCCATCCGGAGATGATTCCCAACGCTCGGCAAGATCAGGTTCGATTGTTTCCAGATGAACCGAACCGGGCTTCCAACGAACGAGCCCGTTAAAAATGGAATCCATAATCGGCAGGTTGGCTGTGGTTGCTGAGCGCTGCGGGTCGAGTATGCCCATATCTGCCGAAAAAACGCCGATGTTGAGCACCTTTTGGGCGGCAACTGTCTGTCCGTAGCCAATAGAAGGATCACCGCAAGCGTGATCATCACAAGGTATTTAAAATTTCTCATTTTATTTCCTCCTTTTTCGTTTGCGGGTTGATGGAAGCATTCTCTCCGCTTAGCATGCGGGCAGGGTTGATCCGTGTGAGTTGTCGGATCTGGTCTTCGGAGTAGCCGTAAATTCGCATGTAGGGAATGGCCCTCTCGATTATGTGGGTGAATCCGGGTCCTCCCCATTGGCTGAAGTTTGTCTTTAGGCAATTATCATGAGATAGGAGAATCCGCTCGGTCCACCCTCTGTTCACCAGGTCGGCGATCTCTTTGATCCGGCCGACATCGTTCGGCATGTCCGGCAGGTGTCCATCCGCCAATGCAGGCTGGGCGGGATAATAGCCCTCTTTGCCGAAGAGGTCGTATTCCACGTAACACCCGGCCTTGAGAATATTTAACCGCGTTTCAAGCGAGTATCCGCAACGGTCCATGTGGCAGACGACCACCCGGTTTAGATCTGCGCCGGCGGCCTTGAGGACTTCAATAGCATCCTCAGGCCCTGCCTCATTGCGGCTAGGATGTACTGTTATAGCCATGCCCGTTTGGCTCTGGGCCATAGCGGCTGCCTCGAGGACTTTACGCTCAGCTTCTGCAAGCGGCCAGGAGCATCCGATCTCACCGATGATACCTGCCTTTATTCCAGTTCCATTCACCCCGACTGTGATTTCGCTGATCATTCCTGCGGCGAGCCGGTCAACGCTGGCTGAGGAAAGGCTGGGAGGGTGCGTTCCAGCCGTATAGAAACCGGTCCCGATAATAATGTTGACTTGTGTACTGCGGCTGATTCGGGCCAGGGCGACCGGATTTCTCCCCATCTCTCGGCAGGTGAGATCGATGATCGTGCCTCCCCCGGCTTGAGCGAAAAGCCTAACTTCATGGGTCGCATCCTCTTCACCCATTGCCCTAAGGCAGTCATGGTTATGTCGGGCATTGTAGCGAATCCAACTCAAATTGGATAGGCTGATCAGTTCATTTTCTCGATACCGATCGCGTTCCGCAGCAACTGGCACAAAAAAAGAGGAGGTGTCTATAAATATGTGCTCGTGAGGGAGGATAAAGCCAAGGTCCCTACTATCTATGGGTCCCTGAACTGTCATAGCTACTGAAATAGATTGGGAGACCTGATGCAAAAATCCTTATTCCTTTTCACAGGAAAAAGCGTTGCTCTCACGATGAAGGGCTTGGAGAGGGATAGAGTATCAACTAAAACGTGTAGCGAACCATTGGTTTATTGTCAAGGAGGGATTCTACCCCAAAATCCGCGATTGGTTTTGTATGAGGTAGTCCGCTGGACCGCGTTGTGCCGAAAATAGGTCCGGGCCGCCGTGAATGCCTTAGCCGGGGTGTCTACCCAGGCCGAACCAGATTAAAACCCAGTCGCTGAACGGAGTACATGCCCCACGAGGACATACTTATCCCTTGTAGCATCCCTGTGCGCTCGATCTACCCTTTCGTTTTGATTTAGCTATTGGCAAATTGCCAACTCCGAGCTCGGATCTCAGCAAAAAGGCCGCGCACTTGGCGACGCACTTTCAACCAGATGCTGCGCCCATGGAAAACAACCTTGCCCGCTGTCTCATATAGCTTCCAGCGCAGCGTTTGTACCTGATGCCGATACCAGCACGCATCCAGCGTCTTAAGCACAAACAACCGGCTCACATTGTAGGCCAGCACCCCGATGCGAAAAAACACCGCGTTGGCCTCAAACTGTCCGCAGGGCATCCGCTCCATGCCAAAGCCGATTTTCAACTCCTTGATCCGGTTCTCGCTGCTCTCCCCGCGCTGATTGTACCACTGGACCAACTGCTCCATGCGCTCTGTGCGGTTGGTGGCGATCACCGTGTATTTCTCGGTTACCGGCGGCCCATCAAACAAATCCCCCTGCACGGGCCGGCGAATCACCACCAGCCGAAACGCCTGCTGGCTCTTGTTCATGCAGTGCACCGTCTCGGCGATGTGCCCGTTCTGGTAGCCTCGCCACTCTTGACCGCCGATCGCCTTAATCGCCCGAACCACCGCCGGATCCAAATCCGCTCCAATGGCAAACTCAATCCCATGGCGCTGACAATGATTCATCACACTGGCCTGATAGGCCGCACTGTCGGCTCTCAAGGCCTTGATCCGCTTGCCGCGGGGCAATTGCTGCTCACAGTACTTTACAAACGCAAGGTTCCCAGCCCCCGGAGATTCGTTGCCCTGCCGAAACTCATCGCCCACAATCAGCCCGTTCTCCGAAAGATGCCCCACCATCGGCATGTACCCCGTGTACCCCTTGTACGTCATCTTGGCCGACTGCTTCTCCGCCTCAATCCCCGTGGCATCAATATCCAGCGTATACCCCTTGATCCCATCCGCCTTCAGCCCGCGCTTTAGCGTCCGGCGATTGACTCGGCCAAGACCCTCCAGTCCGCCGCTGACACCACTGCGGCGCAACCAGTCCCCGGTTGCGTCCGCCGAGGGCATCCGCTTCAGCTCCAAGACTTCACGCAAACCCTGGTCATCCCTGATCTGGCGCAAATCTTCCAGGCTCCGTCCACCTCCGTTGAGCATCAGCATCAGCGGCAATGCATGCTCGCTGGCCCGATAGCCCGCCCCACTGCCCGGGGCCGGCAAGCTTTTGTCCAGTGCTCCCAACAGCCCCAAGCCAATTGCAAATTCGCCCAAGAGCGACAGCCCCGCATGCGCGGTGATCAGATCGTTGGTATGTTCCAGCTTGAATGGCAGCACCGTTTGATTTATCATGACTTCACCTCGTTGGTTCGGTGTGTGTGGTGTCTGGACAATACCTATCTATCCGAATCAACGAGGTTCTTCAATTTGTTTCAAAAAAAATTGCTCTCTAATCGCGGTTCTTGGGTCTACCCTGATCCTACGGAAACCCAGACCAATCTTGGATGCTGCACGCGGCAGGGCATACAGGCGAAGGCGAATAAATAAGCGCTAACCTCTTTCCCTGGACCAGTGCACTCTCCCAATCAAACCCCTGCTGACTGCATTAATCATTAATCAAATTGAAACCTATCTTGACTGCGGACTGATCGGTAGTAGATTGGTTAACCGTAATCGTGGCTAATTAAAACTAAATTAAACCTAAATAAAAAGGTGGGTTCAAATGGCTAAAATAAAAATGACCACAGAAGAGGCTTTTGTAAAAGTTCTTCAAATGCACGGCATCGAACACGCCTTTGGAATTATCGGTTCGGCAATGATGCCGATTTCCGACCTGTTTCCCAAAGCCGGCATCACTTTCTGGGACTGCGGACATGAAGGCAACGCTGGCATGATGGCGGACGGTTTCACCCGGGCCTCCGGAAAGATGTGCATGATGACCGGCCAGAACGGGCCTGGTGTCACCAACTTTGTCACCCCTGTAAAAACCGCTTACTGGAACCACACTCCCTTGCTGCTGGTTACCCCCCAGGCGGCGAATATGACCATGGGTCAAGGCGGCTTCCAGGAAGTTCCGCAGATGGCCATTTTTAAAGATATGGTTGCTTATCAGGAAGAAGTCCTTCATCCAGCCCGCATCGCCGAGGTCCTCAACCGTGTCATCATGCAGGCAAAACGCGCATCAGCCCCTGCCCAGATCAATGTACCCCGTGATTTGTGGAACCAGGTTATTGAAATCGAGCTGCCCGCCATTGTCGATTTCGAACGCCCGGCCGGCGAGGAGGCCGCCATCGCGCTTGCTGCTGAGCTTCTTTCCAATGCAAAGTTCCCGGTGATTCTGAACGGGGGCGGTGTGGTGATCGGTGACGCGATCAAGGACTCGATGGCCTTGGCCGAGCGCCTGGAAGCGCCGGTCTGCTGTGGGTACCAACACAACGATGCCTTCCCGGGCAGCCACCCCTTGTTCGCCGGTCCGTTGGGTTACAACGGCTCAAAGGCCGGTATGCAGTTAATTGCCAGAGCAGATGTCGTATTAGCCCTGGGCACCCGCTTAAACCCCTTCTCCACACTGCCGTGCTATGGCATAGACTATTGGCCAACCAATGCGGCCGTTATCCAAGTGGACATCAAGGCCGACCGCATCGGTCTGACAAAGCCGGTCAAAGTGGGTATCGTCGGTGACGCCAAGAAAGTCGCCAACGCGATTCTTGCCAAACTTTCCGCAACTGCCGGCAAAAAAGGCCGCGAAGAGCGCAAAGCCATCATCGAAAGAACCAAGGCGGACTGGGACCGGGAGCTGGCCGCCTTGGACCATGAAGAAGACGACCCCGGCACGACCTGGAACGAGCGTTCCCGCAAGCGTGAGCCTCAGAAGATCACGGCGCGCATGGCTTGGCGCGCCATCAAGAAAGTTCTTCCCAAACATGCAATCATCTCTTCCGACATCGGAAACAACTGCGCCATTGGCAATGCGTACCCGACTTTCGAAGCCGGCCGCAAGTACCTGGCCCCGGGGATGTTCGGACCGTGTGGATACGGCTTCCCCGCAATTCTGGGCGCAAAAATCGCTAAGCCCGATGTTCCGGTGGTCGGCTTTGCCGGTGACGGCGCCTTCGGTATTTCGATGAACGAAATGACCGCCTGCGGCCGGCCCGAATGGCCTGCGATTACCATGATCATCTTCCGCAACTATCAGTGGGGTGCCGAGAAGCGGAACACAACACTTTGGTTCGACGACAACTTTGTCGCCACCGAATTGGATCCGGATGTTTCTTACGCGGGCATCGCACGGGCCTGTGGGTTGGAGGGTGTTCAGGCAACCTCCATGAATGATCTATCCGAAAAGTTGAACGCTGCCATCAAGGCACAGATGGAAGAAGGCAAGACCACTTTCATCGAGGTGCTGACGAACCAGGAACTGGGCGAGCCGTTCCGTCGCGATGCCATGAAGAAGCCGATGGTCGTTGCCGGGATTAACCCTGCCGACATGCGTCCTCAACGAGGCGCCTAAGGCTTTCAATAACCATCAGATCTTGCAGTTTCGTTTTTAACAGGGTGTTTAAAAAAACAAGCATCGGGCCGTCAGTCAAGGCGTGCAGCGTTTTGGAAAGTGCAGCCTATTCAGCGATAGGTGAGCATTTATAAAATGCTGCACAACGCTGGATCACGGCCCGAGGCGCGGTTTTTCAACACCCTTGTTAAGTGAGGGTAAATGCATTCGGTGAATGTCAAGACAGTTGTCGCTTGAACCATGGGTAAAGCCGGCTCTTGTGATGCAGGGGGAGGCTATTAGCTTATTAGAAGTGTTTTCAAAACCTCGGATCACGCCCGAGGGCAAGGCGCAGGCCGATTCGAACGCGCAGCAACCACGGCAGGTTGTGAGCATTTCGAGAGGCCTGCAACGCCGCCATCGGGCGTCAGACGGGGTTATGAAACCACTTATAGGAATCACCGCCCAACCACAGCAAAGGCTCTGCGTATCTTGTAGGATTTCTCCCAAGCGCTCCGAAAAGTGATCCCGATCGGCATCGTTCTGGAATATCCTGCCTCTTTCAATGTCCCTCACCATGACATGCTGCAGGGCACCCGCAGCATCAATTCCAGATCGCCTCGGCATGAGATACCGTCACTACTTCCAAGCCTCGCCGGTCAACTTAACCACTTAAATACGCCCCCTTTTTCAGGGGCGTCCCCTTTCACGGGGTCAAAAATGATTTGACAAGTGGTTCTAACCTAAAATATACCATGGATCCATGGATACATGTTCACGCCCTATTGTTATTCCACACCTAACTTCCCTGAAGAAAAACCAATGAAACCCAAAGTTGTTATTCTCCTGGGAGACCCAAGTGGAATCGGGCCGGAAATAGCTGTCAAACTGTTATCCCGCGCTGAGGGGCACACCGCTGCAAACTTGGTTGTGATGGGTGAACGCTGGGCGTTCGAGGACGCTCAACGCATAGCCGGCGTAAAAATTGAATTACCGTCGATTACCAGTCCTGATCAACTCGAAGCTACTTCTCTTGGATTCCTCGAAACCAATTTCCTGCAGCAAAACGAACTCGTCCCTGCTCACGCCACCGCCCAGGCGGGGGCAGCGGTTATCAAGTCTCTCAAAATGGCGATCGATCTGGCTAAAAGAGGAAGTATTGACGCTATCTGCTATGCGCCGTTGAACAAGCAGGCCATGCACTTGGCTGGGTTACAGTTCCCCGACGAATTGAGGTTCTTTGCTCATGAACTTTGCCACACAGGCGATTCTGGAGAAATCAACGTTTTAGGTAATGCATGGACTTCTCGGGTTACCAGCCATGTATCTCTTTCCGAAGTCTCTCGACTTATAAATGCAGAATCTATTCAGAAGGCCATCCGGCTCATTCATCATACAATGAAGAAATCCGGGATCGATGCTCCTCGCATTGCAGTTGCTGCTCTCAACCCGCATGCCGGTGAAGGGGGAAATTTTGGCCGAGAAGAAATCGATATAATCAGACCCGCCATTCTGGAGGCCGCTGCAAATGGCTTTAATGTAGATGGCCCGTTCCCTTCGGATACGGTTTTCTTGAAGTTAAAGGATGGGTTATTTGATGCAGTAGTGACCATGTACCACGACCAAGGTCAGATTGCCATGAAGCTAATGGGATTTCAACGCGGGGTTACCGTAGGCGGTGGACTCCCGATAGCTATCACAACCCCGGCCCACGGGACTGCTTTCGACATCGTTGGCCAAGGCCGAGCTCGCGTCGGTGCCATGGTTGAGGCCTTTAAATTAGCTATCCGTTTGGCAGGCTGTTCACAAAGGGTGAGCAGATGACGGCGTTTTATGGGGATGTCTCTTATCTGAGGAGGGAATCCCCCGACAGACATTGCGGCGGCAAATCAGCTCCAACCCGTTATTGCGCGAAGAAAAATCGTACGCAAAAAGGAATCTGCCTACGTTGGACTCCAATCATTTCCAATTCATTTCAGATTTAGCAGGGTGTTGAAAACAAGTATCAGGCCGTCAGCCAAGGCGTGCGGCGTTTTGGAAAGCGTAGCATATTCGCTCATATGTGAGCATTTACAAAAACCGCACTACGCCGGATCACGGCCTTAGACGCCGTTTTTCAACACCCCGTTAGAGGAACAACATGGCCGCCAGCATCATTAAAAGCAAAACTACCAGATCCGAGGAATGGCTCCGGCCGGAGCAGATTTTCCCGCCCAAGTCCATTTCAGACCAAATCTATGAGTTGCTGAAAAAGAAAATACTGGCTAACGAACTCAAGCCGGGTGAACGGTTGATGCAGGAAGAGGTTGCAGAGGTATTCAAGGCCAGCCGTACACCGATTCGTCAGGCGTTCATCCTCCTGGAAAAAGACGGGCTGGTTGAACGGCTGCCCCAAGGCGGCGTGCGGGTGACACGGATTGATATCGAAACCGTCCGGGATGTTTTCGGTATTCGCGGTGCCATGGAAGCGTATGCAGTCGAGCTGGCCTGCGAAAAAATTCAAAAAAGGGATATCGATCTGTTGAGGGACATCGAAAGGCAAGCTTCTGCCATTTTGGCAATGCCTTCGGTCGATACCAAGGCCAAGCTTCAAAAGCTGATCGAGCTCAACTCTTCCTTCCATGACATCATCTACAAATCGGCCGGGAGCACCCTTCTGGCCAGTCTGATCAACAATCTCGAGAGTGCCGTTCTCAGACTCAGGGCGCTTAGCTTGCGCGAGGTCGAGACATGGGACCAAGTCTGGAAGGAGCATTCACAGCTGATCGATTGTATTGAGCGCCGAGACAAGAAAAGCGCCTGCAAGATAATGCGCGGTCACATTTCCTCCGCTGCATCTTACGTACTAGCTGGTTTTCAGGTTGAGAACTGTTAAGGCACCGTAACCTATTTTTCAGTACACCCTTTGCACATCGGTCAAACACCCATATCGAGAGGATAATTTAAAATGCTAATTGACCCGGAGAAATGCATTGCCTGCGGGCAGTGCGAAGTCTATTGCCCGGTGGGGGCCATCACGATTGGTGAGGAGCACGCTGATATCGATTTTGACGAGTGCACGGAATGTTATAACTGCCTGAGAATGGCCGACTGCCCGACGGACGCTATTTATCAGCAGAAACTTGAATGGCCGCGGAGCGTGCGCAGCGTTTTGAGCGACGTTCTCACCATCGCCCCGGAATCGGGCATTTCAGGACGCGGGACCGAGGAGATGAAGACGAACGAAGTCACCGGCCGATTTAAGCATGGATGGGCCGGCGTTGGCATTGAAGTCGGCCGCCCCACCCTGGGGGCGCGGTTCTACGATGTGGAGAAAATCGCCATGGCCATGGCCAAGTTGGGGGTGGACTTCGAGCGCTCCAACCCGACCACTTCCCTGATGTCCGATGTCAAGACGGGAAAATTCAAAGACGATGTCCTGAACGAGAAAGTGCTTTCGGCCATAATTGAGTTTTCCGTGCCCGTGGAAAAGCTCGATCAGGTGATTTCAGGTCTTAAGCAGGTCAGCCAGCAAATTGAAACCGTTTTTTCCCTCTGTGTGGCGTCCCGGGTAGCCCCCGATGGATCGGTACCCACTCAAGCCGTGCTGCGTCAGAGCGGGGTGTGGTTTGCTCCCAACGGGAAAACAAACGTCGGTCTAGGCCGACCTATGGTCAAGGAGGACTAAGATGACTCACACGCTTCATCGAGTGGGCAATCCCGAGAGCTTGAGCCGGGATTATGTTCTGCTCTTCATGCCTTCGAAAGATATCAACCACGTCGGATCCGGCCCCAAGCTTCGAAAGATGCTGGAAATCAGCCAGAAGAACGGCGCCATCCGGATTGGCGATTGCCGCTTGGGCAACGAATACTATCAGGGCGGGGTTGATAAACTTCTGGAACATGTTGAAGACCGCGCGGTGGTGCATGCCGTGTTCAACGACCCGGAAAAGATGACCGCGGCCCTGAAGGAACTCCAGGCGGCGGATTTGGGCATATCCGTGGTCGTTTCCGGCCTTTTTGACAAGGTAAACGATTGCTGCAAAAAAGCCGGATTGACCCCTCATACGGTCAACAACACCCTGGGACGCTGGGGTCGAACGGACCGCTTGCCCCCGCAGGACGTTTTGGAGCTGAACACCATGTGCGGCCACGGCATGGTCACGGTAAAGCTGATCGAAGATACGGCAGCCAAGGTTAAAAACGGAGAGATGACTCCCGAACAGGGCGCTGAACGCCTGTTCAAACCCTGCATGTGTGGAATTTTCAACGCGGACAGGGCGGCCGGACTGATCAAAACCATGATCGGCAAGTAAGATTTTACAGTTAGGCTAAGGACAATTTAAAAACGCCCGTTGATGGGTACTAACCTGGTAAAAGGAGATGACCATGAGATCAATGAAAATTTTTACAATTGCTTTTCTGGGACTTTTCGTGGCTGTGAACTGGGCACAGGCAGAGCCGATGGAGATCAAACTCGGTCACATCAACCAACCGGGTTCGCTGATCGATATTGAATGCCAAGAGTATGCCAAGCGGGCTAACGCGAAGCTGGGCGATAAGGCCAAAGTCGTGGTTTACAACTCTGCGCAGCTGGGCAACGACAAGGACCAGGTAAATCGACTCAAGTTGGGCACCCAGCATATCGCCTTGCCATCCTCGCTCATGACCTCCATTCTGGATATCGCCGGCGTTTACGACATGCCCTACCTCATCCGCGACCGCAAACATGCTGACCTCGTGAGGGACAAAGTCGTTCTGCCTGCGATCAACCCAGCTTTGGAAAAAAAGGGTTATAAAGTCATTGCTATGTGGGAAAACGGCTTCCGGCAGATTACAAACTCCTCAAGGCCGATCAATACACCGGCGGACCTGAAAGGCATCAAGCTTCGTGTTCCGCAGGGCGAGTGGCGCTTCAAGATGTTCCAGGCCTACGGCGCCAACCCCACCCCGATGACGTTTAACGAAGTCTTTGTGGCCCTGCAGACCAAGGTCATCGACGGCCAGGAAAACCCGCTGGCGCAAATCTACAGCGCCAAATTGCAGGAAGTGCAGAAGTACCTCTCCCTTACCAACCATGTCTACACCCCGATGTACGTAACGGTCGGCACACAGAAATGGAATACACTTCCGGCGGATGTGCGGAAAATCCTGGAACAGGTCGCCGTTGAAATCCAGGATTTCTCCGCCCGGACCGGCGAGGCCATGGACAAAGATATCATCGAAAAACTCAAAGCGGTCATGGTGGTCAACGTCGCCGATCGCGATTCCTTTATCAAGGCGAGTGCTCCGATTTATGAAGAGTTCGGCAAGAAAGTCCCCGAGGGCAAGAAGCTGATCGAAGAGGTTTTGGCGCTAGGTAAATAATTCGGCGTCCGTGGAGGACTTCAATGCAGCGCATGAAAATGATCGCCAACAGGGGATTGGAGATGATTGTCCTCTTCCTGATGGCGATTCAAGTAGTCGTGGTGGTCCTGGGCGTGACCTTCCGGTATATGGGCAATTCACTGGTCTGGTACGACGAACTCGCATCTATTCTATTAGCTTGGCTGACGTATTTCGGGGCCGCCCTGGCGGCCCTGCACCGATGCCATATTGGGTTTCCCGGCCTGATGAAATCGCTTTCGACAAACTGGCGGTTGCCCCTTTACGTTCTCGGCGAAATCCTGGTGATCGGTTTTTTCGCAGTGACGTTCTGGTACGGCTACGTGGTTTTGGGAGTTATGGATGATGAATACCTCATCACACTGCCCTTTGTCCCAACCGCTTTGGTACAATCCATCATTCCTATAGGTGCAGCCTTGTTCATAATGGCGGAGTTGCTCAGCATCGGAGACGGTTGGAAGAAAATCTCTCAATCTGCTTGCGTTACAGAAGAGCCGCCTACCAACCTTGTGAGTGATACGGAGTGAATCATGATAGCTGCGGTTGTGGGGATAATCCTCTTGATGATTGTTCTGATGCTTATCAACGTGCCGATCGCTATCGGGCTAGGTGTTGTCTCGGTGGTGGCGATGGCCGTCATGCAGGGTGCGGATGCACTGACCAACCTGCCGATCGTCATGTACCGTGGGGCGTCAAATTTTCCGCTCCTGGCCGTGCCGCTGTTCATTGTGGCCGGAGCGATCATGAACGCTACGGGAATTTCGAAGCGCCTGATCGCCTTCACTTCCTCTGTTCTGGGTTGGATGCGCGGCGGCTTGGCAATGGTCACCACGGCCGTATCGATGTTTTTCGCCGAGATATCCGGCTCCGCGGTGGCCGACGTAGCCGCATTGGGGACGATTTTGATCCCGGCCATGAAGCGCAAGGGATACCCTGGAGCCTTCGCAACTGCCGTCACTTCTTCAGCCGCCACGTTGGCGGTCATCATTCCACCCTCAATTCCAATGGTGCTTTACGCAGTCATGGCAAACACCTCGGTGGTTAAGTGCTTTGTCGGCGGCGTTACCCCGGGGGTGATCGGCGGCCTCATGATGATGGGACTGTCCTACGGGTTTGCCAAGAAAAATAACTATCCCAGGGAAGAAAACTTCCGTCTCCAGCGGGTATGGGAAACTGCGAAAAGTGCCTCATGGGCCTTTCTGCTGCCATTGATTATTTTAGGCGGAATCTTCGGCGGGGTAGTGACTGCCACCGAAGGGGCCGGCTTGGCCGTAGTGGCGGCTATTTTTGTGGGCCTGATCTATCGTGAGTTTGACATGAAGCTCATGCGGCAGGCCCTCATGGAAGGCGGCATCCAGACGGCGGTCGTTATGCTCCTGGTGGCCACTTCGGCCGTCCTGAGCATGGTCCTCACCGAACTGCAGCTGCCTCAGAAGCTGGCTCAATCCATGGTCCACTGGACCAATTCGACCTATCTGGTTCTAATTATATTGAACATCTTCTTTTTCATCCTCGGTTGTTTTCTTCATTCAGCAGCGGCCATCATTTTAACGGTGCCCATCGTCATGCCACTGGTCAACGCGGTCGGCATCGACCCGGTGCACTTCGGGATTGTCCTCACGATCAATTTGGGAATCGGACAGCAGACACCACCCGTCGCAAGCGTTCTTATGACTGCCTGCGCCATTTCCAAGGAGGACATCTGGGAGGTGAGCAAGGTCAATATATGGTACGTTGGGGTGATGATCTTCGTTCTCCTCCTCGTCACTTATTTTCCGGCCGTGAGCTTGTGGCCTTTGAAAGTCTTCTACTAACATGTGATGCAGAATCTAAACCATCTGACCGGATGCGCACATTATCTCGGTCGGGTTTCGGATCGAAATAGCCCCAGCTGGCTAAGCTGGGTACCGCGAGACCCTTCGATCTTTTGCAATTGTGTGGGCGTCTTGAATGCCGCTGTCGTCCATTTATTTAAAGCCATGGATTGGAAAAGGGGTTGTTATCATGAATTTCGAGACGTTGTTAGAGTCGGCCGGGGACCGAACGGTTCGAGTCGCACTCACCGGAGCCGGAGATTTCGGACGCTCCTTCTTGTTCCAGGCATTGCGAATCAAATGTCTCGATGTCCCGGTCGTAATCAACCGCACCCCGTCAAAGGCGGTTAAAGCCTATGTGGCTGCTGGGGTCTCAGCGGACGACGTGATCGTTTGCGAATCGACCAAAACGGCAAAAAAGGCTTATGAATCCGGCAAGCGCGTGGTGGTGGCCGACAGCGGTCTCGTCAAAGATTTGCCGCTTGACGTTTTGGTGGAGGGGACAGGCCACCCCGAGACCGGAGCTATCCATGCGGTTCGTGCTCTGGAGAGCGGTTGGCACATCATTATGGTTTCAAAAGAGGTCGATTCGGTCGTGGGGTCTGAACTCGCTATCAGGGCAACCAAGATTGGGCGCGTCTACAGCCCGGCAGATGGCGACCAACCCAGCCTTCTCATTGGACTTATCTCCTGGGCCAAGGTGTTGGGTTTAAAGATTCTATCCGCGGGCAAGGCCAGCGAATACGATTTTATTTACGACCCGAGCCGCCGCACCGTCACGGCTAACGATAAAACCATTGCTGCAGCGGGGATCGCGAATCTATGGGTTCAAACGTCGTTGAACCCTACCGACTTGGTTAAACAGCGAAGCGACCTTTTGGCGGATCTGCCTCAGCGAGCGGTGCCGGACCTTTGTGAAATGGGCATTGTGGCCAATGCAACCGGCATGAAACCGGATACGCCGTCTTTTCATGCAGCCATTGCCCGGATCGTGGAGGTGCCGGATTTCTTCTGCCCGGCGGAAATGGGCGGATTGCTCAGCGGCAGCGGCAAACTGGACATCTTCAACTGCTTGCGCAAAGGCGACGAAGCGAGTATGGGCGGTGGGGTGTTCATTGTGGTTGAGTGCGAAGACAAGGATACATGGCAGGTCCTCATGAAAAAAGGACATTCCTGCAGCCGAAACAACCGGTGCGCCATGCTCTACCACCCAGCGCATCTGCTGGGAATCGAAGCTCCCATGTCGGTGCTCCTGGCTTCGTGCCTGGGGATGCCTACGGGCGCAAGCCGCCCCAAGCCGGTCTGTGATTTGATCGGAAAGGCAACACGGGACTTGCCGGCTGGATTGGTCCTGGAAATGGGCGGCCACCATCATACCATTGAAGGAGTCGAGGCCCAGTTGATCGATGCGGCCCCCATGCGCCCCGGAAACGCTGCACCCTTCTACATGATCGCCAACCGCAGGTTGATCCGGCCAGTGCCTGCCGGATCAATAATCACGACTGACGGGATTGACATTGACACCAACTCCGTCCTGGCAGAGCTGCGCAAAGCTCAGGATGAGAGATTTTTTGTTTTTTCCCCACAGGGTTGAATGGGTTTTTCCGGATGACTGCGCTTCTAAGAAGATACTGGTTTTTCCCGGCCATTGTGTTGGTAGTGCTTTATGCATTAAGCCTCGATGGCCAAGACCTTTGGGTACGGGAATATCATGTTATGACCATCGGCATCTTCCTAGCTTTCTTCGCCACCGGCCTGACCCTCGACACGTCCCACCTGAATATCCATAACCTCCAAGTGAAGGCCGCCCTGGCGGCCGTAATTTCATCACTAGTTCTAATCCCGCTGCTTTCATGGACCCTGGCCTATTACTTATTACCCATGGAGTTCATTATCGGCATCTGCATCATCGCGACAGCCCCGGTGAGCATCGTCTCCGGCACTGTCATGACGGCCATCGGGCGAGGCAATATCGCATTGTCCGCTTTGATCTGCCTGCTCGGAAACAGCGTCGGTATTTTCACGATTCCCTTCTCGCTTCAATTCCTGGTCGGGGGAGCAGGCAACCTCGAACTGCCGATCCTCAAGATGCTCGCAAACTTGACCACAAGCGTGCTCGTGCCGATCGTCCTCGGGAAACTCGCCCAGCGGGTTCTTAAGGCCTGCATCGCACGCTACAAAGTGGCCTTTTCCGTCTTCCAGCAGTGCATCGTGCTTCTGATCATATTCAATGCCTTCGCCGGCTCCGGGGCCAAGATCGGTGTTGCCGGGGCCATGCTGCCGGCGCTGCTCGCGTTCATTGTCGGTCTTCATTCACTGGTCCTGCTCCTCAATTTCGGGATCTGCAAAGTCATCCGCCTGGACCGGCCCTCGACCACGGCCTTCACCATCCACACCTCCCAGAAGACCCTGACCGTTTCGTACCTGATCTGGGCCGGCTGCTTCGCGGTCCAGTATCCCCTGGCCGTGATCCCGAGCATCATCTACCATCTCACCCAGATGGTCATGGACACCTTCGTTGCGGAGCGGTTCAAGAAGCTGAGTTGTCGGCACGAATTCGAACCGACCACCCACTGAGCACATCCAAAAAGCCGCGACCGCTCACATCCGAGCCGGAGACATCGTCCGCAAGTACGGACAGGTGATCGGTGCCGCGACGCAGGATATCAGCCCGGGCGACTAGGTGCACAGTCACAACCCCGGCATGAGCGATTTAGCACGCGTTTCTGCCGTGGGCGCGGATGCGCTCCCTGATGGAGCAGCCGCCCGCAAACAAGAATTCTTCGATGGGATCCTCAGAATGACGTGGACGTTCTGCCGGGCTGAAGCGATTACCGGCGGTTTTTTAAAAAGGAAGTTTCGGTGGAGCCATGCCGATCGGCCGCAACTCGGATGGTAGTCTGTCTTCAGGCAATAGGGGCTTGACAGACCGAAGCTGAATATTATATGCAGCCACATCCATGCACATAAATGCAACTCATCGGACTGGTCGCAAGGTGCAGCCAGACGATAGAGCCCCAGCTCAAAGAGACCCTAAAGCAGAGGAATGCCATGAGTTCCAAAAAGGTGACTGTATTGGCGATTTTCAAAGCCAAACCCGGCAGTGAGGACCAGCTTTACCAACAGCTTTGCGCTTTAGCCGCCGAGGCCCGCAACGATCCGGGCTGCCTGAATTTTGAATGTAAGGAAAGCCGCGATGAAAAGGGCTTGTTCCTGTTTCATGAAGAATGGAATAGTCAAGCCGACCTGGACAACCACCTGAAGATGCCCTACCTGCCAGGCTACCGGGCGAAAAGGATGCCCTACATAGATGGTGATCCCAAGGTAACCGCCTGGCTGAGCTAGCCGGACTATTCCAGACGGCATAAAGTTGGACCACCGCAAAAGCCCAGATTTCGGCAACGCTGGGCTCCACCCCACCGGCTCTCTTCCTTCAAGCTCCTTCAGGCAGTCCGGTTTTATCCAGGACTCAGAGCCGGCCGCCTCCTGCCCAGCGTTAAATTCTACTCAAACCCTTCAGCAATGGTCCTTGGGTCCGGCGTCATCGCCTACAGTCCCTTTTCCGTTTATCTCAACCCGGATGTTTTTCCCTTGACTTTAGAAAATGCATTCATGTATACAAAATTAAAATTGCACCCGAGCCCAGCCAAATTGTCGTGTGCGATTTCTATCCTTTCCGGACGTGCGCCCGTCGCATATTAAGGCCAAACCAGGAGCACCAGGGGTGCCTAAGTCGGGCCAACCTTAAACCCATACCGATCTTATGCGCTGGTGCATCTACACCCCGGGTAAGAACACTCTTTATTCACTAGAAGGAGGGACTTATGAACCTAAGAGGAAGCGTTATTCTGGTCTTGTCCGTAGTCATGTTGAGCATCGGATTCAGCGGCGTTACCCGTGCCGCTAACCCCACTGAGCTGGCCTTTGCCTTGCACACCGCGCCCGGAGGTCCGGAACACGCCGCGGCCGAGGTTTTCAAAAGCTTGGTGGAGACCCGCAGCAAGGGCCGCCTGAAAGTTTCCCTGTTTCCCGGTGCCCAGCTGGGCGGCGAGCGCGACAACCTGGAGCAACTCAAGCAGGGAGAGGTGGCCCTTACCCTTTCCGGCGACCTGTGCGTCTCTCTGTACGCCCCGGAGTATGGTGCGACCATCATCCCCTTCGTTTTCCCTTCGGTTGAGGATGTCTTCAAGGCCTGGGACGGCATGATCGGCCAAAACATAAAGAAGAACTTCAAGGAAAAAGGCGGCATCCACCTGATCGGCTTGCAGCGTCGCGGTTCTCGAATGCTCACCGCTAAAAAAGCCATTCCCTCCCCGGCCGAGCTGGCCGGCCTGAAAATCCGTGTGCCCGAGATCCCCACTTGGGTCGAGGTCTGGCGTGAGATGGGCGCCTTGCCCACCGTTGTAGCCTGGCCCGAGGTCTTCGGCGCCCTGCAAACCGGCGTGGTGGAGGCCCAGGAAAATCCCCTGTATCTAATCTACACCACCAAGCTGTACGAAGTGCAAAAGTACGTGATGCTTACAGCCCACGTGCACGCCCTCTTCCACTGGCTGCTCAGCGACAAAGTATTGCAGTCTTTGCCCAAAGACTTGCAGGAGATCGTTCTTAACAGTGCAGCCCAAGCCGCCGAGTACGGCGACCTGCTCGCCGCCAAGCAGGAGGAAGGTTTCAAGGCCAAACTGGCCCAAGCGGGTATGACGGTGCTTAAGGTCGATGTAAAGCCCTTCATCGAGAAGGCCAAGCCTGCCATTGAGCGCATCCGCAAAAATTGGGCGCCTGGAGTCTATGAGGAAGTCCAAAAAATCATCTCTAATTAAGCAATCAACCCAACCCAGGGCCAGGTACGTGGGCCTTTGCCTCGACACCGTGTCAAAGGAGCGCGTACTCATGGCCCTGGACTTTCGGGTACAATAACTTGCGGGGAACGCCATGACCACACCAGCCGATTCCGCCTCCTTGACCGGCATGCCCACCACCGTCATCGATTCCCAGCGCCCCCCCGGCTTGGTGGCTTCCTGGTTCAACCGGATCTTGGACGACACCGCTTTGGTTCTCTTCATTCTGGTTCTGGCTGTGGCGAGCCTGCAGGTCATCTCGCGCTATGTTCTGGTGACACCCCTGCCCTGGACCGAGGAGATAGCCCGATTTCTGCTGGTCTGGGTGACGTTTTTAGGCGCGGCCAGCATCACCCGGCGCAAGTTACACATCACGGTGGAGTTTTTTTCGTCCAAGTACCCGCCTCGGCTCAGCCACCTGATCAACGCGGCGCTCTATGTGCTCATGGCTCTGTTTTTGGCCGTGGTCTTTTGGGGCACCCTAGTGATGTTCGAGTCCTCCTGGCCCGTGCACGCCGGCACCATTCCCTGGTTGAGAATGTCCTGGGTCTATCTGGGTGCAGTGCTGGGCACCGGCATCATGCTGATCATCGTCATCATGCAATTATTTCGTGAGTTCACCATCTTGCGGGGCTCTATCCCGGCGCATAAGGAATAGCCTGATATGATAGCCTCGGTTTTTTTAAGCTGTCTGTTGGTACTCGTGCTTGCGGGCATGCCGGTCGGATTTGCCATGGGGGTCACCTCCTTGGTGGTTTTGGTGGCGGATAGAGGCATTGACGCCATTCCCTACGGAATCGTGGCACAGCGCATGATCTACGGTGTGAACTCCTTTCCGCTTCTGGCCATCCCCTTCTTTCTCTTGGTGGGCCGGCTGATGAATACCGCCGGCATCACCGACCGGATATTCTCCTTTTGCAACGCCCTGATTGGCCATATCCGGGGCGGGCTTGGCTACGTGAACATCATGGCCAGCATGGTCTTCGCCGGCATGAGCGGCTCGGCGGTCTCGGACGCGGTGGGCCTCGGTCAGATGGAGATCAAGGCCATGACGGACGAGGGCTACGACCTGGATTTCAGCGCGGCAGTCACAGCGGCATCGGCTACCATCGGCCCGATCATCCCACCCAGCATCCCCATGGTTCTCTTCGGAGTTTTAGGCAACGTGTCAGTGGGGTCCTTGTTCATAGGCGGCCTGATCCCCGGCGTTCTCATGGGGCTGTTCATGATGGCCACTGTCAGCGTAGTGGCAAAACGTCGGGGCTACCCTGTAAGGGTGCGTGCCACGGCAGCCCATGTAGTAAATGCCAGCGTCCGGGCCTTTTTCCCTCTTCTAAGCCCGGCCATCTTGATCGGCGGCATCTGGCTGGGGCTGTTCACCCCCACTGAGGCCGCGGCGGTAGCCGTGCTCTATTCACTTTTTTTGGGCCTGATCCTCTACCGGGAGATCAATCTCAAGAGTCTGATCCAGGTGCTGCGCCAAGCCTTGGACGACACCGCCATCCTGCTTTTTATCATCTCGGCGGCCTCCTTGTACGCCTGGCTCTTGGCCCGCTATCAGATAACCATCGCCATAGCTGAAGGCATCATGTCCATCACCCAAAACCCCTTGTTCATCCTGGTGATTATCAACGTATTTTTACTATCGGTCGGCTTTTTCATGGAGAGTCTGGCTGCCATCAACATCCTGACCCCCATCTTGATGCCAATCGCGCTCAAGGTGGGAATAGACCCGGTGCATTTCGGGGTGATGATGATTCTGAATCTGATGATCGGCCTGATTACTCCGCCTGTGGGCATGGTGCTCTACGCTACTCAAAGGGTAGCCGGTATCCCTTTCGAACGGCTGCAAAAGGCGGTATTGATCTTCTACATACCACTGTTGATGGTGCTTATTTGTATCACCTTCTTTCCACCGCTCACCGTCTGGCTGCCAACCTCCATCATGAGATAGGCCAGGGGCGGCACGGGGCCGATAACGGGCTGAAAACAGACTAAAACCACAAATCTCGAAGCAATTCACCTAACCCAAACCAAGGCGTTCCCGCCGCCCATGCCTATGGGACTGGGCCGCGGCCAGCCGGCAGCAGAGGAGAGAGCATGAGCAAGAAGAAGGTGGCCTTTATCGGACTGGGTGCCATGGGCAAGCCTATGGCAAAAAACCTGATCAACGCGGGTTATCCTCTGGCGGTCTATGACCTGAAGCCCGGTCCGGTAAGGGAGCTCGCCCAACTGGGAGCTCGCGCGGCCCACGACTGCGCCGACGCGGCTGACGGTGCGGATACGATTATCCTGATTCTACAAGCGGACCCCCAGGTCAAGGAGGCGGTGCTCGGCAAAAACGGCGTGCTTCATGGGGCCAAAAAGGGAGCCACCTTGATGGACATGACATCCCTTTCGCCCCACACTTCAAAAATGGTGGCGGCAGAAGCTGCCAAGGTGGGGCTGAAGTTCCTGGACGCGCCAGTCTCGGGCGGCAACATCGGGGCTGAGAAGGGCACCCTCACCATCATGGTTGGCTGCGAAAAAGAAGTTTTGGAAGAGCAGCGCGACCTTCTGGAGGTGATGGGCAAAACCATCTTCCACGTGGGAGGAGTTGGTATGGGCGAGACCGTCAAGATGGCCAACCAGATCCTGGTGGCGGTGCACACGGCGGCCATCGTAGAGGCCTTCGTGCTGGCCGTCAAGCTGGGCGCGGACCCTCAGGTGGTCTTCGACGTGCTCAAGACGAGCGCCGGCTGCTCCTGGATTTTGGAGAACCGGGTCCCGAACTACATCATTCCGCACAACTTTACCCAGCCCGGCTTTGCCATGGATCTGCTGCGTAAGGACGTGGGTCTGGCCTTGGAATCGGCCAAGCTGGAAAAGGTGCCCACTCCCCTGGTGAGTCAAGTCTTCCAGATCCTGACCATGGCCAGCGCAACGGGCCGCGGCCAGCTAGACTACTCCGCCATGGTGGAGATGTTCGAGGAGTGGGCGAACGTGAAGGTGCAAGCCTCATAGGCGTTATGGTAGTCTTGGCAGGTTGAAATAATAATCGTGCCCTAAAAGGCCTGAACTCCCTGCGCTCTGCCGGCACCTGAATCGATCAGATTTCAAATTGGCGAATTTTGGGCCATAATATCTGTCCCAAGAAACCATTCGGCCCATCCATCATACAATGCTGACGGCTGGGATCAGTGCGCCTCGCATTGCAGTTGCCGCCCTGAACCCTCATGCGGGTGAAGGAGGGAATCTCGGTCGGGAAGAAATCGATGTGATCAAACCGGCTATAGCGGAGGCCGCTTCCAAAAGCATTAATGCAGGCGGCCCATTGCCTGATGCAGTTGAGACCATGTACCACGACCAAGGCCAAATCGCCATGAAACCAATGGGGTTTCAACGGAGAGTTACAGTAGCCGGAGGACTCCCCATAGCTATTGCAACCCCGGCTCACGGAACGGCTTATGACATCGTCGGTCAGGCCCTAACGGATGTCGGTGAAATGGTTGAAGCGTTTAAATTAGTAACCCGCCTGGCAGGCTGTCTGAAAAAAGTCAGCTCCAGGTTAACTCCCTGCCGAAGTCGAAACCATTCCTGAAAGGCAATTTCTGCTACCGGTGTTTCCATCCGGAATCATAAAAACCTTTCTTCCTGAAAGCCCGAAAATCCAGCTGCCCTGCATGCGTTTGAGAAATTTCGGCTCCCCGCCTTCAATCATTCGATAACAGTGTTCCTCTCCGGGAAACTTGCCGGCACGCACGTCGGCGCAATAGTCCTTCATGGCGCTGGTAATGACTTCGGCCACGTTGCAGTATTTTTTTTACAAACTTAGGCGTGAAGGCCTGAAATTGACCGATGAGATCGTCGACGATAGGCAACTGTCCGTCGCAGTGGGGCCCGGCGCCGATGGAAAGGACAGGAATCGATAGAACCTTATGGATATACTTCGTGATTTCAGGGGAATGATGCAGGGGGACGCTGTTAGCTTATTAGGTTATTAGAAGCCATCTCAAAATAGCAGATCACAGCTGGGGGCAAGGCGCACACCGATTAAAAAGCGCAGCAACCACACCAGGTTGTGAGCATTTCGAGTGGCCTGCAACGCCGCCATCGGACGTCAGACGGGGTTATGAAACCACCTCTAAGCATCCTCCAGCAAACAGCCTGACTGCTGAATCAGTTTGGCGACCAGAGCCGTCCATCCAGTCTGATGGGCGGCGCCCAGCCCTGCGCCGTTGTCGCCGTGAAAATATTCGTTGAAGAGAATCAAGTCCCGCCAGTATGGATCGGTCTGCGGAAGGCGCTGCCCGCCGTAAATGGGACGTGTGCCGTCGCGGTTGCGCGCGAAAAGTTTGATCAACCGCATGGATAGTTCGACCGCGACCTCCCCCAGGGTCAATAACCGGCCCGATCCGGTGGGGCATTCCACCTTGAAACTGTCACCGTAGTAATAGTCGAATTTTTGCAGTGACTCGATCAGCAGGTAGTTGATCGGAAACCAAATTGGCCCGCGCCAATTGGAATTACCTCCAAACAGGCCACTCTGCGATTCAGCCGGCTGGTAGCCGATCGTATGCGCCTGTCCATCGGCATAAAACGTGTAGGGATGGTCTTGGTGAAATTTCGAAAGCGAGCGAATCCCGAAGTCGGACAGAAACTCGTTCTCATCGAGCATGCGTTCCAGCACGCGCGCCAAGCGATCCCGGTTGACGATCGAAAGCAGTCGCCGCGACCTGTGCCCGGGCGTCTGAACGCAGGCCACATGTCCCTCCTCCCGGAGATAGACCTGATTTTCAAAAAACCATTGCAGCCGTCGGGAGAAAACCGGCATGGCCTCCATAAGCTCGGGCGTGAGGGTTTCAACAGCCAACAAGGGCATCAGCCCGACCAGCGAACGCACCTTGAGGCGAATGACTCTGCCGTCAGGCAGATGGAGGGCATCATAAAAAAAACTGTCTTCTTCATCCCAGAGGCCCAGCCCTTCACGATACTCTCCCGTCATCGACCTGGCGATGCGCAGAAAGTGCTCGAAGAATTTGCTGGCACTGTCCTGGTAAACGGGCTCTACCTTGGCCAGTTCCAGGGCAATCTTCAGCATGACCAGGCAATAGAACCCCATCCAGGAAGTGCCGTCGGACTGATCTAGGTGCCCGCCGGTGGGAAGGGGTTTGCTGCGATCGAAGACACTGATGTTGTCCAGGCCCAAAAAACCGCCTTGGAACACATTTTTCCCCTCGGCGTCCTTCTTGTTGACCCACCAGGTGAAATTGATCAGCAGTTTGTGGAAAATGCTTTCCAGAAACCCCCGATCCGCCCGGCCGTGCTGTTTGGCGTCGATCTTGTAGACACGGTAGGCCGCCCAGGCATGCACCGGCGGGTTGACGTCGCTGAAGTTCCATTCGCAGCCGGGCAGCTGGCCGTTGGGATGCATGTACCACTCGCGGGCCAGCAGCTCCAGCTGACGCTTGGCGAAGTCCGAATCCACCAACGTGAGAGGGATGCAGTGAAAGGCCAGATCCCAGCCTGCATACCAGGGATATTCCCATTTGTCCGGCATGGAAATAATGTCGAAATTGTTAAGATGATCCCAGGCGGTATTGCGTCCGCTGCGGCGCGCTTCCGGCAGCGGCAATCCCGGGTCGCCGTTCAGCCATTGTTCCATGTTGAAATAGAAAAACTGCTTGCTCCAGAGTGTCGCGGCCAGCGCCTGCCTTTGAATCCGAACCAGATCTTCACTTAAACCGGGTTTCTGCAAAGCAGCGTAAAACTCATCCGCTTCGCGACGGCGCCGGTCGAAAACGCCCTCGAAGTTTCCAAACGGCCGGCTTGCAGGTGCGTGGGAAAGACGCAGTCGCACGGTATAGGATTCGCCCGGTGGGATGACGGCCCGGTAGAGCGCGGCAGCTTTGGTCCCTGCCTGAGTGGGATTGACGGCACCGGTCTCGCCCTCTATCACGTAACGGTGGAAGGCGTCTTTGACGTAAGGGTTGCCGTCGCTTGACCCATACAGTCTGCGCGTGTTGGTTTCATTCTCGGTGAAAAGCAGCTCGGGTCCTCCTTCGGCGCAAAGATAATAGGTACCGGCCGCTGCGTGATCGGCTTGAATCGCCGACACTCCCTCGGGCGCGTCGATCTGCATCATGCGCGGTTTTTGCGGGACGTCTCCCATCGGCCCCTTTGCATAACCCCAGCTCCAAGTGTTCCGAAACCAAAACGTCGGCAACACGTGGCACGCGGACGGATCCGGACCCCGATTGACTACCGTGATCCGGCCGAGAATGTCGTCCGGGTCTGCTTTGGCATACTCGATCTGCACGTCAAAATAGCGGTTGTCAGCGAACACCCCGGTATCCAGCAATTCATACTCGAAATCGTGATGGCTGCGTTTGCGGTTCTCGGCCACCAGCTCGGCATAGGGGAACGCCGACTGGGGATACTTGTAAAGCATTTTCATGAAGCTGTGGGTCGGAGTGCTGTCCAAATAGAAATAATATTCTTTGACATCCTCGCCGTGATTTCCCTCGGAGCCGGTCAACCCGAACATGCGTTCCTTGAGGATCGGATCGCGTCCGTTCCACAGCGCCAAGGCAAAACAGATATATTGGTTGCGATCGCAGACCCCGGCGATACCGTCTTCGCCCCAGCGGAAGGCCCGGCTGCGGGCGTGGTCGTGGGGAAAATAATTCCAGGCATTGCCATCGGCGCTGTAATCTTCACGCACGGTTCCCCAGGAGCGTTCGCTGAGATAGGGCCCCCATTTTTTCCAATTGGCCTTACGTTGCCGGTATGCTTCGAGTCGCTCATGCTCGGTCGTTAATTTCATAACCGATCGCCTTCCATTAAGATTTTCCAACCGGGGCAGAGGCTGCCTGCCCAAGTGCCAAAACGACCAACCACCCAGGCCGGCCCGGACAAAAAGGCGGCCTCAGGCTGACCTGCGACTATTTTGATCTCAGCACCTGTCACGTTCTATTTTCGGCCGAGGGCTGCCTTCGCCGTCGCCACGACCCGGTCGGGCTCGAACCCGAATTTCTTCTGCAGCTCCTTGAGGGGGGCCGATGCTCCGAACGTCTTCATACCAATGATGCGGCCGGCATCACCGACGTAACGCTCCCAGCCGAAGGTCGAGGCCTGCTCGATCGCGACACGTGCCTTTACAGATGGTGGAAGCACGCTGTCGCGGTACTCCTTCGGCTGGTGGTCGAAGAGGTCCCACGACGGCATCGAGACCACGCGCGACTGGACCCTTCCCGCAATCATCTTTTCGTGGGCTTGCACGGCGAGACTGACCTCGCTGCCCGAGGCGATCAGGATCACTTCGGGCTCACCGCCCGGCGTGTCGGCGAGCACGTACGCGCCATGGGCGTGCCGGGGTGTCCGGACTTAGCGGCTTGTACCGCATCGATGGACAGCGTGCGAATGGTGAGGTCCGCTTCTTCCACCGGCATGCCGTAGATCTGCTCCACCGGCAAGGGCGCATGTTCGAGCAGCCTCTCGCGCAGATGGGTGAGATTCCGGTCGGGATCGCCGGCGGGGGCAATGCGTTCGTCCACTTGCACTACATGCACGAATTTCCAGGGCACTTCCTCATTGGCCAGCGCGCGCAGCATCTGCCATGGCGTGCGGCCGCCGCTGACCGCCATCACGAAGCGGCCGCGCACGGTCACGGCTGCGCGCGCTGCATCGGCGATGACGTGTGAAGCTTCCTGCGCGGCGGCATCGGCAGTGGACAGTGCTTTGATCTCCATGGCATCTCCTATTCCATCACGATGATCATGTTGCCTACTTATTCGGCAGGCTTTTCGTGGTGCCCGCCGAACTGGAAGCGCATCGCCGAAAGGAGTTTATCGGCATACTCCGCTTCCCCGCGCGAGCTGAAGCGCGAGTAAAGCGCCGAGCTCAATACGGGAGCCGGCACAGCCTCATCGATCGCCGCCTTGATTGTCCAGCGTCCTTCGCCGGAATCCGAAACCCGACCGGCAAACGCGGCGAGAGCAGGGTCTTGCGTCAGCGCGCTGGCCGTCAGGTCCAGCAGCCAGGAGGCGACCACGCTGCCTCGTCGCCAGACTTCGGCGATGTCGCGCAGATTGAAATCGTACCGGTAATGTTCCGGGTCGCGCAGGGGCGTGGTCTCCGCATCCATCGCGTGATCCCGTTTGCCCATATTGGCGCCGCGCAGAATGCCCATCCCTTCGGCGTAGGCCGCCATGAGGCCATACTCGACACCGTTGTGAACCATTTTGACGAAGTGCCCGGCGCCGCTGGGGCCACAGTGCAGGTAGCCCTGCTCAGCGGTTCCCCCAAGCTTCTCGCGGCCGGGTGTACGCGGGATGTTTCCGCTCCCCGGCGCCAGGGTGGCGAAAATCGGGTCCAGGTATTTCACCGTCTCCGGCTCTCCGCCGATCATCAGGCAGTAGCCGCGCTCCAAGCCCCAGACCCCGCCGCTCGTGCCGCAGTCCACATAATGAATACCCTTGGGTGTTAGGTCTCGGGCCCGGCGAATGTCGTCGATGTAGTAGGAATTGCCGCCGTCGATGACGATGTCGGCCTTCGTCAACAAGCCGGCGAGATCGTTCAAGGTCTGGTCCACCACCGCCGCGGGAACCATCAGCCAGATGACGCGCGGTGTCTTGAGTTGGGTCACCAGCTCTTTGAGCGAGGAAGCGGCCAGGGCGCCTGTCTCCTTGGCGAAGGTTTCCCTTGTATTTGCCGTGGCGGAATAGACGATGACCTCGTGTCCCGCGGCCATCAACCGGCGCACCATATTTCCTCCCATCCTTCCAAGGCCTATCATTCCCACTTTCATGCGCTATCTCCTTTCAAATCATATCGCCCGGCCGGTGGAGATCATCTGGCCACATGCGGGTTCCAGACGGCCGGTTGCCCTGGGAGACCCGATGGGGCACCAGTCAGTCCGGAGTGCCCTCGCTCCCCACCTGCTCAGCTGTCTTGCCGAAGACCAGCGCTTCGCTCTGGGCGAACACGTTTGCCAGGAGCATCCCATGGTGCCGCCCGAGAGGGTTGAGCGATTCGCAGAACGCTGTGAAGTCGCAGGGGATGAGTCGCCTCATCATGCAACTCCTCAGCAGGAATGACTTGTGCCGCCAAACATCCATCGGCAGCTGCAGCTGTCGTCATTCCCTCCTCGCTGCCTGTGGTAGAATGAAGCGTTCCACGGCATTGGCAAAACCCTCCTCCTCGCAGGAGCTCGTTACATACGTTGCCTGCCGCTGCACCTCCTCGCTCGCATTGCCCATTGCAATGCTGAGACCGCTCCGCTTGAACATCAGCACGTCGTTAGGCTGGTCGCCTATCGTGGCAATATGTTCCAGCGGTAAGTTTAAAAATTTCGCAAACCGCTCGATCACGGCACCTTTGTTGGCAGTGGGGTGCGTTACATCCAGGTAGTAAGGTTGTGAGCGTGCGGCAGAGACATGCGCCCCAAACTGTTTTTGGGCATCCGCCTCACACCGCGCGACCGAATCCAGGTCATCGCTGACCCCGACGATCTTCACGACCCGGTCAAGCAGACCCTCGAACGTCGGGACTACGGTGGGCAAAAATTGAACGGTCGACGCTTCACGATCCACGTGCCCGGCTTTGGGAGAGCGGACGTACCAATCGGTTGCGCGATAAATCCAGACGTCCAGACCGTGGGTATGAATCGTGTCAACGACGGCGGGCACAACGTCGCAAGGCAGCGGACGCTCGTCGACCACCGACAGATCAGGCAGGATGATCATGCCGCCGTTGAATGCGGCCATCGGATCCCTCAGCCCGAGCGGCTCAACCAGCATGCGCATGCCTCGCGGAGGGCGCCCGCTGGTGACGAAAAATACGACTCCGTGTTCGCGCAACCGCCGCACGGCGCCTATCGCACGGCGGGTGAGCACCTTCTCCTTCGTAACGAGGGTACCGTCGACATCCGCTAACAGCGCCCGGATCGACCGGCAGGCCGGCATCGGACCCTTAGCCATGTGGAGTCTGCTTTCATCTCTTCTGCGCACAAAATCTCCCGCAATCACCCAGCCGTCGCTGGTTGTCAAACAGAATGTGCGGCTGAGCTTCGATCACACCTCGGCGAACTGAATGACGACCTTGATATCCTCTGACCTCCGGTCCAAGGCCTTCGCAAAGTCCTCCGGCCGCTCGCGACGCGTGATGAGGCGATTCAGCCAAGCCCGGTCCGCACGGGCCAAGGACTCTGCAGCCTTAAACCAGTGCCGCTTGTTGGCATTGACACTGCCGAAGACGATGTTGTTTTTCAGCACTGCCGAAGTTGCCCAGTCGGCGGTGGGTATTTTGGGCACCATGCCGTCGTGCCCTACACCAGTAAGACACACGACCCCACTCGCCCCGATTGCGGATATAGCCTCGCTGATGACGTTCCCGACACCGGTGCATTCCATGATGATGTCCGGCTCGAATCCAATTTCTGCAAGGCTGCAGGAGTAGTAGGTCGCACCCATAGCGGACACGAGATCCGGCTTCGGTCCGCTCTGGGTCCTGGCAAGAACGTGAACATCAAACCCAAGCTGCCTGCCGATAAGGGCACCCAGCAGGCCAATGGGTCCCGCACCCGTCACAAGCACGGTGTTTGGCTCCCAAAACGCACGCCGGCCCACCGCGAAAATGTGCTCCCACGCCTTGGTGACAACCGTGGCCGGCTCCAGCAATACGCCGAGAATTCCCAGTGTGGGGTCGACTTTGATCGCGTATTCGGGCTCGATCCTCCAGCGCTCGGACATGTAGCCGTCAATCTGTTTGATACCGCGCTCGGTATACTGACCGTTGCGGCACATGTCCCACTCACCTACCGCGCAATTCGGGCACGGAACGGGATCGGGCCTGCGGACGATTCCGACTACGAAATCGCCTTTCTTGAACCCACTGATCGGGCCGGGGTCCAGCACGCGGCCCAGTGACTCATGGCCCAGCACGAGGCGGGTCTTGCCCTGAGGGGCCCAACCGTACCTTCCCTCTGAAATTTCCGCGTCGGTCCCGCAGATCCCGACACCAATAGCTTCTACGAGCACGGAGCCGTAATGCGCATCCGGTTCCGGCACATCCTCCAACCGTGCAGTTCCCGCTTTTTGGGGCTCTACCGTGATCGCCTTCATATCGTGACCTCTTGTCCCGGCTATTTCGCATCAGACCGCTCACGAGTAACGGCCGCATCCTGATCTCTACCGCCGACCTCCAGTAAGCGATCGGCCAAGATCGTTACCCCTTGCAAGTCTTAGCTCTCCCCCGGACTGGAAATCCCCATCGACCCGTAGACTTGAGCGCCCAGTTCGCGACGGTAGTGCTGGACCGACTCTGGCAGGGGAGGAATGTTGGGTGCCCGACGAGCGGGCTTCCTCGAGCAGGGCATTGACGAGGCGATCGCGAGGCGGCCCGGACGCAAAGACCATATGCCACGGCTGCATGTTGGAGTTCGACGGCGCACACTGTGCCAGGGCGAGGACCTCATTCGCCAACGCCCAGGGCACCGGCTGGGGCAAAGACATCCGCGTCGAATGGCGCGTTCGGATCGATTGATCGAGGTCTATCATGTTTGCTTCTCCTTGCCTTTCCTTTTTGGCTTCACATCCAACCAAATTAGCCGCACGAATTGGTTGGAAAATCCAGCACGTTTAATGATGCCAATCTTGAATTCCACGAAAGGCGTCTATCTTAGTCAATTCGGTTGCTCGATAGGTTACCTTTTTGTCGTCATTCTTCCTGACGTCCCTTGGCTGGGTCATTCCATTCATTGTTACTGAAGGAAGGTTTGCTGCGAGAAGGTGCTTCGACAATGGGGTGAATCATGTATTTTTCATCGGAAACTGAAAACCAGCCTTAAGAGGCGAAGCGGCTAAAGCGGCAGGGTTACAAAATGCTTGCGTTTAGGCAGATCGGCACTGGCCCGGTTCGCAGAAGCAAGTGAAATTGGTTAGAAGTGATTTCACAACCTCGGATCACGCCCGAGGGCAAGGCGCAGGCCGATTCGAACGCGCAGCAACCACGGGCAGGTTGTGAGCATTTTGAGAGGCCTGCCACGCCGCCGTCGGGCGTCAGACGGGTTTATGAAACCACTTATAGGAATCAACGCCCAGCCACAGCAAAGGCGCTGCGTACCTTGTAGAACCTCTCCCAAGCGCTCCAAAAAGTGATCCCGATGGGCATCGTGCTGTTATTCTTCCAGCGTGCCAGTTTTGCTATTGAGGCCAGCGCTTCTTCCTAAATCAAAACAATGTGCTAATCCACAAGCTGCTAAAGCGTCTTCCGCAAAGTTACAGCAATTGTGGATAATCGGATTATAGTCGAATACCTTTGCTCGATTCCCGGCTTTTAGTGCATTTTCAGGATTGTAACTTCTAGCATAGCGACTTAGGCACTCTTTATACCATTGGGGAGTTTTCTGGGTGGCTTTTGCCTCAATGCAAACCGGCATTGTTGCATAATGAGGTTCAGGATTATCCAATTTGCTTCGTTCTTCATTGTCGGCAAATTCCACAAGATCAAATTGCTCTTCGGTCACACCTAATAAATTTATTGCCGCCCCAATTTTATTATAATCTTTCAGGCCAGCCTTTTTTAAATCGGGCAAAGTTTGTAATTCAAGCTGATAAAATGAATGTGGCCCTGTTTCGATTCGAATTGCACAGTGAGAAAAAATTCCCTTCCACATTGCATAAAGTTCCAGGGTAGGACCATTAACTATATTTGAAGAATATGATGCGACACCCTGTTCTTCCAAAAAGGATTTAATCTTTGCATCAATTGTTTCTTGATTTACGATAGAGAATCCACCTATAGGAAGATCGGAATCTTCAGAAAAAGAGTATAATCTGTTTGAGATTGTTTTAGCTTCAATGTGGGTTTCGCCTCTACGGTTTTTTTGCCTTCCTTCCGAGGTTTTGTTGCTTGCGATGGGGTTTTGGTAATCGTAGCCAATCACTTTGACTCGTGAACGATCGATACCAAACTTTTCAACAAGATATGCTCTTATATTATTGGCACGTTGATAAGAAAGTTTAACATTGACTGCCTCTTTGCCGACATCATCTGTATGTCCCTCGATAACCGCCAACGTGGAGGGATATTCTCTCATAATATCGGCAACTCTCTTGATGTCATTGTGATACTTTGGCTTGATGTTTGCCTTGCCGGTTTCAAATTGTACAGTCTGGGTAATGGAAACGTCTTCCGGTAAAGGTTCCGCGGTAGATACTGGTGTCGGTTCTATTGCTGAGTCAGTTTCTTTTACAGGCCTCACCTCTTTTTCAACTTCAACAGATTGGGACAGGGGAAGTGCTGTCGGTTTTCCATCTATAAGGTTATCGACCTTCTGAGTAGACTGGACTGAATTCAATTCTGGATTGACGTCTGCGGCGTTAAATGGGGTTATGGATTTTTGAGGGGCGCAACTGACAAGCAATAAACTCACTATCAAAAATGATGATTCTCTAAAGAAATTTATTGGCATTAGTTATCTCCTAATTGATAAAAAAGTTCTACTTGTACCATGTGCTGTTCAAAAAGGACCGTCATTCGCATGATGACCATGATCATGCAGATAGTATCTGCAACGGGCCTGCCAAGCACCGGGAAAAATCAAGAAATCGGATTCATGCTGTAATAACGGTAGATTAGATGAATAGGAGAGCAACACATAGAGGGTTAGGCGATCTGTTTGGCCTCAGTATTTGGTGGAACCTCAATAGGCTGAGGGGGCCAGTGAGGTAACCTGGGCAGCTTAATCCGACTCCTTGGCCTTCGGACGGAGTACGGTATCCTCTGCGATCCTCTGACCGCGGGAAATGGAGTCGCTTACTGGGAGAATTGATATCCCCAGCTTTTGGGAAAGCGAAGACATCAGCCTCCCCAGTTCCCTCACCGCCCAGTAGCAGAGCCGGCTTCGCGCCGTTACCATACGCCGATACTTCCCTCCGGCTTAGCCCTCCCGCGGCTTCACCCCCAGCAGAGCCGCCACGCGAGATGCAATAAGATGAATGTAGCGCACCGAAGGGGACTTCTCGGGTCGGGCCTGAAGCTGGTCTATGCCGAGGCCAAAAAGCTGGTTCTGCCGAAAGGCACTCCGCATGGATTCCCTGGTCACCAAGGATCCCGCCGATCTTGATGCGAGAAACCTGGAGACGACCCCCTTGGACGAATTCGGGACCATGGGCCAGTCGACCTATCCCGTTTCTCTCGATCATTGGCGCCTGGAGGTCACCGGCGCCGTCGAAAAACCGATGGCTTTCAAATACGCGGAGTTGGCGCAGCGCTCGATGATCGAGCGCAACGTCCTTTTGATCTGCCCCGGGTTTTTCGCACAGAACGGGCGCTGGAAGGGAATTTCAGCCGCGGAGCTCCTGGCGGAGGCGAAACTCAAGCCGGGGGTCACCCACGTGGAGTTCAGCGGCCCGAAGGGATCCAATAACAAGACGGAGCATTTCCCGCTCGAGGACATCCGATCCGGCAAGGTCTTCCTTGCCTGGCAGGTCAACGGCGAGCCGTTGCCGCAAAAGCACGGGTACCCGCTGCGCGTGGTCGCTGAAGGATACTACGGAGCCCGGTGGGTAAAATACCTCGACACGATCACGGCCCTGGACTAGTCCATCCACAAACGGCATCTTTCGGCCCCGGCCGGCGTTCTCGCTCTTTGCAATCCTCGGCGTAGCCTCACTACGCCTGCGGTTGCGAAATCGCTGCGGCCTTGGCCTGAACCAAAATCCACCATTTCTGGATGGACACTGATATGGTTGACAGTTGTCAAGAGGAAAAAATAAATCCTGCCCACTTTTATCCAGTGGTCCTTGTCGTGGTTATGTTCCAAGGCACCCAAAGGGGCGGAACCCATATGGCGACGGTAGATCACTCTGATATTCGCGGGTTGGGTACCGCATGACTTGGCTTCGTCGCGGAGCTGCCTCGCTCTAGTTTCGGGAGTTCGGCCCAGAAGGGCTGTCCGGTAGTGTCCTCGAGGGTTCTCCTGACCGGGGTTGCGCCCCTGTGGCTGCCTTGGAACGTTAAGTTTTTTGCGTTGGCTTTCTCCGTTTGCCGGTGGTTGTTCTTTGACAACCTGGCTCTCTCTCAGGCAGTTGGCCCCTCGAGGGCATGGGCGATGGCCCACATAAAGCCGCACAAAGCTCCCTGGCGATCGCGGTTATAACGACCGCTTGGACTTGCCCTTGGCCCACAGGCGCCGGTAGCGGGCACACAGCCGCAGTTGGGCTTTCCATGCCATGTCACGAATGGATTGCGGCAGCCCTTCCTGGCGCTTGAGCAACGCCCGGCTGACCCGGGCCCTGAACCGATAGGCCCAGGCGGCTTCAACCAATACGCGGCGCACATGACCATTGCCGGCCTTGGTGATCGAACCGCGCTTGGTCTTCTCTCCGCTGGAATGCTCCGAGGGCACCAGGCCCAGATAACCCATCAGCTGCTGGGGATTTTGAAACGCTTGAGATCGCCGATCTCGGCCACGGTGGTGGCCGAAACGATCAAGCAGACCCCGCGCAGGCTTTGAAGCGCTTTAACGACCGGAAACAGCCGCCACTGCGGCACCAGCTGCCGAATCTGCTCGGTCAGCCGCTGCAGCCGCTGGCTGCAGTCGTTGAGCGCATCGATGTATTCCTGCAAAACAAGTTGCTGGCAGTGGTGGGGCATCTTGATGTCGGCTAACCAGCGCATGTGGGCCTGGCTCCACGACGCGCTTTGCCCGCTATAACGGTGCCCGCTGCGAAGCAGAAAGGCCAGCAACCGCTGCTTGGACTTTCTTCTCGTCACCCTTGGCGTCTTCCCGGGCGCGGGTCAGATCCCGCATGGCCTCATCTTCGGCCTGGGGAACGTAAACCGCCGTCAGTTCCCCGGCCCGGTGCAGACGGGCCAGCATCAGGCAGTCCCGGCGGTCGTTCTTGATCCGGTCGCCATTTGCTCTGGGTACCCGCGAGGGGGCTACGACCGCACAGTCAAACCCCTTGGCCGTGAAGTGACGGTAGATCGAGTAGCCACAAGGACCGGCTTCGTACACAAAACAGGGGCGCTGCCCGTTGGGGACCAGTTTTCGCACGACCTTGTCCAGGGCGGCCAAGGAGCCCTCTATTTTACCGAAGCTGCCGCAGCTCACCCTGGCGCCCCTCTTGGGCGATGGCAATATCGATGGAATTTTTATGAACATCCATACCGACAAATATGCTATGGTCTTTCATGACCTGCCTCCTTGGTTTTGGCTCTGTGTTGGGGTTATAAGCACTCCCAGCATAACCCACGTTTGCAAGGATGGCAGGTCTTTTTTGTGGCGCTACCGGGCTGGCCAGCGCAAAATCCTCATGGGCGAGAATGGGCCCCGGATTGCTCGTCGGAGCCCATGAGGTTTTTGCGCGGGTTCATAGCGACGACTCCCAGCTATGCCCGATGTTAAACTGTCAACCATTATGTCTAGCTCATATACAAACCGCCATTGACGTTAATGGTTTGACCTGTGATGTAGCCGTTGCGCGTCAACATCACCACCACCTCGGCAACTTCTTCGGGTGTGCCGAAGCGCCCGATGGGAATTCGCTCGGGCCGTGCTTGCGGATTGCCGGCAATCATCTCCGTTTCAATCATGGCCGGCGCAATGGCATTCACCGTAATGCCCTCTCCGGTCAGCAGCGAGGCATAGAAGTGGGTCAGGCCCAAAATACCCGCTTTTGAAGCGGCGTAATGCGGGCCGATAATGCCGCCCAACTGGCTTGCCGCTGAAGACATGTTGATAATGCGACCCCATTTCCGGGATCGCATGCTCGGTAACACGGCCTGCGTAACAAGGAATACGGACTTCAGATTGATGTCCATAACCTGGTTCCAATCTTCCTCAGTAATTTCCTCCCGAATTTGAGGGCGAGCGATGCCCGCATTATTGACCAGGATGGTAATCGCTCCAAGCTCCCTTTCGACGGCATTGACCATCCGGGACACATCAGTTGCAACCGAGACATCGGCACGCACGGTGACACAACGGCGGCCCTCCTTTTCCACTAGTGAACGGGCTTGCTCGGCTTCGCTCTCCCGGTTGTGGTAATTGATGGCGATGTCCACACCTGCTTCGGAAAGCGATAGGCCGACGGCTCGACCGATACCGCGGTTACCACCTGTGATAAGAGCAACTCTACCAGTTAAATCGTATGTGTTTGTCATCTTGCCAGATCACCCAGCCAATAATGGTAATGGTCGTTCGCGTGCAGCCCAATTATTTATATCCCAAATGTCCTTCAGAACCAATCAAACTAATAAAGCATTAAAAATAGACCGTTCCCAAACGTATTTGGACGGCAAATAGACAGTTTTGAGGCGGAGCTGTCGGTGGAGGTCTTGAAAGAGGGACGCACCAAGCCGTATCCGGCTATCTTCATTCGGGCCCACCGCCTGGTCGAGGCGCGCCCGCCCGCGCATGTGATCGCCCGCTTGGCGGACGGCACTGCCGTCGCCGCGGCCGCGGGCCGGTTGCTGGTCACTTCATTTCATCCGGGGCTGTCCCGCGATCTGCGCTTTCACGACTATTTTCTCGAGATGGTTCGATCGCAAATAAACGAAGAGACAGTGAAGTTACATGACACCGAGGATGTTTTGCCCGCGGCTATACGGCGCTCGGATGATACCGATACAGTTCCATTGGAGTCGGCTGCGCAGATGAAAGAAGCGAGGCTACTGTTCAGGAAAACCATAAAAATCTTATGCCTACTTAATTCAGTTCATCAGTCCAAATCCAGTTGCGCTTTGCATTGATTGCATTTCATCGCACCGCGAAAAACCTTATTGCCGCATTCTGTACATACATAACGAGCCTCTTCGTCTCGAACCCATTTTGCAGTTCCGAATTCCCGTCTATACGGGACAGACCGCAAAATCACTCTCTTGCCAACGGCCATAGAAAAATTATCGATGAGCGGGCACGGAAAATCATCGCACTCGTGACAACCTGTATAACATTTTTCTTTTGTGCAGGTCCTGATCTTACATTGTTGGCAATGCATGAAAAGATCATCGGACAGGCACCCACCACAATGAATATCTTCTGTCGAAAGCCTTTCGCTATTGGGAAGCGTACCTTTGCCTGGAATCCCTCCCTTGTACAGATTTACCAGTCTCTCCTTAAGCTTGATATTGTTGTCTCGCGCTGCAATGTAAATAGCACAAACGCCGCAATAGAGACCGCAAGGAGAAATGAAATCGGGATTTGTCGCCATCTCTTCCGCTCCTCTTGATGTAATGATTTCTCATGCTTTAAAAAGCATCACGTCCCGGATCAGCAGCGGGCCGCGCAGCGGACCGTCCGCCTCAACCGGTTATGCATCAGTCTGAGATGGGCCATTGCGGATTCCAAGCTATTTCCCACAGATGACCATTGGGGTCTTGAAAATAGCCTGCGTAGCCGCCCCAGAAAGTTTCTTGAGCAGGCTTTACGATTACAGCCCCGGCATTCTTCGCCTGTTCCATCACCTGATCGACTTCAGATTTTGAAGATACGTTGTGGCCGATGCTGAACTCCAGGGCACTTGGATTTCCCAAGGGCAACCCCGAGTCCTTTGAAAGACTCTTGCGCGGGTACAGTGCAAGTTTGAGATTCGCTTGCAGATCAAAGAAGGCTGCTGCACCGTACTCAAACTGGGTGCCTATGATTCCTTCCGTCGCGAGACCCAGACCATCGCGATAGAAGCGTAGCGATACCTCCAAGTCATCGACACCGAGTGTAATGAGGCTAATTCGCGGCTTCATTTCTGTTCTCCTGAGGCATAACGTCTTGAGAACTCAGCGGCGTGCGGGCTATTTACGAGCTCGCTGAAGTGGCTTGTTGACGCTCAATATCAGGCTCGCAATTTCACCTATCACCCGGTCCAAGCGTTTGGAAGACAAGGATTTCAATGGATATTCTAAGCCTGCTTGTCTGGCGGTTTCGCTATTATTGAATAATTCAACAATTTCCTTTTTTGTCCAACGCTTCTTAACGGTCAGCGGCGATAGGACCATTAGATCGATGTGCAGAACCCAGCCTTCGCCAGTTACATCAAGGACGGGTATCTGCGCTTCCGAAGGCAGCTCAATCGAACGGATTTGGTCGTACAATTGTTTTGGAGTCTCAGCGGCAATTAGGATATCCTGCGTGACACAAATTATCGGAAATCTCGGACATCGAAAAAGAAATCGAATCATGTCTTTCCTGCATTTCTTTCAAGCCCACGCTCGGCTTCAGCGGGAGCCGGCTCTATTAACGATCCGCTGGTTAAGGGTTCGCGGATAAACTCTTGATTTTAATCGGCTGAATTTGCGCTGGAGTGCCCTGTTTTCCTGAAGTTTGGTTTTGAAGATCGCCGGCTCTGCGGCACACCGCCGAGTTGCCCAGCCCGAACATCGCACCGATCTGATGATCGGTCAGAACCCCCATTTGCCGGATCAAGTAGAGCAACAGATCCCGCTCGAGCGACCGCTGGGGTGAAACCCGGCCACCGCTCCGGAACTCCTCCACATCGCAGCCTAACTGCTTGGCCGCTTGTGACAATACGCTTTCGACATCCACATCACGGGCGACACTTTTCTGCTGGGGGATTTCCTTGTGGGGTGCCCCGGCAGGCAGGTAACGGGCTTTAATGTCCTCGACAAACCGCTCGGAGCCCAGAATAAACCCATGGCGCAGATCCTCCCAGAGCCGGCTCTCTTCTTTCGCGTATTTCTGAGCATTCTCCCGATAGGCTTGGTGCCTGTCCGCGGCATTCACCAATTGCGAAAGAATCACCTCGGTATTGAGCCATTCCAAGGCTCGGTTTCCATAGGCATAGGCCCGGTAACTGCTCCAACGATAGTCGGATAACCGCGCGACCATGCCCGCCCGTAACGGATTGCAATGGATGTAATACGACAACTGCAGCAGATAGGCATCGTTTTGAACCAGCATGCTCTTGAACCGACCCTGAAACAGATGCCCGCTGCGGGACTGCTTAAAGTTGAACCGGCTTGTGTAGCTCACCCCCAGCCACTGCATCGCTTTGGATAAATTCGCCCGCCTTGTGCGCAAAAGCAAATGGTAATGGTTGCCCATGAGCACATAGGCAAAACATCCATCGCAAAGCGTTCCCCGGCCTCGGCTAAGCCGGTTAAAAACAGTCCGGCGGTCATCATCGTCCAAGAAGATGTCCCGCCGCTCGTTGCCCCGCGACAATACGTGGTACAGGGCCCCCTCATACTCGATCCGCCATGCACGTGCCATGATGAGCCAATACCAGGTGCTCAGGTCAAGGTCAATATAAAATCAATTATCAAGATATGACCCTATTTATTCCCTGGGTTGGCTCGGAACAGTTTAGGTAACAGTTTAGCTCTTTCGGTATTTTTTTAATCATTTTTATGAGCCCGTTCATTTTTTTTCTGGACAAGCGGGCTTTTTTTGTTGTAATAAGTAGGAGTATAAATACTCATCTTAGGGGGTCGACATGAGCCGATTCGATATCCTTAAAAAACGTCAGAATAGACTCAAGGAAGATATTTCCGCGAGGCTCGACAGCTTCCTTATCGGAACGGTTGCGAAGTCTCCATCTATGAAGGGCCATAACCTCACAACCAAGCTTGAGGGCAAAACCGTAACGCTTTATGTTCGCAAAGGCGTTGCCCCAATGGCGTTGGAGATGAGCAAACGCTACAAAACTCTCTGGAAGCTTCTCCAGGCTCTTTCCAAGGTCAACTGGGAACTGGTCAACCTGGAAAACAAGTAGCATGCCTTATCCGCATGATTTTCGATGTTCGCAAAAGCACGCCTGTCCTCACCTGGATTGGCTTTCCACCACGTGGGTCTTGGGACAGTATAGACGGGCAGAAGACGCATACGATGAGCATCTGCGGATCATCGACAGATTTTATGACGATTTAAAGGACCGGGATCAACGAATACGCATACTGGAACGGGAAAATGCCGAGCTGAAAGCGAAGTTGAAGTTGCTTCACCAGCGGCAGTTTAAGGCGAACAAGAAAAAAGATACAGCCGATAGCCCAAAGCAAGACCTGCCGGCATTAAAAAGAAAGAAGCGCGGCGCGCCGGTGGGCCATCCCGCATGGGTCAGGCCCACACCCAAACGCATTGATCGGACTGTTTTTGTACCTGCTCCCGCGGTATGCCCCTATTGCCGGAAAACGCAGCTGGCCCCTTCAAAAGAACTGCGCGAACACATTCAGGAAGATATCGTCCTTGCACCCCAAACCGTGGTGACCTGTTATCAGCATGGGCAGGCTTTCTGCACAAGGTGTAATCGGCTGGTCGTTGAGGCTGGCGAAGCCGAGATTCTCAACGCTCCGATCGGGCCGGTTGCAAAATCCGTGGCGCTTTATTTGCGCTATCGGATAGGTATCCCCTATCGAAAAACAGTCGAGTTGTTTCACGATCTATTCGGGTTAACATTCGTTGCCGCCGCTGCCGTTGGATTTGATCGGAAAGCGGCCGTTTGCGGGGCTCCACTCCATGAGGATGTGCGTGAAAAACTCAGGGTCTGCGAGGTGGTGCATGCCGATGAAACCTCTTGGCGCAACAACGGTGTAGGACATTACGCGTGGTTTGGCGGCAATGAAAAACTGGCCTACTTTCATATAGACCGGCACCGCTCGGCCGAAGTCGCGACACGCATCTTTGGTGAAAAATTTGAAGGCATCCTGGTAAGAGACCGCTACGCGGCCTACAACGGTATCGGCAGTCAGTGGCAGTCCTGCCTGGCCCATATCATTACAAAAGCCAAGGAGGTCAAACGGGAGCACGGACTGCTACCGCGGGAGGAGAAAAACGCTGGGACAGACTGGTTCTGTGATCGAGTGGTAGCCTTTTTCAAGAAAGCCTGCGACACGGGCAGGAAACTAAAAACCGGCAGTATCCCCTGGGAATCAGCCGAAGGTATTGAGCAGCAGTTGGTCCATCGGCTCGCGGGCATCTGTAAAAAGCCGCTGGCGTTCAAACCCGCCGAGACTCTAAGGGCCTACCTGGCGGGGCCCGAGCAAAAATATCTTTTCACTTTCCTGCGTCATCCGGGGGTACCGCCCACAAACAATCTCGCAGAGCAGTCTATCAGGCATCTGGTGATTTTTCGGAAGATATGCTTTGGAACCAGATCCGAAAGCGGCCTTAAAGCCCACAGCATTCTGCCAAGCCTGGTACAAACCGCCAGAAGGCAGGGCGTCCACCCTAGACAATTCCTGCAAACTCTGCTGACCGCAGACACGCCGACAGCTCAGGCCGCACTTTATAATAATTCAAGCTGATGCCTTCATAATCGAGACTTCCATGGGGACTAAACTGTTACGAAAGTCTCAACCAAGTCCAAGGTTGGTCGGATGAAATCTTCCGTGACCACACCCTCGGCAATGTGGTCCATTACCGAGAGCAGCAGGAGAGGCTTGTGAGGCGCCCGATGAAGAGTAGTTTCCGGGTAGCGGTGCTTTCCGGCATCAGTGCGAAGATGGGCGAATTTATTACAGTAGTCTTCGAGCATAGAATAATCTGTCAATCTTGTGACAATTTGCTGCTTTGATTAAATAGTCAGCGCCCTCAATTCATCCTGCGTCACATATGGCGATTGGGCCCGCTCGACGCCGCGACCGCGGTCACACAAAAGATCCCCGCGGCCCAAAAGCTTCTCACCGCCCGTCTGGTCCAAAACGATGTTGGAGTTGGTCGAGTTTACCACGCGCATGCATATTTTTAACGGGAGGTTGGCCTTGATCAGCCCAGTCACCACGTTGCGGTCCGGACGCTGGGTGGTCAGTATCAAATGTATGCCGGCAGCACGGCCCATCTGTGCGATTCTTGCAACAAGCCTTTCGAACTCTTTTTTCTCCTCAGAGCCAGCCAGGATGAGGTCGCCGAACTCATCGAAGATGATGACTCTATAGGGGATGTCCCTTTTACCGGCGCTGAAGCGCAGGCTTAAATTCTCGAGCCCTTCTTTCGCCATCGTCTTGTAACGGCGCTCCATATCTGCAACAGTTTTCTCGAGGCAGGGTATGGCGGCACTCACATCTGTGATGACAGGCTCGGACAGATGTTGGAGATCCGACGGCAAGCTCCCGAAAGTGAGGATCTTAGGGTCGATGATGGTGAGTTTGAGCGTACTTGGTGCGTTACGGCTTATAAGCGAGGCCACCACGCTTTTTAAAAATTCACTCTTGCCGCTGCCGGCAACGCCAGCCACTAGGCTGTGGCACATGTTGGGGTCGGCAAAGTCGGCCACCAGTAAATTGTTGTCCACCCCCACGCCCACCGGAAATGCCACTGGGCTTCTGTTTGAGGTAAATTCCGACCGTTTGACCGCCTCATGCCAATAGACAGTATCCGGCTTTTCCTTGGGAATGTCTATGACGACGCTGCCCTTGGAGGGGTCGATTACCGGAGTGGCGGGCAGCGCCAGAGCCACCTTCAGGTCGTCCGCCCGGTTGGCCAGGCTAACCACCTTTACGCCCGGCGCAGGTTTAACCCGGTAACGAATCAGTTGAGGCGCCTCCTGCCGATCGATGACCTCAACATCCAGCTTGAAGTCGGCAAAGCACCTCTTGATGGCCGCCGAAAGATCCTGCATATCGGCTTTAGGCTCACCGGCGGGCTTGGGAGTTTCGCTTTGGCCACTTGAGGTTGCTATCTTTGTGGGCCTTGCTCCGACGATTTCGTAAAGGATCGGCTGGATGTTGTCCTCAAACAAGGCTGAAAGGTCTTCCCTTGAAACCGCAACCTCGTGCAACTTCGGCTCATAGTATTCAAGAGTCCCCACAAAATCGAGTCCCGGACGCGCAAGCTCAAGCAACCGCGTGTATATGGCCAACTGAACCAAATCGTGCTTCATGTGGCTGCCGTGGGTGAGCTTGTAGTCCACCAATTCTATCGCATACTCGGGTTGGAACCTAACGGCATCCAACTTGCCAGACACGAAAAGCGATGCGCCTCCCAATCTGAATTCCACGTTTTTCAGAAGGAATTCGTTTGCCAGATAGATGTCCTGCCAGCTTTTGAAATTTGGTGTGCGCGATCGTAGTAGTGCCAAACGTTTGCAGAACTCTATGAAAGCTTGGGAAAGATGATAGGCCGACTCCAGATTACCTTGCCTGGAAATGCGGTCAAGTTCATCTCCGGCAAAGCGGTCGTGAAGCTCATTCCACAGGGCAGGCCCATCTTCCAGAGAGATGGCCTCCCTCCTTCTGGTTTCAAGAAGCCATCCGACGAACTCATCCACTATGTGGTGGAATACACCACCATAGACTGTAAGCTCTCCTGGTGGTACAAAATTCTTAGTTGACGGCTTTTTCCCTTTAAGCCATTTACGACGCCAGTCCTCATCCACACAGGCGCATTTAAGTTCGGTAACCGTAATCGACTTGACCATCAGAGATAACCCAATTTACCACTTAAGATATTTAGCCGGATCAACGCCAATAAGCCCTTATACTTTCATTTTTTTGGACGCCACTGAAGAACCGTCATTTTCGGGCTGTTGTGCACCTGGATCTCGGCGATACAGGCCCGGGCATTATGCAGTTCCTCCTCGGATATCGGCGGAGAGAGCTTGGCCATGAGATCCTGGACGCTTAAAAATTTATCCTTTTTAACGATATCACGGATCTTGGTGATCAAGTGCTGTTGGGTTTCGGGTTCGCTCGGTTTCGGTTTGGGTTTTTCCTCCACCTTGGCCTTCGCCCACCTTTGGGGTGAAGGTTCAAGAACTTGATCCCAGAAGTTTTTAAGTTTGTTGCGAACAAAGGAGAGCACCTGATCCCCGCTGAAGGGAATGTTGCCCTCAACGGCGGCTGCATAAAGATCATAGGCTGCATAAAGCTCAGCCATACCTTCCCGGTCGAGCACGAGAATGTGAAGATATTTTTGGCGGGCAGCTATTAACTGCGGGGCAATCTGCCACCGGCCGGGAATCGGTTTAAGCTCAGGAGTCCTAAAGAAAACAACTTTAAAGTTCTTTTCGCTATGATGATAATCGCTTGCCTCAGTGTTGATTGACCTCCAGCGACTCCAGTTTGATCCCCCCTCAAATCCGAAATAGATATTCTGTTCCCCCTTTACCCAGCGCAACGAAAAATACCCTTTTTTGCTTGAAATCTTTTCTATTTTTCCATCTTTCAGGATGCCCACATCGTGCACCATCCAATAGAGAATGTCCGGATCGAAAACCATCCGTTTAGGCTGGGTTTTGATACTATTGAGGCACTCATCATAGAATTGTTCAACCTTGACCACCGGAAGAGGCTTTTCAACCAAGATTTGAAAGCGCTTCTTGCATTCGTTCAAAAAATGCCTTACGCCCAGTACCGGTGTGTGAAAAAGGCTCTTTAACCATTCTTCTTCGGACAGAAATGCAATGTCTTGCTCCTTGAGTCCCCACCCTTCCAAGCGGTTATTTATCAGCTCAGGGCCTTGGCTAATAGAGATGCCTTCCAACTCCAGAACCGGACGATACAATCTATCAATGTGCGCGTTCTCCCAGTTAGGTTTTAACCTCTCATTCCAAGGCACTTGATTTGCCGTCATTAAGGTGAAGGCATTTCGACCATTATCGACAAGCTCTTGAATAACAAGACCAAGAGTAGCAGCCATTAAAGGATCGATTCCATAATTCTCGGTTTGGTCAAAACAAAAAACAAAGGGCCGATAGAAGCCGGCAAGACAGCAAAAATCGAAGATCCTGCTCTTGCACACCTCATTGGCCTCGGCCGTTGAGGCATCAGGCCCGGTTCGATCCGAACCCCTTATGCCTATCTTGTCAGCACTGCCTGAATCGATGCTACCCCCTTTCATCCAATCCAAGCAAATTTCCCGCTTATCCATGTCATATGGAAAGAATGCATATGAAAAGAACACGCTTAACCAGGATGAAGGAGATGCAGATAGCGAAAGGCCGACTTGTCCGAGCTGCGATTTCATGAGACTGGCAAGCTGACTTATCTTTTCCTCTATCTTCCTTATCCATTTAGGCTTGGATTTTAACTGCTGTAGAGTAGTGTTTCTGTAACCCTGAATTGCAGAATCCTTGTCCTTGACTTTTATCTTTCCGTTTTTGATGCCGTTTATCACGATGTTGGTCAAAATGCCGTGAGAAAAGGCCTCGAGTTGGTTAATCTCGTCTGGTTTGCAGAAATCGGCTTCCGCGCTCTCCGGAAACTCCATCTCTTGAACCATTTTAAGCAGAATGGATTTCCAACAGGTGGTAGGATCAGCAAATGGTCTAAGATAGACGAGAGTGGCGCGCCCGTGAAGAGTCTTGAATAGTCGACCGATAAGGTGTGACTTTCCATATCCCGCTTCTGGGGACATTACCAATTGAGCGGCCGGTAGTTTGCTCGCGCGAGGGATTTCCCCTTGGGGGAGAAGGTTGAAGTAGGTCTGAAGTTGCTCGAGAGGCCTTTGATTTAATCCGCCGACGGATCTTTCGATTCGTCTTGGCTCTGATACGATAACCTCATCAAAGGGGTTGATGTCCATAGACCACCTGTTCTATGTGTTGAATCGAACTAAAAGATAGCGGTAGCCGCCAAGTTCAATTATGCCTGATCTTACGTCCTCTGATGAAAGTGACCAGTCACCTACCGATAAAAAAGCTCGCCCCTGGCGGGCTTCCTCCACAAGGAAACGTTTTACCATGTCCATTGGAGCCCCAAGCTTCTGCTGAAGGTCATAAATTGGGATGCTGCTGTACCCTAACTGTTGTTTGATCTGTCTGTAGGCAGCCATAACGTCATCCCACTTAAGCTCTTTGGATTGAAGGGTGGCCGCAGTGGCTGCTTGTGGGATTGGTTCCAACATTGACTTTTGCTGATGGCTTGAATTCAAGTTGCGCAATCTTTCAACGTGAACATAATAAACTGTTCTGCCTCTGCAGAGTTTGATAAGGCTATTTTCCTTCAAAAGCCAGTCGATGGCCTCATCGAGTTTTTTGCGAACCTCCCCCTCACAGCCTTTCTCGAGGTCTCTTTTGATCAGTAACTCTATCGTGTCTGCTCGCGCCGGCTTCTTTGAGAGAGCATTTTTTTCGATTTTGTCGCAGGCCCTTTCAAGAGGATTGAAATGCTCGATAAGGACGTAGAAGGTTCGCGTTGCAGTGCCGAGATTCGCAACCTTCCGTTCTGTCATCAACTCCCTTAACGCCTGGGCGGCTTTTCCTTTTGACTGTTTGACGCCGAGCTTCCCTTTGGTCAGCCCAGCAGGCCCAGCTTCTCGAAGTTTTGATAGCAACTTTTGCTTCTGGCCTCCTGAGGTGTCAAGCGGCATGGTTTGCCCCCTTTCTCGCACAAATCATATCAGTCAGTCTGAAAAATATGATGTCGCGTCTCGTTTATCTATTATAGCCACCTTCTTCACCCAGCCTTCTGCTAAAAGCACCCCCTGCACTCAGGATACTTCAAGCAATCCCAGAACTTTTTCCCCGAATGCGGGCCCTTCTTCTCCACGCGCAGCACCATCTCAATGCCGCATTTGGAACACGCTCGGGCGACCTCCTGCTGAACCTGCATGTTTCCGCTTTTTTGGACCGAGACAATCATCTCCGTTAATTTGGAGCCATCGATCAATGCAATCGACGCCGCCTTGGCGAACTCCCTGGCTTCCGAAGTGAACCCGACATAGGTGACCATGACCCCGTCCTTCACACTCTTGGCTGCCATCACACCGCAAAGATCGCGCACGACCTTAACACCAACCCACTTCGCCTTCCATTGCTTGATGACATCGAAAACCACCTTGAGCTGCTGGTCGTATTTCTGTTCCACTGGATGTCACAGTTTGTGATATCCCTTTAATCTCATTTCGATCGAGGGCAAACATAAAATATAGAGGCCCCATTTTCTAAGCGGCATGAACGCCCGTCCTTCATCGGATCTTAGGATGCCTATTGAAAAATTCGAACATCATGGCATTGGCTGAAAACAGCGAAGTGGGCTCGTCCCCCAGCATGTACCCTTTCTTCCCACCGGGCCAGGCGTGCCCCTGGTTCAGAAGAACGTACTGCACGACTTCGCTGCCTCCGGTCCCGCCAGTGTAGTCCGATCGCTCGTATTGCGCAGCATCGTTCCGCTCGACCGTGGGGTCGGGCCGGCACCGGTCCTGCCGCACCCAGAAGTCAATGGTCTGCTGCGCCGACCAAACCTCGACCGGTTCGGCCACCGAGTGCTGCTGCAGCCCGCCCGCAAGCGGGATCGAGCGGTCCAGGAGACCGTTGAAACTGATGACCGAGACGGAATTCGTCGGGACCGGCGGGTGCATCCACTCGGTCCGGCCCTTGGGCCGGCCGCCGGCCGTGGCCACGATAGGCGCGATGGAGGCGATCTTGTCCGACAAATGGCCGGCCAGCATGTGGCAGAGGATGCCGCCGTTGCTGATGCCGGTTGCGTAAACGCGGTCGGGGTCGATGCGGTAGGCCTCCTTGAGCACTTCCATCAGGCGGTTCACGAAGCCGATGTCATCCACGTTGGCCGTCATCGCATAGCCGAAGCCGAACCCGACGTTCCAGGTCAGAAATCGTTTGAGACGCCCGCTCCCGGCCGGCGCCACCAGGATCCAGCCCTCTCGCTCCGCCCGGTCGAGGATGTCCGAACTCTTCAGCACCTGCTCGGGGTTGCCCCCGCCCCCATGGAACACAAGGAGCAAGGGGCATTGTGAATGGTCGGAATACCCGCGAGGCAGATTGATCAGGTAATACCTCTCAGCCCCGGCCCACTGGATCGACTGCTTCAGCGGCGCGGCCGAAGCCGGGAAGACCCCCGCGATCAGCGCCAACACGAAGCCGCATATGAATCCCACCCGAAGCTCGCGCACGCCCGAATTCCTTATCCTGTTTGAGGCTATTCAGGTCACATCACGATTATCGATCAAGCCGTCCCTGTTGCTTCGCCCCTCACGCCCGATGGGCGATGTTGGCATGCGCCCGGCGCGCGTAGTGAGTGATGACAGCGATCAGGTCCCCTTTCTTTGCACCTTTCGAAACCGGAAGGGAGTTGGCCTGTGCGATCTTTTTTAGAACCCCGACGGCCTTCAGGCGGCTGCTGAACTCAAATTTCAGCTCGTCATCCGAAAGACCGCCCAGCCGCAGGAGCTCGTTTTGGAGAGCAACCTTGTCTGCAGGCGGTGGAGGCATCTGGGCTGCCTTGAAGAAAAACTCCTGCAACACCGCTACCGCCTTCTCTCCGGCCTGTTCATTTTTTACCTTTCCAAGGAACTCCTTTTTCGCCGCCGGCAGCTTCTCCGCATTCAGCGCACTGCCGAAAACGCTGCGGCAGACGATGTTCAGCCCCGGCAGAGGCAGATGCGCCTTGGCTTGGGGGGATTTGAGCATCTCCTCCAGCTCGCGGATCCCGGGTCCGCGCCCTCCTAAAAAATCCCTGAGCTTGATCTCGAATTTGGCAGCTGCCTTCTCGAAACCCTCAGCCGCCTTGGCCAGCGGCACGCCTTCCAGCCTGTCGTGGTGGTCGGCAACGGTTTTTGCCAGTGCGGCAAGATGTTCGGCAAGGTCCCGGTAGCTCATAGCACGCTCTCGAAATGATGAAGGAAATTCTGGGTTAGATCTGCGTAGTCCATCGCGCCGAGGCTGTCTTCCTTGTGCAGGAATACCGGCAGGTGCTCGCTGGTGGACTCAGCTACATGCACATTGAATCGGACGAAGGGCTTCAGGCAGGCCGCTTTAGGGTGGATTTTGCCCTTCGGCCGGATCTGGTTCAGGGCCAGCTCGAACTCGTTCACCCCGGTCTCGAACACGTTGCGCTGCTTGGCAAAATGGTTGATGATGAAGGCGGCGAACTGTGGTTTTGGCCTGGCCGTGAACTGCCCGCTCATGCGGTGCCAGAATTCGTTGACGTAGTCCACCAGGATTTCGAAGCCTGAGAGAGACAGATAGTCCGGAATATAGGGCACCACGCAATATTGGGCCGCGAGCAGCGCGTTCCGGGTGACCGCATAAAGGTTTGGCGGACAGTCGAGGAAGATGTAGTCGTAAGAATCCATGATCGGCCTCAGGGTGCGGTAAAGCACCGTGTAGCCGGCCACCCCATGGATCTGGCGGATCTGATCTTCGATCGTGATCATCTCAACGGCGGAGGGAAGCAGGTCGAGGTTGGCGATCAGGGAGAACCCCTGCCGGGGCACGCCGCGGACCACGGCACGGCTGATGTCGAACAGATGGGTGCCGACAATCCGATCTTGGAACAGCTGATAGACGGTTTTCCTGAGGCTGCGGGTGTGCTCACGCCATTCAGGAGGCTGCATCAACCAAAGGCTCGAGTTGGACTGTGCATCCAAATCCACGATCAGGACCCTTTTGCCATGGTACTTGGCAAGACCAGCGCCGATGTTGACCACGTTGGCGGTCTTGCCCACGCCTCCCTTGAAATTCACAAAGGCGACCACCTTGGCGCTCAAGCCATGATCTCCTTAAGTTTGATTCTTAACGACACGAAAGCTAATGGGGTCACATGTCGTTTATTGATTACAGCCCCTTTCTTCATTCAGTTCTCTGCAGAAGCCACGCCGCTGCAGTTGGGAAACTTCGAGCAGCCCCAGAATTTTTTCCCTGAATGCGGGCCCTTCTTCTCCACGCGCAGCACCATCTCGCTGCCGCATTTGGGACACGCTCGGAGGACTCCCGGCTGAACCTGCAAGCCTCCGCTTTGCCGGATCGAGGCAATCATCTGCGTCAGCTTGGGGCCATCGATATCCGGTCCCGTCTGCCGCTCCAGCAGCTTGCCTTTGCGAAACTGATACAAAGCCGACACCGCCGACACAAGAAGCACAGCAAAGGCTGCCACAGGCGCCAGGCTTTGGGTGAACGATGCCAGGGATTTCAAGAGGGGTCGGTCGGAGAGGAAACCGGGAACGATCCACGACAGTCCTACATAGATCACCGCAGCGAGGATCACGTTGACCCGCCAAGGGAACTTCACCAACTCATTCAAAAGGTCGCGATCTTTCCGAGCCACCGATCCTGACCTCTCTTTGGTCTGTACGTTCTAACAGGGTGTTGAAACGATGTTGAAACAATAAAGCCCCGGCGGGCCTGGGGCAGACTACCCGGGAGCACCCCCCGGCCGGCATGTTGTAAAAGAATACCACGACCGGGATAACAAATCAAAATCATAGAAAAATGATATCTGATATCGAGAGGTTCAGGCTTCGCTCACGCGCAGCACGGGTTTGATGGTGGATCCGCGCCGGGAATCGGCGACCGCCCGGTTGATGTTCTTGAAATCGTAGAATTTCACGAGGCGGTCGAAGGGGAATTGGCCCTTCCGGTAGAGCGCGATGAGTTTGGGGATGAACTGCTGCGGCACGGCGTCGCCCTGGATGATGCTGAGCGTCCTGCGGCCGCCCGGCAGGCGATCCGGGCCGGTCGCGCCGGTCAGGAGTGCCGCGGTGCCCTGCGGGTTCAACACCTCCATGGAGAGCCGGTACAACTTCTCGTTTCCGGTGCTCTCTACCACAAAGTCGACCCCGCTGCCGGTGATGCCCTTGATGCGGGAGGCGACATCTTCACGGCGGCTGTCTATCACATGGGTGGCGCCCAGGTTCAGGGCGAGTTTGAACCGCTTGGGGATGATGTCGACGCCGATGATCGGCGCAGCTCCCGCGATGCGCGCCGCCATGACGGCGGCCAGACCGACGGTCCCCGTGCCGAAAACGGCGATGCCGGCTCCCGCCGGGACCGCCAGCGAGTTCATCACGGTGCCGGCCCCGGTCTGCAGACCGCAGCCCAGTGGTGCCAGCAGCGCCAGGGGCAGATTTTTGGGGACCTTTACCAGGTTGCGTCCGGTCGAGAGGGTGTGGGTGGCAAATGAAGACTGGCCGAAGAAGTGGCCCTTGACGCCGCTGCGCTGAAACGCGTTGCTGCCGTCGAGCCGCCTGAACCCGAAATTAAGCTCGTAAAAGGAGCGGCAGTCCATCGGGCGGCCGCCCCGGCACGGTCCGCACCGGCCGCAGGACTCGTAGGAGAGGATGACGTGATCGCCGCGCCGGATGCCCGCGACTTTCTTGCCGACCTGCTCCACAATGCCGGCGCCCTCATGGCCCAGCACCAGCGGCCCTTCTTCTGCCGAGTACCATTCGTGAACATAGCTGATGTCGGTATGGCAGATCCCGCTGGCGACGATGCGCACAAGAACCTCGTCCTCCCTCGGCCCCTCCATCTCGAGGGATTCGATCTTCAGGCGCCCGCCTCTTCCGCGCAATACGGCCGCCTGGATCCTGAGCACCTGCGCGTCTTCTTGCGAGGCTTTCCAAGTCGCCTCCACCGGGGCCTCGATCTTCATCGTCGCCACTCCCTCACTGCTTCTTCAAGGCATCATCCATTAATGAAAGGGGCTCATGAGGCTGTAGTCGAAACACGGACATGCGAATATGTGCCGGACCGACATGAAAATCAGACGCGTGCCGATTCCGAAAGATTTTATTCGTGCATAAAGTCCGGCCAGGCAATCAAGGAGTGCACGCCATGAAAACAGTCTACCGCCTGGATGATTCGCAAGCGGTTTATGAGCAGGGCGCGACTATGATTGCCCCGTGCAAGAAACCCGTGGAATGGATAGGCCCAAACACTAAAAAAATACGCCCCTGAACTCTGATGTTCAGGCCATCCAGATTTGGGTCTATCGGTGGCCCGCGGAAACTTGCGAATATGAAACCTTTATAAAACTGGAAGGAGATGAGAGCAATGAAAAAGAATTCGTTTCGTTTTCTGATTACCGCTTCGCTGTTCGCTTTTGTTTTTGCTTTGGCAGGAGCTTCGGTTTCTTCAGCAGCTGATACGTCGAAGGCGGCCCCCGAAAAAGCAGCTATGGTTCAGACAACGGCCAAGAAACTCACACCGAATGACCAAACCATGGCTGTCCAGAAAGCCCTGAACAAAGAAGGCTATAAACTCAAGGACGACGGTCTTATGGGAAAACATACGCGGGCGGCCATTGAAGCTTTCCAGAAGAAAAATGGCTTAGCACAAACCGGACATCCCGATGCAGAGACGCTCGCCAAACTAGGATTAAAATAAAAGCCGATCCGGTTTCGACAACTAAAATTCTGCCAACATTTGATTCGTAAAAGCAAAGGGACGGATTAACCAATATCTGGCACTTTGCTTTTATTCTATACCTTCCAAAAAACAATCTCTTGGCTGATTGGCTCAACCTCGGTTGTCACTGTTTATTCGCGGCGTCCTCCACTTCTTTATTCTTTTCTTCCTGCTGCTTCGCTACGGAGCGGGCCTTTTCGATGGGGGTGCGGATCTGTTTGACCGCTTCCTTGCCGGCATCTTCGGTCATTTTCTGGATGGCGCCCTTTTCAGCCGGCGGCTCCTTCTTGTCGGAGCAGCCCCAAAACGCCCCGCTGAGCAGGACCACACCCATCAAACAGTATGCCAGAACTTTGATCATAATCTCACCCGAGACTTTCTCTTCAACCGGAAAAACACGGTTATCCCCTCTTCCCGTCGTTCGGTTTCAGGCCCGCCTTCACCATGAACCCGATCCTGAGCTTCGGCTTCATTACACAAAACAGGGTAGCCAAGGCCTCAATCATGGGTATCCAAGCGTATGAAGCGTTCCAAGAGACCCTTGCCATGCTGGAAATAATCGCCCAGGGAAACAAAAGCAAGGCCGCGGGCCTATACCAACCGGCCGAGTGTTGAAGGACTTCGAAAGGCAGGTTGAAAAGGACTTTTTCTGATGCCATTCACATTTCTATTGCTCGATGAGGCCGTGCAAGATAGTGATGGTTTTCTTGAGTTGTCTGAAAAATACCGAACCGGGTTTTATCTAACGATAGACATCCTTCCGGTGCCGGATACGCATCACCTTAATGTTTTTTGCACGAGCATCAATCTCGTTAATGATGCGGTAATCGCCGACACGGATGCGCCAATCATTCTTGGAACCTGTAGTCTTGCGGCTCCACTGCGGTTTCGGGTTCTCGGCCAGCTGCCTATCCTAAGAGAATCTCATACACTCGGCTGAAACTCCTTTAGAAAGGCGTCAAAGCCTCTGAACTTAAGCGGCCGTTTCCTCATTTCTCCCAGCATCTTGAGATCATCGAGATCTTCGAGCTGCTCAAGCATCTCCTGGTATTCCTGGATATCCAGGATGACGGCGGCCGGCTTGCCTTCCCGGAGCACGATTTCAGGCCCCTTCCTTTTACGCGTGGCTTTCATGGTGTTGCCTTCCCATCTGTTTAAATTGTATTGAATCCACAATACCTAAATGTATTCCACCGGTCAATACAAGGTGATGTCTGGGAATGGAGGGACATTCAGTGTCGTAATTTTCGAATTGAACTGGTGGGCGACTTAAACTGCCTTTTTCAAGCCAATCAAAGCTCGCTCCTTGAATCTGCCTGAATATGCGGCACCTTCCTTCATTGGTAGCGATGTTATCTCGATCGATAGTTTTATTTCCCGCCCAACTGTTCCACCTCGTTGTGCCTCTCGGCCCCGTCTGAGCGCGCGCTTTGCTCGATAGACTCAGGGATTTCTCCCGATTCAAGGCGCAGCAACTGGGCGTCGATGTCCGCGAGCAGTTTTTCCTGGACGGCTTGACTGAGAAGCCCCTGGTGAAAGGCTTCGATCACCACGCCTTTTTCCACCAGCAGCAGGTGCCGCCGGGCCCATTGTACCTCCTCGCCATGCAGGTGCTGTCTCTCGAGATGAAGCTCATCCAGCGTTGCACTATCGCGCTCAACCTTTTGCTCATACTCGCGGCGGAGACTGGCGAGCGCCTCTGGATTGGTGAAATGGACGCGCGACATCCGGTCGATCTCCTCCAATGCGGCTTGGGCGGCCTGCAACTTGCCGCGCGTCAACTCGTACGCGGCGTGTTCCTGATGTCCACGCACAATGCCCAGCCATCTCAGCAGGGGCGACATCGTCAACCCGTGGACAAGGATCGAAAGAATGACGACCCCGAAGGTCATCGAGACCAGCAAATCCCTATGTGGAAAATCCTTTGGCAGGCTGAGCACCAGGACCATGGGCAATCCGCCGCGCAACCCGCCCCACGTCAGAATCACGCTCCACGCCCAGGGAATTCGTTCCCGCGTCCTGCGCAGCAGTGAAGATGCACCGAAGATGATCAGCCCCCTGCCTGCTGTGACCACGAGATAGGCGACCAGGATCGCCTGCCAGGAGGCCAGCAATTCCTGGAACTGCACTTCGAAGCCAATCAGGAGGAAGACAATGGAGTTGAGAGCGAAGGCTACGTATTCCCAAAACGACTCCACGGCGATCCGGGTCGATGGCGACATTCCGACACGGGCACCATAGTTTCCGCAGAGCATACCCGCCGATACGGTTGCGATCACTCCGGAGTAGTGGAAGTGCTCGGCCAACAGGAACGCACCGTATGCGGCAATCGTCGTCAGGGTGATCTCGATCATTGGATCATCCACCTGCTTAATGACTTGCGATATGGCCAGGCCGACTCCCGCACCGATGAGTGCTCCAATGCCGACGATCTTGATGAAATCGAGGGCCAATCCGCCGGCCGCCACCACTCGGCCTGCCACGAGCCCCACGCTGAGCGTGAAGAAAACGATCGCGACGCCGTCGTTTAAGAGGCTCTCGCCTTCGAGCAACACCGATAGGCGTTTCGGGACCCCCAGGCTCTTGAAGACCGCAACGACGGCGATGGGGTCGGTGGCAGAGATGATCGCGCCAAAGACCAGCGCGTGTTTCCAGGTGAAATCCTGCACGAGATGCAAGGTGTTGACGACCGGGGTCAAAATCAGGGCGGTCAGCGCGGTCGCCGCCACCACACCGGGCAGGGCCAGCGAATTAATGGTGAGGCGATTGCGCCAGAATTGTTTGAACTCGACGTGGAAAGCGGCCTCGAAGAGCAGCCCGGGCAGGAAAACGTTGAACAGCAGCGCTTTGGTCAGGTGGGGAGCTTCAAAGGCATGCAGCAGCCCCAACACGAGACCGGTGAAGACCAAGGCCACCGTGTACGGAACCGCCAGGTGTTGCACCGCGATCGCCACGGTTGTGGCCACAACGAAGAGCAAGATTAAAATGGTTACGGTTTCCATTGCGGTACGCTATCTCCGTCCTTCGTTGATGGTGGCATGGCGGGCCGGGGTCTGGATCCAGGCAAAAGCTTGTCGCGATGCAAAAATTGGCTTAAAATTTTCCGCAATTATTTTTTGTTTTTTTGGAATCATTTGAAAAAACAGGTGGATACACATACCCCAGTGGTCCCCCTAACTCATTCCAGGTGCTTCCGAACCTGCCTCAGACCGATAAATGCCTTCCAGGCGCTTTGCCGGTCCAGTTCGGCTATGCTTGCAACTTTGACGTATTTTTTCAACCAGTTTTTCAAATGATCCTTGTTCCAGCCCAGGTCCCTAGCAATCAGACGGATGGCAACAATGTGCCGGTAGTTTGGAAAACGGGCAGCATCCCGGGCAATTCGATTTTCCGGCCTGGGGCGCAAGAAACACTGCCTTTCCCCGGTTTTCATTCGGCGGATGAGACAGGCTGCTTCCTGCCGAGACAACGCACTGATAGACGGAATGCCGATTTGCTCCTCTACCATGGAATAAAGCTGCTCATCCGAAACCGCGGACCTTCTGGCAAATGCATGGATGAGCCGATTCTGCTGCCGGGTGATGGGCTCAAACAATCGTGTAGGCTCCTTCATCGCAGCGGATCCTTTTATTAGAATTTCTCTTCCCAAAAAAGTAACCACCCGGTACGATTGCTGCAACAATTCTAATCGTTGCATCGTTTGCAAATACTTTCGCTGCACTTTGGACCACCCCGCCGCTTCGTTTAAAACCGAATCGCAATGCATTCCATCATGGTCGTCCCTTTTGAAATATTTCAAGTTCTTGGGTCAAGCATCCTGTGGTAACGAGCATCGAACCAACGAGGTGAGGGGGATTTCAGAAACTTTGGATGCTAAAAAGGGGAGAGTGTCATTTTAAATTAGTTTGACACGCAGAGCGGGATCATCTGGTCAAATGGGGCTTCAAGCGGGAATTTCATCAGGCCTACTTTATAGCGCCTGCGGTGAAGCCGGCAATAAACCGGTCCAGGAACAATGTGTAAAGGACGGCAACCGGAATACTGGCAATCAAGGCCGCGGCCATCAGCGGACCCCAGCGGAAGACATCCCCTCGCACCAACTCGGTGGGTACCCCGATGCTGACGGTTTTTTGAGCTGAGACCGAAATGAAGGCAAGGGCGTAAATGAATTCCTGCATGCTGAGCGTGAAGGCAAAAACAACCACGGTGAGAAGTCCCGAGACGGAGAGCGGAAGCACAACTCTTATTAAAGCACCCATACGGCTGTAACCATCGATCAGGGCCTGTTCCTCGATGTCCATAGGAATGGACTTGAAAAAGCCCATCAGCAGCCAGGTGCAAAAGGGGATGGTGAAGGTGGGATAGACTAGGATCAAGGAGCCGATGGATTCAGTCAGGTGCAAAGCGGCAACCAGCCGCGACAGCGGAATAAACAAAAGGGTGGGAGGGACCAGGTAGGTGAGAAAAATCCCGATCCCCAGACTTTCGCCCCAGCGCCCCGCCCAGCGTGCGAGACTATATGCCGCCGGAACCGCCACGACGAGGGTGATGGCGACTACTGCTACGCCGACGATCAGCGTGTTGAGCAGATACCTGAGAAACAATGTGTGGAAAAAGAGAACGCGGAGGTGCTGCAGCGTGAGAGGGGCGTTGAGGATGAAGGGGTTGTTGACCGGGTTGAACAGGTCCGTGTCCGACTTGAAAGTGGTGATCAACATCCAATAGAAGGGGAAGGCCAAGAACAGCACGAAAAGGGTCACAAACCCGTAAATCAGACTGGGCCGGCCCAGTTGTTTGGGGGCGAACATCAGGTCACCTCTGCCCGTCGCGTCAGCCGGAGCACGAGGGCCGCTCCTGCCGCGAGCACGGGAAACAAGAAAAGGGCAATCGCCGCTCCCATACTGAGATTGCCCGCTTCGACGCCGACAAAAAATGCCCAGGAAGGCAACACCTGCGTACTGTTGATCGGCCCCCCACGGGTCAGGACGTACACGACGGTCATATCGGTGAAGGTGAAGACCACTCCGAACAGCGTGGCGATGCTGATAATGGGGAGCAGCAGAGGAATCTCTATTTGAAACAGCCGGCGCCAGAAACCAGCCCCGTCGACCTGGGATGCATCGAGCAATTCCTTGGGAATGGAGCTGATTCCGGCAAGCAGGATCACCGTCGCCAGGGGGACGATCCGCCACGTCTGGACCAGAATGACCGCAGTTCTCGCCAACTCCGGCCGGCCCAGCCAGTAAAGGTTCAAATCCGGCCCGAAGATCGCCTGGGGAGTACCGAGGAGACCGAAGATGCGCAGCGTCCAGTCGATGGGGCTGAAGACCGAATCGAAAATCCACAGCCAGCCTATGGCTCCCAGCGAAATGGGCGCCGTCCACGGGAGCAGGATGAGAAATCTCACCAATTGCTTGCCCCGGAAGTCTTCGGAAAGCACCAGGGCCAAAATGCTGGAGAGCACCACCACCAGCGCCTGCGAACAAAAGGTGAACAGGAACGTGTTTTCCAGAGCCGTGAGAAAAACCGGATCGTGCAGGAGACCCACGAAGTTTCTGAACCCCACGAAATGGATCGCGGGGTTTCCGGTGGTAGCGTCGCTGAAGCTGTATAGGACGGCCAGCACGAGTGGAAATCCGACCAGTGCCGCAATGTAGAAAATGGCCGGCAGTATCATCGCCGCAGCGAGAATCGATTTCCGGTCCCAGAAGAATGCGGTATCGGCCTGCAAGAGCCGTCTCATTTGATTTCACGGGGTCCTCCGGGGAATTGATGATGCTCGACGCGCAGTCCGGTCTTCTGGTCGAAAAACGCGATCGCCTCGTAAGGCACCGCAAAAGTGTAAGTGTTCCCGGCCTCGATCGGGAGGTTGATGTTGAGCGCCAGCCTGGACACCGCAGACCGGCCTTCAAATGGAGGCCCGAGCTCGCCGTATACCAGACGGTCTGCCCCAGATCCTCCACCAGCCGGACCTCGAAGTTGAGCCGCTTCAGGTGGTCCTGCTGCTGGCTGGCATCCAGAGGAAGAAAGCTTTCCGGGCGAAAACCTATTAGAATGTCTTCCATTTCGATGAGGTTCATAGGCGGTGATCCGACAAAAGTTGCCACGAAAGTATCTGCGGGCTTGTGATAAACCTCCTGCGGGGTACCGATCTGCCGCACCTTGCCTTTTTCCATCACCACAATCCGGTTCCCGAGCCCCATGGCTTCCACCTGGTCGTGGGTGACGTAGATGGTAGTGATCCCGATCCGGTGCTGCAGGCGCTTAAGCTCTTCGCGGGCGCTGGTGCGCAGCTTGGCATCGAGATTGGAAAGTGGTTCGTCCAACAGAAAGAGGCTCGGTTTGCGCACCATCGCCCGGGCCAGGGCAACCCGCTGCCGTTCACCGCCGGAAAGCTCGCGCGGCTTGCGTTGCAAAAGCCGCTCAATTCCGAACATCTGCGCCGTATGCTCCACTTTTCGTGCGATCGCTTCTTTTTTCATCTTCAGGGCACGCAGGGGAAAAGAGACATTCTTGAAGACCGTCATATGGGGGTACAGGGCGTAGCTCTGAAAGACCATGGCGATGTCCCGCGCCCGCGGGGGCAGATGATTGACTATTTTCCCGTCGATGAACACCTCCCCGGAGTTCGGGGTATCGAGGCCCGCGATCATGCGCAGCAACGTCGTCTTACCGCACCCCGACGGCCCTAGCAGCACGAGGAATTCCCCCTCACGAGTGGCTATGCTGACATGGTCGACCGCCTTTTCTTTACCGAAATATTTGGTCAGACCTCGTACTTCCACCAGGCCCATCGCTTCTCCTGACGCTCCATGGACACCTGCACGCGCTGCCCGATGCACGCCGGGAGGCATAAGGACTCCCCCCTGCAAGGTCCGGTTGATTACAGACTGTGCAGCTAAACCGGCCGACCGTGACGACATGCGGAAGAGCCCCTATGTGGTTCCTCCCACCAGCCCCCGCTGTCGCCAATTAGTGAAGATCGTTCTGATCTGGCTCTCCGCCTGGTCGACGGCCTCGGATGCCTTCATCCCCTGAGCGGCTGAGGCCATCATGTTGGGCAGAATGAAAGTTGAGAATATCTCGCCGACGGCCGGATTGGCCGGGCCGGGATGCCCGACATTCGTGGTCCACTGGAGGCCGTCCTTGAGCACCCGCAGTTTACCCTTAGCCTCGCCTTCCAGCCGGAAGGGGTCGTCATCGAACCAGGCGTTGCTCAGGTCGAGCAGCGTCTTGGCCCCCCCGATCGGGGCATAGCCGCGGCTGCCGGATGGCACCGGCGTATCGAAGAAGGCCGGCGAGTTGTAAAGCTTGCTCGCGTAAATGGCCCGGTCATAGCTCTCCAACAAAGCCAACATGAACTGCTTGGCCGTGTCGGCGTTCTTGGAATATTTTGGAATGACATAAATGTAGATGACATGTTCACTGCTCCACCGCGTCCCCGTGGGGCCTTTCAGTGCCGGAACAAAAAAAATGTCTTTGGCAATCTCAGGTACCTGCTCCTGTGCCGAACGGTACGCAGAAATGGAGTTGAGAATATAGGAGGCCCGGCCGGCAATCAGGGCTTGGTTGTTGGAAACCGCCGACCAGGAAAAAATTTCAGGAGTCATAGCCGCTTTAAAAAGCCTGGTCATGAATTCCACTGCCTCAACTGTTCGCGGGTTGTGGATCACCACGTTCTCGTTCTTGTCCTGCTCCGAGGTGTTGTAGGACCACATGAGCGCTCGCGCGGCCATATTCGAGTCGATCTCCTGCGACATGCCGATGCCCAGCTGCACGCCAAGCTCCTTCTTGATCCTGGCACCGTGCGAAACCAGATCTTCCCAAGTGGCGGGTCCTTCGGGCCGGCCTACCTTTGTCCAAAGGCTCTTGCGGTAGTTTCCGGGGTCGATGGTCCACCCGTGGCAAAAACCGTAATATTTTTTGGTGTGCGGGTTGTAGGAGCTCATGGTGCAGACCGGCAGCTGTTTGCCGAACCGTTTCAACGCCTCCTGATTCACATCGCTCAGGTCCATGACGCTGGGTTCCAGCTGAGAAGGCGGGGCCACCCACTCAATCAGATCATGCCCCTCACCGGCGGAAATTTCAGCAGCCGTCCGGGCTGGAAGCTCCGCCAGCCCGATGTGGTCTACCGTCACCTCCACATCGTTCGCCGCGCCCCACTGCTTTGCAAACGGATCAAAGAAAGTGGTGTCGTAACTGGGTACAAAATGCGCCCACTGAAGGATTTTCAAGGACTTGGCGGCAGCACGCGCGCGCCCGGGGGCGAGCAGGGTGCCGCTGCTCAATCCGGCCGCCAGGATCCCGGTTGTCTTGATGAAATCTCGCCTCGTGATTGCGTTTCTTTTGGGAGCAGACATAAAGTTCTCCTTTCTATTCGCAAGGCAGCCATTTCGATAATCGATTCGCTGCTCTTTGTTTTGAAGGACTCTTGTCTAATTGAAAGATGATGCTAAAAGCATGGGTTGCCGCGAGCGCCTTCGCAACCGTGATCCCCGGGGACCTTCCGGTGCTCGCATCCCGCGGCTCAAAGAGCCCCATGCTTACGGTGCCTCGTCGGCCCGGTTAGTCCAGGTTTTCCGCTTGCGCCTTTTGGCCGAAAGAAGGTGGGTCTCCGCTGTATGGAGGTCAATAGGGTAAAGCGTGTATTTTTATCGTGCCAGCTTTACTCGAAGAGGCACCCGCAAGGTGTCACCAATGCCGTCACCAACCGAAATCTATCTGCTTTAAAACGAATGTTAAACTTTGGGGCCAGACAGACCCCGCGGTTGGTCGAGAGGGTTCCGTTCATTCCCATGTTGAAGGAAAACAACGCAAGGAAGGGCTTTTTCGAGCATGAAGAGTTTCCGGCTCTGCGCAGTGCCCTGCCCCCTTACCTGAAGGGGTTGGCAACTTTCGGTTACAGAATGGGCCTGAACAGGTCCGCCACTGAGCGACTGAAACGCTTCGACAAGGAGTGGAAAAAGGCTTGCAGCAGTGCCGGAATTGGGATAATGCTTTTCCACGATTTCAGGCGGACCGCAGTTCGCAACATGGTCAGATCAGGTGTGCCCGAACGGGTGGCAATTATGGTCTCCGGATATAAAACCCGGTCGGTTTTCGACCGGTACGACATCGTCAGTGACCATGACCTTAAACTTGCCGCCGCCAAGCATGCAGCCTGCCTCGCTGCACTTCACGGGCACAATTTGGGCACAGTCGGCCATTTTGGCATATCTCAAGGGGGCCGAACTGATACATAACATGTTGAAATAATTCAAACGCCCCTGTAGCTCAGTGGATAGAGCAACAGATTCCTAATCTGTTGGCCGCAAGTTCGATTCTTGCCAGGGGCACCACTAAGATGTCAATGGGTTACTTGGTGTCCATCCATAAATGGCATCTTTCGGCCCATGCCGGCGTTCTCGTTCTTTGCAATCCTCGACGTAGACGGACTAAGCCTGCGGTTGCAAAATCGCTGCGGCCTTGGCCTGAACCGAAATCCACCATTTCTGGATGGACACTAACTGAAAACTAACCCTTTTATTTTTTCTCCGGGCAAAACCTGGGCAAAGACCGCAAATAAATCTGCGTCGCGGACGGGTTGGAGTGCCCAAGCGGCTCCATCAGGAGATAAAGAGGCGGGGAAACCCAGCCTCTTTTTTGTTTGGACTGTATGTGAAAGGGGTCATTCTGCCAAATGCCCGCTCATTCTTCTTTACTTTTCTGTTCCGTATCGGATATGTCGTCGCCGGTCGGCACAACATTGCCGGTTTCGATGATAGGCATGCAGGGAGCGCGATTGAGCCTTAAAGAGAGAACATCAAAGCGGTTGTACTGACCGGCCACATCATGCCGGAGCTTGGGACCGATGATGGCCTCGATATCGCAGACGGCATAAACAATCTCCTCCCGCTCCGGAGAAACGATTTCGCTTATCAGCTTTCCGCCCGGAGCGAAGATGCCCGTAAAGCTTGTTTGCGGACTCGTAAGGATCCGTCGTTTCTCTTCGGTATCGGCCAGTTTGTCGACGACGGTGGCATCGATAACCGATGAGACCACTACATTAAAAACCTTACCCTCAAAGGCATGCGTAGCACCTCGCAATTGAACGTCTGTCCCAATGTTGTAGCCCCCGTAGTCTGCGCTCGGCATCGACGGGTAATTGGAGACGTGGATCTCCTCTCCTTGGGCAATCAGAGCGAAGCGGGCCAGCGGATTGGCGTTTTCGCCGCAGATGAGTGTTCCTATTTTACCGATGGGCGTATTCAAGATCCTCAGGGTGCTGCCGTCGCCGAACCCCCATACCAATTTTTCCGCATAAGTAGGCATCAGTTTTCGGTGTTTCAGGAGAATCTTCCCTTCGGGGCCAATGACGAGGTTGGTGTTGTAAAGGGTTCCGAGGGTGTTATCGGGCCGTTCGTTGATCCCGATCACCACGTAAACGCCCGCCTGTTGGACAGCCTTACATAATCGGTCGGTAACGGGTCCGGGTACGCAAACCGAATTCTTGAGCAGTTCAATGAAAAAGGGGGTGGTCTTAAAGACATTCTCCAGTCTGTTCCAGTAGGGGTATCCGGCAATAAAGACCTCCGGAAAGGCTATCAGACCGGCTCCATTTCGGGAGGCTTCGCTGATCAAGGCGACAGCCTTCTCGAGCGTCCTTTCACGATCAAGAAACACCGGCGCAGCCTGAACGGCCGCTACTTTGACTTTCGGAAATGCATCGCCCATAGGATGTTTCTCCTGAAATAGGTCCATCCGAAACGCCGCCGGTTTTGATAGCTTTCCGATGATTTCCAGCGACACGGCTTAATCAACAGCTCTGATGCCCCCGTCTAAGCTAATGTATTCCCTTTCTCCCCTCAAGGTATCAGAAATAAATGATCGATTTTCTCAACTTTTAATAATTGGCGTATCAGGCGAATCATGATGATAATTTTAATGATTCTTATTTGTTATATGGTACCGAGTTTGGCGGGTTTCGTACAGCTGGCCATTTTCTTAGCAGAAAGGGAGGGGGGCCAGCAATGAAAATCGGCAGGGCTTCCGGGTTTGAACTGCTTAGAAAAAAGGCCGGGGCATGGACTTGTTGGGCTTGATGCCTATCTATTGTCCACCCATAAACGACATCTTTCGGCCCAGACCGGCGTTCTCGCTCTTTGCAATCCTCGATGTAGGCTGGCTACGCCTGCGGTTGCAAAATCGCTGCGGCCTTGGCCTGAACCGAAATCCACCATTTCTTTTGTCCACTTCAATCATTCAGGCTGGCACAGGGATAGCGGAATTTTCCCTCACCGCTCAACAAAATGGGCGGTTTTTATGTTGAGCCTCAAGGACCTTTTAGAAAAAGGCAAAGGACAGCCGGCACCCAACGACGTGGAAGTCAATCACAGCTAAGGCGCCAAGCTGTGGGCATCGAACCTTGCGCTGGCCGCGGAAGCGGTTCGGGGCTTCCGTGTGCCGGAGCTAAGGCGGAGGAGGACAAAGGCCGCCGGATGAGGTGGCCGATAAGGCGGCAGTGGGCCTGGAGAGGAACAAAACGGGCAAAGAATGGGCAAAGAAAAGTGACCAAAACTTAGATTGTCTGGAAACAGCATAAATCAGAACCGGAAGTGGTTGACAACCGCTTACAATCGACTCCATATTTACGGTCAGAGATGATGACGATTCCGATGTTTCAAGGGTCCTCCTCCATCATCCTTCCCTTGAAGCTCGGATAAGCGTCTTCAGATCCGAGGTGGCCTGTTTTTTCCTCCTTTCCACAGGCCGCCTCTTTTTTTTGTGCAAAAAAAAAGCCCACAGCACCTTCGCCGCAGGCTCCCCGACCGGCCCTTATCAAGGGTTGCATAGTTGTATCGACGCGCACGCCCCCTCACCCTGTCCTCTCCCTCAAGCCTGGGGGGGAGGACAGGGCGAGCGGACAACTCTCGCTCAATCCTGTGTCTAAACGAATAATAGGCTGTTGAAAAACGGCGCCTCGCGCCGTGATCCGGCGTTGTGCGGCTTTTGTAAAACTCACGCGCCCAGAAGGTGTAAGGCCGTTTTAGCGAAGATCTCGATGCCGGTCAGCAGGATCGGTTCATTCACCGTGAACTTGGAATTATGCACGCCCGAACAACCCTCAAACCCCACTCCCAGAAAGAAAAAACAGCCTTGAGATTTTTCCAGAAAAAATGCCATGTCTTCGCCACCCATGGTAGGCTCCGGCTCGAAAACATTTTTGACCCCAACCACTTCGCTGGCACACTTGCTCACGATGCCGGCCATGACTTCGTTGTTGATCAGCGGAGGATAGCCCTGGGTGTATTTTAGGGTATAGTCCGCCCCCATGGATTGGCAGACACCGCGAACAATCTTCTCAACCCGCTCCGGCCAGGAGAGCCACACCTCACGGTCAAAAGTTCGCGTCGTACCGCACATCTCGGCTTCTCTTGGAATCACATTAAACGCCGTGCCCGCATGGAAGCTGCCGACCGTGACTACCGCCGGAATCAAGGGCTTCATTTGCCGGCTGACAACCCGTTGAAGGGCACCCACGACCTGGGTCCCTACTTCAAGGGCGTCGATACAGAGGTGAGGCATTGCGCCGTGCCCACCCTTGCCGATGATCTTGATGTCGAATCGGTCCATAGCCGCCATGAGCGGTCCGCCCTTTACACCGATGGTCCCTTCCGGCAAATCCGGCCAGACGTGACATCCTATAGAATAATCCACCTTGGGGTTTTCCATCACGCCGGCTTCAATCATCGGCTTGGCTCCGCCAGGTCCCTCTTCCGCCGGTTGGAACACAAACTTGATATTTCCCTTAAACCTGTCTTTTATTTTGTTAAGAACCGTCGCTGCTCCCAAGGCCATCGCCATATGACAATCGTGGCCGCATGCGTGCATCCGTCCCTCATGCTCTGAAGCAAACGGAAGGCCCGTTTCTTCCTTAATATAGAGTGCGTCGATGTCCGATCGAATCAAAAGTGTTTTTCCGGGGACACCGGTTTTCATCAATCCGACTACCCCGGTCTGCGCAATACCTGTTTGGACCTCGAGTCCTTCCCTTTTTAAATACTCTGCAATGTATGCCGCGGTTTTGGTCTCGGTGTATGCCGGCTCAGGTATGCGGTGCAGGTCTCTGCGGGTTTTAACTACGAGATCCTTCTGATCCGCGATTATCTGTTTCAAGTCATCCATTCAATCCTCCACAGGTCGTGTTCCTGAAATATATTTCGACGTGGTTTCGGGCGCTCGCATCACCCCTGATAAAGCAACGCACCGGCTGACGCCCGGCCACCACGGCCGGTTGTGAGGCTCTGACAGCAACTGGCAATCCTGCCACAGAGGCCACCATCAGGTTGCGGATGGAACGCCCTGCGCTGGGAGACCGGCACCCTCGCAGCGACCCATTATGTCGGGCGCCCTCTTTCGGATTCATCCAATGAATCGATAAACGTGCTCTTTCTTCATCGGCGGCGTTAGAAGCGAAACAACGATGAGAACCACAAAATTGAGTACCAATCCCTGCAGGCCGGCGTGGATATCGCCGAACGCAGGTATGAATTTTAAGACAATGCCGTAGTTATACAGGACACCGGCGAGGAGCCCGCAAATGGCCCCGGCTTTGGTGGCCCTGGGCCAAAAGAATGTGGCGGCGGCCAAAGGCAAAAACTGGACAATGGAGCCGTAGGCTCCCAGCAAGAGCGCCACCAGGCTCTGCCCGCCGAGCACGGCGATGAGGTAGGAGACCCCGCCGAAAAGCAGCACAAAGAACCGGGTCAGGTTGGCCACCTGTTGGTCGGTGTGCTTTTCTTTGCGCAGAGGCTCGACAATATCAGTAGAAAAGACAGAAGCCGCCCCATGCGTGACGGTGTCCTGGGTTGACATCGCGGCGGCCAAGGCAGCGGCCAGAACGACTCCGACAAGCACCGGCGGAAACTGCATATGCTCGAACATCCAGGGAAGGATCTTGTCCGACGCACCCAACTTGTCAGGGGTTATCTGCATGATACCCGCAAACCCGATGAAAAGCACCGGCACCATAAAGACCGCAAAGGTAGGATACATCAGAATCGTCTGTTTCAGCACCCTTTCACTTTTAGCGGTAAACGCCTTCATGAACAAATGCGGCCACATGGCAAAACCGAGAACCGATACCAACACAGCGGAAAAATAAGCCGAATAACTCATTTTAGCCCCCGGACCCAACAGCAGGTGCGTCGGGCTGGCCGCCGCGATTTGTTTAAACATCTCCGTTGGACTTCCGTATAGCGAGTATGCAAAATACAGCCCCAGCGCCCATGCGGTAATAACCATGAACGCGCCCTGAAAAACGTTCGTCCAGGCAACAGCGCGAACGCCGCCGACGAAAACGTAGACCAAGACAACCGCATAAGCGATGAGCGCGCCCGCCCAAAACGGAATCCGGCCCTGCGAGGCGACCTCGAAAACATACGCACTGCCTTTCATCTGCAGGGTGACATACTGAATGAAGGCGAGCAGGGCGACGACCGAGCAAATGATCGAAAGTGAAGTCGATTGGAACCGGTCGGTAAATAGCTGGAACATGGTTACGTAATTGTACTTCCTGCCAAGTTTAAGAGCCCTGGGCCCCCATATCCACCAAGGCACCAGCCCCAGGGCGCAGTAGCCGAGAATATAAAACGATGCCGCGCCCTTGGAATAGGCCCACCCGGGTCCTCCCAGATAGGCAAAGGCGCTGAAAATCGCGCCCCCCATCAGGAAGTACATGATGATGAACCCTAAGTTTCGGCTGGCGGCAACGTATTCAACGACAGAGCTCTTCCGACCCCTGCCGGCCAGGCCTCCGATCACAAGAACGATGATTAAATAGATAAAGATGACAATGAGCGATGTAATCCATGACATCTGAGCACCTCCCCATCCAGTCCCGTTGTTGTCGAATTGATGCTGTTCGAGAAGCTGAGTTGACCTACCCGTCGGTTTCAGAGTACGCCGTTCCGCCCTCAATCCTCATATTCTTTGGATTCCATCACGTACATAACGAGAAGAACCAAGAATTCTATGAAAATAAACAGCACGACGAAAAACATGCCAAAAGGCATTCCCATTAAAATGGGTTGGACAGAGTTGGCAAACAACCAGTAAGAGCACTGGATCAGGACTATCACCGAGAGGATAATAAAGAAAATCACATTGCGGACTTTTACATGCTGAGGAAGGTCGGACCTGAACACTCTTATCCCGTAATCCTTGTCGCTCATGTTGTCCCTCCTAACAAGCTGTGCGTTCCTGCGTAATGAATGAAATCGCCATTCTCCAAAACTCGTCTATCGTAATCTTGATGGATGGACGGTTATCCTGTTGTTCACCTCCATTGGTTGAAGGGTTAGCGTTCAATCAGGTGAAGTTGCCTGGAAGATGGAAGTCAGCACCCCGACCTGGTTCCAAGAAATCGAAGGAGTCATGTAAGTGGTTTCAGAACCCCGCCTGACGCCCGCTGGCGGCGCTGCAGACCTCTCGAAATGCTCACATATCAAGGGATATGCTGCGCTTTCCAAAACGCCGCACGCCTTGGATGACAGCCCGAGGCTTGTTTTTCAACACCCTGTTAATCGTAACTTTCACGGGTCGCTTCATCGCTCATCGTCGGAGCGATGAGCGGCTTCCATGCGCCGGCCTCCCATGTCCCGAGGGATGTATGCATATCAAGATATTTTTTCGGTATCGGGTGCGTTCCTACAACGACCTTGACCCCATAACGTTTTTCAAGAAAACTTTTGAATGTATCGATATGGGGACAGGGGGGATAACCCACCACCATGCCGGTAGCTAAATGAATAACCTCGGCCCCATTCTTCACCATCTCTTCGCCCGCATATTCCACGTTGCCGCCCGGACAGCCATCGCACGTGGTAAACCCAACCAACTCAACTTCGGTGTCCGCGTAAATGCTGAAAGCCCCTTGCTTATTCCTCAGGGCTCGCAGACACTTCCCTCCCGCACAGCGGCGGTAGCGATCGCAGATAATGATTCCAACCTTTGTCTTAGAATTCATTTCCACTCCTCTCAATTGGCATTATGCAGTTGCGGCTGCGCCTCATATTTCAGTTTGCAAGCGTTCGCTTTCTTCATACGCGACTCAATACCATAACCCACCCGAGTTTGCCAGAAAATAGCAGCTCCGCCAACCTGCAGAGACCGCTGGGTCAGCTTGAGTCTCAGTTCGACCCGAAAGCCCTGGACCATCTGCTCGAACTGCGCAAGGAATTTCCACAAAGCACCTACGGCAGTGGTTATATGGCCGCGGCCGCGGAGGTTACTGGGGGGGGTAATCGGCATGTCTCTTTGGATGGAGGCGGTGCTCATCGGTACAGCCTCCTTAGCCCGAACATTTAAGGATTTTCTATAATTCCAAGCGGTTAAATTTATTCCAGGCACTCTCGGCAGCTTCCAGGCGTTCTCGGCTGCCTTCGACATAGTTGCTTGCCAGAGAGAGCAACGTATGGCTCACGCTGGTCAGAGCGGTATAGGAATCCAGAAGACTGCTGCTCCCGACATACGCATAAAGGATTCGCATTCCCTTTTTGAGGTTTACCTTTATGCTTACATCTGTCAGCAATGCCAGGGGCACTCGCAGTTCACCTAAAAAATCAATGGCGCGCCGGACTTCAGGGGAATGCCGTTTCATTGACACGACCAATGCAAAATCCTCAGGCGTTAAATCAAAAAGGGAATCGACGGCCGACCCGCCCGGCGCCGGTGCCAGGCGAACGCCGTCGCGCATGGTTTTGAGAGCCAGACTTATATAAAGGGCAATGGGATAGGAGAAGCGGCGGCCGAAGAGAACGACACGCTTCGCCCCGGCTATCGCGCTTGCCGTCGCGTCAAGCTCGGCAATGTCCAAAGACTCGTAGGTCTGCCGGAGATTCATCAACTCCCGTTGATAAATTCCCTCCACCACATCCGCGTGGGTATTGGCGGAGTGTTTGAAAGACAGCTCGGGCGAAGGCGAAAACGACTTCAGCAAGGCATTTCTGGCGGCCGCCTGCAGTTCCGGGAAACCGCTCAGCCCCAACTTCTGTGCAAGCCGGACGATGGAGGAGCGGTGCACGCCGAGCCGGGCCGCCAGTTGGGCGGCTGATTCATACGCCCACACGTCCAGGTGTTCGCCCATGTGCGCAGACAGGCGCAACTCGCCGTCTGTCAACCCCGCCGCCCGTGCGGCGATCCAGTCATGAATGGTTTTGGGTTTGGTCATCCCGGATTTCAGTTTCCTTCTTTCATTCCTTAGTACTAGGGTACCGCGAATGGCCGGCAACGCAAATGGGTCGGTCTAATCGGGTGGTCCCACCGGCACCTCGACGTCCAGAAGAGGAGCATACTGCTGGGAGCCGAAAATATCGGAGTCTCCCGGACTTCCACTGGGCCGGCTTCGGCTGATCGTGAATTTGATGGCGTAGGCCGGATCGAAAAAAACGAAATCGGAAATTCTCGATTCGTGAATACCGTAAAGCGTGGCGACCGATTTCCGCGACAAGACCTGGGCGGCCTTGACTTTCTCGTAGGAAGCTTGTTCGCGAAAGATGATGTCAAATGTTATCCGATCCACGCCCGCATTTTTAGAGCGTATGGTTTTGGCCAGGGAACTGAGTTTGACTGTTTCCAACGGGTGCCTCCTTCTTAAATTCCTGCCTCGGTGAGGTGGACGGGGAAAAGTTCAAGGGGATGGTCTGCGACCACGGTGTGATTAAGGGTCCAGCGGTAAGCCGGGCTTGCGGGCAAGACCTCATCCAGAATAAAGGCGACTCCGCCGGCGGTTCCCTTGACCTGCGGCAGACGTGCATAGAACATTTGCCGTGTGCCGGTCATACAGACTTCTTCTGCCATTTCCTTCGTGGGGGCTATGCCCTGGACCACAATGCATAATTCATGGGAGCGCACATTCTTAAGGGGTTCCATTTCGCCCATCACCCCATTTTTGCCGTAGACATGATAGTAAAGCTCGTATCCGCTTTCACCGAACTTTTCCTTCACCTGATCCTTGGCCCATTGGATGACCTGATCGATGTGCGCAATGGTGTAAGGATCCCTGATTCCGACCATCCCGATAAACCGCTCCCCCACCTTGCCGGATCCTTCCAGCTTGACGCGGAATTCATCCGACGGAATGAAGCGCGGCCCCGCAATGCGGGTGGTCTTGGGATCGTATTGCTCGTAACGGCAGTTGCTCATGTCCAGGCGGCCGCCGGCCACGAACTCGTCAAAGGGGTTGGAGCGTTCATACATCGCATGGCCGGCCACTGAGGCAACCGTGCAGCGCTGATCGGGGTGCATGGCAGTGACCTTGACATCTTCCATGGAAATTTCACCGATAACGGTTTCCTTGCCGGCATAGGGCTCGGCGCAGAAAGAGGCACACTCGAGCACTTTGCCCAGATAATAGGAGAGCGCCTCGGGAAATCCCGCTCGAATGGCGGGCCCGGCAAAGATGACACAATCACTGCTCCGGCCGCCGATGATAACGTCGGCGCCCATGTCCAGCAGCTTGATGTAAGGATGGACTCCCGCCATGGCCACGATGCGATCGGTGGCTTCCAGTTCCTCCAGCGTGAGATCGGGTCGGTCATCCAACCCTCGAATGGACTGACCGGCCGCCATTTTGGCTTTCAGATAATCCTTGGTCACATTCGAGTAAAAATACCCCAATTTGAACTTGGGGATTTTATGCTTGGCCGCAAGCGCTTGGATGATCCCCACGTAAAGATCGACCCGGCTGTTGGTCCCGGTATCTCCGGCCGAACCGATGACCATGGGAATTCCCATCTGGCGCGATGCCCGCAGCATATGCTCCAGGTCATGGCGCTGCCATTCAAGGGGGCTGGTGGACGTATCCGACCCGAGGGGCCCGGGTCCGATATCGTCACTGCCCGAATCGGCCAGAATGAAATCCGGTTTCGTATTCACCCCCAGGTAAAAGCTCTCGGTTTTGATGGGCGCGAATCCCAGATGCCCGTTGGGGCACAAAAAGCGTAGATTCTTCATGAGTCTCCTTCTCTTTCCTTCAGTTCGGGTTAACAGATCGACGGTATTTCTTTACAGGCTGTTAAAAGAGAACTGCTTCCTGAATGAACGTCTGAAAGAGCCGCAGGAAGTCGGGGCGGCTCTGAAACATCCATTCAGGGTGGAATTGTAATCCGAGAACGAAGCGTTCCTCCGCTTCGATTGCTTCGATCAAGTGGTCCCCGGACCGGGCAGACACGGTGAATCCAGGCGGCGGCTCAGCCACCGCCTGGCGGTGAAAGCTGTTCACCTGAGCCGTGTCCCCCAGCCACTCTTTAAGCCGCGTATCCGGTGATATGGCAATCTCATGGCTGGGAGACGCCGGTGGTTCTTTCTGATAATGGTCCAAGCTGTGCGGGTGGTCCTTCATAATGTTCAAGATCAATCGACCCCCCAAGGCTTCCGCGAGCGTCTGGTGGCCGCGGCAGATGCCGATCATGGGCATGCCACGACGCCAGGCTTCCCTGACCAGTTCCACTTCGTAGTCATAGCGGCCCGGGTCCGTTTCGCGCAGGAGCGGCCTTGGGTTGTCGCTGAAGCTTCCAGCCGGCAAATCGGTGCCTCCGCTCAGAAGCAGCCCGTCAATGGCGGAAATCACATCCCGGGGAGGGGGAACATAATCCTTGGCGGTTCCAAGCAGTATCGGCAGCCCACCTGCTGCCAGGATGGCCATGGTATATTGAGCCGATAGGCGATGAAATGCCCTGGTATTGCCCGCGGGGGCCGGCTGCATGGCCAAATGGCAGGTGATGCCGATCACCGGTTTGCCGGATTTCATCCTTAGGCCTCCTTCATCACGGCCGGCCCGCAACGGAAGCAGGCCACCCGATGGCGGGCACCCACGTGGGTCCATCCGGGAGCCGCCTGCTCGCACTGCGGGCCGATTTTTTCCGGGCAGCGGGTATGAAAAAAGCAACCTCGCGGCGGCTCCAGGGGGCTGGGCACCGTTCCCTTGAGCACCGAGCGCTCTCGCGTCCCTGTCCGCTCAAGCTTAGGGATGGCCGCCAGCAGCGCCCGCGTATAGGGGTGCATCGGCGCTTTGTACAATTCCTCGGTCTCGGCCACTTCGGCGAGTCGGCCCAGATACATCACGGCGACACGATCCGAGATGTGATAAACCACCCGCAGATCATGGGCGATGAAAAGATAAGTGAGGCGAAATTCCTTCTTCAGATCCTCCAGGAGCCGGATAATCTGGGCCTGAACGCTGACATCGAGGGCGCTGACGGGTTCATCGGCCACGATCAGTTTGGGTTGGACCGCCACGGCCCTGATAATGCTGATCCGCTGCCGCTGGCCGCCGGAGAGCTGGTGAGGATAGGCATCGATGAATCTTTCAGGCAGCGACACCCTCCGGAGCAGTTGCGTGACTTCTTCTTCCTGTTGCCTCAGATCCCGAATTCCTCGCACCTTCAAGGCCGCCCCCACAATCTGCCGGATGGTTTTACGCGGGTTGAGACTGGAGTAGGGATTCTGAAAAATGACTTGCATCTCCCGCCGGATCTTTCGGAGCCGACGGCCTTCGAGCGTGCTGATATCCTCCCCCTGGAACAAAACCTTGCCCGATGAAGGCTTCAGCAGCCGGATCGCTACTCTTCCCAGGGTGGATTTCCCGCTGCCCGATTCTCCCACCAGCCCCAGCGTTTCATTCTCATCGAGCTCCAGCGTCACGCCGTTGACGGCGTGAACCAGCCGATCCTTCCGGCCGGCCAGCACCCGACTTAGAAGACTGCTCGGGAGCAGAAAGTGCTTGGTGACGTTCTCGAAGGAAAGCAGCGCCATCATTGGCCCCCGGAAAAGAGATGACAGCATACCTCCCGGCCGGAATCCATAACCGTCTTTTCCGGGACCTGGTCTCTGCAGCGCTCCATGGCCCGCGCACACCGGTCCGTAAAAGCGCAGCCCGGGGGAAGGTGGGCTAGGTCCACCTCCCCGGGAATGGGCTCCAGGGGTTTGCTCTTACCCCAGCGCATCAGGGGCAAGGCGTTGATCAGCCCTACCGTGTATGGATGTTTGGGCTCAGCGGTCACCTGCACCACACTTCCCAGCTCCACCACTTTTCCGGCATACATCACCGCAATACGATCACAGAACTCCGCCGCCAACGAAAGATCGTGCGTCACCAGGATAACGGCCGTCCCTTTCTCGTTGTTGATACGATCCAGCAGATTCATGATCTGGGCCTGCACGGTTACGTCCAGGGCGGTGGTGGGTTCATCGGCCAAAAGCACATGCGGGTTGCAGGACAAGGCGATGGCGATGACGGCCCGCTGCTGCATGCCGCCCGAGAACTCATGCGGGTAGGCCTCATACCGCTCTTCAGGCGATGGGATGCCGACCTCGGCCATGAGCTCGTAAATGCGCTTACGCTCGGCTGCCCGCTGACTGCGCTTCCATAACGAGCGCGAAGAAGCACCGGCAAACAGGTTATGCGCCTTCAGACTTTCCTGGATCTGCTCGCCGACTTTGTAAACCGGATTCAGGCTGGTCATGGGATCCTGGAAAATCATGGCCAGATCCTTGCCCCGGAGCGCGCGCATTTGGTTGGGCGCAAGCCTGAGAAGGTCACGGCCGTCATACCGGAGCACGCCCGAGGTGACGCGCCCGGGATGCGGTGTGAGCCGAAGCAACGTCAGCAGGGTCACGGATTTCCCGCTCCCGGATTCGCCGACCAGGCCCAGCTTCTCACCCTGATGCAGCGTAAGGCTCACGTGGTTGACGGCCCGGATCACCCCTCGTTTGGTGGGGAATTCCACCGTCAGGTTTTCAATTCCCAGCACCGGGGCATTCATGTCTGCACCTTGAGCCTCGGATCCAACACCTCCCGGAGTCCCTCACCCAGGAGGTTGGTCGCCAGCACCAGGGCCATCAGAATAAGTCCGGGAAGCGTGCTCACCCACCAGGCCGTGAATAAAAGCCCCCTGCCTTCGCTGATCATCGACCCCCACGCGGGGATGCTGGGCGGAATCCCCACGCCCAGAAAAGACAGAGAGGCCTCCAGCACGATCATGAAACCCACCCGAAGGGTTGCCAGAACGATGATGGACGGCATGATATTGGGCAGAATCTCACTGAGCATGATCTGCCACCCCGGCTGCCCCAGGGACCTTGCAGCGTCCACGTATTCGCGGGTCTGCTGCGAGAGCGTGTCGCCGCGCGCCAGCCGAAAGAATTCAACCCAGCCTCGCAGCGCCAGGGCCCAGATCAGGTTGAAGAAACCCGGTCCCAGGAAGGCCATCATCGCTATGGCTGAAATGAGGTAAGGGAAGGCCATGAGGATTTCACTCATGCGGGAGAAGACCGAATCCAGGCGTCCCCGGTAATACCCCGCAATCAGGCCCATGCTCACACCGAAAAACACACAGATCGTAACGGAGAGAAACCCGATCAGAATGCTCACCCGCGCTCCGAAGATGCAACGGGATAGAATGTCGCGGCCGAGCCCGTCCGTTCCCAACCAATGCCCCGTGCTCGGTTCCTGCAGGCGATCGGCGAGTGCGGTTTCATTGGGTGGATACGGTGCAATCACGGACCCGAAAATGGCGATTACGATGTAAACGCCCACCACCAGGGCTGCCAGCACGGCGGACGGATTCTGGCGCAGCCCCTGCCACACGCCAAAGGCACTCCGCGCGGTCAGAAGGGCGTGAAGCGTCAAGGTTTCCGTGAGATGGGACATGGGTTCAACCTATCAGGGTGTTGAAAAACGGCGCCTCGCGTCGTGATCCTGCGTTGTGCGGCTTTTGTAAATGTTTTGTATGCCTGAAGCTGTAAGGCTGGGAAGCTGGGAAGCTTGAAGTAAAACCTTTTATCTCTTTTCTTAGCCTCCTATCGTTCCAGCCTCCGAGCCTCCAGCTCATAGTCGGCTTCGTTGACGGCCCGACGCTTGTTTTTCAATACCCTTATTAAAGCTCGATCTTCGGGTTCAAGAATGTGTAAAGCAAATCCACCCCCAGGTTGGCGGCCACATAAATGAGCGCGTACAGCATGACGGCGCATTGAACCACCACGTAGTCCCTGGCAAAAATAGAACTCACCACCAGGCGCCCGAGTCCGGGCCAGGAAAAGATCGTCTCGACGATCATGTTGCCGCCGAGCAGCATGCCCACCTCCAGACCCGCGACCGTCACGACCGGGATCAGTGCGTTGCGCAAGGCATGCCGGATCACCACCATCGGTTCGGAAACCCCCTTGGCCCTGGCGGCGACCACATATTCCATACGCATGGTTTCCAGCATCGAGGACCGGATGACCCTCGCCATGATCGCGGCGAAGGCCACCCCCAGGGTCGTGGCGGGGAGAAAGAGATGGAACAGTACATCCTTGAGGGCCGCCCAGTTGCCTGAGAGGAGCGCATCGATCGTCATGAACCCCGTCACCCGGGTCAGCTCGAGCGTGGCATCGATCTGGCCCGACGTGGGGAACCAACCCAGTTGCACGCTGAAAAATAAAATAAGAATCAGTCCGAACCAAAAATTGGGCATGCTGATTCCCAGGAGGGCCCCCGTCATGGTCACGCGGTCCATCCATGAACCCGGCCTGAGGGCTGTCAACACTCCCACCGGCAGAGCGATGAGGATCGCCACGAGGAAAATGGCAAGGGTCAGCTCGATGGTGGGAGGCAGCGTTTCCGCCAGCAGAGTCGCCACCGGTTTGCGTTTGTCCAGGGAGTTTCCCAGATCGCCCCGGACGACTCCGCTGACGAAAAGCCACAACTGCTGATACAAGGGCTTGTCAAGATGCAGTTCACTGCGCAACGATTCCACTTCCACCCGGCTTGCGGCGCTGTCCCCCAGCATGATCTCAACCGGGTCTCCCGGCAGCAGGCGCATAAAAAAGAAGACGATGATCAGCACCCCCACTACCACCGGGATAGCCGCCAGAAGCCTTTCAATGATGCGCACAAGCCTCATGGAGGTATGTCCTCTTGCCTGAGTTGAGCGATACGTATTTTGGTTTTTGCGCAAAGGGCCCGCTGGGGTCTGCCGTGCGCAGGGGCCGCCGCAATCTTTTCCCCGGCCGTCGCAACGGCAGCAGGGCCGCTCAGATAGTCTGAAGAAAGCCCCGGAAAACAGCGCCCCACGACAGTGACTTTCGCTGCTGCCTGCGAGGGGGTTGCCGAAGCCCCGGGGGCGTTGTCGAAGCCTGGGTGTTTTTTGCGGCGGCCCCTGCGCACGGCAGACCCCAGTGGGCCTGGAGGTGAATCGACAGAATCGCTCAATTCAGGACTTACTTGGTTTCGTACCCGGCCTCCTTGAGCAGGGCCTTGGCCTTTTCAGGACTATACGGATAGGGTTTGAGGTTCGGGTCGTATCCGAATCCGCTGGGAAGAAAGCAGGTCGGAAGCCGCGTCGCGTACCCCAGGTAGATATTCTTCAGGATCTTGTCCCAGTTCACGGCCATGTTGACCGCCCGCCGGACCCGCACGTCGTCAAAAGGAGGCTTCTTGTCGTTCAGCTCGATCTGGTAGGACCGGGTACCTTCGACGGTCTTCAACTGGACGCGCTTGCTCTTTTTGAGCTTTTCCACGAGATCGGTCGGGATGGCCTGGATAATGTTCACCTCGCCTGCCAGCAGGGCGGCGACCCGGGTGGAGGGTTCGGGCATGGTCCTGAAAACAGCCTTTTTAACCTTGGCCAGGCCGACGGGGGGCAGCTTGGGTGAGCCGCCGTAGTATCCGTCAAAGCGTTCCATCACCACTTCCGAGTCAAGCTTGCCTTTCACGAATTTGAAGGGCCCCGTGCCGATCGGTTTTTCGGCGAAGGCCTTGTCGCCCACTTCTTTGATGTACTTCCGGGGCACGATCTGAAAGTGCACCAGCGCCTGCAAAAAGGGCGGGAAGGGGTTGGCAAGCTCGAATTTGACCTTCAGGTCACTCATCTTTTCAACTTTCTGAAGCGGCCCCAGAAGGCCCTTTCGCGGGCTTGACTGTCCACCCACCCCTCCGGCGGTCAGGACGCGCTCGAACGTGAAAACAACATCATCGGCTGTCAGCGGATCCCCGTTATGGAACTTCACATTGGGGCGCAGGGTGAAGACAAAGGTCGTGGGATTTACTTCCTCCCAGCTTTCCGCCAACTCCGGCACGACATCCGCCCCGTGCGTGCGGGTCACGAGTCCATCGAACATATTGCGGATAACGGTTTCGGTGTCGCGGTCGCGGTGCATCGCCGGATCAAGGGTGACAAAGGCGTTGACATTCATGCCCACAATGAGGGTGTCGCCCTTCTTGAGTCCCACGTCGTGGAGATTGACGCGGTTGTCCATGGCAGGACTCCAGTTCTCCACGTCGGCGGAAGCGGCTTCGATATTCTGAAGGCAATACCCGAAAATCCAGGGGGCGTCATTGAACACCGTCTTCTGAACGTTGAAGTAGGCCTCTTTCCTGGCGGCGTTATCGGCCGAGTTCGAGGCCATTTTCAGCCACTCGTCGACTTTGGGGTTCGCATAGAAGGAGAAGTTGCCCCGCCCGCCGGTTGTGAGTTTGGGCTCGCCAAGATCAAAAGGATCAAAATAGGCGCTGCCCCAATCGGTGAGATAGGCGTTCCTTTCCCCCGATTGAACCTGGTCCCGCAAAACGATTTTTTCCCAAATTCTCGCCTCGGCCTGAATACCGATCTTTTTCAACTGCTCCGCGATGGCCTGGGCCTCCAACTGCCGATAGGGGGGAGCATCCAGAGTGAACGCCAGCCGTTTGGATTGGGCGGAGGCGCCCTGCCAGGCGAAGCTCACCAGCACCATGGCAGCAACCAAAACGACCCTGGGAATCATCATCGAACGTCTCATGTTATTTCCCTCCTCTCGCTGCGGTTAAACATTAGGTTGCAAATATTATTTTTTGCACACTTTGTTGCAGAATCTAACGCATAGTTCAAGCCATATGTCAATAAATTAATGCTGAAAAATTTATGAAATTGCACTTTTAACCAAATCTGATAAACTGCCTCGAGTCTTAAAGTGTCCAAGTTCGCCGTCGGCAGGTTGAACTCCCGCGGAAAGGCAAATGAAAAATGGGCATGGAACACGAACCACGGGCGGACATCGCCGTAATCGGGCTGGCCGTGATGGGCCAGAACCTGATCCTGAACATGAGCGACCACGGTTACACCGTGGCGGCTTACAACCGGACGGTATCCAAAGTCGACGAGTTCCTGGCCGGGCCCGCCCGGGGCGGCCGTGTGATCGGCGCCCACTCGCTGGAAGAGCTGATGGCGCAACTGAAGCGGCCGCGCCGGGTGATGCTGATGGTGAAGGCCGGCACGCCCGTGGACGATTTCATCGCGCTGCTCCTGCCGCACCTCGCCCCCGGTGATGTCATCATCGACGGCGGCAACTCCCAGTTCACCGACACCCGCCGGCGCACGAGACAGATGGAAGACAAGGGGCTGCTCTTTATCGGCACCGGGATCTCCGGCGGCGAGGAGGGGGCCCGCCGGGGCCCGTCCATCATGCCGGGCGGCAGCCCCAAGGCCTGGCCCCTGCTGAAGGACCTGTTTCAGGCCATCGCCGCCAAAACCCCCGACGGATCGCCGTGCTGCGAGTGGGTGGGCGAGGACGGCGCCGGCCACTACGTCAAGATGGTCCACAACGGCATCGAATACGGGGACATGCAGATCATCGCCGAGGCCTACCACCTGATGCGGGGCGGCCTGGCGTTGACGCATGCCGAGATGCACCGGAGTTTCGGCCGCTGGAACGCGGGCGACCTGCAGAGCTACCTGATCGAGATCACGCGCGACATCATGGCCTGCCCGGACGCCGACGGTAAGCCGCTGGTGGAGAAAATCCTCGACAGCGCCGGCCAGAAAGGCACCGGCAAATGGACCGGGATCAATTCCCTGGACTTGGGGGTGCCCGTGACCCTCATCAGCGAGGCGGTCTACGCCCGCTGCCTGTCGGCCCTCAAGGACGAGCGCGTGGCGGCCTCCTCGGCCCTATCCGGTCCCCGGACGAAGTATAAAGGAACCCCGAAAGCGCTGGTGACCGACCTTGGCAAGGCACTGCTGGCCTCCAAGCTGGTCTCCTATGCCCAGGGCTTCATGCTGATGCGCGAAGCCGCCCGGGAATACCACTGGAACCTGGACTTCGGGAGGATCGCCCTGTTGTGGCGCGCGGGCTGCATCATCCGCAGTGCCTTCCTGGAAAAAATCACGGATGCTTTCGCCCGCAACCCCGCTCTGCCGAATCTTCTGCTGGACGATTATTTCAACCGCATCATCCGCACGTGCCAGGGTTCCTGGCGCCGGGTGGTGATCGAGGCGGTGCGCTTGGGCATCCCGGTCCCCGCCATCTCAGCCGCGCTCGCCTTCTACGACGGATACCGCAGCGCCCGCCTGCCCGCCAACCTCATCCAGGCCCAGCGGGATTACTTCGGCGCCCACACCTATGAACGGGTCGACCGGCCGCGCGGCGAATTTTTCCACACGCAGTGGATGAGTGAATAGGTGTCTGGGAAAAATGAAAGGCGCTCCGCAAAAGGACCCATCCATGACCATGGGCAGAGGCAGCCCGGAGACCGTGCTGAACGAAGAGGAGGTGGTGGCGATCATCGAGCAGGGCACACCCGCCCGGCGGTTCGAAAACAAGCGGGTGCTCGTGCTGACACCGGATACCACCCGCACCTGCCCGCTGCCGATGATGATCCGGGCCATCCGCCGGACGATCGGTGAGCGCTGCGCACGGCTCGACTTCATGGTCGCCCTGGGGACGCACACGCCCATGTCCCCGGAGGCCATCCTGGCCCTTTACGGCATCACCGACCCGGGGCGGGATTTGCCCCGCTCCAGCTTCTTCAATCACGCCTGGGAGCGGCCGGACACCCTGCGGCGCATCGGCACGCTCAGCATGCGAGACGTCGAAACCGTCTCGGCCGGAATCTTGAGCGAAGAGGTCCCGATCGAGATCAACCGGAAAATCTTCGACTATGACCAGATCCTCATCGTCGGCCCGGTCTTTCCCCACGAAGTCGTAGGTTTCTCGGGCGGGGCCAAGTATCTCTTCCCGGGCATTTCGGGCGGCGAGTTCCTGCATTTCTTCCACTGGCTCGCGGCGGTCATCACCTGCAAGAAAATCATCGGGATCAAGGACACGCCGGTGCGCCGGCTGATCGACCGGGCGCTGGCGATGGTGACCGTACCCGTCCACGCGCTGGCCATGGTGGTCCACCACGGGACGGGCCTGTGCGGGCTGTACGCGGGGGATGTGCACGAGGCCTGGTCCCGGGCGGCGGACCTGTCCGCCCGCATCCACATTGTGACCAAGCCCACGCCGTTCAAAGTCGTCCTGGGTGCGGCGCCCGCGATGTACGACGAAATCTGGACGGCGGGCAAGGTGATGTACAAGCTCGAACAGGTCGTGGCCCCCCAGGGGCAGGCTCATCCTATATGCCCCGCATATCCGCGACGTGTCACGGACGTGGGGGCGTTACATCGAGTCGACCGGATACCATATCCGCGACTATCTTCTGGCCCACATGGATCGGCTCAAGGAGGTACCGCGAGGGGTGCTGGCCCACCTGACGCACGTTCGCGGCACCGGCTCCTATGAGGACGGCGTGGAGCGGCCGGACGTCGACCTGGTGCTGGCGACCGCCATCCCGGAAGCGGTCTGCCGCCGGATCAACGTCGGCTACATGGACCCCCGCCGCATCCACCTGGCGGACTACATGCACAAGGAAGACCAGGGAATCCTCTGCGTGGACCCGGCCGGGGAAATCCTGCACCGCCTGCAACCGAGGCACCCCGAGGCCTGACCTATGAGCGATCTTCACGCCGGCATGAAAAATTCCCCGTGGTTTCTCGGCATCGACCTGGGCACGGGCAGCTGCAAGAGCATCGTCGTGGATGAACGGGCCGATGTCCTCGGCTTCGGGGCCGGCGAGTATCCCGGCGCCGCCGCCCAGGACCGCTGGCAGGAACAGGACCCGCAGGACCTGCTGCAGGCGGCGATCGGCTCCGCGCGCCAGGCCGTGAGCCGGGCCGGCGTCGACCCCGCCGGCTGCGCCGGCATGAGCATCGGCGGCGCTCTTCACAGCCTGCTGGCACTGGACCGACACGGTGCGCCCCTGACCGGCGTCATCACCTGGGCCGACGGGCGGGCGGCGATGCAGGCTGCGGCCATGCGCGGCCGTCCCATCGCCTCGCAGCTGTATCGGCTGACCGGCTGCCCGGCCCACGGCATGTACCCCCTCTACAAGATCATCTGGCTGCGCAAACACCGGCCCGAGGTGTTCGAACGCACCGCGCGCTACGTCTCGGCCAAGGAGTACGTGTTCGCCCGCCTGACCGGCGACTACGCGGCGGATTATTCCATCGCCGCGGGCTCCGGCCTGATGAACACGCGCACCCTCCGCTGGGACCCGTTGTGCCTCGATACGGCTGGAATCCGGGAAGACCAGCTCTCTCCTGTCGCCCCTCCCCTTTCGGTTCGCCCCGGCCTGGATGCTGAAATGGCCCGCCAGTTGGGTCTGCGCAGCGATGTGCCGGTCGTGCTGGGTTCCTCGGACGCCGTCAACTCGAGCCTGGGGGCCGGCGCCGTTTTCCCCGGGCAGGCGACCTGCATGGTGGGAACCAGCGGGGCGTTGCGCGTGATATGCCCGCAGCCGGTCCTCGACCGGCAGGCCCGCAGCTGGTGCTATGCGATCGACGAGACGCACTGGCTGGTGGGCGGCGCCATCCACAACGGCGGGGTGGCCTTGTCCTGGCTGCGGGACTGCCTGAACCAGGCTCACCCCCGTGGCCCGGCCGAGGCCCGGCTTTCATTCGAGGATGTGCTTTCCCTCGCCGCTCAGTGCAGCGCCGGTGCCGGCGGCGTGATCTGCCTGCCGTTCTTTGCCGGCGAGCGCAGCCCCAACTACAACCTGAATGCGCGCGCCTTGTTTTTCGGATTGGGCCTGGAGCATGGGCTGACGCACCTGTGCCGGGCCCTGGTGGAAGGCATTGCCTTCCGTTTGAAGAACCTGCAGGAGATTCTCACCGAAGTGGGTGTCGAGATCCGGCAGATCACCGCATCCGGCGGTTTCACTCAATCGGACTTCTGGCTGCAGGTCGTAACGGACGCGCTGAACCGGGACGTGGTGGTCCCGCGCTGGGGTGAAACATCCTGCCGCGGGGCCGCATTCTGGGCCATGCTGGCCGCGGGAAAGGGCAACGGACTGGAAGCGCTCGCGGATTATGCAAAGCCGGGGAAGTCCTGCTCGCCGAACCGCGCGGATGCGGCCGTCTATGACCGGGTATACCCGCTTCACATCAAGCTCTATCAAGCGCTCAAGGATAATTTCGACGATGTTGCCCGACTGCAGCGGGAACTCCATCAGGGTCTTGAAAAATGAAGGGAGAAAAAGATGATGCCAACCATGTTCATGTCACTGATTCGAACGCGCCGCAGCATCCGCCAATTTCAAGCCGCAGCGGTTGAAAAGGAAAAAGTGGATTTGCTGGTGGAGGCCGCCCTGCGCTCCCCTTCCTCGCGGGGGGGCAGCCCATGGCATTTCGTCGTGGTCAGCGACCGGGGCATGCTGGAAAGGCTTTCCCGGGCCAAATCGCACGGGTCCTCCTTCTTGAAGGGAGCCGCCCTGGGCATCGTGGTGTGCGCCGACACGACGAAGTCCGATGTCTGGGTCGAAGACGCCTCCATCGCCACGATCGTGATCCAACTGGCGGCCGAGTCGCTGGGCCTGGGCAGTTGCTGGATCCAGATCCGGGAGCGGATGCACGATCAGGCGCAAACGGCGCAGGGATACATGGCGGAGCTTTTGGGGCTGCCGCCGGGGATGATGGTGGAAGCCATGGTGGCGATCGGCTACCCGGCTGAAACCAAGCCCCCCCGCCCGGGCGCTGAGTTGCCCTACTCCCAGGTGCACGCCGGCGTGTTCGGAAACTCCTTTCGTTAGCCCGTCGCGACACGCCGCGTGGCGGCCGCGGGCGAAGGTGTAAAACACTCGCGAGGCTAAAATACGCCGATCGGCCGGACCACGCTCGGGGCCTGCTCGCGCCGGGTGAATTCATCCGCCTGTCGCTGCGCCGCCGCGCGGCTGGGATATTCGCCGATCCGCACCGCGTACCAGCTGCGGCCCTGGGAGTCCTTCACTTCCAAAATCCGCGCCGGGTACCCTTTGGCGCTGAGCCGTTCCGCCTGTTTGCGGGCGTTCTCGGGCACCAGGAAGGCGCCGACCTGCACGGAATGGGTCATCCGGGGGACGGAGCCTTCGGCGGCGGAAACGGCTTCTTCGCCTGGCGCGCGCGGCGGGACGGCCGAATCCGGCCCGACCGCCTGATCCGGACCCGCCGAAGCGCCTGCCGCCTCCGCGGTTGCAGGCGCCGGCCGAGCAGCAGCCGGCTCCGCGGGCACGACGAGGTGCCCTCGATACGAAGCAACCAAATCGGATGGCGGCCGCCCCTCTGTTCCCTGCAACTCGAAAACCGCCAGCGCGGCGATGGCGATCACTCCGCAGCCGGCCGCCGCCCAGCTCAGAGCCCGGCGATGCCGGCGGAACCCGGAGGCCTTGCCTTCTGCAGCGGCGAGGCCCATGACGCCGGCCTGCGCGCTGGCGGCGGTGACCGTTTTCTCGTGCGCGCCGAACGCCTCGGTGAGAGCGGCCTGGCAGGCCGCGTGGATCAACCGCGGGTTTCCCCGGGAATAGTGAAAGACGTGGCGCACCGCGGCGGGTTCGAACCGGACGGGCGATCCCCTGGAGGCGAGGCTCAGGCGGTGCTGGATGTAGGCGGCCGTCTCGTCCAAGGACAGGCGGCCTATCTCGTAGCGGACCGACACGCGCTGCCCCATCTGCCGCAGTTCGTGGGAGTTGAGCCGGGTCATCAGCCCGGGCTCGCCGACGAGCACGATCTGGATCAGTTTCTCGCGCGTCGTCTCGAGGTTCGAGATCAGCCGGATCTGCTCCAGCACATCCAAACCCAGTCTCTGGGCATCGTCGATGAGCACAACCACTTTCTTGCCCGCCAGCTTCTGACGCATGAGAAAGTCGTTCAGCGGATCGATCAATCCCTTCAGGGTGTCGGCCGCGTTTGGGATCCCGAGCGCGGTATTGATCCGACGCAGCAGGTCCCCGGGGCTCGAGACCGGGCCTGAGATGAACGCGGCCGCCGCCCCCTCCCCCAGGCTGTCCAGGAACGCCTGGCAGATAGTCGTCTTGCCGATGCCCCGCTCGCCCGTAATGGCAGTGAACCCCTCGCCCTCGGTGACGGCGTAACGCAGGTGCGCGAGCGCTTCTTCGCAATGCCGGCCGAGGAAGAGGTAGGCGGGGTCCGGGGCGAGCTTGAAGGGATTGTCCTTGAAGCCGAAGAACTGGTGCAGCACCCTCGTCATGCGGTTCAGGATGCCCTATGATCCACGCGTTGTCAACGCCGGAAAGGTGCGCCGGCAGCGTATCCGCACCGGCCCTCCGACGACATCGGCGAATGGGCCGCTTGCGTTGAACCGTTGCCTCCTGTATTCTCCAGGCGCAAAGACCCTTTGGAAGGATCCATCATGTACGCCTATCAGCACCACCGGCGCTATTTTGCCCAGATCGCCGAAGGCCTGGAGGAGTTGGGTGCAGACGAGCTCGAAGCGCTGGGGGCCGCCGACATCCGCCCGTCCTACCGCGGGCTTTATTTCGAGGCGGACCAAGCCGCTCTCTACCGCGTCAACTACCGATCCCGGCTGATCACCCGCGTGCTGGCCCCCATCGCCGCCTTTTCCTGCCACACCACGGACTATCTTTACCGCAAGGCCAAGGGCATCGACTGGAAGGATTTCTTCGGCGTCGACCACACCCTGGCCGTCTTCGCCAATCTATCCAACAGCACGCTGCGCCACTCGCAGTATGCCGCCCTGTGCCTGAAGGACGCCATTGTGGACTTCTTCCGGGAGGACTGCGGCCGGCGGCCGAATGTCGAGCGCATCGACCCGGACGTGTGGATCAACCTGTTCATCGACAACAACCACGCCGTCATCAGCATCGACACCTCCGGCGGTTCGCTGCACCGGCGCGGCTACCGCCAGGAAGGCGGGCAGGCCCCCATGCAGGAGACCGTGGCGGCGGCCATCCTGCGCTGGACCGAGTGGGACGGGGCCCAGCCGCTCTACGACCCCATGTGCGGCTCCGGGACCCTGCTGTCAGAAGCCCTGATGCACTATTGCCGCATACCGGCCGGCTGCCTGCGCCAAAAGTTCGGATTCGAACGTCTGCCGGATTACGATCCGCGTCTGTGGCGTTCGGTGAGGGAATCCGAAGACCGCCGTATCCGGCCGCTTCCGGATGGGTTGATCGCCGGCAGCGACATCGCGGCCGAAGCGGTGGCCGCGTGCCGGGCCAACAACCGCCGCCTGCCCCACGGCGAACGCGTGCGTGTGGACCGGTGCGATTTTCGCCGCATAGAGGAACTCGGCCAACGGGTGATCGTGTGCAACCCGCCCTACGGCATTCGCCTCACGGGCGACGCGGACCTGCGGGATTTCTACCGTGAATTCGGGGATTTTCTGAAGCGGCACTGCCAGGGCTCGACGGCCTACGTCTATTTCGGCAACCGCGAGATGCTCAAGTTTATCGGTCTGAAGCCGTCCTGGAAGCGGCCCCTGAAAAATGGCGGCCTCGACGGCCGCCTGGCCCGGTTCGAACTCTACTAGCCCGGCCATTTCGTAAGAGCCGCCGTCCGGCATTTTTTTTTGACCTCCCGAACGATTTGTAATAAACTGGTGTGAACTGACCATCCCACTCCCGGAGAATGGCTTCAACGCGATGACATTCAAACACATTTTCACATCCGAACCCTCCGTCACCGAGAGACGCTCCGGCTTGAACCGGCGCTGGATCAAAGCCCCCTACGGCGGACCGGAACGCCGCTGCGGCCGGGACCGGCGCGACCAAGACCCGTCGACGCGGGAGGATGCGCTTTCCCCGGTCGAGCGCACCGAGGCGCTGGAGAAGCTGCTGCTCACCACCACGGTGCGCCTGGAGGCCCTCGCCCGACTGCTCGTGGCCAAGGGGATCATGACACGCGCCGAGCTGACGGACATGCTCAAGACCATCCACGACGAATACCAGGACAAGCAGCTGGAAGAAGAGCGTTGAAGCGCGCGAGGCTATCCGCTGAAAGCGACAGTGACACGGCCGGGCGCCTGGAGCCAGAGGCTTGAGGCCAAGCCGATTTTTCAGCCCGGCGGCAGCCTTCCCCTAAAGAAAAGTGAGATCCGATCATGAACATCCTGGTCACCGGAGTCGAGGGCCAACTGGGAACCGAACTGGTCCGGCAGGCGCCCGCCTGCGGCGTTGACGTCACCGCCCCGCTCCTGGCGGAGATGGACCTGACGAATTCCGCCCGGGTCGAGGAGGTCTTCGCCGCGGCTCGGCCGGCCGCGGTCATCAACGCCGCCGCCTACACCCTGGTGGACCGGGCCGAGACCGAAAGCGATCTGGCGTTCGCCGTGAACGCCGCGGCTCCGGCGCACCTCGCCCGGCTCTGCAGCCGGGCGGGCATCCCTCTTGTCCAGGTGTCGACCGACTACGTGTTCGACGGGTGCAAGCAAACCCCCTACGTCGAGGACGACCCCGTTGCTCCGCTGGGCGTTTACGGCCGCAGCAAAGCCGAGGGCGAAGCGGCGGTGCGCGGCACACTGCGCGAGCACCTCATCGTCCGCACGGCATGGCTCTACAGCCCGTATGGCAGCAATTTCGTCCGGACAATCCTGCGGCTGGCCGCGGAGGGAAAAGAGCTGCGCATCGTCGATGACCAGGTCGGCTCTCCCACCTGCGCGGCAGATTTCGCCGAGGCCCTCCTGGCGATCGCCGGACGGCTGCGCTCCGGCGGCGAGATCCCCTGGGGGACCTACCATTACTGCGGCCGCGGCATCACCTCCTGGTTCGGATTCGCCCGCCACATCCTCCAGACGCTAACGGCCCGGCGACACATCGACGCCTACCGCGTGGTGCCGATCACCACTCGCGAGTTCCCCACCCCCGCCCGCCGTCCGGCATTCTCGGTGCTGGATTGCAGCCGCATTCAAGCCGGCTTCGACATCACCCTCAAGCCGTGGCAGGAGAGCGTCGAGCAGACCATCGACCGTCTGCTCGCCTGACACCGCTTCCGAAAAAAGTGGTGTCCTGCCCGCGTTTCTACGACACCAATTTTGTTATAACCTGAGTTGAGCGATACGTATTTTAGTTTTTGCGCAAAGGGCCCGCTGGGGTCTGTAGGTGAATCGACAGAATTGCTCAATTTAGGTATAACTAATTTATATATTTAATAAATTTAACGATTTTGCACGCGCCCATGCTTGACTGTTTTTAGGTTTCAATCTAAGATAGTAGAAAAGCGCCGGGATGAAAGAGTCCGTTGACTCTCAGGACCGGCGGCCAATTCGCTCCGAAGGCCGGCAGTCCGGCCGAGGTTGCCAACGAGGTGATTTTTCGTCTTCGCGCCTATGGAATCCATCCCAGCCCAAAATACGCCTATCCTGGTCGTGGACGACGATGAGGGGCTCCTGCTCAGCATCCGGGCCACGCTGATCAGCGCGGGCCTGCCCGATCCGGCCTTGCTCTCCGACAGCCGCCGGGTGCTCGATTTGCTCCGCAGCGCCCGATTTCAACTCGTTCTTCTGGACCTCATGATGCCGCAACAGGGTGGAATGGAGGTCCTGCAGCAGATCCAGGACGAGTTTCCCGACGTGGACTGCTTCATCGTCAGCGCCATCGACGACGTCCCCACGGCGGTGAAGGCCATGAGCATCGGCGCCAGAGACTATCTGGTCAAGCCGATCAACAGCGACAAGCTCGTGACCCTGGTGCAGAGCAACCTTGAAAAGCACCGCTTCCGGGACGAACTGGTCCGCCTGGGACACACCAAACTGTTCGCGAATTTGAAGCACCCGGAGGCGTTCGCCTCCATCATCGCCGCCGACGAGGCAATGGCACTCATCTTTCACCAGGTGGAAGCGGTCGCCGGCACCGACTACAGTGTCGTTATCAACGGGGAGTCCGGCACCGGCAAGGAAATGCTGGCCCGGGTGATCCACCAGCTCAGCCACCGGGCCGGGGCGCCGTTTTGCGCCGTCAACATGGCATCCTTCAGCAAGACCCTCTTCGAAGACGAGTTCTTCGGGCACGCCAAAGGGGCTTACACCGATGCCGGCACCGACCGCCGCGGGTTCTTCGAAGCCGCCAACGGCGGGACGCTGTTCCTGGACGAGATCACGGAGCTGGACCCCACTCTGCAGGCCAAGCTGCTGCGCGTCATCGAGGAGCGCGAGTTCTACCGGCTGGGCAGCACCGAAAGACGCAGCGTGGACGTGCGCATCATCGCCGCCACCAACCGTGACATCGGCGAAGAAATCCTTAACGGCCGCTTTCGCGCCGACCTGTTCTACCGCATCAACACGTACAACATCAAAATCCCGCCCCTGCGGGAGCGGAAAGGAGACATTCTGCCGCTCGCCAGGCATTTTCTACGGATTCATGCCAAGTCCAACCGCAAGAAAATCGTCGACATCGGCCCGGAGCTGGGAGAGCGCCTGCTCGGGTACGTGTTCCCAGGCAACGTGCGCGAGCTCGAAAACATGATCGCGGCCTCAGTGCTGCTCGAAAAGGGAAAGCACCTCTCCCTTGCGGCGGCCCGCATGTTTCTGCCCTACGAGGGGCCCGAACGCCGCCGGACCATGGAGCTGCTCAGCCTGGAAGAACTTGAGCGGCGCCACATCGAGCGGGTCCTGGAGGTGACGAGCGGCAACCGACCCAAGGCGGCCAAGATTCTGGGCATCAACCCATCGACGATCTACCGGAAGCTGGAGAAGTACAATCTCATCGATAAGAAGTACGATCTGAATTGAGGCGGTTGAGAAGGGAGGCACAACGATGTCAGATGGCCTGGATGTGATTGTGCTCGACGATGACCCGGGTATCAGCCAAGTGCTCAAGGAACTGATCGAAACCTTCTACAGCTGGGGCGAAGTGGTCTGCTTCTCGAAAGCGGAAGAGGCCGTCGACTATTGCCTGAAACGCGACACGGGGGTCGCCATCTTCGTAGTCGACGTATTCCTGCAGGGCATGAACGGGTTTTCCTTCCTCGACTCGATTGAAATCAAATTTCCCTCGGTGCACGAGGACGCCATCATGATCAGCGGCAAGGCCAGCGAAGACGTGGTGGACATGTGCCTGGCGTCGAACGTGACCTACCTCTTGGAAAAGCCCGTCAAACCGTACGCACTGCAGCTCGCCGTGCGCGGCATCACGTCGAAGTATCTGAACTTCGCCAAAAAGCTGCTGCGGGACCCATCCCTGGCCGAGAGCATCGCCAGACTATAGCAGGCCGCCGCCGATCGCCCAAAAGAACATCCGTAAACGCAGCTCGTGAACGGATTGCTTTTCACTCCCCGGTTAATGACCGCTTAAGAAGCTGGAGCTCTTTTTAGCAGCAGGCTCCGCAAAGCGCCCTAACCGGAACGGGTTGTTCTTGTTATCCATCTGTCCGGCAGCAAGTTCGGCGCATATACGGCCCGTCGCCGGCGAGACCATAACACCCATCCAATAGCCACAGTTGAGATAAAACCCCTTTACGCCCTCAACGGGGCCGATAATCGGTTGGCTATCCGGAGTATAGACGTATTGTCCGGCAGAAATGTTGATATCGTTTTTTTTCAGCTTTTCGGCGACTTCTGCCCAAAATGGCGACAACCTGGAACAATGCTCAAGGCAGAAAAGAGGAAACTCATAGTCCCCTTTTGGATTTTCCAAAGGAGGAGTCGGCGGCTCATCCGGGTCGACCCACCCCAGGAGACCACCACCCGCCTCAGGCCGCCAATAGGAACCGTTCACAAGATCAACGGTAAAAGGTGCGTCCTTCGGAGCTTTTGGGGTGCGTATATAGGCCTTTTGTCGCCGCACCAACTCGAGTGGCAGGTCCAGACCGACCATTCTGCCGATGACACCCGCAAAGGGTCCGGCCGCATTGACAACCACGCGGGTTTCGATCAGGCCACGGTCCGTTTCAACCGCCTTGACCCCCTGACTGTCCGTTTGGATACCGATGGCGCGGGTCTTGATCAGAAAGTCTGCCGTTGAGGCTTTGGCGAAACCTTGGGTCAATTCGTGGCATGAGAGCCATCCGTCTTTTTGTCGGAATGTCGCTCCGACCACCGCATGTGAAATGAAGGGAAATTTTTTGACGACCTCCCCCCCCGTGAGAAATACCGTGTCGCCCACACCGTTCTTATGCTGCTGCTCCACCGCGGCCTTGAGATCCGGAATCATTTTTTCTTCGTCCGTAATGAAAAGATACCCATGCTGGCGGATATTGATCGAACAATCTCTCACTCCGGCGAACTCGGCGAAATTTTCAAAAATCGCGATTGACTCGATCGCAATGGCGGCCAATTCAGGCTCGGTGAATTGAGCTCGAAAACACTCGGCAGACGCCGCGGTCGTAAAAGTGGAAAGACCTTCTCTGGATTCGACGAGTACGGTCTTCAGTCCCAATTTCGAGAGCCAATAGGCGGTCGCCGTACCGATAATCCCCCCTCCGATAACCACCGCATCGGCTCGCATGCGTATTTGATCAGGGATAAAAATCTTGCCCATGAAATCCTCCTGCTAATATGATTTGCTCACTTTGAACAGGCGGCCGGGAGTGAACAGGAATGCGATTCCGGCAACGATCACCAGCGCTCCAATTATTTCTATGAAGGTTAATTTTTCCCCCAAAAAGACATAGGCCAGTATGGCGGAGAAAACGATTTCCGACATAGCGATAATGGTGACCACACCGGCGGACAATCGCCCCAATCCGAAAATGTAGATCAAAAACCCGCCGACGGTGGACACTCCCACCAACCCGGCGAACCAAAGCCACGTGTTTTCGGCAATCGGCCAGGGATGGGTTTCGTTGAACTGCAATGGTAAAAGCACCACCATCGCGATGCCGAATGCATACGTGAGAATAGGCAACGCGCTGTAGTCCTGGCGCATGTGTTTCCCCAAAAGGCTCCAGGCGGCATAAAGAGTCGGGATAGAAAAGCCTGCCAGGACTCCTGCCATGCTGACATCCGTTGCGCCTATTTCCGTCAATCCCGAGATTAAAACCGTTCCTGAAAAAATAAAAAGAATGGAAACTATTTTTTGCCGGTCCAACGGTGCGCGCCAGATGATGCGCTCCGCCAGCAGGACGATCGCAGGCATCGCCGCTTGCTGGATGGTGGTGACGGCGGCCCCGTTGAGAAAAACCCCGATATTCAGCCCGACATGGAAGAGGCCAAGGCTGATCCCCAGGGCAATTACCCACGGCCAATCCGATCGCCTCAGCCCCGTATGGCGGCCGTAGAACGCAAGATGGAAAAAGAAAAAAACCGAAAAAGCGGCTGCATCGCGCCAAAAAGCCAGGACAATGGCCGAAACTTGGCTGTGGTTCATTATCAACTTGATGAAAATCCCCGAAGTCGCCCAAAAGGAAGCTGCGGTCAGGATCGCCAGATACCCTGAGCAGTTGGAAGAAACTGAAATCGGTGAGGGGGCAGACATCGTTCACATCAGATCCGGCATCCCGTGAACCTCGGAAGCCACTTGCCTTTCGATAAACACCTCTTCGCCCCCCCCTGCCCTGGCCGTGACATCCTTAAACGTCAACTGCACCGTGTCCTGGCGGGTTCCGGCTTGGACGGCCAAACGGCGAACCTCTTCCGTCAACACGCGTTGCACATAGTTGTCGGCGGCATCCAGCTCCTGGAAGCGCTGATGACCGGACAGCCCCTCAATGTAGAACCCGCCGGCGGGATCGGGCTTGATGGCCGCCTGCCGCTTGATGCAGACCTGGCTGACGATGGCACCTACTGCATTGGCCACATCGTGAGAATCCGGCACCTCGGCGCGCGCGCCCAGCAACTGCGCGACCTCGGGCAGGAAATGGCCGATGGGTGCGCCCACGCCGATGATCGGGCGGCGCAACTCGAAACGCACCGCAAACGCGCGCCCGTCCCCGGCCAGCATCTCGTCGAAGATCCGGTTGCAGGTGCGGCAGGCCTGCCTGGATGCGAGGGAGTCGGCCGGCGCGAGTTGGTGGTGAATGACTTCCAGGGCCAATTTTCGGACTACACGGTGCAGCAGGTCGGTCTGCAGCTGCTGCGGGGATGTGCCGGCAAGCTCTGCTATCAGCGTCAGCATCCGGAGCGACGCCGCGGCATCCCATCGCAAGAAGCGCCCGGAGGCATGCAGCAGGTCGGTGGGCGTCAAGCCACAGCGCTGCACGGCGAAGAGCGCCTCCAGCCGCGGCAACGGCAGGAGCCCGACATGCGCCACCCGCGTGGCCTCGGCCAGTTCCAAAAGGCTGTAAGGTCTGCGGCCGAGCAGATCCAAGACACGTTCCTCCAGATCGCCACGCGCCGGGTCGAGCCGGCGATGGTTCAAGGTGAACATCTGCGAGGCTTCCGAGCTGCCGCCCAGCCGGCGCCGGTTAGCGGCCAGATAATCGAAGGCGGGATCGAGATCACGGCCATGAAGGCCGAGCCAGGCCAGGGGGGCCACCCGCCGGGGACCGATCTGCCATTCGCCGGCCCGGTAGAGAATGAGGCTGTCCCCGCCCAGACCCTGGGTCTGGATATCCAGGGCGCGGACATGGGTGCGCACGGTACCGACATGCGAGCCGCTTTCGCACAGCCGCACCTGTCCGTTTTCCAGGGTCGCGATATCCGTGGTGGTGCCGCCCATGTCGATCACCACGGCATCGTCCAAGCCGGTCAGGTGCCGGGCGCCGGCGACACTGGCCGCCGGCCCGGAGAGAATGGTCTCCACGGGGCGCTGCATGGCGAGCTGCTGCGACATGAGGGTGCCGTCGCCGCGCACCACCATCACCGGCGCCCGGATGCCCGTCAGTTCCAGAACGATGGCGACATCCTTCAGGAGCCGGGTCAGGCGGGGGACGATCCGGGCGTTGTGCACCGCCGTCTGAGCACGCATCTTGAAATTGAGCAGTTGGGACAATTCATGTCCGCAAGAGACAAAACGGCCGGTTTCAGACACAAGAATACGCTTGACCGCCACCTCGTGATCCGGGTTGATCGCGCCGGCATACCCGGAGACGGCAAACGCCTCGACCCCCTGCTCGTCGCACATGCGGCGGGCGATACGGCGCACCTGCGCTTCATCAAGCGCCGCCAGCTCTTTGCCGGTGATATCCGATCGCGCCGACAGCACGGCCTGAGGCGCATGGATCGATTCTTGATTTTCATCGAAGCCCGGCGGCGGCATGAGCAGCAGTCCCACCTTCTGCCCGTCGTTTTCGACAAGGGCGTTGGTGGCGAGCGTGGTGGAAACCGACACGAGCTGGATCTGCCGGATCTGCCGGTCCTCCAGTCCGGCGAGCGCCTCCCGGATTCCGATGGAAAAATCCCATTTGGTGGTCAGAGCCTTGTTTTTGGCCATCACCTGCTGCGACCTGAAATCATAGAGCACGGCATCGGTGTAAGTGCCGCCGGCATCGATGCCCAAGCCGACGTGCAGCGCGCCCGCAAGCGCCGCCGGCGCATGTCCCGGCACCACCACCTTCTGTACGGTCCCGCCCGCCGGGCTTCGCGCCGATGAAACCGGGTGGGCCGTCAGCCGTCCGTGAACTGCATCGAATACGGTGATGTGGCCGCAAGGCACCACCAGGATCTCGTCCGTGGTGGCCGTTTCGCTCAACAGGCTTTGCAGCAGGCGGGTGCTTCCCTGGATCTTTTCGAAGCGCCAGCGGTTCTGAACGGCAAGCTGTTCGGCATACGCCACGGCTGCCGGATGGGTGTCCACACCGGTGTCGATGAAGGCTGCGCGCTGATAATTGGAGCGCCAGCTGTTCAGAAACGTAAAAGTGGCCTCTGCATGACGCAGCCCGTAGCGCTGCACCAGATCATCGAAGTAGACCTTGGTGTCTCCCATCCAGGCATGGCGCCGGTCCGCGGCCTGCGACAGCCTTTTGGCGTCATACCAGCCATGGGAGATATAATAGGTTCCGGGGTATTGCTTGAATTGCTCCTGATAGCGGTTGTCCCCGCCCAGAAACAGCGCGATGCAATCGTGAACGCGGGGGATCACCAGGGGGATGTGCTGCGCGCGAACGTCCACCGTGCCGCGGCCGCAGACGCCATAGCCCACCACGATGCGGCCCCATTCACCGGTATTCGCCGCGCGATCGATGGCCTCCTGCAGGTTGCGGCGCAACTGATCCGGCCGCTCATGCAGGCCGGCCGCAAGGTAGTGCGTGCCGATGGTCAGCGGCAGCTTCTTGGCGATTGCCTCAATGTCCTTGGCCAGCACGCCGCAGGCAATGATATAAACACGCGCCTTTGAATCCATTTTGACAAAACCCTAATGAGACAGGGTCCCATTTTTATGTACCGCAGCGCCCCCCAAGGGTCATAAACGGTTTGCGGAAGACTACTTCCAGCCTTTCTGCATCCGGTCCAATTCCCGTATCTGCTCTGCTGCCAGCGGGGCCGGGCGATGCGTCATCTTCGCAAGCGTGCTTTGCTGCAGGCGTTGTTCGAAGCGTTTGGATCCCGCCGCTTCCCACTGCGCCATCACCGTGCGGTCAAAAATATCGGAGTATTTTATTTTCTTGAAATTCTGCATCGTGTGGGCCTGCTGCAGATAGTGCCCGCCCGGCCCCACCTTGTGGATAAGGTCGAGCGCCAGGGTCTGCTCGGAGACTTCGACCCCCTCCATGAAGTGGCGGATGTTGTCGACGATATCGTGCACCAGCACCATGAATTCCGGGCTGGCCACCGAGCCGTGGTCCAGCCAGCAGCTGCAGTCGTGGACCAGGCCGGAGCCCACCGCGGCCGCCGTCAGGCACTGCCAGGCGGCTTCGGCGCCCGCCTGCGCATCGCAGAACTTGGCGTCCGTCGCCCCCGCCGTGCCGAAAAAGGGCAGCCGATAGTGCTGGGCCATCTGGGCCAGAGCGGCGGTCATCAGGCTCATCTCGATGGCCCCGTAAGAGAAAATGGTGCTGCGCATGTCCATGATGGTCGCAAAGGCCCCGTAGATGAACGGCGCCCCGGGATTGACCAGCTGGTGGAGCACCAGACCGCTCAACGACTCGGCGCTCGCCTGCACGATCGCCCCGGCAAAGGTCGCCGGCGAGGAGCCGCAGCACTGCGGCGCCGGGAAATTGATCAGCGGGATCCGCTGCTCGGCGCAGAAGATCATCTTGTCGACGGCCGGATCGAAATAGACCAAGGGCGAGATCGGCTCGGTGTATTGGACGACGTAGGGCGCCTGTTCGAAGTTCTCCTTGCCGCCGCACAACAGCAGCGCCATTTCGTAGACGTCGCGCACGCTGTCGGCGTCCTTGCAGCAGAAGACCAGGGGCTTTTCACAGAACTGCATCACGTTGCGGGCGATCACCCGGTCGGCGATGTCCGCCGGAACGTCAGCCGCCATGCCGATGGTCATGCACCACTGAAAATTGGGCAGCGCGTCGCACAGCGCCGCCGTCACCTTGACGTTCTCGCTTACGAAACGGCTGCGCACGTGGGTTTGGGGATCCAGGTAGTCGACGCAGTCGAGGCTGGGGCCGAAAAAGCTCTTGTCACGCTCCAGAAAGACGGTGCGCTTTCCCGTGCGGCTGCCCAGCACGATCCGCGAGGGCGCCTGGCGGATCGCCTCCTCCACCAGGAAGCCGGGAATCTTCACCCGGTCGCCCTGCACGCGGGCTCCGGCGCCCGCAAGAATCTCCAGCGCCCGCGCATGGGTGATCTTGACCCCCGTGCGCTCCAGCACGTCCAGCGTGGCGGCGTGCAGCTGGCCGATCTGGTCTGCGTTGATGACCTGCAGCCTGGGTTTAAAAAACAATGTGTCGGTCGTCATTGCCATGGGGTTTCTCCTTACGCTTAGGAATGAAATCCATTGTACGCCGACTACACCATCTTCGGTGTGCACAGCTTCTTCAGGTCCCAGGATTTGACCTTGTAGGATTTATGGTGCACGCCGGGATTGAAATAGACGAACTCCTTTTTGGTGATGTCCGGGTCCATAAATATCGGCAGCGCCACGAGCTGGCCGAAGGGCGGAACGCAGCCTACCTCGCAGCCCACCTTTTCCAGGACCTCGTTGGGTTTGGCAAAGGCGACTTTCTTGGTGCCGATGCCGGCGGCCGCCTTTTTCCAATCCACTTTCTTGTCTCCCGGAAGCACGAGCACGACCATTTCCTTTTCCCGAGTGATCAGCACCAGGGACTTGACGGTCTCCGATTCGCTGACTCCCAGCGCGACGGCCATGGTGGGATTGGTAAAGACCGGCTCGTGCTCGAAGACGTCATAACGGACCTCATGCTGCTTTAAAATGCCGATGATCTTTTCTTCTACTGCTGACATGGAATCCTCCTAAATGACGATCTCGTAAAACAACGATCAGGCCGTCGCCTCGTCGACAATCTCTGCCAGGTCTTTCACGGTCACGTTGGACCGGCAATCGCGCAGCCCGTCCGTGAGCATGGTGGCGCAGAACGGGCAGGCCGCGGCGACTGCGGGCGCGCCGCCGGCAATCACCTCCTCGGCCCGCTCGATGTTGATACGCTTGCCGATGGGTTCCTCCATGAACATGCGGCCTCCGCCGGCCCCGCAGCAAAATCCCTTGTCCCTCTTACGCCGCATCTCGGTCAGGGTCAGGCCGGGTTTAGCGGCGCGCAGCAACTCGCGCGGGACATCGTAAATGCCGTTCCAGCGCCCCAGGTAGCATGAGTCATGGAAGGTCATGACCCCGGCCGGCCCGATGCCTTCCCCGTTATTTATTCCGGTTACATTTTTCAGGCGCCCCTGCCTGAAAAATTCAAGCAGCAATTCGCTGTGATGCACCACTGGGTAGCCGGCGCCGAACTGCGGATATTCGTTTTTGATAATGTTGAAGCAGTGCGGGCAGCCCGTGAGGATTTTCCGGGGCTTGTACTGGTTGAGCACTTCGACGTTCTGCTTGATCAGCATCTGGGCGAGGTACTCGTTGCCGGCCCGGCGCGCCAGGTCGCCGTTGCAGGCCTCCTCCGGGCCCAGGATAGCAAAATCCACTCCGGCACGCTGCAGCACCCGCACCATGGCCTGGGCGATCTTTTTTCCGCGGTCATCGAAAGCGCCGGCACAGCCCACGAAATATAATAGCTCGGCCTCCGGCCGGTCGCACATCAGGGGAACGCCCATCCCCTTGCTCCAGTCGGCCCGGGTGTCGGCGCTGAAGCCCCAGGGGTTGGCCTGGTTCTCCAGATTGGTGAACGTCGCCTGCATCTCCGGCGGGAAGCTCGCCTGCATGAGCACCTGGTGCTTGCGGGTCTCCAGGATGAAATCCAGCTGCTCGATATTTACCGGGCAGATGTCCTCGCAGGCCCGGCAGGTGGTGCAAGACCAGATGACGTCGGCGGTGATGGGGGAAGCCTCCCGTACGATGGGCGCGACGGCGTCGCTCTTGCGGGCCAGCACCGCCTCGGCGTGGGCAAATAGGTCCAGCTTGAAGTCGTGGACCACCTTCTTCGGCGACAGCGGCTTGCCCGTCTGAGAGGCCGGGCACTGCTCCTCGCAGCGCCCGCACTCCGTGCAGGCGTATAGGTTGAGCACGTTTTTCCAGTTCAGCTCGCTGACCTTGCCCAGCCCGAAGGTTTCCTTGTTCTCGTCTTCGATGTCGGTCATGGGCATGGCCTTTTCCCGCTCAAGCGGCTTGAGAAAAACGTTGGGAACCGCAGCCAGCAGGTGGAGGTGCTTGGAGCCGGGGATGTAGACGAGAAAGCCGAGAATGGTGGCTATATGAATCCAGTAAACGGTCTCATAGGCGGCTCGGATCTGCCCGGCGTTCAGCCGCTCGAGCCCTAACCATCCGATCCAGACCCCGGAGACGGGCAGGACGGCGCGCTGTTCGAAAGCCGCGGCACCGACCGGAAGCAGCGCCTGAAGGGCATTGATCAATTGGAAGGTGATGATGATGACGAAGGTGAAGAGAATGATCCGGTTGGCATCGGCGCCGAGCGTCAGGTACCGGGGCCGCACCAGAACCCGGCGGTAGATGGCGTAGGCCAGTCCTACTATAACGAGGGCCGCCAGGATGTCGGCCGCAAAGAGATAGGCGCCGTAAAGCCCGGGCATCCATTCGGCTGGCGTGAAGGCCGGGCACACGCCGTTCATCATCAGTTCAAGCGAATGCGGCTGCACCGCCAGAAACCCGAAAAAAATCAGGGTGTGCGCAAGGCCCGGCAGGACTTTGCGACGCACGTTGGACTGGCCGAGCACGTCGGTCAGCAGCACTCTCAGGCGCTGCTTGACGCGGTCGAGGACGAAGTTCGACCGGCCTTCCACCGCGCACATCAAGCGATAGAGGCGTCGAACGCGAAAGAAAAAAACGGAGAAAGCGCCGACGAGCGCCGCGAGCATCAGAATCGATTTGACGACGATGTAAGTCTGCATGAATCGCTCCGCAGGCGCCGATCGCCGGTCCGGCCGCGGGGAGGCTTCTGGGGCTGGATCCATTCCCCCCTGCCCCCCCAGCGGGAACTCCGGCGCACGGCGGCCGGCTATTCCTGGCTTTTCTTCAGAACCTCGGTCAGCAGCGGCACGACTTCGAACAGGTCGCCGATGATACCGTAATCGCATTTCTCGAAGATGGGCGCATCCTTGTCGGTATTGATGGCCACGATGACCTTGGAGGTCTTCATGCCGGCAAAATGCTGGACGGACCCGGAGAGCCCGCAGCCGATGTAAAGCTTGGGGCTGACCGTCTTGCCGGTCTGCCCGACCTGCATGGAGTGCGGGGCAAAGCCGGCATCCACCGCAGCGCGCGAGGCCCCCACGGCACCGCCGAGCGCCTGGGCGCAGGCTTCCAGGATTTTATAGTTTTCGGCCGCACCGATCGGTCGCCCGCCGGTGATGATGATGTTCGCCTCGGCCAAATCGATCTTCCCGCCGGGGGCTTTCTTGACCTCGAGCACCCTGACCCGCCCCGGGTCCTGAACCGTGACGCTGAGAGGGGTGATGTCCGGGCTGGCGGGCGACGGTTGAGCCTCCACCGCATTGGGCCGCAGGGCACACAGCATCACGGGGGATTTCATCCGGATGGTGGCGATGGTCTTGCCGGAGAAGTGCGACTTGCGCACCGTTTGTCCGGCGATGTCCACGGCCACACAGTCCGACGCCAGCGGCAGCTTCAAATAAGCCGCCAGGCGGGCGAACAGATCGCGCCCCGGTGCGGTTGCCAACCCCAGCAGGGCGTTCAACGACAACTTTTCGACGGCAGCCGCCAGCGCACGGGCGCGCGCATCCGGGCTTTGATTCAGGTCGGCGCCCTCGGCCGTCAGCGGCACGATCTTTTGGACGCCATAGGGGGCCAGGGCCTCCCTGGCCGCTTCAGCCGAGCCGTCCAGCAGCAGGGCCAAAAGGGTGTTTTCCCCCCCGCCGCCTCTGGCGGCGGTGATCACCCCGAAGTTGGTCTCCTTGACTTTTCCGCCCTCGGTTTCAATCCAGATTCCGACAGTGGCCATGAATGCATGCTCCGTAGCTGGTCGGGTGTTCAGGCTGAAGGCTGAAGGCCGAACTCTATAAAACATATCGAAAAACACGAGTCAGGTTCTTCAAGACTATCAACTCAACTACCCGAATTATTGGTTTGTCGCGCCGGGTTTGCAACTAAAGGCCTTCAGCCTTCAGTCTATCTACCTGAGCGCTTCCTTGCGATCAAAGCACTTTTTCATCTTCCCTGAGTATGCGCACCAGCTCCCGGACCGCCTCCCGGGCCGGACCCGGGATCATTTTAGCGCCGCTGCGGTCCGGCACTTTCTCGAGCTTGACCAGCTCGGTCTTGGCCGCGGCGGTCGACAGACCCAAATCGGCCAACGTCATCTGCTTGACCTCTTTTTTCTTGGCCTTCATGATATCCGGAAACTTCGGATAGCGGGGCTCGTTCAGCCCCTTGGTGGCGCCCAGCACGCAGGGCAGTCCCACTTCCAACACTTCGCGCGAGCCGCCGCCAATTTCCCGCTCCACCACGGCCTTGCCGTCGCGAAGCTCCATCTTGAGGATCTCGTTGACCACCGGCAGGTTCATGGCCTCGGCCAGACGGTAGGCGGTCTGAAACCCCTCGGTATCCACCGCGCCCTTGCCGGTGAAAATCAGATCGGGTTTGCCGTCTCTTTCGATGGCAGCCTTCAAGGCCTGGCTGGTGATCTCGCTGTCCAAAAACTGGCTTGCCACCGTGACCAGGATGCCGCGGGTGGCCCCCATGGCCATGGCGCTGCGCAGCGTCGCCATGGCCGCCTCCTTGCCGACGCTGACGACCACCACTTCCCCGCCCTGGCTCTCCATCAGGCGCACGGCCTGCTCGACGGCGTACTCGTCGTACGGATTGGCGATAAACTTGCAGACGGCATCGTCGAACCCGGCCGCGCCCACCGTTTTGATGTTGGCGGCCGTGTCCGGAACATGTTTGACGCACACATAAATCTTCATCTGGAACTTTTCCTTTTCTTCGCTGGACTTAGTTTCCCTCGCTAATTGCCGCCAAGGATGATGACTTCGAAGGAAGGTCAAGATCAAGGCGCGCGAACCCCCGCCGAGCGAGGCGTACTCACAGTACGCCGCAGCGAGCGCGGAGTGAAGTGCAACGCCGAGATTGGCCTTCTTTCAAAGTCATCCTTTCATGCGCTCGTTCTTCGGGTCGTACAGCGGCATGGCAGCCACGCTGGCAGCCAGCTTACGGCCCAGGACCTCCACTTCCAGCCGGGTGCCCGGTTTGGATAGCTCCGGGGGGACATAGCCGAAGGCGATGCTTTTCGCAACCCGATGGCCGAAACCGCCGGAGCTCGTCATGCCCACGCGCTTTTCAGCGTGGAAGATCGGGTTGTAGCCCCAGGGATCGGACGTATCGGCTTCTACCACCAGACAGACCAGTTTTTGGTTGATGCCTTCTTTCTTTTGCTTTTCGAGGGCGGATTTCCCGATAAAGTCCTTGTCCCACTTGACCGTCCAACCCAGAGGGGTCTCGAGCGGGGTGTGGTGCAGATTCATCTCGCTCTTCCAGGCGAGGTAGCCTTTTTCCAGGCGCATGGAATCCATGGCGTGCAGGCCGAACATTTTAAGGTTGAACTTCGGCCCGGCGGCCGCCAGCGCCTGGTAAACGGAGATCTGTTGCTCTATGGGGTGGAAGATCTCGTATCCCAGCTCGCCCACGTAGTTCATGCGGTTGACGCGACATTTGGTGCGGCCGACATAAAGCTCCCGGCTGGTGCCGAAGGGAAACGCCGGGTTGGAGACATCCCTGTAAGTCACGGCCGCCAGCAGATCGCGGCTTTTGGGGCCGGCAATGACCAAACACCCCAGGGCATAGGTCAGGTCTTCCATCTGAACGGACCCGTCGGCGGGCAGATGCTGCATCAGCCAGTGCTGATCATGGCGTTTGCCCAGGCTGGCTGTCACGCAAAGGTAGTCATTCTCCGAGAGCTTGGTCACGGTCATATCGGTTTTGAAGACGCCTTTTTCGGTCAGCATGGGCGCCAGGACGATGCGGCCCGCCTGGGTCGGCACCCGCTGGCAGGTGAGCCGATTCAACCAGGCTTCGGCTCCCGGACCGCTGATCCGGGTTTTGGCAAAGCGGGTCAAATCCAGCAATCCCACGTGGTTCATCGCGTGACGGCACTCTTCGGCCACGTGGGTGAAGGCGTTGGAGCGCCGCCAGGAGGGTTTCTCGTAAGTGTCGGCTTCGGCCTGGGTAAAGTAGTTGGGGCATTCCCACCCGAAATAGTCGCCGAACACGGCGCCGGCCTGCTTCTGATATTCGTAGATGGGGCTTACGCGGTTCGGCCGGGCGGCGTCCCGGAATTCATTGGGGAAGAAGATGCTGTAGAGACGCGGGTAGGTATCGGCGATCTTCTCGTGGTTGTAAGCCCAGGTTGCATACCTCCCGTAACGGCGGCTGTCCACGGACCACAGATCGATCTCCGGCTCGCCTTCCATGATCCAGCCGGCGATAAAGTGTCCGATGCCGCCGGCCTGGGTGATGCCGAAGCTGTAGCCGCAGGCATGGAAGAAATTTTTCAACGGATAGGCTGGGCCGACCAGGGGATCGCCGTTGGGCGTGTAGGTGATGGGGCCGGCGGTCACGTGCTTGAAGCCTGTCTCCCCCATGATGGGCATTCGGAAGATGCCGTGCTCGATGTTTTCGGCAATGTTGTCGATATCCGCTGTCAGTTCGGACTGGGCGTAGTCCCAGGGCACGCCCATGGGATACCACTGCTTGCCGTTTTTCTCGTACATCCCCAGCAGCAGGCTGTCCATCTCCTGACGGATGTAGATCGAACGATCCGGGTCCCGCACCAGCGGCAGGGGCGTCTTGCGGTTCTTGACGGCGTCGATGGCCTCGAAGAGAATGTGAGTGTGCTCGATGGCGATGGAGGGTATTTCAAGTCCCACCATACGCGCCACCTCGGGGGCCCACAAGCCTGCGGCATTGACGACGTATTCACAGGTGATATCGCCCTTGTCGGTCTGCACCACCCATTCGTCGTTGGCCGTGCGGCGGATGCCGGTGACCCGGGTGTGGGTGTTGATTTCGGCGCCACGTTTTTTGGCGCCGAGCGACATGGCGAGCGTGATGCTGCTGGGGTCCACGTCGCCGTCATCGGGCCAATAGAGACCGCCCAGGAGACCCTCCACGTTCATCAGGGGGTGCAGCGTAGCGATTTCGGAGGGTGTGACCCACTGGACGTTCAACCCCAAGCAGCGGTTCATGCTGTAGTAATAGCCCAGCTCGTCCATCCGGTCGGGGTTGTCCGCCGTACGGATCGAGCCGGTGGTGTGCCAGCCGGTGGACTGGCCGGTCTCGGCTTCGAGTTTCTGGTACAACTCGATGCTCTTCATGTTGACCTGGGTGCAGTAGTAATTGGAGTGGTAAAAAGAACAGTTGCCTGCCGCCATCCAGGTGGAACCGGACGTCAGCTCGTGCTTTTCAACCAGAACAACGTCCTTCCAACCATATTTGGCCAGGTGGTAGGCCACGCTCACCCCGATGGCTCCACCCCCAATGACCACGACTCTAGCCTGCGTCTTCATAGTTCAGGTTCTCCTTATCGATGGTTTTTCCCTAAACGCCTTCAGCCTTCAGTCTTCGGTCTATCAATTGGAAATCGCATCCGGCCGGTTACGAGCTCCGTTGACCAGATAGCCGAGCAGCCGGCTGCGGGTCCGGCGGAAGTACGTATCAAAGAACTGCGCGAAGCCGCCGGGGTAGTAGATCATCACCGCCATGAGCAGCAGGCCGTAGATCACCAGGTTCAACCCAGGCAGGCTGGACAGCGAGGAACGCACCAGCTCCATGCCGCAGATGAAGGGAAAGGCGATGGCCGCCCCGCCCCACAGGCTGCCCCGGCCGCCGATGTAGGCCACGGCCAGGACCTCCACCGTCTTGCTGGTCTGCATCACGTCCGGGGTCAGGATGCCGTAAAAGTGAGCGTAAAAACCGCCCAGCCACCCGGCCAGCGCACAGGAGAGCGTGAAGTTGACGATGCGGTAGAAGACCGGGTTGATTCCCGAGGTGCGGGCGGCCTCCATGTTCTGGCCGATGGCCTTGAAGGCCAGCCCCATATGGGTGCGCGTGACCCGGCGGGTAATGCCGTAAATGACCACCATCATGGCCAGAACCAGATAATAGAAGGAAAGGTTGGAAGAGGAGGCGAACAGCCGGTCGACCCGCAGGCCCAGGGGTCCGCGGGTGAGCCACACCAGCTTGGTGGCCAGCCCCATCAGCGCAAGCCCGAAAAACCAGGCCAGGCAGGCGGCGAAAATGCCCCGCAGCCGCAAGGTGACCACGCCGATCACAAAGCCCAAAATCGCGGCGGCGAGCGCGCCCATCAGCATGCCGATCCAGGGGGTGAGCCCGATGCGCCCGGCTAAAATCGCCGAGGTGTAGCCCCCCAGCCCCATCAGCGCGCAGAAGCCGAAGTTGACGATGTTGATGTAGCCGGCCGTGAAGTCGAAGGCGATGGACAGCGCCGCAAGGAAGGCGGCGCTGATCAACCAACGGATCAGGTATTCCTGGTTGAAGGGCGGGATCAGCGGCAGCAGGGCCAGCAGGATCAGTGCGAATGCCCCCAGAGGGGTCAGGCAGAGCAGGTCGAGCAGTCTGTTGAGCGGATGGGTTGAGGGTGTTGTTGTCTGCATGCATCCTCCGTTACTTGTCCAGGACCCCGCGGACTTCAGAGCCGAACAGGCCGCTCGGCTTGAGCACCAGAATTACGATGATCAGCACCGAGGGCACTACGAAATTCCAGCCGGAGCCGATGTACTCCACGGTCAACACCTTGAGCAGGGCGACGATGAAGGCCCCTACCACGGCGCCCAGGACGTTGCCGAGCCCGGCGAGGATCACCACGAACCAGGCCATGTACAAGGGCTCCAGTCCCACCGAGGGGTAGGAGGGGTACATGAACAAAAGGCTCGCCCCGGCCACCGCCGCCAAGGAACAGGAGATGGCCATGGTCAGCATCAGGATGGCGTTCAGGCCGATGCCCACGATCAGCGCGCCGGTTTCATCCTGCGAAACGGCGCGGATGGCGCGGCCGGTGCGCGTGTAGCCGAGGAAAAGCCAGAAGGCGAGCACCACGACGACGGCCAGCAAAAACGCGGCCACCCGGTCGCGCGAGATGAACACATCCATGATCGACAGCGGCGGGCCGCTCCAGTAGCGTACGATGCCCTTGAAATCGGCGCCGAAAAAAAGCTGGTGGGCGTTGATCAAGACCACGGAAAGACCGACGGTCAGTAAAAAAGAGTTCATCACCCAGTTCTCGCGGCTGCGCTTGCGCAACTGGCTGAACACCAGCACCTCGGAGGCCACGCCGGCCAGCGCGCCCATGAGCATGGCGGCCGCGATGGTGATCAGCGGCCCCAGGGACCCCAGCAGGCTGCCCGGATGGGTGGTGGCGTAGGCATTCATGGGGGTGAAGACATAATAGGCCACCAGGGTCCCGATCATGAAATACTCGCCGTGAGCGAACATCGGAATGTTCATCACGCCGAAGACCAGCGCCAGGCCCATGGCGACCAGCGCCAGCATCCCGCCCGTGACCACGGTATTGACCAGGATGTAGGGACCGCGGTCCAGGGTCGCGACGACGGCTACGGCGGTCGACAGAAGGATCGACAGCCCGGCGGCGGATTTCATCCAGTTCACGATCCGATCCGGTTCAATTTTCCACATGGTATATTCCCCCTCAATACCAAAATGCCGCAACTTGATGACTTCGCCCGAAGGCCGGGTTCAAGGCGCGTGAGCTTCGCGGAGTGAGGCGTACCCGTCGTACGCCGCAGCGACGGCGAGGTGAAGCGCAACGCGGAGATCGGCCCTCCGGCGAAGCCATCGGCTACACTCCTAAAAACACCTTGCGCACGTGCGCGTCGCAGGCCAGATCATGGCTGTTGCCCTGCAGCTCGATGCGGCCGTTCTCCAGCACGTAGCCGCGGTTGGTCACCGCCAGGGTCTTGGTCACGTTCTGCTCCACCAGCAGGATGGTCACTCCCTGCTGGTTCAGGGCCCCGAGGCTCTCGAATACGCTCTCGGTCAGCTGCGGGGCCAGGCCGAAGGAAGGCTCGTCCACCAGCAGAAGCTGCGGGTTGGACATCAGTCCTCGGCCGATTGCGAGCATCTTGCGTTCTCCGCCGCTCATCGTGCCCGCCAGTTGGTTCTTGCGCTCCACCAGTTGCGGAAACAAATCGTAGACGAACGCCAGCCGGTCTTTGATCAGCTTCTTGTCCGTGAGGGTGTAAGCGCCCATGAAGAGGTTCTCCTGCACCGTCATGTTGACGAACAGGTTCATGGCCTCGGAGACATAGGCGATCCCCTTGCGCGCCACTTTGTTGCCCGGCAGCCCGCTGATCGACTCTCCCTTGAAGCGAACCTCCCCATTCATGGGGCGCAGCAGCCCGGCGATGGTCTTCAGGGTCGTGCTCTTGCCGGCGCCGTTGGGTCCCACCAGGGCCACGTACTCCCCCGCATCCACGGTGAGCGAGACATCGCGCAGGATTTGCAAAAACCCGTACCCGGCATTGAGGTCTTTAACTTCCAGTAACATCGCGGCTTCCTTCGTTGAGCAGAGTGTCAGGTATCAGCACCCGTCACGGTGTGGGGCAGGTGACGGTGCTGTCGCCCAGATACGCCTTGGAGACGGCCGGGTCGCGCGCCACCTCATCGGTATCCCCCTCGGCGATCTTTTTGCCGAACTGAATGCACACCAGCCGGTTGCACACCGACATGATCAGCTGCATGATGTGCTCGATCATGAAAATAGTGATCCCCTGATCGCTGATCTTGCGGATCAGCTTCATCATGTCCTGCAGCTCGCCCTCGCTTAAGCCCGAGGCCAGCTCGTCCAAAAATAAAAGCTTCGGGTGGCTGGCCAGCGCGCGGGCCAGATCCAACCGCTTGAGCTGCACGGTGTTGAGCTTCTCCGAAGCGGTGTCCGCCGGCAGCGGAAAGTCCACGAAGGCAAGCATCTTGCGGCTATGCGCTACGGGGTCCTTGACCTTGCCGGCCCGGTTGCCGAAGATGGCCGCGGTTTTCACGTTTTCCAAAACCGTCATCTTGGGAAATGGGATGGGGATCTGAAACGTGCGCGATAGCCCCCGGTGGCACATTTTTTCCGGCGCAAGGCCGGTGGTCTCCTCACCGAACATGACCACGCGGCCGGAGGTCGGCGGGTTCAACCCCGAAATGGCGTTGACCAGTGTCGTCTTGCCGGCGCCGTTGGGGCCTATCAGCCCTACGACGTCGCCCTCGTTGACGTGCAGCGACACGTGGTCCACCGCCTTCAGCCCCCCGAACTGCTTGGTCAACTCATGGGTTTCCAGTACGATCATAATCAGCCGCTCTTTTGGGAGTTGGGGTGTCCGCCGGGGGGCTGCCACGGCAGCCCCCCGGCGAGGATGACATTGGGTTTCAAATCCTGTGGAACATTGAAGCAATACTGCCGGCCTTAAGCCGGCGACTTTCATTTAGGCGCCGCAAACTCGGCCTGGGCCCAATCGGTCGGGTAGACGATTTTGCCGACCCCGCCCTTGTACTGGATCACCGGGAAGAAGTAGCCGTCGCGCGCCACCACCGGGTCCGGGTCGGTATCCTTGTTGTAGCGGTACTCGTTCATGATGATGGCCCCGTCAGCCTTGGAGTAAGTCAGCTTGCCGGTGTTGACCTCCTCCACGATCACTTTGTGAATGGTCTCTTTGTCCAGCTTGCCGTATTTTTCCAGGGTCCGCTTGAGAATCTTGACGAAAAAATTGACGCCGTCATAAGAAAGCCCGCCGGCCGAGGGGCTCGGCTTCATGTTGAAGCGTTTCTCAAAGGCTTCCGCCCAGGTCTTGGCCTCCTTGGTGGTCAGCTGCGGAATCATGTCGAGGACACCGTCAGAGGCCGCACCGGACATGGCGTACCAATCGCCGGACCAACCCAGGCCGTCGATAATGACCAGCGACTTCAGACCCACTTCCCGGGTCTGTTTGATGAAGGCCGAGGTGATCGGCGCGGCCGTGCTGGTGCTGAACAGGACGGACACGTCCTCTTTCTTGTATTTGCTCAGCAGCGGGTAGAAATCGGTCTGGGTGATGGCGAAGAAGTCCTTGGACGCAATCTTCCAGCCTCTTTTCTCGAATTCTTTCGCCATGGCCTCACCGGCGCTGTGCCCCCAGTCGGTGTCCTCGCAGGCGATGGCCACCACCTTGGCTTTGGGTTTGTACTTGCCGGTCTTAACCGCATGGTCGATGCTCTCGGCGTAGCCGGACATCAGCTTGGCCGGAACCGGCCAGCCCTTGGCGCTCCAGTAGTCGTATTTTTCGGGGTTGCTCAGCCACTTCTGGTTGACCACCTCGGTGGCGCCGAAACCGAAGATGTGCGGCACCTTGTATTGGGAGGCAATATCCATGGCCGCCACCGCCGTTGAGCTGTGCCAGTTCAGCACGCCTGCCTGTACTCCCAAGCGCTCACACGCTTCGGCGTAAGCGCTGGTGACTTTGGCCGGGTCGCTCTGGCTGTCGATCCACACCGGCTCGAGCTTGTAGTCGCCCACTTTGTAGTTGATCTTCTCGAGAGCCAGCGTCACGGAGCCCTTGAACTCGGCGCCCGTTTTGGCCGACGGCCCTGTGAACGGCCCCATGATACCGATCTTAAGCACCTTCTCCTGCGCGGGCGCGACACCGGCAAACACACCGAGCATAAAACATGCGATCATCAAACAGATCAGACAGCTCTTCCTTTTCATGACTACCTCCTTGGTTGGGTTGATGTTTACCGCCTTCTTTACTATCTCTCACTAACTCTCGGCACAAACGGGCGGCCGCTCAGCTTGAAACACCTATGTGTTTGCGTTCAAATGCCCCCGCCCGGTAGGCTTTCAGATACTTCATGCAATAGCTGTCCTTGCCGGCCAGTGCTTCAGCCGCCGTGATGTTGGCCATCATCTGCTTGTCCAATGGGTTGACGATCGCACCGTCCAGCCCTTTGGCGATCGCCATCACCATGAAGGTTTGATTCAGAAACGGACGCGCCGGAAGGCCGAAGGAAATGTTGGACAAGCCGCAGGCCGTGTGGACCCCCTTGAAGCGCGTCATGATCTGCTCGACACTGTCTAAAAACGCCACCCCGAAGCTGTTGTCGACCGACATGGGCTGGACCAGCGGATCTACGAAAATGTTGGCGAGTGCAACATTCTTCTGCAAAAGGCCGTTGACCAGATCGTCGGCGATCTTCAGACGGTCGGCCACCGTCTGGGGCATGCCCGCATCGCTCATGCAAAGCGCGATCACCTTCAAATCCGTCCCGGCCAGAATCGGCAACAGGTTCTCGTAGCGCGCCTGCTCGAGCGAGATGGAATTGATCAGCGCCGTGCCACGGTGCACCGTCAGCGCCGCCTCGATGGCCGCCGGGTCGGGGCTGTCGATGGCGCACGGCTTGTCGGTCACCTGCTGGACGGTCTGCACCAGCCACTTCAGGTACTCCGGCTCCTTGCCCACGAAAATGCCCGCGTTCACGTCGATAAAGTCCGCACCGGCCTCGGCCTGCGCCTGGGCGACTTTCTGGATGGCGGCGGCATCCTGGGCCTGGATGGCCGCACCGATCGCCTTGCGGCTGGCGTTGATAAGCTCCCCGATGATGATCATGACCGATTTCTCCTCCCTGCGGAACGCATGCCCTGCGCTCAGGCCATCAGCTTCTTGACCAGCTTGACCGCGCCGGGCGCATCCGGGCTGTAGCCGTCGGCGCCGATCTGCTCGGCAAACCCCTGGGTCACCGGCGCGCCGCCGATAATCGTGCGGATCGTCAGTCCCGCCTCCTTCACCGCCGTCACCGTGGTCTGCATCGACGGCATGGTGGTGGTCAAAAGCGCGGAGAGTGCAATCACGTCGGCCTTTTTCTCCGCGGCTACCTGCACAAACTTTTCGCTGGCCACATCCACCCCCAGGTCAACCACATCGAAGCCGGCCCCTTCCATCATCATCGCCACCAGGTTCTTGCCGATGTCGTGCAAGTCCCCCTTGACCGTTCCGATCACCACGGTCCCCCGCGCCTGTGCCTGGCCGACAGAGAGCAGCGGTTTGAGGATCCCAAGGCCCGCCTTCATCGCCTGTGCGGCCATCAACATCTCGGGCACGAAGAGATCTCCGGAGCTGAATTTCTCGCCCACCGTGTCCATCGCGCCGATCAGACCCTGGTTGAGAATCGCGCCGATCTCCGTGCCCGCGGCCACCTCCGCCTGGGTCAGCTGCTTGACCTTGTCTTCGTCGAAGGCCAGCACCGCGTTGAAAATGTCCTGAATCGCCATTGAGTTCTCCTTCCATATCATCGTGGGTTGTCAGTGCCAGAGAAGCGTCGGGAAGCCGCCCGACGCCGGTCATGCACCGTACTTGCGCTCGATGTAGTGCCTCAGCGCCTTGTCCGTCTCGGCGGGCAGTTGCGGTTCCTGGTAGGCCGCGAGGATCTCCTTCCACTTCTGGTTGGCACGCCGGTCGATGGGCAGGGCCCCTTTTTGCTTCCAATGGTCATAACTGTCCTTCTCCTCCAATATGTTGGCGTAGATCTCCTTGCGGAAATTCTGGAAGGTATGCTTCTGGGTCAGGTATTCACCGCCGGGGCCGACCTGCCGGATCAGTTCGAAGGCCAGCCGCTCCTCGTCGGCGCGCTCGCCGCGCTTGATCCACTTGCACATGCCGCAGATCTCGTCGTCGAGAACGAATTTCTCGTAAGAGGAGACCATATAGCCCTCGAGAATGCCGGCGGAATGCAGCACGAAATGGACCCCGGAGAGGGTCGCCATCAACTGGCTCATCATGGCTTCAAAGCCGGCCTGGGCATCGGGCAGCTTGGCGTCGGACAGCGCGCCGCCGCCGCGGCTGGGGATCCCGTAAAAGCGCGCCATCTGGGCCGTGGCAGCCGTGTTCACGGCCATCTCGGGCGCGCCGATGCTCAGGGTGCCGTAGCGCATGGCCGAACACGAAGAGGACCCGGCGAAGACCACCGGCGTGCCTTCGCGGATCAGCTGGGTCAGGACGATGCCGGCTAGGACTTCCGTGTTTTGGACCACCAGGGTGCCTTCCATGGTCACCGGCGCGGTAGCGCCGGCAATGGACAGGGAGGAGATCAACTGGGGCATGCCGGCCTTGGCGTATTCCATGATCGCACCCAGCATGCGGTCGTCATAGCCGAGCGGCGTGCGCGAGCACAGGATGCTGATGATCGGCCGCTTTTCAGCCAGCTCGGCCTCGCTGCAGCCGAAGAGGATGGCGGCCATTTCGATGGTCTCGCGGGCGGCCTCGGCACCGATGGCCCCGCCCATGAAGGGCTTGTCCGAATAGCGCATGGACGCGTACATCATTTCCGCGTTGCGCCGTTCGTGGGGGATGTCGTTGGGCTCGGCCATCATACCGCCGGTGATGTCCATGCTGCGGCTGGCATGGCCCAGCTTGACGAAATTGATGTAATCCTCGAGCGCGGAAGCCCGGCGGCCGCGATCCAGGTCCGTCACGAAGGGGGGACCGTAGCAGGGAATGAAGGCGATATGCTTACCGCCGATGGCGACATTCTTTTCCGGATTGCGGGCCTGCAGGGTGTATTGCGCAGGGGCTTTGGCCACTTGGGCTTCCACCAGCTTGGGGGGGAAGAAAACGCGCTGGCCCTCCACCCGGCACCCGGCCTTCTTCAGAACCGCGAGGGCCGGCTCGAAGCTAAAGTCCACACCCACGGTTTCCAGCAGGCGCAGGCAGGTCTCGTGAATACGCAGGACATCTTGATCCGAGAAATATTCAAAGTACCGCATGCATTCACCTCCCTGGGGTGATTACCACATTGTCTCCGATGAGGATAGAGTCCGGCGACGTCTGCCTTGGACCGCGAGAGCCCCTGCCGCTAGTGCGCCGCGCGGCCGACCCCCAACTCCTCCCGGGCAAATCGGATGCTTTGCACGACGGATTCGTATTCCCGGCGCCGGGCCTCCGCCGGCCCATCGCTGCCGGGGTCGAACTCGACTTCCAGGTTCAACCGCTGCATGCCGGGATTGCCGCGAATGACCTGGTAGGCTTCGCGCATGGGCACATCCCCGGTCCCGGCAGCCACCCCGCAGATCCGGCAGCCATACTGTTCGAAGACGATGCGATGGTCGGAGAAATGATTGGTGAAGGCCACCGGCGCGAGCTTGCGGATGGCCGTGAGCGGATCTTCTCCCACCATCAACGAGTTGTTGGTGTCCACGCAAGCCCCGATGCAGGGGTGGTCGGCGCGGTGGATCACCCACAGCACCTCGTCGCTGAAAGCTTCGGTGTGATTCTCGAAGCACAGGCGCACGCCGGCGCGCTCCGCCACCGGCGCTGCGTCCGCAGCCAGCAGGGCAACGCGTTCGAGCTGCGGGATCACCCGGGGATGGAAAGCGGAACCGCAGACCGGATGCGGGCGATGCAGGTCCATGGATACTTTGCCGATATCCGAGCCGATCTTCTCGGCGATCGCGATCCCTTCCTCCAAGGTATTTGTCAGGCGGGGGTCGTAGGAGGAGGCATCCAAGGAGAAGTTATACTCCAGGTAAAGCCCCCGCTCCTCGGCCGCCCCCCGGACGTCCTTCAGGTGCGCAGGATCGGTGGCGCCCAGGTCAACCGCCGTCAGGTGCAGCCCGTCCAGGCCGAGTTTTTTGGCCTCGTCCATGAGACCGAAGATGTCCCAGACCCGTTCCCAGGCCAGTTGGCGGCCACCCCAGTTCTGCCCCATGCCGTGCAGGTGGAAGCTGTAGGTGTGCAGGCCGAGTTGCATCTAATCCCCTTTTTGAGTACCTGCCCAGGTGTTCAGGCTGGTTACCTAGCCCCAATGACCTCGACCGCCTCGGGCAATCCGCAGCGCAGCAGCGTGGCCCGGGTGGGAATGCCGTTGGTGTCCCAGCCCCGCGCCTGGTAGTACCAATCCAGCAGCTGATCCAACTGCTCCTTGGAGAGGAAGTAGCCGGCGTTGGGGCCGTCCGGGATCGGCTCGCTGAAAAAGCGCGCCGGCGGGTAGTCCCACGAGCGCCCGAAGCCGGGGATTTCACGTATGGAAATGACCCGGGTCAGATTCCAGATTCGCTCGCTCACGCCCAGCATCTCCTCCCAGGAAAGCGTGCGGCCGGTGATGCACTGAAAGAGCCTCTCGTAGTGCTGCTCTTCAAACCCGAGTTCCATGTACTGCAGCCGGCAGACGCCGAGCGCATCGAAGAGCGGACGGATGTGCTGGGAGTCGATCACGTAGCGGGCGCATTCGGGTTTGATCACGGCCGGCGGCTGTTTGGCGGCGGTACGACCGGAGCTGATCAGGTCGTGCACGCTGGTCCAGGCGCCGGCCAGATCATGGCCCAACACCCAGGCGCGGGAGTGATGGGCGCCTACGTCCGCCGTCATGTAAGCCAGCATCATGGCCGGGGCGTTGCGGGTTTCATACCCGGTCCACTCCAGGCCTTTGACGTGGATGGCGAAGGAATCGGAGCCCTGCCCGACCTCCTGGGCCGCACGTTTGACCCCCTCGGCCAATAGATCCCCGATGCCCTCGCGCACGGCGATCTTGCGCAGCAAGTAGGCAACGCTCTCCAGGTCAGCGAAGGCAATGGGCCGGCCGATCCGTTCTTCGGCGATCAGACCTTTTTCAAAGCATTCGACGGCCCAGGAGATCACCGCACCGGCCGAAATCGTGTCAATGCCGAGTTCATCGCACAGGAAGTTGGCATACGCCACCTCTTCGATGCTCGGCAGCAGGCAGTTGCCGCCAAAAAGGGCAATGGTTTCATATTCCGGCCCTTCAACATAGGCATCGCCCATGCGGGTTCTGGTATGGCCGTATTTGCCGCAGGGGGTGGGGCAGCAATAGCAGCCTTTGTCGGTGATTTTGAGCCGCTCCAGCACCGCCTGGCCGTTGATGCGGGTGTAATGGCCGGCATAAGAGGTCTGGAAATTGCGGGTCGGGAACACCCCGACTTCGTTGCACCAGTTGGTGATACCAGCGGTCCCCTCGGGCGTCCAGGCCTTGAACCCAGGCTTTTCGGAGACCTTGCGAAAGGCTTCCTTGCCGGCGACGATACGCCTCGGCCACATCGGGAACCGGCAGGCTCCCGCTGCCCCGGACGGCAATCGCCTTAAGGTTTTTGGATCCCAAGACGGCGCCGACCCCGGTGCGGCCGGCCTGGCGACCGAAATCATGGGAGATGCAGGCGTAGCGCACCCGGTGCTCACCGGCCGGCCCGATGGTCAGGATCTGGAAATCTTCGCCCAGCTCGGTTTTGAGCTGCTTTTCGGCGCTGAGAGCACCCTGACCCCAGAGGTGTTCCGCCGGCCGGATCTCGACCTTCTGGTCGTCGATCAGCAGATAGCTGGGTTTTGCGGCGCAGCCGCCGAGCACCAGCATGTCCTGACCGGCATACTTCAAAGCCGGGCCGAAATGCCCGCCCATGTTGCTGTCGGCATACCCGCCCGTGGCCGGGGACTTGGTACCGAAATGGGTCTTGCCGCTCGCAGGCAGCAGGTGACCGCTCAACGGCCCGGTAGCGATGATCAGCAGGTTCTCCGCGCTGTATGGATCGATGCCCGGGGGCAGCTCGTCGAACAGGATCTTGGCGACGAATCCGCGGCCGCCGATAAAGCGATGTGCCAACTCCTCTCCCAAAGGTTCTTTCCGGACCCCGCCGTGGGTCAGGTCGACGCGCAGGATCCATCCGCTATAACCGTATGGAACAGGATGCTTTTTCACCCGACACTCTCCCGGGTTTCCACCCAAGCGATGGCATCGCGGGGGCAGATCGCGGCGCATTCGCCGCACAGCGTGCACTTGGACGGCATTTCGTCCCCGGGCAGGGCCATCATCACGCCGTGTGGGCAGACATCGACACAGGTCATGCAGCCGGAGCAGCGCTCCGCTATCAGGCGGAAGACTCCATCCACCGGTGCAATCGCCTCCTCCGGGCAGGCTTCAGCGCAGGCGCCGCACTGATCGCAGAGATGAATCCGGTAGTCGCCCGGTGCGGGAAATCGCCCCTCGATGGTCAACAGCGCCCGGGCGGGCCTGACCTCATTGAAATTGGCGATGGCGCAAGCCAGGCGGCAGGTACCGCACCCCGAGCACTTCTGGTGGGTGGCTTTGAGATGCATTGATGAAAGAAACCTTTCACCATGATCGTTTTGGTGTTTTATAATTTAATGAGTTATTCTTGAGCGTTATATAATAGACGGCCCAAATGGTGAATAGGCAGCATTATCAGACCTATCAAGTTTCATGCCACCATCAAAAAATAGGGACAACTGGCTGAAAATTGAAACAAAATAAGTCATTAATGTGTCGCGATACGGTTAGCTGTTAAGACAATAATGTCCTTAGTGACAATGTAAATTCGTTTATCTATCTTAATTTAAATGATTTATTCTATTTATACATTAATGTCCTAAGTATTCCCTATTTTATACCATGGCTTTTCATTTTGCGCTGCAGGGTCTTGTAGTTTAATTTCAACGCTGCAGCGGTCTTGCCCCGGTGCCAACGGTTTTGTTCCAGGACCTTGTGGATCAGTTGCTTCTCGATGGCTGCCATGCATTCATCGAGCCCCTGGTGCAGCAGATCCATCTCGGCGAGCGCCAGCGCCCTGTCACCGGTGTGGGGAATGGAGAGCTGGCCCATTAAATTCAGCTTGCCGAGGGTCAGATAGCTGTGCAACGCGTTCTGCAGCTCGCGCACATTGCCGGGCCAATCGTATTGGACCAGGGTCTCGCGAACCCGAACGGGCAGCTCCGGCGGCGATTCGCCCGGTCGCGCATGGCCGGCGAGGAAATGGTCGATGAGCAGCGGGATATCTTCCTTACGCTCCCGCAGGGGGGGGATGTGGATGGGCAGGATGCGGATCCGGTAAAAAAAATCCTCCCGCATGTGTCCCTCCTTGACGAGCTTGATCAAGTCGCGGTTGGTGGCTGCGATCACCCGCAGGTCGCTTTTCTTGACCTTGTTGCCGCCCAGCGGGGTGTAACCCACGCCGTCCAGCACCCGCAACAGCTTGACCTGCATTTCCGGGCTGATCTCACCGATCTCGTCCAGAAAGAGCGTCCCGCCGTCGGCGATATCCAACAACCCGGCCTGGTCCGCATTGGCGCCGGTGAAAGCCCCCTTGAGATGTCCGAAGAACTCGCGCTCCATCAGGCTCTTGGGGATGGCGCCGCAGTTGACGGGTACGAAGGCGCGCTGCTGTTGGTCGCTCAACTCGTGGATAGCCCGCGCCACCAGTTCCTTTCCGGAGCCGGATTCACCGTGGATGATCACCCCGGCTTTGGAGGACGCCGCTTTTAGAATCAGGTCGTAGACCTCCTGCATCGGAGCGCTCTTGCCGATGATCTTGCCGAACTTGTAGCGTTCGCTGATGGTGGAACGAAGCCGCAGGTTCTCTTTGCGCAGATCGAGTTCGACCTCCTTGTAGGCGGTCACATCGGTGATAAAGCCTTCCAGCGCGACCAGCCGGCCTTTCTCATCGAAAACGCCCTCTCCCTGCTCCCAGACCCATTTCTCCCGGCCGTCGGCCGTGCGCACCCGGTTGATGAAGCTGAAAGGGCGTCTGGCCGCTACCGATTTTTCCACCTGCCGGAGGATGTCCTTGCGATCCTGAGGATGGACGATCCTCTGATAGGAGTTTGGGCCGTTGCCGAGCAGCTCGGCCGGCTCGTAGCCGAGAAGCTTGACGCTGCCCTGGCTGGCGAACTCCATTGTATAGGTTTCATCGGCCTTGCAGCGGTAGACCAATCCCGGCAGGTTGTTCATCAAGGTGCTGAGCCTGCGCTGGCTCTCGAGCAGATCGTTCTCGGCGCGCTTCTTCTCCGTGATGTCAAAGCACAAGGTGAGCTTGGAAATGGAACCGTCCGAATCGGAGATGGGAGTGGCCATGACGTAGTACCAGTGCCCATCCCGGGGGTTCTTGTATTCATAGCGGACGGCCTGGCCTTTAAAAGCCGATTGCTCCACGCACCAGGGGCAGATCCCCTCCAACCCGTAGAGTCCCTGGTGGCATTTTTCGCCGATCAGATCCCGTCCCGCGAAGTCGATCGCCTGCCGGTTGGCGAATTCGATGCGGTTGTCCGGCGCGCAGACATAGATGAAACCCTCGAAGGCCTGCACGATGGCTTCGAAATAGGCCTGCCTGCTTTTGGCCATTTGTCCGGCCGTTCCCGGACGCCGACGGTTCATGTGCGATCCTGCCTTCCCGGCCGATGACCAGCGCGGTCGCTGATCACCCCTTCTCCGAGACCGCCAAAGACCGGCAGCAGGTCGCCCCCATCCAGATCCATCACGATGAGGTAGAACTTCTGCATGGCGACATCCCGGATGACCTCTTTGAAGATCATCTCCCTCGCAACGCGCATGGTCCGCGCGTTAGAGTGCTTTTATTCTATCGGAATACATGCTGAACAGGATATCGTTTTCACGGTAGACCTGCTCGAGCCGCTCCTGATGGGCCCTGAGCCGTTCGTCCTTGAGGGTGGCCAGTTCGAGAATCAGGTAGTTGATGATGCAGGCGATGGCCGTGGGGTAGCCGATGAGCGGGATGGACTTGGACGGCGCAACCAAGCTGCCGTGCGCAAAGGGAATCAGGGGGCAAAGGGTGCTGTCGGTGATCACCATCAGCGTGTGATCGAGCCGCCGGGCCACCTTGCCCATGCGGATCAGCTCGTTCGGGTAACGCGAGACGGCAAAAAGCACCACCAGGCTTTTTTCCGGTGCGTTGGTGAGCCAGTCGATGGCCGCGCTGTCGCTGCCCTTGAGGATATGAACTGCCTTGCGCACCTTGGTTAGCGACCAGCCCAGATAGTAGGCGAAGGCAAAGGAAATCCTGGAGCCGATCACATACACGGCCGGGCTTTCCCGCAAGTGGGTCACCAGTTCGGCCAGCACCTCCATGTCGAGCGTTTCGTAAAGCTGCCTCAAATTGTTCATCTCCTCCAGCAGCACGTGCTGCAGGCGGGCCGGGCCGGGCCCGTTCACCCCGGGCAGATCCACCCGATCCGGCAGCGAGAGCCCCGTGTCCACGAAGTCCCTGAGGGCCTGCAGAAAATCGGCGTACCCGCCGAAGTCCAATTGGCCGACGAAGCGGACCACGGTCGCTTCGCTGACCCGGCAGGCCGCCGCCAGTTCTTTGGTGGTCATGAAGACCGCCTTGCGCGGGTTCTGGATGATGAAGTCCCCCAGGATCCTGCCCTTGGGTGTCAGGGCGTTCCGGCTGTCGATGATCTTCTTGATCACCGGGTGGGAAGAAGCTTCGGGCATAGCGGGCATCCTTGCTTGAGGTCTCGATGAAAGACATATTACATCTTTTTTTTATTTGCAACACTTTAATTTAATGAATGAACTCTCACTTAAAGCGCTCAATGAAAAAAATACATTCATATAATTATTTTTATCTTGACATGTTTTGTTTCATTGTGCATAAATGGACGTCACGCATTCCATTGCAGGCGCCGATCAACCCTTCATGGGAAAACACAAAAGGTAGGGGGCAGGCATGTTTCGACGATATAAACCCCTTTGGGGAAAGAAGCCCGGTCTCAAATCCAGCTATGACGCGGTGATCATCGGAGGCGGGTTGCACGCTCTGGCTACCGCCTATTTCCTTGCCAAAGAACAGGGGATGCGCAACGTGGCGATCCTGGAGAAGAACTTCATCGGGTTTGGCGCGGCCGGTCGCAACACCGCCATCGTGCGCGCCAACCAGCGCACCCAGGAAAACGTGCCCTTGTACAAGGAGGCCCTGGACCTGTGGCCCATCTTGACCCGCGAGCTGGACTACAACCTGATGTTCAACAACTGCGGCAATCTGAACCTGATGCACAGCGAGGCGGCCATGAACGCGGCGCGCATGAACGTCTGCACGGCGCAGTTTCACGGGGTCGAAAGCCACTTGCTGGACGCGCGGCAGCTCAAGGAGCTGGAGCCGGCCATCAACATCTCCCCGGACATCACCTACCCCATTCATGGCGCCATGTTCCATCCGCCCGGCGGCGTCATCCGGCACGACGCGGTCGTGTGGGGCTTGGCCAAGGGGGCGGCCGCGCATGGAGTGCATATCCATCAGCAGACCGAGGCCACGGCGATTCATACCGACAACGGCAAAATCAGCGGCGTGGAAACCATCCGCGGCCGGATCAACACCCCCCGGGTGCTGGTCTCCGCCGGAGGCTACTCGGCCGGCGTCATCCACAAGATGCTCGGCATCAAACTGCCCATCAGCGTCCTGACCATCCAGGCCATGGTCACCCAGCCGCTCAAACCGGTGCTGCACCACGTGGTCTCCTCCGGCATGTACCACGCCTATGCCAACCAGACCTTGAAGGGGGAAATCGCCACGGGCGCCCACATGGATCAATGGCCCAACTACACGACCCTCACCACGGCCCACTACATCAAGCACCAGGCCGAGGCGCTGTCGGAGTTCCTGCCTTTCCTGCGGGGGGTCAAGTTCATGCGCCATTGGGCCGGGTTGGCCGATATGACTCCCGACATGGCGCCCATCATGGACGGCAACGACCCCGTGGAGGGGTTTTACATGAATTGCGGCTGGGGATACTTCGGCTTCAAGTCCTGCACGGCCGCCGGCCGGCACATGGCCTCCTTCATCGCCAAGGGCGCGTGCCCGGAGCGCCTCAAGCCCTTCGGCCTGAGGCGCTACGAGAATCATCGGCTGATGGGCGAGACCGCCGCCTTGGTGACCTATACCCCGGACAACTAAGGAGAGCAGAACATGGCACTGACGATTACCTGCCCGGTTTGCGGCAAGCGCAACGGTTACGAATTCCGCTATGGCGGTGAGGACAAGGGCCCACGGCCGGCTGAGGAAGGGATGACACCGCGCAGCTGGTGCGACTACGTCCACATGAACGCCTGTGTCGCCGGCGTGCAAAAGGAGTGGTGGTGCCACAAGAACGGCTGCGGGGTCTGGTTCACCATCCACCGCAGCACCTTAACCAACCTTGAAGTGGAAGGGGTGGAGGTAACGTCATGAGATTAGACCGAATGCCGACGCTGCGGATCAATCCGTCGGAGACATGCGCCCTGCACTACAACGGAAAGACCTACTCCGGGGTCACCGGCGATACCGTGGCAACGGCCCTGTATGCCAACGGCGTGCGGATCTTCGGACGCAGCTTGAAGTATCACCGCCCCCGCGGGCTTTACAGCTTGGACGGGGAATGCAGCAACACCTGTATGGCGGTGGACGGAATCCCCAACGTGCGCACCGAAAACACCCCGGCGAAAAACGGGATGACCGTCGCCGCGCAGAATGTCGTGGGCTCGACCGGCTTCGACTGGATGGGTTTCCTGGACAAGGCCGATTGGATGATGCCGGCCGGCTTCTACTACCGCACTCTTCACAAACCCGCCTGGTTGTGGCCCTTTGCCCTGAAGCAGGTGCGCAAAGCCGCCGGTCTGGGCAAGATTTCTCCGGATTTCAAGATGAAGGGCAGCTATGCCGAAATCTATCCCACGGCGGATGTGTGTGTGATCGGCGGGGGTCCGGCGGGCATGAGCGCGGCCCTGGCGGCGGCCGAAAGCGGCCTGCGGGTGATCCTGCTGGAAGCGCGGCCCTGGCTGGGAGGCTGCTTCGATTACCGCGTCAGCCCTTACGACGCGGGAAAAACGCTTTATCAGCGGGCGCGCGAGCTCGCCGAGCGGGCGGCAGCCGCGGCCAACATCCGGATCTTCACGCACGCGGCCGCCGTGGGGGTCTACAACAACAACCTGGTGACCGCCTTTCAGGTCGGCCGGGAGGGTGAGGGTTTCGACGAACGCTACATCGAGATCCGCGCGGCCAGCGTGGTGGTGGCTACCGGCTGCATCGAAAGACCGCTCTTGTTCGAAAACAACGAGCGCCCGGGGGTCATGCAGGTCGGCTGCGCTCACCGGCTGGCGCGCACGTACGGGCTGCTGCCGGGCAACCGGGCGGTCTTCAGCATCGGGCACGATCTACGGCCTGGAAGCGGCCGTCGACCTGTGCGATCTGGGAATGCAGATCGCCTGTGTCGCCGACATTCGTGAAGACGGACAGAACCCCGACCTGCTGCTGGCCTTGGCCGAACGCAAGATCCCCTTTCTGCGCGGCTGGGTGGCGACCAAAGCGCACGGCGCCAAACAGGTCAAGAAAGTCACGCTGCGCACCCTCGAGGGCAGCGTCAAGCGCCAGCTCGAATGCGACCTGCTGGTGGCCTCCGCCGGTCTGACACCGGTCACGGGCCCTTTGACCATGGCCCAGGCCCGGCTTCGCTTCGACGCCCACACGGGCTATTTCCTGCCGGTCGATCTGCCGGCCAAGATGCACGCCGCCGGCAGCCTGACCGGCCGGAACCATCCGCTGGCGATCGAGGCCTCCGGCCGGATGGCCGGCCTCACGGCGGCGGCCGATTGCGGCAGGGACACCGCGGATGCCGTGGCCGCGGCCACGAGCCGCCTCAAAGAGCTTCCCGGTCCCGAACGGGGCACCAAGCTTACGACCGCACCGGTCAAGGGGCGCAAGAGCTTCATCTGCTTCGACGAGGACACCACCGTCAAAAACATCAAGCAGGCCATCGACATGGGCTTCGATGTCCCCGAACTGATCAAACGCTTCACCTCGGCCGGCACCGGGCCGGGCCAGGGCGGCATCCCCGGCCACAACTTGCCCCTGTTCACGGCCAGGTACCGGGCGCTCGCCGGTGCAACTCCGCCTCCCACCACCGCGCGGGCGCCCCTGGTGCCGACCTTCATAGCCACCTACGCCGGCGCCCATCATGACATGAGCAAGCGCACGCCGCTCGACGAGCTTCAGAAGCTGGACGGCGGCGTATTCCGCCGCATCGGCATCTGGCAGCGGGCGCGCTATTTCTCGCAGGACTTCAGCTGCCGCGAGGAGGTCCTCAACGTGCGCACCAACGTGGGCATGCTCGACGGCTCGACCTTGGGCAAGTTTCGCCTCCACGGACCCGACGCCCTCAAGGCGCTGCAGCGCGTCTACGTCGGCAACATGGCCAAGATGACGCCGGGCAAGATCAAGTATTCGGCCATGTGCAACGACGACGGATGCGTAATCGACGACGGTGTCGTCGTGAAAATCGCGGAAAACGATTACTACTTCACCACCTCCACCGCCCGCGCCGGCGAAACCGCGGAATGGCTCCGCTACCACACCCGCTACGACGGCTGGGACTACCATATCGTCAACCTCACCGACGCCCTGGGGGTCATCAACATCTCAGGTCCCAATGCGCGCAAGGTTCTCCAGAAGATCGTCGATTCCGATCTCTCCAACGAGGCTTTTCCCTTCGGCGGCTATCGCGAATTCGTGATCCAAGGGGGGATCCCGGTGCGCGCCATGCGCCTGGGGTTCGTGGGCGAGCTTTCCTACGAACTGCACGCACCTTCCTCCTACATGGTCGCCCTGTGGCAGATGCTGGCCGAAGCCGGCCAGGAGTTCGGCATCCGCAACTTCGGCGTGGAATCGCAGAACGTCCTGCGCATGGAAAAGTGCCACATCATCCTGGGGGTAGAATCCGAGCAGCGCACCAACCTGCTCGACCTGGGGCTGGGCTTCTTGTGGGATCGCCACAAGACCGAGACCAAAACCGTTGGGGCCGTGGCCCTGCGCCAGGCTGAAGCCGACCCCACCCGTCTGCGCCTGGTGGGGATCGAGATGGATGACGCCCAGCGGCCGCCGCGCGACGGCGCCCTCATCGTCGACACGCGCATACGGGGCTATGTGTGCACGGCGCGCCGAAGCTTTACCCTGAACCGATCGGTGGGGCTGGCGCTCGTGGAATCCGAACTGGCCGCCGTGGACACCCGCCTCGAGATATTCGAAGACGAGTGCAATGGTCAAAAGCTGGCGGCGCGGGTCGTACCCATGCCGTTCTACGATCCGCAAGGCAACCGGATGAGAATGTGAGGTGCGAACCATGATCCCGATTCAGAAACGATCTGCCGTTCAATTCAAAGGCCCCATCCAGAAATCCGAGGTGCGCGATAACTGGACGGTGGTACTGGCCTATGGGGATGAGGGGCAGGGCCCCTTCCTCGTGGACCTCTCCCATAAAACCCGTTGGGACCTGCAGGATAAAAACCTCTCCCGATTCAAGCCCCTGGGAAAAGAGGTGCCTGAGGTGCCCGGAGCATGCCGTATGGAAGACGGCATGCTGATCAACCGCATGAACCGCACGCAGGCGGCGATCTGGCATCTGCTGTCCGCCGCCCCGGACCTGCCGGCCGAATCCGGCTATACCGATGTGAGCGATGCGACGATCTGCCTGGCCCTGTTCGGCCCGAACGCCCTGGCCGTGGTCGAGAAGCTCTGCGCACTCGATTTTCTGGATCCCGGCAAACAGCCGCCCTGCCTGCTGCAAGGTCCCTTCTCCCACGTTCCCTGCCAGTTGGTGCTCATGCAAAGGGGCCAGGGGTTTGACGGAGGCCTGCTGCTCACCTGCTCCCGCGGGTATGCCCAGAGCATGGTCCACGCCGTCCTGGGAGCCGGCGCCGAGTTCGGGCTCACGCCGGCCGGTGAAAAGCGCTTTACCGATTGGATGGGCATGCCTGCCCCCGCCTGAGGCACGTCCGTTCGCAAGGACAAATCGGCCTGTGGCCGTTTGACTAACCTCACTTTTTGGCTATACAAAGAGCCATCGACACTCCAAGGAGGGTGAACCATGAACAAGAAGTACGATGCCATCATCATCGGCGCCGGCGTGATCGGCTGCCCTATTGCCTATGAGCTGGCGAAGAAGGGATACAAAACGCTCACTGTGGACAAGCTGACCGATGCCGGCGAAGGCTCCACTGCCGGCTCCTGCGCCATCGTGCGCGCCCACTACTCGACGGTGGACGGCGTCGCCATGGCCTACGAAGGCTTCAAATACTGGCGCGAATGGGAGGACTACCTGGGCCAGGTGAAGGATGAAAAGGGGCTGGCCAAGTTCATGAACACCGGCTCGGTCCTGCTCAAATCCCAAGGCCACGACTGGCGCAAGGTCAAGAGCAACTATGACGTGGTCGGCGTGAAATACGAGGAATGGGACCTCGACAAGATTAAGAAGCAGATTCCGGTGGTGGACCTGCATGAATTCTGGCCGGTCAAACGCCCCGAGGATCCTTCTTTCTTCGATGATCCCACCGGCAAGCTCGAAGGCGCCATCTTCTGTCCCGAGGGCGGCTACGTAAACGACCCGGTGCTCTCGGCGCACAACATCATGCGCGCGGCCCAGACCAAGGGCGCCGAGTTCATGTTCAAGGTCGAAGTGACGGGCATCCGCAGCCAGAACGGCAAGGTTCAGGGCATCACCCTGAAGGACGGGCGGCAGTTCGACGCCCCCATCGTTGTCAACGTGGCCGGTCCGCACTCCTTCAAGATCAACCAGATGGCCGAGGGGGTCTGGCAGGGCTGCAACATCAAGACCAAGTCCCTGCGGCACGAGGTGATGTACTGCCCTTCGCCCGAGGGCTACGACTACTTGAACGACGGCTATCACACCTCCGACGGCGATCTCGGGATTTATTATCGACCCGAGGTGGGCAACCTGTTCCTGATCGGCAGCGAGGACCCCAAGTGCGACCCCCAGAGATGGGTCGATCCGGATGAGTTCTACGCCGGCAAGGGCGGCCCCGGCCGCAGCAACCAACTGAGTGACGAGCAGTGGAAGGCGCAGTGCTACCGGCTGGGCCGGCGCATCCCGAGCCTGCAGGTGCCCAACCAGCCCAAAGGCGTCTGCGACCTCTACGACTGCTCCGACGACTGGATCCCCATCTATGACAAGTCGGACCTGGGCGGTTTCTACATGGCCATCGGCACGAGCGGCAACCAGTACAAGAACGCACTGGTGGTCGGCCGCATGATGGCCGAGCTCATCGACGCCTGTGAAAAGGGTACGATCACGACAAAAAGCCCATGCAGTACAAACTGCCGCACATCGGCCGCATGATCGACGTGGGTTTCTTCTCGCGCAAACGCGAGATCAACCGCAACTCCAGCTTCTCGGTCAACGGATAAATTCACCCGCCGGAGGCGGGTGAATTTATATAGGGGTAATCACAAAAACGGGTCTGTGGTGCGCAGGCCCGTTTTTTATGGTAAGAGTTGAAACGATTCCCGGCAGTCGGCGGGATGCTGAGCAAATCTGTCATTTCGACCCCGGGGAGAAATACTGCTGTGGAGATCTTCAAAATCTTTGTCTGCGTCAAACACGTGCCGGACTCGGCGGCCACCATCACCGTCCTCGGCACGAACCGGATCGATGCGAATGTCACCTTCCTGATCAATCCGTATGACGAGCACGCCCTGACCGAAGCCGTCCGGATCAAGCAGGGCCATCCACCGGCTGAGGTGGTGGCGGTGTGTCTGGGACCGGCCGAGGCCGAGAACACCCTGCGCTCGGCCATGGCCATGGGAGCGGATCGCAGCATTCTGGTGGTGACACCGCAGGACCATGACAGCATCTTCACCGCGCGCGCCCTGAAAGGCGCCATCGTCCGGGACGGCGAGCCGGGGATCATTCTGACCGGCAAGGAGGCCATCGACAGCGAGGGCATGCAAACCCTTTTTCGCCTGGCGGCCAATCTGGGTTTGCCGGCGGCCACCAATGTGGTGAAGCTCCAGCTGCAGGGCGCCACGGCCCTGGTGGAATGCGAAAAGGAATCCGGGACGGTCGATGTGGTCCGCATGCGCCTGCCCTGCGTGGTGGGCGCCGGCAAGGGGCTCAATACGCCCAGGTATCCTACGTTTCCGGAGATTGTGAAGTCCCGCAAGAAAGAGGTCAAAAAAATTGATCTGGCGGCGCTGGGCATCGAAAGGCCTGCCGGCCGGATGGAGATCGTCGCGCTCAAACCGGCCGTCGAGAAACGCGACCCCAGGGCTCTGACCGGCAGCCCGGCGGAGATCGCGCGTCAGATTGCAGTCATTTTAAAGGAAGAGGCCCGAGTGATCTGAATGGAAAAAGTCGCTGTGTTGATCGAGTTCAAAGCCGGACAGGTGAAGAAGGCCAACTTCGGCATGTGCACGCTGGTGCGTCGCGCCGGGAAAGCGATGTGTGCCTTCGTGGTCAACGACTCCGCTGCCGAAGCCCAGGCGGCGCTGGAGCCATACGGCGTGCAGCAGGTCGCCGCTATCCAGGCCGGGGGCCCGGGTGCCGCGTGGGACCCGACCCGGTGGGCGGCAGCTATTGCGGCGGCCATGGACCGCTTCGGCATCACCCAATTGGTCGGTCTGACCACCCCGCTGGGGTGCGATCTGCTGCCGCGCATCGCCGCGAAGCTGGATGCCCCCCTGATCATGGACTGCCTCGAAGTGGACCTGGATCGACATGTAGTCAAAACCAGCCAGTATTCGGGGAAGACCGTCGCCACCATCCAGCTAAGCGGCCGCCACTATATCTACGGCCTGCGGGCCAACACGGTCGAAGCGCAAAAGGCGCCCGTTGCGGCGGAACTCCTATCCTTTGACCATCCCCCTGAGGGCGATGGAGGCTTCGAGGTGCTCGAAACCCGTTCGGACGGGGGCGAGGCCCTGAACCTGGCCGAGGCCGACGTGATCATCTCCGGCGGACGCGGCATGCAGAGCGGGGAGAATTTCCGGCTGCTTTTCGAATGTGCGCACCTGATCAACGGCGCAGCGGTGGGGGCCTCCCGGGTGGCCGTGGACCTGGGGTGGGTGCCCTATCCTCTGCAGGTCGGTCAGACCGGCGTCAAGGTCAACCCCAAGGTCTATATCGCCTGCGGTATCTCCGGCTCCATTCAGCACTTTGCCGGCATGAAGAGTTCCGGCATGATCCTGGCCATCAACACGGACCCCAACGCAGCCATCATGGCCAAGTGCGATTACTATGCGGTAGCAGACCTGTTCGACGTCCTGCCCGAATTGAAAAGGCAGCTGACGGCTCCATCTTGAGCTCGGAGTCCGCATTTCTTTGACCTGCTTGCCTGCGGCAGCCGGTTGTTCCGCGCGCGCACTAGCAACAATCCAAGCGCGTTAATCCTTTAACCGCAAATCGCTTTCCCGATTGACGGTTCGGCATCAAATCTTTATCCAGCCCCTTCTCAGCGAGTTGTCCAAAATAACCCCCACGAGGAAAGCGGCACCCATGTTCCACATGGCAAACGCGGCCACAATGAGCATCACATAGAAATCCGATTTTTTGTCTCCGATGTCTCTCACCACGATAGCCAACTCGGAACCCGCAAAGAACAAGATCACCCCCAGGATTGCCTCAGGAAAGATTCTGAAGATGATGGAAACGGACTCGCTGAAAAACAGGGCGATGAGAATGAGGATGCTCCCCAGAATAACAAGTGCCCCACCGGTCTTTGCACCGAAGCGAACATGCCCGGCCATTCCACCGGCTCCATGACACATCGGGATGCCGCCAAAGAGGGGTGAAACCAGGTTCATGATTCCTTGAGAAATTGCGATCTTCTTCTCGGTGACCTGCCTGTCGGGAAAAAGCTCGTTATTCTCGGCGACGATGGCGATCACGGCATTGCCCAAGGTTAAAGGTATTTGGGGAAGCGTGAATAGCAGGGTTCCTACAACCAGGTCGTCCCAGGTAAGTGCAGGCAGTGTAAAAACCGGCAGCTTGAAGCCAACATGAATTTTGACCAATTCGGGGATGAATTGAGGGTTCATAATCACAGCCGACGCAATCCCGATGATCAACAGCATGAACATGGCAGGTATTTTGGGGTTCGTCAGAAGAAGGTAGGTGACAACAAGGGCGATACCGGCAAGCACGGGGGCCGTCTTCATTCGGTGCACACCGTCAACCATAAACGAGAGCCCCAGGCCCAACATGATTCCACGCACGACCGGCTTGGTGGCGAGTTTGGCAATCGGCCGGATAGCACCTGTAAGACCGGCAAGAAGCCAGAAGAGTCCCGTGGTGAGGCCCGATCCGAAAAGAGCCCCGGGGGTTATGCCCCCGGCAATGGCCGCAGCACCAATGGCTTTCATGGGCTGGATCGGAAGAGGCGTTCTGTAATAGAATCCCGAGGCCATCAACGTAATGCCGAACATGAAAAGAAGCCCAAGAGGGTCGATCTTGACGATGGTGATGTAGGCCACCACAAACGGAATCAGGGTGCCCACGTCGCCGAACGCACCCGCCCATTCCATTTTGTTATAAAGGTTCTTTGCCTTTACCGGAGCAGCGTCCTCAACGATATTGCCACCCGTTTCCATGATGAAATACCTCCTTTTCAGGGTGTCGTCTTCCACAACAGCTTGTGAGTGCCCATCCCTAAACGGCGTCTTTCGGTCCATGCCGGCGTTCTCGCTCTTCGCAATCCTCGGCGTAGTCTCACTACGCCTGCGGTTGCGAAATCGCTGCGGCCTTGGCCTGAACCGAAATCCACCATTTCTGGATGGACAATAGTTAAAAAAACTACAGGAGGGTGTTGCCCCCTCACGTGCACCCACTTCTTGCCCACCGGCATTTTCCGTGAAGCCCCAGCGACGCTTGAGATGATGAAACGCATGGTTGGTGTTGACATTTTTATGTTACACGAATAATATAATTTTCGTGTTATATTTAGTTGTATCCCAACCCACCCACCATGTCAAGAAAGTTTTGGCGGGTTCAAACGATGCCGTAAATGGGCCTATTTAATGGCCGGAAGGATACGTCAGACGCGAAATAACCAAATAAGAAAAAGGGGGCATCTATGATCACGTCTTCAAGGCATGCTCGGATCTTGTCCGGATCGAATAAAAAGTCCCTTGACCCGGTTCAACTTCAAAACCTCGAACACTCGTTTCGAATTTGGGCCGACAGTCCTGCCGGTCAGAATCGCAAATTTTCCCGAAAACGAATCCTTCTGATCTTTCTGCTTATCCGTTACACCGGAGCCAGGCTCAATGAAACCCTCAATTTAAATCCTGTCACCGATATCGATCCCGAAAAGCGAAAGGTTCTATTTCACAAGGGGGGCTTCAAAAATGAAGGGTCCCGGGAAGTTCAGATACCAGAGCTGCTGGCCGATGAAATCCGGACCGCTATCGGGAGGCTCCAGTCCAAACCGCTTCAGCAGAAAATATTCAAGGTCGATCCCGCCCATGTGCGCCGCAAATTTTACGAGTGTGCTGAGGCCGCCGGAATTGCCCGCGAATTGGGCACTCCGGAGGCAATCAGACGATCACGAGCGATCGAGTTAATGCAGCGCAATATGCCGCTGCCGGTGGTGCAGAAAATCATGGGCCATTCCACGCCCAACCTGGCGGCATCCTATGTCGAATTTTCCGATGAAGAGATCCGGAACGTCGAACGCTACCATGTCGAGCGCGAAAACCAACGCAAGACAAGTGCCCGCAATTCTTTTTTCGGCAAAATTGATAAAGTCCAGATTGGAGATGTACAGGCCGCCATAGAAATTGTATCGATGGATGGGCAAAAAATCCATGCTATCGTCACCAATTACAGCCAAAGCAGGCTTGGCCTCAGGATAGGCAGTCTGGTCGCAGCAGAGGTGAAAGCGCCGTGGGTGGTACTCTACAAGGGGGTCGAAGAACCTGCCTGCACGGCTGAGAATCGATTTAAGGGGTCGGTACTTCGAGTTTTAAAAGGAAAGATCAACTCCGAAGTTGTGGTACAAATTACCGGAAACACCGAACTATGTTCGATTGTCACCGAGAAGAGCCGGAAAATCTTGAAGCTTGAAAAAGGCGACCCCGTATGGGCGGTTTTTAATGCGACGACGGTTGTAATTCACGCTGACTGATAAATTAATGACAAATCCAGAGAAACCACTCCAGTCACAAAATAAAAATCATTGGGGCTCGGCCAAGAATGCTTTTCCCTTGTCAGGGGTTGTGCTTCCGCTGGCACTCACTCTGTCGGTGCAGGCTGCGATTTCAATGAGCGTAGTGGCCATCCCCGTATTCATGCCGGTGGCAGCCGGCGAATTAAAGGTTCCTGCCAGCTATGTCGGCATCTTCATGTCCCTGATCTATTTAGGAGCGACGATAATCGCGCCTATCAGCGGGTATTTTATTGACCGGTTCGGGCCGATCTGTGTAAACCAAATCTGCCTGATTCTTTGTGCGCTGGGGTTGGGGGCCATTTCGGTCTCATCTATCCCCTTGATGATCATCGGGACATTGGCCATGGGCGTCGGCTACGGCCCCGTGACCCCGTCCAGCTCCCATCTGCTGGTCAGGACCACGCCGTTATCGATGTTGTCCACTGTCTTTTCAATCAAACAGACCGGGGTTCCTATCGGTGGAGTCCTGGCAGGCGCAGTTGTTCCTCATCTTGTTGTTTTCTACGGCTGGAGAATGTCGGCTTTAATCCTGGCGGTTTTCAGCCTGGTTCTGACTTTTTTCCTGCACCCCTATCGAAGACGGTTTGACGCGGAGCGTTCCAATCGATCCCGGCTTTCCTGGAAATATGCAATTGAACCGCTAAAAATGACGATGCTTCACACGGGGTTGCGCCCGCTTGCCATCGCTTCGTTTTTCTTTTCCACGATGCAGCTGTGCCTGGTTTCGTTTCTGGTGACCTACTTGATTAAAAATATCGAGATGACGCTGATCCAGGCCGGGGTTCTTCTTTCTGTGGCGCAGGCAAGCGGGATCATCGGAAGAATCGTTTGGGGGGCGTTTGCCGATCGGCATGGCAACCCGCGGATCATGCTTGGTATTTTGGGGATCACCATGACCGCTGGGGCCCTATCCGTGGCGCTTTTTTCACCTCATTGGCCTTATCTTGCCATGCTGGCCACCTGTGCTCTTTTTGGCGCTGTGGTTATCGGCTGGAATGGGGTTTATCTGGCCGAGGTGGCACGTGTGGTAAAACCCGAACTCGCGGGGATGGCAACCGGCGGCACGCTGTTTTTCACATTCTTGGGCATCCTCATCGGGCTTCCTTGTTTTTCGTTGCTGGTTGAAAAAACTGGTAGCTATCCATTCGGATTCAGTCTGATGGCAATCGCTACGCTCGCTTCCGGGATAGTTTTGTTGTTGCCGCATACGTCCCGTTGAAAAGATTTCCAGTTCAGCAAACAGCTCAGTTTTGGTGTCGTGGTTGTGTCGAATTCTCTGCGATCCCAATAAGAACTGGGGAAGCGAAGCTATTCGCTGCCCCAGCCGAATCCAGGTTTTGATGTAAGTTAGCCATTCAGCAGGCTGTTGGAAAACAAGCATCGGGCCGTCAGCGAAGCCGACTATGAGCTGGAAGCTCGGAGGCTGGAACGATAGGAGGATAGGAAAACAGATAAAAGGTTTTACTTCAAGCTTCCCAGCCTCATAGTTCAGGCATTCAACACATTTACAAAAGCCGCACAACGCAGGATCACGGCCTGAGGCGCGGTTTTTCAACTCCCTGTTACACCTGCGCATAGGGCAGCCCTAGCTTCTTGCGCTTGCCCTCGATGTGCGTGCGGATCAGCACCGCGGCCTTCTCCGGATCAGGTTCCACGGCAAAGGTCGCACCCACGGCGTCGTTTAACCCCTCGGTCAGGAGCTTCACGATGTTCAGGCTACCCGTGATGGGCGGCATGGGCCCCAGCACCGTGTAGACCCCGGAGGCCACGAAATAGACGCCGATCGTGGCGGCCTTCTCGGAATACCACTCCGGGGCCGCACCTGCGATCGGCAGATCGCTGATATCCACTCCAAGGGCATTGGCCAGCGCCGAGGCAAGCACCAGTATCCGGACGTTGTCAACGCAACTTCCCACGTGCAGCACCGGCGGCACTCCCAGCGCCCCGCACACCTGCTTGAGGCCTGGTCCCGCCATTTCGAGCGCCTTCGACTGTTTGAACCCGGCCTTGGCGGTAGCCACCGACGCACAGCCCGTGTCCAGCACGATGATGTCGTTTTCGATCAGCCGCTGCGCCAGCGTTACGTGGCCGTAGTCATGCTTGATGCGCGGGTTGTTGCAGCCCACAATCCCAACAGCCCCTCTGATCGTCCCTGCCGCGATGGCATCGATCAGCGGCTTCGGCGTCCCGCCGAGCGCACCGACGATGGCCTCCACGGAGAAACCTCCCTTGCATTCCACCGGCTCCACGGGAATGAACACCTCGCCGCGCCGGTCGAAGTTCGCGATGGCATCCTTGACAAGCGTCTTGGCCTTCGCAGCCGCGTTTTCGGGGTGAAACTCCTGGTGTTCCATCCCCGGAAAGTGCGCCTTGTCGCTCGTGCTTATCATCTTGGTGTGGTAGCAGGCAGCAACGGTCCCGAGCGAGGGCATGATGCACTGGTAGTCGACCACCATCATGTCCACCGCACCGGTTGCCAGCACCAGCTCGGTTGTGAGATGGTTTCCCGCCATGGGGATTCCCGCCCGCATCAGAAGCTCATTGCCGGTGCAGCACACCCCGACCAGGTTGATCCCGTTGGCCCCTTTGTCTTCAGCCATTTTAAGAAAATCCGGGTCCTGGCAGGCCTGCAGCAGCATCTCCGAGACTACCGGGTTGTGGCCGTGGACAACGATATTCACCTGGTCTTTTTTTAGCACGCCGGCGTTGACCATTGTGACACCGGGCTGCGGAGTGCCGAAGAGGATATCGGAGACCTCGGTGGCGATCATGGACCCGCCCCAGCCATCCGAAAGCGAGTTGCGGATGCCGTGCAGAAGCAGGCTCTTCCAGTCGTTGTCGACCCCCATGTGCGTGCGGTGCATCATCTCCGAGGTTTCCCGATCGATCCCCCGCGGAGCGACCCCGAGCTTGCGCCAGAGCTCCTGGCGTTTGGCCGGAGCGCGTTTGACCAGGGTGAGCTCCTTTTTCCGGGTGCCGTACTCCTCGGCCATGGCATCGGAGAGTTCGGCGGCGATCTGGTTCGGTTTCTTGCCGTCGGCCTTGATCCCGAACTCGGCTGCCACACGCTTGAGTTTCTCGACATCACGCAGCTGGTAGCCGGGCGCCTGGTTGACAGCGACTTTCCCAAGGACCTCCACGAGGTCGCGGCCGTGGTCCGAATGCGACGCGGCGCCGGCAGCGATCATCCGGCCTAGATTTCGAGCCACCATGATGTCCGCATCCGCACCGCACACTCCGCGCTGGGGCCCTTCCCCAAACGGATCGATGCGACAGGGCCCCATGACACAGATGCGACAGCTCAAACCCATTTCGCAATATCCGCAGTTGGGCAACTGGGCCTGGAACCTGTCCCAAACGCTTTCCACCCCGTCCCGCTCCATCTTTTTCAGCAAAAGCCGGCCGTCTTCGGTAATCGTGCTGCTGGAATATTTGTCGTTCATGGCCGCCTCCTTACCGTGCAAGCTCTATTTGTTTGCGTTTTATGGCGTTCAGCAACGTGAATCCCGGTGCCAAGTCGACTTGGGCGACCCCGGCTGAGACGGTGCGGGCCACCTCGTCCGTTTTGCGTTTCATCGCATCGGCTTTTTCCTCGAAACTCAAGGCCCCGCTCTTGCACACCTCCACACAGGCCGGGATCAGGCCCACCAGCTGGCGCTCGTAGCAATTGTCGCATTTCACTGCTACGGTCTTGCCGGGAGGTGCTGTGAAATCCTCATGGTAGCGAATCACACCGAACGGGCAAGCCATGGCGCAGGAGGCGCAGTTGATGCAGCGATTCGGGTCGATAAAGACCGTGCCCTTCTCCGCGTTGCGTGAGATGGCGCCGGGCAGGCATGCGAACAGGCATGGCGCCGGGTCGCAGTGGCGGCAGCGGTTGGGGAACCCCTCGTTGTAAAGCCCTACCCCCACGTGGACTCGGGCCCGGGGGCGCGGCGTCTCCAGCGAAGCCAGGAACAGGCTTTTGGAACGGGAATGCGCGGCGGCACAGGCGGCCATGCACTGCATGCACCCCACGCATCGTTCCGGGTGAACCACGACCTCTTTCATAAGACCTCCTCATGGTTTGGACGTGTCCCAATTTATAGATCCTCTCTGCGCCCTCCATTTCCCTGCGGCTAAAAACCCGGTGTTTCGCCCTACAGGCTACATCTGAATTAATTGTTTGAAATTAAAACCTGGTTTAAGCAAAGCCGCGCGAGGCAATCTGACGGGAGCCTCGCTCTGAATCAACGACATCAGCACACCGCCTTGCTCGATCGCGTTCACCATCACCATGCCAGCCAGCCGGTCTCCTCTGAAGACCATTTTGCGGTAGGTCTTGGTTCTTGAGTCTTTGATACTGAGGATGTCGAAGCCTTCCGCCGCGGGAGGCGTTATGAGGCCGGCGGTCATCACATCCATGCCGAAGATCCGGATGACGTTTCGACTCAAGCTCCCTTTATACGCGGTCCGACGCCCCGCCATGTTCACCCCCGCGATCCGCCCCTGAGCGACCGCTTCCGGCCAGATCGCGTTGACCCAGGGGGTCTTGCGCGCAATATCTGCTGACTCTGCCACGTCCCCGGCCGCGAACACCCCGGGTGCCGATGTTTGCATGTGCTCGTCGACGACAATGCCGGCATCGACCTTGATCTTCTCTTTCGGAACAAACCCGCGTGCGGGGAAAACACCTTTGCCGATGACGACCATATCGCAGGAAATAAGGGTGCCATCGGAAAGATGCGCCCGGCTCACCGTGTCTTTCCCTTCGAAGGCCGTGGCTTCGACCCCGAGCCGCACATCCAGGCCGTGGGCCTTGAGTTCGTCCCAGATCATGCGCCCGGCCTCAGGGTCCACCTGCATCGACAAGGGGTATCCCGAGCGGATGAGCATGGTCACTTGAATCCCGCGACGCAGCAGACCGTATGAGGCCTTGAACCCCACCAGCCCTCCCCCGAGGACGAGCGCCTTTCGGACGGCGGGCAGGGCTGCCAGCATCTGGCGCACGTGGGATTCGGTGCGCATGAAGAAGATGTTCTTGAGGTCGAGCCCGTCGGCTTTGATACGCCGGGGATCGGCACCGGTTGCAATCAGCAGCCTGTCAAAGGGGACCATCTGGCCGTTGACGGAAACAACTCGGTTGTCCACATCGACGGCTGAAACCCGGTTTCCGAGCACCGGCTCGATCTTAAACTCCTCATAGAAGCTCGAAGGACGAATGGGGATCTTCTCGGGTGGGACGGCCCCCTCAAGCACCATACTGATCATGGGACGGCAGTACGGCGGGAAGACCTCGTCTGAGATCATGGTGATTTTGCCGGTGGGATCGAACTGGCGGATGGTTTCGGCCGCGTGGATGCCAGCCACGCCGTTTCCGATGATGACGTAGTTCATGTTAGCTTCCCTTTCCATCGCTGCTCATCCCTCCCCTTTTGCAATGGGGGTGGGGAATTTAGTGACGACGCAACAACAAGGTGAAGCCATCAAGCGGAAAAGTCGAATTTCAGAGAGATGCTGATAATGGCAGGCTAATGGATCAAAGTCAAGTCCGTCAATTCACCTCAAAAAAACCGATGGGCAGGGAGCTGAATCGATGGCGCCCCTGCCCTTCTTCGTGACCTGAAACGAACTCGCCTCCTAAAAGAGCACCTGCACTGGAATATTCCGCCTTATGAATCCGTCTCTCAACTTTTCGGCTTGCTGAATAAGAAAAAGATCTTCTTTGGCCCATTCCATCTTGTGGTCTCTGTAGATCCGGTTTGCATAGGAATAATTGATCCTATCGATCAGGATGTGATCAACCTTTCCCGGAAGTTGCTCGATCAACCCATCCGACCCTGGAAGAATGGGAGCGATCATGACAAACGTCGGAATCCCTCTTGAATGAAGGACGTCCAGAGCGCGAATCCTTTCTTTGATCGGAGAAGCCCCAGGCTCGAAAATCTCCCTGATTCTTTCATCCGCAGTCGTTATGGAAAATCCAACTTCGATATCTCTGAATTTTTCCAGGATCTCGATATCCCGCAAAACCAGCGATGACTTGGTCTGAATGGTCACGGGCCATTGATTTTCCAAAAGGATCTCAAGACACTTTGCCGTAAGCCCATAGCGCTTTTCTGCCGCCTGATACGGGTCACAAACGCCGCTAACCCAAACCTTGCCCATGCGTTTCTTTTTGATTTCTCTGGCCAGCAGTTCCGGAGCATTGACCTTGACATCAACGAATTCGCCCCATTTTTCCGTGTGGCCGGTAAACCTCCTCATGAACGCAGCATAGCAGTACCGGCAAGAGTGACTGCACCCCACGTAAGGATTAATGGCGTAGTCTTGGATCCGTGACTTGGAAAGGATGGATTTTGCAAAAATCTCTTGTACATTCATTCGTTTCTGGCGGTCGTTAACCGGTTCCCGAACTGCGGTGATTTGCGCAGCGGCTTCGACTATCTGATGTGAAAAGACTTGAGTATGAATATCTCTTTGGGTCTGCCCGCACAAGCGTGACTGTTTCAATAACCTCTATGTTTGCAGGGCGTTTCAGGTGAGATTGGACGCCGTCAACACAAGGCTCCTAATACGACTACAACGGTTGCGGTCACTCTCTGCCAGTCTCCCTTTCCGGGCCTTCTGTGTTCCCACAAAAGCCTCCAGGTCGGGAAAAAAGGCCAGAAAGTCGATTTCCAACGCCTCGTAATTGGCTTCGATTTCGGTGATGGCGCGTATGAACGGGCCGCCTCGGGAAAGACGGGCGGCGATCCGGTCGAGCGCATCTCCCACCTTTTCCAGGTGGAGGTAACTCCCAAGCCAGTTTTCCGAAATCATGCAGGGCAGGATGCGTCTAAGTCGTTCCGGCAACAGAGAGCGGTTTTTGATGAGGACGGCGTAAACCCGGTCGACAAAGGATTGTAAGTCAGTCGTGCCGAAATGACGCCAATGCCTGCTTAAAAAGTGGTCGTAACAAACATCGACAATGATTCCCGCAAAGCGACGACGCAAGGGGCTGATACGATTTCGGCTCTTTCGGGTGATCCCATGAGCGTCCGTAAATGAATCAATTTTCCGATGAAGAAGAATGGCGTCCGAAACTGCTGCACTGAAATGACCTTCGGTGTCCCCTTTGACGAAATCACCCAGCAGGCTCCCAAGAAGGGAATCGTCGCTGCTGCTATCCAAAAAAAGATGGGCGAGAAAATTCATGGAAACCTCTTATTCTAATTCACGATAAAACATCCTTGAGAGCTTTGCCGGAGGCCGGCAACACCGTCATCGGGTGTCAGGCGGGGTTATGAAACCGCTTATAGAAGTGGTTTCACAACCTCGGATCACGCCCGAGGGCAAGGCGCAGGCCGATTCGAACGCGCAGCAACCACGGAAGGTTGTGAGCATTTCGAGAGGCCTGCAACGCCGCCATCGGGCGTCAGACGCGGTTTTGAAACCACTTCTAAACAAAACGAGCGACCCCAAACTATGTGAGATCGCCCGGGTGTTGAATTGAAGTTCAGGAAGCGCATGGGTTCCGGCTGCATGGCGAAAGGAGGGTTGGCCGCACTTCCGACATCAGCCCCCAACCTCTTCCTGGGATGAGGGGTTTCCCCCTTATCAAAGCAGAGAGGTTAGGACCTGGACCCAGGCCTGTCAAGAGAGAGAACAACTATTTTGGGGGAATGCACGCATTAGAAACCAAAAGTGATTCCTGCTCCCAGCGTTCCGTAACCGTAATCACCAATGTTATTGCCAATGCCCGAAGTATACGTTGACAAAATCTCTAAACCGATTCGCTCCGTAACCGGAACGTCCATCCCAACACCCACTAACCACGCCGGCCCGATTGGAAATTGAATCCGGCTCCGACGCCTATCCGATTTTGATTTTCGCCCGAGTGGACCGTAGCGACACAAAGCAAACTAGCGATGAAGATCCCAAGTTTCATTCAGAACCTCTTTAGTTTTTCCGGGATGTTGCGCTTCGGCGAAGCATCGGAGGATATCTCAGACCTTGCCAACGTTGCAATAGGCAATGGGAATCAAGGGTATTCTTAGGGGTCCAAGACTTAGCCTCCGCAGTCCGATCTTCTGAGGATTGCCCAGATCGTGAGTCTATCTGCGGAAAAATGCCTTTTTGGGGAAGGGTACCATTGATAAGTGTTCATCCAGAAATGGTGGATTGCGGTTCAGGCCAAGGCCGCAGCGATTTCGCAACCGCAGGCGTAGTGAGGCTACGCCGAGGATTGCGAAGAGCGAGAACGCCGGCATGGGTCGAAAGTCGCCGTTTATGGATGGACACATATTAGGATAGTCATATCCCGTGCCTCGAGCATATTGACAGGCATTTTTGTTCCTCATCGAGCGGCAATACCATTTTATCAGCCACGTCAGAAATGCTGAGTTCCACTGTTCGAAAACGAATCTCATCGAGGCAATCCGATTCTTTTGTCTTCACCCATCTTCCTGCTTTGCATACGAAAATTTCATAGGTTTCCGGGTCGAACATGAACAAGGCGCGATCGTTACGAAAGAATTTGTTTGACATGGTTGTAGACTCCTATTATGGATTTTGCCTTAAATCATGGGGCCCCAACGTTAACGGATGATGAGAATTGCGTAAGAAACCCATACGGGTTACATGATTATTGTGAACAATTTTGCTCTAAATCCAATTGCAAGTGCGTATTGCGGACGAACCTGTACACCCCGCCATTCCGGTTGCCCGTCGAGGCTCACCGTGCGAAGATCATGTTGGAAGTGGATAACCCCATCTGACACCCGGTGACGGCGTTGCCGGCCTCTCGCAATGACCACACCCTGCCGTGTTGGCTGCAATTCCGAATCGACCTGCGTCTTGCCCTCGGGCGTGATCCGAGGTTGCGAAACCGCTTATGGAAAAATTGTGGACGCGACAGGGCTTTTTGAACCGGAGATCGAGGCGGTGCACCCAAGGGCTGCGGGAGTCTCAGAAGCAAGAATGAAAAGGAGCTTAGGTGCTGCCGATGATTCAAGTCATGGGTTTATATTTCTATCTGGCTCTCTTATTCATGGTCGGCGAGGCGATTTACCTGCTTATAAGAGGCCGGCTAAAACTTTTCATGGTCTGGGTTGCTATCATGATTTTGGTTATCGGTCACTTTGCGCTCAAGTACGTCAGAAGTACAGATCCGCAATTTTTGCCGCCATTCTTAGAACAATATGCAGAATGGTTCTTTAAATAGAAGAGGTGAGCCCAGCCTACGTTCAGAAGCAGCTCGGCCATAGCTCGATTTCGATGACCGTGGACATCTGCGGGCATTGGATTCCGGGTGAAGGCCGGGCGGGTCTGGGAGCGGCACTGGCGGGTGGAAGCAGAGAAGATTTTCTGCAAAAACCTGTACGAAGACTGCGTATATTTGCGTACAAAAAGCGAAAGGGCTTCAGTAACCACCTGAAGCCACTTCTCATCTTAAGATATCGTCTCGAAAGCGGAGTTCGGCACAGAAAAAGATAGGGCCATAACCCTTTAGGATTATGGCCCTATCTTT
>CAWAUC010000007.1:40000-129134 GCA_963785045.1 uncultured delta proteobacterium | reverse complement strand
TAATGTCCACTAGTTATTTTGGAGCATTTTTCGCCGAAACTATGGGTTTCGGGACAGTTTTACGTGCTATCTCCCACAAACGCAGAGGTTGTGCCTATATCCATCAATTTTCTTGGATTTTTCGGCCCTGAGAGGCCCAGAAAAAGACGATCTATATGAGGGAGTAGGTTAGTGGGTATTTTCTGTTGATCGCGGTGGCGGGGCCAAGGCGGAAGTGTAATTAGCAAAGAATGGGTCAGGACAATTTGGAATCGGTTTGCATTTTTTTCCATTTGCAACTATACTGAGGAAAAGGATCTCAGACCAGCTGGCACTTTCTTATCCGGTGGGGGCTATGGGCTTCTGTAGATCGTTCTTGGCGCCAGTTATCTGCTTGCTCTTTTTCAACTTGCCGGTAAATGCCTTCCAAAGCTTACCCAATGAGTCACGGAACGATTCGAAACTTGCAAAAATGGCCAGTTTTCAAGCACACCTCAGTCAGGAGGCCAGCGAACGCTTTTTATTTCTTTTCAAGTCGCCTGTTCATGAAGCAATAATCCAGGCCGCATATGGCTGCGATAAAGATAAACTGATTGATTGCGCAAATAAGAACCATGCCTCCTCGGCCATGATTTGGGGTGCACGCTGGAATGATGATCCCCCCTTCCGGATGAACTCCGGACCTTCTGTCTGCAAATTCGACCAAACGATCCGAGCAAACACCCAACCATCATGCTGGTATGCAGTCTTCAAGGACGGCGAGAAAAAGTCAGCTGCAGGGCAAACTTTTGGGCCTGGGTATGCCTTGCTATACCGTGTGCATTTCGGAGATTTGCAATTCTTGCATGCGATGGCATCCCAAGATGGGGAACCTTCCGAAACGACCCGCGCCAAAATCATGATGTGGGCGGAGTTTACCTGGGGTATAGCAACGGGCACATTACCAAGAGACCGATACCTGCGGGATCTTGGCTTGCCGGCGCTTGAAACGTATTTCCCTGGGGATCAGTCTGCAACGATTCTTTTTTCCCTGGGCAACCCCACTTTTCAAAACTCTCAGGTTACTGAAGTGGCGCTCGGATCACTGTTGCACATGGTACAGGATAGCTTTTGCAAGTCCCATGTCTCCCGTTCAGATCCTCTGGGCGGGGAGTGTGATGGCATGCCCGGAGTCCTGCAGCCTGGAATGATTCTTCAGTTTCACAGCTACGCACACCAGAATCATAAGAAACACAATTCGGCTGATAAAATTGAGGCTATGGAGTTGCAAAGGATGGAGACTACTCCTTGCGCCATAGATGTCTGTCAGACGATCATTGAGATGTGGGGTAGGAAGACCGGGTGGGAGGAAGCTAAAAAGTATTTTGATTATGTTTTTGCGCTGCACCCATCCGCCACTGTTTCCGCCCCGGGGCAAGGATTTGAACTATAAGGGTTCCGCTAAAAGTCCTGCAAACTTGGAAAGGCATTTCAAATTTTTCAAGAATAGGTCGGATTGAGAAAATTTATGGAAGAAAATAGAATCGTCTTGGGAATTGTTGGAAGTCCAAATCCAGAAGGACGTACCAACCAACTCGTCATATCGGCGTTCGAAGGCTGCTGGTGATAAGGTAGCCCAATTGGCTCTTCGCACTCGTATCGCGCTAAGCCATCGGTGTCGAATGGTTCTATGGGGCGAGTAGAGTTTTTTAGGATAATTTTAAAATCGATAACGGAAACCTCTGTTTTAATCGACGATCTCTGTGAACCGGTGCACTTCAGCATTTTAGGCAGCCCTGTCTTCATTGCCATCGCCGTACGCTCAGACGAACATGAATTTGCTTAAATGCTAAATCTCACAGGGGTTCGAAGGTGAACTTCTGTCCTCCGACTGAAAATTCCAACATCAGACCTCCCTTCGCCTGTACGAATGTGGCCATGCCTTTAAAATATTCCGTTTTGGCCTGTACGCCGGTTTTGGGACCGGCGCTGGCACCGGCACTCGCACCTGTGGTGCCTGCCTGAGCTTGAGCTCCGGCGGTGATAGCGACTGCTTGGACGGTTGCCTCGAATTCGAAATTGCCACTTGTGAATTCATCATAGGCTCGCTTGTCCTGGAAAAAGACAATCTCGCTAAATGCCTCACCACCAAACTGGTATCCAATCGAACCCTCCACTATGGAGGATTTGCCGGTTACCTTTCCGCTGCGGTACACCTGCCCTTTACCGTAGGAACCCCCGACCACAAATGCCGCTTTGCCGACTGTCGGATAGACTGCGTAGCCATATGAGTTTTTGAAGAATATTGCCACAACAGGGGACGCCCGAAATGCATTGATGGTGCTCGAATAGTCTTCCACCTCTGCAGCCATAGCAACAGTCGATACAACCAATGATATGCTCACAAACAGAACGAGCGGAATCTTTTTCATTTCCATGCTCCTTTCTATAAATGTTGTCGTCATAGCAGGATGAGCACTTTTCTCGAAAAATAATGCTTTCGAGGGTTGATCACTCTGGGCCGCTGTACAAAGCTGGTTCCTATCTTCTTTTTATAAAAACTTTGGCCTCAATAATTTAATTGAATTATAGCCGCGAAAATAGGTTATGAGCTCAGTCTTAATGATACCAAGGCCACTAATGTCATTTCTGTTCGGGTCTTATGCAATGGGTTGAATCATGTATTTTACTATGAGCCAGGTGGGTTGGTTATTCAGCTTGGGCACTTTGAGCTTGAACCGCATGATCCAGGAATCTGCTAACCCGCCACAGAAAGGAAAAAGTCAGCTGCAGGTTGGTGAGAGAATCTTCCGGGTGGGGGACCGGGTTATTCATCGGAGAAACAATTACGACCTCGGAGTGTTCAACGGCGACATCGGGGTCATTGAGGAGATCGACAACGAGGAACTGACCTGTGTGGTTTCGTTTTTTCCGGATGGGCGGACGGTTGACTATGAACGCGATGACATCCCGGAGCTGGATTTGGCCTACGCAATAACCATATGTAGGTTCTCAGAATCTTTGAACCCGAAAGGGGGGTATTTTTTCAGATTAGATTGACACGCAGAGCGGGATTATCGGATTAAATGGGCCTTTTGGTGGGGGCCCATTTTTATTTGGATAAAAAGGAAAGGGCGGCTCGGTTCTTCGCGGGAGCCACCGCCCTTTCCACACCCGAGGATCATGGCGTGATCCTCGAAGGAGCGATGCAATGGTAATCCCGGTGGAGGCCGAACTCAAGCAGATTTTTGATATGCAGCGTGATTATCCCTGGCCGCGGCCGCAGTTTTGCCCAAGGTGTCGAGAAGCCCGTGTGTGGGGCCATGGGTTTGTATCGGCCTACTTTGATGCGTACCCGTGCGCATTGCTTCTGAGGCGCTTTCGCTGTCCGGGCTGCGGGTGTGTGATGCGGCTGCGGCCGAAGGGCTATTTTGAGCGCTTCCAGGCGAGCATCCACCGGATCTACGAGTGCCTGAGCCGACGGTTGATCAGCGGCCGGTATGTAGCCGAGCTCTCCCGCAGCCGCCAGCGGCATTGGATGCTGGCCTTGCAGCGGCAGGTGGCAGCCTATCAGGGGGAAGGCTTCCGAGCCGGCTGTTAGAAGGCTTTGAGGCCCTGGTGCAATGCGGCCGGGTGCCGGTTGCCGGGCGCATATAATCTGCCGAGGAAAGCGGTTCACGGCCAGCCTACCGAAGGCTGTCGTCGACAAGGCCCGGGAGTCTGTCATAGTGCGATCCAAAACCCAAAACCAGGAGGATCGCGATGACAGAGGAGCAAAAAAAGCAGATAGCCGCCTTTCGCTTCGGGGTGATCTGTGAGTTGGTCAACGGTGCCCGGCTTAATCCAGGCGAGCAGGCGCGGCTGATTCGGGACAAGTGCGCCCGCAGGTGGCAGATCCCGCACTCGGAGAAAACCCGCATCAGCCGGGGAACTCTTTTGCGCTGGGTCAGCCGCTACCGCGCCGGCAACGAGCGGCTGGAATCCCTCTACCCGCAGGATCGCAGTGACCGGGGTAAAAGTCGGCGGCTGGATGAGGAGACCGCACTCTCCTTGATCCAGCTGCGTAAGGAGCTGCCGCGGGCGACGATCGCCCACCTCATCGAACAAATGCAGCGCCGCGGGCTTTTGAGTCCGCCGATGACGCTCAGCCTCTCCACGGTCTACCGGCTGCTGCACGGGCAACACTTGATGCATCCGGCCGTTGTGCGCACCGATCGCAGGAAGTTCGAGGCCGAGTGCGTCAACGACCTGTGGCAAAGCGATGTGATGCACGGCCCGTTGGTTCACGTCGACGGCAAGCGGAGAAAAGCCTACCTGATCGCCGTCATCGACGACCACAGCCGGCTCATCCCGCATGCCGAGTTTTACTTGAACGAGCGGCTGTCCTCGTACGTCGAGGCCCTCCAGCAGGCCTTATCCAAGCGCGGGCTGCCGCGCAAGCTGTATGTCGACAACGGCTCGGCCTTCCGCTGCCGGCAACTGGAGCATATCTGCGCCTCATTGGGCATTGCCCTCATCCACTCCAAGCCCTACACCCCCGAGGGCCGTGGCAAAATCGAGCGCTTCTTCAGGACCGTGCGCGGCGAGTTCTTGGTCGGCTTCAAAGGCGACAGCTTGCGGGACCTCAACGAGGCCTTGGAGCTGTGGCTAACCGAGGTCTATCACCGCCGGGCTCACAGTGCCACGGGTCAAAGCCCCTTTGCCCGCTTTACCGAGAACCTGCAGTGCATCCGATCCGCCCCGCAGAACTTGAACGACTACTTCCGTCACTGTGCCCGGCGCCGGGTGGCCAAGGACCGCAGCATCACCTTAAACGGCATGCTCTACGAGGCGCCGGTGGCCCTGATCGGCTGCCAGGTCGAACTGCTCTACCACCCCGATGAGACCGCCCGCGTGGAGGTGCGCTGCCAGAGCCAGTCCTACGGCTTCCTGCACCCCGTGGATGTGCACGTCAACTGCCGCGTCAAGCGCAACCGCAACCGCGCCACCGAGATCGCTACCGCCACGGAAAAACCCGCCTACCGCGGCGGTGCGCTGTGGGGAAATGAAAGGAAAAAAACGCCATGAACCCGACCTACCGTAGCTTCTTCGGGCTTAAACAGGAGCCCTTTGCCAACGACTTGCCCCTGGAGGATATCCTGCTGACCGCGGAGCTCACCGATGTCAGCCAACGCTTCGACTATACGCTTCGCATTGGCGGCATCGGCCTTCTGACCGGTGAGATCGGCAGCGGCAAGTCCACCGCGCTGCGCTATGCCGCAGGCAAACTGCACCCTGCCGAGTACTGCAGCCTGTATGTGACCGCCACCACCGGCTCCATCCTGGAACTCTACCGACAGATCTTGATCGAGTTGGGCATCGACAAGGCCAGCCCCTCCAAGGCGCTGCTCACCCGGCTCATCCGCCAAGCGGTGGTGGAGATGACCGAGGGCCAAAAGATCAAAGTCGCCCTGATCATCGACGAGGCCTCGCTTTTACGCATGGAGGTCTTCTCCGAGCTGCACACGATTTGTCAGTTCGACAAGGACTCCAAGCCTTACCTGCCGCTGATCCTGGCCGGACAGGGCAGCCTCCAGGACAAGCTCTCCTATAAAAGCTCCGCCCCGCTCGCCTCCCGGGTGATCTGCCGCGCGCATCTGAAGGGCCTGGATATAGAGGGCATGCAGCAGTACCTCGCCCACCATCTGAAGCTTTGCGGAATCAAGAAAAGCCTCTTCGATGAGACCGCCATCACCGCCATCCACCAAGGCTCAGGCGGGCTCTTGCGCAAAGCCAATCATCTGGCTCGTGGGGCCCTGGTGGCGGCGGCCAATGAAAAATGCCAAACCGCCAGCGCCGAGCATGTGCGGATTGCCGCCACTGAACTGATCTGAACCGTGACACAAGGAATACGACAATGCAGGATCTTCATGATGAGCTTATTTATGAAGAGAAAATGGACCGTATCGCGGGGGAACTCGAAGAGTTGATGCTCGATGCCCTGCTGGTGGCTTTGCAGAAGCTCCGCGAACGCAATGAATTGTTCCAACGCCTGGATCCATCGCCGTCTAAAAGCAGCCCGGACTTCTGACACCGGGCATCCGACTATCAGTGGCGGTTCATTGAATCTGAAAAAATCAAGGCTGGTTCAAAATAATCAGAAAATTGAGGTCCGTTTATTGCGGGGTTCTACAAAGGTTTAACCCGGGTTTTATCGAGGCACAGTATGGACAACCACTAAAGTCCTATTGGATAACTCAGTATAAGACCCGAATCAGAAGGCTGGCTACAAGGTTGCAGTTGACGGGAAAATGGGAAAACAAACGCACAGCGCTCTGATGAAGTATCAGAAGGCGATTGGGCTTTCTGCTACAGGGAAGGCCGATGCTGCCACACTCGAGAAATTAGGGGTGAAATAGAGGCCACAAAATACCAGCTCTTTTTAGAAAAGCCCTTCGGAAACGGGGGGCTTTTTTCATTATCCGCAACAGGCCGGAAGTCTAATTGCCAAAGACTTTCTTGAGCAGATCGGTCGTCCTGGCAGCCGGGTTCGTTCGAATATTGGCTTCCTCCTGCCCCACCTTCACAAAAAGTCCATCTATAGCCTTTTGGGTTACGTAGGTATCCAAGTCGAAGGTATCCATCTTTCCAAATGGAATCATGGACGTGTAGCGGTCGGTCAGGGCCTTATATGAGTGTGTTACACCCACCTGATTCATGCTGTCCGAGATGACAGGTTTGAAAGCTTGCGTGAGTTGGGAAGATGTCTTGGCTTTGAAATAGTTAGTGGCAGAAGTCTTGCCTCCGTTCAGAATTTTCTGTGCATCCTCAAAGCTCATATTCTTGATAGCATCCTCGAAAATCGGTTTGGCCTTTGGTGCTGCCTGCTCTGCTGAGCGGTTCATGCTGAGAATAAAATCGTCGACCTCTTTTTGGTAACCTGCTTTTGATAAAATTTCAGCTACCTGCTGCATTTTGCCAGGAATAAGAATTTTCACTGCGCTGTCGCCAAAATAACCTCAAAAAGCAGTCTAATGTCTCGGAGGCATTCTTTCTATCTCCATCGTCCATGGTGTTATAGGGGTCAAACTTTTCCCGGATTGAGTGGCCCGTGATTCCCATAATCACCGACTCAGGCAGACCTGTATTTCTCTTATTCGTGTTGAAAGTATGTCCCAAGTCGTAGGGTGCGAAACCATTTTCCGCACGGGAGCCATACTAAATCCGGCCTTCCAACAATTATGGTCTCAAATTCTGCAATCTGATGATCCTTGGTGGGCGATGGGGCGGGGTTAATCACCTTGGCCGGTCTTACCCCATGGGTTCTTCTAACTGCCCTGACAAATAATTTTCAAGGCTGCGGAATTATTTCCGGTACGAACGCCGTGACAAAATTCCTTTGCCCGTTTTTCACTTCGATGAGCGTTACCGATTTGCGGGGGACCCGACGGCCGCCGGCAAAACTGATGGTCCCCGTCACTCCCCGGAAGCCGTCGATTCCGGCCAGCGCTTGGCGGACCTCATCCGGTGAAGTCGTTTTGGCATGGCGGATGGCCTCGGCCAGCAGGTTGACCGCATCGTAGCTCAGCGCGGCGAAGGCATCCGGTGCATTGCCGCCATAGGCCTTGTGATAAGCTTGGTTGAAGTTCCGGACCAAGCTATCCGGGCTATCCTCACCCAAGTAGACATGGGTCGTATAGTAGACATTCTTCACTTCAGGATGCTTTTCCCATACCACCTCCGAATCGTAGCCGTCGCCGCCCACGATGGGCGTGGCGATGCCGGCATCACGGAGCTTTTTTATGAGTTCTTGCGCATCCCGAGCGGACCCCGCCGACAAGAAAACGAAGTCAGCCTTCGGCAGGCCCTGTCCAAACCGGCTCATATCCGCAGGGTCGTATTTCTGAACGGCCAGTACTTTGCCGCTCAGCGATTCGAAACGGTCGATGAAGTACTTATGCAGGAGAATGGTATAGGTTTCGGCCGAATCATACACAACCGCTACCGTGCGGGCGCCAAGTTTGTTGTAGGCCCATTCGGCGGCGGCGGCCGCTTGCACATTGTCACCGAAGCAGGCCAGGAAGAGGTAGTCCGGTACCTGTTCCGGAAGCAGAGGGGAAGTGGCACCCGAGGTGAGAAACACGCGACTCCTCTTGGCCGACGCCTCTCCTGCCGAGCGGGCCAGATCGCTGTCTGAAAGGCCGAGAAGGGCCGGCACATCGGGGTAATGGTTTACAATTTCGTCGACCATTCGCCCCACGGAGACCGGGTTGCTCTTTCCATCCATGAGGACCAGGGCGACCTGCCGACGGTTCACGCCGCCGGCGGCATTGAGTTGATTCACCGCCAGTTCAGCCCCTTTGGAAGAGGGAATGCCCAAGTCCGACTTGTCGCCCGTAAGGGAGAAGACGGCCCCCAGGATCACAGGTTCAGCCGGTATTGCAGTTTCGTGTTTAGCACAAGCCATCAATGCTATGCACAGCAGAATGGATCGCGTGACAATCTTTCCGGAATTTTTATGCAACGCACTCATGAGGATCGGCTCTTTCTTTTCATGTTGTTCACTCAATTCGTACACTTTTTGGATTCTTATGTTGAGGATAGCGACTAACGCAGGAGATCTTACACTATGGCCATACAAGGCTTTATAGCAATGATGTCCCACTAAAATAAATGATTGAACCAACGATAATACATGATTCGCCCCATTCCTCTTCCCACCCGGCAGATTGGTTGTTTTTCAACGGCTCATCCTTATTCTTAGCGCGAATAAAAAGTCCGATTTGCTGCCCTTGGTATTAGACAGGACGACTGCCCAAATGACGCTTGAATCCGTTCTGACCACTTATGGCTATTTTGCCCTGATGATCGGCACTTTTCTGGAGGGGGAAACTATCCTCATCGCAGCCGGGTTTCTCGCTCATCGTGGTTACCTGGAACTGCCGTGGGTTATTTTCTTTGCATTTTTGGGGACGTTGGCCGGCGATCAGCTTTATTTTTTTCTGGGAAGTATCAAGGGAATGGATTTTGTCGAATCGAGACCGAGATGGAAGGCGAACTCGACGCGAGTGATCTCTTTGTTGCGAAACCATCAGGCAGCTGTGTTTATCGGGTTCCGATTCCTGTATGGGATTAGGACCGTCACGCCTTTCATCATCGGCGCCAGCAGAATGAGTCCCGTCCGTTTCGGCATCTGGAATTCAATCAGCGCCGCAAGCTGGGCCGTTGTGTTCGGCACGCTCGGATATCTCTTCGGCCAGACCGTGGAGGTTATTCTGATAGACGCCAAAAAATATGAAATATGGGTGTTGGCACTTGTTTTTTTGGTCGGCGCTGTTATCTGGATTACGCATTTATTAAAAAGATAGACGATTTGCTGCTGCACCAACAAAAGCGCTTACGGAAAATGGGGTGTCATTTAGCCGAGGAGTCGACTGCCCACTACATCCATGCGGAGCAGGGACCGCCTGTCACCATCGACCATTGGCAAACGGATCGGTTTCTTTGTCCGGCGATGCGTCCACCCGCTGCAGGATCTCCCCGATTTTCGCCTGGGGCAGCCAATCGACTTTGCCGGTGCTCAGGTCATAGATCGCGCCGACAACCTGGACCTTGCCCGTTTTTAGGAGGTTGCGCACGGCCGGGCTCTTCATAAAAAGGTCTTCTACCCCCTGCCACACGTTTTCCTCGATTGCGAAGGGCACAATGGCCTCCCCGTGCACATCCTTGTGCTGCTCCATGGCGCGTTTGACCGCCGGGATGATGTTATCGATCAGGGGCGGAATATTGCGTTCCAGTTTATGGCCGTGGCCCTCCACCGCTTGGGAGACCGCCGTGACGGCACCGCAGCGGGTGTGGCCCAGGATGACGAGCACAGGCGTATTCACGTGGGCCAGCCCATACTCGATGGAGCCGATCTCATCCGTATCGCAGACGTTGCCCGCCACCCGGACCACGAAGAGGTCCATGATGCCGACGTCGAAGATCAGTTCCACCGGGACCCGGGAATCAGAGCATGAAAGCACGGTCGCGTAGGCATAATCTCCTTGGTCCGCGCGGCCTGCCATGCCGATGCGGGTCGGGTCGCGATGCAGGTACGCGGACGTACCGGCGGAGAATCGCTCGTTCCCGTCCTTCAGCACCTGCAGAATTTGGCTCGGAGTGGGTTTGGCTGAAAACTGGGGGCCGACCGGTGCCGCGGCAGGCATGCCGAAGATCAGAAAGCCGATAAGAAAGATTCCGACCAAGGTTACCAACACCAGTAAGACATTTGCCAACGCAGATCGGTAGTTCTGCATTCTCGAACTCCTTCGGTCGTTGATGGGTGGTCTGTTTTTCTGTTTAAAGCACACAGGCCTATGTAGTCAAGCATTCTCGGGATAAAGACGAGTGGGGAGCCAACTCTTATTTCAATCTTTTCAGTGTGCGGATTTCCTTGTGGAATGCCGACCATGCCCGAACGACTCATCAGCGAGGCTATCAAGCCCTTAACCGAAACGTCTGACAGTTCAGCGACACTCCGTTCCATCCCACGAGATTCGACTCCGGATTCATGGCAGCCCGTGGCCTAACGCATGCTGGTTGTTTCTTTGCTCGGAACAGTATACGAAAAGAGCTTTATCTGTTCTGAGGGTAATTTGAGGATTACGTTATCCTGCTATCCTGATAAGTCATTGGGGAGAAACTACATCGAAGAAGGGATGGGTCCCGCCATATTGCTTGGGGCCGCTTTCAATGATGCTTAAGTGCGTAAGCAGAACTTTTTCCCCCCATAAGTCCGTATAAAAATGTAGCATCATTGAAGGCGGTTCCAAGATAAATTCAGAAGGAGAATTTTCGCGAAGATCCAACACAAGCTGCATTCCGATTCCAGGGCACACTGCTGCAACAGTTCCCGCAAAGCGTCGATAAATTGATCGGTGAATATGTCCACAGACGATGCGCTCTACCTGGGGATTGTTTTTAATAATTTCAGCGAATTCCTTTCTGCCATGAAAGGGTTCCTGGTCCATGTGACCAATCCCTGATGCAAAGGGTGGGTGGTGCATAAAAATTACGGTCGGCGCATCTGATTTATTGACAAGAGTTCTATCCAACCATGACAGTCTTTCAGAAGTAAGCCCTCCGCCGTGCTCACCTGGAGTGACCGTATCAAGGCCAATAAGACGTATTGGAAAGTCTTCCACGGCATAGCACACATAACTTCCCAGCGCCCTTTGAGTATCGCCCTTCAAATAGGAATGTTCCGGGAAAGTGGCATGGAGGGTGGGTTTGTGATCATGGTTGCCGGGAACGATGAAATACGGAGATTTTAATAGGTCAAGTATGTTCTTGAGAATTTGATAAGATTCAGTGGCCCCCTCATCCACCAAATCGCCGGTTATTAGCACCACGTCAGGTCTCGGCTTAAAGCGGTTAATATGGGCGACCGCCTGCTTTAACGAGCTTGAAGTATCCGCAACTTCATAGGCCAGGACACCTTCTGGTTTGAGGTGGAAATCTGAGATTTGTGCGATCAGCATGGTTTTATGCATCCAAAGAAATGAGTGCGTTGGGGTCTATGGTAACGTCGACACGTTGCCCTTTGCTAAAGGAGCGTATCCCCTTGGCTTCAATTGTGAGGCAATCGTTGCCGGAGCTGTCGATTAGCAATCGCGTACGATCGCCCATAAAGAAAGATGTCAGCACGGTGGCTTGCAAGTGCCCATGGCCTGAGTCAACTACTGTCGCGTGCTCGGGTCTAAAAAACAATTCGATAATTTCATTCTCAACCGCCCGTAGGTGGGGTGAGTCGCTGATCGGAATACTTCCTCCGGAAAACACAAAATTGCCCCGTTTAAATTCGCCACGTAAGCGATTGATAGTTCCTACAAACTCAGCCACAAATCGGTTTTTGGGTTCAAAATATATTTTTCGAGGAGCGCCTATCTGAGCCACTTTGGCGATGTCCATAACTACAATTCGGTCCCCAAGGGCCATGGCTTCAGACTGGTCGTGAGTGACATAGATTGCTGTGATGCCGAGAGAGCGCAGAAGCGAATCAATTTCCACTCTAAGGGAGTCCCTCAGTTTCGCATCCAAGGCTGTCAAAGGCTCGTCCAGCAGGAGCACCTTGGGCCTGACGGCGATAGCCCGAGCCAGAGCAACTCGTTGTTTCTGACCACCTGAAAGCTGGTCAATCCGGCGGTTTCGAAGTTCTCCGATTTGCATCATGTCGAGCATCTCGACAACACGCTTTTCTTTCTTGACGGTTTCGATACCTCGCACTTTGAGCCCGTATCCAATATTTTCAGCAACGTTCATGTTTGGGAATAAAGCGTAACTTTGGAAGACCATTCCCACATTGCGCTTTTCAATCGGTATCGGGGTAACGTCTTCATCACCGAAATAAACTTTCCCCCCCGGATCAGGCGACTCAAGTCCTGCAATAATCCTTAGCATGGTAGTTTTGCCACATCCGGAAGGCCCTAAAATGACAACTGTTTCGCCTGCATCCACGTCCAGGCTAAATGGCTCGAGGGCATGTGCACCGTCCTCGAACGTCTTTGCACAGCTGACCAAGCGTAACGATGTGCCGGTCAATCGCCTCTCTGTTTCGGTTCTTTTCAGTCTTGAAGGAGGTGGGGCGCCATGCTGTAACGAAGCGTCCGTATTTTCCGGCTGAGGAGGGGAAACGACCTTTTCCATCAATGGTTCCTTTTTTCGTGGCTTGGCCACCCATTGCATCGCCATGAGAAGGGGGATAATCATCAAAAAGAAAATAATGGTGTAGGCGGAACCGATTTCCAGACGCATGGACGCATAGCTATCCGCAAGCCCCACAGGCAGCGTTTTTGTCAGAGGAGTATGGAGCATCCACGTCAGATTAAATTCCCCGATGGAAAGAGTGAATACCATCAAAGATCCCGCCAAGATTCCAGGCATGGCATTTGGAACGACAATTTGAAAAAAGCGCTGCCAGAAACCGGCACTTAAACTGGCGGCTCCTTCTTCGAATTCTCTCAAGTTGATAGAGTTCAAAATGGCTATGACGGAACGCATCATAAAGGGGAGGGTAAAAATGACGTGGCCTACCAAAATGAAAGCCGAGCTTGTTCGAAATTCCGTGAAACGCCCATAGTTGATGATGAGTGCAAGAGCGATTGCCAACCCGGGGATTGCCAAGGGAGTTACCAAAAACTCTTCAAACATGCGGGTCCAGCGATTTTGTCTCTTCACCATGGCATACGCAGCCGGGACACCGAGCAGCAACGTGGTAAATAGGCAGGCCAATCCAATAAGGATGGAACGGAAAATAGTATCCCGGTAGAGGTCCCAAACCTTGCCGAACCAACGCAGTGTAAAACCGCTTCCAACTCCAACAAGATAATTGTCGGTCAACCCTGCTAAAACCGACTGTATGACCGGCACGATAAGGAAGGCACACACCAGGAGGGTTAAAAGAAGTTGAACATAAAAGATAGTTGATTTTCCTCTTTTCATATCACCCTGCCGCGGCGGCTGTATTGCCGGCAGCCGCGCGCGCGATGGACAGGACCGCCCACGTGATCAAACCGAGCACTATGGAAAGGGCCGCGGCCATTGAAATATTCGCGAGCAACGTAAATTCGGTGTAAATTACGATGGGCAAAACATCGATGTCCGTAGCAAGAGTGAAGGCCGTACCGAATGCCCCCATTGAGGTGGCGAAACAAATGGCGCCCGAAGAGACGAGCCCCGGCACTAAGGCCGGAATCAAAACGTCTTTGACCACACGCCATGGGGATGCCCCAAGCGAGCGAGCGGCCTCTTCAAGGCTGCAATCGATTTTTTCCGCTGCAGCCATAATGGTGGTGATTACGCGGGGAATCGAAAAATACAGGTAGCCCAAGAAAAGGCCCGCCATGGAATAAGCGAGCACGATTTTCCCGCCTGTGACGGCCTTGGTGACGTCTCCGATAAGTCCCTGACGGCCAGCTAAAAGAATGATCATGAACCCGATGACCACCCCCGGAAACGCCAGAGGAAATGTGAGCATGGAAACCAGGAGGCTTTTTCCCCGGAAATCATTTCGTGTGAGAAAAACCCCTGAGATTCCGGCGATGATAAGAGTAACAACCGTTACTGCGGCAGAGAGCAGAATCGTGTATATCAGAGCTTCAAAATATCGCGGGGTTGAAATCGCAGACCAATAAATTTTAAACCCCGCAGGCCCAGTTGAGGAGGCAAGAGCGAGGCGTCCGAGGGGCAAAATGAAAAAGGCCATAAAGACAGCCAAAGCCGGAGCGAATAATATCCACAAAAACAGGTTCGTCCGCGACTGCAACGCATCCTCCTTCTTTGATTTCACGTTTAGCAGGGTGTTGGAGCCCCCGGTGTGCCCTTGAGGTTTCCGGCACACCGGGGAGGGGCTGCTTTATCTAACCTCGTTGAGATATCTATCCCGGAAAGCTTGCTGAGCATCGGCCATTTTTTTCCAATCGACCGTTTTTGCGCGGGCATATTCCGAGGCCGGCAAAAATTTCGCAGCTAATTCGGGGCTCATGGCGGTGGATCGGACTGGACGCAAAAAGGCGTTTGCCCAGACAGCCTGGCCTTTATCAGAGAGCACGAAATCGAGAATCTTCTTTCCGTTTTCGGGTTGGGGGCCTCTCTTTACCAGGCTCATCACATAAGGGGCCATGATGGTTCCTTCGGCTGGAATTACAAACTCCACATTCGCCTTGTCCTTGTATTTTCCTCGGTATGCATTGAAGTCGTAATCAAAAAGAATCGGAATTTCACCTGAAATAACTCTAGCGTATGATGTCTGCTTCGGCACGATGGGTTCGTTTTTTTTCATCTCCTTGAAAAATTTGATGGCAGGATCGAAATTATCTAAAGACCCGCCCAAGGCGATATTCACTGCCACAGCCCCCGAATATCCAACTGCCGCTGAACTAGGATCTAAATATCCGACCATCCCTTTGTACTCCGGCTTTAAAAGATCTTTCCATGAGCGTGGGACTGGTTTGCCTCCCAAAGCATCCTTATTGACAAACAGGCCGAGGGTTCCAGAGTGGATGGTGAACCAGTATCCCTCAGAGTCTTTGAGACCCGCAGGTATATCGTCCCAGTGAGCCGGTTTGTATGGCGCAACGACCCCCGCGTCTTTAGCAAGAATGCCAAAGGTCACTCCGTAATAGGCTACGTCAGCAACAGGGTTGCCTTTTTCGGCTATGAGCTGAGATAGAGTCTGCCCTGAGTTCTTATTGTCATGGGGCATTTCAATGCCAAGATTCTCTTGGATCGCCTTCAACTGGCTGGCCCAATCGGCCCATTCCGGCGGGCAATTGTAACATATTGCTGTTCCCCCCGCATAACTTGCTGCCGAACTAAATATGAAAAACGAAATAGATAAACATGTTACCGCGAGCATAAATCTCTTCATGATGCCCTCCTTTGCGTTGGTGGTTGGGAGAAAGGTTACCTCTACAACCAGGTCCTTAACACCTGAAGGTTATAATTAAATTCATCCGCCTCGGGGCAGGTGACGGTTACCAACCCGGCAGATCGGTCAGAAATAGTCTGAAAAAGTTAGCCTCTCATTTATGATCAGTGAGGTTTTTATTTTTTTTGGAAGAGAGCCGGACGGCTGATTCCCGAATTATTAGCAGGGTGTTGAAAAACAAGCATCGGGCCGTCAGCCAAGGCGTGCGGCGTTTTGGAAAGCGCAGCATATCCCTTGATATGTGAGCATTTACAAAAGCCGTGCAACGCAGGATCACGGCCTGAGGCGTCGTTTTTCAACAGCCTGATAGACTTGGTTCAAGGATATGGTGCACAGGTCTTTTTAAGCCTGTCAATAGATAAATTAAGGATCGTCGGTTAATCGAGTTCAGCAACGGCAGCAAAATGCTTATTGGCAAAATGGTCGCGATTGGGATAACCTAATCTGCGAACACCATTTCCCAAAAGGAGATCCAATGAAACGACACGACGGCGACGGGTTCCTCGAGAAACGAATAGCCCAATATGACGAATGGCTCCGAGATGGACAAATCTCATATTCATCAAAGGTGGTGCCGGTATCAGAATCCATTGACGCAAAGCAGTACATTTTCCCGACCGAAAAGGCGCTGGAGATAATTGGTGCGGCGCGATCCATAGCTCTCCAGAACTGCGAATGCCGCAGCCGGTACAAGAGATGCGAGAATCCACTGGAGGTGTGTTTCATTTTAAACGAGGTTGCGGAAAAATACGTTAAAAAGGGGCAGGCTCGATATGTCACTCTGCAGGAAGCGGAGGGGGTCTTGAGGAAGGCCAACGAAAACGGCCTTATCCACCTGAGCCTTTACATGCCTGACCACGAAATCTTTGCCCTCTGCAGCTGCTGCCCCTGTTGTTGCCACGATTTGCAGATCCTGAAACAATACGACCGGAAGGACTTGGTGGTCAGGTCGGAATATGTCGCCGTCACCGATCCATCAAAATGCATAAACTGCGGTGCCTGTGTTGACAGGTGCGTTTTCGAGGCCCGGGCCTATAGGGATGAGCAGATGGAATACACAGCTGATAAATGTTTGGGATGTGGGCTCTGCGTAACGATCTGCCCGGTGGAGGCGACATCCATGAAACATTTGACGTCTTAAGGATTGATACATTCCTCGGTGCACTCAAAACTTGTAAGGGCGACGACATCATAATCCGCTACACGGCGCCTTCTCTCTCATTTTCGAGTCAATACAGGGTGTTGAAAAACGGCGCCTCGCGCTGTGATCCGGCGTTGTGCGGCTTTTGTAAATGCTCACATATGAGCGAATATGCTGCGCTTTCCAAAATGCCGCACGCCTTGGCTGACGGCCCGATGCTTGTTTTTCAACACCCTGAATAGTTCGCACTGAATTTCCGGTGGGTTTGTTTTCGGCACCTTCGGGGTCCGGAGGGCCGATGCGACGCTCGGCAGCGGGAGCGTCTGCGGCGGGAAGATACTCCCGGCCGCCCTGCGGACTGTCAACATTTTCCCCTCACCGCGTGGCGCCGCCACGCCGGCCAGCAACGATGGCGCCGACCCGCCCTTCCCTCATTTAGCAGGCATCCGGCGTCTCATTTTCATCGGCACGGAGGACATGCAAAAAGATGTAGGTGCTCCGTAGTCAAAACACGGACATGAAAATGCGTTTACGGCTGACACAGGAATCAGAGGTGTGCTGATTTCGAAAAGTTTTAGGCGGCCGTATAGTTTCGGCAAGCGATCAAGGAGTCCTGACCGTGAAAACATTCTATATCGTGGAGGTTGAAATGTATAAGCGCATCTTTAAAAAACGGTATGTTTCGATCGCACTGACTCTGATGCTGGGCGGACTGGTTTTTAACGTTTGCAAGCAGCCATTAATTACGCAAGCTTTCGCTGCTTCCCCGACATCGGTGCAGGCGGCACCTGCTCCCCAGCCCGCTGCTTCGGATTGGACCACGGCCATCGCCAAGGTGGCCCAGGCGGCCCTGCCCGCCGTGGTCCACATCGAGGTGACCCAACGCAGCGAGGTCAACAACCCCATGCTGCCCTTCGAGAACAATCCGTTCTTTCACTTCTTTTTTAACGGCCCCCGCATGCCGCGCCGATTCAAGCAGGAGATGAAAGGCATCGGCAGCGGCATCATCATCGATCCCCAGGGGCATATCCTGACCAACAACCACGTCGCGGGCGGGGCCACCGACATTCAGGTGACGCTGGCCGACGGCAGTCAGTTCCCGGCCAAGGTGGTCGGCACGGACCCCAAAACGGATCTGGCGGTCATCAAGATCCAGGACGGTGACCGGCTGCCGTATCTGCGCTTCGGGGATTCGGACCAGATCGGGGTGGGGGATTGGGTGGTGGCCATCGGGGCCCCGCGCGGCCTGGACCAGAGCGTGACCCAGGGCATCATCAGCGCCAAGCACCGCACGGGGATTTCCGACCCCAGCAGCTACCAGGACTTTCTGCAGACCGACGCGGCCATCAACCCCGGCAACAGCGGCGGGCCGCTGCTCAACCTCAAGGGGGAAGTGATCGGCATCAATTCCGCCATCGCCACGGAGTCGGGAGGCTTTGAAGGCATCGGTTTTGCCATCCCCAGCAACATGGCCCGCCGGATTTCGAGCATCCTGATCGCCCATGGCAAAGTCGTGCGCGGCTGGCTGGGGGTGAGCATCAGCGACGTGAAACCGGAGGCCGCCAAGTCCATCGGCCTGCCCTCCCCGAAGGGGGCCTTGATCGCCGACGTGGTCAAAGGCGGGCCGGCGGCCCAAGCCGGCTTGAAGCGCGGCGACGTGGTGCTCTCCTATCAGGACAAGCCGATCAGCGACTCGGTTGCCCTGCGCAACGAGGTTGCCGCCACCGCCCCCGGCCAGCAGGCCCAACTGACCGTCTGGCGCGACAAAAAGCAGCAGAAGTTCAGCGTCACCATCGGCAGCATGGAGGATTCCGTGAAGCTGCTGTCGGCGGCCGTCGACAACCGGCTGGGGTTAACCGTCCGGCCGATCACGCCCAAGGAAGCTGAAAAATACGGCATCGACCCGGGCGAAGGAGTCGCCATCGCCACGGTCAGCCCCAAAGGTCCTTTCGGACAGGCCGGCCTGGAGCCCCAGGATTTGATCCTGCAGGTCAACGGCGAGCCGGTCAAGGGGGTGGAAGGTTTTGCCGACCTGATGAGTGCGCTGCCGGCCAAACAGCAGCTGGTGGTGCTGGCACTGGATCACCGCAGCGGCCAGTCCGGCTATGTGCAGGTGACATTAAATTGAAAGACCACACGCAGGTTGCGTTCAACGAATTCAACATCTCTCAGCGAGGGTAAATGACATGGAAGATTTCAAGAACATATTGGTTGTCACTAATTCGACCACGTATTGCAAGCAGGCGCTGCATTACGGAATTTCACTGGCCAAACGCTACCAGGCTCAGGTCCACGTCCTGCACCTGATGCACGACCCCTTCAACCTGGAGCACTGGCAGCTGGCGCTGCCCTCCCTGAAGTCCATCCAGGAGGAGTATCGGGACATGCGCACCACGGCCAAGAGGGAACTGGACGCCATGATCGCTGCCGAACAGGCCAAGGGGTTGTCCGTCCAGGTCGGCATCGCCGAAGGGCCTCCCGAAAAGGAGATTCTGCGTGCCGTGAAAGAAAATAAAATCGATCTGCTCGTCATGCTCGCCCATGCAGAAGGGCATTTGGAACAAAGCTTGTTTGGAAGCCTCAACGAGAAGCTCCATCGCAAGCTTCCATGCACGATCCTGTTCGTCAAGCAGGAGCCGGTCCCCGTGAAGAAGCAGCCGTTCTGTCTGCAGGACGATCGGGTGCAACCATGCGAGGCCGATTGACGCCTCGTGAAGGAGGGAAACATGAAAACAAAACTGAGTGTTCTGCTGTTGGGTTGTCTGATGCTGGTGCTAAGCCCGCTGCCGTCCAATGCCGCCACGTCGTCTTCCATCACCCAAGGCAAGAGCAATGACGTCATGAAATAAAAAACCTGAAGGTGGCCAGCGGCACTGAAACCGTTGAATTCTTCTGGAAGGCGTAAAACTAGTTCTTCAATGAGCCGACCGGCTGGTGCCCGGCTGCACGCATGGCCGAATAAGGCCTGCAACCCATACCATATACTGCATTGACCGTATTCACCTATATGGGTTTTTCGTTAAAAGCTTGCCGGCACCAGCCAATATCACAGGGACGATTAAACACCCAAATGGATTTGCAGGGGGTATGCGCATGGCTACATACGATAGACGTTCGGACAAACCGCTACGGCAACCGATGGCAAAGGCGGAATTTCTGCAAATCGCCGGAATAACCCCTGAGCTTGAAGAGTTTATCAGCGAGTTTGTTCAAAGGCCTGAGATCCTCGACTCCCTGTCGCAGGAAAAGCAGCGGGAAATTGAGGCCAAGATGGATGCGGTTTTTGGCCTTCTCTGTTGAAGATAGGCCATGCATAACCGCAGCGATGAGAATGCAAATGCCCCCTTTTGATTCGAGGTGGTCTTTGCTTCTCAACCGCCGCGTCGATCTTCTTGACATAAACTCGTTTGTAGTGCAAAGATTCCACAATCTGCAGAATCGCATCTTCGCAAGCAATTCCGTGACTGCGATATTCATGATTGGAGAATTGCCTGATGCGTTTCCATATTGGGAATTTGCGTATCCGTCTGATTCTCTTGGTACTCCTGGCCGTCCTGCCCCTGGCCGGGCTTTCGTTTTACACCGCCTCCGAACAGAGGCAGTTGGACATTGCCGATATTGAAAAAAGTGTCCTCATCTTTGCTGAATTTGCCGCTCGCGACGAAGCGCAGTTGCTCGACGGCACCCGCCAGCTCTTAGCAAGTGTTGCGCATTACCTGGAACGGCAGTGGTCAGACCCTGCCGAATGTTCTCGCTATCTTTCAGAACTATTAGATCATTACCGCCGCTACAAGAATCTCGGGGCAGTGAATGCGCAGGGGAATTTTCATTCCAGCGCTCTGGCCTATGAGACATCGTTGAACGCCAGTGACAGAGCCTGGTTTAAACGGGCAATGGAAACAAAAACGTTCGCTATCGGGGACTATCAAATCGGGCGTATCACCGGCAGTCCTGTAATAGTACTCGCCTATCCGATCATTTCTTCCGACGGACGGTTTCTCGGTGTGGCGTTTGCGGCTCTGGACATCCAGTGGCTGAACCAATTCAAATCGGGCATCGAGAGAGGCCTGGTGAGTGGCTCGACGATCTCTCAAATCGACGAGCGTGGAGTGGTGCTTGCCCACCACCCGGACCCGGATACCTGGGTCGGCCGGTCCTTGGCCTCCACTCTTCTTTTCGATGCGGTTCGGTCCAATGAAAACGGCATTATCGAGGCTGAAGGGCCGGATGGACAACGCCGGTTATACGCCTTTTCCAGAATTTTCAGTTCGTTTAAGAATCGGAATGTCTACATGCTGGTCGGCATCCCGGAAGATACTCTCTATGTTGAAGCCAACCGCCTGCTGATTCATAATCTCGTCCTGCTGACGATAGTGACGTTTCTTGCTATTCTGGCAGCGTGGTTCGGCAGCGACGTTTTCGTGCTGCGGCAAGTGCGCGCCATGCTGGGCACCGCCACCCGACTTGCGAACGGTGATCTGAGTGCCAGGACCGGTCTTCCGCCGAGAAATAGGGAACTGAATGAATTGGCGCGAGCCTTTGACGGAATGGCGACCGCACTGGAGTCCCGAGAGAAACAACGTCAGCAAGCCGAAGGCGAACTCCGAGACTCTCATGAGCAACTGCGCAATCTATCATCGCATCTTGAATCCGTCAGAGAAGAAGAGAGGACCCGGTTGGCGCGGGAAATACACGACGAACTCGGCCAAGAACTCACCGCCCTGAAGATGGATCTATCCTGGGTCAGTAAACGGCTGGAACCTGAGCAGCAACAACTCAGCCAAAAGGTCGGGTCCATGGATAACCTGGTCGACGAGACGATTCGAACCGTCCAGCGGCTGTCCGGCGAACTCCGGCCGGGACTCTTGGATGACCTGGGCCTGGCGGCAGCGATCGAGTGGCAGACCGAAGAATTTCAGAAGCGCACGGGCATGGCGTGCGATGTGCGACTGGATCTTGGGGAGACGACCTTGAGCCACAATCAGGACACGGCGATCTTCCGCATTTATCAGGAAACCCTCACCAATGTGATCCGGCATGCTCGAGCGACACGCGTGAGCATCCTCCTGCAGACCCAGGACAACCGGTTGGTCCTCGAAGTCACGGACAACGGCCGGGGAATTACTGAAGAGGAAGCCGGAGGGGCCAAGGCGTTCGGGTTGATCGGCATGCGTGAGCGGGTGCTCGCGTTGAAAGGTGAGCTTGCCATCCACGGCCGACCCGGCCAGGGAACCACCGTCACGGTGACCATTCCGCTGATCACCCCGGAGAATGCGCTATGATAAGGACCCTGATTGCCGACGATCACCCGATCGTTCGTGCCGGGCTTAGACAAATGTTGGCAGAAGCCGCGGACATCGAGGTGGCGGCCGAGGCCGGCGACAGTCACGAGCTTCTCAAACTGATTCGTAAAGGCGGCATCGATGTCGTTCTGCTGGACATTTCCATGCCAGGCCTCACTGGCCTGGACGCGCTGAAGCAGATCAAGGTCGAAAACCCGGACCTGCCCATCCTGGTTCTGAGCATGCACCCGGAGGATCAGTACGGGATCCGGGTGCTGAAGGCCGGGGCTGCCGGCTACCTCATGAAGTCCGCCGCACCGGATCAGCTGATCGGGGCTATCCGAAAAGTGCATCGCAGGGGCAGATATGTGAGCCCCGCCCTCGCGGAGAAGATTGCGTTCGACCTCCAGACGGGTGCAAGCGGGCTCCCGCACGAGACCCTTTCGGACCGTGAGTATCAGGTGCTGTGCATGATTGCCTCGGGGAAGACCGTGAAGCAAATCGCTGCAGAACTTGCCCTCAGTGAAAAAACGGTCAGCACGTACCGCGCGCGCATTCTTGAGAAAATGAGCATGAAGAGCAACTCCGAGCTGACCCACTATGCCATCAAGCTCGATCTGGTGGATTGAACGGTCCTGCTCTCCTTCAACCGCTGTCGGTAGTGCGCCTCTTCGCCCCCTTTGCTGCATTTTGAACGGACCGATATGGCTCATTTGGAAAAGAGGAATTCTATGCGAAACCAGCTTATACCTTCAAGAAAGATCAAGCGGTTGGAGATTTTTTATGTGACGACGATCGGGGTTTTAATGCTGATGGTCGCAGGTACGCCGTTTTGGGTCCGTCGGGTGATCGTGATGACAAATCATCTGCTCAAAGAGCAGGAGCTGCTGGAGACATTGTTGATCACCGTTTTGCTGAGTCTGGCCTATGCGCTGTCCCACTTATATAAAATGTTGTTGCGAGCCCACCGGGAAGAGATTCAGCGCCTTGCCACGAACAACACCACTTTGCAGTGTCGCCTTACAGATGCCTTCAAATATATCGGCCAGATCAACGTTCAGCTTCATGAAATCCGTTCCGCTTTTTCCCTCCTGAACCAACTCCCGCAAAGCCGGAAGGATTTTAAAAAGCTTCTCCGCGTGTTTGCCCGAAAGGCGCTGACAATTGCCAACACCGATTGGGCAGCAATCCGCATTATCGATCGCCCGTCTTTGCGAACGATGATCGAGCACCTGGAATCCCGCGGGGCATGCAGTGAACCTCACCCTCACATTGGAAACAAAGCCCTCGTCAACGGAGAGGTGGTTGCCGGCCGCACCGTGATCCGATGCGAAAATGAAAACCTGGATATCGCTGTGGTATGTATCTTCCCGCGCGATGCGTTGAGCTTGGAAGAAAAAATCTTATTGGAATCCATTGCCGGCGAAATCGAATTGCTCTTTTTCACCTTCACGGCTATTCACCTGCACGGGGTCGCCCGAACGGCGGATCACCTGGGCACCCCGGGTAGAGGCGAATACCCCCCCTGCTCAGCGTCCGGCAGCTTCGCTTCTTAACGAAATCCAGCGGAGCCAGCAATGATGCAAGAGCCTGCCCTCCGTCCGCCTCCGCTGTGGCTATTGGCCCGAGACTAACGCTTTTGATCGGCTTCTTTATGCTGCCGCTGTCTGCCCCCTTGGCCCCAGAATCGCCAGGATTTCCGGCTCACTGATTTTCTCCTTCTCCAGCAGGGTATGGGCCATCTGTTGCAGTTTGTCGTGCTGCTGTTGAAGAATTTTTTTGGCTTCCTCGTAGCATTCGGCAATGATTTCCTGCATTTCGGTGTCGATTGCCTCCTCAAGCTTCTCCGAGCGGTGTTGCCGCATCGAGCTCTGGCCGAGAAAGGGGTTCGGGCTTTTATCCACCAGGGACAAATTCGGGGCATTCCGGCTCATGCCATAGACGGTAAGCATATTCCTGACGATGTCGGCCACTTTCTCGAGGTCATTGGATGCGCCGGTGGACACCTCGCCGAATACCATTTCTTCCGCGGCCCGTCCACCCAGGAGCCCTTTGATTTTGCCCAGCAGTTCGGAGCGCGACATTAAAAACCGGTCCTCCAGCGGCGTCTGAAGCGTGTACCCGAGGGCGCCGATGCCGCGCGGAATAATCGAGACCTTCTGCACCGGGTCCGCCCCGGCCGTGAAGTGGCCGACGATGGCATGCCCGGATTCGTGAAAAGCGACCACCTCGCGTTCGTGGGGGTTGATGAGCTTGTTTTTCTTTTCGAGCCCGGCGATCACTCGCTCGATCGCATCCTGAAAGTTTTTCTGGGAAACCTCGCTGAGCCCTTCACGGGAGGCGAGCAGAGCAGCTTCGTTGCAGACGTTGGCAATTTCAGCTCCGGCAAAGCCGGGGGTCTCGGCCGCCAGCCGTTTTAAGTCGACGTTTTTATCGAGAATGTGCCCGCGGGTGTGCACCTTGAAAATCTGAATGCGCCCGCTCAAATCCGGGCGGTCGACAAGGATGTGCCGGTCGAAACGACCGGGCCGCAAAAGGGCCGGGTCGAGAACATCGGGGCGATTGGTAGCCCCCATGATGATGATACCCACCTGGGGGTCGAATCCGTCCATTTCCGTAAGCAGTTGGTTTAGGGTGTTTTCGCGCTCATCGTTGCCGCCCATGTAGATGCCCTGGGCACGGTTCTTGCCCACCGAGTCCAGTTCATCGATGAAGATAATGCAGGGCGCCTTGCCCTTGGCCTCTTGGAACAGGTCCCGTACCCGGGCGGCACCCAACCCGACGAACATCTCAACGAAATTCGATCCGCTCAAGTTGAAAAACGGTACACCCGACTCCCCGGCAACGGCCCGGGCCAAAAGGGTTTTGCCTGTCCCCGGGGGCCCTACTAAAAGGATGCCCTTGGGCAGCTTGGCCCCGAGTCGCGTGAAGCGGTCCGGCTCTTTCAGAAATGAAACGACCTCCTTGACCTCCTCCACCGCTTCGTCGACACCCGCCACGTCTGCAAACGTTACCTTTTGCGACGGATCGACCTCATAGATTTTGGCTTTGTTCTTTCCCAGATTCAAAAAGTTGGCTCCCTTGCCCATTCGACGCACAATCAGGGACCAGACTATGAAAAAAATACCTAAAGGGATAATCCAGTTGGAGAGAAAATTGGAAAGCCAATGCGATTCGATCTTGCCGCGGTAGTCGACGCCATGCGCCTGAAGATCCGGAAGCAATTGCGGGTCCTGCAAAGGTGTGACCACGAATTGGCGCTGGGCTTCCTGCTCGCGTTCACGAGCGCTCTGGCCGAAATCCAGGTACCAGGGCGCGTGTTTTTGATGGGGTGTAAACCCGGCGTTGCCCTTGGAGGGGGCATTTTCGGGCGTGACCGTGCCGGCCTTCGGGACCGACTTCTCCAAGCCGTAGATCCGGTTCTGTTCGATGATAACGCTTTGAACCTTGTCTTTGCTGACCAACTCCCGGAAATGGCTGTAAGAGATCTCATGTACGGCTGGCCCAGAAAAAAAGAGCGAGTCCAAAAACAGCATCGCTGCAAAAAGCATCAGGAAGTATCCGAGCGAAAATTTGGAACGCGGTTCCATTCATCCTCTCCTCGTTACGGCTGCCGGTCGGCGACGCATGTTGCATGGTGTGATTGGCTTTCCGGCACCGATCGTGACAAAAACGTTTGCCCTTTTCTCAGTCGCATGGTCGCACGCCGCTACGCCTCGTTAGCCTGTAAGATTGACCATTTTGTCGTGTCTTTGTTCGAATTCCAAAATCTTCCGGTTTAAGCGGCGGATGCGGATGAGCGGATAGACAAAAAGATAAATGGCGGTACCCAGCAAAATCACGCCCAGAACGACAAGGATATCCACCCAGTGCATTGCCTGAATGATGGCATGGTGTCTGAAGGCCGTGACCAGGAACCCCACCGCCGATAGCTGTGCCAGGATGACGGCGATCCCCATCCGAATGGCTTTCAGGGCCGTTCTTTTTTCCTGGAGAAAGGCTTGAATTTCTTCCACGATCAACGCGTCTTCATCTTCGCTGTATTTTTTTTTCATGGAAGCCTTCCTTTATCGACGCTTCCCCCAGTTGGATGGGTCAGCGGCTTAAAATTCCATCCGCAGACCGGAACCTACAAGGCAATCGCCAGAATCCGCAGCCCCACAAGGCCCAGCGCTATCGCCAGTCCCCGAATAATCCAGCTTCCCCGAATCTTCTCCGATAACCGTGCGCCGATTTGGGCGCCCAGCAACACGCCGATGGCCAGGGCAATCGTTCGATGCACGCCGTGATTGAAGCTTCCGGTTGCGATGTGAACCACCGTGCCCGTCAGCGCCATGATGGCTAGGATGAAGTGAGAGGTGGCGGTGGCGATATGGACCGGAAATCCCAGAAAGTAGCTAAGCGCCGGGACGTGAATGATACCCCCGCCGATTCCCAGAAAACTCGAGACGTAGCCGACGACGAGGCTGATCGCCATCCCGAGGTGAGAATTGAAGGAGTATTCGTACTGTGTGCCGTGGGCATCGACCAGGTGGTGCACCACGCAGTGTCGATTGAAGGGGGAAGGCTTACAGCTGCTGCCGTCCCCGCGAGGTCTGGGTCTGCCGACCAGAAAAATCGCGGCCGCCACCAGCAAGACGCCGAATATGAAATCGAACAGGCGGCGGGGGACATACGCCGTGTTCAGGGCCCCCAGCACCGCCCCCGGGATGGTCGCGACCGCAAACAGCAACCCGGCGCGATAGTCGATGCGTTTCATCATCGCGTACGCTTCGGAGCCGGATAGGGCGTTGAAGAAGACCACCGCCAGCGATATGCTTGTCAGCAGATCCGCGCTTTGCTCCGGATAAAGCAGGAGCAGCACCGGCATCAACACAAACCCTCCGCCGGCACCGATCAGCGTACCATAGGCCCCGACGCCTATCCCCAATGCAACCAATCCCAAATACTGCTCAGCACCTAATCCGCTCATCGATCGCGTCCCCTTCCGGCCGGCACGTTTTGAAAAACTCGAGGCATCGCTGCAAGCAAAACGCAGCCCACCTAAAAAGCGGAGCATCTACCCGGCCTGGCAGCATCTCGCGAAGGCCTGACGCCCCGCCGTCAGATCTAACAGGGTGTTGAAAAACAAGCATCGGGCCGTCAGCCAAGGCGTGCGGCGTTTTGGAAACCGCAGCATATTCGGTCATATGTGAGCATTTACAAAAGCCGCGCAACGCCGGATCACGGCGCGAGGCGCCGCTTTTCAATAGCCTGCTAAAAGGCCCGTAGAAGTTCTTCGCCATTCTCATCGCCTCTAACCTGACTAATAGAGTAGCCATGTGCCATCTGTCTATACCTGATTCGCATATAGGGTAATCACACATTTTAGGGTCCGGAATCGACCTGCGCATCTCGACATCCACAAGAGCGCGTAAAATGTCAATCAGGTACCGCCGCCGGGTGGGCTGGGCCAATAGCCATTTCTGCCTTATACTGCTTCACTGACAACAAGCGCCACTTGTCCCGTCCTAGAAGTTCCAGCACGCGCTCGTGATAATCCAGGATACTGCGGCGATGGCCGACGCTGATGTAGTGAATACCAAACTTTCTTAATCTTCCATAGAGATTAGCCTCATCTCCCACATCAAGGGCGCTCGTGGCTTCGTCGAGCACCGCAAACCCGGGCTGGTTGATCAGCAGGCGCGCAAACGCCAGCCGTTGCTGTTCCCCCAAAGACAGAACATCGGCCCAGTCCAATTCAGCATCGAAGCCTCCGACACGGTCGGGGAGGTCTTCGAGACGCACCGTTTTGAGAATATCTCTGAGTTCCACATCGGAAATCGCTCTATCCAGTCGTGGATAAAGCAACTGGTCCCGCAATGACCCCAGGAGCATGTAAGGTTTCTGGGGCAGAAAGAACATTTGTTGCAGCGGCGGCCGCTTCACGACCCCTTCACCTTGCGTCCACAGACCGGCGATAGCCCTTAGGAGCGAACTTTTACCGACGCCGCTCTGACCGATGACAACCAGATTCTCACTGCTTCCCAGATCCACCGTCAACTCGTTGATCAGGGTGCGCATTCGGTTCGGCGTAAGAAGTGTCATATGCGCCAAGGCAAACCCGTCCGCTTCCTCGGATGTGATGCCGGGAACAGGCACCTGTGCAGGCCTTATGACATGGGCAAAGGTCGAAAGACGTTCGACGCCGGCGGCAAAGTTTGTGATCTGGTCGATTTGAGAAACGATAAGGGACATCGCTGCATAGACCTGAGTGAAGGCGAAATTGGCCTGTACCATGTCCCCGTACTCGATTTTGCCGCTGAAATACTGCGGGAACAGCACGAGGAAGGGCAAAACGACAGGGAGGTAGCTGTAGGCGGTGGTGAAAAACGACAGGTTCCGTTGCCAGCCGATGAGGAGGCCGAAGTTTTTCAAGACTTGATGGAACCGACTGGAAATACGTGAATTTTCTGTTTGCTCCCCTTGATAGAAAGCGATCGACTCCGTGTTGTCACGCACATGCACCAGGCTGTAACGGAAATCCGCCTCAAACTTGAGTTGGTTGAAATTCAAGCGGACGAGGCGCCGGCCAAGCAGAACGGTAAACAGCGTACCCGTCAAAGAATAGCCGAGTACTACGCAGACCAGCAGAATCGATTTGGACCATAGAATCCCGGTAAATGAAACCAGGTCCATAACAGATCCCAGAAGGACAAGGAGAAACGTCAGGGAGGTGCGGGTAAAGGAACGGATGTCCTCCATGATGCGCTGATCCGGGTTGTCGATCTCGGAGTTCGCCTCGATCTCGTAGTAGTTGCGGTTTTTGAAATAGTTGCCGAGAAATTCACCGGTCATCCATTCCCGCCACCGCATTCCCATATAGCTCTGGACGTAGCCATAGAAGGCTACGACGGGAATTCCTACCAGAAAACCGCCGAAATACACGGCGACAAACAAGTAGGCCAGGCCCTGGTTTTTTTTCACCAGGGCATTGGTGAAGTAGTTGCCGATATAGCTGAAGCCGACATTGATTCCCGTCACGGAAAGAGACAGCATGAGAATGATCGCAAGCAGAAACCAGGCCCGGTGGCGTTCCCGCAGGTGACGGCGAAGGGCGGCAAAAGTGATGGCCGGGATGATCAGGGCGGCTGCGACGGTCAACCAGGCATTGGAATGCAAAGCGTCCCTGATTACAGCCAGCAGGCCTGAAGCGATTTCGGCGGTAAGCGTGGGGGCGAAATACCCTCCGGCAAGGGTTATCCCGGCAACGATTATGGAGAGCATGCCAAAAAGGAATATGAGCAGCATGACCATGAGCAAAAGTGTCGCCCAACTGCCGCCGCGGACGCTCGGGAAAAAATAAGACTGCGCGGTGGCTATAAAGCGCGACCAGAGGGAACGTTTAACCGGGTGCATGGATCAATAACCTTTGTGATAACGTTGCGGTTCATCGTCACTGGCTAGCACGATGTCCATTTAAGCTCTATTCGGGTCGTATTCCTCCTGCGATCGGTTCCAGAAACTATAGGTTTCCATGAAAATGTTCAAGATCGGCATTTGCTGATTTTCGTGTGGGTTCCGCGCACATTTTTATGTCCGTGTTTTGACTACAACCTAAATTGAGCGATTCTGCCGATTCGCATACAGGCCCGCTGGGGTCTGCCGTGCGCAGGGGCCGCCGCAATCTTTTCCCCGGCCGCCGCAACGGCAGCAAGGCCGCTCAGATACTCCCAGAAAGCCCCGGAAGACATCGACCCACGACAGAGACTGCTGCCGCTGCCTGTGAGGAGGTTGTCGAAACCCCGGGGGCGTTGGCGAAGCCGGGGTGTTTTTTGCGGCGGCCCCTGCGAACGGCAGACCCCAGCGGGCCTTTCCGCAAAAACCAAAATACGTATCACTCAACTCATGAACAACCAAGGCAGAGCGGTAATGAAATGCGGTTCGGAAAATTGTCCCTTTCAGGGTTTGGATGGAGGCCTAAACCTTGGCGCTGCTGCACTCTGACAGAATCTGTTTGACAGAGTGAATTTCGAATTGATAAGAGCAGATACGAGACCCAATTAACTAATGCCCATCCATAAACGGCGTCTTTCGGCCCATACCGGCGTTCTCGCTCTTCGCAATCCTCGGCAAAGCCTCACTTTGCCTGCGGTTGCAAAATCGCTGCGGCCTTGGCCTGAACCGCAATCCACCATTTCTGGATGGACACCAACTAATTGGTATTCATAACTCTTTTTAAAAGAAGGCGGAAAAGACGTATGCCGTCGCTCATTGTTTTTCTGATGTTGATGTGCTGCATAACCACCGCCTGGGGCCAAAGCGCACCGCAAGACACCTACCCCTCAACCCTGAGCCGTCAGCAGGCCGTTCAGATCACTTTAGGCGAAAACCCAACCCTTGCGGCAGCGAGGTCACAAGTAGAAATTGCCGAGCAACGTGTCATCCAGGGACGGGCGGGGTTCCTGCCGCGGCTGAACGTCAGCGAAGGCTTTCAGCGTACCAACAACCCGCCCCAGGTTTTTTCCAGTAAGCTCAACCAGGAGGTCTTCACGGCGTCGGACTTCGCCATCGACCGCCTCAACCAACCGAACGCGATGAACGATTATGCCACGAATGTCACGGCGACCTGGCCGATTTACGACGGGGGACAGTCCTGGCATGGCTGGCAGCAGGCCAAACTGGGCAAGGATGCCTCTGCCTGCGCTTTTGAAAGAAGCCGGCAGCAGGTCATCGCCCGCACCACGGCCGCCTATGCAGGGGTGCTGCTGGCCCTGGAAAATATTGCCGTCGTTGAAGCTGCCCTTAAAACGGCGGGCGCAAACTTGGCTGTCGCCGGCGACCGTTATGACAGCGGCATGGCGGTCAAGAGCGACCTGCTCCAAGCCCAGGTACGGCTGTCGGATCTTGAGCAACAGAAACTTACGGCAGAAAGCCAGATCGACGTCGCCCGATCACTGCTGAACGCCTCCATGGGAGTGCCTGACCAGCTGCGGTTTGAGTTGACGGATCGTCTGGAGACGTCCTTGCCAATGGAGGGGACGCTTGAAAGCTGGCTTTCCATTTCTCGAGACCGGCGGCTCGACCTCAAGGAACTCAATACCCGGGAAGCCATGGCCAAAGAGGCAATTCAAAAGGCCAGGGCTGCTTATTTGCCCTCCCTTGATCTTATCGGCAACTACCAGATCCACACGGAGGATTTCGATGGATCGGCGGACAATTATAGCGTCGGCGCAGTGGTCAGCCTGAATATCTTTTCCGGCCTTGAAACGTCGGCCAAGGTGTCCGAAGCCCGGGCGGGCTTGCGACAGGTCCAGGCGTTGCGCAGGCAGATGGAAAGCCAAGTTGCCTTGGAAGTCCGTCAGACCTATGCTCAAGCGGCCAGTGCTTGCCAGCGCATAAGCGTTGCCCGGCAGATGGTGGTGCAGGCGGAGGAATCCTTGCGGATCGTCGCCAACCGGTACGCGGAGGGCCTACTCACCATTGTGGATCTGCTCACCGCGGAAATCACTCTGCAGCAGGCGCGCAGGACGTTGGTCCAGGCCCTGCATGACTACTCGGTCGGCAAAACCAACCTGCGCCTGGCGGCCGGAGTGCTGGATGATGAAATTTAAAGGGTGCGGTGCCTGCAAATGGCATAACAGGCTGTTGAAAAACGGCGCCTCGCGCCGTGATCCGGCGTCGTGCAGCTTTTGTAGATGTGTTGTATGCCTGAAGCTGTAAGGCTGGGAAGCTGGGAAGCTTGAAGAAGGACCTTTTATCTCTTTTCTTAGCCTCCTAGCGTTCCAGCCTCCGAGCCTCCAGCTCATAGTCGGCTTCGTTGACGGCCCGATGCTTTTTTTTCAACACCCTGTTAGGGCTAAAAACCAGTATCACCACGATAGGGGTCGGGGTATGAAACCTAAAACATTCTGGTGGCTGCTCGGAGTGCTGACGGCATGTGCGTGGGGCTGCGGCGATAAGATTGAACCGGGTCATTCCGCGGCCAACGCCGGTGCGCCCGTGAAAACGAAGGTCACCGCGGCACGGCTCAGTTCTTGGCCCCTGATTTTTGAAGCCGTCGGCACCGTCCAGGCTGAAACCGCAAGCACAATAGGAGCGAAGCTGTTGGGAACGGTCACATCCGTTCGCGTGCAGGAAGGGGACCGTGTCCGGATGGGCGACGTCTTGGTGACGATTGACGAACGCCAAGCAGGTGCCCAACGACAGCAGGCGGAGGCGGCGTTGGCTGAAGCACGCCAAATGGAGCGGGCCGCCGGGGCGGCCCGGAATGCCGCAATTGCCGAAGCCGATCTGGCGTCCGCAACCTACCATCGTTACGAAACGCTGATCGCCCGGGAGTCGGTCAGCCGCCAGGAGTTTGACGATGTTACCGCCCGCTTCCGCAAGGCACAGGCCGGCCTCGTCCAGTCCGAAGACATGCTAAAGGCTGCCGCCCAGCGCGTGCGGCAAGCGGAGGCGGCCCTTGCATCCGCCCGAGTTTCAGTTGCCGACGCAGCCGTCACGGCACCGTACGACGGTATCGTCACCGTTAAAATTGTGGACGCTGGTGACTTGGCCGCTCCCGGCCGCGCGCTGCTCAGCCTTGAAAAAGACGGCAGCCATCGGGTCGATATACACTTGCCGGAGGCGTATGTCGGTGTGGTGCGCCCCGGGCAGAAGGCACCCGTACGCGTCGGGGCAGCGTCACCCCCTCCTATGGAGGGGGTGATCGATACCGTTGCACCGGCGGCGGATCCTGAAAGCCGCTCGTTTCTTGTGAAAATTCGCCTTCCACCCAGAGGGGACCTGCGCTCGGGTATGTTCGCACGGGTAGACGTCAGCGTTGGTGAAAGCCAGGTGATGGCCATCCCGTCCAGCGCCATCGTCCGTCAAGGTCAACTGACCGGGCTTTTTCTGCTCACGCCGGAGAGCATCGCCCGCTTTCGGTTGATTCGCACCGGTCGCAACGTGGGGGATGGTATGGTGGAGGTGCTGTCCGGCCTTTCTGAAGGATCGCGGTTTGTAGTGAATCCATCGCCCGAGTTGGTGGACGGGGCGCGCATAGAGGCTTCCTCATGACGCCATCCACGGTGGGGCCGGCGGGCCGGATGGCACGTTTTTTTATCGACTCCAAGCTGACCCCGTTGATCATCATTGCTTCGATTCTGATGGGCCTGGGAGCCGTCCTGGCGCTTCCGCGCGAGGAGGAGCCCCAAATCATCGTGCCGATGATCGACATCTTCGTGCAGATGCCCGGCGCCGGATCAAAGGAAGTCGAGCAGCGCGTCACGCAACCCATGGAGAAACTTCTATGGGAAATTCCCGGGGTCGAATACATCTACTCCACCTCCAGCCCCGGCAGCTCCATGGTGGTGGTCCGGTTTTTCGTGGGGGAGGACGAGGAGAAGGCTATTGTCAGATTACAGTCGAAGCTCATGTCCAACATGGACCGGATCCCCTGCTGCGTCACGCCACCCCTGATCAAACCTCGCTACATCGACGACGTGCCCATCCTGGTGCTGACACTGTGGAGTGAAACGCTTGACCATTACACCCTGCGGCGGGTAGCGGCTGAGGCGGAAAACCACATCAAACGCGAGCCGAACGTGTCGATCACCCATCTCATGGGCGGTGAGGCACGCCGCCTGGAGGTTCACCTCGACCCGATACGACTCGCCGCCTACGGGGTCGAGGCCTCCCAGGCCGTGGCCACGCTCTTCGCTGCAAACCAATCCGCAGATCCCGGCAGCTACCCCTCCCCCGAGGGACAGATCATCATCCATGCCGGCGGGTTCCTGCACACGAGCGAGGATGTGCGCGCCGTAGTGTTAGGAGTCCATCAGGGTCGACCGGTGTACGTGCGCGATGTCGCCACGGTGATCGACGGAGCGATGGGACCCGATCAATACGTCTTCTTCGGCAAGGGGCCGGCGGCCGCCGACAAGGGACTCTTCGTCCAGCCGGCACCGAAAGGGGTTTATCCCGCCGTATCTCTCACCGTTGCCAAGCGCAAAGGCACCAATGCGACGTATGTGGCGCAACGTGTTCTGGCTCGATTGGAGGACGTGCGCGGCACGGTCATTCCGCGGGATGTCAACATCACCGTGACCCGCAATTACGGGGAAACCGCCAAGGAGAAGTCAAACGAACTATTATGGCACATGCTGATCGCCGTGGTCTCGGTGAGTGTTCTGATCGGCATAACCCTGGGTTGGCGAGAATCCGGCGTGGTGGCCCTGGCCATCCCGGTAACACTCGCCTTGACGTTGACTGTTTTTTATCTTTACGGCTACACCCTGAACCGCATCACCCTTTTTGCGCTGATTTTCTCCATCGGCATCCTGGTGGACGATGCCATCGTGGTGGTTGAAAACGTCGTGAGGCATTTCCGCCTGCCGGAAAATCAGGGCCGGCCGCTGACCCTGGTCGCCGTGCAAGCGGTGGATGAAGTTGGCAACCCAACGATTCTGGCCACGCTGACCGTGATCGCCGCCATCCTGCCCATGGCGTTTGTCGGTGGGCTCATGGGGCCCTATATGCGCCCGATCCCAATCGGCGCCTCCGCAGCCGTCGTGTTCTCTTTGATGGTGGCCTTCATCGTAACTCCCTGGGCATCCCTGCGCTTGCTGCGACCGACGGCCGCAGCCTCCGGCCATGATCGCCCGCACGCGCAAGAGGATTGGTCGACGCGTCTTTACCGGCGGATCATGGACCCCCTGATCCACCACCCCCGTTGGCGTGTGGGGTTTCTGGCGGGCGTATGCGTTCTGTTGTTGGCTGCCTGCGGACTGGTTGCCGGGGGATTTGTGAACGTCAAAATGCTGCCCTTCGACAACAAAAGCGAATTTCAGGTCATTTTGGATATGCCGGAGTCCGCGACCCTCGAGGATACGGCCGGCGCCGCGCTGGAGATGGGAGATTACCTGCGAACCGTGAACGAGGTCGTGGATTACGAAGCCTATATCGGCACTTCCGGACCGATCAACTTCCAAGGCCTGGTGCGGCACTATTACCTGCGCCGCGGCCCCAACAAAGCCGACCTGCAAGTCAACCTCGTCGCCAAAGACAGACGCCGGGATCAGAGTCACGAAATCGCCAAACGGGTGCGCCCGCATTTGCAGGCGATTGCCGAGCGCTACCACGCACGCGTCAAGGTGGCCGAGGTTCCACCAGGCCCACCCGTGCTGGCGACCTTGGTGGCTGAGATCTACGGTCCCGACTACGAGCGCCAGCGGCAGCTCGCGCGTCAGATCCGAGACATCCTGGATAAAACCCCCGGTGTGGTCGACGTGGATTGGTACATGGAAGGCGAGCAGACTCGTTACCAGTTTACCGTTGATCGCGAGAAGGCCGCCTTGCAAGGGATCAGCGTGGCCCATGTGGCCGAGACGTTGAAGCTTAGCCTAAGCGGGCGGCAAAGCGGGCTGCTCCACCAGCCACTGGAGAAAGAAGACGTTGCGATCCTGCTGCGTCCGTCTTTAGAGCGGCGTGCAGGTCTGGAGCGCCTGCAGGATGTCCGCATTCGCAGCGCCAGTGGCCAGATGGTAGCGCTTGCCGATTTGGTCACGGTCGAAAAAACGGAGATAGACCGCAGTATCTACCACAAAAATCTGATGCCGGTGGTCTATGTCATCGGCGATGTGGCCGGAAAAAAGGAAAGCCCGGTTTATGCCATCCTCGAGCTTGGGAAAAAAATTGGGGCGATCGGCCTGCCCGAGGGCTACCGTATCGCCCAGTATACCGCGGGCCTTCCGGAAAGCGACCGACGCCTCGCCATGAAATGGGACGGTGAATGGCATATCACCTACGAGGTCTTCCGGGATCTCGGGCTCGCCTTCGGCGTCGTGCTGCTGCTCATCTTCGTGCTGGTGGTGGGGTGGTTCCAATCGTTTTCAACCCCCCTCACGATCATGGTTGCTATTCCCTTTTCGCTCATCGGAATTCTTCCCGCCCATTGGGCGATGGGGGCGTTCTTTACAGCGACTTCCATGATCGGTTTCATTGCCGGTGCTGGGATCGTCGTTCGCAATTCCATCATTCTGGTGGATTTCATTGAACTGCGCGTTCAGCAGGGCATGCCGCTCGACCAAGCCGTGATCGATGCCGGAGCCGTGCGCTTTCGGCCAATGATGCTCACCGCCGCAGCCGTGGTGGTGGGAGCATCGGTTATCCTTTTTGACCCCATTTTTCAGGGACTCGCCATTTCGCTGATGGCCGGCGAGGTGGCCTCGCTGCTGTTCTCACGGATGACCGTACCCATTCTCTATTATCTCGATAAACGCTGGGAGACCATTCACCTTCATCACCGCGCCACCGAAGCAAAATGAGACCGAACAAAATGCAGCTATTTCAGTATGGGCAGACGGAGATCGATTATTTAACGCGCCGCGACAGCAAGCTTGGAAGGGCCATCGGCCGGATCGGCATGATCGAGCGGCCGGTGACACCCGACCTGTTTACGGCCCTCGTGCACAGCATTGTGGCCCAGCAGATTTCCAGGAAGGCCGCCGTCACCGTATGGGGCAAGCTCTGTGAACGACTTTTGGATGTTACGCCCCACACGGTTGCCGGCACGGATGTTTCCGATATTCAAAAATGCGGCATGTCGATGCGCAAGGCAAGCTATATCAAGGGGATCGGCGAGGCGGCGATCCGGGGTGACGTGGATCTTTTGGAATTGAGGCAAATGTCCGATGAGGGGGTTATCGAAAAATTGTCGTCCTTGGATGGCATCGGTATCTGGACGGCCGAAATGCTGTTGATTTTCTCGCTGAGCCGACCGGATGTCGTCAGTTGGGGGGATTTAGCCATACGCCGCGGCATGATGAATTTGTATGGACTAAAGGAGCTTTCTAAAAAACAATTCGATCGGTTCTGTAAAAGGTACTCACCCTGCGGTTCGGTTGCGTCCCTATACTTGTGGGCGTTGTCGGGTAAGCAGCCGCAATGAATAGCCCCCGGAAGCCTCCATCCGATGCCCGGCAAGGGGGTTGACGCCTCCTTCAGCGGTTGCAATTCAAGCAGGGTATGGTTATAATTTTCAACCATGAGTGAACGCAGCGAAAAGATACCCGATCTCAAAGAGATCGAAAAAGAGATCAGTGACCTGCTGGCCAAAAAATTCGGCAGCCACGTCAAGCTCATCTCGCCTATGATCCTGCCCCAGGAAGCCGTGGCGGAAAAGGCCAAGGGGCCTTCCCGGGAAAAGAAATCGGTCACCTTCAACCTCAAGCCCGAGGAATTGATCGCGTATCTGGACCAGTATGTGGTCAAGCAGGACCAGGCCAAAGCGATCCTTGCCACCAAGATCTGCACCCACTTCAACCGCATCCGCCGTGCGCAGGAATCCCGGGATGCGGTGGAGACCCTGGCGGGCGGCATCAAGAACAACGTGCTGATGATCGGCCCGACGGGGGTCGGCAAAACCTACATCATCAAACTCATCGCCGCCAGGCTCGGAGTGCCCTTCGTCAAGGGCGACGCCACCAAGTTCAGCGAGACCGGCTACGTCGGCGGCGACGTGGAGGACCTGGTGCGCGACCTGGTCCGGGAGGCTGACGACGACATCGAGCTTGCGCAGCACGGCATCATCTACATCGACGAGATCGACAAGATCGCCGCCGCGAGAAACCTCATCGGCGCCGATGTCTCGCGCACCGGGGTGCAGCGGGCGCTGCTCAAACCCATGGAGGAGACCGACGTCGACCTGAAGGTTCCCCACGATCCGATCGCGATGATGCAGGAAATCGAGCGTTTCCGCAAAACCGGCAAACGCGAGAAACAGTCCATCAACACCAAGAACGTGCTGTTCATCATGAGCGGGGCGTTCACCGATATGGTGCCGATCGTCCAGCGCCGGCTGACCCGGCAGGGCATCGGGTTCGGGGCGCGGATCGTCAGCGCGAAGGAGCAGATCGACACCCTCTCCCACGTGAAGGCCGAGGACCTGATCGAATTCGGCTTCGAGAGCGAGTTCGTCGGCCGCCTGCCGGTCAAGGCTGTCTTCGAGCACTTGACCGAGGAGGATCTGTACCAGATTCTCAAGAACCCGAACAACCCGATCATGCTCGGCAAGAAACTCGACTTCGCCGCGTACGGCATCGCGGTCAAGTTCGAGGATGCCTTCCTGCGGCGCATGGCCGAGCTGGCCTTTGCGGAGAACACCGGCGCGCGCGGGCTCGTCAGTGTCATCGAAAAGGCCCTGCTCGACTTCGAAAAGGCGCTGCCCTCATCAGCCGTCACCCAGTTCCCGGCGACACTGGACGTCGTGACCTCCCCCGGGCCGGCGCTCGAGCGGCTTCTGGCATGCCCCCAGGACCCGCGCCTCCGGGCCAGTTTCGAGCGGCTGACGGATGCGGAACGGGCGGCCATGCGGGACTACCTGCAGGCCAACCGCAAGCAGTTCACCGAGAAATACAGCCTGACCATGACGCCCGCCCGCATCGAGCTCGCAGCGAGCTGCTACACGAAAAGCGTCATGGACAGCGGCAGCGCCGTGAGACAGATCAAGTCCTACCACGACGAAATCAAGAACGTCGAGCTCTACTTCTTCAAGAACCACGACATCAACATCGTGCTCGAGGAGGACGCCATCGATTTCATCATGGAGCTGCTAGTGGAATCCGCCCTCACGCCGCGGGATGTCTACCCGAAGCTCAACGGGCATTTCGAGCACGGTCTGAAACTCGTTCGGGAGAAGACCGGCCGCAGCCGGTTCCTGATCACCCGCGCTGCCCTGATGGACCCCGAGGGCTTTGTTCGCACCTTGATCACGGCCGCGCAGCCCGAATAATTTTTAAAGCAGGAACCAGTCCGTCATGATCGGGATATCGAAACTCTACTGCGGCACCGTCGAGCCTTCGGACGCCCTGCGCTACGGGCGCGACTCCTCCCGGCTGCCCTCGCACCTGCTGCAGTTCTCGGCGGACAAGAAGCCGGTCGTCGTCTGGAACGTGACCCGCCGGTGCAACCTGAGGTGCGTGCACTGCTATGCCCGCGCGCAGGATCGGCCCGCGGCAAACGAGTTGACGTTTGCGCAGGGCCAGGCGCTGATTGACGACCTGGCCGGGTTCGGCGTCCCCGTCGTGCTGTTCTCCGGCGGAGAGCCCCTCGTGCGCAAGGACCTGCCCGACCTGGCCGCCTACGCCGTGTCCAAGGGCATGCGCGCCGTGATCTCCACCAACGGCACCCTGATCACCGCAAAGATGGCCCGCACCCTGAAGGAGATCGGCCTGTCCTACGTCGGCGTCAGCATCGACGGGATGGAAGCCGTCAACGACCGCTTCCGCGCGGTGCCGGGCGCCTTCCGCGCCGCGCTGGACGGCATCCGCAACTGCCAGACGGCGGGCATCAAGGTGGGCCTGCGCTTCACCATCAACCGCTTCAACGTCAGGAGATCCCCAGCATCTTCCAGCTGATCGACGAGATGGATATCCCGCGCGTGTGCTTCTACCACCTCGTGTACGCGGGCCGCGGCTCCGCGCTGGTCCAGGAAGACCTGAGTGCCAGCGCAGACGCGCCGGGCGGTGGATCTGATCATCGACCACACCCGGCGGCTGCACGACCGGGGCAAACCCAAAGAGGTGCTCACCGTCGACAACCACGCCGACGGCCCCTACCTCTACCTGCGCATGCTGCAGGAAAACCCGGCACGGGCCAAGGAGATCCTGGAGCTTCTGCAATGGAACGAGGGCAACAGCTCCGGCCGCGGGATCGGCTGCGTGAGCTGGGACGGCACCGTGCACGCCGACCAGTTCTGGCGCCACTACAGCTTCGGCAACGTGAGGGAACGTCCCTTTTCCGAAATCTGGATGGACACGTCCAACCCGCTCATGGCTCAGCTCAAGGAGAAGAAGCAGCACGTGAAGGGCCGCTGTGCCGCGTGCCGCTGGCTGGATGTGTGCGCCGGCAACTTCCGGGTGCGCTCGGAGGCCGTCACCGGCGACATCTGGGCACCGGACCCGGCCTGCTACCTTACGGACGAGGAAATCGCGCTGACGCACACGCTCTCCGCCTGTGGACAGCCGGAGAGATCGACGGAAGCCTGAAGGTTTTAAGGGACAAACCAGGCGCAAGGCGTTTGGCCTTCTCGTACAACCTGGATTCATCTATTGGTGTTATTTTTTGGCCTTGTTTTATTTTAATATTTTTTTTACGGAGTAAAAAAATGTTGTTCCCCGACTACCGCCCACGCCGCCTGCGCCAGTCCGATGCCTTTCGCCGCATGATCCGCGAGACGGCCCTGTCCGTCGACGACTTCATCCTGCCGCTGTTCGCCATCGGCGGCCAGAAGGTGCAGAACCCCATTGCATCCATGCCCGGACACTACCAGCTCTCGGTCGACAACCTGGTGCAGACGGCCCGGGAGGCGCATGAACTCGGCATCCCCGCCGTTTTGCTCTTCGGTGTGCCGGACCGCAAGGACCCGCTGGGAACGGCCGCCTACGCGAATGACGGGATCGTGCAGCGGGCCACCCGGGCGGTCAAGGATGCCGTGCCGGGGCTGGCGGTCATCACCGACGTCTGCCTCTGCCAGTACACCGACCACGGACACTGCGGCTGCGTGGAGGGCGAGTGCGTCGACAACGACGCCTCCCTGGATCTGATCGCGCGCACGGCCCTGTCGCACGCCAAGGCCGGTGCCGACATGGTCGCCCCATCGGACATGATGGACGGCCGTGTCGCGGAGATCCGCGAGACCCTGGACGAAAACGACTTAAGCCGTGTGCCGATCATGGCCTATTCGGCCAAGTACTGCTCGTCCTATTATGGGCCTTTCCGCTCCGCGGCCGATTCCGCCCCCAAGTTCGGAGACCGCCGGACGTATCAGATGGACCCCGCCAACGCCCTGGAGGCCATCCGCGAGGTGTCGATGGACGTGGAGGAGGGGGCCGACATCGTGATGGTGAAACCCGCGCTCGCCTATCTTGACGTCATCTATCGGGTGCGGCAGGAATTCGACCTGCCGGTGGCGGCCTACAACGTCAGCGGTGAGTACTCGATGATCAAAGCCGCTGAACAGATGGGCTGGCTGGACGGCCCGCGGGTGATGATGGAAACCCTCACGGCCATCAAACGCGCCGGCGCCGACCTCATCATCACCTACTTCGCAATGGATGCCGCCCGGCTGCTGCGGGACACGTAACTGCGAGAATCGCATGAGCGAACACCCATCAGGCCATTCGCACCCGCACGCAGAACGCGGCTCATACGGATCGGAGTCGAGCCTGCGCCTGGTGGCGTGGGAGACCACCCGCAACTGCAACCTGTCCTGCGTCCACTGCCGGGCCTCGGCCACCCGGGGCCCTTACACCGGGGAGCTCGACACAGCGGAGGCCTTTCGCCTGCTCGATCAGATCGCCACAGTGGCCAAGCCGATCGTGATCCTGACCGGCGGCGAGCCGCTGCTGCGACCGGATATCTTCGAACTGGCGGCCTACGGCAACCGGCTGGGGCTGCGCATGGTGATGGCACCCAACGGCACTCTCATCACCGATGCGATCGCGCAACGACTTGCCGCCGTCGGCATCCAGCGCCTGAGCATCAGCCTGGACGGGGCCAGCGCCGAGACCCACGATGCGTTCCGCAAGGTGCCGGGTGCCTTCGCCGGCGCCCTGCGCGGCATCGAGTGCATCAAACGCGCCGGCATTGCCTTCCAGGTCAACACCACCGTGACCCAGCTCAACCTGGACCAGATCCCCAAGATTCAACAACTGGCGGTCGAGCTGGGAGCCGTGGCCCACCATATCTTTCTGCTGGTCCCCACCGGCCGCGGCAAGTACATCGTCGACCAGGCCATCGACGCCGATGCCTACGAGCGCACCCTGAACTGGTTTTACGAGCAACGCGACAAGACCCCGCTCGAGCTCAAGGCGACCTGCGCGCCGCACTATTACCGCATCCTGCGCCAACGCTCCGCCCAGGAAGGCAGGTCGGTGTCGGTCCAGAACCACGGCCTGGACGCTGTCACGCGCGGCTGCCTGGGCGGCATCGGCTTCTGCTTCATCTCCCACACGGGCGACGTCCAGCCCTGCGGTTTCCTGGGCACCATCTGCGGCAATGTCCGCCAGGCCTCGTTTTCCGAGATCTGGAAACATTCGGACATCTTCACGGCCCTGCGCGATTACAGCCGCCTGGAAGGCAAGTGCGGCGGCTGCGAGTTCAAGCGGGTCTGCGGTGGCTGCCGGGCGCGGGCCTTCGAGGCCACCGGGAACTTTCTCGCCGAAGAACCCCTCTGCAGCTATGTGCCGCATTCAACCTGCTGATCGTTGTCCTCTTTTTTATTGCACCGGCGCAGCAAACCCGCTAAGATAAGAAGCAACCCGTCGGCTCGGCCGCTCCGGGCGGCCCGCTTCCCAACGTGCCATCTTGGCGTGCGAGGGTACGACCATGCAAATCCGAGACCTGATGATCTCCACCCCCATCACCATCACCGCCAACGCGCCCATCAGCCGCGCGATTGAGCTGATGAAGGTCAACCACATCCGCCATCTGCCGGTGGTTTCCAAAGGAAAAATGCTGGAAGGTCTGGTGACGCTGGCGGACCTCAAGCAGGGGCTCATCCCCTCCATGCTGGGCGACGTGTCGCTGAAGGACCTCATGATCAAGGATCCGATCACCGTCGGCCCGGAGGACGACATCGAAACCGCCGCCCAGATCATCTACAAACACAAGATCGGCGGACTGCCGGTGACGAAGAGCGGCCGGCTGGTCGGCATCATCACCGAGACCGACCTCCTGCGCGCCTTCATCGACATGATGGGCATCCTGTCTTCCACATCGCGCATGGATGTCGCCGCCGGGATCAAGCCGGAGCTGCTGAAGAAGGCCTTGCAGATCATCAACGACGCCGGCGGAGACGTCATCAACGTGAGCATGACGCTGCAGAAGTCCCGCAAGCGGGTGTACCATTTCCGCCTGGCTGCATGCAAAACGGGGCCGATCAAGAAAGCGCTGATCCAGGGCGGGTTCGACGTGCTGGCCGCCATCGATTGATGGCTTTGTAAATGGATCACTGCTCCCGTTCGACGGCCGGATCTGTTTTCGTCCGGGAACGCCGGGCGCCGGGCCCGCGGCTTAATCGGACCCGGATCGATTGGGCGTGGGCGCCCAGGCCCTCGACCTCCGCCAACCGCAGAATGTCCGCGGCTTCGCGGCGAAAGGCGTCGGCGGAATAGTGGATCAGGCTGGTGCGCTTGACGAAGTTGTCGACCGAAAGGGCCGAGGCGAAACGGGCCGTGCCGGCGGTCGGCAGCACGTGGTTGGGCCCCGCCACGTAGTCCCCGACCGGCTCGGGGGTGTACTCCCCGAGGAAGACGGCGCCGGCGTTGCGGATCGCCCCCAGGTGGGCAAAAGGATCGCGCAGCTGCAGCTCGAGATGCTCGGGGGCCATGCGGTTAGCGAGTTCGATGGCCGCGGCCAGGTCCCGCACCACGATGGCCGCCCCGAAGCGGCGAATCGATTCCCGGGCAATCTCGGCGCGCGCAAGCTGCGGGAGCTGCCGCCCGAGTGCGGCCACCACCGCTTGCGCCAGCTCCCGGCGGGTCGTCACCAGCACCGCCGAGGCCATGGCGTCGTGCTCGGCCTGGGAGAGCAGATCGGCGGCAATGAACTCCGGGTCGGCCGATTCGTCGGCGATGACCAGGATCTCACTCGGCCCGGCAATGATGTCGATGCCCACCGTGCCGGCCACGATCTTCTTCGCCAGGGTCACGTAAAGGTTGCCCGGCCCGACGATCACGTCGACCCGGGGGATCGTCTCAGTACCGTAGGCCAGTGCCGCCACGGCCCAGGCGCTGCCCGCCTTGTAGACCTCATCCACTCCGGCCTTCCGGGCCGCAACGAGCAGGTGAGGGTTGACATGCCCGTCCGCCGTCGGCGGGGTCACCATGACGACCCGCTCAACCCCGGCCACCCGCGCCGGGATCGCGCCCATGAGCACTGAGGACACCAACGGCGTCCGGCCGCCCTGGCCGCCCGGCACGTAAACGCCCACGCGCGCAACCGGCCGAACGAGCTGCCCGAGCATCGTCCCCGCCCGGTCGAGGCTGATGAAGGAACTCCGCACCTGCCGGCGATGAAACGCCTCGATCTGTGAGGCCGCCCGATGGAGCGCGCGGGTGAAGCCGCGATTCGCAGCGGCGGCTGCTTGCCGGAATTCCTCTGGGCCGACCCGCAAATCCCTCAGGCGGAAACCGGGTGCATCGAAGCGCCGACTGTACGCCACGAGGGCCTGGTCGCCCCGCCGCCGCACGTCTGCCAAAATGCGGCTGACCGCAGCGTGATCTTTTTTGGAAAACGAACGCCCGCGCGACGCGATGCGTACCACCGCGCTCTCGCCGGCAGCCGACGGATAGTTCAGTATCTTCATGACGAGACGCTCCCCACCCGGACAAGCCGGAACCCAATTCGAAACAGATTCACCTTACCAAGGGACCATGCCGCCTGTGTATTACGGTCAAGCGCAGACCTTTGTCAACGGTAACTGCTCAGGTGGATCGGTCGTTACAAATTGAATTGACTTATCGGTGGGGATCTGTAGAAATATCGTCGGCGCTCGGGCCTGAACGTGGCGGGCCGCGGCGCGGGTCGTGCACTCACTCGTGGAGGTGACATTCATGAAAGCCAAGCGGATCTGCAACTTCAACCCGGGGCCGGCCGCCCTGCCCCTGCCGGTGCTGGAAGAAATCCAGGAATCGCTGCTGGACTACAAAGGCTCCGGCATGTCGATCATGGAGATGAGTCACCGCTCCAAGGAATTCGACGCCCTCCTGAACGACGCCATCGCACGCGTCCGGCGACTGCTCCAGTTGGACGAGCGCTTTCACGTGGTCTTTGTGCAGGGAGGTGCCAGCCTGCAGTTCAGCATGATCCCCATGAATCTTCTGGCCGACGGCCGATCCGCCGACTACGTGAACACGGGCACGTGGGCCGCGAAGGCCATCCAGGAAGCCCGGGTGCTGAACAAAACGGTCAACGTGGTGGCCTCCTCCGAGGACCGCCAGTTCACCTACATCCCCCGCGGCATCGCCTTTAACCCGGATGCAGTCTACGTCCATCTCACATCCAACAACACTATCCGCGGAACCCAGTGGGCGGCCTACCCTGACACGCAGGGGGTCCCGCTCGTGGCCGACATGTCCTCGGACATCATGACTCGGCCGTTCGACGCCGGCCGATTCGGCCTCATCTATGCCGGGGCCCAGAAAAACATCGGCCCGGCCGGCGTCTGCATGGTCATCATCCGTGAGGACATGCTCAAGGGCGTGCCCGCGAACCTTCCCGCTATGCTGACGTACACCACCTACACATCCAAGAATTCCCTCTACAACACGCCGCCGAGCTTCACCATCTACACCGTTCAGCTCGTTCTCAAATGGCTCGAGGAGACCGTGGGCGGACTTGGCCGGATGGAGGCATTGAACCGCAAGAAGGCGGCGGTGGTCTACCGCGGCATCGACGACAGCGGCGGCTTCTACCGCGGCACGGCCGAGCCCGGCAGCCGCTCCCTGATGAACCTGACCTTCCGGCTGCCGAGCGAGGCGCTGGAGAAACGCTTCCTCGAGGAGGCGCTGAAAGCCGGGCTGGGCGGCCTCAAGGGCCATCGCTCGGTGGGCGGATGCCGCGCATCCCTGTACAATGCCGTGCCCTTAGAAGCGTCCGAAGCCCTGGCGGACTTCATGCGAACCTTCGCAGACCATAACGGATAGCGACTCTGTTATTTCTGGTAAAACTTGACTTGACCGCAAAATACGCGTAATTACCAGCCATGGATTTAGTAAAAAACTCCTGTCACGCAATGAACGGGTTGGCGCGGATCGCTGAAAACCTATAAACATCAGGAGGGTGCCATGGACAAAATTCTCAGAATCAACATGGGCGCGGCCGGTGGCCCCCAGGTCAAATCGGAGCCGATCGGAAGCTATGCCGGTCTGGGCGGGCGAGCCCTGACCACGACTATCATCGCCAAGGAAGTCCCGCCGCTTTGCCATCCGTTGGGCGAGGACAACAAGCTCGTCATCGCCCCGGGGCTTCTCAGCGGATCCGCGGCGGCGATGTCCGGCCGGATTTCGGTGGGCTGCAAGAGCCCGCTCACCGGCGGCATCAAGGAAGCCAACGCGGGCGGGATGGCCTCCCAGATGCTCGGCCGCCTCGGCATTGCAGCCATCGTGCTGGAGGGCAAACCCGAGGACGGCACTCTCTACAAACTCAGCATCAGCAAGGACAAAGTCGACATCAAACCCGACAACAGCCTGAAAATGCTCGGCAACTATGCGGTTGCGGAAAAAATGAAGGCCGTGCACGGCGACAAGGTCAGCTGCATTTCGATCGGACAGGCCGGTGAAATGAAGCTCGCCGGCGCCTCCATCGCCTTCACCGACATGGAGTTCCGTCCCACCCGGCACGCGGGCCGCGGCGGGGTCGGTGCGGTCATGGGTTCCAAGGGGGTCAAAGTGATCGTGGTGGACGACACCGGCTGCCCGGTCCGCAGCCCCAAGGACCCGGTCAAGTTCAAAGAAGCCAACAAGAACTGGGTCGCCGGCCTGCGCAAGCACCCCGTCACCGGCCAGGGCCTGCCGACCTACGGCACCAACGTGCTCACCAACGTCATCAACGAGGCCGGCGCCTACCCGACGAAAAACTTCATGTGGGGCCGGTTCGACGGCTGCTCCAAGATCAGCGGCGAAACCCAGGCCGAGACCGAAAACGCCCGCGGCGGCGAAGGCTCCGCCACCCACGGCTGCCATCGCGGCTGCGTCATCCGCTGCTCGGGAACCTTCTACGACAAGGACGGCCACTATCTCACCAAGCAGCCGGAGTATGAAACGGTCTGGGCCCATGGCGGCAACTGCGGCATCGACGACCTGGACGCCATCGCCATGCTGGACCGCCTGGACGACGACTTCGGCCTGGACACGATCGAGATGGGTGCGGCCATCGCAGTCGCCATGGAAGCCGGGGTCGCGAAGTTCGGCGACGCCCAGGCGGCCATCAACCTGGTCAAGGAAGTCGGTAAGGGCACCCCGCTCGGCCGCATTCTGGGCAGCGGCGCCGGCCTGACCGGCAAAGTCTTCGGCATCGAGCGCGTGCCCGTCGTCAAGAACCAGGCCATGCCGGCCTACGACCCGCGCGGGGTTCAGGGCATGGGCGTCACCTATGCCACCACCACCCAGGGCGCGGACCACACCGCCGGCTACGCGGTGACGGCCAACATCCTGGGGGTCGGCGGCAAAGTGGACGCGCTGAAGCCTGAGGGGCAGATCGATCTGTCCCGCAACCTGCAGATCGCTACTGCCGCCATCGACTCGACCGGCATGTGCCTGTTCATTGCTTTCGCCATCCTGGACCAGCCGGAGACCTTCCAGGCGTTGCTGGATCTCCTCGGCAGCTTCGGCGGCCAGAAACTGACCGGTGACGATGTCGTCGGGCTGGGCAAATCTATCCTGAAGCTGGAGCGCGAATTCAATACAAAAGCGGGCTTCACCAAAGAGATGGACCGGCTGCCGGACTACTTCAAAAAAGAGAAACTGCCGCCCCACAACGTCACCTTCATGGTGAAGGATTCGGATTTGGACCAAGTTTTCAACTGGTAGCCTCGCAAAGGTTTACATGATGACCATCGGGGAGGCTTGCCGCCTCCCCGATTTTTTTTCGAGGGATGTATCGATGGACGCTGAAATAACTCCCCGGCTGACTCTGACGGTCACCCCGGGCGGCATATTGCGATTTCTGCCACTGCTAGGTCAGGGCTTCACGGTCAAACGGCTGGCCGGGGCATCGGTTGAAGATTTCCTCTGCCGGGGATGCGGCATTGCTCAGGATTATCTGCGGGAACGGGTTCAGACCGTGTTTCTGAACGGCAAAGCAATCGACGACCTCGCCGCCGCCGTGGTCAGCGACGGTTCGACGATCGCCCTGTCGGCCGCCATGCCTGGGCTGGCGGGCGCGGTGTTGCGCAAGGGCGGGGCGTATGCCGCCATGCGCCGGCAGATATCCTACACCGGCTCGGGCGGGTCCCGCGCAAGCGGACCCGTAAGCGTCAACATCAAACTATTCAACTTGGTGGCCCGCGAACTCGGTCCGGGCTTTCTGGAGCAGGGAGTGTTGATCCAAGGGGCAGACCTGCAGGATTTCTTCCGACGGCAGGACCGTGGGTTCGCTAAGATCGGCAGGGCGGCCGACATCGACGGCCGGCCGTTTGATTTCGAAAAGATTACTGAAATAATTCCTGAAAACCGTCTGATCCTGCTGGCGCTCAGGCCGGCAGATCCTCATCCGGGCTGAGCCGACCGGCGCTTGAAACCCCGCCCCGCCCCAGGGCTGAGCTCCATCGTCAGGAAGCCGCCGCGGCGAGCATTCCCGACTCCAGGCGGCACTCACCCACGGACGCGATGGTTTTCCACCCCTGGTCCAGTTTCTCTTGGCGGATACGGTCAAACTGACCTTCGATGGCGGAAAACGCGTCCACCAGCGCCGGATCGAAATGGCTCCCTCTCAGGTCCAGGATGATCTGCCGGGCCTTGGCGTGGGAAAAGGCTTCTTTGTAAGGCCGTTGGGTGGTGAGGGCATCGTAGACATCGGCCAGCGCCACAATCCGGGCCGCCAAGGGGATGGCCTGGCCCTTGAGGCCGGCAGGGTAGCCGGACCCGTCCCATTTCTCGTGGTGGCAGTAGGCGATTTCCTTGCCGGTGTGCAAAAACGAGCGCCCCTCGATCTGGGATTCGATGGCAGCAAGGGCGTCCCCCCCGAAGCGGGTGTGGCATTTGATCACTTCGAACTCTTCATAGGTGAGTTCGCCCGGCTTGAGCAGCACGGCGTCCGGAATGCCCACCTTGCCAATGTCGTGCAGGATGGCGGAGTTAAAAATGTCGTCGATAAAGCGCTGGTCAATGGACTCCGCGTGGCCGGGCCGCCGGGCCATTTCGCCGGCCAGCAGCCGGGCATACTCCCGGATGCGTTCCAGATGGGTGCCGGTGCCCTCATCGCGGTATTCGGCAAGCTTGGCGAGCCCCAGGATCGTGGCCGCCCGAGCGTTCTGGACCTTGCGGTAGGACTCCAGCAGATCCATCTCGAGCTTTTTTTTCTCGGTCCGGTCCCGGAGCATGCCACGGAAGCCCATCGCCTCCCCGGCCTTATTTTCACGCAGCCCCGCTGAAGCCTCGATGAAGCGCACGGCCTCCCCGCGCTGCAGTTCCACGTCGAACGCCTTGACGGAGTGGCCGACGCGCAGGCACTCCTGGAACGTTTCCAACAGCTTGGGGCCGCTTTCTGCGGTCAGGAATTGGCGCATGTTCCGGCCGGGCAGTTCCGGTTTTGCCACGCCAAGGATCCGGAGGGTGGCGTCATTCACGAAGGTGAAGTTGCCGTCCGGGTCGACCTCGTAATAGCCTTCCTCGATGCTTTCCAGGATGCTGCGGTACTTCTCCTCGCTTTCTTTAAGTGCCTGCTCCGCGCGCTTGCGGTGGTTGATGGTGAACTGGACATGGGAGCCGAAAATCAGAAACAGGCACAGCACGATGAGGCGCGTGCCCATCTCGCCGACGTTGGGGCCGAAGAGCTCGCGGTAGAAACTGATCTCCCCCGGTGAAAACATGTTGATCAGCGCCTCAAGACCCCAGTAGGCCGCCGCCAGGAAAATGGCGGTCAGCACCATGGAGTCGGCCATGTCGGTACGCGTCAGGAAACGCCGCTTCAGGGTTTGCATATACCCCCCTGGTTGAATATTTGACCGCTACGGGAAAGCTTGGTAGACTATACCCATGTGTGATGTATTTGAAGTCTATCAGATTCCTGCTCGGAAGGAAACCATGCCATGCTCTCGCGCCTGAAACAGTACCTGCTCATTGGCGCTGTCGGCGCCGCTTTGTATTTTCTGATGAGCACTCATATCATTTTCTGCGGCCGGGATGCCAACTTCGTAAAAAACGTCTATCTCCTTAAAAAATCCAAACTCGACCTCAACTACACGTTTGTCAGCCTGAACCAACTGACCCCGGAAAATATCATGAAGATCAAGATGTTGAGGGAGGATGGCATCGGGGAGCTGCTCGTGGACATCGGGAAGATGTCAGACGCAGAACGCTACCGCCTGGAAAGCAAGTACCGATAGAAGTGCTTCTTTTATTGATATTCGCCCGCTGGCGCGGTTCAGGGTCGCTGGCGAACGATGGCGTTTAATTCAAGGGTCAGCGGCCGCTCCTCTTCCCCCTCACCGCTAAACTTGACAGGGCCCGGCCTGCGGTAGCAGTCCTCCCCCTCGCAGGCCGCCAGCCATTTCTCCTGGTGGGCCTTGAACACCTGCATGGCAATGGAATCTACGTCCACCAGGGCTTTCTCGATCACCAGGGCGAGCCTGCCCTTGCGCTCCTCGAGGTGCATCAGCGGCCCGATGGGAATGCCGATGGGCTCCCAGGCGGCGAACTCCAGCTCCAGGTTCCGGATGGCCGCCATCTGGCCGGAGGCCCCGTTGGCGATCAGGCTGAAGGCGGTCATGCCCAGGTTGTAGGTGTAGAGGCAGTCAAACTGAGTCGGGTCGTTGCCCCGGCCGTCGTAGCCGTAGAAGTGCTCCTGGGTCTTGAAGCTCGGCACGCTTTTCTTGTAGATCGCCTCGACGGCCGCCGGCACCTTGTCCTCGGAGCCGACCAGCCCGGCCTTTTCCAGTTCCTGGCGTAGGGTCTTGGCGGAAATGATCGAGACCTTGGTCAGAAGGAATTCGCCCTGGCCAAAATTTTCGAAAATGGCCGGGCCGAAGCGGTCCGGGTCGAGGCCGGCCCGCTGCATGGTTTTGCGGAAATAGCCCTGCGGAATGCCGAGCTTGTAGAGGCCTTTCTCCTTTAGGATGTTGAGATAGTCGTGCACCAGCCCCATGAGCACTCGCTCGGTATGGATCTGGGAGAACTGGAAGTTGCCGTGGCTGTCGCGCTCCGTCAGCAGTCCTTCCTGGAAGAATTCCGGCAGGTCGTTGAACAGGTCCTCGTCCCGGGTGTTCCAGAGCCGGAAGGCCGAATCGTCCCGGGAGCGCTGGGCCAGCTTGTGAAGGTACTCCAGCTTGCTTTCCAGAGACGGGAAGGCCGAGTGGAAATCCCGGTCGTGCGTGCGGTTGTGCTCGGCGATGATGGTGTTCAGCTTCATGATGAACACCTCCACCTCGTTGACGAACTCCAGCACGCCCTCGGGGATCACGATAATCCCGTAATTCTTCCCGGCGCCGGCCCGCTTGACGATCCCTTCACAGATGATCCGCGACAGGTGCCGCAGGGTCATCCCGTAAGCGGTGTAGTCGGTCCGGTTCTCTTTGGCCGCCTTTTCCAGCCGCTCCTCATCCACGAAATCCACCAGGTCCTCGCCGATGATGGTGATGTTGGGATGCGCCTGTAAGGCCACCTCCAGCGCCAGGTGGCTCGCCACCCGGCCCATCACTTTGCAGACGTGGTAGTACTTGATGTCGGAGCTGGCGTCGTTGGCAAGGCCGCTGATGGCATTGGCAAAGGCCCGGGCCGCGGTGTGAAACCCGAAAGACACGGCGCACAGCACGTGGCCCTGCTCGTCGCACACCTGGATGTCGCCGTCGATGGTCTTGGGCACGCCGATCACCTGGATGCCGTCGCTCACCATCTCCTGGGCCAGGAATGCGGCATTGGTGTTGGAATCGTCGCCGCCCACGATCACCAGGGCATCCAGCCCTAATGCCTTGCACGTCTGGCGTGACAGCTCGACCTTCTGCCTCGAGTCGATCTTGGCGCGGCCGGTCTTGATCATCGTGAACCCGCCCAGGTTGCGGTAGGCATCGACGAGCGCGCGTGTGATCTCGACCGTCTCGTTCTCGATGACACCGTCGGGCCCCACGCGGAACCCAAAGAGGCGGTTCTCGGGATTGACCCGCTTGGCGGCGTCGAACAGCCCGGCAATCACGTTGTGGCCGCCGGGTGCGGGACCGCCGGAAAACACGATACCGATGTGGCGCTTCTTGGCGTAGCGCTCCGCCACCGCTTGCGGGACCTTGGCTTTGCCCGCGACGATCTGGACCTTGTTGTGGATGATGCTCGGAAGCTGACGCTCGGCTTCCGGATCGATGCTGAAACAGAAGCGGTCGGTTTCCTCAAGGAGGGTAAAAGGCTGTGCGAACACCTGGCAGACGGGCGGGCGGAAAGCCCGTCGGCGTCTGAGTTCGTAGCTCTCGTCGGCAACCGCCTGCTTGACCGTGGGGTTGTCGAGGATCTCTTTAAGACTGAGCGATTTTGTCACAGACATGGCGCCCCTCCCTCCGGGTCCTGGTGCATGTGGCAGTGCGTTGGACGTTGCTGTTCACCATACCGGGCGAGTCGGCCCGGTGTCAAGATGATTCCCGCGTTTACTACTTGTATATATGAGCAATTCGTAACTGCTCAGGTGGATAGGCTGAAGGCTGAAGGTTGCTGCTCAGCTCTTGAATGCGTTGACTGGTGTTTTGCGTGATGTATAATGGCCTTCAGCCATAAATCTTCAGCCTAACCACCTGAGCAGGCACTTCAATAAACCCAATAAACTCAACGAACTCAACGAACTCGCCAAACTCATACACCCCACATCTTGTAGGCTCCAAGTTAAAAACATACCGTGAGTTGTGTTTTTTCTTTACAGCGACCCTCCCGCCTGCTATCATGAGCACATTGTGTGAACGGCAGCCCCCTTTGACTGGATAAAGCGCCGCTTTATATTCCTGCAGGCAGGAAAGTCCTGCACGAATACACGCAGCCGTCACGGATTCAGGTCAGCAGGGGCCGGCTGAGCGTCAATTCCGGCAGTCATCACGGCGAAGGAAATCCAACTCAATGAAGCTCAAGAAGCTGGAAATCTCAGGGTTCAAGTCCTTTTTCGAGAAAGCCGTCATCGAGTTTCCGGCGGGCATCACGGCGGTGGTCGGCCCGAACGGCTGCGGCAAGAGCAACGTCATCGATGCCATCCGCTGGGTGATGGGCGAGCAGAGCGTAAAACAGCTGCGCGGCAAATCCATGGAAGACGTGATTTTCTCCGGCACCAACGGACGGGCGCCGCTCGGCATGGCGGAGGTCTCGCTGACGCTCGCCAACGACAACGGCAGCGCCCCGGAGGAACTCAAGGACTTCACCGAAATCAACATGACCCGCCGCCTCTACCGGTCCGGTGAAAGCGCCTACCTTCTCAACAGACAGCCCTGCCGCCTCAAGGACATCCACAACATCTTCCTCGGCAGCGGCCTCGGCTCGCGCTCCTACGCATTCATCCAGCAGGGCAACATCGGCGTCATCACCGAGGCCGGCCCGGAGGAACGCCGGTATTTCGTCGAAGAGGCCGCCGGCGTCACCCGCTACAAGCACCACAAAGCGGAAGCCCTGCGCAAGATCGACATCACCCAGCAGAACCTGCTGCGGGTGGCCGACATCATCGTCGAAATCAAGCGCCAGATGAACAGCCTGAAGCGGCAGGTCCGCAAGGCCGAGCTCTTCAGCAAATACCAGGCCCGCGCGAAGGGGCTCGATGTCCGCCTGGGTCTGCACCACTTCGAGGAACTCACCCGCCAGATCGACGGCACCGAGCAGATGCTGCAGGGGCTCAAGGACGCCGACTTCGGGCACACCACCGAGCTGAAGAAACTCGATGCGGCCGTCGAGGAGATCAAACTCGAGCGTTGGCAGAAAAACCAGGCGATCGCCGAGCAGAAGACCGAGAAGTTCAACATCCAGCGCACCATCGACCGCATGGAGAAGGACCTTGAGCACCTGCGCGGCGAGATCGAGCGGCTGGGCCGTGAAACCGTCGACCTGCAGAACTCCCGCCAGGGGCTGGAGCACAAGAACCAGGGCATGCTGGCCGAGATCGAGCAGGGCGAAACGGAAAACACCCGGCTGCGGGAGGAGATCGGACGCAGCCGCGCCAGCCTCGAGCAGGAGCGCTCCGTCCTGGAGCGGATGACCGCCGCGCTCGCCGGCATGAACCAGGAGTTGGAGAGCGCCCGGGCCAACCTGCTGGACCTCACGGCCCGTGAGGCCCAGTACCGGAACCTCTTCCAGAACGCCGCCAACAACCGCGAAAACCTACAGCGGCGGCTCAAACGCGCGGATGAAGCGGAAGTCATTCTGCACCAGAAGATCGCCGAGGCGCAGGAGCGCGAGTCCCGCGCCCAGTCGCGCCTGGAGGCGATCAAGAACAGCATCGCGGAGCTGAGCCGCAGCATCAACGCCACCCGCGAACAGCTGGATGAAAAGTCCCGGGCCCTCGCCGCCCAGGTGAAACTGGCCCAGAGTGTCGAACTCGAACGCAACACCACCCGATCGAAGCACGCCACGCTCAAGAAGATGGAGGACAACTTCGATTGGTACAAGGACGGTGTCAAGGCCGTGATGAAACGCGCCCAGGAGGCCGACACCGGCCGCCGGCTGGCGGGTATCGTCGGTCTGGTGGCCGACGTGATCGAGCCGGAGGCCTTGGCCGCCACCGCCGTGGAGGCCGCTCTGGGCGAGTCCCTCCAATACGTCATCGTGGACGACCAGCCGTCGGGACTGGCGGCGATCGCCTATCTCCAGCAGCAGAGCGCCGGCCGCAGCGGGTTCATCCCCGTCGCCGCCCTGCACGACACGGCGGCCGGGAGTGCTGAGCGACCCGAACCGTCCAAGCTGCTCCTGCAGCACGTGCGGGTGAAACCGGGCTTTGAACCCATCGCCCAGGCCCTGCTCGGCAACGTGGTGCTGACCGAAACGCTCACCGAAGCGCTCGCCCTGTTCAACCAGAACGGCAAGGTCCAGACCCTCGTCACCCGCAACGGCGACGTGGTCTCGCCCCGGGGGTTTTTGATCGGCGGCAGCAAGGACGCCTCCAGCGGCATTCTGGCTAAGAAGCACGAGTTGCGGGAGCTCGAACGCCAGGGCAAGGCGCTCGAACAGAAGCTGGAGAGCGCCCGCCTCGAGCAGCGGACCATAGAAGCCGAGGTCCGCAACCTCGACGTGGAGCTGCAAAAGCTGATCGAGCAGAAGAACCAGGGCCGCGAAAACGAGATCGAGGCCGAAAAGGCCATCTACAAGGCGGCCGAGGAGCTGAAGGGCCTGCGCCGGCAGCTGGAGATCACCCAGTTCGAACAGGAGCAGCTGCTGGGCGAATCGAGCGACCTGGACGACGAGATGAGCAAGACCGAGCGGGCGCTTGCGGGCATCGCCGCCGAGGTCGAGGCGGCCCAGAAGGTCGTGGCCGAAGGCTCCACCGGGATCACCGATCTTTCCGCCAGCCTCCAGGAGGTCAACCAGAAAGTCGTCAACCACAAACTCGAGATGACCACCCTCAACGCCAGGCTTGAAAACAGCACCACCAGCCTGAGGCGGCTGCGGGAGTTCCAGGCCGACGGCGTCCGGCGCCTGGACCAGCTCGCGCTGGAGATCGGCCAAAAAATCGAAAGGGCCTCCACCTCACGGGAACACGCCCAGGAATGCGAGCAGTCCCTGGCAGGCATGTACACGCAGATCCGGGACATCGACCAGAGCATCGAGCGCAACGAGGTGGACTACGCCTCCATCGACGCCAAGTTGCAGGAAAGCGACGCGCGTATCTCCGAGATCAAGGACAAGCGCGAAAAGACCCTGGAACAGTTCCGCGTGCTCGAGCTGGAACAAACCCAGCGCCGGATGCGACGGGAGCATCTCACCAGCCAGATCGAGGAACGCTACCAGACGCCGTTCGCCGAGCTGTGCGCCCAACTGGCGCCGGCGGCGGGAACCGTGCCGACCGAACCCGCACCGGACCTCGACGCCATGGAGGCCGAGCTCGCCCGCTACCGCGCCAAGATCGGCCGGATCGGCGACGTCAACCTCGGCGCCATCAAGGAATACCAGGAGCTCAAGGAGCGCCACGAGTTCCTCTCGACCCAGAAAGAGGACCTGGAGAAGGCCATCGAGGACCTGCACAAGGTCATCCACAAGATCAACACGGTCTCCCAGGAGCGCTTCATGCAGACCTTCCAGGCCATCAACGAACGGCTGGCGGAGGTCTTCCCGCGCCTGTTCAATGGCGGCACCGCCGAACTGGTCCTGACCGATCCTGACAAACCCCTCGAGACCGGGGTGGAGTACATGATCCACCCGCCGGGCAAGAAACTGACCCGCATGAGCCTTTTGTCCGGCGGCGAAAAGGCGATGGCCGCCATCGCCTTCATCTTCGCGATTTTTCTGATCCGGCCGGCCTCGTTCTGTCTGCTGGACGAGATCGACGCCCCGCTGGATGACGCCAACGTCTATCGCTTCAACGACCTGCTGCAGCACATCGGCGAGAAATCCCAGATCGTCATGATCACCCACAACAAACGCACCATGGAGTTCGCCGACACCCTGTTCGGCATCACCATGGAACAGAAAGGCGTCTCGAAGGTGGTTTCCGTCAACCTCAAGCGGCCGGAGACCGTTGCAGCGTAGCGGCCCGCTTGGGGGTCGGATGCCCGAAGGAGCGCAAGCAGTGGGTTGGTTCAAACGAAAAAAAAGACGACGCCCCGGCCCGGGAGCCGGAAAACGCTGCCCCGGATGAAACGCCGCCGCGCCGCAAGGTTTTCGCGCGCCTGCGGGAGCGGCTGTCCAAGACGCGCCACAACCTGTCCGACGGCCTGGCACAGGTGCTCAGCGGCAAAAAGATCGATGCGGGGGTTCTCGATCAGATCGAGGAACTGCTGATCACCTCCGACATCGGGGTCCAGACGGCCACGGAACTCATCGGGCGCATCTCGGGTGCCGGGGTCACCACGGCCGATGAGCTGCAGTCCGTGCTGCGCCAGGAGATCCTGTCCATCCTGACTCGCCACGCCCCCCCCGCCCGCAGGCCCGGAGGGCCGCCCCACGTGATCCTGGTGGTGGGGGTCAACGGGGTCGGCAAGACCACTACCATCGGCAAGCTCGCCGCGCGTTATGCGGCCGACGGCCAAAAGGTGGTGATCGCGGCAGCGGATACCTTCCGGGCCGCCGCGGTGGAGCAGCTCGCCATCTGGGCCGAGCGGGCCGGCGCCGACATCGTCCGTCACCCCAACGGGGCGGACCCGGCGTCGGTCGCTTTCGACGCCGTCGACAAGGCCCTCGCCCGGGGTGCGGATGTGGTGATCGTGGACACCGCCGGCCGGCTGCACACCAAGGTCAACCTGATGGAGGAGATCAAAAAGATCAAACGCTCCATCGCCAAGAAGCTGCCGGAGGCGCCGCACGACATCCTGCTGGTTCTGGACGCCACCACCGGCCAGAACGCCATTTCCCAGGCCCGGCTGTTTCACGAAGCGCTGGAGCTGACCGGGATTGCCCTTACCAAGCTCGACGGCACGGCCAAGGGCGGGATCGTCATCGCCATCTGCCAGGCCTTCGACATCCCGCTGCGGTTTATCGGGGTCGGCGAGTCCATCGAGGACCTGCAGGACTTCGACCCGCAGCAGTTCGTCGACGCGCTGTTTGCGTCGTGACAGCGGGGGAGCGCCGTGCGCAGGACCACACTGCGGAAACGCAGGCGGGATAAGGCTTTGGAACCGGCACCGGCTACAGAATTGTATTGACAGCCTATTGAACTTTCGGTAAGAATCGTGGATACTTCTTTTTTACGGCAGGCTTGCGTGAGCCTGGAACAACACACCCAAAGAGGAGAACACCATGACCAAAGCTGATTTAATTGAAAAAATTGCGAAGGATGCGGGTATTTCCAAAGTGGCCGCGGGCTCGGCGCTTCAGTCCTTCATGGACAACGTGAGCAAGAGCCTCAAGAAGCCGCAAGGCAAAGTCACCCTGGTGGGCTTCGGGACCTTCAGCGTCTCCAAGCGCAAAGCCCGCAAAGGCCGCAACCCGCAGACCGGCGCCCCCATCAAGATCAAGGCCGCGCGGGTCGTGAAGTTCAAGGCCGGCAAGGGGCTGAAGGAAGTCCTCTAGTTCTTGGCCCGATCCTGGATCGAAAAAGGCGAAGCCGCCAAAGCGGACTCGCCTTTTTTTTGAACAGCCCTGCAGCAAGCTGCGGGGAATGAGCTCGCTGGTGCGGTTCGGGCATCAGCGCACAATGCTGAAGGCCGTGTATTCGCCGCTGAACGGCTCCCACGCGAGGCTCACCTGGTCCACGCGCGCCAACGCCGCGCCGTGCTGACACCAGTCGAGCATGCGTTTCACGCGCTCCTTCTCACCCTCGAACACGCCTTCCACGGACCCGTCCCGGCAGTTGCGCACCCAGCCGCAAACCCCGATCCGCTGGGCCGCCCACTGGGTGTCGTAGCGGAAGCCAACCCCCTGGACGCGGCCGGTGATGATGACATGCGCCCTGACGTTGTCGTCCATGGTCCACCTCAAATTCCTTGACTGCGGCTGCTGTCGATCAATTCCAGCCATTCCTGCTCGGTCAAAACGGTCAGCCCCAGTTGCCTGGCCTTCTTCTCCTTGGAGCCTGCGCCCGGCCCGGCCACCACGACATCCGTCTTCCGGGACACCGCTCCGGCGACATTCGCGCCCAGGGCCTCGGCCTGCGCCTTGGCCTCGCTGCGGCTCATGGCCTGAAGGCTGCCGGTGAACACGACCGTTTTCCCGGCAACGGGGGATGCCGTGGCGGCACGCTCGAAGTCCGTCACCGTGACCAGCGGCGCCAGCCCGTCGCGCGGCAGGGTCAAGGCATCCAGGACCTGGCGGTTGTGAGGCTCGGCCATGAATGCCAGAATGTCGTCCACCATGCTGGCACCGATGCCGCTGATCGACAGCAGCTCGGCGCACTCTTCCGCATCCCGATCCTGGGCTGCGTCCATGCCCTCCCGCCAGTCAACCAGGGACAGGTAATGCCTGGCCAGCAACCGTGCGGTCGCCTGCCCGACCTGGTGAATGCCCAGTGCGTAAATAAAGCGGTCCAGCGGGATCGTTCGGGCGCGCTGGATGGCGTCGAACAACTTGCGCGCCGACTTCTCCCCCCACCCGTCCCATTCACGCAACGGCGGCAGCTGCCGGCCGTCGCGCGCCTCCAGGGTGAAAATGTCCACCGGCGTCTTGAGCAGCCCCTGGCCGTGGAACGTCTCGATATTCTTTTCGCCCAGCCCTTCGATGTCGAAGGCGTCCCGGGACGCAAAGTGTTTGAGCCGCTCGACGACCTGCGCCGAGCAGATCAGGCCGCCGGTGCAAACCAAATCGACCTGCCCGTCTTCCCGGATGAGCCGGCTGCCGCACACCGGGCACTGCTCGGGAAATCGATAGCGCTCGCTGCCCGTCGGCCGCTTCTCGGGCAGGGCTTCGACCACCTGCGGGATCACGTCGCCCGCGCGCTGGATGATCACGGTGTCGCCGATCCGGATGTCCTTGCGTGCGATCTCGTCCGCATTGTGCAAGGTCGCCCGTTTCACCAGCACACCGCCGACGTTGATCGGGCGCAGATGGGCCACCGGTGTGATCTTGCCGGAGCGGCCGACCTGGCATTGGATATCCTCAATGACCGTCACGGCCCGCTCGGGCGGGAATTTCCAGGCGATCGCCCAGCGGGGCGAACGGCTGGCTGAGCCCAGCCGGCTTTGCCAGTCCAGCCGGTCGACCTTGAGCACCGTGCCGTCGATGCTGAAGCCTAATCCGGAGCGTTTCTGTTCGATGTCGTCGTAATAGGCGTACAGGTCGCGCAGGTCCGCATCAACGATTCTCACCGCTCGGGACGGTTCGTTCGGCTGAAACCCCCAGCGCTTGATCTTCCGGAAGGCGTCGGATTGCGTCTTCGCAAACGTTTCCGAAACCTCGCCCCAGCCGTGTGCGGTAAAGCGCAGCGGGCGAGCGGCGGTGATGGAAGCGTCCAGCTGACGCAGGCTGCCGGCCGCGGCATTGCGCGGATTGGCAAATCGCTTGGCCTCGATGGCATCCTGCTGCGCGTTGAGGTTCAGGAAGTCCGCATCGGTCATGTACACCTCGCCGCGGACCTCCAGGACGTCCGGCCAGCCCCTGCCCTTTAATGTGCGAGGAACCTCCGTGATGGTCATGACGTTGGCGGTCACATCCTCGCCCTCGACCCCGTTGCCGCGCGTAGCCGCTCCCACCAATTGGCCCTGCTCATAACGCAGGCAGCAGGACAGTCCATCGATCTTGGGCTCGCAGAGGATTTCAATGACCGCCTCCGGGTCCTTCAGCTCGCGCAGGAAATTCCGGACGCTGTCGAGCCAGTCGAAAACGTCTTCCCGCGTAAAGGCGTTGTCGAGGGAGAGCATCGGCACGCGGTGACGCACTTTTTTAAAACCGGCGGCGGGAGCCGCACCGACCTTTCTCGAAGGGCTTTCGGGCAGAAGCAGCTCCGGGAACCGCGCCTCGATGGCGGCGTTGCGCTGTCGGAGCGCGTCATACTCCGCGTCGATGATCTCGGGCTCATCCTTTTCGTGATACAGCCGGTCGTGGTGGGCGATCAGCTCGGCCAGTTCGTTCAGTTCCGACCGGGCCTCACGCTCGCTCAAGCGCTCGACCGGTTTTTCAAATAACGCCGTGCGGTTTCGTACCATGATCCTGCCTGCGGCCGTTTTGAGAAGCAGATACCCAGGCCATCCGACGGCGGTGGCACAGGCTTTGAGAATGATAGAACTATAGTTCAGGTGGGGGTTGGAGTGCAATACCCGATCCGCCCGGAATGCATTTTTAGATGACTGTCAGGCCATTCTAGTGTATCGGTCGTCTGCAGAGGATATAACGTTCAACCGGTGAGAAGGGCTCCGGACCGGGGGCCTGTCGACGGAAGGGGGTGCTGAAACCGATGCCATTACGATGGGCGAAAAAAATCGATTTGCTGAGCGAGTCGATGACCGTTGCCGTTTCCGACCGGGCGCGCGAACTGCAGCAGCGCGGCGTTGCGGTCGTCAACCTGGGCGGCGGGGATCCTGATTTCGACACGCCGCCCCACATTGTCGCAGCGGCCGTCGACGCGATGCACCACGGCCTGACCCACTATGTCGCCAGCAAGGGGATCCCTGAGCTTCGCAAGGCGATCACGGCCAAGTTTCAGCGCGACAATCACCTGGCGTATGACCCCGACACCGAGGTCATCGTCACCGCCAGCGGGAAGCTGGCGCTCTATTTGGCGCTGGCAACCATGATCGAGCCGGGCGACGAAGTGCTGTATTTCGACCCGGCCTGGGTGAGCTACGAACCCATGATTCGCATGCTGGACGGAATACCGGTGGAGGTCCCCCTGCGCCCGGAAGACGGCTTTTTGTTGGATGCCGATGTGTTGAAGCGCCGGATCACACCGCGCACCAAGGCCATGATTCTGAATTCGCCGAACAACCCGACCGGGCGTGTTTTGACGCCGGACGAACTCGACGTCGTGGCAGGCTTAGCTATGGACCACGGCTTCTGGGTGTTGAGCGATGAGATCTACGAACACATCATTTATGACAACCGCCGGCACATCAGTCTCGCCTCGTTGCCGGGGATGCGCGATCGGACGGTGACCATCAACGGCATGTCCAAGGCGTACGCCATGACCGGATGGCGCCTGGGCTACCTCGGGGCCCCGGCCGCGATATGCGCGCAGATCCTCAAGGTCCAACAGCACGTCGTCACCTGCGCCCCCTCTTTCGTCCAGGCGGCCGGCGTGGCGGCTCTCGAGGGCCCTCAGAGATGTGTGGCCGAAATGGTGGCGGAATACGACTGCCGGCGCCGGTTCATGACGGACGCCTTGAACTGCATTCCCGGCGTACACTGCCCGCTGCCGGAGGGCGCCTTCTACCTGTTTCCCCGGGTCACGTATCGCGGGATGGATTCGAACGCATTGACCCAATTCCTGATCGAAGAAGCCCACGTGGCCGTGACTCCCGGTGCGGCGTTCGGCAAGACAGGAACACAGAACATCCGGCTCACCTTCGCCACCTCCATGGCGAACCTGCGGCAGGCGGGCGAGCAACTAGAAGCTGCGATGGGCTGAGCACAGATTTAATCGATCCGGATGATTTTCACTTTGTGCCCGACCCAGTCCGGAGGCAGATAGACCCTGCCGCTGCTGGCGCTGGCCCTGACTCGTTTCTCGATCATCTCTTGCCCGAAGATTTCTATCTTGGCCTGGCTTCCGTCGGCAGTCTTCGGAAGGTGCGGGTTTGCATCTTCCGGGCGACCTTGGTCGGGGTCGCGCGGAGCGTCCCTGTGGAGCTTTTTGGCTTCTGCCACGGCGGAAGACTCCTCACGCGCTGTCGACCTGGGTGGAAAGGGAGGTGTAGCGCGCTTGGCCGCCCGCCGACACCTCAGATACCCCACGCCGCCCAAGCCGACCGCCATGATCCGCCCGACCGCAAAGCGGGGTTGGCCTTTCATTACCAGATCCCTCGGGCCTTGAGCGCCGCATGCACCCGCTCGGCGGTCAGGGGCAGTTCATGGATGCGCAGTCCCGTGGCGTCGTAGACTGCGTTCAGGATGGCGGGAATGGTCGGCATGATAGCACCTTCGCCGACCTCCTTGGCACCGAAAGGACCGTTGGGCTCATCGCTTTCGACGATGATGGCCTCAACCGGCGGCATGTCCAGCGCTGTGACCAGCTTGTACTCGGCCAGGTCGCAGTTGATGACCCGGCCGCGATCGTCGAACTTGACCTCCTCGAAGAGCGCCTCGCCCATGCCCATGGCGAGCGAACCTTCCATCTGGCCCTCGACCGAGGTCCGGTTGATGGCCCGGCCGCAGTCGTGGGCGTCGGTCATCTTTTCGATGACGATCTTGCCGGTCTCCAGGTCCACGTCCACCTCCACCACCTGGGCCGAACACCCGTAAGCCGGGGAGGTTCCCACGGCGGCCCCCTTGAACGTGCCGCCCAATGCCGGGGGCTTGTATTTGCCGGTGCCGACGATGCTGCCTTTGGCCAGGTAGGCGATGCGCGAGGCCTCGCGGAACGTCAGGGCATCTTCCTGCGGGCTGTCGCTCCACCCGCGGTGCTCCTTGATATAGCGGCTGCGGATGCTGCTGAAGTCCACGGGCCCGTTCTTGAAAACGATGCGGCCTTCCGCGATGTCCATGTCCGCGGCCGGCACTTTCAACTCGTCCGCCAGCGCCTCCAGCACGGCGCGCTTGACCTCCTCGGCCGCTTCCTTCACGGCGTGGCCCGTCATAAGCGTCTGCCGGCTGGAATAGGCCCCGAGGTCCACGCCGAAATCCGTGTCGCCGGAGACGACCCGCACGCAGTCCAGGGGAACCCCCAGGGTCTCTGCTGCGATCATGCCGAAGGCCGTGTCCGACCCCTGGCCGATCTCGGCCGAGGCCGAATAAACCAGCACCGTGCCGCCGTCCTCGGCCAGCTTGACCGTGGCCGTGCAGTGGTAGGTGTCGGACCGGTAGATGGGGTAACCGGCCCCCGACACAAAGAAGCCGCAGGCCATGCCGATCCCTTTGCCTTTGGCAAGCTTGCCCTTTTTGGACACCCAGCCCGAGGCGTTGCGCACCGCTTCGATGCACTCCCTCATCCCGAGGCTGCTCATGTTGAGGTCGTTGCAGGTCACGTCCCCGGCCTGCATCATGTTCTTCAGCCTGAGCTCGACGGGGTCGATAGCCAGTTCCTCGGCGATCATGTCCAACTGCTGCTCCCAGGCGGCGCGGGCGGCGACCCCGCCGTGGCCGCGCTGGGCCCCGCAGGTCGGCTTGTTGGTATAAGACCCGCCAGCCGTCGTACTTCATGTTGGGCAGCTTGTAGGGTCCGCCCAGCAGGCTGCCGGCGTAGTAGACCGTGGCGATGCCGAAGCTGGAATAGGCGCCGCCGTCCAGATAGCAGTCGTGCTGCAGGCCGAGCAGGGTGCCGTCCTTTTTGACGCCGGTGGTCATGCGGTGCACGAACTGGTGCCGGGCGCGGCACAGCATGAAGACCTGCTCGCGCGAATAGATGAACTTGACCGGCTTCCCGGTCTTGCGCGCCAGCAGGCAGGCGGCCAGCTCACCGGTGTTGGCGGCGGCCTTGATGCCGAAACCCCCCGCCAACGTAAGGTTTCACCACCCGCACCTTGCCCACCGGCAGCCCCAGCACCATGGCCACCGTGCGCTGGACGTAGTGGGGCGACTGGGTCGAGCTGTACAGGGTCAAGCGGCCGTCCAGGTCGAAGACGGCGATGCAGCCGGGCGGCTCGAGGAAGGCGCCGTCCTGGCGCTTGTTCTTGAAGGTGGTGGTTTTGACGAGGTCGCTTCTCTTCAAGGCCTCGGCCACGTTGCCGAACTCCTGGTGCACTTCGGCGGAGATGTTGCGCGGGAACTCGGCGTGCAGCTGCGGCGCCCCCTCGGCCATGGCCTGCTCGATGGTCAGCACCGCCGGCAGTTCCTCGTATTCGACCGTGATCAGCTCGAGGGCCTCCTCGGCCGTTTCCTTGTCGACAGCGGCCACCGCCGCGATCTCATCGCCGACATAGCGCACCCGGTCGTGGCAGAAAACGGTCTCGTCGTAGCGGGCCGGGCTGACCCCGTATCGGACGAGGCCGGCCTCCTTGGATGTGACCACCGCCTTGACCCCGGCAGGCGTTCGGCCCGGGACGTGTCGATTTTCAAAATTCGGGCATGCGGCAGCGGGCTTTGCAGCATGGCGGCGTGCAGCATGCCCGGGAAGTTCATGTCGTCGATGAACACCGCCCGGCCGGTGGCTTTGGCCGGTGCGTCGAGGCGGGGCAGCCGGCTGTTGATGACGCGATAGTCACTCATGGTTTTCTCCGGAGCCGTAACGAATTTTAATGGGCCGCATCCTTGATGGCTTCGATGATCTTCTGGTAGCCGGTGCAGCGGCAAAGGTTGCCCGAGATGGCGCGCCGGATCTCCGCCTCCTGGGGATGAGGGGTGCGGTCCAGAAGCTCTTTGGCCGCGAGAATCATCCCCGAGGTGCAAAACCCGCACTGGATGGCGCCTTTCTCGATGAAGGCCTGTTGCAGCGGATGAAGCCCTTCGGCGGTTTCCAGCCCTTCGATGGTTTGAACCGTTCGGCCGTTGGCCTGAACCGCCAGCACCAGGCAGGAGTTGACGGCTTTGCCGTCCATGAGCACGGTGCACGCGCCGCAATCCCCCAGGTCGCACCCTTTCTTGGTGCCGGTCAGCCCGAGCTGGTAGCGCAGCAGATCGACGAGGGTGGTGTTCGGTTCCACGGCCAGTTCATAGGCTCGGTCGTTGACGCTCAACCGGATCAATTGCTTCATGCCTTCCTCCTCACGTTCGGCTGCGGGCTTCGGCCAGGGCCAGTGCCAGGGTCCGCCGGGTCAGCACGTCCACCATGGCGCGCCGGTATTCGGCCGATCCGCGGAAATCCAGAATCGGCGTGCAATCGCGCGTGGCGGCCTCCGCCGCCTGCGCGAACAGCCGCTCGCCCGGCTTTTCGCCCACGAGCAGCGCTTCGGCCTTCAGAGAGCGCAGGGGCGTGGGGCCGACAGAGCCCAGCGCGATGCGCGCCGTCCGAATGCGTTCGGCCTTTTCGTCCAGCTCCAGGAAGGATGCCACGTTGACGATGTTGCAGTCCTGGGCTTTGCGGACACCGAGGTTCAGATACCCCGCGCCGGAATACCCCCGGGGGATCTCGATGACGATGGCGGTGATGAGTTCATCCGCGCGGGCTGCCGTCAGGCCGGGGCCTTTGAAAAACTCCGCGATGGGCAGGCGGCGTTCGCCGGAGACGCTTTCTAAAACGAGCTCGGCACCGTAAACCAGAAGTGATGGCGGCAGATCGGCCGCCGGCCGGGCCGAACCGATGTTGCCGCCGATCGTGGCCAGATTGCGGATCAGGGGCGTTCCCAACTCGCGGGCGGCCTGCCCCAATGCGCCGGCAGCCTTGGCGGCCGCCGCGGAGGCGGCGATCTCGGACACCGTCACCCCGGCCCCGATCCAAAGCGTCCCGTTGGATCTTTCCAGCCGGGAGAGTTCCGCCAGGCGCCCCAGGGATACCAGGTGCCCCGGACTCAGGACCTTCTTTTTCATGTTCACGAGAAGATCGGTGCCTCCCGCGATGGCCGAGCCTCCCCGCAGTGGCGGGCCAACAGCGCGCAGGCTTCGGTGACGGAAGTGGGTTCGTGAAACTCAAAGCTGGGCAGGCTCATACGGACCTCCGATTTCCCCGCCGGGGGAGCGGATCAGGTTGGACGGACTCAGGTTGAGGGCCCGCACCGCGACGCGCTCCGGTGAGTAGGAAATGATGCTCAAGCTTCCGTAATCGAGACGAATTCGAAAAAGATTCGACGAGCGGCATCTGCAGCACCTGGCAGATCAGCACCCGGATCACTCCGGCGTGCGTTACAATGCATGCGGCCCCTGCTGTTTCCCCGGCAATCATGGCGATCTGCGGGAGCACACGTTGCTGCAGGTCCCGAAAGCTCTCGCCTCCCGGGGGTCTGAAGTCGGCCAGATCATCACCGCGGGCGCGCCAGAGATCGGGCTGGCTTTCTCTAACCCGGTCCCGGGGCAGGCCGTCCCACTCGCCCAGCTGGATTTCCCGCAATTCCCTGCACGTCCGGACATCGGCGGCACGCTCGGCAAAGATGATTCCGGCCGTTTCGGTTGCGCGCGTCAGATCGCTCGACCATACGGCGGTGAACTCGGCGTTTTGGAATCCGTTCCGCCAGGCGTTGGCCTGTAGCCGGCCTTCCGAGCTGAGCGGGGCATCCGTCTGCCCCATGAAGCAATCGGGCTCCGGCCAGGCGATCGCCCCGTGGCGCAACAAGTAGAGCAGACTCATGGCAGACGGGTCATGCCGGCGAATTGGCAATTGCATGGCGGGTCGCCGGCGAGGTGCGCTTCACTGCGTTTTCACCCCAATGGAACCCGGCCAGAAACGGACTCCGGAAAGCGGGCTCCGTCAGGCTCCGCCGCAGATCCGCCCCAATCCGATGGAAAACCTGCGCATCGAACCGGCAGAAGTTGGATTCTGCAAAAGCTCTTTCCCGCGTTGATGATTCCTGCAGCCGCCGCCACAGTTCTGCTGAATCGGAAACGCGCCACGCGGCCAGGTACGCCAACGTGTCCGCAATGCGGCGCTGACCTTCCTCCAGCCGCTGAAGATACTCCGGGGATATGCGTTCGGATTCTTTGAGAACCTGTGTCATGTGCGCGAGCAATGGGGGTTTGGTGATCTCCAGGCACACGCCGGCTGCGAATGCTTTCATTGAATCAGGGCCTTCGACGCCTTCGAGGCCGAACTGCTCCGAGAGGCGCCCATGCCGGTTTTTAGCCGTTGAACGCCCATCTCCCCGTTGGTGGACGAGAATCTCCCGGGGGTTCACCAGGAAATCACCGGCAGCCTCGTATTCGCAGTTGTCGGCGTAATTGCCGGCGCAAAGCAGGGCCGCCTCGGTCAGGCGAACCATCAGCAGCCAGTAGCTTGGGCCGTCAGCCTTGAGCCGGCGGGCCTGCGACCAGCAACTCTCGACGCTCTTTTCGGTCATGAGGTGCGGTGAAGCCGTCCGCTCCAATTCTGCGTTGATCCGGGTGATGAATTCCGAGGTTTGTTCTGCTTCCGGGATGTGCCTGAAACAGCTCCCAACGAACATGCTCACGATCCTCTGCCTTTCCATCTGCCAGCTGTTCAGCTTGGCATGGGGAACCGGTCTGAAAACGCACTAAAAATAACTTAAAATTTCTCTTTAAAACACTTATTAGCTTATTTTTGACATGTCATGGCTGAGTGGCTGCAAGCAACCTGACAATTTTAAACTTTATGTAATCGAATTGAATTAAATAAATCGTGTTTGGATTTGACAGAGGGTATTGTCCTAACGTATAAGTCGTGCTGTGTCAATAATGATATAGCAAGATAGAAGGTTATTTCAATCCGTAATAAGCCTAAATTGGTTTTTTGATAACTTAAAAAGCTGAATTAAAACCAAACCCGACATTTTTCGCAGGATGGGCTACCGCCTGCTTCGGATCCATTGGAAAGATCCCCATCCCATGGTTGAGGAAGACTCCCCGTGAAAAGCGTATCCGTCCATGATGCCGTCGGCATGGTGTTGTGCCACGATGTCACCCGCATTATTCCAGGCCGCCACAAAGGCCCGGCCTTCCGAAAAGGCCACATCATCACCGCCCAGGACGTCCGGCCGCTGCTCGACATGGGCAAGGCCAATGTCTATGTCTACGATCTCGCCGAGGGATTTATCCACGAGGACGATGCAGCCATCCGTATCGCGTCGGCGGCGGTGGGCCCCGGGCTGCAGTTGACCTCTCCGTCGGAAGGACGGGTAAACCTGACGGCGTCGCTGAATGGACTGCTGAAGGTAAACCCCACGGCGTTGAATCAGATCAACTCCGTCGACGACGTCGTCTTTGCGACGCTGCACTCCAACCTCCTTGTCAGCGCCAACCAACCGGTGGGAGGCACCCGCATCACTCCACTGGTCACGCGCTCAGAAAACGTTCAGCGGGTCGAGTCGGTCTGCCGCGAACACGCTCCGGTCATTCAGGTCAAAGCCCTTCGATCGATGCAGGTCGGCATCGTCACCACGGGCAGCGAGGTGTTTCATGGCCGCATCGAGGACCAGTTCGGCCCGGTGCTGCACGTGAAGTTTGCCGAATTGGGCTGCCCGGTTTTGGGTCAGGTGTTCGTTTCCGATGACGCCGCCATGACCGCGCACACCATTCGAAACTTCATCGACGAGGGGGCCGAAATGGTGGCCGTGACCGGCGGCATGTCGGTCGACCCGGACGATTGCACGCCGGCGGCCATCCGCGACACCGGAGCCCGCGTCGTCACCTACGGCGCACCGGTCTTTCCCGGGGCCATGTTCATGCTGGCCTACCTGGGAGAGGTGCCCATCATCGGCCTGCCGGGCTGCGTCATGTACCATCGCACCAGCATCTTCGAGCTGATTGTTCCGCGCATCCTGGCCGGCGAAACCCCCACCCGTGAGGATTTCATCGAGTTGGGCTACGGCGGTTTCTGCTCCGGCTGTGCAACGTGCACCTACCCCCGTTGCGGGTTCGGCAAATAACTGGGGATGTATCCCGACAGGCGGCTTTAACGGAAAACAACCAGGAAGGAGGTCATCGATGATTAAAAAGATGCTCCATATCAACGGCATGCCCAAGACCGTCATCGCGGAGCCAGACACCATGCTGGCCGACGTGCTGAGGGAACAGCTGAAGCTTACCGGGACCAAGGTCGGCTGCGGCCAGGGCCAGTGCGGCTGCTGCTCGGTGATCCTGGACGGCAAGGTCGTCCGCTCCTGCATCACCAAAATGAAACGCGTGGAAGACGGCGCGCGGGTCACCACTATCGAGGGCATCGGCACCCCCGACAACCTGCATGCCCTGCAGATGGCCTGGACCGTGCACGGCGGCGCCCAGTGCGGGTTCTGCACCCCCGGCTTCATCGTTTCCGCCAAAGCCCTGCTGGACGAGAATACAGCGCCCACGCGCCAGCAGGTTCGGGATTGGTTCCAGAAGCACCGCAACGTCTGCCGCTGCACCGGCTACAAGCCGTTGGTGGACGCGGTCATGGACGCGGCCAAGGTGGTGCGCGGCGAGATGAGCCTGAAGGACCTGGCGTTCAAGCTGCCGGCCGACGGCCGCATCTGGGGCACCGCCTATCCCCGGCCCTCCGCCGTGGCCAAGGTCACCGGCACGACCGATTACGGCGCCGACCTGGGTCTCAAAATGCCGCCCGGCACGCTGCGGCTGGCCCTGGTCCAGGCCAAGGTGTCCCACGCCAAGATCCTGTCCATCGACACCTCCGCAGCCGAGAAGATGCCCGGGGTCGCCAAGGTCATCACCCACAAGGACGTCAAGGGCAAGAACCGCATCACCGGCCTGATCACCTTTGCTTCCAACAAGGGCGACGGCTGGGACCGCCCGATCCTCTGCGATCAGAAGGTGTTCCAGTTCGGCGACGCCATCGCCATCGTGGCCGCGGACACGGAGGCGAATGCGCGGGCGGCCGCCGAGAAGGTCAACGTGACGCTGGAGGAGCTGCCGGCCTACATGAGCGCACCGGCCGCCATGGCCGAGGATGCGATTGAAATCCACCCCGGCACGCCCAACGTCTACTACGAGCAGAAGCGCGCCAAGGGCGAAGACACGCAGACCCTGATGAAATCGGCCGCCCACGTCGTCGAAGACGAATTCTACCTGCAGCGGCAGCCGCACCTCACCATGGAGCCCGACGTCGGCCTGGCCTACTTCGACGAGGAGGGCCGGCTCGCCATCCACTCCAAGAGCATCGGCATCTACCTGCACCACGCCATGATCTGCCCGGGCCTCGGCATCGAGCCGGAGAAGCTGCGGATCGTCCAGAACCCCGCGGGCGGCACCTTCGGCTACAAGTTCAGCCCGACCATGGAGGCGCTCCTCGGGGTGGCGGCGATGGCCACCGGCAAACCGGTCAGCCTGAGATACGACTACTTCCAGCACATCACCTACACCGGCAAGCGCTCGCCCTTCTTCATCAAGCTCAAGTACGGGGCGGACAAAAACGGCAAGATCATCGCCATGGAAAGCGACTGGATCGTGGACCACGGCCCCTATTCGGAGTTCGGGGACCTGCTCACCGTGCGGGGGGCCCAGTTCATCGGCGCCGGCTACGGGATCCCCAACATCCGCGGCCTTGGCCAGACGGTGTGCACCAACCACGCCTGGGGCTCGGCGTTCCGCTCCTACGGCTCCCCGCAGAGCTTTCTCGCCTCCGAGAGCCTGGTGGATGAGCTCGCCGAGAAAATGGGCATGGACCCCCTGGAGCTGCGGTACAAAAACGTCTACCGGCCCGGCGACACCACCCCCACCGGACAGACGCCCGATGTCTTTAGCTTCCCGGAAATGTTCGACAAGCTGCGGCCCCTCTACCAGGCCGCCCTCCAAAAAGCCAAAGCCGAATCGACCCCGGACAAGAAAAAAGGGGTCGGCCTGTCGCTCGGCATCTACGGCTGCGGCCTGGACGGACCCGACGCCTCGGAGGTCAGCGTGGAACTCACCGCGGACGGTGTCGTGCTGCTCCAGTTCATGGGAAGACCACGGCCAGGGGGCCGACATCGGCGCCCTCGGCACCTGCCACGAAGCCCTGCGGCCGCTGAAGCTGTCGCCGGAAAAGATCCGACTGGTGATGAACGACACGGCCCAGGTGCCCAACAGCGGCCCATCCGGCGGCAGCCGCCAGCAGGTCATGACCGGAAACGCCATCAAGAACGGCTGTGAAATGCTGCTCAACGCCATGCGCAAGAAGGACGGCACCTACCGGACCTTTGAGGAAATGAAGGCGGAGAAGATCCCACTCACGTATTCCGGCAAGTGGACGGCGTCCATGTGCACCCCCTGCGATGCCAACGGCCAGGGCGCCCCGTTCTCCGTGTACATGTACGGTGTCTTCATGGCCGAGGTGACGGTGGACACCCAGACCGGCAAGACCCAGGTGGACAAGTACACCGTGATGGCCGATGTGGGCAAAATCAACAACAAACTGGCCGTGGACGGACAGATCTACGGCGGCGTGGCACAGGGCATCGGGCTCGCCCTGTCGGAGGATTTCGAGGACCTCAAGAAGCACACGAGTCTTGCGGCCTGCGGCATCCCCTACATCAACGACATTCCGGACGCATTCGAAATTCACTATTTTGAGAATCCGCGGGAACACGGCCCGTTCGGTGCGGCCGGCGTCGGCGAACTGCCGCTGACCTCCTCCCACGTGGCGGTGATCAACGCCATCAAAAACGCCACCGGGGTGCGCATCACCCATCTGCCGGCCCTGCCGGAGAAGGTGTTGGCCGGGTTGAAGTCCACGTCGAAAAAGGGCAAGTGATCCCGGCCGCACCGCGATCGCCGGCGCGTAACATCAACAGCAAGCAAAGCGGCGAACCGCGGGAAGCCTCCCCGGTTCGCCGCGGCATTTGGATGCTATCCATGGACCAGGAGGAACTGAGGGCGCTGGAGCAGCGCTGCATCCAGGAGGAGGCCCCGGAGTGCACGGCCGCCTGCCCGATCCATGTGGACGGCCGGGCCTTCGTCGGACATGTGGCCAAGGGCGAGTGGCCGGAAGCCTGGAAGGTTTTGAGCAAAACCATGCCTTTTCCGGGCATTCTGGGACGGATCTGCGACGCGCCCTGCCGCCAGTACTGCAAACGCAGGGAGGCGGGAGATCCGATTCAGATCGGCGACCTCGAACGCGCCTGTGTCGCAACCCCGCCTCCTCCTGCCCGCGTCCAGCCGCTGCCGCGCAAAGGCAAAACCGTCGCCGTCATCGGCAGCGGGCTGAGCGGGCTGACCGCCGCCTGGGACCTGGCCCGCAAGGGGTATTCCATTTGCATCTTCGAGCCCGGTTCGAAACTGGGCAGCCCGCTGAGGGATATCCCCGGGCACCGGTTGCCTGAGGCGGTACTGGAGGAGGAGCTCGAGCGACTGGGCACCCTCGACGTTGCGGTGCATCTGAAGGTCGAGGTGGAGCCGGCCCCATTTCTTGAACAGTGCATTTCGGAAAACGACGCTGTTTTTCTAAGCCTGGAGAAGGTTGCCGGAAGGAGTTGGACCATTGGACGGGATGAGGCCGGCCGGATCATCGTGGAGCCCATGCGGCAGTCCACCCACCGACCGGGGGTCTACGCCGGCGGCCGGCCGGGCATGGCGGAGCCTTCCCCGGTCTGGCAGGCGGCCGAAGGCCGCTGGGCCGCCACTTCCATCGACCGCTTTCTCCAGAAGGTGTCGCTGACCGCCGGCCGCGAGAAGGACGGTCCCTACCGCACCCGGCTCTTCACCAGCCTCGATGGGGTTCTGCCGCTGCCAAAGGTAGCGGCGGCCGAGACCGACACCGGCTATTCGGCCGAGGAAGCCGTTGCCGAAGCCCGCCGCTGCCTGCAGTGCGAGTGCCTGGAGTGCGTCAAGATTTGCGCCTACCTCGAACGCTTCGGCGCCTATCCCCGCAGGTACGCCCGCGAAATCTACAACAACGAGTCCATCGTGATGGGGATGCGCCAGGCCAACAAGCTTGTCAACTCCTGCAGCCTGTGCGGCCTGTGCGAGCGTGTCTGCCCCGAGGACTTCGCCGTGCAGGACCTTTGCCTGCAGGCCCGGCGCAGCATGGTCCGGCGGGGCAAGATGCCGCCCTCCGCCCACGAGTTCGCGCTTCAGGACATGCGTTTCAGCCTGAGCGAGCGTTTTCGCCTGGCGCGCCAGGCGCCCGGGCGGACGGACAGCACCCATGCCTTTTTCCCAGGCTGCCAGCTGTGCGCCTCAACCCCCACCCAGGTGCAACGGGTGTACGCGCACCTGATGGACGTTTATCCCGGCGGCGTGGCCTTGACGCTGGGCTGCTGCGGAGCGCCGGCCTTCTGGGCCGGCCGGGAAGACGAGTTCCGCTCGGTGTGCGACGGGTTTCTGGAAGATTGGAATGCGCTGGGTCAGCCCGAACTCATCCTCGCCTGTTCCACCTGTTTTCGCATGTTTGCGGAGCATCTTCCCCAGGTCCCTATCGTTTCCCTCTGGCAGGCGCTGGACGCTACCCACCTGCCGCCGGCAGCCGCAGGGGCGGCAGGGCAAAAACTGGCGATTCACGACCCGTGCACCACACGGCCCAACCCGGCCATCCAGGAGGCGGTCCGCCGGATCGTGAAACGCATAGGGGTGTCTGCGGAGGAACTGACCCTCAGCCGGGACAAGACCGAGTGCTGCGGGTTCGGGGGTCTCATGCAAAACGCCAACCCCGAGCTGTCCCGGGAGGTCGCCGCCCGTCGGGCCCGCATCAGCCCGCTGGATTATCTCACCTATTGCGCCATGTGCCGGGACAGTCTTGCGGCCGTGGGCAAGCGGGCAGTGCATCTGCTCGACGTCGTCTTCCCGGATGCGGCCGGCCCGGACCCGGCGGCCCGGCAGCGGCCGGGATGGTCCGCGCGGCAGGAGAACCGGGCCCGGCTGAGAGCCGCACTTGTCAAAAAGTACTGGGGCGAAGGGGCACAGGCCATGCAGGAACACGAACGCATCACACTGATCATCGCACCCGAGGTGGCAGCACTCCTCGAAAAACGGCGCATCCTGGTTGAAGACGTTCAGCAGGTCATTCACGCGGCGGAAAAAAGCGGCCGGGTCGCGGTCCATCCGCAGACCGGCCGGCTGAAGGCCAGTTATCGGCCCTACCGGGCGACCATCTGGGTCGAGTACTCCCCGGCGCCGGATGGCTACGTGGTCCACACGGCCTACAGCCACCGCATAGAGGTCATGGGAGGCCAGCCGACATGAAGGCCGAAAACGTGCGCCCCGAGGACCTGGAGTGGGTCTGCCGGAAATGCAATCGGCCGCTGGAGGTGGGTCCGGTCACCGTCGAATACATGGGCAGCCAGTTCGCCACCGAGCTTCCCACGTGCCCGGGCTGCGGGTTCGTCCTGATTTCGGAAGCGCTGGCCCTGGGCAAGATTGCCGAAGTGGAGCAGATCCTGGAAGACAAGTGATGAACGGCACGCACTCCTTAAGCCTTTATGAGTCCCCGGCGCTGCAGGCCGTGACCGGACCGGCCCTTCGGCCCGGGGGCTTGGAGCTGACCCGGCGGGCGTTGGCCTTCTGCGCTCTGCCGGCCGGAGCACGGGTGCTCGACATCGGCTGCGGCACCGGCGTGACGGTCCACTACCTGCGGGGCAATTGCCGCCTGAAGGCCTGCGGTCTCGACCGCTCAACCGGCATGCTCGGCCACGCCCGGCAGCGGAACCCCGGGCTGCCTCTGATGCAAGGGGAGGCAATTCACCTGCCGATCGGGGATCACCGCCTGTCCGCCGTGATGTGCGAGTGTGTCCTGTCGTTGGTGGAAGACACCGCTGCCGCCTGGCGCGAATTCTACCGCGTACTCGCTCCGGGCGGGCTCCTGGTGTTGGCGGACGTCTACGCCCGCGCCCCGGAGCATGCCGGGAGCCTGAAATCGCTTCCCGTGACCTGCTGCCTCAAGGGGGCAACCTCCCGTGACGACCTGCTGGACCGCATGCAGCAATCCGGGTTCACGCTCCTCGTATGGGAGGATCACTCGGAGGCCCTGAAGCGCCTGGCGGCTCAATTGGTGTTCGCCTGCGGCTCCCTGCAGGCGTTCTGGGGGGCGACCGGGGTTGCTGCCTTAGTGAACCCGTATCCAGCCGCCGTACACCGGGCCCGCCCCGGCTATTTCCTGGCAGTGGCCCGCAAGGAAGGCACCCCATGATCAACGACGTCACGATCCGCATGCTGCAGCTTTCCCAGAAAGGCTACGCGTGCAGCCAGATCCTGATCCGGCTGTTCCTGGAGGCGCGCGGCGAGGACAACCCCGCCCTGGTCCGCTCCATGGCCGGTCTGGCCTACGGTTGCGGCGGGGGGCGCGCGACCTGCGGCACCCTGACCGGAGCCTGCTGCGCACTGGCGCTCTATGCCGGCAAAGGCACGGACGAGGAAGCCGGCTCCGAACGGCTGCTGCTGATGCTGCAGGAGTTGACCGACTGGTTCGGGGAACAGGTGGGCAGGCCCCACGGCGGGACTGCCTGCGAGACCATCGTGGGCCTGGAAGGCCCGGCGGCCGCCCGTCAACGCTGCGGCGCGATCGTGGCGGATACCTATGCCAAGGTGCTGGAGATCCTGGCCGCCAACGGCTTCGATCCCTCCGGCGCCTGATTAAACGCGAGACCATGGAGCACGACACCACCGAAAGCCTCTGCCCGGTTTGCCTAAAGCGCATCGCAGCGAAGCGGGTCGCCGACGGCGAACGCGTGGAGCTTGTCAAGACCTGCCCCGAGCACGGGCCCTTCAGGACGGTCATCTGGAACGGCCGCCCGAGCATGCGCCAATGGCGGCGCCCGAAAACACCGCTGCTGCTCCGGCCGGTCCTGCGGGAGACGCGAGCGGGGCTGCCCCTTTGACTGCGGGTTATGCCGCGAACACCGCCAGCGCTCCTGCACCGTGCTGCTGGAGGTGACCCGCCGCTGCAACCTGAGCTGCGCCGTGTGCTTTGCCGGGTCTCATCCGCAGGATGCAGCGGATCCCGGCCTGGAAGAAATCCGCAACTGGTACCAAAGGGTCCTGGGCATGGCCCCCGGCAGCAACATTCAGCTCTCCGGCGGCGAACCCACCGTGCGGGATGACTTGCCTGACATCGTAGCCGCCGGCCGCGAGATCGGCTTCGGCTTCATCCAGCTCAACACCAACGGGATCCGCCTGGCGGACGACAGCGCGTACGTAAGCGCTCTCAAGGACGCCGGCCTTGCCAGCGTCTTTCTGCAGTTCGACGGCACCGACGATGCGGTAAACCGGAGAATGCGCGGACGGGCGCTGGCGGACGTGAAACGGCGGGCGGTCGACGCCTGCGGATGCCACGGCATCGGGGTCGTGCTCGTTCCCACGCTGATCCCCGGCGTCAACACCCATGCGATCGGCGATGTGTTGCGCCAAGCGGTCCGGATGTCGCCTGCCGTGCGGGGCGTGCACTTTCAGCCGGTCAGTTATTTCGGGCGCTACCCCCAACCGGCGGACAGCGCCCCCCGGCTCACGCTGCCGGAGTTGATGGCCGCGATCGAACACCAGTCGGCCGGTATGTTCAAGGCGGCGGACTTCCGGCCGCCCGGCTGCGAAAACGCCTGGTGCTCTTTTCACGCCGACTACCTGACGCTGCCGGACGGCACGGTCCGGCACTTGCGCTCACCCGCACCTTTGTCGGGCGGCTGCGCGCCGCTCCCGGCCGAGGAAGGGGCCCGACGCAGCATGGCGCATGTCGCCCGGCAGTGGGCGGGCCCGAACAGCGGGGCGACGGCCCCGGATGCGCCCGCGGGAGGCGATCCCGGCTGCGTTTCAGATTCACCCTGCGGCGGGCCGATGCGCCTGGATGACTTCCTCGACCGGGCGCGTTCCCATACGTTCACGGTCTCCGCCATGGCTTTCCAGGACGCCTGGACCATCGACCTGGAGCGGCTGCGCGACTGTTGTATCCATGTGCTGGACCCGCGCCGCGGGCTGGTACCCTTCTGCGCCTACAACGTCACGGCCGTTGATGGAAGGGCCCTGTACCGGCAATGAAGGCCCTGCCCATCACCCCCCTGGACCGCTGGATCAGAAGCCGCATCGGCCTCGCGCCAGGGGACGGCTTCAGCCGGGAAGACGTGAGGCGTTATCAACTGGGAAAACTTCGTGAAAGCCTGGCGTATGCGTCCGAGCACAGTCCGTTCTATCGCCGACAGCTTTGCGGGTGCAGCGGTTTTTCAGCAACGGATTTTCAGGAGTTCACTTCGCTGCCCTTCACGACGGCGGAAGACCTCGCATGCGACCCGCTCGAATTTCTCTGCGTCTCCCAGTCGGATGTGGCCCGCGTGGTTACGCTTCGCTCCTCCGGCACTACCGGTCAATCGAAGCGGGTCTTTTTCGACGAGGCCGACCTGGAACTGACCGTCGATTTTTTCCAGCACGGCATGTCCACCCTGGTGCAGGCCGGACAGAACGTGCTCATTCTGATGCCCGGCGGGTTGCCGGGCAGCGTCGGGGATTTGCTCGTCGAGGGGCTTGCCCGCATGGGGGCGAAAGGAATCGTTCACGGACCGGTCCGGGACCCTGGGGATGCCATCGATGCGATCCTCACCCATCGGGCGGAATGCCTGGTGGGGATCCCCGTGCAGGTGTTTTCCCTGGCCAGGCACCCCAAAAACACCCTCATCCCGCGGGGTTTCATCCGCAGCGTGCTGCTGAGCACCGACTACGTGCCCGAGTCCATCGTTGCAGAGATCCAGCGGACCTGGGGCTGTAGAGTTTATCAGCACTATGGTATGACGGAAATGGGATACGGCGGCGGGGTCGAGTGCGGCGCCCACGACGGCTACCATCTCCGCGAGGCCGACCTGCTCATGGAGGTTGTCGACCCGGCGACCGGCAGGAGTCTGCCGGACGGCGTTTCCGGCGAGGTGGTCGTCACCACGCTCACCCGCCGCGCCATGCCCCTGATCCGCTACCGCACCGGCGATATGGCCCGCTTTCTGCCCGAGTATTGCCCCTGCGGCAGCGCCCTGCGCCGCCTGAGCAAGGTGCAGGGCCGTCTGGCGGACGGGGCGGCGCTGGGGCCGTCGGCCCGGCTTCAGCTGGCGGCTCTCGACGAGGCGCTTTTTGCCATCCCGCAAATCCTCAATTTCCAGGCGGAGCTGATCGCAGCCGAACGGCGTCAGCCGGCTGAGCCTGACGGTCCACTGCGACCCCGGCCGGTTTCCGGACACCTTGGCCGATGTGGGAGAGGCGCTCTCCCGGGTGCCGGCGGTGCGCGACGCTGTCGCCCAGGGTCTCCTGGACATCCTGCCTGTCCGATTGAGCCCTGAGAACTGGTTCACAACGGGGGCCGCGAAACGGACCCTCATCGACCGAAGACAGGAGAGATCGAGACCATGAATCCGATTGCAGAAATGGCCGGGCGTCTTCTGGACGATCATCAGGAATTCGTCCTGGCGACGATCATCAGCCGCCGCGGATCCACACCCCGAACGGCTGGCACCCGCATGATCATTTCCGGGGACGGACGGGCCGTGGGCACCATCGGCGGCGGACTGCTCGAGGCGCGGGTGGTCCAAAAGGCCGGCGACGTGCTGTCATCGCGGCGCCCCATGGTGATCCCCTTCGACATGACGCACTCCGAAGTGGCCGCTATGGACATGATTTGCGGCGGACAACTGGAAGTGCTCCTGGAGTTCATCGATCCCGGAAGCCCCGCGGCGATCGTGCTCAAATGCTGGCGCGACGTTCAGCGTACGCTGGAACCCTGTCTTTTCCTGACCGTGCTCCGCATTCGGCCGGTGAAAATGTGGCGGACAGCGATCATTGCCTGCTCAAAAACCAGCAAGTGGTTTGCGGTGATCTGCCTCTCGCCCCCGCCGCCGTCGAGAAGCTCATCCGCGACCATGGCACTGCCAGCGGCCTGCGTACCGTAACTATCGGGGAGTCCCTGATCCTGATCGAACCGGTTCTTCCGGCGGATACCCTGTTTCTGTTCGGAGCCGGCCACGTTGCGCAACCCACGGCCCGGCTGGCGGCCTTCGTCGGGTTTCGCGTGCGGGTCGTAGACGACCGGGCGGAGTTCGCCAGCGCCGAACGTTTCCCCGAGGCCGAAGAGGTTCGGGTGGTCACGGACTTCGACTCCGCATTGAAGGGGCTTGCGATCGACACAAACGCTTTCATCGTCATCGTGACCCGCGGACATCTCTACGACAAGACGGTGCTGATGCAGGCGCTGCGCACGCCGGCGGCCTACATCGGGATGATCGGCAGCCGGCGCAAGCGGGACCACATCTTCGAGGCGCTGCTCAAACAGGGGTTCACGGAAACCGATTTGAAACGGGTGCACTCCCCCATCGGTCTCGCCATCGGCGCGGAAACCCCGGAAGAAATTGCCTTGAGCATCGTCGCCGAATTGACAAACGTCCGCGCACAAGGAAGACATGCATGAACCCGGAATCCGCCGCCGCCATCGTACTGTCGGCCGGGTTCTCGGAGCGCATGGGCGTTTTCAAGCCCCTGATGATGCTCGGCAGAATGACGGTTCTGGAGCGGGTCATCCGGCTGTTTCAGGCCACCGGGGTCAGCCGCATCCAGGTCGTGGTCGGCCACCGCGCGGCCGAGTTGACCCCCCTGATCGACCGATGGGGCGCCCGCAGCGTCATGAACGCCCGCTACGCGGAGGGCATGTTCTCCTCGGTGGCGGCCGGTGTGTCGAGCCTGGATGCGGCCACCGCGGCCTTCTTTGTCCTGCCCGTGGACATTCCGCTCGTGCGGCCGGCAACACTGCGCGACCTCCTGCGGGTCTTCCCGTCCGGATCCGCCGCGATTTGCCACCCGACGTTCGGGGGCCGACGCGGCCATCCTCCGCTCATCGGCGGGCATCACATTCGCAGTCTCCTGCAATGGCGCGGAGAAGGCGGCCTGGGCGCCCTGCTCGCGCGATGGGAGCCGCATGCCGTCGACGTTGCCGTGGTCGACGAATTCATCCACCAGGACATGGACCGACCGGAGGATTACCGGCGCTTGGCCGACCGGTTGGCGAGCCGCGAGGTCTTTTCCCCGGCGGAGTGCGCGGCGCTTCTGAACGAGCGGCTGAACGTTCCGCCGGCCGTGGCGGTGCATGGCCGCGCGGTTGCCGAGGCGGCCCTACGCATCGGAGAGGCTCTCAACCAGGCGGGTTATTCTTTGAATCTCCAATTGATCGAGGCGGCCGCGCTGGTGCACGACATGGCCCGCGGCGCACCCGACCACGCCCGCTGCGGGGGGAAGCTGCTCCGGGACCTGGACATACCGCTGATGGCTGAAATCGTCGAGGCCCACATGGACCTGGCGGTGCTCGAAGGGCAGCCGATCGGGGAGGCCGAGGTGGTTTTCCTGGCGGACAAACTGGTACAAGAAGACCGGTGGGTGGGGCTTGCCGACCGCTTTCGCCGCCGCCTGGATGTTTTTTCCGCGAATTCACCGGCTCACGATTCCGCCCGCCGCAGGCTTGCCGCCGCCCGAAAAACCGCAGACCGGATCGAAGCCGTCATCGGCCGGTCGCTGGAAGGCCTGCGGGACGGCAGCCCGCTCGCATATACGGGCTAGAAGTGGTTGCATAACCCCGTCTGACCCCCGATGGTCCGCCATGGTGTTGCCGGCCTCTCGAAATGCTCACATACTGGCGTGTATGCTGCGCTTTCGAATCGGCCGGCGCCTTGCCCTCAGGGGTGATCCGAGGTAATGAAACCACTTCTAACACGCCTTCTCTTTTCAAGGATAAAGCGCCCTCTTCCGTGCGCCCGCTCGCGATCTTTGATGGACGCGCACCGCGCGATCTGGTAAGTATTCTACAAAATTGTCGACTGCTTCGGTAATCCGGAGGCGGCAATGCGCGTGCGTTGCCCGCGGGCTGCCGACAAACATCCTTATTGCGCAAGGGAGGCCACCCATGGCGACCAAAAAATCGCCGTTTCACATTCGATCAAAAATCTGGGTGGAAGACGCCGATGGAAAGGTGGTCTTCGGTCTGGGAAGATACCGCATCCTCGAGGCCGTGCAACGGCTCGGATCGCTGCAGGCCGCAGCCCAGGAACTCAAGATGAGCTACCGGGCGATCTGGGCGCGGATCAGGGCAACCGAAGAGCGGCTGGGCAAACCCCTGCTGATACGAGACCCCCAGGGCTCCCAATTGACACCCCTGGGAGAAACCCTCCTGAAACAGTTCCACCGGCTGCTGAAAATTGTCGAGACCGAATCAGACGATGTCTACGACGATTTAATGGCGGCATACCTCGACGGCTGATTTTAACTGTTGAAAAACGACGTCTAAGGCCGTGATCCGGCGTTGTGCGACTTTTGTAAATGCTCACATATGATCGAATATGCTGCGCTTTCCAAAACGCCGCGCGCCTTGGCTGACGGCCTGATACTTGCCGCAAATCATTTCAGCTCAATCATGTCCACGCTGCTGACTTCGACCAAAGCCGCGATATGAAATTTTTGGGTATGGCGAACTGATGGAATTCACATCTCAACTTCTGCTTGTCGTGGCGCTCTGGATTATATGGTGTTTTTTCCACAGTTTGATGATCGCTCCGGTGGTGACCACTCATTTGAAGGACAAGCTCGGCGATCGCTTCCGGTTCTATCGGCTATTTTTCAACACTGTTGCACTGGCCACCTTCTGCCCCCTTGCGCTCTATTCGTTCCAGTTGAAGGAGATTCCGATTTTTGTCTGGGATGGTGCTCTTGTCCTCGTTCAATACGGACTGCTCTCGTTGAGCATTTTTCTGTTTCTTGCCGGAGCCAGGCATTACAGCCTCTCATCTTTTCTTGGCCTTGCCCAGATCCGCGAGGAAGAATCCAATCGTAGTCTTTCAACACGTCCTGTTTTCGCGACCTCCGGCATCCTCAGTATCATCCGCCACCCATGGTATGCGGGCGGGCTGCTTTTTATTTGGGCCCGCGACCTTGGATTGACGGCTCTATTCACAAATTTTGTACTCAGTCTATACATGGTTATCGGGGCTCTTCTGGAAGAGCGCAAACTCATTAAAGAGTTCAGCGATGACTACCGTCATTACCAAAACAGGGTCTCAATGCTGTTTCCCTGGAAATGGCTCAAAAAGAAATTGCATCTGCCGGTATGAATATCTGAACGGAAACTTTCAAAACGGGCTTAATCCGAAATGACCCACCTATTCGCCTACGGCACACTGATGTGCGAGGATATCATGCAGGAGGCCTCCGGCTGTCTTCCGGAAAATCGGCGGGGAGTCCTCAAAGGGTATGCTCGGCGGCGCGTGAGAGGCCATGCCTATCACGGCCTGCTCCAACGTGAAGGCAATCCTGTCGATGGGGTTGTATATTTAGATGTGCCGCTTTCGGCCTGGGCGCGGCTGGATCGCTTCGAGATGGATTCGGTCAGGTAAACTGCCGCTTTGTGAGACGCTTAGAGCGAGGGATTAATCGCCGATATTTCTCTTAGCTCCAACGCCAACCCGCTTCTATGTCTGCTGCGAGACTTTCGAAGTTGCAGAGTCCATCACGGAGCTGCCCGCTGGTGAAGAAAGTCGGTATCCCATTAAGAGCACTCTGGACAGAGCCCGAAGAATTCAAGATGATGCCCCTCGATTGCAAAACCCGTCTGCATGGCGATAAGCTTCTCCAGCACCGCAAGATCGCAATCCCCACACTCAACGGCCTTGGAGCAGGACCTGCAGACCAGCAGATGACGATGCCCGGGCCGCGAAGCGACGAACCTGTGATCGCCTCCTTGATCATGCACCCATTTCAAATACCCCAGATCTTGTAAGGCCTTAATGGTTCGGCAGACGGTCGCCTGACCGAGGGCCAAAAGATCAAAGTCGCCCTGATCGTCGACACGGCCTCGCTTTTACGCATGGAGGTCTTCTCCGAGCTGCACACGATCTGCCAGTTCGACAAGGACTCCAAGCCCTACCTGCCGCTGATTCTCGAGGGAATCAGATTCTCGCAGCATAATCAAACTGAGCCCATAGCGTGCCTGCAACGAATCTTGATGCAAGCAGAAGGGATTTGAGATTAACAGATCAAAGGTGCCGGTTTAGTATACTGCAGATTTGGTAAAGACCGATGGCTTTTTTGGTTGCTCATGCTTTGGGATAGGGTGCGAGTGAATCATAATGCAGGCAATCGTTCATACTGGAGCACACCTGGTTTCCAGCGCGTTGCCGCCCAACACCTCGTTCACCTCCCGCCGCAGGGCGGCGCCGGCTTTCAGGTGGACGCCTTCCGGCAGCTCGATCACGGCCTCGGTGTGGCCGGGGCTGCGCAGGTGCAGGTAGGTCTTGCAGGATCCCGGATAACGCTGCAGCACATCCCGCAGCTGGAGCAGCTGCTTGCGGTCGGTAAGACCGAGCTCCAGGCTGACGTGCACGCTGGCGGTCCAGGTTTCCTCTGCCTTGGCCAGCGGGATGAGGATGTCGGCAATAAGCTTGACCGACTGTTCGTCCTTCTGCACCTGGCCCTGGACCAGCAAGGCGGTGTCTTCCACCAGCAGGTCGCTGACGGCCGCAAACAACCGGGAGAACACGGTCACTTCCACCGCGCCATTCCGATCCTCGATGGTCGCAAACCCCATCAGGTCGCCTTTTTTCGTCTTGATCGTCTTGCTGCTGCGGACCAGGCCGCCGATGCGCACGATCGTGCCGGCCGCCGCCTCCTTGATGGAGATGGCGTCGGTGGTGGTGAACTTGCTGAGCACCTCCTCGTAGCGGGTGAGCGGGTGGCCGCTCAGATAAAAGCCCAGGGACTCCTTCTCGAAGGTGAGTTTCTGCCGCTCGTCCCAATCCTCGCCGTCGGGCATGGCCGGAGCGTTGGCCGGCGCGGGGCACTCGACCCCGCCGAAGAGCCCCATCTGCGGGTCGCACTTCTCCCGCTGGACCCGTTGGCCGTGGTCCAGGGCCACTTCCAGCGCGGCCATCATCTGGGAGCGCCGGGCGCCGGTAGAGTCGAACGCGCCGCACTTGATCAGGCTCTCGACGACCCGCTTGTTCACCCGCCTCAGGTCGACCCGCTCGCAGAAATCGAACAGCGACGTGAGGGGACCGTCCTGGCGCGCCTCGATGATGGCGTCGATGGCGCTTTCGCCGACATTTTTAACCGCCACCAAGCCGAAGCGGATCTGCTTCCCGTCGACGGTAAATTCCTTGAACCCCGCGTTGACGTCCGGCGGCAGCACCGGGATGGCGTGCGTGCGGCATTCGCTCACAAACTTGACGATGTTGTCGATAGAGCCCATTTCACTGGTGAGCAGCGCCGCCAGGAACTCCACCGGAAAGTGGGCCTTGAGGTAGGCGGTCTGATAGGCAATCAGGGCGTAGGCCGCGCTGTGGGACTTGTTAAAGCCGTAGCCGCCGAATTTTTCCATGAGGTCGAAGATGCTGGTCGCCTTTTCCGCCGGGATGCCGTTTTCAACAGCCCCTTTGCAGAACCGTTCGCGATGGTCGGCCATGATCTGGGCGATTTTCTTGCCCATGGCCTTGCGCAGGTCGTCGGCCTCGGCCATGGAGTAGTTCGCCAGGGCCCCGGCGATCTTCATCACCTGCTCCTGATAGACGATCACCCCGTAAGTTTCCCGCAGCATCGGCTCCAGCTCCGGCACGAGATAGGCGACCGCCTTGCGGCCGTGCTTGCGGTCCACGAAGTCGTCGATCATGCCGCTTTCCATGGGACCCGGCCGGTAAAGGGCCACCAGGGCGATCACGTCCGGAAAGCAGCCCGGTTTCAAGCCGGACCAGCAGGTCCTTCATGCCGGAGCTCTCCAGCTGGAAGACGCCGGTGGTGTCCCCGGCGGCAAGCAGGTGGTAGGTAGCGGCATCGTTCAGGTCGACGTTTTCGAGGTCGGGGGGCGTCTTGCCCTGGCTGCGGATGAGCCCTAAAGCGCCGGCGATCACCGTGAGGTTGCGCAGCCCCAGGAAGTCGAACTTGACCAGCCCGATCTTCTCGACGATCTTCATGTCGAACTGGGTGACCACCTCGCCCTTCTTGCCCCGGAACAGCGGCAGGTATTCCACCAGCGGCCGGTCGGCGATCACCACCCCGGCCGCATGGGTCGAGGCGTGCCGCGGCAGCCCCTCCAGCACCCGGCAGATCTGGATCAGCTCGGCGATCTCGGCCTTCTGCGCCACCAGCTCCCGCAGCCGCGGCTCCTGCGCCAGGGCATCGTCCAGGGAGATGTTGAGCACGTCCGGGACCATCTTGGCAATCGCATCCACTTCCGGCAGCGGGATGCCCAGGGCACGGCCGACATCCCGGATCACGGCCCGCGTCTTGAGTTTGCCGAAGGTAATGATCTGGGCCACGTAGTCCCCGCCGCCGTATCGCTCCACGACGTACTTGTACACGTCCTCCCGGCCGTCGATGCAGAAATCGACGTCGATGTCCGGCATGCTCTTGCGCGCCGGGTTGAGAAACCGCTCGAAGATCAAGCCGTGGGCGAGGGGGTCGAGATCCGTGATGCCGAGGCTGATAGGCGACCAGGCTCCCGGCCGCCGACCCGCGGCCCGGCCCCACCGGGATGCCGTTTTCCTTGGCGTAACGGATGAAGTCGGAGACGATCAGAAAGTAGCTGGAGAACCCCATCTGCTGGATGACGCCGATTTCATAGTCCAGGCGCTGGCGGTAAAGCGCCGCATCCGCCTGGGGGTCCTTGGCCCGGACGCGCGCCATGACCCGCTCGAAGCCGTTGCGCGTCTGGAGCTCGAAGAGTTCCTCCGCGGTCTGCGTGCTGCGGGTGTCGAACTTGGGGAAATGATAGGTCTTGAAGTCGAACTCCAGGTGGCAGCGCCGGGCGATCGCGACCGTGTTGGCGAGGGCCTCGGGGGTGTCCTTGAAGTAGTCCGCCATCTCGGAGGCCGGCTTGAAGTACAGTTGGTCGGTGCGGAATTTTAGCCGCTCTGCGTCGTGGACGGTCTTGCCGGTCTGAATGCAGAGCAGCACGTCGTGGGCGCGCACGTCCTCGCGGGACAGGTAGTGGCAGTCGTTGCTGGCCACCAGCGGGATGGAGAGCCGGCGGCTCATGTCGATCAGGGCGGTATTCACACGAACCTGATCGGCGATGCCGTTGTTCTGAATCTCGAGGAAGAAGCGATTCTCCCCGAAGATGGCGAGGTAGTCCCGGGCGGCCTGCTCGGCCTGATCCATCCGGCCTGCCATGATCCGGCGCGGGATCTCCCCGTGCAGGCAAGCTGACATGGCGATCAGGCCCTGCGAACACTCTTTCAGAAGTTCCCGGTCGATCCGGGGCTTGTAGTAGAACCCTTCCAGCTGGGCGGCGGTGGCCAGCCGGCAGAGATTGCGGTAGCCCTCCTGGTTTTCGGCCAGCAGAATGATATGGCACAGCTCCCGGTTGTCTGCGGGGCTTTTGTCGAAACGACTGCGCGAGGCGATATACATCTCGCAGCCGATGATCGGCTGGATCCCCGCCTTGCCGGCCTTTTCGTAGAATTCGACGGCGCCGAAAAGGGTGCCGTGGTCGGTCATGGCCACCGCCGGCATTCCATATTCGATAACCCGCTGCAACAGGTCGTCGATGCGGATGGCGCCGTCGAGCAGGCTGTACTGGGTGTGCACGTGTAGGTGAACGAATTCACTGCCGTTCATGTCGATTTTAATCCTTGAAGCACAGACGCCCGGGAGCCCCGGTATGAATATCTGCTCCGGATCAGACCGGAAATCGGACGAGGCGTGCTGCCTGCACGCCGCAGTGAGCGCGGGGCGCGGCGCAACGCAGATATTGGGCCTCCGGCGAAACCGTCTATTCCATGCGGTAGTTCGGTGCCTCCTTGGTGATGATCACGTCGTGCACGTGGGTCTCGCGGATGCCGGCGGCGGTGATTTTGACGAACCGCGCCTTCTCTCGCAGTTCGTCGAGGCTGCGGCAGCCGCAATAGCCCATCCCGGCCTTCAGCCCACCCACCAGTTGGAAAATGTTCGCCTGCAACGAGCCGCGGTAGGGAACCCGTCCGACGATGCCCTCGGGCACCAGCTTATCGCCTTCCGTGTCGTCGCCCTGGTAGTACCGGTCCTTGCTGCCCATTTTCATGGCTTCGATCGAGCCCATGCCCCGGTAAACCTTGTAGCTGCGTCCCTGGTAAAGGACCAGCTCGCCCGGGCTCTCCTCGCTGCCGGCAAAAAGGCCCCCGATCATGACACAATCGGCGCCGGCCCCGATGGCCTTGGTGATGTCGCCCGAAAAGCGGATGCCGCCGTCTGCGATCAGCGGGACACCTGTCTTCTTGGAGACCGGCCGGCAGTTCATGATGGCCGTCAACTGAGGCACCCCCACACCGGCAACGATGCGGGTGGTGCAGATGGAGCCCGGCCCGATGCCGATCTTGACGCCGTCGACTCCCGCCTTGATCAGGTCTTCCGCGCCTGCGGCGGCGCCGACGTTGCCGGCGACCAGCTCGATATCCTTAAAAGTGCCCTTCAGCCGTCGGACCGCATCGATCACATTTTTGGAGTGCCCATGGGAGGTGTCGATCAGGATGACATCCGCCCCCGCCTTGAGCAGGGCTTCGGCGCGCTCCTCCATGTCCGAGCCGACGCCCACGGCCGCGCCGACCCGCAGCCGCCCGAAGCCGTCCTTGCACGCATTAGGGTATTTCTTGATCTTCTCGATATCCTTGATGGTGATCAGCCCGGTAAGGCGGCCGTTCTTATCCACCACCAGGAGCTTTTCGATGCGGTGCTCATGGAGCAGTTTTTTCGACTCCTCCAGACCGATGCCCTCGGAGACCGTGACGAGCCGGTCCTTGGTCATCACGTCCGCCACCTGCTTGTCCATGTCGGTTTCGAAGCGCAAATCCCGGTTGGTGACGATGCCGACGAGTTTGTCCCCCTGGGTGACGGGGACCCCCGAAATGCGGTACTGCTCCATCAGCTTCAGCACTTCGGCCACTTTCTGGTTCGGGCGGATGGTGACGGGATCGACGATCATGCCGCTTTCCGATTTTTTGACCTTGTCGACCTCCAGGGCTTGGGTCTTGATTTCCAGGTTGCGGTGGATGAAACCCAGTCCGCCTTCCCGGGCCATGCTGATGGCGGCGTCGGCCTCGGTAACGGTGTCCATCGCCGCGCTCACGATAGGAACACTCAGGCTGATGTGGCGTGTCAGACGGGTGTGAACGGTCACATCTTTGGGCAGCACATCGGAATAGCTGGGAACCAAAAGCATATCGTCAAATGAGTAAGCTTCCTCAAACAGCGGGTTCGGCATGGGATTCCTCCTGGTGACGGCTGAGGTGTTTAGGCTGAAGGATGAAGGTCAATAAGAATCACGCAGGTCTCTTCCTTCAGTCTATCAACCTGGGCAGTTAATTTTTTTGCCATCGAATAACAAATGCCCGATGGTTTGGCAATGCTTATTTGGCGCCCCTGTACGGGCGGCCTTCTACTTGGAAGATAGAATTATTTCAACCAGTTAAATCGATTTTAATTTGACTTTTCCCGATTGGGTGCTAAACTATACTGTTGTTTTATGAATGCTAACGACGGGTTCCCTGCATGCTGATCAACATCAATCCGCAAAACCCCCAGCAGCGGCTCATCCGCAAGGTGGTCGAGGTCCTCAATGAGGGCGGGATCGTGGTTTACCCGACCGACACCTACTACGGCATCGGCTGCGACCTGATGAATCGGAAAGCCATCGAAAAAATATACCAGCTCAAGCGCCGCGACCAGGACAAGCCGTTCAGCTTCATCTGTTCGGACCTGAAGAATATCAGCGACTACGCCAAGGTCTCGAACTACGCCTACAAGACCATGAGGCGTCTGTTGCCGGGCCCCTACACCTTCATTCTCGAGGGCTCGAAGCTGGTGCCCAAGATCATGCTCACCAAGCGCAAGACCGCCGGCATCCGGGTTCCCGACAACGCGATTTGCCTCGCGCTGGTGCACGAACTGGGCCACCCCATCATCACCACCAGCGCGACCACGCCGGACGGCGGCAACTTCTCCGAAGCCTCTCTGATCCACGACTACTTCGGCAACCAGGTCGACGTCGTCATCGACGGCAGCGCGGTCTCCGGCCAGCCCTCCAGCGTCATCTCCCTCATCAACGACAGCCCCGAGGTGATCCGCCGCGGCGCCGGTGACGTCAGCATCTTCGAGTAGCACGTCCACATCCCGGCGGCCGATTTCATTTCTGAGTGTTACGCCTCAGCTATCTGAAATCATTTTAAACTACGAAATACGCGAAGTTCGCGAAAGCGCGTAACAGCTCTGGCATGGCTCCCCTTTTGGCGCCTTTCGCGTATTTCGTAGTCCCCTGTTCCCTATCCGTTATAGTCTCTGCAGCATAAAGAAAAAGCCCGGAGCTTTTCGAAAGCTCCGGGCTTCTATATTAAATTTCGGCGGCGACCTACTCTCCCACACAGGACCCCGTGCAGTACCATCGGCGCTGAAGAGCTTAACTTCCGTGTTCGGGATGGGAACGGGTGTTTCCTCTTCGCTATAGCCACCGAAAACTGTAACGCGATAATGACTCGAC
>CAWAUC010000007.1:0-35000 GCA_963785045.1 uncultured delta proteobacterium | reverse complement strand
GGTATTAGCACCGCTTTCGCAGTGTTATCCCCAATTCGGAGGTAGATTACCCACGCGTTACTCACCCGTGCGCCACTTTACTAGCTCCAGCAAGCTGAAGCGTTCTCGTGCGACTTGCATGTGTTAGGCACGCCGCCAGCGTTCATTCTGAGCCAGGATCAAACTCTCCACTTTAACTTGGAGTGTGCTGCCGCAAGCGACAGCACGGAACAAACGTGTTTGAACTCGACCGGACGCCACTATTTAGTTTTCAAAGATCAAAAGATCCGCGCCTTCAAACGCACGCTCTAACAAACCGCAGTGCCGCAGATCGACTTGTTTAATATACCGATTCTGCTGCAGCTGTCAAGAACTTTTTTAATCTTTTTTCAAAAAACATTTTCGCCGCCTCATTTGCCATTTTCAGCGGCAAAACGTATTGTATTTATATGGACGCGCTACCTTTGTCAAGAAAATAATAAAACTATTTTTCGACCCGAATCTGATGATAGGCTTTCTTGCCGGAACGCAGCACCAGGGACTGGTCCGGCGTCAAATCGGCGGCGGTGATCAAGCGGTCGTAGGCATCGATCCGCTCCCCGTTCACATAGGCCCCGCCTTGGCCGATCAGTCGGCGCGCAGCCGCGCCGGAGGCGGCTAAGCCGGTTTCGTGAAAGAGCTTGAACGCAGGGATGCCCGCCGCAAGCTTCTCTATGTGGATGACTGTGCATGGAATGGCTGCGGCAGCGGACTCAGCGCCGCTGCGCGGAATGGTGCTGGAGGGCAGAATGTCCTGCTCCGGCACCTCACGGCCGCCGAAGAGGCGCTGGGCGGCCTGAAGGGCCTGCACAGCCTCCTCGCGCCCGTGGGCCAGCCACGTGGCCTCGAAGGCCAGGATCGTCTTCGCCCGGTTGAGCGCCACCCCCTGCATGGCCGCAACCGCCCGGATCTCGGCCATGGGCAGGAAGGTGAACAACGCCAGGAAGCGGGCCACGTCGCGGTCGTCGGTGTTGATCCAATACTGGTAGTAGTCGTAGGGCGATGTGCGCGCCGCATCCAGCCACACGGCCCCCCTGGCGGTCTTGCCCATTTTTTCACCGGCGCTGGTCGTGATCAGCGGGAAGGTGATCCCGAAGGCGGACTGCTGCTGCAGACGGCGGATGAGGTCGACACCGGCAACGATGTTGCCCCACTGGTCCCGCCCTCCCATCTGCAGGCGGCAGTCGTGACGCCGCATCAGCTCGAGGAAGTCGTAGGCCTGGAGCACCATGTAGTTGAACTCGATGAAGCTCAGGCCTTCCTCCGAATCGAGCCGCATCTTGTAGCTCTCAGCCTTGATCATGCGGTTGACGGAAAAATAACGGCCGATGTCCCTCAGAAACGGAATGTACGCCAGCCGGGTCAGCCACTCGGCGTTGTTGAGCAGCAGCGCCTTGCCGTCGCTGAAATCCAGGAATCGCGACAGCTGCCGCTTGATGCCGGCCGCGTTCTCGTCGACCTCTTCCAGAGTGAGCATTTTGCGCATCTCGGTCTTGCCGCTCGGGTCCCCGACCAGACCGGTGCCGCCCCCCACCAGGGCGATCGGCCGGTGCCCCTGCCGCTGCATGTGGGCCAGGGACATGATCGGCACCAAGCTGCCGATGTGCAAGCTGGACGCCGTGGGGTCGAACCCAATGTAGCCGGTGACCCGGTGTGTTTCAAAGTGCTCGCGGAGTTCCTCGTCGTGGGTGGTCTGCTCGATGAACCCCCGTTCTCTCAGTATGTCCACCAGATTCGCCATGGATCGTCTCTTCTCCTGCCGTTTCGATGACGGGGTCGTCCATCAGTTGCTGTTGGCCAGCTCCACTGCACGGGTCTCCCGGATCACCGTGACCTTGATCTGACCCGGAAAGTTCAACGACTCTTCGATCTTGCGTGCAATGTCCTTGCTGAGCAGAAACGCTTCGTCGTCGGTCACTTTGTCGCTTTCAACGATCACCCGCAGCTCTCGGCCAGCCTGAATGGCATACGTGTTGGCCACCCCCTTGAATTGGTTTGCGATCTTCTCGAGATCCTCCAGCCGCTTGACGTAATTCTCGAGCAACTCCTTGCGCGCACCCGGCCGGGCACCGGACAGTCCGTCGGCGGCCTGGACCAGGAAGGCGTAAACCGAGTTCGGTGGCACATCCTCGTGGTGGGAGGCAATCGCGTGCACGACCTTGGAGTTCTCACCGTACTTCTTGGCGAGCTTCGAACCGATGACCGCGTGCGGCCCTTCGACCTCGTGGTCGATGGACTTGCCGATATCGTGCAGCAGCCCCATGCGCCGGGCGAGCTTCATGTTCAAGCCCAGCTCCGAGGCCATGATGCCGGCCAGGAACCCCACTTCCAAGGAATGCTGGAGGACGTTCTGGGAATAGCTGGTGCGGTATTTCAGCCGGCCGATGTAGCGCACCAGCTCGGCGTGCAGGCCGTGCACGCCGAGATCAAAAGCGGCCTGCTCACCGGCCTCCTTTATGGTCTGGTCGACCTCCAGCCCGACCTTCTTGACCACGTCCTCGATTCGGGCCGGGTGGATGCGGCCGTCGGAGATCAGGCGCATCAGGGACAGGCGCGCGACCTCCCGGCGCACCGGGTTGAAACCCGATAGAATTACGGCTTCGGGGGTGTCATCGATGATCAGGTCGATGCCGGTGGCGGCCTCGAGGGCCCGGATGTTGCGGCCTTCGCGACCGATGATCCGGCCCTTCATCTCGTCGTTGGGCAGCGGCACCACGGAGACGGTGCGTTCGGCCACGAAGTCGCCGGCATAGCGCTGGATGGCGGTGGCCAGAATCTTTTTGGCCTTCTTGTCCGCTACCTCCTTGGTTTCGTTCTCGATTTTCTTGATCAGCTTGGCGGCTTCAAAGCGCGCCTCGTTTTCCATGGCGCGGATCAGCAAATCTTTGGCCTGCTCGGAGGTCAGGCCGCATATTTTCTCAAGCTGCTGCTTTTGCTCATCGATCAGGGTGTCGTATTCGAGCTCGCGAGCCTCGATTTTCTGCTCCCGCTTCTGAACCAGCCGCTCGCGGCGGGTGAACTCCTGATCGCGCTGTTCGACCTGCTCGAGCTTGCGATCCAGGGTCTCTTCCTTCTGTACCAGCCGCGTTTCACGCTTTTTCAACTCCGCCCGCGTCTCTTTGGCCTCGCTGTCGAAATCGCTTTTCATTCGAAAAAGCGTTTCTTTCATCCCCACGTCCGCTTCTTTCAGAAGCGTTTCGGCTTTGTGCTTGGACTCATCGATGATGGCGGCGGCCTGTTTCTCCGCGGCCTTCACCTTCTGGGACAAGATGCGCCCCTTCAGCCAGAAGGCGACCAGGAAGCCCGCAATCAGGCCGACGACGCCGAGTGGAATGCCATATCCATCCATGTTATGTCTCCCAGGGCCTTTCGCGGCCCGTCAGCGAAGGTGGTGTGTGATGTGACCCGAGCGCGCCACCGCCCAAGGCGCGGCAAGTAGCGGCCGGTCTTGAGGCGGTGCAGTCGAGAACGCAGTCCCCTCGAACGGCCGGCCGGCAGACACTGCCGGACAGCTTGCTCGATCGCCTCTCTTCCGGGGCGGGTGGGGGACCGGTACCGTGGCGGGGATGATTCGGGAGCTTAACGGGGTATTCGGGCTATACTGAAAACCGAAGGGGCCGGGATAGGTTCAACCCCTCGTCGAGCATTTGGTTCAGTCGGTCAGACCGCTCTGCCATTTTCTCTGCGAACGCGCCGTAATCGTTTTTCACCTGCTCGATGCGGTGGGTGATGTTCAACGCGGCGAGGATTAAAATGGTCAGTTTGGGGATATGCGCAGATGGACCACCCTGCTGTTCCTGAACCTTCGCCACCTCCTGAACCAGCAGGTCGGCCACTTCCTTGGCCTTCGATGCCTCGGCATCGGACTTGAAAGTATATGGTTGCCCGAAAAGCTCTATCGTTACAAAGTGTTCCAAAAAAACACCTTTCCGAATGTGTCCCCCTTGGCCAGAGGCTATGAAGGATTCGTGTCCTCCAGCCTCGCCAACAGTTTGTCGATTCTCGACCGGATCAACGCCTTCTCTTCCATCTGGCGTTTGACCGTCTCGTTCTTGACGTGAAGTTCCTCCTCCAGTTGCTTGATCTTGCCGTGAATCTCCAAATTTGCATTCTGCTGGGACCTGCAAATTTCAATCAATTTTTCAACTTTTTTCTCGATTTCAGCGAATTGGCTGAGAAGTGCGTCGATATCCAAATCCAGTAGACCCTTTCTGCCATCTTGATCCAATTTAATCTCTAATATCTCGCAAAGTCAAGAAATAATCGCGGTCCGGTCGGCCATGAGGGACTCGACGCGGGCCAGATCCTCGGGGGTGTTGACCCCCAGAATCTCCCGGGGCGCCGCACCGTGAGAGACGCCGATGTTCCGACCCGATTCGTAACCGATCCGGATGATGTCGGTGAGATAAAACTCCCCCTGGGCGTTGTCCGCTGTGACCTTCGGCAGGGTTTCGCAGAGAAACTGCCGCGTGACGCAGTAAATCCCCGTGTTGATGAGCCGGATGGCGCGCTGCTCGGCGGAGGCGTCCGCTTCCTCGACGATTCCGCACACCTGGTGGTGATCGTTGAGCAGCACGCGGCCGTAGCCCTGGGGGACATCCAGCTCTACTGCCAGCAGCGTGGCATCGCGCCCGGCTGCCAGATGATCGTGAACGAGGCGCTTCAGTGTCGGCGCCGTGAGCAGCGGGACGTCCCCGCATAACACGACGACCTGTTCGCAATCGTCCGGCAGCTGCGGCAGGGCGCAGAGCACCGCATGCCCCGTACCGAGCTGCCGGTCCTGGTAGGCATATCGCACGGCGGAGGCCCCGGATACGGCACGGCGCACCGCTGCGGCCTGGTTGCCGACCACCACGATGACGGCCCGGCCGGCAATCTCCCGCGCCACATCGACCACATAGGCCAGCATCGGCCGCCCCAAAATTTCGTGCAGCACCTTGGCCTTCGGCGAGCGCATGCGCTTGCCGAGGCCAGCCGCCAGGATGATAACGGCAATCTTCTCTTTCATAGGCCCTGTGCGTAGATAAAACGGTCTCGTCCCAAAAACGGACCCCCAAAAAAAAAGACAAGGGCAAACCTCTTCCGGCTTGCCCTTGGGTTTTCGAAAAACCGTCTGCGACCGTCCGGCCCGGCGGCGATCCGCTTAGGAGTGGTTTCAGACCATCGCGCTGGCAGCCGATGCCTGCGTTGCCGGCCTATCGGTCTTGATCCGAGGTCTTGAAGCCCCTTCTATCGTTATGGCCGGCTCTCGGTGATCCTGAGGCGCACGGTTGCCCGCTGTAATGCTGCCTGGGCTCGGGTAAAATCGATCTCTTCCTTGGCGCGCGTTTCGGCCAGGCGCTTTTGGGCCCGCTCCAAGGCGGCGCGCGCGCGCTCGGCGTCGATGTCGCGACTGCGTTCGGCCGATTCCGCCAGAATCGTTACACGGCCGGGCAGCGCTTCCGCGAAGCCCCCGCTGACGAAAATGACGTCTTCATGGCCTTGGGAGTCGTTGAAGCGCACGACGCCGGTTTTGAGCTCGGTGAGAAACGGAGTGTGGCCGATGAGTATGCCAAACTCGCCCAACACACCCGGCGCCATAACGATTTGGGCCTCTTCGCTAACAACGATCTTTTCGGGCGTAACCACTTCCAGTCGGATAGTACCAGCCATAGTCCAACCCCGGTTTTATTGTGCAGATGCCATTTCTTTCGCCGCCTCCACGACCTCCTCGATGCCGCCCTTCATGTAGAAGGCCTGCTCGGGGATGTCGTCGTGCTTGCCTTCAATGATCTCTTTGAAGCCGCGAATCGTGTCTGCGAGTTTGACATATTTGCCGGCCTTGCCGGTGAAGGTCTCGGCCACCGTGAACGGCTGGGAGAGGAACCGCTGCATCTTGCGCGCCCGGGCCACAGTCACCTTGTCCTCGTCGGACAGTTCCTCGATCCCGAGGATGGCGATGATGTCCTGCAGTTCTTTGTACTTCTGCAGGATTTGCTGCACGGTGCGCGCCGTGCGGTAATGCTCCTCGCCGATGTAGGCGGCATCCAGAATCCGGGAGGTGGAGTCCAGCGGATCCACCGCCGGATAGATGCCAAGCTCGGCGATCTGCCGCGACAGAACGACGGTGCCGTCCAAGTGCGCGAAGGTGGTGGCCGGGGCCGGGTCGGTCAGGTCGTCGGCCGGCACGTAAACGCACTGCACCGCGGTGATCGCCCCCCGCTTGGTAGAGGTGATGCGCTCCTGCAACTCGCCCAAGTCGACGGCAAGCGTCGGTTGGTAGCCGACCGCGGAGGGCATGCGCCCGAGGAGAGCGGAGACTTCGGAACCGGCCTGGGTGAAACGAAAGATATTGTCGATGAAGATGAGAACGTCCTTTTGTTGTTCATCCCGGAAGTACTCAGCGACGGCCAGCGCCGAAAGCGCCACCCGCGCACGCGCGCCGGGCGGTTCGGTCATCTGGCCATAGACCAATGCCGCTTGTGGCAAAACCCCGGAGGCCTTCATCTCGTGATACAGGTCGTTGCCTTCACGGGTGCGCTCGCCCACGCCGGCAAAGACGGATATGCCTTTATGCTGCTTGGCGATGTTGTTCACCATCTCCATCATGACAACGGTCTTGCCGACGCCGGCGCCGCCGAACATGCCCATTTTGCCGCCGCGGGGAAAGGGCACGAGCAGGTCGATGACCTTGACGCCGGTTTCCAGCACGCGCACGGTGGTGTCCTGGTCCGTAAACGCCGGTGCGGGTTTGTGGATCGGTCGAACGATTGAGCGGTCGATGGTGTTGCCGTCAATCCCGTCCACCGGCTTTCCGACGACGTTGATCACCCGCCCCAGCGCAGCTTCACCCACCGGGACCATGATCGGGTTGCCGGTGTCCTTTACCGGCATGCCCCGCACCAAGCCGTCGGTGACGTCCATGGCGATGGTGCGCACGACGTTGTCGCCTAAGTGCTGGGCCACTTCGATCACCAGGTTGTCCGCCTCATTGTTGATGGTCGGGTTGGTGATGGTCAGCGCCGTGTAGATCGTCGGCAGCTTGCCCTGCGAGAATTCCACGTCAACGACCGGGCCCATGACCTGCACTACTTTACCCAAGTTCTCTCCCATTGAACGACCTCCTATTCAAACGCTGTAAACGCAGTTTGCAACCGTCATCCCTTCAGGGCCTCGGCGCCGCCGACAATGTCCATGAGCTCCGCCGTGATGGCCGACTGCCGGGCTTTGTTGTAAGCCAGGGTCAGATTGCCGATCATGTCGTTGCAGGCCTTGGTGGCATTGTCCATGGCCATCATGCGGGCGGCGTGCTCACAGGCCGAGGTCTCCAGCAGCGCGCTGTATAGCTGAACATAGACATTGCGCGGCAGCATCTCGCCGAGCAGCTCGGCCGCGGACGGCTCGCAAATGTGCTCGGGCAGATAGGCGGACTTCGCATTTTCCTCGGCCTCCGCTTTCTCGATGGGCGGAATGGGCAGCAGCTTTTTCAGCACGGGCACCTGCCTCGCGCTGCTGAGAAACTCGGCGTAGATGATGACCACCTCGTCCGCGCTTCCATCCAGGTAGCTCTGCACCAGCTTGCGGCCGGCCGCCGCGGCTTCATTGAACTTGATGGCGCTCCCCATGATCCCGATGTGCTCGTCCGCCAGCGCAGCGTTGCTCTTGCGCGACCAGTTCCGGCCCTTGCGGCCGAAGGCCGTAAGCGAAAACTCGGTGCCGGGGACGGTTTTCTCCCGCATGAACGCCTCGGCCTTCTCCACCAAATTGGTGTTGAAACCGCCGCACAGCCCCCGGTCCGACGTGCACAGCACGATGTGGATCTTTTTCACGTCAGCGCGGGCAACGAGCAGCGGGCTCGCCCCTGTCCCCGCCCGTTCCGCCAGGCTGCCGAGCACTTCGGCGAACTTGCGGGCATAGGGGCGGAAGGCCTCCATGTTGGCTTGGCAGCTGCGCAGCTTCGAGGCCGCCACCATGTTCATGGCCTTGGTGATCTGCTTGGTTTTTTTAACCGCCTTGATCTTGTTCTTGACGTCTTTTAAAGTTGCCATACCGATCCCGCCCTCACATCCAGCTTTTCCGGACTGCCTGGTCTTTCGGCCTGGTGAACTCCCCCTACGCGACGGTTTCCTTGAACTCCTCGTCGAAGGCGTTCAGCGCCTCGGTCATCAGCTTGTCCAGATCGGGGGTGATTTCCTTTTTCTCCTTCAGCGTGGAGAGCACCTGGGGGTAGCGGTCCTCCATGAACTTGTGCAGGCCGGCTTCGTACCTGACCAGGGCGCTCACCGGATACTTGTCGAGAAAGCCGCGGGTGCCGGCGTAAAGGATGCTGACCTGTTTTTCGAGGGCCAGGGGCTGATACTGGGGCTGTCTTAAAATCTCCACCAGCCGCGCGCCGCGGGTCAACTGCCGCTGGGTCGCCTTGTCCAGATCGCTGCCGAAGGCCGCGAAGGCCTCCAGCTCGCGATATTGCGCCAAGTCCAAGCGCAGGGTGCCGGCGACCTGCTTCATGGCCTTGACCTGGGCGGCGCCGCCGACGCGGGACACCGAGAGCCCCACGTTGATAGCCGGACGAACACCGGCAAAGAACAAGCTGGGTTCGAGGTAGATCTGACCGTCGGTGATGGAGATGACGTTGGTGGGGATGTAGGCCGACACGTCGCCGGCCTGGGTTTCGATGATCGGCAACGCCGTGAGGGAGCCGGCCCCGAGTTGGTCGTTCAGTTTGGAGGCCCGTTCGAGCAGCCGGGAATGGTTGTAGAAAATGTCGCCCGGAAAGGCTTCCCGTCCGGGGGGGCGCCGCAGCAACAGCGACACCTGGCGGTAGGCGACGGCCTGTTTGGAAAGATCGTCGTAAATGATCAGCGCGTGCTTGCCGTTGTCGCGGAAGTATTCGCCCATGGCACACCCGGCATAGGGCGCGATGTACTGCAGCGAGGCCGGGTCGCTGGCGCAGGCCGCGACGATGGTGGTATATTCCATGGCGCCGTGCTTCTCGAGAACGGCATGCACCTGGGCGACCGTGGATTTCTTCTGGCCGCAGGCGACGTAGATGCAGTAGATGTCGGTGTCCTTCTGGGCCAGAATCGCGTCGATGGCGACAGCGGTCTTGCCTATCTGACGGTCGCCGATGATGAGCTCGCGCTGGCCGCGGCCGACCGGGGTCATGGCGTCGATGGCCTTGAGGCCCGTATAGCAGGGCTCGTGCACGCTCTTGCGCGCGATGACGCCCGGCGCCACCATTTCCACGCGGCGGAATTCCTTGGCGGCGATCGGGCCCTTGCCGTCGATCGGCTCGCCCGTGGCGTCGACCACGCGGCCCAAAACGGCCTCGCCGACCGGCACCTGCGCGATGCGGCCGGTGCGCTTGACGATGTCCCCCTCCTTGATGTGGATGTCCTCGCCCATGACGGCGACACCCACATTGTCCTGCTCCAGGTTCAACACGAGCCCGAGGATTTTGCCGGGGAACTCCACCAACTCCAGGGCCATGACTTTTTCAAGCCCGTAAACCCTGGCGATCCCGTCGCCCACGGACAGGACGACACCGGTTTCGCTCAACTCGACCTTTTTCTCGTAATCCGTGATCTGCTCTTTGATGATCTGGCTTATTTCTTCCGCTCTAAGTTCCATTAGGCACCCTCACCCCTTTTCATAGATTCTCTCATGTTGAGTAATTGCGTCTTGATGCTTCCGTCCAACACAAGATCACCGATGCGCGTGATGATCCCGCCGATCAGACCCGGATCCTGCTTGACTTCCAGAACGATGTTCTTGCCCGTCCGCTGCGACAGGGCCGCGCGCAGCCGCTCCACGGCCTCCGCGGAGAGTTCCTGGGCCGAAATGGCCGTGGCCCGGCCCAGCCCGCTCAACTCATCGGCCAGCTTCTGGAACAGGTCGTTGATGTGCGGCAGGAATCCGAAACGGCCCTTTTCATGGAGCAGGACGAGAAACGACCCCATGACCCGGGAAAGCGTCATCTTGTCGATGAGCGTCGTCAGAACTCTTCGGCGCACCGCGCTTTCGTAGAGGGGGTTGACGATGGCCTGCTCCAGGTGGCTGTTCTTCGCCACCAAACCGGCTACGGATTGAAGCTCGGTCCGGTACGTCTCGATCCGCCCATCCTGTTCCCCGATCAGCAGGAGCGCCTTTGCATAGCGTCGCGCAACGGCCAAGTTCTTCATGACGCCACCACCTTCTCCAGATACTCCTCGACGAGTCGGCTCTGGTCCTTTGCCGTGATGCTGCGTTGCAGCAGGCCCTCGGCGTGCGCCAGCGATTTCTCAAAAATTTCGGTCTGCAACCGGGCCTTGGCCTGCTCGAATTCGTGCGCGATGTTGCGGCCGGCCTGGGCCTGGAGCTTCTCGGCCGCGGCTTCGGCCTCCTTCAGGATGCGGGCCTTGGCCTCGTGCCCCTGGCGGATGTAGTCCGCCATGATCCGTTCGGCCTCTTTCTCCAGGCTACCCAGCTTCTGGTTGTATTCCGCCAGCTGCTTTTCCGCCTCGGCCTTCTTGGCCTCCAGGTCTCTGAGCTGGTCCTGAATGCCCTGGATGCGGCCATTCAGCGCCCGGGGGATGGGTTTGCGCAGCAGAAAGAAGAGAACGGCAAAAAGAACCACAAAGTTCATGACGCGGAACCAGTCCGTGCTGGTGAACCCTCCAGGCTCGTGTTCACCGCCGGAGGCGGCCCACACGGTAGCGGAAATACAGACCAGCAGGGCCGATGCCGCCGGGAGGATCCTCGTCCACATCCTCTTCCGGGGCTGCCGCCGGTTCGATCCCAGACGCCTCATCACACCGCCCTCCCCAAGATTTTTTTGGTGATCTCGCTGGCAAACGTTTCAACCTGCTGCTGCAGGCTCTGACGAACGCTTTCAGCCTCGCTTGCGATCTTCTGGCGGGTCTGCGCCAGTTCGGACTGGGCTCTGGCGTTGATCGCCTCGATCAGCTTGTGCTCCTCCGCTTCGGCCTGCTTCACCAGGTTTTCCTTTTCCTTCAGCCCACGCGCCCGGGCGTCCTTGATGGCCTTGGCCAGCGTCGCCTCTTTTTCCTGCAAGCTCTTTGCAGCGTTTTCCGTGGACGATGCGAGCCCTTTGATTTTTTCCCTGCGGTCGGAGAGGATTTTGCGGATGGGGCGATAAAGGATGACGTTCAGCGCAAAAATGAGGAAAACAAAGTTGGCGATCTGGATGAAAACGGACCCGTCGGGGACGACCGTCACCCCGCCGCCGGATTCGCCGGAGGATGCCAGCGCTTGGCCGCTGAGCAGGATGAGGATGAAGGTCGAAAAGATCGCCGCAGCGCCAGACATACTCCAACGCGTACCCGGTTGTCCCATTGAATCAACCTCCACGCTACAGATAATCGATGGAACTGACGTGCCTGATTGTTACGCAAGGGGAAATTTGAATTGGGGGTCTATAGCATCGCCTTTGAATGTTTGTCAAAGCTTTTTTATAGCTTTTTTTCAGTTTTTGCCCTAACCGGCCGCCGACTGGCCGCGGTGTTCAGCGCTGGAACCATTGCCTACTCCAACATGAAGCGGCGCATGCTCACGTTCATCAGCAAGCCGACGCATATGGCCACGGTGATGGTGGATGAGCCCCCGTAGCTGATGAAGGGCAGTGGCACCCCGACCACGGGCAGGAGCCCCATCGTCATACCGATATTAATGACCACCTGCCAGAAAAACAGCGAAGTGATCCCGATGGCCAGGATGATCCCAAACGGGTCCCGGCAGCGGTGGGCGATGCCGAGCCCCCAGAGAATCAACACGATGAACAGGAAAATCAGGAGGGCCGAACCCACCAGCCCCCACTCCTCGGCGAGAATGGAAAAAATGAAATCCGTGTGCTCCTCGGGCAGGAACGACAGGGCGTTCTGGGTCCCCAGCAGGTAGCCCTTGCCGGTGATCATTCCCGACCCAATGGCAATTTTCGACTGAATGATGTGATAGCCGGATCCCAGCGGATCCTGGTCGGGGTTCAGGAAGGTGAGGATGCGCTGCTTCTGATAGTCTTTCAGCATAAGCCACACGGCGGGGACCACGGCCATGCAACCCGCGAGCAGGGTCAACAGCGAGCGCCGCTCCACCTTCATGAACAGGGTGATCGTCACGGCGATCAGCGTCACCAGGCCGGCCGTGCCGAGGTCCGGCTGCATGACGATCAGCCCGACGGGCAGTGCGGCCAGAAGCATCGGCCGGACGAGCTCCTTCAAGGTGAACCCGCTCGAGGAGGCGTCTTTCGAGTAATATTTCGCCAGCACCAGCACCACGGCAATCTTGATCATCTCCGAGGGCTGGAAGTGCAGCGGGCCCAGAATGAGCCAGCGCCGGGAGCCACCGGCGAGCTTCCCGAAGACGATCACGCCCAGCAGCATCAGCACGCAGCCGATGTAGATCGGGTACGCCCAGCGCTCGAGCAGCCGGTAGTTGAACGAGAAGGCGGAGACCATGACGAGCAGGCCGATGCAGAACCAGGCGATCTGCTTGTAGAACAGGATCTTCAGAGGGGCGGGCGGCGGATCGGCGGTCACGGCACTGTAAACGCAGACGAGCCCGATGCCGCCCAGCAGCAGCGCCAGCCCCAGCAGCCCCCAGTCGAAGTAGTGGATCAAGCGGCGGTCGAACATGATGAGTCTATTGAGTCTATTGAGTTTGTTGTGTTTATTGAGTCTGTTGAGTCTTTGGCACCCCTCGCATTCGACTCTACGGGCTCGATGCACCCCGGAGAGTCGAGAACGGCAATGGCAGGTCAGCCGTTTCCGGCCAGCACCTGGACGGCATCGTTGGATACGTGCTCACCCATCGGGGTGTTGCGCAGGTACGCTTTGACCATTTCCCGGGCGATGGGGCCGGCGGTGCTCGCGCCATGCTCCCCGTTTTCGATCAGCACCGCCACGGCGATCCGAGGGGCCCCCACGGGCGCGTAGCAGACAAACCAGGCGTGCGGGCGCAGATGCGGCGGCAGGTAGTCGTCCCCACCCTCCTTGCGGCCGATGACCTGGGCCGTGCCCGTTTTCCCGGCCACTTGAATGTCTTTCAGGCGCGCGCGGCTGGCCGTACCCCGTTCGCCGTTCACAGCGCTCCAGAGCCCCTGCTGCACGATGCTCAGGGTCCGCGGGCTGGCGGGAATTTTCCCGGCCACCTGCGGCAGGTTCCGGTAAACGACCTCACCCTCCATCGTCTCCACCCGGTCCAGGATGAGCGGGCGATAGCGTGTTCCGCCATTGCCGACGGAGGCAGCCACCAGGGCCATCTGCAGCGGGGTCGTCAGATCGTAGCCCTGGCCGATGGCAACCGACAAGGTTTCCCCCTCCTGCCAGGGCACGCCGAAGCGCTTCTTTTTCCAAACCGCTGAGGGGATCAACCCGCGCGCCTCATGGTCCAAAGCGATCCCGGTGCGCGCCCCCAGCCCGCAGGCTTTGGCATACCAGGCGAGACGGTCGATACCCAGGCGCTGTCCCACACGGTAGAAGAAGACGTCGCAGGATTCCGTCAGGGCCCGCCGGATGTCCACCCGGCCGTGGCCCTCTTTTTTCCAGCAACGGAAATCGCGTCCACCGAACGGCAGGGAACCCTCGCAGTCGAAGGTGGTGGTCTCGTCAATGACCTTCTCCTCCAAGCCGGCGATGGCGGTGATGATTTTGAAGGTCGAGCCGGGCGGGTATTCACCCTGGATGGCCTTGTTTTCCATCGGGCGGAACGGATTCGAAATGATCGACTCCCAGCTGTCCGCGGCGATGCCGCTCACGAACGAGTTTTGATTGAAAGACGGTGAGCTGGCCATGGCCAGAACATGGCCGTTTTGCGGGTCCACCGCGACCGCCGCACCGGCAACCCCTTCCAGAAGCTGCTCGGTCTTCTGCTGCAGTTCCCGATCGAGCGTCAGGTAGACATTCTGGCCCGGCTTGGCCGCAACCGTGCTCAAGACCCGCATCACCTGGCCGCTGGCGTTGACTTCCACCTGCCGGCCGCCCGGCTCGCCGCGCAGATACGCCTCGTAGGCCCGCTCCACCCCGAACTTGCCGATATAGTCCCCACCGCGCAGGCCGGGGAAGTCTCCGCCTTTGAGCTCCTCGGTGTTGATCTCGCCCAGGTAGCCGATCATGTGGGATGCGCTGGTCCCGTATAAGTAGTTGCGGCGCAACCGCACGTTGACCTGCACCCCCGGCAGGTCCACCTTGCGGGCCTCGACCACCGCCAGCATGTCCCGGCCGATGTCCTGCTTCAGCAGCACGGGTTTGAACGCGGCGAGCCCTTTGCTGCTTTTCACCCGGGCGAACAGTTCATCGGAAGGAATGCCGAGCTGAGCCGAAAGGTCCCCGAGCACCCGACCGGTGTCCACAGCGTCCTTGGGCGTGAAGCTCACGTCGAAGGAGGGCCGATTCTCAGCCAGTTTCATGCCGTTACGGTCCAGAATCAATCCCCGGGGCGGATCGACGATCTGGAGGCGGATGCTGTTGTTGACCGAAAGCCGCTGGTATTCCTCCCCCATGACGACCTGCAGGTAGATCAGACGCACGAAAAGTGCCACGAATGCCACCACGATGCAAATCGACACGCCGACAATCCGCTGCTTGTACCACTCGCCGTCCACCGTATTGACGTAACGATCCATGCGCTGCACCTCTTGCGGTCTTCCGCCGACACCGGCCTGACGCGCGCGGCGGCCGGCTATCCGCCATCCGCACGCGGCATCCGTCTGGCCATGCCCCCCCGGGCTTGCCGCATGATCACAGCCAGAAAAGGGCCCACCAGCAGCACCCAGCCGATTTGCCCGGTGATGACCCGCAACACATCGCCGGGGTGGGGCATGCTCGATGCGGCGGCAGCCAGTGCTCCGAAGAAAATGACGTTCTGCAGCAGCACACCGGCCATGATGAGCATCATCAGCAGGATCGGATTAGCGGCCCGAACGACCGATGTCGCCAGTCGCACGCCGACCAACAGCCACACGTAAGAGGTCAGGTAGAGTCCGAACGGCCCCCCCGACAGGGTGTCCATCAAAATCCCCATAAATATGACAAACGGCACGCTTTCATGCAGCGGCCGAAACGCGGCCAGAAAAACCACCATGGGCAACAGCAGGTCGAAAAAATTCCCCATGGCCGGCAGGCGCGGGATGAGGGCGGTCTGACATACCACCAGGCCGAGACAGATGGCGATGTAGAAAAAAAATCTCATTTGCGGTCCGCCGGGGTGTGCGGCGTCGGCTTGAGGATCACCAGTACTTCTTCCAGCGTGTCGAAGTCCACGGAAGGGGTAACCCGCACCTGCTTGAAAAAATCGGAACCCTGGAAATTGATGGCGGCCACGGTTCCGATCAGAAGGCCTTTCGGATACACGCCGTCAAAGCCCGATGAGATGACCGCATCCCCGACGCGCATGTCGTCCTCGAGCATCACATAGTCCAGGTAGCACTCGTCCCGGCCCGCCCCTTTCACGATCCCCCGCGACCGGGTACGCTGGACCAGGGCGTCGACGGCGCTGTTGCGGTCGATGATCAGCATCAGTTTGGACTGATGGGCAGAGACCTCCACGACCTGCCCGGCGATCCCCCGGGAGGTCACGGCGGGCAGCCCCTTGCGCAAACCGTCGCCCGCACCCTTGTCGATGATGACGGTGTTGAACCACGCGGAGGGGTCCTTCGCGATGATTTGGGCGGCGATCTCCGGATGCGGAAGGGAGCGTTGGAAAGCGAGCAGATCGCGCAGGCGCTGGTTCTCCAGCTCGAGCTCGCGCTGCAGGGTGCTGTCCTCCGCCGCCCTGCCGAGCGACTGTTTCAGGCGCTGGTTTTCCTCGGCGACGGAGACGAGCGAAAAATAGTCCCGCCAGGTCTCCCGCACCGCCTTCACCGCCCGGGAGGCCAGATCCTGAAAGGGGGCTGCGAAGGCGATCATCACCCCCCCGAGGCCGATGGAAGTAGGTCGCCGGAGGGTGATCGTCAAAAAAATAATATTGACCGTGATGAGAAGGATTCCGGCAAAAATCAGCACCGTCTTCTTGGAAAACATAGACAGGTCAGTTGATCACGATCTCCTTGAGGAGGTCGATGTTGTCAAGCGCTTTCCCGGACCCCAGCACCACGGTCTCCAGCGGCCTCTCCGCAACGGTAATCGGCAGATTGGTTTCCTCCCGCAGGAGTTTGTCCAGGTTCTTGAGCAGGGCGCCGCCACCCGTCAGGATAACGCCGCGGTCGACGATGTCGGCGGACAATTCCGGCGGAGTCTGCTCCAAGGCGATCTTTACGGTTTCCACGATCGCGTCAATCTGCTCGGAGATGGCCACCCGGATCTCCTCGGAGTCGATGGAGAGTATCTTGGGGATGCCCGAAGCGAGGTCCCGGCCCTTGACCTCGATCGTCTCGAGGTTCTGGGGGTCCGGATAGGCGTTGCCGATGGTGGTCTTGATGATCTCGGCGGTGCGCTCGCCGATCAAGAGATTGTACTTGCGCTTGATGTACTGAATGATGGCGGCGTCCATCTTGTCGCCGGCCACCCGCACCGAACGGCTGTAGACGATCCCTTTGAGTGAAATGACGGCCACCTCGGTGGTTCCGCCGCCGATGTCGACGACCATGTTGCAGGTGGGTTCGGAGATGGGCAGCCCGGCGCCGATGGCGGCGGCCATCGGTTCTTCGATCAGGAACACCTCGCGCGCGCCCGCGGATTCGGCCGATTCCCGCACCGCGCGCTTTTCCACCTGGGTGATGCCGGATGGCACTGCGATAATGATCCGCGGCCGAACGAAGGTCCGCCGGTTGTGCACCTTGTGGATGAAGTGGCGCAGCATGGCCTCGGTGACTTCGAAGTCGGCAATGACCCCGTCGCGCATCGGCCGGATGGCGACGATGTTGCCCGGGGTCTTGCCCAGCATATTTTTCGCTTCGATGCCGACGGCGAGCACCCGACTCTTGGCGCGGTTGCTCATGCTGACCGCCACCACCGAGGGTTCGCTCAGGACGATGCCTTTGCCTTTCACGTAGACCAGGGTATTGGCCGTTCCCAGGTCGATGGCCAGGTCATTTGAAAAAATTCCCAAAAATACGTCAAAAAACGACATAACCCCTCGTTCCTCGGTTGACTTTTTTACGAGCCCGTTGATGTTATCCTTTTATTATAAACAAAATCAGGGCGCGAAAACAAGCAAAAATAATCGCACGTGCCGGGCGGCGTCACGCGACCGCCCCGAGGGCACGCATCACGGCATCGTGGAGGACGGGCCGGAAGGTTCGGATGGCGGTGTTCCCGCGGGAGGGGTGAACGCGGTTGGTGAGCAGCACGATGCCGATGCGATGTTCGAGGTCCACCCAGAAGGACGTGCCGGTGAATCCCAGGTGACCGACGCTCGTTTCCGGGAAAAACCGTCCGCAGCTCGGGTTCGGAGGGGTCGGCATGTCGAAGCCGAGGGTCTTGTCGGTGCCGGGCACACGCGCGAGGAAGCGCCGCACCGTTGCGCCGTGATACAGCCGCGCCGGGGCAGGCCCATGATAGGCTTGCAGCAGCTCGGCGATCAAACCGTTGACGGCGGCGGCCGTGCCGAAGAGCCCGGCGTGGCCGGCCACCCCGCCGATTGCATGGGCGTTCTCGTCGTGGACCTCGCCTTCCAGGATCCGGCCACACCAGGGGCACGCCTCGGTGGCCGCAAAGGCCGCCACCGGCCGGCGGTGTTGGAGGTCGATGAAAAAGAGGTCATCGGCCGCCAGGGGCGCATACACCTCCTCGGCGACGAATCGATCCAGGCGTTTGCCGCTAGCCGCCTCCACGACCCAGCCCAGAAGCATGAAGTCCAGATCGCTGTAAAGCACCCGTTCCCCCGGCCGGTGCAAGAGGGGCTCCCGGCGGAGCAGCTCCCGCAGCGCCGAGGCGCGTTCCCGAAAAGGCAAGATGGCAAGCTGCGCATGGTACGGCCGGTAATCCGGCAGCCCGGAGGTGTGGGACAGCAGTTGGGCGAGGGTCACGCCGGCCTTGTCGGTGCCTGCAAATGCCGGCAGCACGCTCCCCACGCCTTCTGTCACATCGATCCGTCCGCGCTGGTGGAGCAGCATGACGGCGAGGGTGGTTGCCAGCGGCTTGGTGAGAGAGGCGAGATCAAAAAGTGTGGCGCTCGTCATGGTGCGGCGCGTCACCCGGTTGGCGTGTCCGTAAGCGCGGCAGAAGAGCACCCGGTGCTCGCGGGAGACCAGGATCACCCCGCCGGGAAAAACCGAATCCGCCACGGCCTGCCGCATAAGACGGTCCACATCAGCCATGGCGCCGCGAGGGTTTGGGTCTCCGGGGCTCGGCATCCGGTCAATATTAGGCACTTTAGGCACTTCCAACTTTAGGCACTTCTATCTTTCAGGAACCCTGCTCAATCCACCGTGGCTCTTTCAAACACGAGCGTCCGGTCTTCGGCGTCCAGGGCCGCCTCCACCCCCAAAGGGATGGTGACATTGGGCCCGCAGTGGCCGGCGTCGACCCCGGCCAGAATGGGCCACTGCGCATCAGCGAATACCTCCGTGACAACGCGCCAGACGTCCTCCCGTGCCCCGCAGTCTTTAAAGCTCCCCAGCACGAGGCCTTGCATGCCGTCGAAGCAGCCGGCCATTTTCATCTGAGTCAGCATGCGATCGATGCGGTAGAGGGCCTCGCCGCGGTCCTCCAGGAAAACGATGTGGTCGCGGAATGCCGGCGCATAGGCCGTCCCGAGCAGGTGGCAGAGGGTCGTCAGGTTCCCGCCGGCCACCGGAGCGCGGGTTCGTCCCGGCCGGATGGCGGCGGCGGTTTCGAAACGCAGGCGCAGAGGCTCCTCGGAGGCGACGGCATCCCACAGCGCACGGCGGTCGGCCGGGGCGGCGTCGGCCAGCGTCGTCACCAGCGGACCGTGGAAGCCGATCAGACCGCAGCGGGAGTACAAGGCCCACAGAAGCGCCGTAACGTCGCTGAAGCCGATGACCGCCTTGGGCTGTTCCGCCACCCGGGCATAGTCCAGAAGCGGCAGAATGCGCAGCGAGCCGTACCCGCCCCGCGCGCACATGATGGCATCGATCTCCGGGTCCGCAACGAGCCGGTTGAAGGCGGCGGCACGGTGTTCGTCCGAACCCGCCAAGTAGCCGCACGAATCAAACAGGTCCTCGGAAAAATAAACCTCGAATCCCATCTCGCGCAACGCCCGCATCCCCCGATCGAGCACATCGCGCTCGAACGGGCTCGCCGGCGCCACGACGCCGATCACCGACCCGAGCCGCAACCGCCGCGGCAGAAGCGGCGCGGGCCTTCCAGGCGCCAGGTCTTCGGGCCGGACAGGACGCATGCGTTCATCCTTTCTTGACACGGCTCCGGCAAGGTGGTACATGCACCGTCGTGTCGGGGCGTGGCGCAGCCTGGTAGCGCACTTGAATGGGGTTCAAGGGGTCGGTGGTTCAAATCCACTCGCCCCGACCACAAAATCAAATAAAAACGGGGGCTTTATCGGCCCCCGTTTTATTTTTTATCATCAAGATAATAGTGCATTCAGGGGGTCAAACGCCTTCAGGGAGATGCTCAATTTTCATCCCATCCGTTTTCACTTATACACTGTTTTGTTTCAAACCGCAAAGGCCAGGAAAAGCCCATCAATTGGAGTAGAATTGCGTTTTCCGGCCCGCGTAACCCGGGTGTTTCACGAGTCGAGCTGGCTGCAGGCACAAAGCGCCGGGCCATGAGGCTGCATGATGCGCGTGGGGAATCCCTTCTCTTTGGCAGGCTTCTTCTAACCCTTGTCTGAGAGGGCGGGACAAAGACAGGTCATTCCAGTGTTTGGGCCACGGGTCTTTGAGGCATTAAATCGACTTAGGAAACTGGGCGCTCCGTGGTTGTCGATCGGCTGAGATGAAATTGAAAAAAAGCGAGCCCGCTGATGAACCCTTTGCATCGGAGGGCTCGCATTGCGCTAGTGAACTACCACTTTTATCTTTTGGTCATTGACGCCGCTGGCCTTGGGTATTTCGAGTTTCAGCCATCCATCCGCCATCGTTGCCCTGATACCGGATACATCGATCTTGTCCGGAAGCGAGAAGGTTCGAGAGATGCTGCAGTGACACGGTTTCACACCGAACGAATCGCTATATCCCGTGAGGTCCGCCTCATCGTGCTCGCCAAGAACCTTCAAGACCCCATGGTCGATGGTGACGTCGATCTCTTCCTTCCGGAAGTCCGGAATCTTGGCCTTGATGATATATTCGCTGTTGTTTTCATCAATGGCCACCGGCGCATCCGTCGTGTCATTCGGCCGGGCCTTGGAAAGACTGCTGACCGGCCAATCGTTCTCCCACCAGGGATCCCACTTATACATTTCCATTTCTTCCTCCTTCATGTTCGTTGGTTAGAAAAATTCAAAGCCTTTCACTCCGAGACGAGTTGAGCCGTTTTCAAGGCGCATCCCCGTTTATGGCCGTGGTCGGTGAACCATGTTGGAATCAGCGACTCTTTTTCTTTCTCTTAAATGCAGAACCATCTCCCGAACCAGGCTTGGCAGGACCGGCTTGGTAAGGTAGCAGAGAATGCCGTGTCTGCGTATCCGGTGTTCCAGCTCGCGGGTATTCTCACTCGCCATAGTTACGACATTTATATCCCAATTCATGTCCTTGAGCCGGCGGATAACCTCTTCGCAGTCCATGCCGCGCCGTCCCGGCAGCGAAAGATCGATCAGGAGCATGCCCACGTCATTTTGTTGTGCAATAGCAAGGCACTTCTCAGCGGTAGAGGCATACATGACGTGACACCCGCACATTTCCAACGCGAGTTTTAATCCTTCCGCCGCCTGCTTATCGCTTTCCGCAAGGAGCACTTTCATCATATCACCTTCAGTTCGAGTGATCGGTTCTTGGCTTTGTTCATTGGCAAGCAATGTGCCAATACCTCTTTTTTCAGTGTAGCTATCTGTTTTCGTTTCGGTTTAAATAAATCGAGGGTTTGATTTTGTCTTGGTGCTAAACAGGGTTTTTAGGGAGTAACCGCCCCAGCCGGTAGCTTAGGGAGGAGTAACATTTTGCATTTGCATCGCATTCTATTGCTATGGTAAAAAAGCCCCATAAAAGGTATCATTCACCCTGTAGAATGGACTCCGGCGTGAATGCCTCCGCAAAAAAGAGTGAGGTGAGAAGGAAATGGCTGCGAAAAAGAGTGGCGATACAAATAATAGTCTGGGTGAGACCGTCGATGAGCTGCGCGCCCGCGCCGAGGAATTCCAAAGCATTTTCGACAATTCAGCCCTGGGGATATTTCAGTCCAGCATCGAGGGGCGGTTTCTGCGGGTAAATCCCGCCTTTGCCGAGATTCTGGGCTATGACTCCCCGGAGAACCTCACCTCCTCGATCAAGGACATCCACAACCAGTTCTACGCGGCTCCTGAGCGGCGGCGGGAGATCATGGCGGCTGTCGAGGGGGACGACGGGCTGTCGCGGTTTGAGGCCGAACTGCAGCGCAAGGACGGCAGCGTCATCACCGCCTCCCTCAACATCCGTGCCGTGCGCGACCGCAACGGGAAGGTGACCCATCTGGACGGCTTCATCGAGGACGTTACCGTGGCCCGGTCAAAGGAACGGGAGATCAAGGAGCAGGCCGAGCACTTGACCCGGGAGAACATCCGCCTGCGCGCCTCCATTAAGGAGCGTTATCGGTTCGGCGACATCATCGGCAAGAGCGCCGCCATGCAGTCGGTCTACGAGAGCATCAACCAGGCGGCGGCAAACCAGGTAAGCGTGATCATCTATGGCGAGTCGGGAACCGGCAAGGAACTGGTCGCCCGCGCCATCCACAATCTCAGTCGTCGCAACGACCGCGACTTTGTCCCGGTGAACTGCGGCGCCATCCCCGAGCACCTTCTGGAAAGCGAGTTTTTCGGTCACCGCAAGGGCGCCTTCACCGGAGCACACGCCGACACGCACGGCTACCTTGACATCGCCAACGGCGGCAGCCTGTTTTTGGATGAGGTGGGCGAACTGAGCCTGGAAATGCAGGTCAAGCTTCTGCGGGCCATCGAGGGCGGCGGTTACTTCCCGGTCGGCGACAGCCGCCCGCGGCGCTCGGATTTTCGCGTCATCGCCGCCACCCACCGCAACCTGCGCGAGATGGTCAAAGCGGGCCGCATTCGGGAGGACTTCTTCTTCCGCATCCACATCATCCCCGTCACCCTGCCCCCTTTGAGGGAACGGCGGGAAGACATCCCCCTGTTGGTGGATCATTTCCTGAGACAGTTCACAGGGGAACAAAAGCTGCCGGCGCTGCCGGGAAAAGTGCTGGAGGCTCTCTACAAGTACGATTGGCCCGGCAACATCCGCGAGCTGCAGAATGTCCTGCGCCGGTATCTGGCCATCAAGAAGCTGGATTTCTTTGACGCTCCCGCTGATGCCGCAAGCGCGCAGTCTTTGCCGGCGGTTGATCAGAGCCAGAGCTTGAATCAGGCCATGACCCAATTCGAGCGTACGGTTATCGAGAAATGCCTTGAGCACCAGCGCTGGCACCGTGGTAAAACCGCTGCGGCCCTCAAAATCGACCGCAAGACCCTCTTCATCAAAATGAAAACTCATGGGTTGATTTAACCCCATGTTAAACCATTTTATCCCCGCACCTATTTTTATCTGGAATTCAAAAGGTTAGCAGTCAACTTGCGGGCCGGCAGGGCGTAATCGCCACAACGCAGGCCGCTTGCCGCCCCCGGCCAGATCCCGCCATTTATAACTTTTTTAAATAATATAAAATAGTTAATTAATTATAGCGATGGCATGGCATAGTCCTTGCCGTGGGGGATGTCACCGGGCAACATCATGCCCCAGGGCGATAACCAAACCCACTCACGGAGGACGTCCCATGAACGCGCTGACCCTGGTTTTCGTTTCGTTGTGCGTTTTTGCCATTGGCTACCGCACCTACGGTCTGTTCATTGCCACAAAGGTGCTGGGAGTGAACCCGCAAAACAAGACCCCGGCGGTCAGTCTCGCCGACGGCATCGATTATGTTAAGACCAACAAATACGTTCTCTTCGGCCATCACTTCGCCGCGATCGCCGCCGCAGGGCCCCTGCTCGGTCCGGTCCTCGCCGCCCAGTTCGGTTACCTGCCGGGCGCCCTTTGGATCATCATCGGCTGCGTAGTGGCCGGCGCCGTGCACGACATGGTGGTCCTCTTCGCCTCGGTCCGGCACAACGCCCACAGCCTGGCCCAGATCGCCGAAACCGAGATCGGCAAGGGCATTGGGATGGTCGCTGCCATAGCGATTCTCTTTATTCTGCTCCTGACCCTGGCGGGGCTGTCCATAGCGGTGGTCAACGCCATGTTTTCGAGCCCATGGGGCACCTTCGTCGTTTTTGCGACCATGCCGATCGCCTTCCTGATGGGGATATATCTCCACGTCTGGCGCGAAGGGGATGTCCTGGGTGCGAGCATCATCGGCGTCGTTCTTCTCTTTGCAGCGGTCGTGGCCGGTCCGTATGTGGTGGCCAACCCGACGCTCTCGGCCATTTTCACTCTTAGCAAAAAACAAATTGCGTTGATCATCCCGGTCTACGGTTTTGTGGCCTCGGTGCTGCCGGTCTGGATGCTGCTTTGTCCTCGCGATTATCTGTCCACGTACTTAAAGCTCGGCACCATCGCCATGCTGGCGGCCGGCATTGTCTTCATGCACCCCGTACTGCAGATGCCGGCGATCACTTCCTTCGTCAACGGCGGCGGGCCGGTCATCCCCGGCAAGGTCTTTCCCTTCTTGTTTATTACCATTGCCTGCGGCGCCCTATCCGGCTTTCACGCCATCATCGGCTCCGGCACAACGCCCAAGATGATCGGCAGCGAACGGGACGTCCTGTTTATCGGCTACGGCGCCATGCTGACCGAAGGATTTGTCGCCATCATGGCGCTGATCGCAGCCTGCGTGCTGGTTCCGGCGGATTATTTTGCCATCAACTCGGCCCCGGCGGCCTTCCAAAAACTCGGCATGAACATCGTGGATCTGCCGATTTTGTCAAAGGAGGTCGGTGAAGTTCTCCAGGGCCGTCCCGGCGGCGCGGTGTCCTTGGCGGTGGGCATGGCCTATGTCTTCGACGCGGTGCCGTTGATGAAAGGCCTGATGGCCTATTGGTACCACTTCGCCATCATGTTCGAGTCCGTGTTCATCCTGACGGCCGTGGACACGGGGACCCGCGTGGGCCGGTTCTTCCTGCAGGAAATGATCGGCCATTATGTTCCTAAATTCAACGAAAAGGGCTGGTTTCCCGGTATCATCATCACCAGCTTCCTTTTCACGGCGGCCTGGGGCTATCTGGTCTACACCGGCGACATCACCACCATCTGGCCGCTCTTCGGCATGAGCAACCAACTGCTCGCCTCGAGCGCCCTGATCATCACGACCACCATGCTCATCCGCATGAACAAGGCCCGCTATGCCGGCATCACCGCTATCCCTGGCGTCGTAATGGCCGTGATCACCATGTGGGCCGGCTACGAGAACATTGTGGACAACTATTTGCCAAAGGGCAACTATCTGTTGGTCGCCTTTTCCGTGGTCATCATGGCCCTTATGGTCATCGTTTTCGTGGGCACCTTCCGGAAATGGACCCAACTGCTGCACATCAAGAAAACCGTCGTGGACGATTTCGGGGACCAGGTCCTCGTGACGGTCGTCAAGTGAAGGCAAGAGGAGGAGCTATGTTTACAAAAATTCTTTTTCCTACGGATTTTTCGGAGACCTCTTCGAAGGCCATGGATTACATCAAACAGCTGAAGCACAACGGCTTGAACGAGGTCGTCGTCCTGCATGTCACCGATGGGGACGCGCTTGAGAAGATCGAGCATTTAATCTCAAACGAGCGCGTCCAGCAGATCAAATCCAAAATCTGCCAAGAAACCCGGGATGCGCTGCAGGCCACGGAAAGGGAACTCCAGGCCGGGGGGTTCAACGTCAAGGTCGTCACCCGCAGTGGGCATCCGGCTCAGGAGATTCTCAAGCTCGAAGAGGAGGAAGATGTCTCCGGCGTGGTGATGGGTTCGCATGACGCGCGCGGGCTGCAAAAACTGTTTGTAGGCTCGGTGGCCGAAGCGGTGGTCCACAAATCGAAGCGGCCGGTCCTGGTCGTCAAACACTGAAATAGTGTCCATCCATAAACGGCATCTTTCGGCCCAGGCCGGCGTTCTCGCTCTTTGCAATCCTCGACGTAGACGGACTACGCCTGCGGCTGCAAAATCGCTGCGGCCTTGGCCTGAACCGAAATCCACCATTTCTGGATGGACACGAAATAGCATCGTATCGGTGGCCATCCCGGCTTCAACAGGGTGCAAAAGCGGGGTAGCCGGGGTCCAAGGGTTCCGGGTCATCTCCTCCCGCCGTCGCGATGATTCCTGGACCCTTTGGACTCTGGCTGTTTCAAACAGCGAACCTGTAGACCGCCTGGGTGTTTAAAGCCATTGCCCGGGATAGGCTTTCAAGGAAAAACGCCGAGGTGCGAGAGAATATATAACCCTCCCTTTTCTATTGAAGTTCGGAACAGTTCCGGGTTAAACTGCAACCTAACTTGAGCGATTCTGTCGATTCACTTAGAGGCCCGCTGGGGTCTGCATCGTGGGAATTTTTCATGAATTCACTGAGCCGCCGTGATAATGAGTAAAGAGAGCGCCGCCGGAGGCCACTTCGAGGCCTCTGGGTCCACGATTCCCCTGGCGGTCGACCTTGACGGTACGTTGGTCCTTTCGGATTCGCTGATGGAGTCCGCCCTTATCCTGGTCAAGTGCAATCCCCTGTATATTTTCGCCATGCTGGTCTGGCTGCTGCGCAGTGTGGCTCACTTGAAAAAGCAGATTGCCCGTCGTGTCGCGATGGATGTGAGCAGTCTGCCGTACCATATGAGTCTTCTATTTTACCTGCGAAACCAGCACCAGGAAGAAAACAGGCCTTTGATTCTGGCGACGGGGACCGATGAGAATATCGCTCGGCAGATTGCGGATTATTTGCATATCTTCGATCAGGTGCTGGCCAGCGATGGAAAAACAAATCTCACCGGTGTCAGAAAAAGAGACCGCCTGGTAAAGGAATTCGGAGTCGGGGGGTTTGATTACGTCGGCAACAGCCGAAAAGACCTGGTGGTCTGGCGCGCCGCCCGCCGGGCCTTCGTGGTCGGCTCGTCGGGCAGCATTCAATCCGCCGTCGGTCAATTGTCAAACGTGGAACGAACGTTTGAACGCGCCAACGCCGATTGGAGGACCTGCCTGCGATCGTTGCGCATTTACCAGTGGCTGAAAAATGTGCTGGTGTTCGTACCTCTGGTGGCGGCGCATCGGTTCAACGAGATCAGTCTGCTGGCCTCGACCTGTCTTGCCTTCGTTTCGTTTGGATTGTGCGCCTCCAGCGTCTACGTTCTAAATGACCTTCTGGATTTGCCGGATGATCGCCGGCACCCCATCAAACGGCACCGGCCATTTGCCTCCGGTGTTCTGCCGTTGGCGGCAGGCCTTTGGATGATACCGTCATTGCTGGGTCTGAGCATCGGGATCGGACTTTTCCTGCCTCGCTCGTTTCTGATCATGGTGGCAATATACTATGCGCTGACACTGGCGTATTCGATGTGGTTGAAGCGGCTGATCGTTTTGGATGTGATTGTCCTGGCAGCCCTTTTCACGATGCGCATGATGGCCGGTTCGGCGGCCGCTGCCATCTGGCCCTCCCCTTGGCTGCTGGCGCTTTCCATGTTTCTGTTCACCAGCCTGGCGCTGGTCAAGCGCTATGCGGAGCTTGTGATCATGCGAATGGAGCACGGCCCAAATGCCCGTGCCCGGGGCTACCGGGCAAGCGACGCGGAACTGCTGCCGGCGATTGGGGTTGCCAGCGGTGTCGTGGCGGTGCTGGTGCTGGTGCTTTACATCACCAGTGGTCCGGCGCAGCTTTACTATGGCCGCCAGCAGGCCATCTGGCTGGTATGCCCGATTTTGCTCTTTTGGATATGGTACATTTGGATTATTGCCCATCGGGGAGAGATGCTGGACGACCCTTTGGTTTTTGCCCTGCGGGATCGGATCAGCCTGTTTGCCATCGGCGCGATGGCAATTTTAATGATCGTTGCGATTTGAGTCATGCACAAACGCTACCATTCGTGGGGACGCTACCCCCAGTTCGAGCAATCGGCCACCCGGCTTCGCTGGCGTTCGCAGCCGTTGCCGATCCCGGCGGGTGCGCCGGGCAGCTACTTACCCTTTGGAAACGGGCGATCCTACGGCGACAGCTGTCTCAATGAGGCAGGGGTGCTGTTGGACGCCCGAGGCTTGGATCGTTTTATCGGGTTCGATCCGGACAAAGGCATCCTGAGATGCGAAAGCGGCGTGCTGCTGGCCGAGATCCTGTCGTTCACCGGACCTCGGGGGTGGTTTCCTCCGGTGGTCCCGGGAACCAAATTCGTAACCGTCGGCGGGGCCATCGCCAACGACATCCATGGAAAAAACCATCACAGTGCCGGAACCTTCGGATGTCATGTCCGCCGCCTGGAGTTGCTGCGTTCGAACGGCCGCCGGCTCTTGTGCTCCCCCACTGAAAATCAGGAATGGTTCCAAGCGACGATCGGCGGGCTGGGGCTGACCGGAGTTATCCTTTGGGCCGAGATCGCCTTGAAACGGATGAACGGCCCGGCCATGGAAGTGGAGACCGTTCGGTTTGCGGGATTGGATGAGTTTTTCGAATTGTGCAGGGAGAATGACAGGCGCTTCGACTACACGGTGGCCTGGATCGACTGCATGGCTCGGGGCAGACAGCTCGGAAGAGGCCTTTTTATTTCGGGAAACCACGCCGTCCCGAATGTCGCTGCGGTGCATCCCCCGCGTCGCCGGATCGGCATCCCGCTGGATCCACCGCTGCCCCTGATCAATCGCATGGCCGTGCGGGTGTTCAACAACGTTCACTATCGGATGCAATCAAGAACCCGCAGCGGCGGGTTCGAACATTACGAGCAGTTTTTTTTCCCGCTGGACGGAATTCGGCATTGGAACCGGCTCTACGGCCCCCGCGGGTTCCTGCAATACCAGTGCGTGGTGCCTGTGGCCGAGGGGCGAAGTGCCCTGCGGGAGATCATGGGTCGCGCCGCTCAGCGGGGGATTGATTCCTTTTTCGGGGTGCTTAAAATTTTTGGGGACCGCCGCTCGCCCGGCCTGATGTCCTTTCCGCGACCAGGGGTAACCGTCGCTCTCGATTTCTTCCACCACGGACGCATGACGCTGAGGTTCCTGGATTCCCTGGACGAGATCGTGCTGTCCGCAGGCGGTGCGGTGAATCCCTACAAGGACGCACGCATGTCCGCAGCCAGTTTCAAGAGATATTTCCCGCAGTGGCAGGAGTTGGAAAGCTTCCGGGACCCTAAATTTTCCTCCAGTTTTTGGAGACGTGTAACCGGAGGATGACCATGCGCCGCATCTTTATATTTGGAGCAGCCTCGGCGATCGCCCAGGCCACGGCACGCCGGTTCGCAGCCAGCGGCAGCCGTTTTTTTCTGGCAGCAAGAGATAGGAACCAACTGGAGGCCTTGGCCGATGATCTGCGGGTGCGCGGTGCCGTCGAGGTGGCCACGGCCGTGGCGGATGCTCTGGATTTCGACCGGCATCACGCCTCTAGTGGACGCGGCCTTTGAGGCATTGGGCGGTTTGGATACGGCCCTGATCGCCCACGGGACCCTGCCCGATCAGAAATCCTGCGAAGAATCCTTCGAGGCGGCCCACCGGGCATTCGAGATCAACGCGCTGGGGGTGATGTCCTTGTTGACGCATCTGGCCAATCGATTCGAAGCCCAGGGGTTCGGCACCATCGCCGTTCTGGGCTCGGTGGCCGGAGACCGCGGCAGACAGTCCAACTACGTCTACGGCGCGGCCAAGGGGGCCATATCGGTTTTTATGCAGGGGCTTCGCAACCGCCTGCATCGCCGCGGCGTGCACGTGCTGACGATCAAGCCCGGCTGGGTCATTACACCCATGACGGCCGCTTTCCCTAAAGGGATTCTTTGGTCTGGCTCCGCAAAGGATCGCATCCGGCATTTATACCGCCATTGAAAACAAGCAAGATGTCGTCTACCTGCCGTGGTTCTGGTCGCCCATCATGCGGCTGATCCGAACCCTGCCGGAGTCGATTTTCAAGCGGCTTAAGCTGTGAGAACAGCCGCACGCACCTGGAACGCCATGAATGCAGAACGCTTCATTGCGCTCGCCGCACCTCATCCGGCAAAATTGAAAGCTATGAAGCGCTGCGTCGTCAAAGGCGGCAACCTCGGCGGGAGAGCTTTGTTCTGCATCTGGGCCCTCCTGACGGCCCTGCTGGTCGATGGGGGCCGCCCGGGCCCGGCGGACGCCGACCTGGCCGTGAGCGAGAGCCAGGTGCAAGCCTATCAGGCGGAGCGGCCGAAGAGCATTATCGATCTGCAGCAGTTTCGCACCGCCCATTCGATTTTTCTCGATCGACCGGACGGGAAAAAAGCCGAGATCACGCTGATCAACCTGAACCCCTATGTCAACCACTGGTATTTGCTGCAGATCAGCCGGGAGGGCCATGCGGCGACGCAGGAATATCATCTGGAAAATCCCTTCCCCCGGCGCCAGCAGGTTCTTCTCGACGAAAAAGCACCGAACGGACTGGTCCTCGCAGAAGATTCAAAAACCGTTCTTTGTCCGCTATGGCAGCCTTTTTCAGGCGGTGAACTGGAGGCTGCCCGAGGCACCCATCAGGCGTACGCACCGCTGTGCGAGGAACGGCTTTACCTGCGCAATCCGGTCAAGGGGCATCGCACCGCGATCGAGGCGGTGACGGACTTTTTGCGGGACACGCTTCCGGGCGGAGACGCCATCGTCGGTTTCGTGCGGGACACTTTTTTTCAGGATGCCTATCGCGCGGAGGCCCGCATGGCAAGCGGGTCGGTTGCGGAAAGGCCGCAGCGGTTGCCGCAATCACCCGCACCGGCCGAGGTCGATTCCGAGTACGCCGGCCGGCCCGTGGTGCCGGTGGACTTGGGGATCCCGCTGGAGGAGCCGGTGAAAGGCATGCTTCTCGGCCAGTGGTATGCCGCCAAGGGCAATCCGGGCATTTTTGTGAGCTTGATTCAACCGGAAGCGGTTGCCCCCGCGATCCTTCAAAGCTATCCCAACCTCGTCAAGCCCTTGGACAGCGTCGAAGCGGGGGCACTGGTGTACCTGGTGGCCTTCGATCTGCAACGGTTCAATCTGGGCTTTTCCCTGGGCACCGATCATCCGCGGGTGGACTGGTCCGAGCGGATCCTGCCTCAAATGAAGATCCCGAGCCTGCCCGGCCCGGACGGCATCGGCACGATCGCCCCTCTGGTGGCCGACGGGATGGTCAGCCCCGTGGAAGCCGCCCGGACGGTAGCCGCCTTTACCGGAGGGTTCAAACGGATCCACGGTGCTTTTCGATATGGCCGACTGGCTTACCGCAACCACGGGTCCCACTATGGGTTTATCGAAAGCGGGGTTGTTTTCAGCAAGCTTCAGCCGGGGCTGGCCACGCTGTTCGTGCTGGATGACGGCACGGTGGAGATGAAGACCTGGAGCGCGTCGGACGACGCGTATCTGGCACGCATCGCGTATGCACGCCAAAACGGTGTGCCCATCATCGAATTCGATTCGGCCGCACAAAAATCGGCACCAGGCCCCCTGGTCGGGCACTGGCTGGAGGGCAACTGGGCGGGATCGAAAGACTTGAAACTACGAACGCTGCGGGCCGGCGCCGCATTGCAGGCAACCGACGGCAGGCGGTTTCTGATCTATGGCTGGTTTTCCACGGCAACCCCCTCGGCGATGGCCCGGGTCTTTCAAGCCTACGGGTGCCGTTATGCCATGCAACTGGACATGAACGCTCTGGAGCACACCTATTTGGCGGTCTACCAAAGGGAAGGCTCAAAGCTGCTCGTCCAGAATCTGATTCAGGGGATGAGTGTGTTGGATAAATCGGTGAGGGGCACTTACGTGCCGCGGTTTCTCGGCTATGCGGACGATAGGGATTTTTTTTATGTCATGAAACGGGAACTGCCCAAGGAGGCGCCATGAAAACCTTGAAGCTTTTATTGGTGGTTCTATTGGCCGTCGGGATCAGCCGCCCGGCGGCGGGTGGCTCGTCGTTGAAGGAACAAAACGAGGCCCTGTTTGCGCAGATTCAACGCGTCCACGGTTTGACGGACAAACAGATGCAAACCATCCGGGCAATTTTTGCAGCGTCCGGAGTCATCGGCCAAGGCAACCCGGCCATAACCGAGCATCCAGCAACCCCGCAAGAATGCGAAGAAAAGCTGAGCGAACGGAAGGTTCGCTACGAAAATCCTGAATTTAAAAGGATTTGCGGCGCCGACCACATGGCCCCACTTTACGACCCGGCCACTGAAAAACCGGAAAACGCAAAGGTGTGCATCGATCAGTTCGAGTTCCCGGATATCCCCTGTGCCTATCCCGTGGTCTGGGTGCGGGCGCGCGAGGCCGCACAGATATGTGCCGCCATGGGCAAACGCATCTGTGACGCTCATGAATGGGAGGGCGCCTGCGCCGGCAGGCTCGAACCACCGGATTACCGCTTTGACCTGGCTCGCGGAGTCAGCCCCGACGAGGGGGTTCGCCGTATGCGGGCGGCGCACAACCAGGCTTACGAAAAAAGCAAAACCTGGAGCTACGGCCCGGACTATCGCAAGGGGGTCTGCGGGGCCGCCAGCTTCAAAACCCCGGGCTGTCCGGGCGGCAACTGGGCCAAATGCGGGTCAAATACGTATCCGTCCGGTTTCTTCCCGGATTGCAAGAGCCCCCTGCAGGTCTACGATCTGAATGGAAACGCCGCGGAGCACATGAATCTGCCGCTCAACGAAAACCAGATGGCAAGCCGCGGCAGCAAAGAACTGGGCTTTACCGAGATGAAGGGCAGCTGGTTCATATTCGATACGTACCGGGCGCATGAAGATTGGTGCCGCTGGCGCGCGCCCTTTTGGCATGGCAGCCGGGTGATGGACCCCGACAGCCACCATAATTACCACCTCGGATTCCGCTGTTGCAAGTCGCTTGAATAGCGAGGATCGCCGGCATGGGCCGACAGACGCCGTTTGTGGATGGACACTGTTTAGCGGCCGGGCAGGGATGCCAGCCGGTCTTGCGGTTCACCGGGCAGAGCGCCTAACATCTCGCGCACGTTGTGAACCACGCCTTCCCGGCTGAGGACCTTTGCCAGGTTTGGGTCTTCCAAGACATCGTAAATCGATCGAAATTTTCCCTCGATCCACACGGTATCACTGACAAGGCGAATTCCGTGGCTGTAGTCGGCATAGCACGAGCCGTGCACCGTACTGAGCGGCTGGATCGGGTCGCCGGCGCACAGGTGCCACCCGTAAATGGCGATTCTGTCCTGCTTTTGGAGCAGCCGATTGGTAATCACCACATCTTTTTTGTGGCCGGAAACGAGCACTCCCAGCGGGATGTCATAAAGGCGGCGCTGTTCTTTTATTTTCTGGTCATGCGCCCAATAATACGAAGTCGATCGCATTCGCGGGCCGGCCAACATGGGCTGTGGCTTGAAATGGTAGGCCGATTGGTCATAAATGGCATCGACGATCTTCGGCGTCGGCAGGATGAAGCCGAATTGGGATGCTACGGCGGCGGCGGTGTGCAGGTTCATCGGAATTCGCAAAAAGTCCTCATCCGAGCCGATGGCGAGGTAATCCGGCATCACAAAAACCGTTCCGGTGATGGTCCTCCCATCGGGGAATTGGCATTGCAGACGCCACAGGCTTCAGCAGATCGGATAGAGAATTGCGACCGCCTACCACCCTCGGTTTCAGAAAAAATCTTCCAGATCTTTGACGAGTTTCCGTCATTTCCGCTGGGAGTGCTCGTTTCCGGCCACAAAAAAGATGTGGTGATTACCAATCGGCTGCTCCAAAAGCAGGACAGAATCGCCATTTACGGGTGGCACCTGTGCGCCGGCGACCCGATCCAGCCGCTCAGTACGGTGCACGGCGGTGCTATGCCGAACAGCCACGGAATTCGCCTTGTCAGTGATACCGTGTGGATCGAGGGAAAATTTCGATCGATTTACGATGTCTTGGAAGACCCGAACCTGGCAAAGGTCCTCAGCCGGGAAGGCGTGGTTCACAACGTGCGCGAGATGTTAGGCGCTCTGCCCGGTGAACCGCAGACCGGCTGGCATCCCTGCCGGCCGCTAAACAGTGTCCATCCGCAAACGGCGTCTGTCGGCCCTTGCCGGCGATCCTCGCTATTCAAGCGACTTGCAGCAGCGGAATCCGAGGTGGTAATTATGGTGGCTGTCGGGGTCCATCACCGGCTGCCATGCCAAAAGGGCGCGCGCCAGCGGCACCAATCTTCATGCGCCCGGTACGTATCGAATATGAACCAGCTGCCCTTCATCTCGGTGTAGCCCAGTTCTTTGCTGCCGCGGCTTGCCATCTGGTTTTCGTTGAGCGGCAGATTCATGTGCTCCGCGGCGTTTCCATTCAGATCGTAGACCTGCAGGGGGCTCTTGCAATCCGGGAAGAAACCGGACGGATACGTATTTGACCCGCATTTGGCCCAGTTGCCGCCCGGACAGCCCGGGGTTTTGAAGCTGGCGGCCCCGCAGACTCCCTTGCGATATTCCGGGCCGTAGCTCCAGGTTTTGCTTTTTTCGTAAGCCTGGTTGTGCGCCGCCCGCATACGGCGAACCCCCTCGTCGGGGCTGACTCCGCGAGCCAGGTCAAAGCGGTAATCCGGTGGTTCGAGCCTGCCGGCGCAGGCGCCCTCCCATTCATGAGCGTCACAGATGCGTTTGCCCATGGCGGCACATATCTGTGCGGCCTCGCGCGCCCGCACCCAGACCACGGGATAGGCACGGGGATATCCGGGAACTCGAACTGATCGATGCACACCTTTGCGTTTTCCGGTTTTTCAGTGGCCGGGTCGTAAAGTGGGGCCATGTGGTCGGCCCCGCAAATCCTTTTAAATTCAGGATTTTCGTAGCGAACCTTCCGTTCGCTGAGCTTTTCTTCGCATTCTTGCGGGGTTGCCGGATGCTCGGTTATGGCCGGGTTGCCTTGGCCGATGACTCCGGACGCTGCAAAAATTGCCCGGATGGTTTGCATCTGTTTGTCCGTCAAACCGTGGACGCGTTGAATCTGCGCAAACAGGGCCTCGTTTTGTTCCTTCAACGACGAGCCACCCGCCGCCGGGCGGCTGATCCCGACGGCCAATAGAACCACCAATAAAAGCTTCAAGGTTTTCATGGCGCCTCCTTGGGCAGTTCCCGTTTCATGACATAAAAAAAATCCCTATCGTCCGCATAGCCGAGAAACCGCGGCACGTAAGTGCCCCTCACCGATTTATCCAACACACTCATCCCCTGAATCAGATTCTGGACGAGCAGCTTTGAGCCTTCCCTTTGGTAGACCGCCAAATAGGTGTGCTCCAGAGCGTTCATGTCCAGTTGCATGGCATAACGGCACCCGTAGGCTTGAAAGACCCTGGCCATCGCCGAGGGGGTTGCCGTGGAAAACCAGCCATAGATCAGAAACCGCCTGCCGTCGGTTGCCTGCAATGCGGCGCCGGCCCGCAGCGTTCGTAGTTTCAAGTCTTTCGATCCCGCCCAGTTGCCCTCCAGCCAGTGCCCGACCAGGGGGCCTGGTGCCGATTTTTGTGCGGCCGATCGAATTCGATGATGGGCACACCGTTTTGGCGGGCATACGCTATGCGGGCCAGATACGCGTCATCCGACGCGCTCCAGGTCTTCATCTCCACCGTGCCGTCATCCAGCACGAACAGCGTGGCCAGCCCCGGCTGAAGCTTGCTGAAAACAACCCCGCTTTCGATAAACCCATAGTGGGACCCGTGGTTGCGGTAAGCCAGTCGGCCATATCAAAAAGCACCGTGGATCCGTTTGAACCTCTCCTCCGGTAAAGGCGGCTACCGTTGCGGCAGCTTCCCCAGCAGGGGCTAAGCAGCATCCCGTCGGCCGCCGGAGGGCGATGGTACCTATGCCGTCCGGGCCGGGCAGGCT
>CAWAUC010000006.1:0-249184 GCA_963785045.1 uncultured delta proteobacterium | reverse complement strand
GTTGACCATGTTGGCCTCGACGCTGTCTGCGTTGATGTCACCCGGCAACACGATAACCCTTGAGAAACTGCCTGCTTCGCGCTCTCTGCGATGGTATTTGGCATTTTTTCCTTCTGATTGGATTTTTCGCTCTCCGGAGATCGACAGGTTCCTTCCACTTACCTGTAAATTGATTTCATCGGCTTTTAGGCCGGGGAGCTCGGTCCGAACATAATAATTGTTTCCTTCTTCAGTGATATTGACGGCTGGAAATACTCCTGACGGCGAAAACGGTAGACCCGCAGAGCCAAACATGGCATTGGTCAACAAGTTCAGTTGCCTTGACATTCGCTCCATCTCATCAATCGGATTTTGCCAACCCATTGCCGGAAAATTATAAATTCTTCTCGTAATCATGGCCAACCTCCTTCATTTTGATGTAAAAGATTTGTATCGTACATGTGCGTCGCTTTAATCCTTTAGGTGCTATTTATTTCGATTTTCCTAACACCCGCTTGCGGCATTGCTTTTCTGGGCATGCTAATGGTTAAAATACCTCTTTTAAAGGTCGCCTTTACGGCTTCCTGATCGGCATCTTCAGGCAATGACAGCACTCGCTGAAACGACCCGTAGGATCTTTCCACTCGATAAAAATTCTTGTCCTTTTCTTCCTTCTCCTGTTTTTTTTCGCCCCTGATGGTCAAGGTGTTATCAGCAATCTCCAGCTTGACATCCTTTTCATCCACACCCGGGATCTCGATGGCGATGGTATACTCTTTATCGGTTGCGCTCAGGTCCAAGGTCGGTTTGAGCATTCCGTCGGCCATCCTTGGCCATAGCACCCCATCCAACCAGGGTTTCGCTAAACCGATACCGCGGAAAGCTTGATCAAAAATGCGATCAAATTCGCGGTGAAAATTCTGCAGCGCAATCGGGAACGCAAGTCCCTGATCCTGCGCATCTTCCCGCCGAACAGGAACGGTTTTCCCTGTATCCATCTCTTCCTTTTCAAACCAGTTTCCAGGCACCCATTTCTTAATTTCCATGGGTTACCTCCTTTGGCATATGATTGAAATTAGATACATTACTTATATTTTTTAATATAAAAAATAATGAATATCAATTATGTGTCAAGGTTTCTCTGACATCTTTTTGAAAAACCAAAAATATATCATAATATTAGATTGTTATATATTACAGACAATCATTTTTTACATTTTGGTAACGATAGACAAAGTCGTTTAAATTGCCAAGGTTCCTGGCCAATACGTTTGGCACTGCCATTTCGTCCAGCACGAGGACAGCGAGATGATGAGACCTTATCGCATCGGGCCGGACCAACCGGGTCAGACGATGCCGAAGAATCATCGAGGAACTAACGGAAGCATGGGCGGCATGTAAAATTTACTGATTTAAAACTGCTTTGAGAACCGACATTCCATACAAGACTGGCGGTTTTGCTTGTATTGATTTTGTGGAACCCATGCCAATATAGCATCCCGACTTGGGCTAAAGACGCGGTGGGTTTAGCAGATAAAGGGTATCGATGTGGGTTATTGCAGATTATTCCCGTATACCCTATCCTTACCTCCGTAGGCCCATCCATGTCAAACCCAAACCGAAGGAGGTACGCCATGAAGGTAGCCCATGCCGCCAAGATCTGGATGGATTATCGCCGGTCGCATTCAAAAAAACACCTTGCGATCCTATGAGTCGGTTATCGCGCCCTTCTGCCGGAACCATGGCAACCGGGAACTGGAGGAATTCACGGTTGATCTTGTCCAGGCGTTTCTGGAGAGCATCACCAACGGTCGCAAACCCCAGACGCGGAAGATCCGCTTCGCTCGCCTGACATCGTTTTTCAATTTCATCCGCAACAACCTGAGACCGGATTTTCCCGATTTCCTATGAGACTGCGCGAATGATAGTATCCAAGGCCGGAAAAATGGTTGGCGTTCCCCTCCGGCCCCACGATTTGCGCCGGTATGCTGCTACCTATGCCTCCCGCTCCGGCGTTCCCATCGAAATTGTCAGCAAGGTGATCCTGCGGCATTCCAATCTTTCGACGACCCAGTGTTACCTCGGGAAGATCACCGACACCGAGGCCATGAGATGGATTGAAAGCCTGTATGCCTAAAATGAAATGGGGTCGTCCTGTTTTCAGGGGCCACCCCTATTACCGGTGATTGAGGCATTCAACCTCACGTTTTCAGAAATCGGATAGGGTGAGGGTCGCTGTCAGTACCGCATGTTCTTTTACAGTCGATCTTGGCATGATAACGGCGCTCGAATATTATGTCTATTCAGTAAATTTTTTGGCGATAAGCACAAACTCGTGGCCTGCCGAGTCTCTGCCTCTAAATGGAAGGACATCGTCGGTAGGATCAAATCGGAGTGTGACAATTTTATTTTGGCAATCGTCAAATTTAACAACAGTCGAAGTAATCGCTACGTCACGCTTACAACTCAGTTTATCTGCTGTGATATCCTTTATTTTAACCACAATCTTATCTCCGTGCGCCTCAAATACAAATTCTGACTGCCCGGAATCCCTGGGTCCGCTCCAATCTACATTCCATCCATCGGGTCTTAGCAGGATGGTCTTAATTTGGTCTATCCTGTCAGTAGCGTTCTGGCTCTGGGTATAACCAGTCGATATCGCTTGCACCAGGGAAAAACTTAGAATACAAAAAATTGCAAGAATCACTCTAAAAATACTTGTCGAAAATTTAATAACATATCCTTCTTTCATGAATGTTTACCCACAATTTGGTAATTCAATCCAGCAAAATAAATAAAAGGGCACGGGGGAACCGCAATTTTTACCGAAATCGACAAAAATGAATCTAATACTAAATCTATCACAAGGCAAAATTATTCTGCGATACGTCGGATGATGTCTCCAAAGCGTTCAAATTGGAATGGAAATCAATATCTCAAAGGTGCCATTGGTTGTAAAAATGCGAACAGAGCCTTCATTCGGTCCACCTGCCAGGGGTTTGAATCGCCCCTTAAATTAACAGTGAACGGCATGACGCGATCCTGTTTCTGTTTTGAATCAAATATACCAATACCCGTCCCGCATCCCCGGCGAAAGTACCGGTTCCTGCGCCAGTCTGACCACAGCGTGCTCGCTCAGGGAGAAACCGAGTGGGTCTTTGTTGATGCAGCCTCAGGGCGGCCGCGCGCCATCCCCCAGCCCATCAAGGCCCTGTTCCGTGTCGTGCCGGGCGACCCCGAGACCCGCACCAGCCGGTGAGGGCATCGGCGGCGGCGCCCTATAAGATGAGATCCGAATGGAAGATCCCGGACTTCTGCAGAAGCTGAACGCGGCCCATACCCGTAAAGCCGAGCGTCTCCGGAATGGCGCGGACCCGGCGGTGGCGGGCTGGCAGTGCCTGCTCGAGGAGATGCTCGTAAAGCTGGAAGGCTACCTCGTGCCGGGCCGCGTGGTCACCTTCCAATCCCTGGCCCCGGAGGAGCGGACGGTCTTCGAGGAACTGAGCCGGGCGCTCGATCTGCCGCCGCAGGTCTGCGCCGTCTTCATCCCGCCCAGCGTGCTGCAGGCCATGTACTTCGCTCCGGAATCGGGGCCGGTGCCGGCCCGCCTGGTGCAGGGTGCGGGGATTCTGTTGGCCAGCCGCTGCCGGGACTACACGATCATCCTCAACACGCTCTTTGCCATGCCGCCGTATGCCGTCGGCATCGACGTCTATGAGAACGGGAACCTGCTGGCCGGGTACAGCTACCGCACGATCGCGGAGTGCCGGGCCGCCCTGCCGCAGGTGCTCCAGACCTATTTGCGGTAGCTTGCAGGGTTGTCCGCAAGGGCCTTCAACGCCTGGGCCGCTTTCTTGAAGGGCTCAAGCCGCGAATGCGCGGCCAAGAAGTTTCAGCGCTGAAGTAGCTGCGCAGGTGGACTTCTTACAGGTGCTCGCTTCGCTGGTGCTTTAGCCTGGATATTTCGGTCGAGGTGGCTGCAGCCGCAAGGCGTCGGGCCATGAAGCTGGATAACAACTTCACATAGAACCCGTCATTTTAATAAGCTGTCAGTATAACCAGAAAGGCGGTAACTAATTTTCGTTGGATATAATGCAAAGGAAAAATTTATCCGACCGCGCCTTCACTCAAGATCATATCCACCCTCTCTTGAATTGCGCTCTGTTCGCCATCACCTGATAAATACCTCCAACTTTTGAAGAATAGCCGGGATTTCTATTCCATCACCGAAGTTCGCTTGCCAAGGTCTACTGACAATTTGGACTAAATTAACTATGGGTAGAAAGCACAAACAGAAAACTGCAATTTCAAGTGGCATCCGAACCAGCCGATTTTAGTTAGCCATTGCTGTTTTTGAAAGTTTACTAAGATACGTCGCTCCAACCCCGAGCCATTTGGCCGCCTCGGTCTTGGTGCTGAACCGGGCGATAACGTATTCGAGGTAGCGGGACTTCATCAGATCCTGCATGTCCTGCCACCCAACGTGGTTCTCATAGAGCCAGGAACAGCATGCCTCGATCGGATCTGCGTCGGCTTCTTCCACCGGCTCAAGAATCTGCCTGGGTTGTAGATCCTGCACCACTTCGATCTGATTTCGCCAGCTTACTTCCAAGGCATCACATAGCTTAAGCATCTTGACCATTGAGGGCATGATGCGCGCATACACCTCGACATTCTGGTTCTGGATGATCACGACCCCTTCGCGCTTCACAGAACTAGACATACTGACGCCCATCTGCTGAGTGGCATTAACATCACTCCCTTGAAAAGCGCCCTCGAGCATATCCAAAATAAGTGCTTTTAACTCCACGATTGCTTGCATCTTGCTACCTCATGGTTGAAAACCGGAACAGCATGGCTTCCCGGTTCTATTTTTTGAAAGCCTTTTTGCGCCCCCCTCTCTTGACCTTCATGAATAAAAACGCCGCGCAAAATAAAATGCCCAAGATTGCGATAAAGGGATTGGGGTGGTTTAAAGAGGTTTCAATAAAGCACCCGCCGCCCCCACCGCCGCCACCGCCGCTGCTTGCCGTAGCGCTATCTGCGGCTCCCGGTTCACTGCCGGTATCGCCGCTGCCGCAGAAGGCAATTTGCCCGTCACCACCGATCTCAGCGCAAACAAAATTCGAATAGCCGCTTTCGTTTCCGGCGCTGTCATAGGCAGTAGCGGTAAGATAGTACTGAGAGCCTTCTTCAAGGCCGGTTACGGTGAAAGTCGGGTTGTTCGGATCGCTCAGTTCTTCAATCGTAACGTACCCGAACAAATCATAGGGAGGTCCGGGAGTGTCCTTTTTGAAATAGATCCCATATCCTTCCAGGTTGGCATCTGTATTCGGGTCCCATGCCAGGGTCACATCCGCAGCCAATGCGAATACTGGAAGGAGCAATGGGACTAAAAAAGCCAGTCCGCTTGCAAAAAATCTCAATAAAAGAAAAAGGGAATTGTGTCTCGGAATTCTTTGGCGACTCGATGGGATTTGAAAAAGAAAGGAATTGCGCCAGATAGCCTTCACATGCAGGCTTGGCATAATCTGCACCTCCAGAATCGAAGTTGTAGAGGAAACACCTCGATTCGATTCCAGAGGTTTTCCTCATCGACACCTACGAGGTTAGCTGAAGGGCTGGGGTCGATGAGGTTACCCCTCGCCTGAAGGCGATTCACCCTAAATTACTGGGTCCCCCGCTCCCGATAGTTCTCAGGATTCGGCTATACGGGATCTTAAAAGACCATTTTTATCCTGTCAAGCACTTTTAGATAATCAAGATGAACCTAATTTTAATGTCAGAAATACGGAAGGATTTTGAATCGCCCCTTAAATTAACAGTGAACGGCATGACGCGATCCTGTTTCTGTTTTGAATCAAATATACCAATACCCGTCCCGCATCCCCCGGCGAAAGTACCGGTTCCTGCGCCAGCCTGACCAAAGTATGCTGGCCCAGGGAGAAACCGAGTGGGTCTTTGTGGATGCCGCTTCGGGGCGGCCGCGCGCCATCCCCCAGCCCATCAAGGCCCTGTTCCGGGTCGTGCCGGACGACCCCGGGACCCGCACCAGCCAGTGAGGGCGTCGGCTTCGGCGTCCCTGCACTAAGAACTGAGATGCCGAATGGACGATCCCGGACTCTTGCAGAAGCTGAACGCGGCGCAGGCCCGCAAGACCGAGCGCCTCCGGAATGGCGCGGACCCGGCGGTGGCGGGCTGGCAGTGCCTGCTCGAGGAGATGCTCGTAAAGCTGGAAGGCTACCTCGTGCCGGGCCGCGTGGTCACCTTCCAATCCCTGGCCCCGGAGGAGCGGACGGTCTTCGAGGAATTGAGCCGGGCGCTCGACCTGCCGCCGCAGGTCTGCGCCGTCTTCATCCCGCCCAGCGTGCTGCAGGCCATGTACTTCGCTCCGGAATCGGGGCCGGCGCCGGCCCGCCTGGTGCAGGGTGCGGGGATTCTGTTGGCAAGCCGCTGCCGGGACTACACGATCATCCTCAACACGCTCTTTGCCATGCCGCCGTATGCCGCCGGCATCGACGTCTACGAGAACGGGAACCTGCTGGCCGGGTACAGCTACCGCACGGTCGCGGAGTGCCGCGCCGCCCTGCCGCAGGTGCTCCAGACCTATTTGCGGTAGCTTGCAGGGTTGTCCGCAAGGGCCTTCAGCGTCTGGGCCGCTTTCTTGAAGGGCTCAAGCCGCGAATGCGCGGCCCAGAAGTTCCAGCGATGAAAGCAGCTGCGCAGGTGGACTTCTTACAGGTGCCCGCTTCGCTGGTGCTTTAGCCTGGATATTTCGCGAGTCGAGGTGGCTGCAGACACAAGCTTGGCCATGAAGCTGGATAACGACTTCACATAGAACTCGTCCTTTTGATAAGCTGTCAACATCAACAGTTTCAGCCTGTCAAATTTCCTGGGATAGATAGCGTGTAGAATTCTGAAATCTTGGTCGGTGCAGGAAATTTCACCTTAATGGCAGTAATAAAATCCGGCGAAAGCTATTATTGCATTGCCTGAAATATATAGCGGGCCGTCACAATAAATAGGCCGATCCAGATGGCAATGATGATTGAACCTGCAACCCAGTTTTTCGGCTTTTTGATGGCAGCAGATGCGGCCGCTTTGGAACGGCATTCAAGCAGGACTTCGGATGGTATGATTTTGACCAGCAAAACGATTCCCAGCGGAAGAAGGACAAGATCGTCCAGATATCCCAAAATAGGTATCGGGTCGGGGATCAAATCGATCGGGCTAAAAGCATAGCCTATGATTATTGCAGCCAAGGCACGCGCATACCACGGTGTCCTTGGGTCCTTCATCGCGAGATAGACGGCGTGAATTTCACACTTGAGCTGTTTTGCTTTCTGCTTCCAAGTGTCTATCAGCATACAGATTCCCCAGCTATAGATCGAATGATAGCTACAAACAACTCTGACATGTATTGCAGTGCATGGTATCCCCGAATTCAGCATTTTTGCAATAAGATTCTGGTAGTGAATCAACCGTGCTGTCGGGATTGGACTTCGATGGATAATCTTCACCTGTGCCAGAAGGTGGATTTTGGCATGGAATGTAAATTAGCGGATGGGAGCCCTACGCTGTGGATGAAAATATCACCGATCAAGCGCCCTGGTGATTTGTCGGATGATGTACGAAACCGCTTCGCGGTAGCTGTCCCACCCGCCATAATCAGCCAGCAACGGTTGCCTGCCTAATTCCTCGTCTCTTTTTTCCCTGATCATGTAAGGATACCTCCTGGATTTTTTAACCCCACACCCAGGAGGTGTCACATGAGCGAACTGCGTCAGAAGATGATCAGGGCCATGGAGCTTAAGAACCTCTCCCCGCACACCCAGCGTGCCTACCTGGCCGCAGTCACAGGGCTTGCCAGATACTATCGGCAATCACCCGCTGCGATCACCAACGAGATGATCGAGGATTATCTGCTGTTTCTTAAAAAGACCAGGGCCTCCAACAGCTGCGGCCTGGTGCTCACCGGACTGCGCTTTTTTTACACCCACGTGGCAGAAGAAAAACTGCGGGTGGGTTACCGCATGCGCAAAAAAACACAAAAGCTGCCCACCGTGCTCGCGAAAGAGCAGGTCGCAAACATCATCGGCGCCTGCGACAACCTCAAGCACCGTCTGGTCCTGATGGCCACCTATGCGGCCGGATTAAGGGCCAGCGAAGTAGCGGCCTTAAAACCCGAGCACATCGACAGTCAGCGTATGCTCATCAAGGTCGTGGACGGCAAGGGCGGCAAAGACCGCTACACGATGCTCTCCACCAAACTGCTGCAGGAGCTGCGCGGCTACTACAAAAAATACATGCCCAAAACTTACCTGTTTCCCTCATCGTTTAAAACACGAAAAGACAAACCCCTGTCCTACGAGACGATCCGCTGCATCTACGAAAAGGCCCGCCACAAGGCCGGGGTCAACACCGGCGCAGGCCTTCACACCCTGCGCCACAGCTTTGCGACCCATCTACTGGAGGCCGGCTACGATATTCGAAAAATTCAGGTGCTAATGGGCCACAGTCGGCTGTCCACCACCATGATCTATTTGCACGTAAGCCGCGAAACGCTCTCCAAGGTCCCCAGTCCGCTGGATCTGATTGAATGGCATGCCAATCAGGAGGACCGCCCTAATGACCCCGCTCATCGCAGTTAAAAAGCCAGCACTCGAGATCGCCCATATTCTGCAAAAACATATTGAAGACTACAAGAGTCAATACCGCCTGGGGCCCGAACACCTCAAAATCGTCTCCGACCTGTTAAACTGCCGCACCGCTAAGCTGGGAGGCCGCGTGGAGCGCTGCGACACCTGCGGCAGCCTGCGCATCGCCTATCACTCCTGCCGCAATCGTCACTGCCCCAAGTGCCAGCACATGCCCCGGGAGCGCTGGCTGGCCAAACGCAAACAGGAGATCCTGCCGGTCAACTACTTCCACGTGGTCTTCACCCTGCCCCATGAGCTCAATGCCGTGATCTTGAATCATAAAAGGCTCATGCTCAACTGCCTGTTTGCCGCCGTCTCCCAAACGCTTCTGCGCTTCGGCAAAAATGAGCTCGGTGGCAGCCCCGGATTTTTGGCCACCCTGCACACCTGGGACCAAAAACTCCAGGCCCACTTCCACCTGCACTGCCTGGTGGCCGGGGGCGTTGTGGCCGACCACCACAAACGCTGGGTCGCCTTCAAGGGCAACTACCTCTTTAACCAACGCGCGCTCTCATTGGTCTTTCGCGGCAAGTTCATGCAGCTTCTGCACCGCGCCTACCAGCGTGAAAAACTTAAATGCGAACCCCAGTGGTATCAAACCCTGAAGAACACCCTGTTTGCCAAAAACTGGGTGGTCAGTGTGCGCGATCCGGTTAAAGACCCCCAGCAGGTCCTGGACTACCTGGCCCGCTACACCCACCGCGTGGCGATCGCCAACAGCCGCATTCGATCACTTCAAGACGGCATGGTCACGTTTAGCGCGAAAAATCGAAAGAAAAATCGCACCGAATCGATTACCATCAGCGCGGTGGAGTTTATCCGCAGGTTCCTGCTGCATAGCCTGCCCACGGGCTTGGTTAGAATCCGCCACTATGGGTTCTTGGCCAACCGCAACCGGCAGGCCAATCTATCCGCCGTAAGAGCCTTGCTCGGATTGGCCCCGGCAACCCAAACGGCACTGGCCTGTCTCGAAGACATGATGCGCCGGCTAACGGGCATCGATATCGCCGCATGCCCTTGCTGCCGTCGAGGCAAAATGCTCTTCCTGGTCGAAATACCAAATTACTGGGCACGAGCGCCAAACCGTCGGCTTGCTTGCGCCGGTTAGCGCATCGCCTTCATTCAGCATCTGTTGAAACCACAGCCAAGCTGCGTCCTGACAATGGAAAATACCGCAAGTGGAAAAAACATTGCCCTCAAAGACGGCTCACCTGCTGTCGATTACCGAATCCATTATCGCCAAGCGCCTCTTGCACATGCTGAAAAGTCGCCTTTATAACCTGTTCTTCATCTCGCACCCGGATACAATACCCATAAAGAACATTCTCGCCGACAGCTCCTGCCAGGCGGCTTCGTACATCATTGTTTTATCAATAATCCCGCATCAAAATACCGCAATCTGATTATCCTGCGACGGCCTGAGCTTGGTCGTAAAGTTTTGTCTTTTTGGCAGCGAGACTATGTACTGCTGGTCACCTGGACTCTTCCTGCAATTTTAATTCGAATTATCATGCAGGATCGGAAAGAGGACCACAACCAGAGTGAGAACCACAGCTTTTGCATGGGCGGCTCCTCCTTGGGTCGGTCATGGGTCGTGGGGGTACGGACTTGTTCACAATAGCATTTTTTCCTAATGATGCAACTGGATTTGGAGACTTCCGAGCAGGCAAGCCCCCTCTTGGTTGTTGATGGGAACCTACTTCTGCGCCTTTTTGGCCGGCCGAATCCGAATCTCCCGGCGAAGGATTTCCTCGGCCCGTTTAATCCGTGGCCATCAGGCTGTCTAAACAATGGGGTCCGCCCCCCGAATCCACCTGTTACGCGTAGGCCTCAATGATGGGCTGCTGCAGCTATCTTAGAATGTCCGAAGCGTTTCTTCCTTGACACTCAAATCGCCGCTTTCTATAGTCCTCAGTCCTCGCGAATTTCAGCATTCATGACAAAAAGGAAAAATGGGTTCTTCAATCTCCGATGTTTGCAGCGGATAGGGGATTCGACCGCATGATATTCAAGAGTGACAATATGAAACGGGAGCGTCGGGAAACGTTTGCGGGCGGTTCGGGGGGAGGGTATTGTCTTCATGCTATAGCCCCGGACGCGCGAATCCCCAAAAGCCGGTTTCATCAGGCATCCCGGATCGAACTGGATCCGGGCGCCATGGTGGGAGACCATGTTCACGCGAGCAACGAGGAAATCTATTGGATCGTTTCCGGCTCGGGGGTTTTCCGCGATGATGGGGTCGAAATGCCGGCGAATCCCGGGGACATGCTTCTTACGCTGAAAGGACATCGCCATGGCCTGCGGAACACGGGCAGCGAACCGCTTGTCTTCCTGGCCGTTGTTGTCGGCGACCCGGAGGGGGGATAACGGACAAAATGCAACAATACCCATTCAAATAGGAGGGCATCGTATGAAACGTCTATGTGTATTTGCTTCCGCTTTGTTGTTGGCTTCCGCTATTCTTGCGGGCACGGCTCCTGCCGAAACCGTGATTAAAATCGGCGATGTGCTCAACGCCGACCACGTCTGGAACACCTGCCTGACCGGCTTTGCGGCTGAGGTCCTGAAATCGACTAACGGCCGGGTCGTCGTCAAGGTCTACCCCAGCAGCCAATTGGGGAACGAGAAAGACATGATCGAGGGCATGGCGCTGCAGACCGTCGACGGCGGGCTTATCGGCGGAGGCTCCTTTCAGGCACTCGATCCGAAGTTCGGCATTGAAGCGCTTCCGTACGCCTGGCCGACGCATGAGTCGGCCTACCGCGCTCTGGATGGGGAATTGGGCAATCAGCTTTTGAAGATCCTTGCCGCCAAGGGCGTCGTCGGGTTGGCATGGTGGGAAAACGGATTTCGTCATATCACGAACAACAAGCGCCCCATCGCCGAGCCGGCCGACCTCGTTGGGTTGAAGATCCGTGTCACGCCTGACAAGATGCGCCTCGACACCTTCAAGACCCTCGGTGCATCACCCATGCCCATCAATTTTGGCGAGCTTTACACGGCGCTTCAGCAGGGGGTTGTCGACGGCCAGGAGAATCCTTTTGCGATCATCTACTCCAGCGCTTTCTACGAAGTCCAGAAGTACCTTTCACTCAGCGGGCACATCTGGGGCTCTGCCCTGCTGTGCGTGAACAGTTCGCTGTGGAAGCGCCTTTCTCCTGCAGACCAGGCAACCGTCATGAAGCTTGCTGCCAAGTGGCGCGACGAGGAACGCCGGCTGACCGTGGCGCAGGAGAACGATTTCCTGGCCAAACTCAAGCAGAAGGGCATGCAGGTCAACGAAGTTGATAAAGCGGCTTTCAAAAAGGCCGTCAAGAGCGTCTGGGCCGAGTACGAACCCGTCTTTGGCAAGGACATGATGATCCTGGTGGAAAAGTACGGCAAATAGGGGAGCCATGCGCAGGCGGAACATAGATTCTCTGGGAAGACTTCTGAAACCCTTCGACGTTTTACTCGCAACCGCCGTTGTCGTGATCTGCCTCGAAGTGCTGGTGGAAGTCTTCTCCCGCTACGTCCTGCATCTGCCCCTGTCCTGGGGTGCGGAAGTTTCTCAAACCCTGCTGGTATGGCTCACGTTTCTCGGTGCAGCGCTGGCGCTCTTCCGGGGCGAACACATGGTCATCAACCTGGCCGTCAACTTTGTCTCGTCGCCGGCGCTGCGCCGTGTCGTGCAGGGGGTTGCCCACCTGGCCGTGCTCGGGTTTCTGGTGTTGGGCGCCTGGTCCGGTTGGCAAGTGGTTGAAAGGACGTGGAGCATGCAGACCACGGCCCTCCAGATCCCCGCCGGCATTCTCTATCTGGCCTTCCCGGCGGGATGTTTTCTTATGATTTTCGTCGCCCTGCGCGATCTTCTCCGGCTCTGGAAGGGATAGGCAGCCCCGCCATGCTAACCCTTGTGGGCGTCATGATCGTCACCCTCCTTTTAGGCGTCCCCATCGCATTTTCCATCGCCATCTCCGGGGTCTTCTACCTTATTTTTCAATCAAGCGTCCCGGTCCTGGTCCTGGCGCAGCGTATGGTCGTCGGGGTCGATTCATTCACGTTGCTGGCCATTCCGCTCTTCCTGCTGGCCGGGGCGATTATGGCGGAGGGCGGTATTACGCCGCGCATCATGCGCCTCGCGGCGACCCTTGTGGGGCATATCCCGGGCGGCATGGCAATCGTCATGGTCGTGTCATGCATGCTGTTCGGCGCCATCTCAGGCTCCGGCGTCGCGGATGTCGCCGCCATCGGGTCGATCATGCTTCCCGCAATGAAAACGCAAGGCTACCGCGAACCCTTCAGCGCCGCCTTGCTCGGCTGTTCCGGCTCGTTGGGTACGATTATCCCCCCCAGCATTGTCATGGTGGTGCTGGGAGTCAGCATGGGGGTTTCCATCGGCAAGCTTTTCCTGGGCGGAATTATCCCTGGCATCCTGGCCGGTGGTGCGCTGATGGCTATTTCCTATTTTTTTTCCGTGAAAGAGGATTATCCCCGGCTCCCCCGAGCAAAAGGCAAAGAGATTCTGCACGCCTTGCGGGGGGCCGCCTTGCCGCTTCTAACCCCGGCCATCATCATCGGCGGCATCGTCAAGGGAATTTTCACCGCGACCGAAGCCGGCGCGGTCGCCGTGCTTTATGCGTTTTGTCTGTCGGTATTCGTTTACCGCAAGGTTTCGTGGCGGCGGTTTTTTGAAATTTGCCTCGAAGTGGGCCGCATGAGTTCCGTCGTTCTATTCATCATCGCGGCGGCCAGCCTGTTCGGCTGGATCCTCACGGCGGAGGACATTCCCCAGAAGGTTGCGGCGGCACTGCTGTCTGTTTCGAACAACTACTGGATCATCCTCATTCTATTCAACCTGCTGCTTCTCATCCTGGGGATGTTCATGGAGACGATCGCCATTATCATCATACTGGTCCCCATATTTTTTCCCATCATGCAGCACATGGGGGTCGACCCGATCCACTTCGGAGTGATGATCTGCGTGAACCTGGCGGTGGGTGCCAACACTCCTCCCCTGGGTGTGGACCTTCTGGCGGCGTGCAAGGTTGCGGGGATCGCTTACGAGGATTCCTTCCGATACATCCTGCCTTTTTTGGGTGCCATGGTGGCCGCCCTGATCCTGATCATTGCCATTCCTGAACTGGTAACAATTATTCCCAATATGTTCATGCCATAGATTTTCAGCGTTCCCGTCGGGACCCTTTTAGCCCTTAATCCTGAACAGGATGATCTTGTTTTACATTGCCGCCAGATGGCACGAAGGTGGTCTGGTTTACAGGAGACGGAAATTCATAAGGCTTGGGTAAATCGGTACAGTTTTTATCAGGAGAAAAACCGTGACGACAGGTATTCAGTTCTTTAGTGCGGCATCAATTTCATCAAGGTGTTCATCCCGATGCGTGGCCCGAAAGACCAAGTGCTTATTGTAGTTGCAGATGTCTTCGAGCAAAGCCGCAGAAAACCCCTCCAAGCGCAGATCCACGCACTCTGCCGCTTCGACAGCAAGCATGGCGGCGTCGCGGGGTGGTATGGCCCTCCAAAGCGGGGCCGAAAAATCGTTCACGGAAAGGTCGATCTCCGGGATAAACAGTTTGCCGCGGCGTTCAGTCATTTCCAAAGCATGCAGCATTCGTCTATCCCAGAATGCCAGATGGGTCAGGGTGATTGCGACCGTCCAGTCTTTTCCGACCGGCTTTAGCAATTCCTGGTTGTTCAATCGAGCAACCAATGTCCGGATACGGTTCGTTGAAGTTCGATTCTGTTGAATAAAAGATCGATCTATCGGCATGCGGGATCTCCTTTACCGTAATCTAAAATGAATTAGCAGGTGATTGTCCGGAATATGCTGTGAATTCGATCCGGCCAAAGGAGGGTATCACAAATTAGCCGGAATTCAAGATATGTCGGATGGGCATATGAAGCATCCAACGGTTCAAAATTCCGGTTTCCCCCGGCGGTCGGGCGTGTCTATGGATACACGCGATGCTGCAGGGATGTTTTCGATTGTGCGGATGCGCTGCTGGATCGGTGGGTGGGAATAGCTCAAGGCGACATGCAGTGGGTGCGGGGAAAGGTTTGAGAGGTTGTCGGCGGAGAGCTTTTTTAGAGCGTTTACGAGGGCGTTCCTGTCATGGGTCGTTTCGACGGCGAAGCGGTCGGCTTCCAGCTCGTGCGAACGCGAAACACGGTTCAGCACCAAGCTCAGCAGCTAGATCGAAGGGTCGGAGCAGCAAGGAGAACAACACCAGACCGGCGTACACCGAAGGCTGCATAACAAAGAACGCCTCAAAGAGGGTCGGAGAGCGAAGGGCGAACGAAAAGGCGAAGAGCAGCGCCCCGCTGAGAACGACGCTGATTGCCAGATTTTTAAGGACGTGTTTCTTCCGGTAGTGCCCTGTTTCGTGGGCCAGGATTGCGACGAGCTCCGGAATCGTGTGGGCCCGGATCAAGGTGTCGAAGAGCGCGATGCGCCGGTGCTTTCCGAAACCGGTGAAAAAGGCGTTGCTCTTGGTGCTGCGCCGGGAACCGTCCATGACGAAAACGTTTTCCAGGGGGAATCGGATCGAGCGGGCGTAGTGGAAGATAGCCGCACGCAGCTCACCCTCCTCGAGCGGCGTGAACTTGTTGAAAAGCGGAAGGATGAAACGCGGCGCCACGAACTGAATACCGGTCATGAAAAAGACCGCCAGCGCCCAGCCATACAACCAAGCCCGAGGCCCGGCGTACTCGAAGAGGGCCAGAACGCCGGCCAGAAGCGGTGCGCCGATCAGGACGGAGACAAGCAGGGTCTTAACTCCGTCCGCCAGAAAGGTCTTGAGGTTCGTCCGGTTGAACCCGAAGCGCTCCTCGATCACGAAAACCGCATAGGCCTGAAAGGGAACAGAGAGGATGGAGCGGCCTATCCAAAGAGCGCCGACATAGATCAGGCCGGACAGAACCGGTCCGTGGCGCAGAGATCTCACTGCCTCGTCCAGAATACCGAAGCCTCCGACCAACCAGAAGGCCAGGGTCGCCGCAATGAAAACACCAGAGGAAATCCAAACGAACCGGGTGCGCACCTTCAGATAGTCTTGCGCCCGGGCGTAACGCTGCGAGTCGTACAGGTCCCTGAAGGCGTCGGGGACCTTGGCGGAGGCCGACCTGAGGTTCAGCGCTTCCGACAGCCGGTGCAGGACAAACTCGAAGATCAGAGCGGCGAGGGTAAATATGCCGATCAGGTTCATGCAAAACGAAAATGAGGCTCGCATCTTGAACAATAATCAGCTTCTCCCTGATTCTAGTGACCCGCCCCTTTAGTTTGCGATCCGATTCAATAGATCTGGCGAAATCACATGAAAAGGAGGAATCCTTTGGGCGAGGTCGCGCCGGATCTTCGCTTGGTGTTTACGATACCAAGCGCGAAGCTGACAATCATAAGTTATATCAAATCACCGGCCCCGTAACATAAATATCCATGGCCTGCACGTAACCCGAGACCTCAGCCTTGGTTACCGTCCCAGAGGCAGTCTCTATAATGCTTTCATAAATGCGCTGGCCGGCCTGCGTGAGGGATTCCTTCCCATCCATGACCCCGTGCACCGACAAGTCCATGTGGTCCTGCATCCGTTGCCAGGTGACTTCGTTTCCGGTAACTTTGATCACGGGTACGAAGGGGAAGCCTTGGGGGGCCCCGCGGCCCGTGGTGAAAACGATCAGGTTGGCGCCGGCCGCGGCCATTCCGGTGAGAAGCTCCGGCTCGCGGCCCGGAGAGTCCATGACCACCACGCCCTTCACCGCAGGACGTTGGCCGTACTCGTAGACCGCCTGGACCACCGCCCCGCCGATCTTGGCGATGGCACCGAGGGATTTTTCCTCAATGGTGGTGAGTCCTCCCTTGATGTTGCCGGGAGTGGGTTGGCCGCCGCGCATATCAACACCCATCGCCTTGACCCGTTGTTCCATGCGTTCCACCAGCCGCAGGATCTCCCGTCCGGTGGTTTCGTCCTTGCACTGGCGGGCCAGGAGGGTCTCTGCGCCGATGAACTCGGTTACTTCGCCCATGATGGCCGAGCCGCCCTCCGCTACCAACCGCTCCACGGCTATCCCCAAAGCCGGGTTGGCCGCCAATCCGCTGGTGGTGTCCGAGCTGCCGCATTTGAGCCCGAGGACTATGTCGCTGAGGGCGCATTCCACGCGCTGGATTCGAGAAGCCGCAACCGCCATCTGCTGGGCCACCAGTACACCCTTGGCCGTGCTCTTGGCGGCACCCCCTTCTTCCTGAATGGCGATGACATGTACCGGTTTTCCACAATCTGCAACAGACTTGGCCACTTGCGCAACATCCGTGCCTTCACAACCCAAACTCACAAGGATAACGGCCGCCAGGTTCGGGTTCTGCCCCAGCCCGCAGAGGGTCTGGGTCACGCGCATCAGGTCGGGTGACGTCTGGCAGCACCCCTGCTGATGGTTGAAGGCCACCGCACCTTTCACCTGTCCGGCAATCCCGCGTGCCACCTCGTTGGCGCATACAACCGTTGAGAGCACCCCGACATAGTTGCGCGTGCCCACGCGTCCGTCGGGTCTTCGATATCCCACGAATTTCATGGTTCCGCTCCGTTGAGTGTGTGCCGGGAATTTTTAAGCCCAGTCCCCTCGTCCACGCATACTCTGCACGTTGTGCACATGGACGTGCTCGCCGGGCTGGATGTCCTGGGTCGCCCGTCCGATGACTGTCCCATACTTCAGAATCTCTTCACCGCTGCCGATATGCCGCAAGGCCAGCTTGTGGCCAAAGGGGATATCCTGAATCACCTTGAGGATCACGCGTTCCTCGTCAAGGCCCACCGCAGCAGACTTCCCCCCGGGGATGTCCTGAATGGCGGTGGCAACATTGTCCTGGCTCTTAATCACAATTGCATCCCTGCGCATACCCGCCTTCCTTTGATCGAATTCGATCAGGTGCTTGCTTCCAGCCGAACCTTGCCCCGCGGAGGCTATTCACCTATCCTGGATTATTCCAAAACCGCACCCCGTGCGGCCGTTCCCACCAGGCGCCGATAGCGTTCAAGCAAGGTGCCCTTTGGCAGGGCGGTGTGCGCGGGGACGTGCCAGTTTTGCTTCCGCTTCTTCAGTACGTCTTCCGGGACTTCCAGCTCTATTCGCCCGGCGGGAATGTCGATATGGATGATGTCTCCTTCCTCCACAAACGCAATAGGACCGCCAAGGTAGGCCTCGGGAGTCACATGACCCACGCAGGCGCCCTGAGTGGCACCTGAAAAGCGGCCATCCGTGACAAGCGCCACCGATTTTCCGAGATTCATTCCGATGATAGCCGACGTAGGCAACAACTGCTCACGCATGCCGGGTCCGCCCTTAGGCCCCTCATACCGGATGACTACCACATCGCCCGGTTTGATTTTCCCGCCAAAGATGGCGGCGAGCGCCGGCTCCTCCTGGTCGAACACCCTGGCAGGCCCCTTGTGCTTTTGCATCTCGGGAGCCACCGCCGCCTTCTTGACAACCGCACCCTCGGGCGCGAGGGTCCCGAACAGCACAGCCAGCCCGCCGGTCGGGCTCAGCGGATTCTTCACCGGCCGGATCACATCGGCGTCGAGGATGCGACGGTCGGCAAGGTTCTCACCCATGCTGCGGCCGGATGCGGTAAGACACTCCGCGTGAACCCGTTCATTGTCCAGAAGTTCTTTCATCAGACCGGCCACGCCTCCGGCATTGTAGAAGTCCAGCGGGAAGTGCCGCCCGGCAGGCTTGAGCAGAACCAGGTGTGGCACACGGGCCGCTGCCATCGAAAAATCGTCCAAGCCAAGCTCCAGCCCGGCCTCGGCGGCGATCGCCGGCAGATGCAGGCATGTGTTGGTAGAGCCGCCGATGGCCATGTCGACGGCGAGTGCATTCTCGAAAGCCGCGTGGGTGAGGATGTCGCGTGGCAGAATGTTTTTGGCGTGCAACTCCATGATTTGCCGGCCTGCCCGGCGTGCCAGAGCCATCCGGGCGCCGGAGGTGGCCGGAGTGAGGGCATTGTCGGTCATGGTCATCCCCAATGCTTCGGCCAGGATATTCATGGTGTTGGCCGTACCCATCATGGCGCACGCACCCGGCCCCCACACGGCTACTTCCTCGAACGCGGCCAGTTCTTCGGGAGGCATCTGGCCCCGCTCCACCTTGCCTTCGGCTTCCATCAAATCGTTGTAGCAGACACGTTTGCCGTGGAAGCAGCCCGTGTCCATGGGGCCGCCGGAGATGATCAGAGCGGGGATGTTCAACCGCGCCGCGGCCATCAGCATGCCAGGCGTCACCTTGTCGCAGTTGGTGAGCAGCACCATGGCGTCGAACGCGTGGGCCGTTATCATGATTTCGATCGAATCGGCGATGAGCTCGCGGCTGGGCATGGGCATCCGCATGCCTTTATGGCCCGTGGCAAGCCCGTCGCAGACCGCGATGGTCGGGAATTCAAGCGGAGTCCCGCCGGCTTCGGCGATGCCGAGCTTGATGGCTTGGCAGAGTGCGTTCAAATGGACATGGCCCGGCATCAACTCGTTGAATGAGTTGACGACAGCCACCAGGGGTTTGTCGAGGTGCTCGGAGCGCCAGCCCATCGAATAAAGCAGGGAACGATGGGTGGCCCGGTCCACTCCTTTTGTCATCACGGAGGAGCGCAAAGGGCCACGCGGGGATGTCGTGTCCGTCATAGGAAAATCCTTTCGATCCGGTTTTTCAATATAGTTGAAGCATGACTCGTTCTGTAAAGGGGCTCCCTGCAGGCGGCCACGGGCGCTACTTGATCTTGCAGCCACCCAGATAGGCGTCCTGAACTTGGGGATTCTGCAGCAGGTCTTTCGCATCACCCTGCAGCGCGATGCGCCCGGTCTCCATCACGTACCCGCGATGGGAAACGGCGAGCGCCATGGTGGCGTTCTGCTCTACCAGCAGGATCGTGGTTCCTGCGGCGTTGATCTCTTTGATGACACGAAAGACTTCCTGCACCAGGATCGGCGCCAGGCCTAAGGAAGGCTCGTCCATGAGCAGGATCTGAGGCTTGGCCATGAGGCCCCGGGCAATCGCAAGCATCTGCTGCTGGCCTCCGGACAAGGTCCAACTGAGAGCGTTTTGAAGCCGTTCCAGGTCCGGGAAGTTCTGGAACAGCTTCGCTATGTCCGCGTCCCTTTCCTCGCGCCGGATGCCGGGCCGGTTGGATGCACCGAGGATCATGTTCTCACGAACCGTCAAACCCGGGAACACGTGCCGTCCTTCGGGCACGTGGGAAATCCCGCGTTTGACGATCGTTTCCGCCGGGAGGCGCTGGATCGGCTGGCCTCCCAGCAGGATTTCGCCTTTCAGGGGATGCAGCAGGCCCGAGATCGTCCTCAGGGTGGTGGATTTTCCGGCGCCGTTTGCGCCCAGAAGGCAGACGATCTCCCCCGGCTTTACCTCGAGTGAGATCCCGTGCAACGCCAGGACCGACCCATATGCCACGTGAACATCCCGAACCTCAAACATTGAGCGCCACCTCCCTGTTGCCCAGATAGGCTTCCACGACCGCGGGGTGCTGCAGCACTTCGTCGACCGTACCCTCGGCGATCTTCTTTCCGAAGTTGAGGACGGTGGCCGTGGATGCGACATTGCAAACGAGGGACATGTCATGCTCCACGATGAGGATCGTGAGACCCATCTGATTGAGGCGCAGCAGAAGCCGAACCAGTTCCTGCTTCTCGGTCTGGTTCAATCCGGCGCCCGGTTCGTCGAGGAGCAAGAGCTCAGGCTCCCCCGCAATGGCCCGCGCCAGCTCGACTAGCTTCTGGTACCCATAGGGCAGGCTCTGGCAGATCTCGAAGGCCTTTTCGGAGAGCCCTACGAATGAAATGGCCGCAGCGGCTCGATCCCGGGCCTCGCTCTGACTCCCGCCGGCGCGCGTGGCCCCGACCAGAACGTTTTCCCACACGGTCAAGGCGCGGAAAAGGCGCAAATTCTGGAAGGAACGCGCCATGCCGCTCTTGGCGATGCGGTTAGGCCTCAAACCCACCACGCTTTGACCCCTAAAGCGGATAGACCCCGCCGTGGGGGCATAGAGGCCGGAGAGGAGGTTGATGTAAGTGGTCTTTCCGGAACCGTTCGGTCCGATCAAGGCGTGAGCTTCGCCGCGGCGCACCACCAGGTCCACCTCGTCCACGGCCACCAAACCGCCGAAGCGCTTGACGAGCTTCTCGACGTGCAGGATTTCTTCCCCGGCCGCGCCCCGCCCCCCGACCTGCAGCGCACGGGTGGGCGGTGGCATGCTGCGCCGCTTGGCGAATCGCCGGCTGAAGAATTTGATATAACCCCAGAGCCCCTCGGGAATGAAAACGATTACAAGAATGATCACCAGGCCGTAGATCACCAGGTAGATGTTCTTCAGGTCGCGCAACCATTCCGGCAGGAAGGTGAGAAGACCGGCCCCCAGGACCGCGCCCAGAAAGGATTCGGTTCCGCCGGCGAGCACCATTGCCAAGAACAGCACCGCCTGATCGAAATTGAAGCTGTCCGGGCTGATGTAGAGGAAGCCCGAGGCATAGATGGCGCCTCCTAACGAGCCGATGACGGCACTCAGGGTGAAGGCAATCACCTTGACGCGGTTGGTGTCCACGCCCAGAGCTTCCGCCGCTAACTCGTTCTCGCGGACGGCACGCATGGCCCGGCCCAGGGTGGTATCTCGCAGCCACCACACCAGTACGGCCACCAGGAGCACCGCCGACAGGGCGAACCAGGCATAGCGCTGCGCCGAATTGAGAGGGATGATGAACGGTGTGCGCTTGATACCGCTGATTCCATCCGGCCCCCCGGTGAAGTCCACCCAGTTGGTGGCAACGAGCGTGAAGATGATCTGAAAGCAGATGGTCACCATGGCCAAGTAGTGGCCGCCGAGTTTAAGCGTCGCCGTGCCCAGCACACCGCCGGCCACGGCGGCGGTCGTAAGGCCTATCCCCAAGGCGAGCCACCAGTTCACGTCCCAGTGAGTGGTGCCGAGGGCGACGGCATAGGCGCCGATGCCGTAAAAGGCCGCCTGGGCCAGCGAGATCTGCCCGGCATAGCCCAGGACCACCACCATCCCGAGTGTCCCGATCGCCATGCCGGCCCAAAGGACCAGCAAGTTGGTGCTGTAACGGGTGGTGAAGAGCAGAGGGAGCACGACTACCGCCAGGATTCCCAGGGTCAGGGTCAGATACAGGAACCGGAAGCGCGGTGGGGTCCGAACATGTACGTTGGCAGGGACACTCAAGCCTTCTACGCTCATGCTTTCTCCGAAATCTTTTCGCCGAAAATTCCCTGGGGGCGGACCAGCAGGATCACGATCAGCAGCAGGAAAGAGAAGGCGTCTTTGTAAATGACGGAAATATAAGCCGAACCGAAACTCTCCACCACACCCAGCGCGAGGCCGCCGATAATGGCACCGCGCGGGTCACCAAATCCGCCGAGGATCGTAGCCGCGAAGGCCTTGAGCCCCAGCGTGGCTCCCATCTTGTGTGTGATAAAAAAAATCGGGGCCACCAGCATGCCGCTCAGCCCGCCCAGTGTAGTGCTGTAGATAAACGTCAGGGCGATCATCAACGCGACCGGGATGCCGAGCAGCCGCGCCATGTCCTTGTCCTGGGACGTCGCCTGCATCTTCTTGCCGAGAAGCGTATATTCAAAAAAAAGGTACTGCAGCCCGATCAGAATCATCGTCACGACCAAAATCACGATATACTGGTAGTCGAAGAACACACCGCCGAGATTGATGCCGCCCAAGCCGCCGGCACTCTCGATGACGGGGCGTACTTTCAGGGGGCTTGGGCCGAAAAGGGCCAGGGCGCCGTTTTGCATCATGATGCTGGCGCCGATGGTCGCGATAATGACAGGAAGGAAAGACCGGTTCCGCAACGGATAGTAAACGGTCAGCTCGAAGATCAGTCCAAAAACCGCCATAACTACCAAGGCGAGCACAAAGGCCGTTGCGTAATCGAGCCGGGCTCCCTGCCACAGGGTCACCAGCATGTAGGCCCCGAGCATGGATATCTCGCCCTGGGCGAAATTCACCACATTGGTGGCTCGGTAGATCAGAACGATTCCGAGCGCTACCATGGCATACACACCGCCGATGGCAAGGCCGGCAAACAGCAACTGGCCGATAGCAGCAAAGTCCTCTCCCATGCATCCTCTCCTGTCCGACCGCCTGCATGATGGTGTCATGCCGCTTGAACCGCAACAGCGAGCGCATTCCCTGCAGCTTGCTGCATGGTTCTTCAATTACCGCCCGCTTTTTATTTGCCCCTTGCCCCCCGTCAGCAGGCCAGGCGCAGGCTTGCAGCGGCGGGTGAGGAATCGACGGCGTTCGCCGCCGCCTCACCCGCCGGGTAAGACTCTGACATGCAACCGCTGGAGGCCTATCGTTCGACTTGCAGTGTCCTCACCATTTTGATGACGCCTTTGTCATTCTGGACGATATGGTAGCTGTCCAGACCGTCGCCGTTCGCGTCGAAGTTGTACTCGCTCTCGGCACCCGGGAGTTTCTTGATGTTCAGAATGGCCTGGCGCAGGCTTTCGGGTTTCAGGTCCGGAGCCTTCTTCATGGCTTCGGCGAACACCTTGACCGCATCATAGGTCCAGGCAGCATAAAAGTCAGGCTCCTGATTGTACTTGGCCTTATAGGCGGCGGCGAAAGCCCTGGAGGCCGGGCTGGCGTCGACGTGGAAATCCGCGACCGCGTAAGTCCCATAAAGCGCATCGCCGGCCAGGTTGCGGCTGTCGACGGCGGTAATGGAGGGGGAACCGATCCACTTCACATCCACCCCCAGCTGCTTTAGCTGCCGGGCGAACACGCCCAGGTCGGTTCCAAAGGTCATGTAGGTGGCAAGCCCTGTGGCCCCGGACTTCTTCAGGCCCTGCACCACTGCTGTGAAGTCCTTCTCACCGTTGTTGTAGCCCTGAATGTAGACAACCTCGGCGCCGAGCGCCTTCAACGCAGGAACCACCAGGTCCCGGCCGCCGTTGCCGAAGGCGTCGGAGGCGTGGATGACGGCCACTTTTTTCTGTTTGAGATCGTCCACGAGATACTTCGCGATGACCTTGGCGCTCATGCCGTCGTTCGGCCGGAAGCGGAAGACCCACTGGGACCCGCTGTGGGTCAAGCCGTAGTTGGTCCCGCCGATGGCGCACGGGATCTTGGCTTCGTTGATGGTCGGAAGCAGGGCCTGAATCTGCGTGGAGCGACTGGGAGTGATCACCATGACGATCTCAGGGTCTTCCAGCAGTTTCTGGAAGGCCGCCACGGCCCCCGGGTTGGTTGTTTGGTCGTCTTCGAGAACGACCGAGAGCTGGCGACCTTTGATCCCGCCGGCAGCGTTGATCTGGTCGACAGCCAGTTCGGCACCCTGCTTGTGATATTTGCCCGATTCGGCCGCTTCGCCGGTCATAGCAATGATCTGGCCGATCTTGATCGGCTTGCTTTGCGCCTGAGCGATCCCAAATGAGGCAACAAGCCCGACCACCGCGATTGCAATAACCCTTTCCAAACCTGTACGCATGTGCCCTCCTGTTCTGACGTTCGTGTCGTTTGAGTTAGTTTCTGAACCAACAGCCCGATTGGATACCCGCTGAGCCTTCAGAGCGCATCCAGCGAATTGCTCGGTTGCCCGCCGCTTCAACCGCTACAGCTATTTCTCACGCAATATGGTCTTGAGCCGCTTCAGCGCCCCGTCCGGACCGAAAGGAAGCTCAAAGGAGCCACCGATGGTTTTAAGATCCGTCCGGTTCACCGCCTCCTGTAGTAATGCCTGGCTGGCGGCCAGCCAGGTCAGATCCTTGGTGTTGCAGATCCATAGTGACCGGAACGTCTCGGGCGACCACATGCCGGCGGTGAAGCAGCTTGTCTCCACGGCTTCCCGGTCACTGGCAAGGGCGATGGGAACCTTGCCTAACTCGACCCGGCCGCCGGTGATGCAATTCAGGTTCGTTTTCTGGTAGTCGATCTTGCTTGCCGCCCGTCGGGTGGTGTAGTCGGCCAGACCGATGCCGATCGCATTCCCGTCAGTGTTTTCCGAAAGGTCCAGGATGACGACGCGTTTGATGCAGGGGGTTGTGCACTCCGATTCGAATCGGTTCATGATCCGACCGAGGACCTTTGAATCCGCACCGGTGCCGGAGATCTCCTTTCCGATCTCGTCGATGATAAGAAGGTCCACTTGCTCCCATGGGATCTGGGGCTTGTATTCCTGGCTTTCTTTGAATAGCTCCGGCTCCCGATCGAACAACCGGCCGGCCGGCACGGCCTCCAACCGGCGGAGCTGGTTGTTCCGATCTTCCAGGATGGCCACCCCTCCGAGGATCTTGATCTTGCTCAAGATAATTCTGGCCGCGTCGTGAATGGCATTCTGCATGCCGATGTCGATAGCGATGCGGTGCATGGCAGCGGCTCCGGGTTGCCTGCCAAGACCGACGACAGCGATCTTGATGAGTCCCGATTCGGTCTGGCCGATATAGTCGGTGTGCTCCTTTATCCGGTTGACAAGAATGACGTAATCCGCCTCGATGGCAGCCCGATCGACAAAAACAGGCGCCCCCCGAGCGGTCCGGCCGATATCAACACTATCCCATCGGTCATAAACGGGCGCCCCGACCGTCGCTTCCGTAATGCCTAAATGTTTCAAGACTTCCACTTGGCCGGGGGCGGTGCCCCCGCCGTGCGAGCCCATGGCCGGGTAAATGAAGGGTTTCGCACCGGCCGCCTTAACGGCTTTCACGAGGCCGGAGAGCACGTCGGGCATAGAGGAGATCCCGCGTGAACCCGCCGTGAGCAGTACGCGTTCGCCCGGTCGAATGGCGTCCAAAAGACGGGTCCGGGAGAGTTCGCTGGATAGAAGGGAGTCGACGTCGGGTTTCGGGTCCTGGGGGTAGAGCTGCTGGATCAAACCAAAACGGGGGAGTTTCATTTAGTCGTCTCGATAATTTGCCGGTCGCTGGTGGACTTCCAGCCGCTGAAAAAACAATCTCTCTATTAGAGACAAAAGTATACGATTGAAATACACAAGCCGCCGGTTTTTGTCAAGGGGATATTTGCCGATTCTCCGCCATGCATCGCCACAGTACTCGCGCCTCCGCATGAGAGCAACCGATGTTCTCGCCAACGCCGGTCCTTATTCCTTTGGAAGTCCCGATGGTGCAAGTTCCGCGAGTCACCGCCTCCGGTCCGGCACGCCCTTCCATCGTGTTCCACCTGCTCCGGATGATGCTGCGCGTTCTGAATTTTTAGTTGACTCGAAGCTGTCTCTGAATTAAATATGCCTGTATTCCAATGAAATATTAAAGGGGCATTTTTTTGTCAACCCAATTTCTACATTCGTTGGCGTAGGGATAGGCGAGGGATAAGCACCCTGTTATAAGCGGGCACAATTAATCGGTATCGGGCAGCCACACCCTGATTTAATCTCAACATGGATCGCTGACGTCGCCATGGAAAAAAAAACGAAGTATTATCAGATCGGGTCTCTCAAAAAAGGGATCAGAATCATCGATCTCCTTTCCAGACGCGGGACGTTAACCCTTTCCGAGGTTGCCGGTGAATTGAAACTGGATCGTAGCGTCTGCCATCGCTATTTGCTGACGCTGCGCGATTTGGGCCTTGTGTCCCAACCCGGCGGGTCCGGATACCGCTTGACCCTGACGATTTTTGAGATGTCCATGCGGCTGATCAATCAATTGGAAATCAAAAAAATCGTAAGGCCCTTCATGGAGGACATGACCCTGGAATACAAGGAAACGGTGAACCTCGGCATCAAAGACGGGGATCAGGTGGTTTATTTAGATAAGAGCGAGAGCACCCAAATGCTTCGCGCCGAACTGGCGATCGGATCGCGCATCCCCATTCATTGCACGGCGTTGGGTAAGGCCATCTTGGCCTTTCGACCGGCAAGCGAACAAGCCGCTTTTTGTTCCGGGAGCGGGTTTGCGGCCTATACACCTCGAACCATCACCTCCCCCAAAGCCCTCATGAAGCAACTGACTGCCATTCGCGAGAAAGGTTTTGCTGTCGACGATGAGGAACATTTTTTAGGACTGCGTTGCGTCGCGGCACCTCTCGTGGACCACTCAGGATTTCCCAATTATTCGCTGAGTATGGCCGGTCCCAGTTCGCGATTGTCGCACAAACGACTGATGACGATCGGATCCCACCTGAAAAGCGTCTGCGAAAGGATCTCAAAGATCCTAGGTGAAATCCGCACCGGGTGATCCTGCGATCTTCAGCGTTTTCCCTAACCTCATATCGCACAAGGAGCAAAACGTGGTCGAACCGCCCACTGCCAAATTGAAACGTCTGATCCCATCCTTCCGCGAATCCAAGCAGCGCGGGGAAAAAGTCACCATGATCACGGTCTACGACTACCCCATGGCCCGCCTGGTAGACCAATCGGCGGCCGAACTGATCCTGGTAGGCGATTCACTCGGCATGGTCATCCAGGGGTTAGAGCACACCAACCCGGTAACGCTCGATGAAATGATCTACCATATAAAAGCAGTGCGGCGCGGGGCTCCCAACACCTTGATTGTTGGAGATCTTCCCTTCATGAGCTATCAGATCAGCCCCGAGCAGGCGCTGATGACTGCCGGCAGAGTCGTGAAGGAAGGCGGGGCCGATTGTGTCAAACTGGAGGGCGGGATCCATGTGGCGCCCCAAGTGGAGCGGATTGTCCAGACCGGGATCCCGGTGATCGGACACATCGGGTTGACGCCTCAAAGCGCCTCAGCCCTGGGGGGCTTCAAAGTTCAGGGTCGGACCCCAGCGGAGGCCGAGCGACTGATTCAGGATGCCAAGGCTCTCGCTGCAGCGGGAGTCTTCGCCATGGTCCTGGAATGCATCCCCAGCGGTGTTGCCAAGGCCATCACTACATCGGTCGATTCCCTGACGATCGGCGTTGGTGCGGGGCCTTTCACGGACGGGCAGAACCTCAATGCCTACGACCTGCTGGGCATTTTCGACCGTTTCGTTCCCAAGTTCGCCAAGCAGTATTGCAGCATCGCCCCGCAGATTCGAGAGACCTTCAATGCATTCACGCAGGAGGTCCGCTCCGGGGTATACCCCGCCCCGGAGCATTGCTTCACGGGCAACGATGAGATACGAAGATTATATCCGGTGCAGTAAAATCTGCAAACAGAGGTGAGAAGATGGGTCTTAAACCCTTTTCGTTGCGCTACGGCAAGAGTACCGTTTCCTTCGAGCTCCCGGAGGATCAAATTTCCACCGTCATCACCGGCAAGGAGGTCAGGGCAATCGACCATCTGGAGCAAGCCTATCTCCATGCCCTGGACCACCCTGTCGATTCCGCCCCTCTGCGCTACATGGTCAAACCCGGTGAGACCGTGGCGATCGCGGTCAGCGACATCACCCGTGTCTGGCAGAAAAACGATCAGACTCTGCCGCTGCTTCTGAATTACTTGAACGATGCCGGAATCTCCGACGAGGATATCAACATCATCATCGCCGTCGGCGGGCATCGCCAGAACACAGACAGCGAGTTCCAAGAGATCTGCAGCGCGGATGTCTGCCACCGCGTGCGGGTGGTCAATCACAAGTCCTGGGAAACGGAGAACATGGTTCCCGTCGGCCGGACGAGCAGGGGGACACAGGTCTCGATCAACAAGATTGCGGCCTCAGCTGACCGGATTATCCTGACAGGGGGGGTGGTTTACCATTACATGGTGGGCTACGGCGGGGGTCGCAAGTCGGTCATCCCGGGCATCTGCGCGCTTGACACCATCAAACAAAACCACCTGTGGGTGCTGGGGCAAAACGTCGGTGCCGGGACCAACCCGCTTTGCGCCTCCGGGTCCACTGCAGGCAATCCTCTGCACGAGGACATGATGGAAATCGCTGCCCTGGTGCGCCCGGATTTTTTGATCAACATCGTACCGAATCTGGCCGGTGAGATCGCCGGAATTTTCGCCGGCAACTGGGCCTCTGCGTGGTGGAAAGCGACCCGCATGGTGGACGATATCTTCGGGGTGCCCATCGAAGAGGAGGCCGATATCGTCATCGCTACCGCCGGCGGCTACCCCAAGGATATCAACCTCTACCAGAGCCAGAAAACCATTGACAACGCCTGGCACGCCATGAAGCCGAATGGGGTCGCGATCATTCTCGCGGAGTGCCCGGACATCAGAGAGCCCAAGGAGTTTTTCGATTGGTTCGAGTACCGGGATCGCCTGGAAATGGAAAAGGCCTTGCGCGCGAACTACGTGTTGGCCGGATGGCTGGCGTTCCACCAGTTCGAATACCGTGACAAGGGGTTGATCATTCTGGTGACACGCGAAGAAAATTTCGAGCATGCCGAGAAGGCGCAGTTATATCCGGTCGCCTCCATCGAAGAAGCCCTGCGGGTGGCGTACGCGCACTGTCGCGCACCCAAGCCCAGCATCGCCGTGCTGCCGCAGGGGGCCAACACATTGCCGCTGCTGAAGAGGGTGGTGAAACACGGCGCCTAAGTCTGCGATCCGGCGTTGTGCGGCTTTTGGAAATGCGTTTTATGTCCGAAGCTAGCAGGCTGGGAAGCTGGGAAGATTGAAGCAAACGAGCCTCCAGCCAATAGTCGCCTTGGCTGACAGCCTGATACTTGTTTTTAACACCCTGTGGAGAGGAAAAGATAAAGCAATCTGCTACGCGCGGTCCTTGATGCCGAACAATTTCCTTTTTTGCAATCATGTTTACCGCATTATCGATTTTCCAAACTTCTCCACGGTTTGGGCGACCCGAACGACGGCCACGGAGCAACGAGAGCGAAGTGCAATTTGACTGGAAAACGGGCCTATGACGGCTCTTTCCAGGAGCCCGACCTTGGTGGCCCCTACGATAAGGAGGTCAAAACCAGAGGATCGTTCAACCAGAAGATCCAATGGCGTATCAGAACTCGCCAGCTCGATCCTATAAAGAGCCTTAGCCATGTGCTGCTTGATGGCTTCTGCGAGTATCCGGGAGGAATGCGTCTTTTGTTCCACAGTATAATCAGTGGGAAGAATGTTTAGAAAATCGATCTGACCGTCAAAGCGATCCGCCAGATTGCCTGCCAACCTGACGATGAGGTTCATGTTGCTGCTGCCTCCCAGTGAAACGGCGATCCGTTTGGGGCGGAATTCACCCCGCACCTTCAGTAGGACAATATCGGTGCGTGCCTGGGAAATGACATCGTCCATAAGGGTTGCGGTTTGAGGCGAGTCCTCCCCTGCGAAGCCCATAACAATCAAGTTGCAGCCTTCCTCTTCGGCCGCATGGACAACCCCCTTTGACAGGCTGCGCGACACGCGAATCACCGGCCTGATTTTGAACCGACCCATGTCCGGTAATTTGCTGCTCTTGTCCAACAAGTTCAGCGACTCCTGCGCGTCGGTCAACGCGGAATGAAAGTCCATTTGATTGGTGGTCTGCACAACGTTCAGCACCACCAGTTCCCCCCCGCTGCCGGAAAGCAAAGCCTCGGAAAGAGAAAAAAGCGAGGGCTGGGTCTGGGGGTTTGCTATGGGAACCAGGATCCTCATCCCTGCGAGAAGCTTCGATTTGGGCTGTTCCGTCAATACGACACTCATCCCCGTGCGGCTTCGAATTTCACGCTTGCGGGAATAAAAAAGATAGATAACAAAACCCAATGCCATGAGATGCAGGCCAAAGACGATGGAGACCAAATCCAAGGTGATGAGCAGCAGCAGGTTGGCGATAAAGGCGGCCTCGGGAACATAGCGTTTCCAGAGGGCTGGCCGCCCGGATGATTCGGATGAGCGGTAGAGTTTGCGTAGAGCAAGGGAGGCCGGTAAAAGAGAAACCATAAAGCAGAAATTCGCCGATTTGACGATAAACGTCAGTTCCCCGAAGAGCACAGCTGCAAGCGTGATCAGCCCTCCGACCCACAAAGCGGCTCTGGGGGTTCGGCTCACTTCGTGAATCCGCCCAAGGATGGTCGGGAAGAGCCCGTCTTTTCCCATGGCAAAGACCTGCCTCGCCTGGGAAAGCAGGGTACTGTTCAGGGCGGCGGCAGAGGCAAGAACACCCCCCAGGGCCACAAGAAACCATCCCCATCCCCCGATGCCCTTCAGGGCGACTTCGACCAGCGGCGCTTTGGATTCGGCGAGCGTCTCCCAGGGGATAACCATAACCGCTACGAGGGCCACGGCAAGGTAGAAGGAAAGACTCACAACCATGGACAGGAACATGGCCCTGGGAATGGTTTTTTCCGGATCAACTATCTCTTCAGCGTTGTTGGCAATAAGCTGGTAGCCGAAAAAAGACACGTAGATGATCGCAATAGCACCGCCGATGCCGCCCAAACCCTTCGGGAACATGGGCTCCATCAACTTCGGTTCGGCCGCGGGCAAGGCCAGTCCCATCAGGATTACAAGCACCAGCAGATTACCCCAAGTCAGAAGCCTCTGGACGCTATCTCCACTCTTAGTCCCCCGGCAGTTGAGCATCGTGAGGAAGAGAATAATTGTAAGAGCAATTGCCTTAAGGAGGGGTTCGGGGATGTTTTGTGAGAAAATGGTTGTGGCATAATAGGCAAAGCCTGTTGCATACATGGCGCAGGCGAATATGCTCCCCAACGCCAAAAGCCAGCCGGTCATGAACCCCCAGAAGCTTCCCAGGGCGGTGTAAACGAAAGCATATCCCCCGCCGGAGACGGGCATCCGGCGAGCCAGGTCCCCGAAGACGGACACGGAAAGAAGACTCAAAAGCCCGCATACCAGGTATGAAAGCCATACGGCGGGTCCGGCAGCGTCTGCCGCCAGACCGATGAGCACGTAAATACCGGCTCCCATGAGGGCGCCGATCCCCAGGGTGGTCGCCCCAAGAAGGCCCATCGTGCGCTCGAAGCCGACCGAAACGAGCTTGCGTTTGAATATTTCTTGTATGCTCTCAGCCACATTCAACCGCTTTTCAGTTATCTTGTGCCGGGACGACGGGTTACCGCTAATTTGCCGCAAATCGTTTGACGATTTTTTCTACGTCATTTTTTTTGCCAATGACAATGACTTCATCGTCTGTTTTCAGTTGGGTATTGCCATCCGGAATAATCACTTCCTCGCCCCTTTTAATGGCAGAGACCAGGGCTTCTTTTGGCAGCACAATGTCCTTTATTAATTTGTTCACGACATCGGACTTTCCGGAAATAATCACATGATCGATAATCGCGTTGGCCGATGAAAGGTCCTCGCTGAACTTTTCAATAACATAATTACTCGAATGTTTCTTTTTCCCTTTCTCCACTATCTTCTCTGTGACTTCGCTTACCTTTTCCGTACCCTGAGACAAGCCCTCTTTTATTTTATCCAACAAGCCCATCGGATGCCTCCTCGGTTATATTGTTTTGGCGTTATGATTGGGCATTATTCAGTTGCTTGCCGGTCTTCATGATCTCCGGGTCCGAACCTCGGGTTATCCCATTATCCTTTTTACGAGCGATTTGACCGGACCTTCGTAACGCTGGACAATCATTACCATCGACGGGGAGTAGCGAGCAACCTTTTCGGGGATCTCACCAAAGAGAACGTTTGAGAACATCCCTTCCTTGGATGATCATAGGACGATCAAATCGTATTCAGCCGCCGCGCGGACCAAGGTGGTTGCCACTTTTTTGCCTTCCATCAGGCGCATGTCGGCTTTGCCTTCAAGATTTGTCAGCCGGATGGTCTTTTGGGTCCATTGACGGGCTGCTTCTCGCTCGTTTTAGTTGGCATTTGGCTCCACAACGTAACCACATGTCAACTCGTATCCTTCTGTATCATGTAAAATTCCAACATATTCAGCCGCAAGGGTTGCATGAGGACCGCCGGCCGTTGTGATGAGTATACGTTGTATGGGGCGGTCTCCCATCAGCTTTACGGTGATAAGATCGCACGGGGTGTGCCTTACGACTTTATCAGTGACTTCGCCCATAATCCTGTCGCGTGTGGTGGTGTATCCTTTCCAGCCCATCAGAATAAGAGTTGCCTTTTCCGCTTCAGCCGCCTGGAGAATGCCATCCCAGACCTGGTGCGCAATGCGAATCGCCGAGCGGGTTTCGACCCCCTGCTCGTTGCCGTACTCGATCGCTTTTTTCATTAGTGGTGTTTTGTGATGGACAAACCGCATGCCTTCGTGCGGGGGGAGGTTGATCGGAAGATCAATGACACCCAACACGATGATTTCACCCGCCTGGGCTTTGGCAATGGGGATTGCCAGTTTCATCAGCGGAATCACGTGGTCGGGGTTGTGCAATGGAACCAGGACCCGATACGGATAGGTGTTCGCACTTTTCGGCTGTTGGACTTCGAGGGTCTGCGGCATATCGACCGCCGCAGTTTTTTCAAAGTACATAAAATAAATAAACAAACCGACGATGATCCAGGCAACGGCAATGTACCACGCCCGGGGATCGAAATTGAACTGATAAACCGCCAGAAATAAGTTGAGGCCGATGGCGGCAATCGGGGTTGCCGGGTATAACGGCACGCGAAATCCGCCTTTTAACTCAGGAAACTTGCGGCGCAGGGCAATGAGTGAAAGGTTGACCAAGGCGAATGTCAGCAAAAACATGACGCTGGCTGCCGATCCGATGACCTGAATCGGAAAAAGCAATGCCATGACGATGATGATCGCTCCGGTAACCCCAATGGCGATGTGCGGTGTGCGGCGCTGAGTATGGATCTTGCTGAGGGACCTCGGCAGCATTTTGTCGCGACTCATGGAAAAGGCCACGCGCGAGGACGCTAAAATGGTTGCGTTCAATGCGGATATTGTTGAAATAAGACCCCCCAAGGAAATCAACGTGGCCCGGGGTATGGTTTTTTCAGGCGCTTTGATCTCCTCGGCGACTGTTGCGATCAGGTCATAGCCTTCAAAGGCGATAAATGTTAACCCCATGGCGATGACCACACCTCCGGCACCGTTCGGCAGGAAGGGCGTGAAGTTTGCCGCCGTTTCGCTGTTGAATACCAGATTGGAGATCGAGGGAAAATAACTTTGAATAAATTCCCAGAAGTAGCTGCCGAATCCAAGCGCATAAAGCGCGCATGCAATGATGTAGCAAAACCACAGCATCCACCCTGAGGCGAATCCCGCCGGGCCCGGAAATGCTTTGACAATAAAGGAGTAGCCGCCTCCTGATTTAGGATAGACTGAGGCCAGTTCGGCATATGAGAGGGCCGTCAAAAGGGTAACCAGACCGTTGAGGGCGAATGCCAGCAGTGCAGCGGGCCCTGCCTCACCCGCAGCGATTCCGGTGAGAACAAAGATACCGGCGCCGATCATGGCCCCGATTCCGAGCGTGGTGGCGTCGAACAAACGGAGGTCGCGGGCAAATGTAACTTCCGCTTCTTGTGGAGTGAGTGTTGAGGGTGCAGCCACCATTGGATCCCTTCAAGAATTCGTTTGCATTGCGAGGCTTCGCCCCTGTGATGAAATCATAAGCTCTCTTAGAAGCGATTTGGTAAAATCATAATTGCCCTCTCCGGCCCGGGCGACTCTTCGGTTGTTAAAGGCAGCGGCATAGCGTAAGTTTACTTCGAGGGCCGTGGTAAAATCAACAAGCGATAAATAATGAATCACAATAATGTCCAAGGATGCACTTTCATCCGAAATATTACCATCTCGGTCTTTTTGTGATATCCGTTGGTCAAAATTTATCCAATACAGTGTCCAAAAAACGTCCACCCGAAAATTTCAGTGCGCCGTGAAAGGGCGCACTGAAATGTCCGGGCTAACAGTCTTCGGGTTGTATTCGAGATAAAATCTTTTCAACGGTACGATGAAATATGAAGAAGCCCAATCAGGAAAAAGGCTATCCTCACATCCGTGGCTTTTCTCTCGCAGGCCTGCTTTTAAGTTCGCTCTTGATGCGAAACACGCCGAACAACCGTAAGGCATGGTTGGTCCTTTTAGCCGCTCTGTTCGGGGTGATGTTGTCTACAAACCTCCATGCGGCCAATTTCCTCTTTTTTTGGAGTGCCAGCACGGACCCATCTGTTGACGCTTACGGCATCTATCAGCGCACCGGGGATTCTTCTTACGTAATGATCGACGAGGTAAGCGTCCAGGATCTCGACAACCCATCCAGCCCATCCTACCTGGCAACCGGCCTGACGGACGGCAACACTTACTGGTTCGCGGCAACATCCATTTCTGCTTCCGGCACCGAAAGCGACCTATCTAACCAAACCTGCATAACGGTAAACGGGCAAGTCGCTGAATGCACCGATAACGATAATAATGGCGCGACTGTTTTTATCAGTTGTTTCATCACGGCTGCTGGCCTCTAATGCCTCACTCCGCAAAAACCAAAATAAGTATCGCTCACCTCAGGTCGGATATAGTACTCGGGCATCTTGTGTAAACGGTTTTCATGCGTATACGTCTAACAGGGTGTTGAAAAACGGCACCTGGCGCCGTTTTTCAACAGGTTGCTAATGCAGATTGAAAGAGATTGAGCAAGTCTTGCTGCACCGAAGGAAAATGAAAAGGTTACGAAGAAGGGGGGGGTTGTGGTGAAAAACTTTATTTGCAATATTATTGGCCTATTGGCACTGCTATTGGCCTGTGCCTTGCCCGTTTACGCGGCTGGACCGGGGGCATCTCATGGGTCCGGCGGCTATCATGGCGCATCGAGCGGCTACCATGGGTCAGGTGGCTATCATGGCTCATCAGGCAGCTACCATGGGTCCGGCGGCTATTATGGACATGGCGGCAACAACGGACATGGAAACTCGTATAGCTTTGGTATTGGGATCGGCCCTGGATGGGGCGGATGGGGACCAGGGTGGTGGGGTCCTCCGGCCTACCCCTATTATCCATACTACCCGTACTATCCAGCGCCGCCGGCTGTTATCGAACAACAGCCCCAAGTGTATGTTCAGCAGAATCAGCAGAATCAGCAAGAGTCCGGGTATTGGTACTACTGCCAGAATCCCGAGGGCTACTACCCCTACGTCAAATCCTGCCCGGGCGGGTGGATGAAGGTGGTGCCCGAAACCGTTCCACCCGGAAAATGAGGGAGGGTCAGGAGCAATGAAGCTGAAAAGCGCTGCAGGCATACTGTCGGTGGTGATCATGTTGGCCGGTTGCGCAACGATTCCGCCGGGCCCGAGTGTTCTGGTGATGCCCGGCAATGGCAAGTCCTGGGAAGGCTTCCAGGCGGACGACGCCGTCTGTCGTCAATGGGCGCAGAACCAGACCGAGTGGAATGCCAACAAGACCGTCAATGAAAATCTGGCCGGCGGAGCGATTGCCGGCGGCGCCTTGGGAGCCGCTTCGGGTGCTCTGATCGGCGCGGCCTCCGGCAATGTGGGTCCGGGGGCTGCCATTGGAGCAGGGGCTGGTCTTCTGGGAGGAGCGGCCTTGGGATCGACCCAGGCGTATCGTTCCGGGGGAGAGGTGCAGCGGCGGTACGACAATGCCTACCAGCAGTGCATGTATGCCAAGGGGAACCAGATTCCGGGCCGCGTGCAGGCATATCATGCGGCGAGTCCTCCTCCTCCTCCTCCTCCTCCTCCTCCTCCTTCTCCTCCTTCCCACGCTCCGGGGCCGGAGTTTGCTCCGCCGCCTCCCGCAGGCCCCCCACCTCCGCCGCCGCCGCAGTAATCGCGACGGAAAGGGCCGGACTGAGTCGCAGCCCCGGGGCTGCGGCTCCATCTGCGAGTCGAGCGGTGCAGCGGCAGCGCCAAGGGCAGGTGGCCGGCCCGGCGCCGGCAGCCCCAAAGATGCCGGGTGAGCCTGCCAGTCGCCTACCGCCGAAAAGGGGTGAGGCAAAATCGCCGCAGATCTCAGAGAGCAAGCCCCAAACGGCAGCTCGAAAGCAATCGCCCGAGAAGGCACCCCGGGAACGGCCTGCAGAATCAATCCGTCAAATGCGGATGTTAGCCGGGGCGGTTTATATTCTGACAGCCCCGGCATTTTTTGCAGCAGCCTGGACAGAACGGCACAAGTGACTTACAAACCGAAGGTAATCAAATGAAGAAGCAATTCGGCATACTCCCCTTGCTGGTGTTTCTGCTTTTCCCCCTGCTGGCTTCTCCCGGCCAGCTGCTCGCCGATCAATATCAAGTTACCCATGTGGTTGACGGTGATACCATCAAGGCGGATTACGGTACAAAGAAGATCACAGTCAGGCTTGTCGGAATCGATGCCCCGGAAACCTCGAAGAGGAAAGACCAAGCCGGTCAACCTTTCAACCAACGATCCAAGAAGCACCTTTCCAGCCTTGTTCTGAATCAATCCGTCGATATCAAATCATATGGCTTTGATGATGACGGCAGGCTGCTAGGTGAGGTTTTTTTGGAGGACAAAAACATCAACCTTGAGATGGTAAAGGCAGGTCTTGCCGAGGTCTATCGTGGAATGCCAGCCGCCGGTCAAAACATGGAACCATACTGGAAGGCAGAGCAAGAGGCTAAGATTGCAAAGCGGGGTATGTGGGTGCTGGGGGAGAAGTACGTGAGTCCGCAAGAATGGAGAAAGGTGAACGGGAATTAGACTGCATATCCCCATCTGGTGACATCGACCCGATCCCCTGCCCAAGGCTCTTGCGCGCCTTATGAATCAGCTGAGCGCATAAAAAATTCCATTTGTCAGGGTGTTGAAAAACTGCGCCTCAGGCCGTGATCCGGCGTTTTGCGGCTTTTGTAAATGCTCACATATCATAGAATATGCTGCGCTTTCCAAAACGCCCCACGCCTTGGCTGACCGCCTGATGCTTGTTTTTCAACACCCTTTATACCAAATGCTTCACGGCCATGACACCGTGAATCCTGCCTGCAAGTCTCCATTTGAACTTCTGCCCCTGCGTTGACCCTTTCAAAAATGTAACGTGCCGGAAAGGTTCCCATCATTTTCTTGGTTTATAGTGGGGCTAAACAATCCCCGTTTAATCCCGTGCAAGGCCGGGGGGCACTTAACTATCTCGACTGCAACCAGTGGAATCGGAGGATAAAAGCAATATGGAAAAACCCGCTGAACACCTGAACGACCAGGGAAAGACAGTCATGTCTAAAGTTGATTTTATTCGATTGGCCGGAATTGGGCCGGAGCTTGCCGAGTTCGTGACTGAATTTATCGAAAAACCGGAGATGTTCTTTTCAATGTCTTTCGAAAAGCGCTGCGAAATTGAAAATCAGATGGACGCCATCCTATCTTCGTTTCGGCAATGATACGCCCCGCACTCCAAGCCCTCTAACCCGTGCGGGCCGAAACCCTTGTTGGATGGGCGATTGAGTTGCCAGCGTCGGCAGGCAATTTCTGAAAAGGAAGGATTACGTTCCATATCGCTTGTGGAGGTCAAGTGGTCCAAACCCCTCTCGGCCAATGGAAGTGTTTGCTATGGCACCGGGTTAAAGCACTTGGAGGTATAGAGACCACAGCTGGTGCACTATCACACCTAACCCGTCGCATCACTCAAATTGAAAGCAGCGCGCGCCTGTTCGTCGTTGATGCCGGCCATATCGGATCGGTCAATCAGTCCTTTGCGATCCGGCATTCGCTTCAGGTTGCTGTTGAGTCGATGGGTCTCAGTTGCGATCGATGTCGATTTTGCCGCGCCGATACTTGTTTTCGCCGGCGATGCGCTCGATGTTCCTGCGGGCCGGAGCGTATGAGGAATCCAACGAGAGGGCGGCCTGATAGTTTTTCAGGGCCTCTGACGGATGGGCGCCTTGGATTTCCAGAATGGCCCCCAGAAGATTGAACGACTCGGCTCGTGATGGGTCGATGGCTACTGCTTTTCTCACATGCGCGCCTGCGGCGTCGAAAAGGTACTCGGCAATGCATTTCTTCGCCAGCTCGATCTGCGTCGAGTAATCCTCCACCTCCGACTCGTCGAGGGCTGCCCGTTGCATGACCTTGCCGACCACCTCGCGGATCTCCGCTGGCGTACAGGGCTTCTGAATAAAATCGACGGCGCCGAGCTTCATGGCCTCGACGGCCGAGGCGACCGTCCCGTGTGCGGTGATCATGATGACGCGCACTTTCGGGTACCCTTCCCGAATGCTCCGCAGGACCTCGATCCCGTCGATGCCGGACATTCTGAAATCCAAGAGAACCAGATCGAAATCAGCCTTTTTTAGTTTCGACAGCGCCTCTTCCCCATTGGCGGCCGATCGGGTGTCAAAACCCATCTGCGTTAGAATTTCGGAAAACGTCAGACGGATGTTCTTTTCATCGTCGACAACGAGAGCCAGTTTCTTGTCCACGGATGACCTCCTTTATGTCAAACGGCATGTCCACGGTCGTCGGAGCGCCTCGTCGAGGAACGTGGCATCGAAGGTCTGTCGATTAAACGCTGCGTGAAGCTGGTCAAGAACGGCCTCGCAAAGAGCGGCCGCCTTTTGCTTGCGGTCGAGCGAGATGCTGAGCGAGTTGACGTTCGTGTTTTGACGTGACAACTTAATCACGGTCGCCGTCACGGCAGTGAATTCGCGATCGGCCGCCACCGCTTCGTTCAGGTAGGCCTGCTTGTCGGCCGGTGCCAGGCGTGCCACGATCGCCAGCGAGCGGTGAACGACCTCCTCCTTGGCGTGGATGACCTGCTCGATCCGGTTCATTTCCGCGTCATCCGGCGATACAATGTGAGGGGCATGCAGGGAGAGGATCTCGAGCTCGGCCGCAAGCGCATCGGCCGCCGCACGGATGAGCCGGGCATCCGTTGAGCCCTGCGTCACGGCGTTCAGCGCATTTTCGAAACGCTCGACCGCTGCTCGCCCCTCGCCGAAGGACAGTCTGAAGGCCTTGAGATTGGTGTTCTGAACCGAGAGAGCGAGGATCACCCGATCGATCTTGCGAACCTGCTCCCAATCCCCCGCGAATTCCTGGAGCAGTTTTGACTGGTCCGCCGCAGGGTGCATGCCGATCAGCCGGGACAGCTCTTTGAGATCGGTATCCACGGCTTCAGCCGCCCGCCTGGATTCATCGGCATACGCAAGGGAGGCCTCATCGGTTTCGGCCATTACGGCGAGTTTCTCGGACCCGATCGATTTGAGGAAATTGATTCTCAGGTCGGACAGAGTTTCGAGTTTCTGCGCCATCACCCGCGGGCCGTTCCGTAACTCCAGCAAAGTGCTCCGGTGGTACATGAGGAAGCCGAGCAGAATCACCACCAAGCCAATGGCGGCCCACAGCGGCCGGAAGCCAAGGGTGCGCGCGCGGCCATTTCGGGGCTGCGAGGGCGGGGAGGGGGCTTCCCCCAATTCGAAGTCTTCCGGGGTTGTGTCCGGCTCAGCGCCTCGCGTCTTCAGGGGGGAGACTCTCAATTTCGTATCGTTTTGCATATCGCTTCCTAAAATCTGATTTGCGCCCCCAGTTCGACCACCTGGTTCGGGGGGATGCCGAAATAAACGGTGGGGTTGGCCGCATTGCGAGACATGAACGTAAAAATGGCCTTGCGCCAGCGCATCATGCGGGAGGTGCCGTTGGCCAACAGCGTTTCGCGGCCGAGATAGAAGCTCGTCTGTGCGGGCTGCACCGACAGGCCGGATGCGGCGGCAAGCCGCATGATCCGCGGGACGTTGGGACTTTCCATGTAGCCATAGAGCGCGGTGAGCCGGTAAAACCCTTGCCCAAGGTCCTCGAGGCGCACACGCTGGTCATCCGCTACGGCCGGCACATCCGCCGACTGGATCGTCAGCAGCACCACATGCTCATGCAGGATGTGATTGTGCTTGACGTGGTGCAGCAGGGCGGGCGGAACGCCTTCCGGGGAAAGCGTCATGAACACCGCCGTCCCGCGCACCCGGGGCAGCCCGTGCCGCGATAGATCTGACAAAAATGCATCCAGCGGCAGCCGGTCGGCCAGCAGTCTTTGCTTCAGTTCCTCGCGGCCCTTTTTCCAGGTGGTGAAAACGGTGGTGATCACGACCGCCACGACCAGAGTGATCCAGCCGCCGTCGAAGATCTTGAAGAGGTTCGCGCCGAAGTAACTCAGATCAAATAGCAGGAAGAGGCCCACGGGCGGCAGGGCTTTCCAGAGCGGCCAGCGCCAGACGCTAATCGCGGCTACAAGGTACAGACCGGACGTCAGACTCATCGTGGCCGTCACCGCCAGGCCATAGGCGCCTGCCAGGCGGCCGGATTCTTTGAAGGTCAACACGAGAATGAGGCAGGCGATCATGAGAGCGTAATTGACGGCCGGGATATAAATCTGTCCCTTGACCTCGGCCGAGGTGTGAACGATCTGGATCCGCGGGCTGAAGCCGAGTTGCATGGCTTGCTGGGTCAGGGAGAACGCGCCGCAGATCAGGGCCTGGGAGGCGATAACGGTCGCGATGGTCGCAAGGGCCACCATGGGATAGAGCAGTCCGAGCGGTACAAGCGCATAGAAGGGGTGAAAAATGGCTTCGGGGTTGTTCAGCAGCAGCGCACACTGGCCGAAATAGTTCAGCAAAAGCGCGGGAAAGGCCAGGCCAAACCAGGAAAACTGGATGGCGCTGCGGCCGAAGTGTCCCAGGTCGGCATAAAGCGCCTCCCCTCCGGTGATGCACAGCACCACCGAGCCGAGGACCACGAAACCATGCAGGTGATTGGCGCTGAAGAACATCCAGGCGTAGCGGGGGTCAAGCCCCGCAAGGATGCGGGGATACCGCAGGATCTCCACCATGCCGGCGGCTCCGATGGTCAGAAACCAGAGGATCATGACGGAGCCGAAGACTCTGCCGATGCCGGCCGTGCCGCGTTTTTGCAGAAGAAACAGCGTGACCAGAACGATGCAGGTCAGAGGAACGATGAACGGTTTTGCCGTTTCAGTGGCAACCTCCAGGCCTTCGATGGCAGAAAGCACCGAGATCGAAGGCGTGATGATGCCGTCGCCGTAAAGCAGCGCCGCCCCGAAGATCGCCCCCAAAAAAACGGCCGACCGCACCCGCGGCGATAACTTCGCATTCGACCCCGTGATCAGCCCCAGCAGGGCGAAAATTCCGCCCTCGCCGCCGTTATCGGCCCGCAGGATGACCCCCACGTATTTGACCGTCACCACGATGGTCAGGGACCAGAAGATCAGCGACACCACCCCGAAGAGATTGACTTCGTTCAAGGCGATGGAATGCGGACCGTTGAAACATTCCCGCACGGCATAGAGGGGGCTGGTCCCGATGTCCCCGTACACCACGCCCAGAGCGGCTATCGCCAACCGCAGCGTTTTTTCGTGTCCGAAGGCAAAATCCCCGTGTGACCCGGCTGCCACCGCATCCTCTTGCAAGGCTTGATTCTCGAGGTCGTCTTTCCGAAGACAGCCTTCTGCTTCGTTCGGGAGATTAACCATTCACCTCACCTTTTCTTCCAGCCTCCAATGAAACACGTAGCGATGGGCCACCTTCTCGATCAACTCCCTGGAAGCCGCGAACATGGTGTTCAGGGCTATGCACAGGGTGGGGCTCGCCGGCACGGACACAACCATCTTCTTTTTGATGGCGCTTGGCTGAAGGCTGCCGCTCACGTCAGCCGACCTTCCGCTCAGGCGTGGCGGCCGGATGGCGATCGAGGGCGGCCATGTGCTCCTCGAGGATCCGCGCTGCCTCTTCGGCATTCGACGCAGTCGTCAACTCCTGACGGAGCCAATGATGCTGGGCGAGCTTGCTGATGCGGCTTAACAAACGGACGTGAACCTCGGGCGGGTGCGTCGGTGAGAGCAGCAGGAACACAATGCGGACGGACTTGCCAGTCGAAGGCTCGCGCACCCCCTGCGCGGCGACCCCCAACCCAACGACCGCATCCTCGAGCCCCGACAACCGGGCGTGCGGCAGAGCCACATCCACCCCCAGAAAGGTCGAGCCCTGCCGTTCGCGTTCGACCAAGGCGTCCCAGGCCGCCGGTTCGGCGAGCCTTTTGTTTCCGCGGCAGCATGCCGCCAACAGTTGGCGCGTGGCTGCTTCCTTCTCCATGGGCTCATGCCAGAAGAGAACCGTAACGCCTGCCGGGAAGTACGCGGGCGCTTGTGCCGCAGAGGGGGGCCTGATGGTTTTATCGGCATCCAGAACGGAGTTCTCCGCGCGGGCGATGGAACCCGTGCCGACCTCGCGGGTGTCCACCACCACGACGGTGGCCCTCCTGGCTTTCTCCACCAGTTCCTGAACGAGAGTCGTTTTCCCGGACAGTCGCTTCCACAACGGGAATCTCCGGCCGCTGCGGCCGACCACGATGTGCCCCACCCGATACTCTTTGGCGAACTGCAGGATCGTCTGGACGACATCATCCCCCTTGTAAGTGAACACGGTCGCCCCCACCTGCTGGGCAAGGGTCAAGGCGTTGGACAGCACGCGCTGCGTCTCCGAATCGATCTTCGTCGGGCTTTCGGAGGAGGTCTGCACATAGATGGCATACCAGTTGCGATTCAGTCGGCCGGCCAGGCGCGAGGCGTACCGGAGCAGGGCCTCGCTGTTCGGGCTGCGCGAACTGAGGCAGACCATCACCTGGTCGGGGTTGGAAGGCACATCGTCGGCCAGGGGGGCGCGGTGACGCGAGTCGATCTGGGCCGCGAGCTCGCGCAGCGTGAGCTCGCGCAGCTGCTCGAGATTGGACTGTTTAAAAAAATGCGTGAGCGCTATGTCGATCCGTTCGGTCATGTAGACCTTGCCTTCCTCCAGCCGGCGGCGCAGGTCCTCGGTGGTGATGTCGACGTTTACGATCTGATCGGCCTCCACCACCACGCGGTCGGGTATGCGCTCGCGCACCTTCACGCCGGTCACCTGTTCGACCGTGTCGTACAGGCTTTCCAGGTGCTGCACGTTCAGGGTCGAGATCACGTGGATCCCCGCAGCCAGGATCTCTTCCACATCCTGGTAGCGCTTGGCATTGCGGCTTCCGGGCACGTTCGTGTGGGCCAGCTCATCCACCAGCACGACTGCCGGCTTGCGTGCGATGATAGCGTCCAAATCCATTTCGTGAATCTCGATGCCGCGGTACACGACCTGGCGCCGCGGGATCACCTCCATCCCCTGCAGCAGGCGTTCGGTCTCCTCCCGGCCGTGGGTCTCCACCAGTCCGACCGCGATATCGATGCCGTCTTCCTTGAACCGCCGGCCTTCCAGCAGCATTTGAAAAGTCTTTCCCACCCCGGCGCAGTAGCCCAGGTAGATCTTGAGTTTCCCGCGCTGTGAGCGTCGGACCAGCCGCAGAAAACTGTCGGCGCGGTTTTCCATGGCTCTATCTCCTTGAGGCGACATTTACGGCAGGGGTCTCAGGCCCTGCCTCCCGGGGCAGCGTGAACCAGAATGTCGAGCCCTTCCCGGGTTCGGAGGTCACGCCGACACTCCCGCCGTGGGCTTTGACGATTTCCTTGACGATGGCAAGCCCCAGGCCGACACCTGTCGGCCGATCCTGCCCCGGCACACGGTAGAACGGCTCGAAGAGCCGGCCGAGGTGCTCGGTTTCGATGCCTTTCCCGCTGTCGGTCACCGCGAATCTCACCATTCCTGCTTCGGCCTCGGCGCCGACCGATACCGACCCACCGGGGCTCGTGAACCTCAGCGCATTGGACAGCAGATTCGCCAGAACGTGCTGCAGCCGTTTGCTGTCACCAAGGACATTCGGCAGGTCATCCGGCACGGTCATGGTCAAAGTGACGCCCTTGTCCTTGGCCTCGGTCAGAAACGGCTCGACGGCGTCCCGGACCATTGCCTGCGGTGAAACGGCTTCGATATCCAACAGGGTTTTGCCGGACTCCATCCGGTTGAGGTCCAGGAGCTCCTCGACGATGACGGTCAGCCGCTCGCTCTCCTCGCGCGCGGCGAGCAGAAGCTCGGTCTGTCGGCCGTTGAGAGCACCGAGCGTCCCTTCGAGGAGAAGGTGGACCGCCATGCGGATCGAGGTCAGAGGGTTCCGCAGCTGGTGGGACACCGTGGTGACAGCGCTGCGTTTGAGCTCCTGCTGTTCGCGTAGCGAAGTCGACATCTTTAAGGATGACCGCCGTGCCGGAGATCTCCCTCCGGCCGGACTCCACCACGATGGGCACGACCGCGGGGCTGAAAAAGTACTCGCGGTTGTCCCGGAAGATCTGGATGCAGGCATCCCCGGGAGCGTTTTCCACGATGCGGCCCTCGTCCTGGGCCCGCCGCACCATGGCCGTCAGCCATTCGAAGCCGAGATCTTTCAAGCGGACGCCCGGTTTGAGGCCGAAGAACGTCTTTGCGGGTTCGGTGGCCACTTCCACGCGGTCTTCGAGGTCCAGCACGGCGATGGCGGAGGGCAGCGCCTTGAACACCTCGCTGACGGCCTGGCGGGTGCGCATGAGGTCGCGGCGTTCGCTGCGTCGGATGTGCCGCAGGCCCTCGGCCATGGCGTTGAACGCTTCCGAGAGCTGACCGATCTCGTCCCGCGAGTCGGCGTTCACCACCAACTCCAGGTTGCCGCGGCGGATCTCGTTCGCGGACTCGATCAGGCGCTGGATAGGGTCCAGGATCCAGCGCTGGGCGAGGAGGCTGAACAAGACGGCGACGACGGCGCAGGAAAGGATGGCAATTGCCATGCGGCGTTGCGCGGAGGCGGCTTGGGAACGGGCGGCGTCGTTGGCCTCGCTCATGTTGGACTGGTTCATTTCCAGGATCTCCTGGGCAAGCCCCTTGATCTGCTCGAACATGGGCAGGATCGTCGAAAAGTAGTCAGCGCGCCGCTCATCAAGAGGGCGGGACGGGTCGATGGCCCTAGGGACTATCGCGGAATACTCGTGGAAGAGTTCCTGGAGGTGATGGGACTTCTCCTCTTCACCCGGCAAGGTGATGTTGCCCATCGCAACCGCCAAGGCCTTCGAGAAGAGCTTCATGCCGGCCTCGATCTGGCGCCGGCCATCGGCATCCGCCATCCCCCCCAGAAACGTGAAGACAATCCCGCTGTCGACGCGCTCGAGCCCTTCCTTCATTTCCTGGCAGGCCACGACACTGCGGTAGTTCTCGCGCAGGATGACGTCGATCGCATCTCCCAGGTGCCGGATCTGCACGATGGTCATCACACCGATGACGGCCACGATCACCAGCAGGCCGGCGAAGCCCAACATGAGTTTTTGGCGAATACTGAACATTGCTGCCTCTCAATGGCAGAGTATACTAAGCACGGGCTGTGCCACTTTTCAACGGCTCCCGGCCGAGCCGGCGAAAGGGTTTCACCAGGAATCAAAACTTCGAACAAAGGCCCTACGGGCGGGGGGCCGAGGGAATCGGTGCCGTTGATCCCTTGAAGCCCGAGGCCGGCTGGTAGACCGGTGGCTTCACCCTCCATGTTTGCAGAATTCAAGCTGCGGCCAAGTACCCCCTTGCATTGTGCAAGGCAACTGCGAGGTCCCGCGTGGGTGCGGCCGGGCCCGGTGGCGTTGTCTTTTTTGCATAATTCAAACCGCCATAGGCCGGCGCCTTGATTATCGCAAGCCCCGGCCCGGTCATCCTGAATGCATCCTGTTGAAACGATGTGGGATCACCGATGGCATGAGCTATGCTTGGCTGCAGGCCAGGAATTGATTCGGTTCAGTGACAACGCTGTGGGACACACCCATCGGGGGAGGGGGGCGCATGGGCGACATGGCTTACATTATCGGCGTGATCCTCTTTTTCATCCTTTGTATGCTGTATGTCGCGGCGCTCGCAAGGATTTAGCTATGGACATTCTCGTGGGGTGCATCGGGGTAGGGCTCATCGTGTACCTGTTGGTTTCGGTCATTCGGCCGGAAAGGTTTTAGTGATGCCAATCCTCAAAGACTATTTCGGGTGGCTGCAGCTGGCGTTGTTCATGGGGTTTTTGCTGATGCTGACCCGCCCGATGGGGGCTTACCTCCAGCGAGTGCTGGATCCGGAGGGCCCTACGCTCCTGGACCCGATTCTGCGGACCGCTGGAGCGAACCTTTTATTTTCTCCTGCGAGTGGACCCGCAAAAGGAGCAGGACTGGAAGCAGTACACGATCTCCATGCTGGCGTTCAGCCTCGTCGGCGTTCTTTTCACCTATGCCATCTTGCGGATGCAACATTTGCTGCCTTTGAACCCGCAGGGGCTGGGGCCCTTCAGCGACCACCTGGCGTTCAATACGGCGGTGAGCTTTGCGACCAACACCAACTGGCAAAGCTACGGCGGGGAATCCACCGCCTCCTACTTTTCGCAGATGGTGGGGCTGGCGTTTCACAACTTCACCTCCGCCGCCGTGGGTATCGCCGTAGCGGCCGCGCTGGTGCGCGGCGTCGCCCGGCACTCGGCTGAAAGCATCGGCAACTTCTGGGTCGATCTTGTGCGGTTGAATCTTTACGTGCTTCTGCCCCTGTGCATCGCCTACGCCCTCTTCCTGGTGTCCCAGGGCATGATTCAAAACTTCAAGCACTACGACAGGGCCCAGATCCTTGACGCTTACAGCGTTGAGGTTGCCAAAAAGGACGATAACGGCGACCTCGTCAAAGACGCTCATGACAACCCGGTGGTGGAGGAACGCAGAATCGAAACCCAGACCATCGCCCAGGGCCCCATGGCCTCGCAGGTGGCGATCAAGATGCTCGGCACGAACGGTGGCGGCTTCATGAACGCCAACGCATCGCATCCGTATGAGAACCCGACGCCGTTGTCCAACTTTGTCCAAATGCTCTCCATTTTCCTGATCCCCAGCGGCCTGACCTATTACCTCGGACGCATGGTGAAAAACCAGCGTCACGGGTGGGCGGTCTGGGGTGCCATGGCGGCTATCTTCCTGATGGGGGTCGTCGTCTGCTGGTGCGCCGAGTCCGCCGGGAACCCCCGCCTGCAAGCATTGGGCATGGACGCGGCGTCGGGCAACATGGAAGGCAAGGAAGTGCGCTTCGGCATCTTCAACTCGGCCCTGTTTGCCACCATTACCACTGATGCGTCCTGCGGCGCCGTGAACTCCATGCACGACTCGTTCACGCCTTTGGGTGGGCTGGTCCCACTGATCAACATCCAATTAGGGGAGGTGGCCTTCGGCGGGGTCGGTGCGGGTCTTTACGGCATGATGATTTTTGTGGTGCTCGCGGTGTTCCTGGCGGGCCTGATGGTCGGCAAGACCCCCGAGTACCTCGGCAAGAAGATCGAAGCCAACGACGTGAAATTCGGCGTCTTGTTCGTTATGGCGGCGGCCTTCAGCATTCTGGGGTTTACGGCCTGGGCGGCGGTGAGTGCATGGGGACTCGCCGGCTTGAACAACGCAGGCCCCCATGGTCTCAGTGAAATGCTCTATGCCTTCTCGTCCGGCACCGGCAACAACGGCAGTGCCTTCGCAGGGTTGACCACCAACACCCGCTGGTACAACACCATCCTCGGTGTGGCGATGCTGATCGGACGCTTCTTCATGATCATCCCGACCCTGGCCCTGGCAGGCAACCTGGCGCGCAAAAAGCGTGCGGCGGCTACGGGTGGAAGTTTTCCGGTATCCGGCCCGCTCTTTTCCGTCCTCCTGGTCGGGACGGTCCTGATCGTCGGTGCGCTGACGTTTTTCCCGGCCCTCGCTCTGGGGCCCGTCGTGGAACACTTCCTGATGACCGGATCGAGCATCACTTATTAGAATTAAGGATAAGCGGCAATGGCTGGACGCATCCACACGAGCTTTGATCGGGCGATGTTAAGCCAGGCGGCCGCGGCCGCTTTCAAGAAGCTTCAGCCGGTTTACATGCTGAAAAACCCGGTGATGTTCGTCACCGAAGCAGGGGCCGCGCTCACCACCCTGGCGATGGTCTTTCGGACGCAGGGCGAGCCGCTTGGCTTCACCCTGCAGATCGCCCTCTGGCTCTGGTTCACGGTGCTCTTCGCCAATTTTGCTGAAGCCGTGGCCGAAGGCCGGGGCAAGGCGCAGGCCGCCACGCTGCGCAAAACCCGCACCCGGACCATTGCGCATCGCCGTGTGCAGAGCGGAGGTGACTGTCAAGATGTCCCGGCGGACCAATTAAAAAAAGGAGACGTCGTGGTGGCCTCTGCCGGCGAGACCATACCGGCCGACGGGGAGGTCGTTGAGGGAGCCGCGTCGGTGGACGAGTCTGCCATCACGGGCGAGTCGGCGCCGGTGATCCGGGAAGCCGGCGGCGACCGCACCTCGGTGACCGGCGGGACCAAAGTATTGTCGGATCGGCTGGTCATCCGCGTCACCGCCAACCCGGGCGAGAGCTTCCTCGATCACATGATCCACCTGGTCGAAGGCGCCCAGCGCCAGAAGACACCCAACGAGATCGCCCTCACGATCCTGCTGTCGGCGCTGACGATCATCTTTCTCGTGGTGGTGATCAGTCTGAAATTTTTTGGCGTCTATTCCGCGGTGAACTTTTCGGTCACCGTGCTGACGGCGCTGCTGGTGTGCCTGATCCCTACCACGATCGGCGGGCTTTTAAGCGCTATCGGCATTGCCGGGATCGACCGGCTCGTGCAGAAGAACGTGCTGGCCATGAGCGGCCGGGCGGCTGAAGCCGCCGGCGACGTGGATGTGCTGCTGCTGGACAAGACCGGCACGATCACCTTGGGGGACCGCCAGGCAACCGAGTTCCTGCCGGCCCAAGGGGTGAGCATGGAGGAGATGGCCGATTCGTCTCAACTGGCCTCGCTTGCCGACGAAACGCCCGAGGGCCGGAGCATCGTTGTGCTGGCCAAGCAATACGGGCTGCGGGGGCGTGCGATGTCGGAGATGCCCGCGGCTGTTTTTATCCCCTTTAAAGCGGAGACGAGAATGAGCGGCGTGGACATCGACGGCCGCAGCATCCGCAAGGGTGCTGCGGACGCCATCGCTCAGTATATCGGCGATGCGCTGCCGCCCTCGGTGAATACGGAGGTGGAACGGATCTCGCGCTCGGGCGGGACCGCGCTCGTGGTCGCCGAAAACCGCCGCGCGATCGGCGCGGTGCATCTCAAGGACATCGTGAAGGGCGGGTTGAAGGACCGGTTTGAGCGCTTTCGTGCCATGGGGATCAAGACCGTTATGATCACGGGCGACAACCGCCTGACCGCCGCCGCCATCGCCCGGGAAGCCGGCGTGGACGATTTCCTGGCGGAAGCCCGACCGGAGGACAAGCTGGCCCTGATCCGCAAGGAACAGGCGGCCGGGCATCTGGTCGCCATGACCGGCGACGGCACCAACGATGCGCCCGCCCTCGCCCAGGCCGATGTGGGGGTCGCCATGAACACCGGGACCCAGGCCGCCAAGGAAGCGGGCAACATGGTGGATTTGGATTCCAACCCCACCAAGTTGATTGAGATCGTTGAAATCGGCAAGCAGATGCTGATCACACGGGGGGCGCTTACGACCTTCAGCGTCGCCAACGATGTCGCCAAGTACTTTGCCATCATCCCGGCGATGCTGATGGCCACTTTTCCAGCCATCGCCCCGCTGAACATCATGGGCCTGCATTCACCCCTGAGCGCGATACTGAGCGCCGTCATTTTCAACGCGCTCATCATCATTGCACTCATACCCTTGGCGCTGCGCGGGGTGCGATTTCGTCCGCTCACCGCAGCCGCACTGCTCCGCCGCAATCTGCTCATTTACGGGCTGGGCGGGGTGGTGGCCCCGTTTTTGGGGATCAAGGCGATCGACCTGGCCGTTGCGGCGCTGAAAATCGTGTAAGAAAAGGGAGCCTTCACATGAAGAGCACGCTTTCCAGGCCTCACGCGGGAAATGCAATCGATCCGGCCGACATCCCGCTCTCAAGACCCGGCATCTCGGAAACCTTCAAGGTGAGCTGCATCCTCTTCGAACTGCGGGCAGCAGTTGCCGCCACCCTCTTTCTTGCGGGCGTCCTGTGTGGCGTCTACCCGCTGGTGGTGTGGGGCCTTGCACAAGGTCTGTTCCCTTACGAGGCCGATGGATCGCTCATCCTGCGCAACGGTGAGGTCGTCGGCTCCGAGCTGATCGCCCAAAGTTTCACCAGCCCCAAGTACTTTCACCCGCGCCCGTCGGCCGCGGGGGAGGCGGGCTATGACGCCGCCAACTCTTCCGGCAGCAACCTGGGGCCCTTATCAAAGATACTGATCGATGCGGTGAAGGATCGCGTCGCAGCTTACCGGGCGGAGAACCACCTGCCGCCGGGGGTCCCGGTACCGGCCGATGCGGCGACCGCCTCCGGCAGTGGATTGGACCCCCACATCGGGGTGAGAAACGCCCAGCTGCAGGCGCCCCGGGTGGCTAAGGCCCGGGGGATGGACGAAGCCTCTGTGAGGCGGCTCATCGAGACGCACACGGAGGGCCGTGATCTGGGGATCTTCGGCGAGCCGCGGGTCAATGTGTTGAAACTCAACCTGGCCTTGGACAGAAAAATGTGAGCATTTACAAAAGCCGAACAACGCCGGATCACGGCGCGAGACGCCGTTTTTCAACACCCTGCTATAGTCAGATCCCGAACTGCTTGCGCTTGCGCCAGAGGGTGGCCTGGTCGATGCCCAGGATATCGGCGGCTTCCTGAAGGGATTTGGTCGTGGCCAGCACGCGGCGGATGTGGCCTTCCTCGATCATGCTTAGGGGCACTCGGTCGCCCAGCTGGATGGGGGGCCGATGCGGAGAGATGGACTCGGGAAGATTTTCGACTCCGATGACGTCTCCGGGGCAGAGGATGGCCGCCCGCTCGATGACATTGCGCAGCTCCCGGATGTTGCCGGGCCAAGGATAGTCGCGCAGCGCCCGGAGGGCATCCTCGGAGAAACCCCGAAAGACCTTGTGGTTCTGAGCGCCGAAAAACCCCAGCATCATCGTGGCCAGAAGCTCGGTGTCGTCCGGGCGCTCGCGCAGGGGAGGAATCTCGATTTGAATCACGTTGAGCCGGTAGTAGAGATCGTCCCGGAACCGGCCCTCCTTGAGCGCTTTCTCCAGATCGGCGTTTGTGGCCGCCAGGATGCGGACATTCGCTTTGCGGGTGCGCTGGTCGCCCACGCGCTCAAATTCGCGGTCCTGGATGAAGCGCAGCAGCTTGGGCTGGATCGAAAGCGGCAGGTCGCCGATCTCATCCAGAAAGAGGCTGCCGCCCTCGCAGGCGGAAACCCGGCCGGGGTTATCCCGCAGGGCCCCGGTAAAAGCCCCCTTCACATGCCCGAAAAGCTCGCTTTCGAGAAGCTCCGGGCTCAAGGCAGGGCAGGAGATGATTCCCAGCGGCTTGGACGCACGCTGGCTCCACGCGTGGATGGCGCGCGCCAAAACGGTTTTGCCCGTGCCGCTCGGCCCCCGCAGCATCACGACGGCCTCGGAAGGCGCCACCTGCCGGGCCAAATCGATGGCGCGCTGCATCCCGGGGTGGGCGGATTGGAACAGAGTCTCCGGGTGCACCCGATCCAGATCTTCCTGGAGGCGGGAAATACGCTGCTCCATGGCGTGCAGCGTGGCGATGCGCTCCGTAACCAACAGGACCTGGTCGGGTTTGAAGGGTTTGGGGATATAGTCGGCAGCCCCGCGGCGAATGGCTTCGATCGCCGTGTCGATGGAGGCATAGGCGGTGATGACCACGATTTTCAGCCAGGGGCAGGCGGACCGCAGAAGGGAAATCAGGTCCATTCCGCTTTCCGTTCCCAGCCGCAGGTCGACGAAGGCCAAATCGAAGACCTGCAGGGCTGCTTCCGCGTGGGCACCTTCGGAGCTGCCGACGGCGGTGACCCGGTGCCCCCTGGCCTCCAGGCAGACGGCCAGGGTCTTGCGGATGTTGGCTTCGTCGTCGACGACCAGGATGTTCAAGGGTTCCGATTTTTGATCCGCGGGCTTGGTCATAGATGCCATCCGGTAGTCAGGCAAGCCTGAAAATGAGCAGATCCTACCATCCGTGCAATTCGCTGTAAAGCGCGACGGATGTCCTCGTCGTTTTCGGTGCACTTTATCTGGGTGTTGAAAAACGGCGTCTAAGGCCGTGATCCGGGTTAATCAAATAGGCGAGCGTGTTGACACACCCCGTCCGGTTCCATATGGTGAGCCGAGCGGTAAGCGTAGGCATCGTCGGATGCCTTTTCTGGAAGCCCTGAAAGCACGCTGCGGCGGCTGTCCACTGACCGCTGGCGGCATTCCTGCATCCAAAAGGCGCGGGGTTTGTTGGACGCAACGAAGGGGAACCGGTTGGTCAAGGTCATCGGAAGCGCAGTTCTGATCTACGCGGCCTATTGCCTGCTGCTGTTCCTGGCGCAGCGGCACGTCATTTTTCCGCGTTACATGATACCACCCCCCGGCCCGCCGGCCCTCCAGGCGAGGCGCATCGAACCGTGGTGGCTGGAAACCTCGTTCGGTATTCAGGACTGCTGCCATGCTGATCGTCTGGTGATGTCGCCGGGGCTCGATCCCTGGCAGGCGCTCACCGCCACGTTTACCGACGACCCGACCGCCCAGGAGGCCATGCAAGACAGCGCTCCCATCCTGCTCATCGGCGGCGGGGTCTTTTTCATCTTCCTCTTTTGCCACTGGCTTTTCCAGGAGCCCAAGAAGTTCGGTCTGCCGGGCGAGGATTTTTTCGCCCGGCTGGGCGCCTGGTTCTATGCCGTGGTTTCGCTGGCCCTGATGCTCATCGTGTGGTTTGCCCTGAAAAAGGATCCCATGCTGGGGTTCAGCGCGGTGGTGGGATCGACGGCTTTTTTTATCACCCATGGGTTCAAACGCTATGCCGAATCACAGGAGGATAGGCTCCTTCACGACCAGACCGCCATGTCGGACATTGCCAAGATTCTTTACCTGGAGGTGATCGACTCCACCTTCTCGATCGACGGGGTGGTGGGCGCTTTTGCCTTCACCCTCAAGGTCGAGGCGTGGTACCTGCCTCCGGCGGCAGCCGATAAACCGACGCCGGCGGTCATTTTCGGCCACGGAAACGGCGAGCTGATCGACTACTGGCCGAACGAACTCGCGCAGTTTTCGGAAATGGGCATCGGACTGCTTTTAGTGGAATACCCCGGCTACGGGCGCTCGGCCGGGTCCCCGTCGCAGGAGAGGATTGCCGAGACCTTCGTCCTGGCCTACGATCGGTTGGCGGCCCGCACGGACGTGGACCCCGCTCGCATCGTCTTGTTCGGCCGCTCGCTCGGCGGCGGCGCGGTCTGCGACCTCGCGCTCAAGCGGCCTTCGGCGGCCCTTATCCTTATGTCCTGCTTCAAGAGCGTGAGCGCTTTTGCCGTGCGCTACCTGGCCCCTGCGTTTCTGATCCGCGACCCCTTCGACAACCTGGCGGCCGTTCGCCTCTACCAAGGACCCGTGCTGGTCATGCATGGGAGGTCCGACGAGGTAGTCCCCTTCAGCCACGGCCAGGCGTTGCACGCTGCCGCGCGAAACGGTCAAATGATTGTGTACGCAGCCGGTCACAACGACTGCCCGCCGGACTGGGCGGTCTTCTGGCACGATGTTGGAAATTTCTTGAAAGCGCATGGAATCCGCTAAAACGGATTCCATCAGTGCAATTGATCGAGGGAATCCGATGACATCTCCAACGACGATCTGGCTCGTCCGGCACGGCTACGTCCACAACCCGAAAAAGATCATCTATGGCCGGCTGCCGCGCTTCCGGCTGAGCGAACGCGGCCGGGAAGAGGCCCGGGCCGCCGGGCGCGTGATGTCTGCAATGACGCTGCATGCCGCCTACAGCAGCCCGCTGCTGCGGGCCCGCCAGACGGCCCGGGAGATTCTGGCGTTTCATCCGCAGCTCAAGCTCAGGCAGTCGCCGCTATTAAATGAGGTGTTCACGGCGTTCGAGGGCCAACCCAGCCATCTGGGGGACAGCCGGCGTGACGATTATTACACCGGCGTGGGGCCGCCCTATGAGCAGCCGGCGGACATCGTCGGCCGGGTCTTGGCGTTCTTCGAAACCGTGCGGCGGCGCCATGACGGCGGAAACGTACTGGCCGTCACCCACGGGGACATCATCATCTTCACCACGCTGTGGGCCCGGGGCCTGGCACTCAGCCCGCAGAACAAGATCAACCCGCACGCCTTCGGGTTCAAGGGATATCCCGCCACCGGCTCCCTGACAGCCTTCATTTTTCGCACGGACTCGGAAGACGAGTTGCCCGATGTCCGCTACATGCAACCCTGATGGCTTCGTAACTAGTGCCCATCCCTAAACGGCGTCTTTCGGTCCATGCCGGCGTTCTCGCTCTTCGCAATCCTCGGCGTAGTCTGACTACGCCTGCGGTTGCGAAATCGCTGCGGCCTTGGCCTGAACCGCAATCCACCATTTCTGGATGGGCACTAACTAGTCCAATTTCGGCGTTGCGCTTCAACGCGTTGTCGCTGCGGCGTACAGGAAGTACGCCTCACTCCACGCGCCTCGCGCGCCTTGAACTTGGCCTCTTTACAAAGCCATCGCAGAGTCACACTTTTTACGAGCCTGTCAGACTTGAAAAAGCTGCTTTTCAACCCCAGATCACGGCCGAGGGCAAGGCGTTCCGATGATCGACTGTCAGGCTGATCGACAAGCGGCTGGATTTGAATAGGATTGAAACGACGACCGGCGACTTCGTCATAAGCCCAAATTCAAGGCGTGCGAATTTCGTGTTGTGAGGCGTACTGATCGTACGCCGCAGCAACAACGAAATTCCAGCACAACGCAGAAGTTGGGCTTATGACGAAGTCGCCTTACGGTGGGGCTTCGACGAAGTGGAAGGCCTCGGCCAGCCCGAAGGATTCCCCCGCCGCCATCTCTCGGCAGCGCTGGCGCAGCCATTCTTCCGGGTCGCCGCGTTTGAGCTCGCGCACCTGAGTCTTGTGGCAGCGCAGGGCGGCGATCTTGAGGTCGAAGGTCGCCGTGATGTCCGAGCGGTGGTTGATGTCCTCCGCGCCCCAGAAGTAAAGCTCCTGCACCTTGTGGGGCGCAAGGCCTTCCGCCAGCAGGTCAGGGTAGGCCAGGTGGTCGCGCGCGAACGGGAACACGGCGTCCAGGACGACTTGGCCGATGATGCGGTGATCGCGGTGCCAGATGTAGCGGCGGTAGGGGTCCGAGCTCATGACGATCTTTGGCCGGACCGTGCGGATCATGCGGACGATCAACTTGCGGAACTCGGCCGTATCCTCAAGCCCCTGGTCGGGCAGTCGCAGGAACATCACCTCCTGCACCCCAAGGGTGCGGGCCGCGGCCCGCTGCTCCTCCTCCCGGATCGGGGCCAGCAACTCCGGGGTCAGCGCCGGGTCGCTGGTGCCCTTTTCTCCGCTCGTACAGACGAGATACGTGACCCTTCGCCCTGCCTGCACCCAGCGGGCCACCGTTCCGGCGGCACCGAACTCGCTGTCGTCCGGGTGGGCCGCAATCACCAGCACATCAGCCTGAACCGTCATTGTAATCCTCCTGCCGCCATCAGCGCGGCCTCTTCGGTACGGCGGCCTGCGAACCCGCAACGCCCGGCCGCGCAAGCAGACACCGCCGCATCATGCGCATCTTCCATCGCCGGTCCGGGGGCCATCCGGCTGTCCCGGTATGCCGCCAAGACTCCCTCGGTCACCCGGGACCAGTCGTATCGCCATACCGACCGGCGAACCACTTCAGGGCGTTGCTCGTTTTGCGATAGGACCTCGGCGATCGCATCGGCCAGCGCGCGGGCCGTATCGCTTTTCACCAGTCGCCCGGTGGCGTCCTGACGAATGAGCTCATCCGTGACGCCGACACGGGTTGCCACCACCGGCGTTCCGCAGGCCAGAGCCTCCAGCGCCACCATCCCGAAGCTCTCATACGCCGACGGCAGTACGAGCAGGTCCGCGGCGCTGTAAAACTGGGGCAGCACGGTCTGATCGACACGCCCCGCGAAGGTCACCTGCTCATCGATGCCGAGATCGCGGCAGACTTGCCGCATGCGCCGATGGGCCGGATCGCCCTCGCCGTCGCCGCCGACGATCATCACCCGCAGACGCGGGTCATGTTTCAAGCAGGCGACGGCGCTGAGCAGCCGGTCCAGCCCCTTCTCCGGGGCGAACCGGCCGACATACAGGACCAGCCGGTCCCGCAGCGCGACGCCGATGCGCCTGCGTGCGTCCGGTTTCGCAACCGGACGGAAGAGCTCAAGGTTCACCCCGCAGGGCACGACCGCCAGCTTGTTGATCGAGGCATGGTAGTGGCAGCGCAGGTTCTGCATTTCGCGCCGGGAGGTGACCAGAATCCGGTCGCAGGACTCGACCAGGCGACGTTCGGCGGCGATGCGGGCGTCGGACTCGGTCGCGGTCGCGCACAGCAGGTTTTTCACGGCGCCCAGGGTGTGAAAAGTGGTGACGTGGGGGACTCCCCACGCCCGGCGGGCCTCAATCCCCACCTGCCCGGATAGCCAGTAATGACTGTGGACGATGTCGTAGTCGATGCCGTCGCGCGCGCGGAATTCCTCCAATGCCCCGAAAAAGGCGAACAGGTGCGGGGCCAGCTCCGTTTTCGCGGCTTCGGCGCTGGTCCCCAGATCCAAGTGGATCAGCCGCACGTTCTCCGACAGGACGATCTGCTGTCCCGGCTGGGCACCGTCGGCGGTGCGGGTGAAGATATCCACCCGGTGACCGCGGTTTCCGAGTTCGCGCGCCAGCTCGCGGATGTAGACGCTCATCCCGCCGGTGTCCTGGGTGCCAAGCCGGCCGATCGGGCTCGAGTGGACGCTGATCATCGCAATGCAATAAGGTGAGGGCCGCACGGGTATCTTCTCTTTCGGGTTCAGGCCGTTTCGATCCGGCAATGGTAAACCGGCACGGCCCGGCCGCCGAGCTGTCGTTTGTAGGTTTCGTTTCCTTTCAGAAAGTCGTAGGTAGCCAAACCGCGGGAGATGGCATCCCGTATGCTCAAGATCGTGCAGAGGATGCCCACACTCAAGGAACCCAGACCGGCGTCAAAGGCGCTGTTGTAGAGGTAGCGCGTCGCGCTGTGGTCAAAGCACATTACGGCGGCGGCGGCAGCCCCGTCAACATCCAGAAATCCCAGGCGCGTTGCCGGCACCTCCCGTGCCAGCGCCCGGAAGAAGGCTTCCATGCGCGCAGTCATGAATTCGGCCTTGTCGACGCGGTTCATGCGGAAAAGCCTCAGAAAATCTTCCATGCCGGCCTCGATGTCCCCACGGCCGCCCACCATTCGAAACGAGAACGCGACGCTCTGCTGCAGGCGTCGGAGCTTGCGTCGGACTTCGTGACGCTGCTTGCCGGACAACCGATCCAGGTATTGCTCCCAGGAGGCAGGCAGATCGGTCTCGAACAGGACGTCTTCGGTTTCGCTTGCAACCGGCCACTCTCTCCCGCGGGCTTGAGGCACCAGCCCCGTCATGACGGCCGAATCGGGCCGGACCGGCCCGAGGTCGATCCGGGTGACGCCCTCGCGGCTCATATAATCCAGGAGGGATTCGCAGAATTCCTTTTTGCGCCGGGGATCCACCACGACGTCCAGATGATCGCAGACATCCGCACTCCCGATGAGCCGGAGCAGGTTGCCTTCGCGCAGGAGAGGGGCGATCCCGATCAGCCGGCCGCCCTCCCGCACGGAAAGAATCAGGGGCTCGGCCGGCGGGGCGAATACCTCCCACCATGCGTGCAGAAAACCGGGCAGCACGAATGGGCAGGCCCATTCCAGCTCATGCCCGGGCATTTGAACCGGGTCGGGAAGGCTTTCGAATGCCCCCGCGCTGACCGTGAACGGCCCGGATGCCCGGCCCGACGATGTAGCAGTCTGCCGCATCATTCACCCACCCGCCACCGGGCGCCGCGGCTCGTGTCTTCGACGACGATGTCGGCCCGCTGCAGGCAGTCCCGCAGCATGTCGGCCTCGGCCCAACGCTGTTCCGCCCGTAAATGATCGCGCAGGCTGAGCAATTCCTCCACCAGCGGTTCGAGGCATTCAACCGTGGTGTGGGGCGCTGCGGCCATGGCGGTTCCCATCAGCACGATCCACTCCCGCAGGATTTCCCGCGTCTGGGAGATGAACTCCTCGCTTTCGAGATCGCGGGCGGCTTTCCAGACGAAGCGATCGAGCTCGAGGATCGCGGACGACATCTGCGCGGGGTCGCGGCGGTCGAAGGCCTCCTGAAACCTGCTTTCAAGCGCGTGAACGTCATCCCAGAACGATCCGCTGTCACCGGCGCCGGTCGGCGGGCGCGGGTCTTTAACCGTGCTGGCCGGCCGCGGAAAAGAGCGGTCAACCCACTGACTTCGGAGAATATCCAGGGGCAGGATCTCGTTTTTCCTGAGCACCCGTTCCAACCCGGCATGGCGCACGATGACGCTGCCGATCCCCCGGATGCGCACCTCGTTGCGCGCAAGGTCGATGATGCAGGCCGTGTGTTCTTCGAGGCCGAGGATGACGACATTCTCCGGAAGCAGTCGTTCGAGGGCCCTGAAGCGCGGCTCCCCCATGAAGCAGCAGCGGGTGTCGTGGGTGCCGCCCTCGGCGTTGTTCCAGTGCGGGACCACGACCAGGTTGAGGCCGAAGCGGCCCAGAATGTCGATTCCGGGTTCCCAGCGCAGGTCTTCACCCACCTTGTAGATTTCGTACACCGGCAGTGTGAAACGCCCCACCGTCAGAGCCGCCGCACTGGCCGCGACCAGGCACCCGCCGGACTCGATGCATTGAGCCAGAATGTCGATGATGGGGGTGCCGGCCCACTGGCGCACCGCGTAAGTGGGGCTTCCGGGTCCGATCAGAACATAGTCGGCCTGTTTGAGAGCGATAAAGGCTTTTTCGGATTCGAATAGAGCGGCATGGGTCTTGGACTTGTATGACGCCAACGCCATGGGATGGCCGACTTTGTCGCGAAAATACTCGCCGGCCTTAGCCGAAATCTGGTCGACGTTCAACTGGAACCCGGCCGGCGTGTCCAGGAACACGGCCCGGGCAGCCGGGCCGAGCCTTCCGAGCATGTCCTTGTGAACTTCCACCATGGTGGCGGTGAGTTCACCCGAGCCCATGAGGACTATGTGGCCCTTTCCTGGGAGCATAAACACCCTTCCGGCCCCAACTCAGCGATGATCCTTGCTCTCGATCGGCAGCACGAATCGTTGTCCATGACGGAACACGGCTTGGCCCTCCGGCTCGTAGACGGTCACGGCCCCTTTACCGTAAACCGTCCATTGTCCGGTTGGGTCGTCGTTCAGCAGACCCGTTGCCTCGTCGATTCCGATCAGAACGATGCCCGGCAGCCGCGGTGCCAGTTTTGCGGCCCAGGACCTTCCGAAGCGATTGTGATGCGGCAGCACGCAGGCTCCCGGCACCAGGGTCAAGCCTTTCAGGGTCGTGTCGGACTCCGGGTCGAAATAGCGTTCGCACAACACCATGGCCCCCGCACTGCTGCCGGCGATGACGGCACCCGCCCGATGGGCGCTCAGCATCGCCTGCCAGGCCAGGCTTTCGGATAGGGTTTCCGCCAGGTAGCGGGTGAAGCCTCCCAGCACGAAGACAAGCCGGGCCCGTTCGATCTCGCTTGCCAGGTCGGGTCGGTCAGCAGAAGCGCGGTCGATGATGCCGACGGCCCGAACGTCGGCGGCCCCGAGGCTTTGAAACCAGCCGACTCCGTTCGCTGCGGCGCGCGCGTGGTTGTTGTCCGGGGCGGCCGCGGCCGGGATGATCCGAACCGGCTGCGCCCGGCCGCCGCAGACCGCCATGGCACGCTCGTCTGCGGCCGCCATCCCCGCAGTGAACTCACGGCCTCCCTCGAGCAAGATATAACCCATGGCGTCCCCATAACCTGCCAAATCGATTGGAGATCAAATTAACACTGCGGCTCCAGATGTCAACAGCGGGCCTTGAGTTGAAACCGATTTTGAAATCGACTTCATTGGAAAGTGTGCCGGACGAGTCCGGCCTTTCACTTGTAAAGAGAGATCCTCTGTTTTCGATGCCAGCCCAGTCTTATTCTTGACACCGCACGACCTCTATGCATAAGATACCTTTCTTTAACGAGCCGGTCTCTGTGACCGGCGGGATCGACGCTCGATAAGTGAACGCCCACAAACAATGTAAAGGAGGTGCTCGATGAAAAGACTGTTCAGTGTCTGCGTGGCGGTTCTGTTTCTGATCGGTGCGGTGGCTTCGGTGCAGGCGGCCGACAACCTGGTGCTTGCCACCGGAGGGACCGCCGGGACTTACTATCCCTTCGGCGGCGCCATGGCCAAGATCTGGAACTCCAAAATCAAGGATATGAATGTCACCGCCCAGACCAGCGGCGCCTCGGGCGAGAACATCCGGCTGATCAACAAGAAAGAGGTCGAACTGGCCCTGGTCCAGAGCGACACCCTGGACCAAGCCTGGAACGGCAAGGAGGCCTTCAAGGAGCCTCTCAAAGGCATGAGCGTCATCGCCACCCTCTATCCTGAAATCGTCCAGGTCGTGGTGCGAGCCGACAGCCCGATCAAGACCTTCGCGGACCTGAAGGGCATGAAGGTGGGTGTGGGTGCACCGGGCAGCGGCACCGAGATCAACTTCCGGCAACTGATGGACATCTACGGCCTGAAGAAGGAAGACGTTAACGGGCAGTACCTGTCTTACTCCGAGAGTGCCGAGGCGTTCAAAGATAAGCACATCGACGCCTTCATCGCGACGGCCGGCATTCCCAACGCGGCCATCATGGACGTTTCCACGCAGAACGACATCCGGATTCTGCCGATCCCCGCCGACGTCTCGGCCAAGATCATCAAGAAATACCCCTTCTTTGCAGCAGTGACGATCCCGGCCAACACGTACAAGGGTGTCACCCAGGATGTGCCCACCGTGGCGGTGAACGCGGTTCTGATTGTCGGCAACCAACTGAAGCCGGAGATGGTCTACCACCTGACCAAGGCTCTGTTCGAGAACCAGGCGGAACTGGCCTCCGCGCATGCCAAGGGCAAGGAAGTGAGCCTGAAGTACGCGGTGCAGGGCGTGTCCGTTCCCTTCCACCCGGGTGCGGTGAAATACTACAAAGAAAAAGGCCTGATGAAGTAAACATTCATCCCGCCCCATGGGCGGGGTGAATTTCGATCCAGGGGCCCAGGGTTCAAGTGGACCACCTTTACGCGGTGGTTCATCGGGCCTCGGCCCCTGGAGGCCGGTTCCCGCGCGATCTATCAGGGTGTTGAAAAACTGTGCCTCGCGCTGTGATCCGGCGTTGTGCGGCTTTTGTAAATGCTTTTTATGCCCGAAGCTGGAAGGCTGGGAAGCTTGAAGCAAGACCTTTTCTGCCTTTTTTTAGTCTCCTGGCGTTCCAGCCTCCAAGCCTCCAGCCGATAGTTGCCTTGGCTGACGGCCTGATGCTTGTTTTTCAACACCCTGCTATGCAGACTGCGCGCAAACTTTGAAGAGACATCGACTGAGTCTGGGGTTGCTGATTGCGGGAGCTGCGGTGGCCGTTATTTTCGCTTGGCCGCTCTTCAGCGTGCTGGAGATCAGCGATTTAAACACCGGCCGGGCCGTGCTCTGTGTCCCCATGCGCACCGGCGAAGAATTTGTGCTCTCGTTCACCCACTCCGTCAACCGGCGGCCGGTGTACGACACGCTGCGGGCGGAAGGCGACCACCTGGTCATCGTCAAGTCGCGATTCGACGCATTCGGGGCCGGCATGCCGGATGGGTCGACGGATGAGGGGACGCTCACCGTCGCCCCGGACGGCTGGCTGGTATGGACGGTCAACCGATCGGTGCCCGAAATCACCGTCCGGGTGGGGCGGGTGGCGGAGCACACCCTGCATCTCAAAGGACGCGATATTCGCCTTGCGGATCTGGCGCAACCGGGGACTCCGTTAACCATGTGCGTTCGCAAAGCACGAATGCTCGATCTCATGAAAGGCAGGTGCATGTCGTGAGCGAAAAAGAAAAGGATGCTACCAAGGACGGTGTCCTCACCACCCAGATGGAAGGGGTCGAGGCCGTATCCAAGGAAGAGATCGAGAAGATCTTAAAAAAGGTCGACAAGGAGTCTGCCGCCCGCAAACTGACCGGTATCCCGCATTGGATCGTCTATGTTATCGGGGTTTCGTGGTCGATATTCCAGGTCTACACGGCGGCCTTTGGTCTGCTCCCGGCCCAACTGCAACGATCCATCCACCTGGCGTATGCCTTTGTGTTGACCTTCCTTCTGTTCCCGGCGCGCGCCAGTGACGAGGACAATCGCCTGCACTGGTACAACTGGGCGCTGGCCATTTTTGCGTGCTATATCGGGTTGTACATGGCCTTCAACTACATGCGCATCATGGAGGCCGGTGGGGATTATTCCCGCATGGATTATATCGCCGCCGGATTCGGCATCCTGTTCACGCTGGAGGCGGCGCGACGCGTGGTGGGGCTGCCGATCGTCTGCCTATCGGCGTTTTTTCTGATATTCGCCTATTTCGGAGCCTATTTCCCCGGTTTCATGTCGCACCGCGGGTATTCGCTGGAGCGCATCGCATCCCACATGTATCTGACCACCGAGGGTATCCTGGGTATTCCCTTGGGGGTGGCGGCGACGTTCATCTACCTGTTCATCCTGTTCGGCTCGTTCCGTGAAAAGTCGGGGTTGGGGCAGCTCTTCATCGACATTTCCAACGCGGTGGCCGGCTGGGCCTCCGGTGGTCCGGCCAAAATGGCAGTCGTCACCAGCGCCCTGGAGGGAACCGTGTCCGGGAGCTCGGTGGCCAATACCGTGGAATCCGGCAGCCTCACGATCCCCATGATGAAGCGCCTGGGCTACCGGCCCGAGTTTGCCGCGGCGGTGGAGGCATCCTCATCCACCGGCGGCCAGATCATGCCGCCCATCATGGGGGCTGCGGCCTTCATCATGGCGGAGTTCCTGAACGTGCCCTACCTGGACATCGCCAAGGCGGCGGCCATCCCGGCCTGCCTCTATTTCTTCGGGGTGTTCATGGAGGTGCACTTCGAGGCCAAGCGCTGCAACCTGCGGGGCCTCAGCCGTGACGAGCTGCCCAGGTTTAAGGATGTCATGAAGGAGCGGGGGCATCTCTTCGTTCCCCTGTTTGCGATCATCATATTTCTTTCGATCGGGTTCACCCCGCTTTACGCCGCCCTCATGGGCTTGGTGACCTGCATCATTGCGGGTGCGCTGAAGAAGGCAACCCGCATGAGCCCCCGGCAAATTGCCGACGGGTTCGAGCTCGGTGCCCGCAACGCTATCGGCGTGGCGCTGGCCTGCGCGTCGGCCGGGATCATCATCGGCGCGATCACCTTGACCGGGCTGGGACTCAAGCTGGGAAACGGATTGGTGGATTTGGCCGGCGGAAACCTCTTGCTGACCCTTATCTTCACCATGATCACCTCGCTCATCCTCGGCATGGGAGTTCCGACCACGGCCAACTACATCATTACTTCCACCATCGCGGCGCCCGCTTTGATCCAGCTGGGAGTGCACCCGCTCGCAGCCCACATGTTTGTCTTCTACTTCGGCATCGTGGCGGATATTACACCGCCGGTTGCCTTGGCTGCGTACGCCGGTGCGGGAATCGCCAAATCCGACCCCTTCTGGACGGGGGTCACCTCCACCAAACTTGCCATCGGGGCGTTTCTGACGCCCTACATCTTTGTCTACAACACGTCCATGCTCTGGATCAACACCACCTGGTATGCGATCATTCAGACCCTGATCACCTCCTGCGCAGGCATGACGGCGATCGGTGCGGCCATGATCGGATTTTTCGTGGCACCGATGAGCTGGATCGAGCGGATCTTGTTTATTACTGGCGGACTCATGCTCGTGCACCCGGGCACGTTCACCGATCTTGGGGGCCTGTGCCTGCTGGCCGCGTGCGTGGTCAACCAGTACCGAAAGAAAAGAGGAGGGGCCGTCAGCACGGCCACCACTGCGGACGCGTGAGCGAAAAATCCTGCTGCGCGCGCGTACGGCAGGGGTAGATGATCACCGCATCGCCTTCATTTCCTGAACCCGCTTGTTGTAATAGGCGATCACTTCCCTCCGGTTGAGCATGCCGATCAACTCGCGGGCGTCGTCGTCGTGCACCACGGGGAGGCTGTCAATGTTTTTGACGGTGAATTTTTGCAGAACCGAGTTGAGGTCCTCGGAGAGCGTTGCGGTAATGATTTCGGAGGTGCCGATGTCTTTCATCACGATGAGGCGATCGATTCCCGGCGAGAACAGCACCGCGCGCACGTCGTTTATGGAAAAGATGCTGGATAGCTTGCCGTCTTGATCCACTACGGGAAAATAGTGCTGCTCGCATTCCGAAAAATACTGTTTAAACTCCCGAAAAGACATGTCCTGCGGAATGGCTGTGACCTGGCGGACCTGAGCGATGAGGTCCTTGACGCGGATGGACTGGAGGATGTCGATGAAAAAATCACCCGCATGGGCCGGAGAATCAACTCGGCGGTTGAGCTGATTCTGATAAATCGTCCATGGTCGCGACATCATGTACGTAATGGAGCACACGAGCAGGCTGGGCAGCAGCAGATGGTAGGAGCCTGTTATCTCGCTGACAATGATGATGGTGCAAATCGGGGTGTTGGAAACTGCCGTAAAAAACCCGGCTATCCCCACCACCGCGAAGGCCCCCGGCTGGGTCACCAGTGACGGCATCCATTGATGAAATATCAGGCCCACGGCCCCGCCCATCGCGCCGCCGATGACGATGGATGGGCCGAACACTCCGCCGCTGCCGCCCGACCCTATTGAAAAGGAAGTGGTGGCAATCTTCCCGATGGCGAGCATCAGCAGAAATGGGACCGTCACTTGTAGATTCAACGCCTGTTGAACGAACCCGTACCCGAACGAAAGGGTCTCGGGCCAGAAGAATCCAATGAGCCCCGTGCAGAGCCCTCCAATGGCGGGCTTGAAATGATTGGGGATCTTGAGTTTGTGGGAGAGCGCGACCACTCCGTAAAACGATTTGACGTACACCGCACTGACGACGACGAGCACGAGCGCGAGCACCGCGTAGGGCCCCAGTACCAAAGGGTTGCGGAAAAGAAAATCGGGCGATTCAAATAGCGAGCCCCAGCCGAACACCATGCAATAGATGCAATAGCCGATGACCGAAGCCACCCCCGACGGTATGATCACCTCATATTCCAACTCCGTATCGCGATACAGCACTTCGGCGGCAAATAGAGCCCCGGCCAACGGTGCGCGGAAGATGCTTCCGATTCCGGCGCCGACCCCGGCCGCCATCATGACCCGGCGCTCGACATCCGTCAGTCCCAGCTGGGTGGCCAGAAAAGAACCGAAACCCGCCCCGATTTGAGCAATGGGCCCTTCGCGGCCCCCGGAACCCCCGCTGGTCAGGGTGATGGCCGAGGCCACCATCTTGATCAAGGGCACGCGCGGCCGGATAAACCCGCCTTCATAGTGGTAGGCTTTGATGGCGGCGTCCGTCCCGTGCCCCTCGGCTTCCGGGGCGTAGGTGAATACGAGCCATCCGCTGAGCATCCCACCGACGGCAGGCAGCAACAATAGGACCCAGCGGTTGAAGGGCGTTTGGGTGGGGGGTAGGAAAAAACCTTCGCCCGGTGGAGACGGAGGACGATACCCGGCCATCCAGTCCAGAAACACATGTGAGCCTATCTGAGTGAGATAGTTAAAGGCCACCGCACCCAGGCCGGCAACGATGCCGATACTCGCAAAGAGTATCGTCCAACGCCACGCCCTCCATATTTTGGTTGCCGTGCTTTTTGAATTCATTTTGGACGAGGATTTGAAGTCATAACGTTGGCCTCATTCCCGCGGTCGGCCGGCCTCTCCGGGGAGGCATCGCCGCGACAGGCGCCGGGAAATTCGCGGTCCCGGCTCTATTTTTCCTGTTTTCTGTTTCGGAAGGCCCCGATCAGGTTCTGCAGGGTGCCGATCACGGTACACGCCAGCACGCCGAAGATCGCAGCGCGGATGATCCAATCGGTAATGTCCATGTTTGTAAAATCCATGGGTCCACCCCTTCGTTTCATCTAAATTGAGCGATTCTGTCGGTTCACATCGAGGCCCGCTGGGGTCTGCCGTGCGCAGGGGCCGCCACAATCTTTTCCCCGGCCGTCGCAACGGCAGCAGGGCCGCTCAGATAGTCTTAAGAAAGCCTCGGAAGACAGCGTCCCACGACAGAGACTGCCGCTGCTGCCTGTGAGGGGGCTATCGAAACCGCATTTCTCATTTTTCTCTGGTACTATAGTACTTTCCGTATCACCATTCAACCGGATTCCGCATGCGAAGCTCGCCGAAAGAGATAAAAACAGAAAAAGCTCATCGTTCCGCGATGGGCTTTTTCTATGCGCCTCAACCGGTGCCGGCCGTGTTTTTTTCGGTGATGGGGACTTTTCCTTAGCGGCCTTCGTATTTGGCCTGTGCCGCCGCCGCAGCAATTTTGCGCGCCGCGGCCGTCCGCCGGATCAGCACTCTGCCCACAACCACCACGGCTATGGTGAAAAAGATCATGACGGCAACCTCGACGGTTTTGCTCGGGTGCAGCCAGTTTTCGATCGCCGGGTCGGTGATCAGCATCTCGCCGCCGACTTTGCCCAGGATCGCTGCGCCGATGTAGACGATGATCGGGTACCTGTCCATGAGCATGGAGAGCAGGCTGCTGGTGAGCACCACGAAAGGGATGCTCAGTCCCAGGCCGAAGATCAGCAGGAACAGGTTGCCGTGGGAAGCCCCGGCCACCGCCAGCATGTTGTCGAGGGACATCGTGATGTCGGCAATCACGATGAGTTTGATGGCCTGCAGGAAATTTACCGCTTCATTTTGGGATTCATCCTCGGGGGCGCCTTCCACCAGAAGCTTGACGGCAATCCACAGGATCAGCGCGCCGCCGACCAGCTTGACATAGCTGACCGTCATCAACTGCGCGATAAAAAAGGTGAGCACTACCCGGAGCAGAACGGCGGCGCCCGCGCCGAAGATGATGCCTCTGCGGCGTTCCTTGCCATGCAGGTTTTTGACTGCCATGGCGATGACCACGGCGTTGTCGCCGGCCAGCACCAGATCGATCAGGACGATGCTGAGGAATCCCATGACGAAATGCATGTCAAACGAGATGGTGCCGATCCACCCCAGGTCCACAGTCCCCGCTCCTTTAGCTTAGAAGTGGTTTCATAACCCCGTCTGGCCCCCGAAGGTCCCGCCATGGCGGTATTGCAGACCTCTCGAAATTCTCACAACCTGGCGTGGTTGCTGCGCTTTCGAATCGGTCTGCGCCGTGCCCTCAGGTGTGATCCGAGGTTATGAAACCACTTCTTAGGGATAAAAGCAGGTGTCGAGCAACGATCGCCTCCTCCCCAGCGCCGTTTTCAATTAAGAGCCTCCACGTATCCGAGAGTCTGCCTGCTTCCTCGAGCACAGGGAACACCGTATCATTTGCGGGCGGCAGCTGTCCAGAGGCGAGCGGTGGGGCCGGCCGGACGTTAGCGATCCCGCCCGGCATTTCAATTATCCGCCTACAGCAAAATTGTTCCAGGTGCATCCGATGGTGCCTGCTCTCCGGGCGGCGCGGTATGGCCGGGTCGCCAAGGGAATCCCTGCGGGGTGGGGTTTGTGCCTTTGCAAATTCGCCCATTATCTTTTAGAATGGCCATGATGCACCGCGGGCCGCGTTCCGGCGGGATGACTCCGGCATTCAGTCGCGGCGACTTTATCGCTGACAGACCCCCGGGCTTTCTGGCTTACCCGCCGAGGGCCCGGAGGAGTGTCCACGCATGAGTGAGGTGAGGGATGAGAGACAGACGCATGCACGGCATTCTGATCCTATTGCGTGCTTCTGGCCGGGTGTTCATCCGTCAAAATTTACACCTCCGACCCTGCCGCCCGCAAGGTGAACTCCCCGTACTTCGACGTGCTGCTGCAACCGCAGTTGGCAGCCGGAAACACCTATTTCAATTCTTTCCTTTTCGTCATTACCAATAAGACCGACAAGCCCTTCACCGTCGATTGGGACGACAGCTACTACCTGATGGACGGGGGCCGGCAGGGGCAATTCGGCTGGCCGGGGATGAGCGTCGACGAACTCCGGAAGCTTCAAAAGAACCCCGTCAGCATCGTGGCTCCCGGGGAAACACGGGCCGGGCTGATTTTCCCCATCCAGTTTCTTGACCGGAAGAGGCTGCGCGACGGGGCCCGCCTGGGAAGCGGGGACGCGGTCGGCCAGGCCCTCCTCGGCGCGTTGCCGGAGGCAGTGAACGGGATGGAGCTGACGGTGAATGTGGACAGCCGGCCGGTTCGCGAAACCCTGACCCTGCAGATCACGTCCGTGCGCCGGTGACACCCATCTGCAGCCCCTTGCGGAAAATCCGGGTCCGCCGCTTGCTCACCACGTTGAACCGGGCCCAGATGTTGACGATCATGGTGTTGGTCTCGAGTTCCCGGTTGGTCTCGATGCACCGCACGTTTTTTCCCCGCACCGACCGATACATGCCGAGGATCATCAGGGGCAGGATCCGCTGGGGGTTGACGCCCGGGCGGGCGCCGGCAAAATAGAAGTCTACTGTATCGTATTGCCTGAATCCTTTCAGGATGTGGAAAAACCCCAAGGGCCAGAGCCTGCCGTTGGCTTTTTGAAATGCCCGGCTCAGGGACGGCAGCCCGAGAAAGAACCCCTGCAGCCGGTCCTGCCGGTCCACGACCATCTGGACGAAGCGCGGGTCGATATACCCGAAGTACTTCTTGGCGTAGTAGGCTTTCTGCTCTCCGGTGAGCGGGGTGACGCCGTAGAGCGGCTCAAAGGCCGCCTCCAGCACCTCCCAGAACTGGCCCACATACTCCTGAAGCTTCTTTTTGGTGAGATCCTTGACCAGGCGGTAGCCCTCCGCTTCAGCGGCCGGCAGGGCTTTTTTCTCCATCATCTTAAAAAGGGCCGGCGGCTCCGAGGGGACTTCGACACGCTGCTCGATGTAATCGACTTCCTTTGCGAAGCCCAACCCCTCGACCAGGCTGGGGTAGTAGGGTTTGTTGTAGCTGGCGGCGATCGTCGGCAGGGCTTCAAACCCCTCGACCAGCATTCCCTCCGGGTCCAAGTCCGAAAACCCGTGGGGCCCGGTCATCTCGCGGCAGCCTTCGCGGGCAAACCAGCCCTCCAGATAACCGAGCATCGCGGCGGCGACCCCCGCATCGTCTACGCATTCGAACCACCCGAACCGCCCGCGGCGATACCCGAGTTTCTGCGTCTCGAGCGTGTGGATGATCCCGCACACCCGCCCGACCACGATTCCGTTGCGTGAGGCGAGAACCAGTTTTGCGTCGGCGATCTTGAAAGAGGGGTTCTTTCCGGGGGAAAAGAAATCGAGTTCGTCGCGGGTAAGCTGAGGAACGAAGTTCGGGTCGCCGCGGTAGAGTCCAAGCGGGAACGTGACCCATCTTTTCAGGTCCGGCCGCGTGCGAACCTCTGTGATCGAGACCGTCATGGGGCTCCTGCCTTTCGTGGGGAACAAAATGGATGGCATTTTACGGTATCATCAACATCCGTGGCCCTCATACCATACGGCCGCGGGAAATGCCATCGCGCGGGCCCGGCCGCTGCGCGCCGAGGGGGTATCGAGCGCCGCCAGGATATGCCGCCCCAGGCCTTCACGGGACGGAGAGGCGGGCCTATTTCAGGCAAAGATGAAACTCTTGCATTTTTTGGGCAGGTTGGCTAAAAAGAAAATTTCCAAAAACCCAAAAACAAAACCTCAGGGCCTCCATGAACCGCCGTGCGGTTCTCGCGGGCCGGGTGCCATGTTGCGAATATGACAAACGCGATCATCACGAAAACCGGCAGCTACATTCCCCCGGACAGGGTTCCCAACAGCCATTTTCTCGATAACGTGTTTTACGACGCCGATGGACACTTGCTCGATCGCCCGAATTCCCAGGTGATCCAGAAACTCCACGAGATCACCGGCATCGAGGAGCGGCGATATGTGCCGGAGGGGGTGTGCGCCTCCGACATGGCGTTCATGGCGGCGGAGGCGGCGCTGGACGGGGTGGACCGGGAAAGCCTCGACTACATCATCGTGGCCCACAATTTCGGCGACGTGAAAGCGGACAGCCTGCGCCTGGACACGGTGCCCACGCTGGCCGCACGGGTCAAACACCGGTTGAGGATCAAGAACCCTTACACCGTCGCCTTCGATCTGCCCTTCGGCTGCCCGGGGTGGCTGCAGGGGGTCATCCTGGCCGATTATCTCATCAAGTCCGGGGATGCGAAGAAAGTCCTGGTGATCGGCGCCGAGAACCTGGCGCGGGTGGCAGACCCGCACGACATGGATTGCATGATCTATTCCGACGGTGCCGGCGCAACACTGCTGGAGGCGACGAGTGAGGCGGCGGGCATCCTGTCGCACGTCGCCCGCTCCGACACCTTCGATCATGCCTTTCTGCTGCGGATGGGCGCCTCCTACGATCCCCGGCATGAGGGCAACGACCTCTACGTCAAGATGAACGGCCACGAAATTTACCGGTATGCCGTGAAAACCGTGCCGCTGGTGGTCAAGCAGAACCTTGAGAAAAGCGGCCTCGGCCTCGCAGACATCAAGCGCATCCTGATTCACCAGGCCAATGAAAAAATGGATACGGCCATCATCAAGCGGCTCTTCGATCTCTTCAAGGTCCCCGAGATTCCGGCCGACATCATGCCCATGATCATCTCTTGGACGGGCAACAGCTCGGTCGCCACTCTGCCGACGCTGCTCGACCTGATCCTGAAAGGCAAGATGGACGACCACCGCCTGGAGCCGGGCGATCTCGTGGTGTTTGCCTCGGTCGGCGCGGGGATGAACATCAATTCGATGATCTACAAAATGCCCTGACAACCGGCTACGGCCGGGTGTCAGGGCATTTTTCCTCTGCAAAGGAGCACCTCGCGTGCCACTCTATGAGCTGACGATCTCCGAGGCCCACCGACTTCTCAAGAACAGGGACATCTGCGCGGTGGAGTTGACCCGCTCCGTGCTGGGGAGGATTGCCGCGGTGGAAGACAAGGTGGGCGCGTTTCTCACCCTTGTGGAAGTGGCGGCGCTCGAGCAGGCCGCCGCTGCGGACCGGGCCATCGCCGCCGGCCGGTGCCGGCCGCTGACCGGCATCCCGCTGGGCATCAAGGACGTCGTCTGCACGTGCGGGGTTACCACCACGTGCGGCTCGAAGATCCTGGAAAACTTCATTCCGCCCTACGACGCCTTCGTGATCGCCCGGCTCAAACAAGAGGGCGCGGTGATCCTCGGCAAGCTCAACATGGACGAGTTCGCGATGGGCTCCTCCACCGAGAACTCCGGCTTCAAGCCGACGCGCAACCCGTGGGACACCGCCTGCATCCCCGGCGGCTCGAGCGGGGGTTCGGCCGCGGCCGTCGCGGCCGGCATGTGCCTGGGGGCGCTCGGCTCGGACACGGGGGGCTCCATCCGGCAGCCGGCCTCCCACTGCGGGGTCGTCGGCATCAAGCCCACCTACGGCCGGGTGTCCCGCTTTGGGCTGGTGGCCTACGCCTCCTCGCTCGACCAGATCGGACCCTTGGCCCGACGGGTGGCCGACGCCGCCACTCTGCTCAACGGCATTGCCGGCTTTGACCCCGCCGATTCCACTTCCGTGCCGGTACCGGTGCCGGACTACACGACGGGGCTGCCCGAGGAGCTCAAGGGCGTGAAAGTGGGCATTGCCCGGGAATACAGTGCGTCCGCCGGCCTGGACCCCGAGGTCTCTGCGGCGGTGGAAGGCGCCGTGCGCACCCTGGAGTCCCTGGGTGCGGAGCGAGTTCAGATTTCGCTGCCGCACACGCGCTACGCGGTCGCCGTCTACTACGTAATTGCGCCCGCGGAGGCGAGCTCGAACCTCGCCCGCTACGACGGCGTGAAGTACGGCTGCCGCAGCGCCGATCCGGCCGACCTGCTCGCCATGTACCGCCGCACCCGCTCGCGGGGCTTCGGCGCCGAGGTCCAGCGGCGCATCATCATCGGCACTTACTGCCTGTCGGCCGGCTACTACGATGCTTACTACGGCAAGGCCTCCCAGGTGCGCACCCTGATCGTCGAGGATTTCAAACAGGCCTTCGAGGCCTGCGACGTCATCGCCTGCCCGACCGCACCCACCCCGGCCTTCAAGATCGGCGAGAAGGTCGACGACCCGCTCACCATGTACCTCTCGGACATCTTCACCATTTCCGCCAACCTGGCCGGCATCCCGGCGCTTTCGGTGCCCTGCGGCTTCTCCGCCAAAGGCCTGCCCATCGGCCTGCAGTTGATGAGCCGGCATTTCAACGAGGAGATGCTGATCCGGGTCGCGCATCGATTCGAGCAGGCGACGGATTTTCACAAGCGGCGGCCGGAGCTCTGAAGAATCGCGGCTGGAGATGAACCATGTCCCGCGTGCGGATATTGCCTGAAATCTTGTCGAACAAAATCGCGGCGGGCGAGGTGGTGGAGCGGCCGGCGTCGGTCGTGAAGGAATTGGTGGAAAACGCCCTCGACGCCGGGGCCACGCGCATCCTGATCGACATCGAGCAGGGCGGACGGGCGATGGTCCGGGTCGCCGACAACGGCTCCGGCATGCCCCGGGACGACGCGCTGCTCGCCATCGAGCGCTATGCCACGAGCAAGATCGCAACCGACGAGGACCTGTTCCGGATCCGCACGCTGGGCTTCCGGGGCGAGGCGCTGCCGAGCATTGCCGCGGTCTCCCGGTTTTCCCTGGTGACCCGGGAGGCCTCCGCCGATTCGGGGACCGAGGTCGTCATCGAGGGCGGCACCCTCGTCAGCGCCGCCGAAACCGGGGCTGCGCCCGGCACCATGGTGACGGTGCGGCAGCTTTTCTTCAACACTCCCGCGCGGCGCAAGTTTCTCAAGGCCATTGCCACCGAGATGGCCCACATCTCCGACATCGTCGCCGGCATGGCGCTCGCCTGGCCGCAGGCCCAGTTCCGGCTCACCCACAACGGGCGCATCGTGAAGGACTGGCCCGCCGCCGCCGACCCGTTCGACCGTGTCGTGGAGGTGCTCGGCGCCGGCTACCGGGGCGAGCTGCACCCCATCGGCCTGACCCTGGGGGAGGTCTCGGTCGGCGGGTGGGTCTCGAGCCCCCGGGTCCACCGCAAATCGCCGGGCGGCATTTTCGTCTTCGTCAACAACCGCCACGTCCGGGACCGCGTTGTGCAGCACGCCCTGTTCCAGGGTTATTTCCAGCGGCTCGTCAAGGGCCAGTTTCCCCTGGCGGCCCTGTTCATCCGCATCCCCTGCGAGCAGGTGGATGTCAACGTGCACCCAACCAAGAGCGAGGTGCGCTTCGCACAGTCGAACGGGGTCTACGAGGCCGTCCGTCGCGCCGTCGCCCAGACCGTCTACGATGTGGACCAGCCTGGTTTCCGGCAAAAGACGCCGGAAACCAATCAGGTGAGAGATGGAAAAGAAAGCTTCGGGGGCCGCCTGGAGTTCGGAGTTCGGAGGGCGGAGGACGGAATTCGGAAGGTGGAAGTGGGAAGGTGGAAGTGGGAAGGTGGAAGTGAGAAGGCGGAAGCCGGAAGGCGGGATTGGGGCGAAAACCGCAAAGAGGCGATCAGCCCTGAAGATCGCGGCTGGAAGCCGCTCCCACAAGAGGAGCCGCCGGCAGCGGGGATGGACCGCGAGACGGTCAAAGCGGTCTCTTTCGGCGGGCTGCGGCCTCCCAGCTTCCAGCCTCCAGCCTCGAGCTCAATCACCCAGACCGAGATCTGGGAGAAGCGCGGCTTCGCAGGGCTGCGGGTGATCGGGCAGCTGCACAACACCTACATCCTCTGCGAGGCGGAAGACGGGCTGGTGCTGATCGACCAGCACGCCGCCCACGAGCGCGTACTTTACGAGCAGCTCGGGCGCGGCGGGAAGATGGCCTCCCAGGCACTCCTTGTCCCCGAAACCGTGGACCTGGGGTTCCGGGAGGCGCAGGTGCTTGAAACACTCCTGCCCGCCCTGCGGGAGGTCGGTCTCGAGGCCGAGCCCTTCGGCGGCAACACGCTGGTGGTCAAGTCCGTCCCGGCGATGCTCTCCGGCCGGGAGCTGCGGCCGATGATCGTCGAAATCGCCGCGGCGGCTGGCGCGGCGGGGGCTGCCGGTGCGTTCGACGTCCTGGACCGCTGCCGGCAGATAGCGGCCTGCCACGGCGCCATCCGCGCCCGCCAGGCCCTCAGCGTCGAGCAGATGCAGGCCCTGCTGCGGCAGATGGACGCATGCACCAATCCCACCCACTGCCCCCACGGCCGGCCGACGTGGCTGCGCTACGATACGGGGGTGATCGAGCGGGCGTTCAAGCGAACGCTGTAACAGGGTGTTGAAAAACCGCGTCTAAGGCCGTGATCCGGTGTTGTGCGGCTATTGTAAATGCTCACATATAGCCGAATATGCTGCGCTTTTCAAAACGCCGCATGCCTTGGCTCACAGCCTGATACTTGTTTTTCAACACCCTGCCAAAGCGTATTGAAAATGCCGGCAGGGTCGAACCTTCGCTGCACAACCCATTGATTCCGGAGGCCAAAATTTTTCTTGACTTGAAAAGCCCCCCGGACTAAAATTCACACTATTGCTGCGGGAACCGGTTTCATGTCCTTAGGCTGCATGACTCCGGCGCCCGCAAATGCTTGCCTCCCCGGGAGAGGAGGCAAGCGGGAGAGTCGGGCAAGCGGCAGGAAATTATTAGGCTAGGCTAAAACAGATTCACAAACGCGTTAAGGAGGATCGAAGAGATGAAGAAGTTTATTGCGATTTGCGCGGTTCTGCTTTTTGTCGCCCCCGCCTTCGCAGCCGATTGGTCGTTCTACGGCAGCGAGCGCATGGCCACGTGGTACAATTACGCGGATTACGGTAAGCGCCTCGGTCGCCGGCCAGAGCAATGACGCCGGCACCCAATGGTACCTGCAGGGCAACAGCCGGCTCGGCGCCAAGGTCAAGGCCGACAAGGTCACCGGCCAGATCGAACTGGCGACGACGGCCTCCAGCACCGACTCGGCCGGCGACGGCACGGTCAACACCCGGCGCGCCTACGGCGTGTGGAAGTTCGCGGACAGCGCCTCGCTGAAGGTCGGCAAGGACTACTCCCCGGTCACCGACTTCATTTCCAACCAATGGTACGACGGTGACAACGACCTGCTCGGCAACGGCAACTTCTACGGCCGGCGTCCGCAGCAGATCGGCCTGGATATCGGGAATTTTTCGATCGCCTTCCTGACCCCGCAGCAGGGCAACACGGGCGGCATCGGCAGCACCACCAGCGGCATCGTACTCCCCAATACTGGAGTCGGCGCCACCGGCGACCCGGATGTCTACTTCCCGAAGCTCGAGGCCAACTACAACCTGGTGCTCGGCGCGGGCTACATCAAGCCCTTCGCCGGCTTCCAGTACTACCAGGTGAAATCGGGCGATCCCGCCCAGAACGTCCAGAGCGACATCGACCTGTACTCCTACGTCCTCGGCGTCAGCACGATGTGGAACATCGGCGCCTTCGGCATCGGCGGCCAGGTCAGCTACGGCATCAACGAAGCCCTCTCCAACTGGTACTCGGGGTACAATGCTTCCTCTCTGTCGCAGCCTATTCTCAAGACCAACGGGAAGAACGTTTACGACGCCGAGACCATCCAGGCCATGATCGTTCCGTCCCTGAAGTTCACGGACACCCTGCGGTTTGAAGGCGGTCTCGGCTATCGCATGGACCAGCAAAGCGGCGCCGTGGGCTACTCCCAGAATAACGGTTCCTGGGTCGGCTACGTGCAGGCTCTGGTCACCATGGCCCCGGGTGTCTATCTGTGCCCGGAAATCGGCTACATCGACTATATGGATAACTCCGCCGGCAACGACGAGGGTTACCGGTGGTACGCCGGTGCCAAGTGGCAGATCGATTTCTGATCTGACGTAGGGTACTTCATCACCCGCCGGACGGCCTGATTCTCCCTCAAAAAACCCCGGAGCGAAAGCTCCGGGGTTTTTTGTTATTGGGTATTTAGGTATTTTGGTATTTTGGTGTCTGGGTGTCTGGGTGTCTGGGTATGGATAGGGTGATGCAAAGGTCTTGTATTGAGAATGTTGGATTCTGGGGTTAGAGACGGTACAGATTCAGATTTTTATTCGATTCGTGAAAGATTTTAGGTATGCATTCAGTGAAGGCCCAAGCTCTGCTATCAGGCTTTGTGCCGCGTTCATTTCACTTTCTTTTATCAAGCCGCGAGAGATAGCGCGTCCCAACCGGAACTTCAATTCATTGAGCGAACCCCGGGCTATCCGCACAAAACGCTGGTTCTCTTTATCTGTGCCCCTGCCTGCGCCCTCGGCGATGTTTGCGCCGATGCTGTCGGCAGCGGTCACCAACTGCCCACCCATGGTGGTCTTTTCAAAATACTGCCAGCGGATTATGATTTGCCAAACCAAGTCCGAAAGCTCTTCGGCTTTCTTATATACCCGCAACTCCTCATAGCTGCGAAAAGCCAAGGCAATTTCCTTCAAATCGAAAATGCGCCTCAGTTTCTACCAAACACCCAAACACCAAAACACCCAAACACCAAAATACCCAAACATCCTACCGCGCAAACTTCAACGCGATCACCGTGCTCTTGGGGGTGGTGGTGATGATGCGGCCCTCGTCCAGGACGAGCGCGCAGACCATCTCCAGCTGCCCGTCGTTGTCGAAATCGCCGATGGCAAAGTCGCGGATGCAGCCCGTCAGCTTGCGGGTTCTCCATTCGGGCTGCAGTCCCAGCCCGTCCCACCCGAAACCGATGATCTGCGCCTCGCTGAAACTGCGGAAGGTTTCAAGCTTGCGGTCGGCAATGTCGAAGTTGCGGACGGCGAGCACCTGGGACTTTCCATCCTTGTCCGGTTTCAGGGTCACAAGGCGCATGGGCAGATAAATCGGCCGCTCGGTCTGCCCCACATCGTCGGTGTTGCCGAGGGTGTACAGGGTGCTGCCGCCGTAGCGCTCGGAGCTCTTCCACTCCTCTTTGCCGGCCTCGTCGAAGACCCGGATGTGGTCGCCGGGGTCGTAGGCGGCGATGGTCCCCTTTTGGTCCTTCACAAGCTGGCCGATGGTCAGCCCGAGCACATTGGCTTCATAGGATACCGTGATCGGCGTATCGGGTTCATATTGGCCGTTGCGCCAGACCATTTCGAAGATCTTGCCTTTGAAGGGGCTGCCGAAACGAGGCTCCTGACCGAGGAGGACCTTGCCGCGATCGGGAAGGTCAATCACCCGGAAATACCAAGGGGCATTATCGACAATCCGCCTGAAGGCCTTCCCGTCCCACTCGATCGCAAAAGAGGTCAGGATTTTGCGGGTCAAGGTCAGGCGGGTGACGATGATCTCGGGTATGCCATTGCCGTTGATGTCGGCCACATCGACGCCGATGTTGATGCCCTTGCTGTCCGGCTCAAATTCGCTGACCGGGTAGAAGCGCTGCTGCTCGTAGCGGTAGACCATGACCTTGTCGGCGGTGATGAGGATCGTTTCAATTTTCCCGTCGCCGTCCACATCCCCCAGGGCAATCCCGTTGAAGGCCTGCTTGTAGGCGGCGCTTTTCCAGAACTGGGGCGAGAACTCACGCGCGCTCTCCTCGGAGGCGGCGAACGGAGACCCCGATCCCCCGGCGAATCCGGAGTGCTTGAGCATTTTCTCGGGATTGGCGCGCGAGTCCTCCGGTGTGGGTTGCGGTGTCTGCGGCTGGGCCGCCGCCGCTGCCGCAGGCGCCGGCCCTGCGGCGGCCATGGTCCGGCCGAACATTTTCTCGTTGATGTCGGCTGCCATCGTGTTGATGCGCGCGATGATGCCGCCGGCGTCCGCGCTCTGCTCGAAGAAGCTCATGGTGGGTTTGGCGCCGGCGGCATCCACCATCTTGGCGTCCAGGCTGATGCTGTTGCCGAGGACCGTGAGGCTGCCGAAGAGCACGTAGTCGGCTGCAAGTTTCCGGCCGAGCTCCCGGCCGGTGGCTTCCGTCAGTGGGGCGGCGGTGGCGGGAAGTGCTTTCTCGACCGTCTGGCGGTTGAGCACCTCGACTTCGCCCTCTTTATACAGGCGCGAGCTCAGCATGTCGTAGACACCGTCCCGCAGAAAGCTCATGTCTTTTTCCGCGTTGATCTTGAAGGGCACGATGGCCACTGTTTTCGCTGCCGCGAAAACAGATATGGGCATAATACTCAGCAATACGGCAACACAGGCAGTCTTGAACGTGTTCATGCGATCTCCAACCAAAGTGTTATGCGTGCATTTCAGGAAGTGGAACACGGAAGCAGCCGGCCGCGTTGCCTCACTTCCAACCGGCCTAACTCCCGAGGATCTTCCGGAGAAGATCGTTCACCGTCTTTGGATTCGCTTGGCCGCGGGTGGCTTTCATGACCTCGCCGACGAAGAACCCCATGAGCTTTATCTTGCCGCCCCGGTAGGATGCGACCTCCCCCGGGTTGGCTGCCAGGACGTCCTGGATGATCGTCTCGATGGCGCCGGTGTCGCTGATCTGGGCCAGCCCCTTTTCGGCTACGATGGCCTGGGCGGATTTCCCGGAGGCGGCCATTTCGTCGAAGACCGCCTTGGCGGTCTTGGTGCTGATGGCGCCCGTGTCGATCAGCTGGAGCAGGCCGGCCAGTGCGGCGGCCGGTATGGGGGTCTGCCCGATGGAGATCCCCTGCGCATTGAGCAGCCCGAGGAGTGCGCCCATGATCCAGTTGCTGACCGCCTTCGGCTGGGCGAATGCCTGCAGGCAGGCCTCGAAATAGTCGGCCAGTTCCCGGTCCGAGGTCAGGATGCCGGCGTCGTAGACCGGCAGCCCGTGCTGCGCGACGAACCGGGCTTTGCGGGCCTCGGGCAGCTCGGGCAGAGAGCGGCGCACGGTTGCGATCCAGCTCTCGTCGATCACCAGGGGCAGCAGATCGGGGTCCGGGAAATACCGGTAGTCGTGGGCTTCTTCCTTGCTGCGCATGGAGAAGGTCTGGTTCCGGTCCGCATCCCAGAGCCGGGTCTCCTGGGCAACCACGCCGCCGTCGAGCAGGACCTCTTTCTGGCGGCTGATTTCGTAGTCGATGGCCTTTTCGACGAACCGGAAGGAATTCAGGTTTTTGAGCTCCGCCCGCGTGCCCAACTCCGCCGCCCCCCGGGGCCGGATCGACACGTTGGCGTCGCAGCGGAAGCTGCCTTCCTCGAGGTTGCCGTCACAGATCCCGAGATAGCGCACGATGGCGCGCAACTGCCTCAGGTAGGCACCGGCTGCCTCGGCGGAGCCGAGGTCCGGCTCGCTCACGATCTCGATCAGGGGCACGCCGGCCCGGTTCAAATCGACCATGCTGGCCGGCCGGTGCGGATCGTGGTTCAATTTGCCGGCGTCCTCCTCCATGTGGATGCGCCGGATGCGGATGCGCTGTTGCGTGCCGCTCACCTCGATTGCGACCGCACCGTGCTCGGCGATGGGCAGTTCGTACTGGGAGATCTGGTAGCCTTTGGGCAGGTCGGGGTAGAAATAGTTCTTGCGCGCGAAGCGGCTCTCGCGGGCGATGGTGCAGCCGGTGGCAAGCGCCATGCGCAGGGCAAAATCCACCACGGTCCGGTTGAGTACCGGCAGCACCCCCGGCATGCCCAGGCAGACCGGGCAGATCTGGGTATTGGGCGGCGCACCGAACGCCGTCGAGCAGGCGCAGAAGATCTTGGTCCGGGTCTTGAGCTGGGCGTGAACCTCAAGACCGATCACAGGTTCAAACTCCATTCAATCTCCCATCTGGTTCCAATATAATCTGCTTTTTATGTGACACGCGATTTTACTCAACTATATCTTCTATTCGTATCCCCTTTGCCTCGCGTAAACTCTGTCGAGCTGAAGCAATACGCCGTAAAAAACGAGGGTCGTTCTCGAGACGGTAATCAAACCAGTCATCCTCTGACTTAAAGCCAACCAGGACTCCGGCCGGTTTGCCATGCCGCATAATAACAATTTCTTCCTTTTCGGCCAGGCGCAGAAATTTCGAGAATTGATCTTTGATTTCTGAAATAGCTATCGGTTTCATTCTGTTTCTCCATATCGTTCAAGCCAGTTAGACGCTTGAAGCTTCGGTATGACCGCCAACACCTCAACGTCATTACCTTTTACATCGTAAAAGATCCGAAATTCGCCGACGCGTAATCGATATTCCGGACGGCTAACGCCGCGTAGGCGTTTTATTCGACTTTTGCTTGTCTTTTGAGGTTTATATCGTAAATGAGTTTTAATAGCGTCACAAACCGCCGAGCGATCTCTGGCAGAAAGATGCTTGAGATCATCGGCGGCTTCTGGCGCTAAAAGAATTTCATATCTCATTCTGGCCAGAAGATAGCCAGATTATTTAAACGTGTCAACAACGATTTACCCCAAGGCGGCTTCATTCACATCGAACGGCTCGAAGGGCTCGGACGGCGCGTACCACTTGAAGAAATGGTTCATGATGAACTTGACGGTCTGCTTGTTTACATGGAAATTCTCCCGGCCCTGCTCGAAATAGGTCCTCCCGATGAGGGGCTGGTAGATCGTCGCCATTTCAAAGGCCGGGAAATAGAACACGTTCGGATGCCGGGCAACAAATTCGTCGGCGGCCGCGCGCAGCGTGGCCTTGGAGTTGCAGCTGGCGCTGATGACGTCCGCATCCGTGCGGAAGGTGGCCCAGAGGTTCACCGGGGAGATGGTCACGATGATGCGGCAGGCCGGGTTGTGTTCGGCCATGAGGGCGTGGATGCGCTCGAGGTTCGCAAGGTTTTCCGGGTACCGGCTCACCCGGAACTCGTAGCGGCGCATGTCCCCGCCCTCGTTGACGTAGGGCCCGGCCGGCAGGCTGATGACGGATCCGTCCGCGCCATCCTGCCACACCTCCGTGAGCCCCAGGGTCAGGATCAGCACTTCGGCGCGACCCAGCGCGCGGCGGGAGTGTTCACGGTGGCGCGCAAAATCGGCTTCGGCCTCCTCCAGGCTGTCGTAGGTGATGGTCCGGCGGTAGGGGTCCTGGATGCGAGCCGAAGAGGGCGCCCGCCACCAGCGCAGCCCGGGCGTCCACTCCGCGAAGGTGTACTCGAAGATCTGGCGCATGCAGTGAGTGCTGTACACCCGCTCCCAGGCAGCGCTGGCATGGACGGCCGCCGGGTGGTGGGTTTCTTCCGCGATGTAGTTGAACCGCCGCTGCAGCAGGCGGCGCTTGATCTCGCGCGCAAAACAGGACCCCATGGAGGCGATCCGGGTCGCACGTGTGATGTCCAGGCCAGGCTCGGGGCGGGATGGGAAGTTGCCGTCCGCCGGCGGGTTGTCGAAGGACCCCGGCCAGACCTGCCAGGGCTCGAAACGGTGAACAGGGTGCATTCCCGAACGGGCCATACGTCATTTCCCTAGTGCCACCTATACCTGAGGTGAGCGATACGTATTTTGGTTTTTGCGCAAAGGGCCCGCTGGGGTCTGCCGTGCGCAGGGGCCGCCGCAAAAAACTCCCGAGCTTCGCCAACGCCCCCGGGGTTTCGATAACCCCCTCACCGGCAGCGACGGCGGTCTTTGTCGTGGGGCCCTGTTTTTCGGGGCTTTCTTCAGACTATCTGAGCGGCTCTGCTGCCGTTGCGACGGCCGGGGAAAAAATTGCGGCGGCCCCTGCGCACGGCAGACCCCAGCGGGCCTCGATGTGGACCGGCAGAATCCCTCAACTCAGTCTATACCAAATCGGCAGCCGCATTGAAAGGTTTCGCCGAAGCACAGGGTTTCCTTGACAATATGCGCTCAATCTCACTATAAATCATAGCAGGCTGTTGAAAAACGGCGCCTCAGGCCGTAATCCGGCGTTGTGCGGCTTTTGTAAATGCTCACATATGAATGAATATGCTGCGCTTTCCAAAACGCCGCACGCCTTGGCTGACGGCCTGATGCTTGTTTTTCAACACCCTGCTAGACGAAGGCGCTTCCTTAAGGGCGCCTCAAATTGGGGAGGGGCATGGCCCGCAACTCGACGTACAACATCCTGATGTATTCCCACGACACGTACGGGCTCGGGCACATCCGTCGCAGCATGGCGATCGCCGCCCACCTGCTGGCGCCCCGGGTGAACATCCTCATCCTGACCGGCTCACCCATTGCCGGACGGTTTTCCTTCCCGGAGCAGATCGATTTCGTGCGCATCCCGGGGATGATCAAGAAGACCAACGAGGAGTATCTGCCGCTGTCGATCAAAATCAACGCCCGGCATGCCCTGGACATCCGCAAAAGCATCATCACCGCGACCGTCAAGAGCTTCCAGCCCCAGCTTGTGATCGTCGACAAGGAACCCCTCGGCCTCAAGCGGGAAGTGCTCCCGGCCCTGCAGTGGATGCGGCGCTGCCGGCCCGGCACCCAGGTAATCCTCGGGCTGCGCGACATCATGGATGACGCGGAGACGACGAAGCAGGAATGGCGGGACAAGGGCGTCTACCAGTTGCTCGAGGAACTCTACAGCGAGATCTGGATTTACGGCAACCAGGAGTTCTACGACCCCGTCCGCGAATATGACATCGCGGAGCCGGTCAGCCGCAAGGTCTGCTTCACCGGCTACATCCCGCGCAAGGTCCCTTCGTCCGAGGCCGTCCTGAACATCAAGAAGGAACACGGGCTGCAGGAGGGCGACAAGCTGGTGGTGGTCACAACCGGCGGGGGCGGGGACGGCTATGCCGTGATGGACGCCTATCTCGCGATGCTCGAATCTTCCGCCGCGCCGCCGCCCTTCAAGAGCATTCTGATCACGGGGCCGTTCATGCCGAAATCGGAGCGTAAAAAGGTCTACAAGCGCGCGCGCAAGCTCGGCGTGCGCATGTACCATTTCTATCGCCAGATGGAGAAGATCTTCGCGGCCGCCGACGTGGTGGTCAGCATGGGCGGCTACAACACCCTGTGCGAGATTCTGAATCAGGGCACGATCAGCCTCGTCATCCCCCGTGAAAGCCCGCGCAAAGAGCAGTTGATCCGGGCTCAGACCTTCCAACGCCACAACCTGACCGACTACATCGCCTGGGACGACTTGACGCCCGCGCGGCTCCGGGACAAGCTGTTCAAGCTGCTTGAATGTCCCCAGCTCTACCACGATGCGATCGCCGATTTCCGGTTCACCGGCATCGAGACCATGAAACAGCGCATCCTGGAGTTCCGGGGCCATAAGCCATGACAGACGCGGCACGGCCGGTGTTGGGGATGGTCCTGAAGGGCTATCCCCGGATCTCGGAGACCTTCATCTCCAACGAGATCCTGCTGCTGGAGCAGCTGGGCTTCACCGTGCACATCTTCTCCATGCGTCCGGGCCGAGAGGGCTTCACCCACGCGAGCATCGCCCAAATACGCGCCCGGGTGGACTACCTGCCGGAGACGTTCCTGAGAAACATCCACCGGCTGTTTTTTGCCAACCTGTGCCTCGCTATCCGGGACCCCCGGCGCTACGCAGCCGGCCTGCGGCTTGCCCATCGCCGCTACCTGCGCACGCGCCATCCGGCCTCCCTGCGGCATTTTTTGCAGGCGGGCTACCTGGTCACCCGGCGCTTGCCCGGAAGCGGAGTCGTCCACCTGCATGCCCATTTCGCCCACTCGCCGACATCGGTGGCCTTGTATGCCTCTGTCTTGAGCGGGTTGCCCTTCAGCTTTACGGCCCACGCCAAGGACATCTATACCACGGACCCGGCACAGCTGCGGGAGAAGATCGCCCTGGCGCGCTTCGTGGTCACCTGCACCGAGTACAACCGGCGCCACCTCGTCGAGCTGGCCGCTGGCGCCCGGACGCCCATCCACCGCATCTACCACGGGATCGACACCCGCCTCTTCGCCGGCGCCGGCCATGTCAACCACACGCCGACCCCGCCCTTTCGGCTGCTCACCGTGGCCCGGCTGATCGCGAAGAAGGGGATCCCCACGGTTCTCCAGGCGCTGAAGATTCTGCGGGAGCGGGGCATCGCCCTCGAGCACACCCTGATCGGCGACGGGCCGGACCGGGACAGGATCGTAGCACTCATTGCGCGCCTGGGGCTGAGCGGGGTGTGCCGCTGGATCGGGAGCCAGCCCCACGACGTGGTGCTGGCGCACTACCGCCGGGCAGACCTCTTCGTCCTGGGCTGCGAGGTGGCCGCCGACGGCGACCGGGATGGGATCCCCAACGTGCTGATCGAAAGCATGGCCATGGGGGCACCGGTGGTGACCACGGGAGTCTCGGCCATACCGGAGCTGGTGGAGCCGGGCCGGACGGGGTTGCTGGTGGAGCCGGGCCGGCCGGAGGCGCTGGCCGACGCCATGCTGAGGATGCTGACGGATGCCGGCCTGCGCCGGCGGGTCATCCCCTCCGCCCGAGATCGGGTATTGCGGGATTTCGACAACCGAACGCTGGTGGGCCGGTTAGCCGAGATCTATCGGGCGGCGCTGGCCGGCTCGCACGGAAGTTGATTGCGTTTCAACTTCCTTCACCTGCCGGTGACAGGACTCGATCCGGCGGATGCGCTCGTCTTCCTCCAGCTTGATCCATTCGGCCGGATCCCGTGCCGTTTCGGGATCATAGGTTCCCGTGGCGTCCGTCCGGCGGGCGTGCCGGGTTAAGCGGCGCCGGTGCTCACCGCGAAGCCCTGCGGGGTGAGCCCTGTGGCGGACGGGGTGCCGGCGATTTTCGCCAAAAATGTGTCGCCCAGTGTTTGGACGTGCTCGTCGACGTTGTCGAAATAATTAAAGTGAATCTGCTCGTCGTTGATGATGGTCTCGAAGAGCTTCATGCTTTGGCTGTCGCCGTTTTCGCGGCAGACGGCGGCAAACTGGTTGTAGCCGTCGATGGTGTCGTCCTCGAGCTTCGAATCGAAGGAAAACATGGCTTGGACCTTCTGGCCCTTCTGTACCTTGGCGCCGAACTCCGTGACCGGCTCGCCGTCCAGCTCTTTAATTCGTTCGGCGAACATCTCGGCATGCCGCATCTCGTCGATGGCGATGAGCTTGACCTTCGCGGCCAGCTCCCCGTAGTCCATGTTGTCCAGGTTGTAGTGCTGGTTCATGTACTGGTGGATGGCGTGCAGCTCCATGGCGCGCGCCTTGTTCAGCACCTCGATGACGTTTTTCTTGCGTTCTTCGCGGGGTTTTTGAGCCATGGGGAAACCTCCTTGTCAGATGGGTTGGAAACCTTCTGTCCACTTGATCGTATCCCGTATTCAATACGCCGCGGGCTTTTTTGTCAAGCAACACTTCAGCTCCGGGTCCAAACGTTCGCCGGCGCTCTCCAACAGGCCGATATCAGGCGGCGTTCCGCGGAGCGTTCATCTTCTCCACCCACCGGTAAAGCGCTTCCCGGTAGCGAACCGCCAGCAGGGCCACCACCAGGCAGACACCGGCGACGACGGCCAGCAGCCCATAGCTTCGATCGTACAGCGCCGCCCCCTGGAGGCTCAGCATCAGGGTTCCCGGCATGCGTCCGAGGCCGGCCAGCAGCGCAAATAGCTTCACGGGGAGCGTGCTGAGCCCCAGGGCCAGACAGAGGTAGTCTTTGGGAAAGCCCGGGATGGCAAACATGATAAAGAGGGCGATGACACCCTGGCGGTTGATCAGGCGGTCGATGCGGCTGAAGCGTTCCTTCGATACGAGCCGCCGCACAAAGCGCTCGCCCAGTATCCGGCCGATGCCGAAGTTGATGAGCGATCCGATGGTGAGCCCGATGGTGGAATAGATGAACCCGGCCAGGGTACCGAAAACGTAGCCCCCGATGAACCCCGTGGCCTCCCCCGGGATTGGCGCAGCGATGACCTGGGCGATCTGGATGCCGATGAACACGAACGGCGCCGCCCACCCGCAGGATTCAACGGCGGCGCGCAGCCACTCCCGATCGGTCACCAGAGCGTACCAGTGGCGCACCTGCGCCCAGAGGGCCGGCGCGGCGGCCAGGATCACCAGCAGCAGAAGACCGGAGGCGGCCGCGGCCAGCCATATGGCAGTTGTTTTTTTCATTTTGAATTCGGCATCGTTACCTGCCGGAGCCATATCACATTCGATCGCGAGGCTCAACGATGCCCGGCTCGTCGACCATGGCGGCCGGGATGGCAATATTAGGATGGAGATTGGAGATTGGCGTTCCAGGCGAAAATTTCAAGTGGAAAGGCGATGCGATGCAACCGGTTGGGAAATGACGGATGCCGTTGGGGTCCCATAACGGGACGGCTTTGTAACGGAACCAAGTTCAAGGCGCGCGAGTCCCGCGGCACGAGGCGTACTGGCAGTACGCCGCAGTGACGGCGAAACGATGCGCACCGTAGAAATTGGCTCCGTTACAAAGCCGTCAGTAGCGGCGGGTGAGGGTCCCGGACACGCGCGGCGAAAGCCGCTTGGCGCACTCGGGGCACCAGCGGTGGTGGTCTTTCACATCCGGGTGGTGGTCGACGGCGCGCTCGTGGGCGACGTCGAGAAACCTCGGGGTGGCAAAGCGCCGGCCGCAGCCCTCACAGGTCGCGAGCGGGTGCCTTCCAATCACTTCGTTGCGGATGGAGATCGTACGCACGTTCTCATCATCTTTGATGTAGATGACCTGCGTGGGGCAGATGTTGACACAGGTGCCGCAGCCGATGCAGCGGCCCTCGACCGGCTCGATCAAACGCTTTCCGTCGCGTCGGCCCAGTTTGAGCGCCCCGGCGCCGACCACCTCCCTGCATATCCGTTCGCACAAAAGGCAGCGAATGCACCCATCGGGCGCAGGGTCGATACGAATGCCGAATTCCTGGGCCAGGCGGATGAGCCGCTCGGACTGGGGGGCCTGTTTCAAAAGCGACCGCATGGCTTTTTCGCGGGCGGCTTGAATGGCGACACTCTCGGTTTGCACGGTCAGACCCGGCTGAGCCTTGACCAGACAGGCGCGTTTGGCCGCTGCCGGTTTGCCGGGGGTCGCGACCTCAACGGTGCACAGGCGGCAGATGCCGACCGCTTTGTGCAGCGCGGGGTGAAAGCAGATCGCAGGAATGCGGACGCCTGCGACCTGCAAGGCCTTCAAAAGGTTTTCACCCTCTTCGACCTGGAGACGGTTGTTGTTGACATGGATGGAGATCATGGTCGGCAACATCAGCTAGCGATAAGGCGCAGGCAGTCTTGCGGAAACCGGTGCGTGCCCTTGCCCTCCACGCTGACTTCGATCAGCGCGTCCGGATCGTTCTTGGTGGCGTCCGGATCCGTGATAATCCCGTGGCGGCCGACGTACTGGTCCATGTGCTCGCCCCAGCTCTCATCCTGCGATTTCCGGAAAATTTCCACCTTCTGGCCCCTGTGAAACGCCATGGTTGAACTCCTTGTCGATGCGATCGCCGGCACTTCCCGCTAAACGGGCGTGTTATCCTGATGGATCCCGGCGGTTTGCCTGCGCAGACAGCTATGGCACAAATTCCGGTCGGCTACAACCGGGCTGACGGTCTGAGTGCGTCTCTGCAGAAACTCCAGATACCGCTGCGGGCCCAGGACAGCACCGCACGCCTGGCAATGTTGGAGTTTCTGGCGGTTCAGAATCGTCCCGCAGTAGGACAGCAGGCGCTCCTCGCCCCGGTCGATGATCCGGATGGCCTGGTTCGGGCAGTTGGCGGCGCAGGCGCCGCAGAGGATGCAGCGCTCCGCGGTCAGCCGGAAGTCGGTCGCCCCCGGCGTGTCGAAATTGAGGAAGCCGAATTCCAGCGCGTTGATGCCCATCATGTCGCGGCAGACCTCGACGCACTTGCCGCAGCGCAGGCAGATGTCGCAGCGCAGGCAGCGGCGGGCTTCTTCCCGCACAACGTTCTCCGTATAGCCAAGCTCCACCTGCTGGAAGGTGGTGCGCCGGCGCTCGAGGTTGAGCAGCGGCATCTCCGGGCGCCGCAGGGTCATCTTGGTGCTGGCCGGCACCTCCATCCACTCCACCCGTCGGCGGCGCACCGGAACCGGCGGCATCTTGGGCTGCGGGATCCCGGAAAGAAAGCGATCGATGGCCTCGGCGGCGCGCTTGCCCGCCCCGATGGCCTCCACCACGGTTGCCGGGCCGGTGACGGCATCGCCGCCGGCAAACACGCCGGGGATCGACGTCTCCATGCTGACGGTGTTGGCCTGGATGGTCTGGCGCCGGGTCCACTTGAGCCCCGTGAGATCGCTCAGGCACTCCAGGTCGATGCGCTGCCCGATGGCGGAGACGACCGTGTCGGCCTCGAGGACGAAATCGCTGTCCTCCACCGGCACCGGGAACAGTCGTTCGCTGTCGTCCTTCCGGATCAGCTTGGCGCGAATGCACGCGAGCCCGGTGAGCCGGCCGGCCGTTCCTATGACGGCCTTGGGAATGGTCAAAAACGACATGTGAATGCCTTCGTCCTCGGCCTGCTCCACTTCCTCCACGTCGGCCGGCATCTCCGCCCGCGTCCGGCGGTAGGCAACGGTCACCTCATCGGACCCCAGCCGCAGGCACGTCCGGGCGGCATCGATGGCGACGTTGCCGCCGCCGACGATGACCGCGTGCTTTCCCGGGATGCGTCGATCGCCCAGGGCCACGCGGCGCAGCAGGTCGATCGACTCGATCACCTGGGGAAAGTCGGCTTCGCCGGGGATGTTGAGTTTGAAGGACTGATGGGCCCCGATGGCGATGAACACCGCCGCAAAGCCTTCCGACGTGAGGCTTTCCAGGGTGATGTCTTTGCCGTAGCGGGTGTTAAACCGGAACTTAACCCCCAGATCTTCCAGCATGGCCGCTTCGCGGTCGATGACCTCCCGCGGCAGGCGGTAGCGCGGGATGCCGAGCATCATCATCCCGCCGGCGACCGGCAGGGCTTCGAAGACGGTGACCCCGTAGCCTTTCAGCGCCAGGTAGTACGCCGCCGTCATCCCGCCGGGGCCGGCGCCGACCACCGCGACCCGCTTGCCCTTATCGGGCTCTCTGGCCGGGTTGTGGTAGTGGCGGTCGGAAAGAGCCCGCTCGGCGGCGAAGGCCTTGAGGAACTTGATCGAGATGGGTTTGTCCACCCGGCCGCGCACGCACATGAGCTCGCAGGGCCGCGTGCACACCAGTCCGCAAACCCAGGGGAAGGGGTTGTCCCGGCGGATGACCTCGATGGCCTCGGCATCGTGCCCCGTACCGATGAGGTTCACATATGTTGGAACGTCGATTCCGGCCGGGCAGGTCATCTGGCAGGGGGCCGGCACCAGGCGTACGCAGCTTCCGGTGGCGCAGTTGTGCGTGTCGATATGGCTTTGAAACACCTCGCGCTGTTCGGCGAGGGCATCCCGAATCAGCCGGGCCGCGGCCATGGCTGCCGGCGAGGCCTCGTCATAGGCAAGCTCATCCGCAAGGGAGGCGATGGCCGTCAAGTGATCCGCGCCGGCCCGCCCCCAGGCGACATCCGTCAGCAGGTCCAGGATCTCTTCCGCGATCCGCCGGCTGCGGGGATTGGCAAGCCGCCCGGACTCGATGACCTCTTTGAGCCCGGAGACGGTCTGATTCACCGGACATTTCATATCAGGCATATATCCGTCTTCCTTGGTAAAATCTAAATTCCTTTCACTTCAGTAAAAATCCGTGGGCTTCCCTGGAAGCCCACGGATTTTTCAGATCTGGTTTTCCAGGCTGGCGATCACCTTGGCATGGCGCTCGCGGCGGATCTGGGTCATGTCCTCCACCTTGCCGAAATGCAGGCAGTGGGTGGTGCAGATCGTGGCACAGGCGGGCTTCAGCCCGGCGTCGACCCGGTCCTTGCAGTAGTCGCACTTGACCACCTTGCCGGTTTCGGGGTTCCACTGGGGAGCGCCCCACGGGCAGGCGGTGACGCAGGTCTTGCAGCCCACGCAAAGGCTCTGCTCGACATAGACGATCCCGTCCTGGGGGCGTTTGCGCATCGCGCCGGTGGGGCAGGCGGCGACACACCAGGGGTTTTCGCAATGGAAGCAGGGCATGAACACGTAAGAGGCCCTGGGCAACCCGTTCACCATCTTGGGTGCGACATGAACCACCTGGCAGGGCTTGGGGCCTACCGGCAGCGTTTTGTTGCTCTTGCATGCGACTTCACAGGAGTGGCACCCGATGCAGTTTTTGGTATCCTGAAACAAGTAGTACTGGCTCATGTGTATCTATCCTCCTGAGGCTTTCGTAAAAAACCCTTATGCCGCCTGGACGGTCACGATGGTGTCGTGCAGGGCCGGGCTGCCGCCGACCTTGTCGATGAGGTTCTCCTCCAGCATGGCGTCCGAAACGCCCTTGTTGAAAGAGCGGGCGGCGAGTTTGGCCTCGTGCCCGAACCCGTGGAGCATGAAAACCGAATCCGGGTGGATGAAATCGGTCACGAACGCCTTGATCTGGCCGGAGCCGATTTTGGAGGCCACCGTCACGAGGCCGCCGGCTTTGATGCCCAGGGCCGCAGCCCGCGTGGAGTTGATCCACAGCACGTTTTCCGGCGCCAGCTCGTTCAGGTAGGCGTTGTTCTGGGTGGAGATATGGGTGTGCAGCGCGTTTCTGCCCGTGATCAGCCGGAACTGGTTGTCTTTAAAGCGCGAGACTGACTCATACGGTGGGAACGAGGGGAACCCCGCGTTTTCGAGCAGCGAGGATTTCAGCTCGATTTTCTTGGAAGGGGTCTTGAACTTCAAGCCCTCCTTGCGGTTCCACAGGATCTGCTTGTCGGTGTAGGCCACGAAGCCGGATTTGTCGAAATCCTCGAGACTGAAGCCCGTGCCTTCGAGCTGCCAGCGCACCAGTTCCTCCATATCTTGGTAGGGAAAGAACTGGCCGGTGCCGATGCGCTCGCCGATCTGCTTCAGGATCATCGCACCCTCCCGGGTGTCATAGCGGGGAGGGACGGCCTGGCGCCGCAGAAACATCTGGGGTTTCTGGCCGTTGGCCTGCTGGAGGCAGTCCGTGCGTTCGAGATAGGTAGACTCCGGCAGGATCACGTCCGAGTACCAGGCGATGTCGCTGTAGTTGATGTCGATGGTCACAATCAAATCGAGCTTGTTCAGCGCTTTCCTGGTCAGCTGGGTGTCCGGAATCGACATCAGCGGGTCGAACCGGTAGTTGATGAGGGCCTTGATCGGATAAGGGTCTTCGTTCAGGACGGCATAGGGCAGCACCTGGCCGACACCGTGGTCCGGGTCGGGCAGGGGGAAGTCCGGGGTGCCCACCTTGTCGAAGCGGGGGGCTTTGATCTCCGGAAACTTCTGCTCGGTCAGCTTGCGGGCGGGCTTTTTGCCGACTTCGCCGGGGCCTTTCTTGAAGAAGAAACCGCCCTTGGCCTCCACGCTGCCCATGAGTGAGTTCAGAATCATGATCGACCGGCGCATGTAGATCTCATTGACGTGGTTGGCGCCGCGATAACCGAAGTGGAATACCACCGCAGGCTTGTCCGTGCTCATTTCGCGGGCCAGGGCGACGATTTCCGCGGCCGGGATGCCGGTCTCCTTCTCGGCCCACTCAGGGCTGTAAGGCTGGACGAAGTCCTGAAGTTCATTCAAGCCGAGCACCCACTTGTCCACGTACTCGGCGTCGTAAAGCCGCTCCTTCAGAATGACGTGGATGAGCGCGTAATTGAGCGCCAGGTCGGTGCCGGGTCGGATCATCCAGTAGCGGTGAGCCTTGGTGGCGGTGATGGAAACGCGCGGATCGATGTAGGTCAGCTTGGCGCCGGCATTCATAGCCTCGATCAGGCCGTTCACTTCCTTGACCGCGATGGCCTCGAACAGGTTGCGGCCGTACATGACGATGTGCTTGGTGTTCTTGTAGTCGATGCCCATTTGAGCGTCGGTATAGCCGAAAAGGGAGCGGCAGGCCGTGTTGACCGAGCCTTTGCAAAGGGCGTCGTGGGTGAAGTGATTGGGGGAGCCGATGGCCTTCAAAAAGGTCTTGCTGACATGGGTGGCGAGCTGGGTGCGCTCGCCCAGGACAACGCTATGGCCGCCGTGCTTCTTGATGATGGGCGTAAGCTTTTCGGCGATAAAATCCAGGGCCTCGTCCCAGGTGGCCTTGCGCCACTGGCCCGAGCCGCGCTCGCCGGTGCGGATCATGGGCGACTGCAGCCGCTGGGAGTCGTAGAGCAGGGAGATGCCGGCCGAGCCGCGCGGGCACAGACTGCCTTCGATCCCCGCCACCTTGGGATTGCCTTCGATGAAGGTCACCTGCCCGTCCTTGACGGTGACCTTGATCGGGCATCGCACCGAACACATAAAACACAAACTGTAAACTGTCTTTTGCATTGGGTTCATGTCCTCCGATATTGATTAAGCGTATGGATCTGCAGATGCTGCAATGGAGATGGATTTCCGGGAATGACCAGCAATAACCATACCATCCGCCAGGCATGCGTACACATTTGTTTTCCAGCTTTTTAATTATGCATTTTTTTGACTATTTTTCAACTGGTTGAAAAAAATGGAGGGGTGTGGATGATCTGTTTGTCCATAAGCGTGTATGCTCGTTGAAAGGCAGATGCGAAATAAAAACATTGCAGTGAACTATTTTTTTTGCAATTAATAGTTAGGACGTCCCATGTGGAGCGTCCTGGCCGGCCGCTATGCTCCATCCTGCCGGCATCTGCGGATTCGACCTTTGAATCGAATTCCCGGAAATGCGCGGGTCCCGGGCGTGGAGGAGGATTCCTCCGCGCCGCAGTCCGGGTTTATCAGGCTATTTTTATGAGCCCCTTCATTTTGCCGTTCACCCGCGTGTACGATTTCAATGCGGCATGGGGTGCAATAATCTATATGCACCGGCAATCTGTATCATGATTTTCCATCAGTTCAAGTGGGCCGTTGGCCGCCTTGCGATTGGTTAATTTAAACTGATAATACGTCGGGTTGCAATCAAAAGCGCACATTTGAAAAAACCTGCGAGAGGGTGGACATTCATGGCATACGGCTTGCTACCCCCTATCGAAGCTCGGACGCCGGCGTTTTAGGGAAGCCCGGCAATACTTCAATGATAGGAGGATGAACATGCGGAACAAGGTCTTTATTCTGTGCGCACTGCTGGTGGCGGCGGCGGTGCTGCTGCCGATGATGGCACCCGCGGTGGCCCACGCCGACAAGTTGGCGGAGGCCATTCAGAAGGCGCCGCAAGGCACAGACCCGGGTCATGTCGATCCCAAGGCTGCGCCCGGCTACCTGGGGATCCCCGGCGGTGTGAAGGTCAACCTGATTCTGGCTTTCGTTTGGGCCATATGGGTAGGCTGGGTGTTTTCCACCGTCGGTGCCTTCGGCGGGGTCTTGGCCGGCGTGGGCCACATTTCGGTGTTCGGCCTGGGCGCTTACGCCAAGACGTTCAAGGACACAGCCCCGGTTCTGAATAAGTTCGTCACCGACAGCATCCGGGTGTCCAACCAGTGGTTGGTGGGGCTCTCGGCCCTGGTTTCGAGTATCAATTACGGCAAGCAGAAGCGCCTGGTCATCCCCCTGGGTCTGGCCTTGGGTGCAGGGTCCCTGCTGGCGGCCTTCCTGGTGGTCTACACCACCATGGGCAAGATCAGGTTTTCCCAGTACCAGGGCTACTTCGGGCTGATCGTGTTCGTGATCGGCGGGTTCATGATCTATGGGATGAGCCCCAAGGGCCAGGCCGGTAAGAAGAAGGCCCAGGCAGCCGCCAAGGCCTTCGAGGCGGCCATCAAGGAGAAGGGCGATTTGACCGAGCAGGGCGTGAAAACCGCCAAGTTCAACATGGCGCGCACCGAGATAGTCTTTTTCGGGCAGACCTTCGGCTTCAGCCCGGTCTGGGCCTTTGTCGGCGGTTTTTTCATCAGCGCAATTTCCTCATTCATCGGCGTGGGCGGGGGCTTCCTGTACGTGCCCTTCCTGACCAGTGTCGTCGGCCTGCCGATGTTTGTCGCCGCCGGCACCTCCGCCCTGGCGGTCCTGATCAGCATGGTGCTCTCGATCTTCAATTTCATGATCAAAGGTGTCACCGTCGACTGGATGATGATCATGGTCGAGCTGGTGGGCATCTTCATCGGCTCCATGGTCGGGCCGCGCACCGGCAAGTTCATCCCCGAGAAGGGACTCAAGTGGTTCTTCATCGTGCTGGCCTGCTACGTGGGCTTGGACTACACCTTGAGAGGTTTCTTCAATTACCGCATTTTCGGCTGATAACGTGCGGTCAAAAGCCGGCCCCGGCAGCTCGCGGGGCCGGCCTCCAACCTGGGAATGAATAATATGGAACAGATATTTCCCGTCATCCTGCGGCTGCTGGATCCGATCCTGATCGGCCCCTACCGTTTGGTCGGCGATCCTATGCTCGGGTTTCTGATCGGCACGTTCTGCCTGAGCCTGCTGGGGGTGATGCTGGGGGAATTGACTATTTCCGCCGCCATCCGCTTCAACCGCAGGCACATTGAGGCGCTCAAGGATGAGCTCTCGCACAAGGAGAAGATGAGCGTCCAGGCTTATGCCGAAGGCGACAAGGTCAGCTACAAGGCCCTCAACAAGGACGCCAATGAAGCCTGGGGCAAGTACTTCTTCATCATGGCGGGGTATTCGGCCGGCATCCTCTGGCCGGTGCCGCTTGCGCTGGCGTGGATGCAGACCCGCTTCCAGGGCGTCGAATTCGCGCTGACGTTTCCCCTCAACCTGGTGTTCGGGGACTACGTGGGATACCCCTTCGTCTTCTTTCCCATGTACCTCCTCGCCCGGATCGTCTTCAAATACCTGCGGCCGCGGCTACCCTACTTCAAAGGGGTTCAGGCCATGCTCGACGAGCAGCCGGCCCACAGCGGCGGTTGAGCCGGGGTTCCCGCCGGTCCCGCCGGATGCCACGGCGACGCCGAAATGGTGTACCGGCATTCGTTGTGCGGTTGACACAAGGGGGCATCGGCGGGTGCCCGGAAACGATCAGGCCATGCACGGAAGTTCTCCTGTGACACGTTTGTTGCGCTTGAGTGCGCTGGCGGTGGTTGCCGGATGGCTGGTCCCGGCGGCGGCGCTGGCAGTGCAGGAACACGGGGCGCCGGAGGGCCTTTACACGCACCAGGGCGCCCACCTGTTTTTGATTGCTTCACTGGGGCTCCTGATTTACTGGCTGCGTCAGCGGCAGCTGGTGCGTGAGCCCGGTTGGCGCTGGATTCAGTACGCGGCGCTTTTCTTCATTCTCTGGAGCCTCGACGCGTTCACGGCCCACCTGCTGGACGAACAACTGCACCTGGTGGACATTCAGCCGGTCGGCCGGTGGATGGTCCGCATCGATGCCGGTGATTTTTCACCGGCACTGGCGCTGCTGTACTATGCGGCCAAGCTCGACCACCTGCTGTGCGTGCCGGCCATGCTGTTTCTCTACTTCGGGCTCCGGCGGCTGCTCACGGATGCCGGACAGGGGCGCAGCGAGGCGGGACCGCCGTGATCGCGCCCCTTCTCCCCATTTTGGTCGTCGACGTCGGCGGGTCGGTGCTGATGACCGTCTTTTCTTTCCTCTGCGTCGGGCTGGTCTACCGTTTGCGGCGGCTCGACCCCCAGAACGTCATCTGGACCTACCTCTTCTGGGTGTGCATCGGTTTAGCGGGGTTCGCCGTCTCGCGCTCCGCCGGCCACATTCTCAAGCAGGCCCTGCTGCTGTCGGGCCACGCGGAGGCCTGGGCGCCCATCCGGCCTTTCAGCGGCGCGGTCAACACCTTCATGTTCGTCTTCGTGGCCTCCGTGACCCTTTTTTTCGAGCGGGTCTGGAGAATCTACGAGCAGATCACGGCAGATAAGGCGGCACTTCAGAAGACCCACGCGGAGCTGCTGCACTTGAACCAGAACCTGGAAGGCATCGTGCTGGAGCGATCGGAGGCGCTGACCCTCTCGGAGAAACAGTACCGGCGGATCTTCGAAGTCTCGCGGGACATGATCCTGGTGGTGGACTCCCAGGGGCGCATCGTCGACATCAACCCCGCCGGCTGCCGGCAGCTCGGATTCGGCGGTCCCGGCGCCTCCGTGAAAGGAGAGCGTTTCCAGGTTTTTTTCGAACACGACGAGGACTGGCAGCAGTTGAAGGCGGCCATCGCACGGGACGGATTCGTGACGAATTCGGAAATTACGCTGAGGCGACTGGACGGATCGGCCATGCGATCGCTGGTCAGTGCCAGCTTGGTCGTCGACCCCTCCGAAAAAGATCACACCCTTCATTTCCAGATCAGGGACATCGAAAGCCGCCACATGATCCGCGAGCAGATGGCCCAGGCCGACCGGCTGGCCTCCATCGGCCAGTTGTCTTCGGGCATCGCCCACGAGATCAACAACCCGCTGGGGGTCATTCTCGGATACACGCAACTGCTGCTGCGCAATGAGTCCGACGACTCGGACCGGCGGCGCGATCTCAAGACCATCGAGAAGCACGTGCGGCATTGCAAGGCGATTGTCGAAGATCTGCTGAACTTCGCCCGGCGCTCGGAGCCCAAGAAAGAGAAAGTCGACATCCACAAAACCATCGACGATGTTTTAGGGTTCATCCGCCAGCATTCCGGCGCGAACCGCATCGATTTTAGGACGGACTACGACCGCCGGATTCCGGCCATGGTGCTGGACGAGAAGAAAATCAAGCAGGTGTTGATCAACCTGCTGATGAATGCCCGGCATGCCGTCGGCGATGCGGGGGAGATCCGTGTCGCGACGGTCTACTCCCCCTTATCCCGGCAGGTGACCATCCGGGTGACGGACAACGGCTACGGGATCGAGAGCCAGCATCTGCAACACATCTTCGATCCGTTTTTCACCACCAAGCCAACCGGCGAAGGCACCGGTCTGGGCCTTTCGGTGAGCTACGGCATCGTCAAAAAGCACGGGGGCGAGATCCTAGTGGAGAGCAAGCCGGGCGAAGGTTCGACCTTTACCGTGGTCTTGCCCGTCCTCGAAACGAGTTCAGGTGGGATCGGATGAAGCGTTCGATTTTGACCGTCGATGATGAGCAGGACATGCTCGATCTGCTCAAGCGCAGCCTCGAGCCCGACTTGAACTGCCGGGTGGAAACAGCGGCCTCGGGCGAGGCCGCGCTGAAACGTCTGACCGGCGAGTCATTCGACTTGGTCCTGGCCGACATCAAGATGCCGGGCATGGACGGGCTGGAGCTGCTGGAGATCATCAAGCGCAAAAACCCGGAACAGACCGTCGTCATGATGACGGCCTTCGGGCAGGTCGAGACCGCGGTGGCGGCGATGAAAAGCGGCGCCTACGACTTCATCAGCAAACCCTTCGAACACGACGCCTTGCTGCTGCGGCTCGAAAAGGCCCTGGAGCGCAGCGCCCTGCTCAAGGAGAACCAGCGCCTTCAGCAGGCCTGCTCGCCGCTGGCCGTGTTTCAGAATCTGGTGGGCAAGAGCGTGGTCATGCAGCGGCTGTATGAGACCATCCAGATGGCGGCCAAGGCCGACTTGACGGTTCTGATCACAGGGGAGTCGGGCACGGGCAAGGACCTCACCGCCCGCGCCATCCATGCCTTGAGCCCGCGCCGCCGGGGCCCTTTCGTGGCCGTCAACTGCCCGACCGTGCCGGAGAACATCCTGGAGAGCGAGTTGTTCGGCTACCGCAAGGGGGCCTTCACGCACGCGACCGAAAACCGCATCGGCCTTTTCCAGGAAGCCCAGAGCGGGAGCATTTTCCTCGACGAAATCGGCGACATCAGCCCCACCATCCAGACCAAACTCCTGCGGGTGCTGCAGGAGAAGGAAATCAAACCCCTGGGCGACACGCGTTCCATCGTCGTGGATGTGAGGATCATCGCCTCCACCAATCAGAATCTGGAGGTGAAAATAAAAAAAGGGGAGTACCGTGAGGACTTTTTCTACCGGTTGAACGTCCTGCCCATTCGGCTTCCGAGTCTCAGGGAACATCGCGAGGACATCCCGCTGATCGCCAACCACCTGCTTGAAAAGCAATGCGCCGTCATGGGCCGACCGCTCAAGCGCATCTCAGCCGAGCTCATGCAGGTTTTCATGGGATGGGGCTGGGCCGGCAACGTGCGCGAACTCGAGAATCTCATCATGCGCGGGATCTCGTTTGCCGGCGGCAGCGAGATACAGCCCGAGGACGTGGGGATGAACCTGCCCGCCGCGCCGCGCGGGTTGCCTGGCGCTGATTTCGGCCTTCTTTCCTACAAGGACGCCAAGCAACAGAGCCTGCAGCAGTTCAACGCGCAATACATCGGCCGGCTTCTCTCGGAATGCAAGGGGAATGTGTCCCACGCGGCCCGCCTTTGCGGTCTGGAGCGTCAAGCGCTGCAACAGATCATCCGCCGCTACGGGATCCAGGCGGATGAATACCGCAATAAATCCCGGCCAGGGGGCCGGGATTTATAATGGGTGCGCCCTGTCGGGGGCTGCTGAAGGGAAGCAGGCAGGCTAAAAAAGATCAGGCCAGATCGGTGCCGCCTTTCCACAGGCAGCTGTCTTCCGGGCAGAACACGTTGAGCCAGAGCCCCTTGTCCGCCTTGCCCGCTACACCGGAAGCCTGCAGGGTAACTTTGCCGTCCCGGCCGACACACGAACCGTCCGGGCAGTGGACCTCGAGCCACACCCCGGCTTTGCCGGTTGCCTCGGCTGCTTTTTGTTTCTCGGCCGGCAGGGCGGCCGCTTCGCTGCCGCTCAAGACCCGCGCGCCCGGGAAAAAGAACGTGAACTGGTTTTTATCGCTGTGGGCCATGGTGTCGCTCCTTTGATGATTAAGGTGAAGCTGCAATTTCTGCAGCTTTTTTAACCTTAAACCACGTCGGAACGATGTCAATATTGAACGGTGCACGGCGCAGGGTTCACGGTTCAGGGAAATTCCAGGCTCGCCTCCAATCTTTTCCGTGCACCATGGACCTTGCACCTTATACCGTTCTTACCTTCCGCATCTCGGCGGACAGGAACTGCATTCCAAGCTCTTTCAGGCTCTTTTCACTCGGCACGGTGGTGTGGGGGTCCCAGTCGAGCCGCTCCAGGAACTCGCGGGCCAGCATGCGGTAGTCCACGGTGATGCCCTTGACGTTGCCCTCCTTGAGCGGCGGCGCGCCGACGATGCGGCCGGGCATGTTGCGGGCGAGTGGGTTGAGGCCTTCACGCAGGTTGAAGGCATGCCGCATGGTGAAGATGCGGGTGCCGGCCGCGATGACGCGTTCTAAGTCCCAGGCCTCGCCGGTGGCGGCGGAGAGCTGATCCAGCAGGGCCTGGCAGGGGTAGCTGAGGTAGCCGAAGAGGCACAGGCCGGCCGCGTTGACCACCTCCACGACCGCCACGAGGGTGTGGTGGCCCTCGGCTTGGCCGGAATAGGCGTATTTGTCCGTCACAGGAACCGGCACTCCCGGTCCCGCGATCAATTCACCGCCCTGGGTATGGCGGCCGGGGGTCGCCGAGAGCCAGTACGTGGAGGCCAGGCCCGGCGTGAACTTGGGATCGTGGGCCGGGATCTCTTCGCCCTGGATGTGCACGGCATACTCGGTGCCGATCCGGTCGAGCTTCTTCCAGGCCGCCCAGACCCCGTCCGCCAGCACGTTGCCGAACCCCTCGCGCCGGCCGATCTTTTCGGTGAGGGCGACGATGGCCTCGGCGTTGCCCCATAAGAGTTCCAGGCCGTCGGTCTGCTGACGGGTGATCAGGCCGTTTTCATAGCACTCGACGGCATAGGCGATGGTGGCAGCGACGGAGATGGTGTCCATGCCGAGGTTGTTGCAGATCTCGTTCACCTTGACGATGGAGGCGAGGTCGTCGTTGAGCAGGTTGGAGCCGAACATGGCGAGGGTCTCGTACTCCGGCTTGTGGCCGACGCCGTCGTTGAGTTCGAGCGGGAACCGGCCGCTTTTCTGGGTCAGCTTGCCGCCGCAGGCGATCGGGCAATGCCAGCAGCCGTAGGCCCTGTACCCCTCCAGCCCGATGACGGCGTCGTCGCTGATCCGTCGGCTGCGATGCGACGGGAAGTCGGTGGTCCCGGCGCCGCCCCAGTTCCGGACCGGGCCGTCCCCGCTTAAAATGGCGTCGTGGGTGATGCCCGCCGTCCCGTATTTTTTAAAGACCTCGAAGGCGCCGGTGGCCTGCTTTAGGTACTTCTTGCGCAGGTCCTTCATTTTTTGCGCGTCGTGAACCGGAACCGCCATTTTGCCTTTCACGACGACGCACTTGAGTTTTTTTGCGCCCATCACCGCCCCCAGCCCCGAGCGGCCGGCGGCGCGCTCCTTGTCATTCATGATGCAGGCCGTGAGGGCAAGCTTCTCGCCGGCCGGACCGATGGAGCAGACCTGGATGCCCTTCCCGTGCCGCTGCACAAGCAGGTCTTCCAGGGCCGTCACCCCCAGGCCCCAGAGGTCGGCGGCATCCAGAAGCTGTGTCCGGCCCTCGTCGATCAACAGGTAGACCGGCTTGGCGGAGATCCCGCTGAAGAGAACGCCGTCGAATCCGGCGAACTTGAGATGCGGCCCAAAGTGCCCGCCGCAGTTGGCGTCGCCCCAGCCGCCGGTTTTGGGGGACTTGGCGACCGCGACGAAGCGCGAGCCGATGATGGCGGGCGTGCCGGTGAGCGGTCCGGTCAGCAGGCCCAGCACGTTCTGCGGCCCGAGAGGGTCGGCGCCTGCGGGGATGCGGTCGTAGAGCAGCCGCGCCCCGAGCCCATAGCCGCCGATGAAGTCGCGGCAGAACCCTGCATCCAGCGGTTCTTCTTTTATGCGACCGCTGGTCAGGTCGACATCCAATAGCCTACCCATGAAGCCGTTGGCCATGGCGCCCTCCTTGTATTTGATGGTCAAGCCGGATTGGCAAAGGGGTGGAGCGAGCGCATAGGGTTAAAGGCGCTTTTGGCAATGCGGTATGCGCCTTGCCATCTGCTGTGCGTTCATCCTCCCGCGATCAGCGGAACGATGTAGACCGCATCCCCTTCCTTAAGTTCGGTTTTAAGGCCCCCGCGATAGCGGATGTGTTCACCGTTGATGAAAACCGGCAAAGACTCCCTCAGCCTTCCCTGATCGTCGCACCAGGCCGCCGTAAGCTCAAGGCGGTTCGTTCGGACGGCGACGAGCAACTGCTCGACGGTCGGCGGGATGTCATCGGGCCAGCCGGTGATCAGAAGCTCGGCGCCGCAGGTGAGCGTGATGTTCATGGCGTTTTTATGAGGGGCTGCCATGCGCCGCCTATACGTCCGAGGTGCAGTGCGCGCAACGGGTGGCCTTGATCGGAATCTGCGACAGGCAGCGCGGGCACTCCTTGGTGGTCGGATCCGCCGGGGCTTCCTCCTTCTTGGCCGTGAAACGGTTGACCTGCTTGATCAACAGGAAGATGGCGAAGGCCACGATCACGAAGTTGATCACCGTGTTGAGAAACATGCCATAGTTCAGGGTCGCGGCTCCAGCCGCTTTGGCGGCGTCGACGCTGGGAAAGCTCTGGCCGCTGAGATTGATGAAGAGATTGGAGAAGTCCACTTTGCCCAGAATCACTCCGATGGGCGGCATGAGGACATCGGCCACGAGGGAGGAAACGATTTTGCCGAAAGCCGCACCGATGATGATGCCGACCGCCATGTCGAGCACATTCCCGCGCATGGCGAACTCTTTGAACTCCTTAAACATAATCCACCTCCTTTTTTGGTTTCCCCAAGACGCCAAGGCCGCGTTTCTTCCTCTGCAAATTGGTTGCAGGGAAGCTAACGCATCCTATCACTCCTGCAAGGGAACTTACCAGAGCATTCGCCCGGTGCAATCGCAGAGATAGGCAATTCGGTTTTTCAGCAACTGAAGCAATGCTTGCAGCCAGGGATGAGCCGCAGCGGATTGTGTCCCAGTCCTCAGTCGTCCCGAATCAGGCGCAGCACCTCCGGCAGGAGTTCCCGGGTCGTGCTGATCGCCTCGTTGCCGTAGATGGTTTCATTGCCGGACCAGTCCCCGAAATAGCCGCCGGCCTCCCGCAGGATGACCGGGAAAGGCCCGCAGTCGTAGGGGTTCATCACGGGGTCCAGCATGAGTTCCAGGCGCCCGGCGGCCACCAGGGCGTGACCGTAGGCGTCGGACCAGCCCACACTGTGGTAGGCCGTGGCAAGGAAGCGCTGCCAGGCGGCCTCCCGGCCGGCGGCCTTGAAGCTGGCGGCGTTGGTGAAGGAGACGATGCTGCGCGCCAGGCGTTGGGTGGTGCTGACCCGGCAGCGCCTGCCGTTCAGAAAACTCCCGGCTCCCTCCGCGGCATAAAGCATTTCATCCAGGGCCGGGAAATAGGCCGCCCCCGCGACGATGCGGTTTTCAACTTCGAGCCCGATGAGGACCCCGTAAAGCGGCACCCCGCGCACAAAGGCCTTGGTGCCGTCGATGGGATCGATCCACCAGCAGGGCGCAGCCTCGTCTCCACCCGTGGCGCCGTACTCTTCGCCGACAATGCGGTGGCCGGGGTAGCGCTTTTCGATCCGGGCGCGGATCAGTTCCTCCGCCTTGCGATCGGCCATCGTCACCGGCGTGTCGTCGGCTTTCATCTCCGGCTGCAGGTCGGTTCGGAAATAGCCGAGGGTGAGGCGTCCCGCTTCATGGGCGGTCTGGACGGCAAATTCGAGATAGTCCTGTATGCGGGATGAAACCATGATCACTCCATTCACCGATGGTTGGGTCGTGATATCTGTGCGGTTATTTTTCCATAATATGAATTGCCCTGCAGCCTTTTGCAGGGCAATTCAGGGGCTTCCCAGATTGGTAAACATGCGTTCGCGCCACACGTCCTGCTCGACGATGCAGACGTCCCCCTGGTCGTCGCGGGTGGCGACCACGGTGCCGAACTCTTCGGGTTTGACGACGGCGCAGGCCATGCCCGTCCACTTGGCGAAATCGGGCTTGACCGAAATGAAACGTTCCATGGCTTTTTTGTCGACCGGCACGAAACAGCCCAGGTCGGGCAGATAGATGGTGTCCTGAGCTTTCCGCTTATTGTGAACAAAGTAAGCGATCATCTTCGGTTTCTCCTTGCGGCGAGATGAAGTCATTTGGCAGCACTATAATGCATTTCCGTGCGGTTGGCGAGACAGCTCTTCCTTAAAGGACATGATCGGGCCGTGGACCGCAACGCGTCGACAGACCGTCCAGCGGAAGTGTGAGAAGGGCGGCCGGCCGTTGAAACGAAAGAGATGGCTCGGGCAGTCACAGTCGCTTGAGCCGAAGCGAGGGATGGGCGTGCTTGCGTCCGGCAGGCCCCCAATCATTTCCGCCCACTGGTGCTCCCTGGGAATATCGTCGGGGGTGAACCAAATCGCCAGCAGGGACGCAACCGTCCTCAAGTAGTCGATGTGCCAGCGCGGCCGGGGCGTAAGGCGGCGATGGTGGCGGCAGCGTGCCCTAAGGCCGCCGAAGCCGAAGGCGCTGCCGACGTAAACATACCAACCCGGCCGGAGGTCGAAGACGCCGAGTTTCCCCACCTCGAGCCGCCGGGCGCGCGGGCAAAAAAGAATGAGAGCATAGGTGCCCGGAGAAGAAGGGATCGCCCCTTTCTCGGCGCGCTCACCGCACACGAGGGCCATACAATCGGACCGTGTTGGCGGCAACGGCCTCGGTGACCAGCTGCCCGGGGATCCCCTTGATCTCGGCGTTGGCTTTGAGCGCCAGCGGCTCGTGTTGGAGGACGCTCGTCAGTTCGAATGCCACCTTGGCCTGCGCGAGCACCTTCTCCACGAATTCGCCATCGCCCAGAATACGCTCATCCCCCTTCTGTAATGCCCCGGCTTTCCGTAAAAGTTTTGCAGCTGACCATCCCCCTATACTGCGAATCAGCCCCCCACCGGTGAGCTCTCGCCTCCTGCCGGCGGATACTCCCTCTTGTACAAATTCTCGGTAGTATCGTCGGGCAACAGGTAGTTTGCCCCCAAATAATCTCAGTATATACTTCGTGTTCTGCCACCCTGCGACCACATTCCCCAAGAGCACTCCATGCCCACTATACCGGTTTTTACCCAACTCCTTCATATCCGCAACCAACTTGGCCCGAAGCGGGTTCAAATGGATATAGCGCACCAGCTCCAACAGATACGCATCCTCCTGACAAAGGATTGACTTGTATCGATTCTGAAACAGGTGCCCGTTGCGCCGGTGCCTTCGGTTGTAGTGCATGGCATAGCCTGTCAGAAGACGTTTCATCACCCATGCGATCGGGGTGGCTCCGGTTTTCAGCAGCAAATGGAAATGATTGGGCATCAGGGACCATGCAAAACATTGGGTCTCCGTCTCAGAAAGAACCCGCCCTAACCGCTCGACAAAAAAATCTCGGTCAGCATCATCATTAAACACTCTGCGACGAGCTATCCCACGGACAATAACATGATGCAGCGCACCGGGAGCATCTATGCGGGCTTGACGTGGCATCACATATTTATATTAAATGAATAATCGCCATGAAACTTGATTACTGAAGTACGTCCCCTTTACCCCGTTTAAATCAATTATCGCCATGTAACATCGACACTTTATGAAGTATGTCCCCTTTATCCCGTCCCCTTTGCCCCGCGCAAGTTCGACTTTATGCTTTGTGGTTTTTCTGAATCCCCGTTGATGAAAATTCTCCAATGTTGGCAAATTGTTTTCCGATATCCATGCGGGAGCAACAATTATCTATTCACCTTCTAGTCCTCGAAATTGGCATAGTGAAATCGACACCCTGTTAACTTCAGACGAACTTGCCTTGCAACGCTTGCGCGAACGCTGTACCCAGGAAAGCGGTTGCGCACAGCGCCAACAACATCGTCTTGATGATTTTCAAACTATACTTCCAAGGTTAACTTGCCGATTCTCTCAAGAACTCGTTCCTTGCGGACGCTTCATCGGGATGGTGATGCTGTGCCATCTAACGAAAAGCTCAGCGGCAGCGGTCACGCGTCCGCTGGAGTGATGGGTTAGGCAAATCATCTCGATTCCATCCATTTTCTGAAAGACGACTGGCTTTCTCCCGAGGCTTTTCCCAGAAGAAGGTTCTCGACACTGATGTCTTCATCAAGATCCTCCCAATGGATACCAAACCCCTTCCCAACCAAGCGCCAATTGCTCCGCTCTTCTGGTGTCCCATGGGCAAGTCTGGGAAACCATGCAATCGGGACAACAATCGTCCTGCCATCGCTCAGGTCTGCTCGTATAGTGTTTCCCGTCACTTTAACATTCTCAATCGTCGGCACTTGAGCCTCAGCCGTTGAAATACGCATCCCACGCCTCCAGCAAAGTCTGCTTGTGTTTTAGAATAAGTTTTTCAATGCGAATCAATTCTTCCGGTGAAAACCCACCACTACTATGATACCTTACCGGATCAATCCAGAACTTCGCAACCTTATTGTCGCGTTCAACATGAATATGGCGAGGCTCATCCCGATCACCAGCGTAAAAAAAGAATCGGTAAGGGCCTCTTCTCAATACGGTGGGCACTTAGTTCCTCCCAAATATCGATCTAGTACGCCTAACTCATAGCGGCGCTTTTTGCCGTCGCTCTTAATGCCGTCGTTCGCTTTTCAATTGCTTTATTACCAAGTGTTTAACCATTTCGTCAGAGTCATCGCTCCAAGATCCATCCCATGTTATTTCAAGTTTCAATTCATCTGACTCACCTTCATCCGATAATGCAATAATTCCGACAATCGCTCTTTGCCCTTTAATAACCTTTGGATCGAAAGAAATGTGATGGAATTCAAACATTTATTAACATGACATTTTGCCCCGATAATTCGATATTAAGCTTATTTTAAGGCATTTTTGCCCTATGGGTGTTATCAGGCATTTACCGCCAAAAGCCTTGCCTTGAAAGGAGGGGGCATGCCTGGTTCCCTTTCGAGTGAAGATTCAAAGCAACCAAAAATACTCGATGAAGTCCGGCAGTATCTTCGTCTTCATCACTACTCGATTCACAGCGAACGCTCCTATGTGGACTGGATCGTTCGGTTTATCCATTTTCACCGCATGCGCTCCCGCGAGGACCTCTTACCCCGTGAACCCAAGATCGAAGCCTTCCTGACCCATCTGGCCACGGAGGGCAACGTGGCCACAGCCACGCAGAACCAGGCCATGAACGCGCTCGTTTTCCTCTACAAGCGCGCTGCTGCGTCAAGCTATGGAAGCACCCATCAACGCCGTGCGCGCAGACAAGCACGGATACGGTGTCAGAGCATGAATTATGAATAATTTGCCGAATTTTTTTGTGCTCTTGCGACAAGAGGTGTTTTTATTACTGGCGCTGTAGCAGGACTTCCGCAGCGCTTAGAAACTGAGCAGCCCATTCACAGGCCGTTTCTGCGTATTCCTTGGGCACCTGGCTGCCCACCCCATAGTCTCCGATATTTCGAAGATCCTGAGCGTCGATCAACCAGCGATGATACTTCGAATCCAATTTCCCCGTTTTGGCGAACTCGCGGCCGAAGGCAGAGATCACCGCGGAATGGCTGTTGTAGGATAAGCTCAAATCGGCCAAGAGGGCCGACGCCGCATAGAACATGGCGTAATAAGCCCGTGATGCCGCAAAATCAAAATATCCGTCCTTGATGAGAAGCTGGGCCGCCGCGATGCTTTCCCTGGCTTTGGCAAGTAGGGCCTCGATGCTGGAAGTCATACTGTCACATGTTCTTTGTGAACATTCATTAGAAAAGGGGTATCCTGGGATGCATAGGCGTCGCGAGTTACGAAAACACGCGAGATGACAACATCATGCTCGAGGCTAATCTCAGCTGTCGCCAGCGAAGTGAGGCTGATCAGGTTTCCATAATCAAAGGGGCCTTTCATGATACACAGAACATCGATATCGGATCCTGCACCTGCTTCGCCGCGTGCCTGGGAACCATAGAGCAGCACGGAATCCAGATCGTTGCCTATGATTTCAACAAGGCGTCGGCGGTATTCGTTCAGTATTATTTTGAGGTTGCGCGGAGAAGGCATGCCGTTTCTCCTGTTTGCGGAAAAAAAGGAACTCCATCGGAAGAGTGGTCAATTCTGCGATGACAACGATATTGTAACCAAGAACGCTTTGCGGGTCAATATGGGCATTCGTGACGGGTATTGATGATCGATTCTATGAGCGCCATCTTCCTGTCTCGTGAGCTATGAAATCGAAAGGAGCGTTCCATACAGACGCGCCGTGTTTTCGGATACGGCCTCCGCGACCGATTGTTCGGGAAGTGACTTGATTTCGGCGATGGCGCGGATGGCGAGGGGGAGGTTGGCGGGCTCGTTGCGGACCCCGGGTTCGGGTCCGAGCACCGGGCTGTCGGTTTCGACCAGCAGGCAGGTGAGCGGCAGGTGCTTGACCAGTTTCTGCTTCTGCCGCGAGCGGACCACCGAGGGGGGTATGGAAAAGAAGTATCCGGCCTCTACCGCCGGCAGGGCCGCCGACGCCTTGCCGTCGAAGGCGTGGAGCTGCACCCGGGTGGAGCCCTCTTCGAGCAGCATGGCGACGACATGGCGGCCGGCTGAGCGCGAGTGGACGTTGAGCGGCAGACCCAGCTCCCGCGAAAGACGGATGAAACCCTTGAAGATTTCGCGCTGCAACTCCCGGCTCGCTTCTTCCTTGACAGCCCAATGGTCCAGGCCGACTTCGCCGATCGCAGACAGCTCCAACCGATGCCGGCGGATGAACTCCCGCATGGCCTCGGCCTGGTCAGGGTCGAGCAGCGTCGGGTAAAGCCCCGCCGCCGGCCGGATCATCGGATGGGATTTTGCAAGCGCGAGGGTCCGGTCGGCCTCTTCGAGAGTTTCGCCCACGGCGATGACGGCGCCCACCCCGGCGCGTTGCGCACGGCATAGGACGTCAGCCAAGTCGTGCGCGAATTCCGCGGAACACAGGTGGGCGTGGGTGTCCACGAGAAGGCGCGGTGACGGCATGTCGGTCCAGTCTTCCCGCGGCTCAGGAAGCCCGCGGCAGCGGGAAGACGCCGGTCGCGACCTCCGCGTGGGGCTTGCGGCTGTTCGGGCTTTCCATGGCGCGCAGATCGTCGGGCAGCCCCGAATCCTCGGTTTTGCGGCCCACGGCAATGGCGGCCATCACGAGGTACTCCTGCCTGGAGACGCCCAAAACGTCGTAAGCCTTCTCCTGGTTGAAGCCGGCCATGGCATGCGCGTACAGCCCCAGCTTGCGCGCCTGCAGGGCGAGCGCCATCCAGGCCGCACCCGCATCGTACGGTGCGTGGCGGTTCTCCTTGCCGGTCTTCTGGAAGTTGCGCCGGGCCAGGATGAACATCAACAGCGGCGCCCGGCCGGCCCAGGTCTGGTTTTTCGCGACCAGGCAGGACACCAGCTGCCCGCGCTGTTCCGGCTCGGTGGCGTAGACGAACAGCCAGGGCTGCTCGTTATAGCAGGACGGGGCCCAGCGCGCCGCTTCGAAGAGCGTCTGGACCTCCCGATCCGAAAGCGGGTCGGATGAGAAGGCCCGCGGCGACCAGCGGTCCGTGAACATGCTGTCGATGTCCCAGTCGGGCGTCCGGGGATTCTGCGGTTTGGCATGCATGCGGCCTCCTCTCGACGGATGAAGCTACCCAGGTAGATAGACCGAAGGCTGAAGGCTTTTGGGGACAAAATAGGCGCGATCCCTATTACCCTTCAATCTTCAGCCTAAAAGTGGTTTCAAAACCTCGGATCACGCCCAACCCCAGGCCTTGCCAAGCCAGGCATCCGTGCGCCGGAACGCTTGCGATACCGCCGGACTCGTCTGCGTGCACCTGGGCAGATCAGGATTGCGCTGCGTTCTTCTCGGTAACTTTTTTCTTCTTGGGGCGCGTGTTGCCGTGGGTACCGCGCCAGATTTTACCCCGTTTGGTGCGTCGATCACCTCTTCCCATTTCAGTGCCTCCTGATATTAGAAGTGGTTGTGAAACCACTTCTATGCATTCGCCATGCTTTCTGGCTATTCGGGTCATATAGCACAGACGGCATCCTGAACTCAATAGGCCGCAGAGGCGGCGTGCGGATTCACCTGCCGGACGATCCGAACCAACAGGTCCTCGATTCGCGCTTCGGCCGCGGTCAACTCCGCCCGCGAACTGAAGGCAGACGACAGCTCTCGCAGAAGGACGTCGTGCGGAGACGGCCGGGCGCCGAGCCGCTCGTAGTCGATGGGCGGACGGGAATATAGGCCGTCATTGAAAAAGTAGTTCGCGATGCCTTTCCAGGCCGGCTCGTGGAACGGCCAGATCAGCTTCAACTCCAAAAACTCCGCCACCGCCTGCCGGGCGCCCGGGCTGCCGGTGATGTCGGCCGGCTCCAGCAAACGCCCCAACCGCCGCTCGATGGCACCGAAAAACCCGGCGAGCAGCCGCTCCTCGGTGACTGCCAGCCCATAGACATACCAGTCCGTGCAGACCGATGCGATGACCGTTTTGTAAACCGGGGGCAGATTCCGGTGGGATGGGCAGAAATAGTCCCGGCAGGCCAGACCCCCGTAAAAGCTGAGGCCCCTCAGATCGACCCCCTGGTTGCCGTCCGCCAGCGGGTGCAGCAGGCATCCCACCCGGGAGTTGTGTCTGCCGGCAAGCCCCAGGAAAGGGCAATGGTAGAAGTCCGGGTATGGCCGCTGCCGGGATTCGCGCCGCTCCATCTGCACCCGGAAGTCGTCGATTGCGTCCGCCTCACGCGGGACCTGCCGGAAACGTTCGGTCCGCAAGGCCAGCTGCTCCTGAAGGCAGGCGCGGCTGGCATCGGTGCAGTTGTAAAGGCCGCAGCAGGCGCCGCAGGACACGTTTTCGGCCACCTGGCAGAGGTAAACGCCGCCGGGGACTGCGGCCGCGTTTGATTCGGCCGCTGGAGAACCATTTGGACTCCTATCATCCGGAATTTCGGTGGTGGGGTTCATCGTATTCGCTGGTATCCGCCAACTCCGCCTTCTCTGCGCCGCCATTCATATAACGCCACCGCCGTCGCGGCGGCCGCGTTGAGCGACTCCACTTCGGGCCGGATGGGGATGCTCACTGCGCGGCTGCGCCAGAGTTCGGGCAGGCCCGGGCCTTCCAGGCCGGCAAGCAGGCCGAAGGCCGGCGGGAACGCCGCGGCGCGGATGTCCGGCCCCTGCGCGGAGAGCGCGACGATCGGCAGGTCTTCCGGCAGATCGCCGAGCGCCGGGCCCTGCCGCAGGGGCAGGCTCAGCACGGCTCCGCCGGATGCACGCAGGGCCTTGGGGTGGAAGGGGTGGGCGCTTTCAGCCAGCAGGATCGCCTGGGCGGCGCCGAAGGCCGCCGCCGACCGGATGGCCGCGCCCACGTTTTCCGGGTCCTGGAACGGGATGAGCACGCTGCATCCGGCCGGAAAGCCTTCGGTTGGGTGCCACGCCGGGATCTCCGGCAGGCGGATGAGCAGCAGCGGCGCATGGGTGCCGGACACGTCCAGTTCATCGAAGAGCCCGGGGTCCAGCTCAAACCACATGAGCTGCGGCGGGCTGTGGGGCGGTGGCGGCGCCTGACCCGCGCTGCTGATCCAGGCCTCGCAGCGATCTGGGTGGTTTGCGAGGATCTCGCCCACCGGCTTGCTGCCGCCTACGAGGGCTTTGCCGCCCTTGCGGACGCCCCGGCCGGTCAGGAGTTTTTTCATCTCCTTGAAATGGGTGTTCTGGCCGCTGGTGAGGGTACGCACGGGATGCTCGATCATGGCCTTTGCCTTGCGGCTGTAATAGGGTTCGTCCAGCCGGCGATACACCAGCAGCCGGCGCTCATGGCGGGTGTGGGGGATGCGATAGGGCCGGTCGAGCGCCAGCACATAGGCACCCTTGAAGCGCTCACCGGCCGCCGCGATTTCCGCGTCGCAGTGGGGGCCTTTCATGCACAGCACCTGACCCCCGGCGGCAAGACACCCTTGCACGCGTTCCAGGGTGTCCGCGACGGGCTCAACCGCCCGCGTGATCACCCCGGCGACGGGTTCCTCGAAGTGCGGGGAGATGCGGCCGGCGACGACGCGGATGCCGTCAAGGCCCAGGCGCTCCACGGCAAGGTGGAGAAACGCGACGCGCTTGGCGCGGGTTTCGCCGAGCAGCACCTCGATGTCCGGCCGGTAGATCTTGAGCGGGATCCCGGGCATTCCGGGGCCGGTGCCCAAATCCAGCAGCGGGGAAGGCAGTGACACCATGTCCGCCGGCAGGATCGAGTCGGCGTAGAGCTTGAGCACCATGTTGGCGAAGTTGTGGACCCGGGTAAGGTTGAGCTCGGGGTTGTGTTCACGCAGCAGACAATGGTACATCCACAACTGCCCCAGCTGAGCGGCATTCAGGCGCAGGCCGCAGGTGTACAACAGCCTCCCCAGTTCGTCGATGCCCGGGGCGGCCGTGTTCGCGCTGAATTGACGGTCGTGGGCGGCCATGATACGTGAGTATTCCTCAAAAATCATGAGGTTGCAATAAGTCATCCGCACGTGAGGTCTCGCAGGGGCTCCCATGGATATGGATTTTTTTCACCCGCGCTGGCCGGTTTTCCACGCCGACAATCATCTGCTCGCCCTTTACAAGCCCGCCGGGCTCCTGGTTCAGGGGGACGAGAGCGGCGACGTCTGCCTGCTCGATCTCGCCAAACAGTGGGTGAAAGACCGCTATCACAAGCCGGGGCGGGTATTCCTGGGTCTGGTTCACCGCCTCGATCGGCCGGTGGCCGGGGTCATGCTGTTTGCCCGCACCTCCAAGGCCGCCGCGCGCCTGAGCGATCGGATCCGAAACCGGCGAATGCGCAAGGTGTATCTTGCGGTGGTCGAAGGACGACCCCCGGCCGACGAGGGGCGGTTGGTGCATTGCCTCGAACGCCGGGAGCGGTCGGTCCACATCGTGTCGCCACCGACGCCGCTCGGCCGCGAGGCCCGGCTGATCTACCGCGTGCGGGAAACCGCAGGCGGCCGCAGCCTCGTTGAAATCGAGCTCGAAACCGGCCGCAAACACCAGATTCGGCTGCAGTTGGCCCACTGCGGTTGTCCGATCGTGGGGGATATCCGCTACGGCGCTTCCGAACCGCTGTGCTCCCGGCAGATCGCCCTCCTGGCGCGGGAGATCTGCGTCGAACATCCCACCCGCCCGGAGACGCTCACCCTCACCGCGCCGGCCCCTGCCGGCTGGCCCTGGCCCATGTCGGAGCCCCCCGAGCAGGCTCCCTTCTGGAACTGGAGCGACTATGCCCCCGCCTTGCGGGGGCATATGTGACCGCCTTCGGCGGCCGTGTTAAGTGTTCGGCTTGGATGAACCCGAAAGGCACCCCTCGGGTCTCAAGGTTCGGGAGTTCCGGGTTCAGGCCAATCCAGTAGGGTTGGTGCCATCGATAGGCTTCCATCTCGCTCTCCCGAACCCTGAACCCTATCTACCTGAGTTCCCCCAAACACGAAACACCCGATACGGTTTTTATCGGGTGAGGTGTCGGTATTTGATCCGGTGCGGCTGATCGGCCGCCGCCCCGAGCCGCTTGCGCCGGTCGGCTTCGTAATCCGAGTAGTTGCCCTCGAACCAGACGACGCGGCTTTCGCCCTCGAAGGCCAGGATGTGGGTGGCGATGCGGTCGAGGAACCACCGGTCGTGGCTGATGACGACCGCGCAGCCGGCGAAATCCTCGAGTGCTTCCTCCAGCGCCCGCAGGGTGTTCACGTCGAGGTCGTTGGTTGGCTCGTCCAGCAGCAGGACATTGGCCCCCGATTTCAGCATCCGGGCCAGATGCACCCGGTTGCGCTCCCCGCCGGAGAGCATGCTCACCTTCTTCTGCTGGTCGGAGCCGGAGAAGTTGAAGCGCGCCACGTAGGCCCTGGATTTCACCTGAACTTTGCCGAGTTCGAGCACATCGGCCCCGTTCGTGATCACCTCCCAGACCGATTGGGTGGGCTCCAGGCTGTCGCGGCTTTGATCGACGTAGGCGAGGCGCACCGTGTCGCCGGTGCGGATGGTGCCGCTGTCCGGTTTTTCCTGGCCGGTGATCATGCGGAAGAGGGTGGTCTTGCCGGCGCCGTTCGGGCCGATGACTCCCACGATGCCGCCGGGAGGCAGGGTGAACGACACGTTTTCCACGAGCAATTGGTCGTCGAAGCTTTTGCCGACCTGTCGGGCCTCCACCACAAGGTTTCCCAGGCGCGGCCCCGGGGGGATGTAAATCTCGAGATCTTCCGCACGCCGGAGGCTGTCCTGGGCCAGCAGGTTCTCGTAAGCGCTGATGCGCGCCTTGGATTTGCTCTGGCGCGCCTTGGGGCTCATGCGGATCCACTCGAGTTCGCGCTCGAGGGTTTTCTGACGTTTGCTTTCCGATTTCTCCTCGATGCGCAGCCGGGCCTGCTTCTGCTCGAGCCACGAGGAATAGTTCCCCTTCCACGGGATCCCCCGCCCTCGGTCGAGCTCCAGGATCCAGCCGGCGACGTTGTCGAGGAAGTAGCGGTCGTGGGTGACGGCGATCACCGTGCCGGCATATTGCTGGAGGTGGTGCTCCAGCCAGGCCACGGTCTCGGCATCCAGATGGTTGGTGGGTTCGTCCAGGAGCAGAATGTCCGGCTTCTGCAGCAGGAGTCGGCACAGGGCCACGCGCCGGCGCTCGCCGCCGGAGATCACCGTGACCGGCAGGTCCCCGGCTGGGCAGCGCAGGGCGTCCATCGCCATCTCCAGCCGCGAATCCATGTCCCAGGCATCCAGCGCATCCAGCTTTTCCTGGATGGACGCCTGGCGGTCGAGGACCTTGCTCATTTCCTCGTCCGACATGGGCTGGGACAGCTGCTCGTTGATGCGGTTGAACTCCTCCATGAGCCGCACGGTGTCCTGGACGCCCTCCTCCACCACCGCGCGCACGGTCTTGGATTCGTCCAACCGGGGCTCCTGCTCGAGAAGCCCGACGGTCAGCCCGGGAGAGATGATCGTCTGGCCGGCGAACTCCTTGTCCACGCCGGCCAGGATGCGCAGCAGCGACGTCTTCCCCGAGCCGTTCAGCCCGAGCACGCCGATCTTGGCGCCGTAGAAATAGGACAGGGAGATGTCCTCCAGCACCGGGCGCTTGTCGTAATATTTGCTGACCCCGATCATGGAATAGATGATTTTATTGGGTGCTTCGCTCATGCGGTTTCTCTCTCGTTAAATGGACAATACCTAAATTGAGCGATTCTGTCGATTCACATACAGGCCCGCCGGGGTCTGCCGTGCGCAGGGGCCGCCGCAATCTTTTCCCCGGCCGTCTCAACGGCAGCAGGGCCGCTCAGATAGTCCCAGAAAGCCCCGGAAGACAGCGTCCCACGACAGAGACTGCTGCCGCTGCCGGTGAGGAGGTTATCGAAACCCCGGGGGCGTTGGCGAAGCCTGGGTGCTTATTGCGGCGGCCCCTGCGCACGGCAGACCCCGGCGGGCCCTTCCGCAGAAACCAACATTAGAACCGCGCTGCTCAGAATATATTAGATGTGAGCCGCGATCAACAGGTTCTTCCCGGCGGCAGCACGGCAATCCCCGGATGCGTTGCACCTGCCAGGGTGGAAGGGAATAAAAAGGGGCCGCGCACCGGGCGGCCCCTTTTTCGGCTGACAGGGTTTCCTTAATTATCTGGGAAACGCGATTCTGACTTTCTCGTGCGCGCCCTGCACTTTGATTTTAACCTTCAGCTCCAGGCTGTCGTTGCGCAACCCCAGGGCCAGGAGCGTTTTGCCCTCGTCGCCCTCGATGTGGGTGATTTCGCGGACGGCGGACATGATCTTCTGCCCCACGTCGGCGCCCGGAGACGGCAGCTCGGTTTTGTGGTATGTGGCCAGGACCCTGACATCGCCTTTTTTGTTCCGCCGGATGGTGATCTCCTTGGCATTGTTGTTGACACCGTGCAGCGCCGCCAAGGCCAGCCACTTGAGGGCGGCTTCCTCCTGATCCTTGTCTTTTCCGACGACGGACATCTCCTTGAGCGGGTCGGTCGTGGCGTAACAGTCGCAAAGTTCCTGGACCTTCAAATGCAGATTGCGTTTTTCTTTCATCAGCAGGCCTCCTTTTTTGCGAACTTCCGGTTTAGGTATTTTGACCGCTAATCTATTCACTTCTGCGCCGATTACAAGAGACACCGCGCGCCATCGCTGTGCATGGCGGCAATACTTCCCCCTCGCACCACGCCGCGCGCGACGCGATCCCTTGCCGGCGCGCTTTTTCGAAGATTACTTTTTGACGATTTCGATTGGCTCCACATCGAAGATCAACAGGGCGTTGGGGCCGATCATCTTGCCTGCGCCGCGGGCGCCATACGCCAGTTTCGAGGGGACCCAGAGGCGATACTTGCCGCCCATCTTCATGAGCTGGAGGCCCTCCGTCCAGCCGGGAATGACGCCTCTCAACGCGAAGACCGCCGGCTCGTTGCGAGTGTAGGAGCTGTCGAACTCTTTGCCGTCGAGCAGCTTGCCCACGTAGTGCACTTTCACCCGATCGGCCTCGCTGGGTTTGGGGCCGTTGCCCTCCTTGAGCACCTGGTACTGCAGGCCGCTGGCGGTGGTGACGACACCCTTCACCGATTTGTTCTTTGCCAGGAACTCCGCTTCGGCCTTGGAGTTCTCCTCAGCCAGGGCGGCCAGCTTTTTGGACTGCTCCTCCTTGATTTTCGTCGAGAACTCCGCCTTCACGCTCTCCTCTTCCTCGGAAGACATCAGCGAGGGTCGCTTATTCACGGCGTCCTGCAAACCCCGGGTGAGGGCCTCGAGATTGATTTCCGTGGGCGACTCGCTTATGCTCTGGCCGATCTCTCTGCCCATCACGTAGCTGATTTTCTCCTGGAAGGTTTTCAACTCCAAGGGTGCCGTCCCGGCCGTATCGGCGGCCCACGCCAGGAAAGGAAGCATGGCCAGCATTACCCCTGCCAATGTGGTTGTTCGTTTCATTCTGTTCTCCTTCTCGATTGAGCGCGTAGCTCAGTATTAAAATGATGTTTTTCTACGGTGAATGAAGTTTCCTCAGGCGGCCTTCGGGGACGTGCCGTCCGGAAGGATGGTGGATTCATCGAGGATGGCCGACGCCAGTTGCTCGGCGGTGAGCAGGGCATCCTGCAGGTTGGCCTCGCGCAGGTTGGCGCCGGACAGGTCCGCGCCCCGCAGGTCCGCCCGCCGCAGGTCGGCCCCCCGGAGATAGGCGCGGAAAAAAAGGGCGTATTTCAGATCGGCCGTGTTCAGGTTTGCCAGGCTCAGGTTTGCCATGATCAGGTTGGCGTGGACCATGTCGGCATGGTGCAGGTCCGACTGGCTCAGGTTCGCTTCCCGGAGATCGGCCCCCCGCAGGTCGGCGCTGGCCAGATCGGCCCCCTTGAGATACGTGCGAAAGAGATTGGCATCCCGCAGGATGCACCCCTGCAGCCCGGCACGGCTGAGGTTGGCCATGATCAGGTTGGCGCGGGTCAGGTCCGCATCGGTCAAGTTCGACTGGCTGAGGTTGACCTCCCTCAGGTCGGAGTCGCGCAACTCGGCCTGCTGCAGGTTCGTGCCGCTCAAATCCGCTTCCCGGAGATCGGCCATGTTCAGCACGCTCGCGCTCAGGTTGGCGCCGCTCAGATCGGCCCCCCGCAGGTCCGCTTCCGCCAGGCGGGCACCTTTGAGGTTCGCCCGGCTCAGGACCGCCCGAACGCCCTGTTTCTGGCGGGAGCTGAACCACAGCTGGTGGGCCTCGATGATGCCGGCCAGCCGGTGCGGCGTGAATCGGCGCCAGAACCACAGCCGTTCCAGCAGCCGCAGAATTATCTTCCGCAGTCTGTCCACGACTCCCGGTCGTTGCGATGTATCTTTTCTCACTGTCCCCCTAACCGAATCAATGGCCGGCCTGAACCGAGCACCATGACGGTTGCCGCTATTGTGCGACCGATATTCTACCATAACTTCAAAGCGGGCGAAAGGCCGGCGGCAGTTTTTCGGTGACCTTTTACGGCTTCGTAAGACGTCCACCTTACGAGTCCATCAGGTTTGACTGCCTGTTAAAAGGCGGTCTTGCCGGCGGCCTTGCTGTCCCTCAATTTTTGTTCGCGCCCGCGTTGTTCGGCGTCGAGCATCTCTTTGAGGTTATCGATGAAGTAGATGACGATGTGATGGTCGGGAACCCCGAACTGGTCCGGCACCCGGGAGACCATGAGCACGTCGCTGCCTTTGCGCCACACCAGGGATTGACCGTCTTCCTGTTCCCAGTCGATGACCTTCGGCGGGCCGTATTTCTTTTTCAAGGCGTCCACGGTGCCGGCATCGTCAGCCGTGAGACGGATGCGGAAAAGGATGGGTTTACGGGAGGGCTCGGCGAAGACGAGTTCGATGTAGTCAAAGGGGACGTGTTTCTTGTGCGGGTAACGGTACATGAGTTTGACAAAATCGTGTTCCACGCGCTCACGCGGCAGGTAATTCAGACGGCGGTTTTGTCGATCCACTTCCGGGAGATGGGCTTTCAGAAATCCAGGGTAGTTGGTTTCGAGATTGAGGATACCGCGGGTCTCGATGGCGTCGTTTCCCAACCACTCCGTGAGGCTCGCGCGAATTTTCGGCGAAAACTCGGAGTTGCGGCCCAGATCAAAAAAAGTGAAGGTTTCGATAGCCGGGGCCGTGCCGCCTCCGGCGGGTGTTTCCGGGTTGTCGCCGCAGCCGCTGACGAACTGGCCGGCGAGGCCGATCAGCACCGCGAGGGCGATCCGAGCCGCCCAGGTCCTTGCGGTCATCCCGCCGCCGGTGTCGGCGCCGGCTTTGCCCGCGCCGCGCCGGCGGGTGGCGCGGTAGTTGGGTTGGATCTGGGTCGGTGTCATCACAAGCGCCTGACGGGGTCCGGGGGTGGCAGAATATCGACGACGGCGAACGGGAACGCCCCGCTGGGGCGGTCGCGGAAATAGGCTCGCAGGGTTTCCGAGATGACCCGGAAAGCGATTTGCTCCCAGGGGACCTCGGTCTCGGCGAACAGTCCCACTTCCAGGCTTTCTCTGCCCGGCCGGAAGTCCGCATCCGTCAGCTGTCCCCGGAACATGAAATAGATTTGATTGATGTGGCAGATGTTGAACATGCGATAGGGCACCAGGGCCTCGATGCGTGCCCCGGCTTCCTCACAGGTTTCGCGCTCCGCGCCGGCCGCCACGGTTTCCCCGTTTTCGAGGTAGCCTGCCGGAAGCGTCCATTTCCCGTAGCAGGGGTCGATGGCCCGGCGGCAGAGCAAGACCCGCTCGCCTTTCTCCGGTATGCAGCCGACCACCACGCGGGGGTTCTGATAGTGAACCACTCCGCAGGCGGCGCATATGAACCGGTCCCGATCGTCACCCGGGGGTGTCCCGTATGTTAAACGCTTGCCGCAGTGACTGCAGAAATTCATTTTGACCTTATACATCAGTTTCCGGATTCTTGCCACAAGAATAGATTTGACCGGGTCGCGCAGCTGAGATATAGGCTTTAACGATTGGAACCGGGTCCAACGTTTATTAGCAGATAACCTGAGGGTGTGCGCCATGGCTGATTCCGGAAACAAGAAACGACTGGTCACATTGGTGGGGCTGCTGATCGTCATTGTTCTTGGGGCGCTCTGGCTGGCCGGCAACGTGATGCAAAGTTCGCGCGATAGCCGAGAGGAAGACAAGACCCAAGCAGGGCAGCCCCAACCGGTGGTCGTCAAGAATAAGCTTCCCAGCCCAGCAGGCAGCCCGGCCAATCCGGCTGAGGGTGCCAAGCCGGTGTTGGTCCGCAACCAACTCCCGACGCCGCCTGCGCCCGAGCCGCCGTCATCGGTCACCCCGGCGCCGGAGCCGCCGAAAGCAGCGGAGGCTCCCCTGCCTGTTCGAGAGGAAAACCCTGCCGAAACCGCCCCCGCGGCGGCCGCTGTCAGCCCCCCGTCAGCCCCGTCAGGCCCGTCGGTCGCCCAGGCATCACCCGCTGCGTCCCCCCCGCCGTCGCAACCGGAACCTGCAAAACCGCTCGAAAGGGCCAGAGCCGAGGGCGGCGTTGCGCCGTTTTCCATCCTGCTGTCCAGCTGCCGCGTCAGGCAAAACGCCGTGGCGGGGCTGCCCGCCTACCGCCAGGCCGGGCTGACACCCTATATCGTTCAGACCGACCTCGGCGCCAAAGGCACCTGGTGGCGGATCCTCACCGGTTCCTTCAAGAGCCTGAACGAGGCCTCTCAAGCCAAGAAGGCGCTCAATTTGACGGATGCGGTGGTGGTCAAGACGCCCGTCGCCGACCTCGTCGGGGTATACCCCTCCGAGGCAGGCGCCGCCGAGATGACCGCGCGGCTGGGCAAACTCGGCCACTTCCCTTACACAGTCAAAGGGCCAAAAAACTCCGTCGAGCTCATGGTCGGGGCCTTTGCCACCAAGTCGGCGGCCCAGAAGCTGCAGCGCGAGCTTGCGGCGCAGGGGATTGCGAGCCAGGTCGTCCAGCGCTGAAAGGCTGTTGAAAAACGGAATTGGACGACGAATGCTTGGCTCGTTTACCGCAGGTAGGACGGCGGTTGGGCCAAGAAAACGAGGGCTTCATGACCAAACCGGTGCAGGCAGAGCTGAGCCACTACATGCGCAAGGAGACGGCCCTGCTGATCGCGCTTCTGACGCTGGCGGCCGGTTTTTTCGGAGGGGTGTTTTTCGGCGTCTACAAATCCGGGCCGGGCGGGGCGGGGGCGCCGGTGGGAATGCCGGCCGCCCCGAAAGAGTTGCCGGCGCAGGCCGCGGCTTTAGAAAAAGAGACCCAGCAGAATCCTGCGAACCTGGCGGCCTGGGTCGCACTTGGAAACCTCTATTTCGACGCCGACCAATACGAGAAGTCCATTCAGGCGTACCGCAAGGCCATCGAGCTCAAACCCGACGATGCCGATATCTGGACCGACATGGGGGTCATGTACCGCAAGGCGGGGCGCCCGGATGAGGCCGTCAAGGCCTTCGATCAGGCCATCGCGGCCAACCCGAAGCACGAAGTCTCCCGGCTCAACAAAGGCATCGTACTGCTGCACGACCTGCATGATCCGGCGGGCGCCATCCGCGCCTGGGAGGGGTTGCTCGAAATCAATCCCGTGGCGACCTTCCCGGGCGGCATGTCCGTGGATCAAGCGATCCAGCAGCTGAAGAAGCAGGGGGTCCCGCAGAAGTAGGAAGAGATTTTGTAACTGCTAAGATGTTTAGGCTGAAGGCTGAAGGGTAATCATGATCGCGCATGGTTTGTCCCTAAAAGCCTTCAGTCCATCGTGAGACCCTTCACTGGTTGGGGTGGCTCCTGTATATCTCCCGGATTTCCTCCCGGCTGAACGAATAAGACGTGTTGCAGTTGCGGCAGGGCATTTCGAGCGGGAAGGGCCCGTTGTCGCGCAGGTCCCTGAGGTCATCGATCGGCAGCAGGGTGAGCATGCGGCGCAGGCGTTCCCGGCTGCAGTGGCACATGAATTCGACCCGGCGGGTTTCGAGGAACCGGGGCTCGTACCGACCAAAGACCCTCTGCACCACCGTTTCCGCGGTCTGATTCGCTGTGAACACATCCCCCAGCGACGGAAACTTCAGGATGCGCTCTTCCAATTCCGCGGCAAGGCGGTCGCCGGCAAGCGGCATGGCCTGCAAAAAAATTCCGCCCGCCCCCGTCACGTCGCCATTTCGGTCGAACTTGATGCTGAGGTTGAAGGCCGTGTGGATCTGTTCCGAGATCAGGTAGTAATAGGCCAGGTCCTGGGCGATGTTGCCGTAGGCCAGCTCCACCTGCCCGGTGAACGGCTGCTTGGCGTCCTCAAGATATTTCGTTACGCAGAGAAACCCGGCACCGAAGAAGGGCGACAGGTTGAAGTCCTGCATCGGCGTGTCGATGGGAATGGGAACCCGCTTGAGGTATCCGCGCACCTCCGCGAAGGCGTTCGCCTCCACGTTCAGGCCCTGGATCGGCCCCGAGCACTCGATTCGGACCGCGATGCGGTCATTGCCTTTCAAGTCGGCGGCCATGAGGGCCGCCCCCAAATAGGCTCGACCCAGCACCAGCGTTTCCAGCACCCCCAGTTCATGGTTGGACCGCATCTCGTTGACCATCCGGGTACCGTTGAGGATGACCCCGCGCATGGCACCGTCGGCCAGCAGGAAGGTGTGGCGCCGGTCCCGGGCGCTGGCAAGGTACTGGTCCTTTGGGGTGTCCCCGAACAGTTTTTTTTTCTCCATGGCCCGCGAGGAACTCCTTAACACCTAAATTGAGCGATTCTTCCGAACAGGTAACACCTGAGTTGAGCGGTTCTAATTTTAGTTTTAGCGGAATGGCCCGCTGGGGTCTGCCGTGCGCATGGGCCGCCGCAATCTTTTCCCCGGCTGTTGCAACGGCAGCAGGGTCGCTCAGATATTCCTAAGAAAGCCCCGGAACTCAGTGCCCCACGACAGAGACTGCCGCCGCTGCCGATGAGGGGGTTATCGAAACCCAGGGGGCGCTGATGAAGCCTCGGTGTTTTTTGCGGCGGCCCATGCGCACGGCAGACCCCAGCGGGCCTCGAAGCGCATCGACAGAATCATCAACTCAGGTAAAAGAAAGTTTAAATCAAAACTCCAGATGCTTGGGGGTGCGTGGGAAAGGGATCACATCGCGGATGTTGGTTACCCCCGTGAGCATCATCAGAAAACGCTCGAACCCCAGGCCGAAGCCGGCATGGGGCACCGAGCCGAAGCGGCGGATGTCTAGATACCACCAGTAAGGCTCGAGTTTCATGCCGTTTTCGAGAATGCGGCGCTCGAGCGTATTGTAGCGCTCCTCGCGCTGGCTGCCTCCGACAAGTTCCCCTACCCGGGGCACCAGCAGATCCATGGCGGCCACGGTTCGGTTGTCGTCGTTCAACCGCATGTAGAACGCCTTGATCTCTTTGGGATAGTTGTAGACGATGACCGGCTTTTTGAAGTGGTCTTCGCAGAGAAAGCGCTCGTGCTCGGTTTGAAGATCGACACCGAAGTCGACCGGGAACTCGAAGGCGCGCTTCGAGGCCTTGAGAATATCGACGGCATCGACGTAGGGCAGGCGCTCATAGGGCTCGGCGACGATGGCCTCCAAGCTTTCCATCAGGTGCTTGTCCACGAATTTGGCGAACAGCTCGAGGTCGTCGCGGCAGTTCTCCATCACGTGGGTGGTCATGGCCTTCACGAGGTCCTCGGCAAGGTCCATGTTGTCGTTGAGGTCGGCGAACGCCATCTCGGGCTCGATCATCCAGAACTCGGCGGCGTGGCGCGGGGTGTTGGAGTTTTCCGCCCGGAAGGTGGGACCGAAGGTGTAGACATTGCCCAGGGCGCATGCAAAAAGCTCGGCTTCGAGCTGCCCGGATACCGTCAGACTCGCCTCCCTGCCGAAAAAGTCCGCCGCAAAGGGGCCGTCGCCTTCGGCCGGCGGGGGCGGGCAGGGCGGCAGGGTCGTCACCCGGAACATCTCGCCGGCGCCCTCGCAGTCGGATCCCGTGAGGATGGGGCTGTGAAGATAATAAAACCCCCTCTCCCGGAAAAAGCGGTGGGCCGCAAAGGCGCTCTCGGACCGGATCCGAAACAATGCACTGTACTTGTTGGTCCGGGGCCGCAGGTGAGCGATCGTGCGCAGGAATTCGTCGGTGTGCCGCTTTTTCTGAAGCGGGAAGGTCTCCGGGTCGGCACCGCCGAGAAGCCGCACGTCGCCGGCCCTCACCTCCCACTTCTGCCCGGCGCCGGGGGATTCCACCAGCGCTCCCTCTATATCCACGGCGGCGCCGGTGACCACGTCCTTGAGCTGGCGGAACGCCGGGAGCGCCTCGTCCACGACCACCTGCAGGTTCTTGAGGCAGGAGCCGTCGTTCACTTCAAGAAACGAGAATCCCTTGGAATCGCGGCGGGTCCGCACCCAGCCGCTGACCCGGATTCGATCAGACGCGGTTTCGCTGTTCAACAGGTTCTTAATCAGCATTCGTTTCATGAATCTTTTCCTGTCAGCTGTTTTTTTCGAAGACCTGCCTGGCCTTTCGCAATCCGAAAGCGCCGGCCGGTTTTGCCGCTTCGGGCTTCAGAGCTCTCCATGTTCAGGGCATCCACCGCAATCGGCTTATTCCGCTTCCCCGCCGGGTTCCTGCTTCGCCCTGCGGGCATGGTCGATGTAAGTCTTCAATTTTTTCTGAACTTCTCCAAACACGGTCCCGGGGGCGTACCTATCTTTGGCGTCCGGCCTGCCCGCCCTCACTCCGGTCAAAATCTCGATGCCTTCCTCCACTGTCGATACCCGATAAACATGGAACTTCTTTTTTCTGACGGCATCGATCACGTCCTTGCGCAGCATCAGGTTCTGGACGTTGGAGAAAGGGATGATCACTCCCTGCTCACCCGTCAAGCCTTTCTCGCAGCAGACATCGAAAAAGCCTTCGACCTTCTGGTTGACGCCGCCGATGGCCTGGATCTGGCCCTTCTGATTGACCGAGCCGGTGACCGCGATGCCCTGCCGGATGGGAACGTCCGCCAGGCTTGAGAGAATGGCGTAAAGCTCGGTGGAGGAGGCGCTGTCGCCGTCGATGTCGCTGTAGCTTTGCTCGAAGGTGATGCTGATCGACAGGCTGAGCGGGTGGTTCTGGGCGAAGACCCGCCCCAGGTAGCCGGAAAGGATGAGAACCCCCTTGTCGTGGGTGCGGCCGCTCAACTTCGCCTCCCGTTCGATGTTGACGACACCGGGTTTGCCCATGAATGTTTCGGCCGTGATGCGAACCGGACGGCCGAAGGAAAAGTCGCCGATCTGGTAGACCGCCAGTCCGTTGATCTGGCCGACCACGGCGTAGGCGACATCGATCATGATGGTGCCGTCGCGGTAGGACTCGTGGAGCTTCTGCTCATAGAAGCTGTTGCGAAAGCGGTGTTCCTGGAAGGCCCGGATCACATGCTTTTCGGACACGACGCGGGCCCGCTGGCGGCGCGCCCAGTAATCGGCTTCCTTCAGTACGCCCAGAAGGGGGCCGAAGCGGATGGAGAGCTTGTTCTGGTCGGAGACGTATTTCTCCCCAAACTCGACGATGGCGGCGACCCCCCGCGGGGTGAATGCCAGGAGCTTCTCCTCGCGGCAGACGCGGGCGAGGAACTGTGCGTAGAGCTGGGTCGTCTCGGGTGTGCGCTCCACCTCCTCGTCGAAGTCGGCCCGCACCTTGAAGATCTTGTTGAACTTGGAATCGTAGTTCTGGAGGATCTCGAAGGCGTCATAGCTTCCCAGCAGGATGACCTTGACCTCCAGCGGGATCGGCTGGGGCCGCAGGGAGGTCGTGCCCGCGCCGGACTCATCGGGCATGTCTTCGATCGGCAGGCTCTTGGTTTGAAGTGCACGCTCGAGGGCCTCCCACACGTAGGCGTGCATCAAGAGAGAGTCGATCTCCATGATCAGGGTGCCGCCGTTGGCGGTGAGGAGCGAGCCGGCCGCCACCAGTGTGAAATCGGTGCTGACCGTGCTCATGTAGGCCCGTTTTTCGATGCGGCCGAAGACATTGGAGTAGGTGGGGTTGGTCTCGAAAATGACGGGCGCCCCCTTCATCGGGTCGCGGTGCACCAGCACGTTGACCTGGTACTTCTGGAAGGGTGACTTCGGGGGCTGAAGCCATTCCGCCGGCGCGCCGGTTTCGTCCTTGTCGCCCGGGATGAAGATGTTGAAGTTTTCGACGAGGTCCGCCTGCAGGGCGGCGAGGTACTCGAGCACGTCCGGATGACCCCTGAAATCCTGGCGCAGGGGGTCGAGACGCCGGTCGACGAGGTCCAGGGCCACATCGCCCATCAGCCGCTCGATGTCGGCGTGCAACTGCTGGTTGAACTTTTCGATCCTGCGGCCGGACCGCTCGATCTCCGCCTGGATCTGGCGGACGTTTTCATCGATCTGCGACTTCTGGTCGGCGGGGAGCTTCTGATAGTCGTCGGCGGGAAGAATTTTGCCGTCGACGATCGGCACTACCGGGTAGTCCTTCTGAGAGGCGTCGATGTGAAGGCTGCGCGCTGCCGCAAAGCGCTCGATTTTCCGGAAGACGGCGTCCTGCCGGGCGGTGAAACGGGCCTTGATTCCGGAGAGTTTCGTGAGGTAAGCCTCGTGCTCGAACGCCTTGGGGAGCTCTTTTTTCAGGTCGTTGATCAGTCGGCTGATCTTCTTGGCGAACCAAATCCCACGCCCCGGCGGCAATGCGATCGCCTGCGGGCGGAACTCGTCCTTGAAATTGTTCACCAGGCACCAGTCGTGCGGAACGGGCTGGGTTTTGGCGTGTTTCGCGGCGAGGTCCCGCACGATCGTGGATTTGCCGGTACCCTCCGCCCCCGTGACAAAAATGTTGTAGCCGGGGCTTTGCATATTCAGACCGAACTCGATCGCCTGCACGGCGCGTTCCTGCCCGATGACCCCGCCTAGGGGTTCCAGCGCGGAGGTGTCCTTGAAGGCGAAGACCGAAGGGTCGCAGGCCCGGCGCAGCTCGCAAGGTTGGAGTTCCAGTCGTTTGGCCATGGCAGGCTCCTGACGCATGGGTGGAGGGATCGGCTACTCTAACACCCTGTTGAAAAACAGATTTAGCCTAAACAGATGGCCAAAACAAGCCGGGAGGGGACAGGGGCGGCATGCTAAAATAAACTGAAAACGCCGGTCGGACATCACCGGCGCTTTCAGGCCTGCGGGGTAGGCATTCGGGCGGGTCAGAAAAAAGCCGAACAGCGATCATTCGACCTTGCAGCCACTCAATACGACTTGAGCGGCTTGACGTTGACGGCCTGTTTGCCTCTCTGGGTTTCCCTGATCTCAAAAGTGACCTTGTCATCTTCCTGAAACCCGAAAAAACCGAACTCTTTTATACCGGAGTTGTGCACGAAAATTTCGCCGACCTCTTCCGAGGTGATGAACCCATACCCCTTTTTCGGGTTGTACCATTTGATACGACCTTCTGCCATGAAATCTCTCCTTTCGCGATGCCTTGTGCAAAAGCTCAGGAGGTCATTTGGGAGGGAGACCGGCTGGAATCACCCTGCGTGTCTCTCAAACTAAATTCCGGAGAAATGCACAAACGAGTGGCTTTCATAATGTTTTACAACCACCCTAAGGTTTCTGGATCGATTTGTCAAAATGTTATTGCCCGCGGACCCGTGGGGCGGCGGGCGGTGGGGATCAAACGGCTTTCGAGGCCCGGTGAAATGGGCGCCGCGGCGCGACACCCATGGGTCGGTAGCGGGATGCCGGGTGCGAACGCGGTTTAGGCGTCGGGGCGGCAGGCAGGGCGGCGCGCAGGCTCGCATGCCGGTCGCTGGATGAGGGACGTCCAGGTCCATCCGGGGCGCTTCCAAACCCCTTGGCGGCGCCATATTTCAGTTTGCTGCCGAGAATCCGCGCAATCTGGTTCACGAGACCTCGGTCTTCACCGCTGACAAACGTGATCGCATCCCCGGTGGCACAGGCGCGGCCGGTACGGCCGATGCGATGGGTATAGGCATCGGCGGTTGCGGGGATGTCATAATTGATCACATGCGAGACGCCGCAGACATCGATGCCGCGGGCGGCGATGTCCGTGGCCACCAGGATTTTGAAGCGGCCGTCGCGAAAGCCCTGGATCGCCTTCTGTCGGTTGTTCTGGGACAGGTTGCCGTGGAGGGCGGCCGCATTATACCCCGATGCCTCGAGGTGCTGGGCCACCCGCTTTGAACGCTGCTTGGTGCGCGTGAACACGAGCACCAACCCGGTTTTAGTGGTGTCCAAAATAGTCTGCAGCAGCGCGGTTTTGGACGTCATCTCCACCGGGTAAAACGTGTGGGACACCGTCGCGGCCGGGGCCGTGTGGCCGATCTGCACCCGGATGGGAGTGTGCAGGATGTCCCGGGCCAGGGTGTTGATCTCCGCCGGCATCGTGGCCGAGAACAGCAGCGTCTGGCGGCCGGCCGGCAGATGCTTCAAGATGGCCCGGATGTCCGGCAGGAATCCCATGTCGAACATGTGGTCGGCCTCATCCAGCACCAGCACTTCGATCTTGGACAGGTTGATCGTTCCCCGCCGGACATGATCCAGCAGGCGGCCGGGGCAGGCGCAGACGATATCGGCGCCGCGGCGCAGGGCATTGACCTGGGTTTGCATGCTGACGCCGCCATAAACGCTGACGCAGGCGAGCCCCGTTTTGCGTCCCAACTGGCCGATGGCCTTATTGGTCTGCTCCGTCAGTTCGCGGGTGGGGGCGATGATCAAAGCCCGGACACGCCCGCGGGCTCCCGGCAGAAGGCGCTGCAGGATCGGCAACACGAAGGCGGCTGTTTTTCCCGTTCCGGTCTGGGCCAGGCCCATGACATCGCTGCCCTGCATGATGGGCGGAATCGACTCCAGTTGGATCGGCGTCGGCGACGTGTAGCCGAGCGCGTGTACACCACTCATTATTTTCGGATCTAAATTGAATCTCTCGAAACTCATCTGTTTGGAATCCTTTGCCTATCTTGTTGAGGTTGTTTTGTTGATGTTGAAAATGAACTCTGTCTGTCTTTTACTGCGTTTTATACGTTTTGCACGATGAGGCCTCCAGATAGCAAAAAAGCCCCTGGGATTTGGCGAAAAATCCCATGGGCTTATGCTTCAAAACTGACAGGATTTTTAATTACAAAATGGAATATGCATCCGTTGACTGTGCACCAAGCTACCTGAATTTTATCGGCCTGTCAATTCATATTCTGGTTTCTCAGGCGTTTTCAAAAAGCGCTTCCTTCTGGAGCAGCAGGTCGGCATCGTCAAAAAGCAGCTCCACGCCGGCGTCCTGGTCGGAATCGTATAACGCCATAACGGATTCGGCGATCTTGATGGCATAGCGCTCGATAGGAAACAGGTTGGAGGTGCGCAAGGCCACCACCAAGGCGCCGATGCCACTGGTGATAGATCTCAAAATGAGCGCGTCGGCATAGGTCTCTTCGCACAGCAGGGAAAATTTTTCATCCCGCTGCACCGCTGGCGCGGCGTTTCTGCTTTTTCGGCCGATAGCGGCATACTCGCTGATTTTGAGCATCTTGTTGGGGCCATCCTGTGAAATCAAGAATTTCTGGCGCATCCGATTTCCTCCCTGCGGGTTGCGGGCGTGAATCCCAATATTACCTGGAAAATGAGGCTGGTGTGAAACGATGACGGTAAACCGTCGCAAGGGGTTTGGCTGATGCGAGGTCAGCCCCGGGCATAATTTGAAATTGGAAAACCCGGTGTCGGCTAAAAAGTGGGAAAGAAAGAGGCGTGAAAAATTCTATGCAGGACTATACCTACGAAAATTCATCCTGTCAACCGCCGAATGGGTCCGCCGCCCGTAATTTTCAGATGGTTGTGAAGCGTTACGTTTTCGCCAGGTAGCCCTTCAGGCACTTGGCCGTATGCGAGACCCGGGTGAATTTCAGCAACTCCTGCGGCGAGCCGGCCGCAACCAGCTGCCCGCCGCCCGCCCCGCCCTCGGGCCCCAGGTCGATGATGGCGTCGGCCTCCTTGATGATCTCCAGGTTGTGCTCGATCACGGCCACCGTGTGGCCGGCGTCCACCAGTGCCTGGAGCACATCGATCAGGCGCCGTACATCGGCCAGATGCAGCCCGGTCGTGGGCTCGTCCAGGATGTAGAGCGTGTGGCCGTTCGAGGGCCGGGCCAGCTGTTCGGCGATCTTGATGCGCTGGGCCTCGCCGCCGGAAAGCGTCGGGCTCGGCTGACCCAGGGCAAGATAGCCCAGCCCCACGTCGCACACGAACTGGACCGCCTTGCGGATGCGAGGGATGGCGCTGAAGAAAACCGCCGCTTCGGCGAAGGTCATGGCGAGCACGTCGGCGATCGTCTTGCCCTTGTAGAGCGCTTCCAGGGTTTCGGGGTTGAAGCGACGGCCGCCGCAGACCTCGCAGGGCACGTAGACGTCCGGCAGAAAGCTCATCTCCACCTTGGGGCGGCCCTGGCCCTGGCAGGCCTCGCAGCGGCCGCCGGACACATTGAAAGAAAACCGGCCGGGGCTAAAGCCGCGCGCCCGGGCGGCGGGCGTCATGGCAAACAGGCGGCGGATGTCGTCCAGGAAACCGATGTAAGAGGCGGGCACCGATCGCGGTGTGCGGCCGATGGGGCTGTGGTCCACCTCCAGCACGCGCGTGACGGCCTTCCACCCGGCGATGTCCGTGCACGCCCCGGCCGGGTCCCGGCGGTTGAGCAGGCGGTTTCTCAGGCCTTTGAAGAGGGTTTCCTTGAGGAGTGAGGACTTGCCCGAACCGGAGACGCCGGTGACGGCGATCAGGCGGCCCAGCGGGAAGTCCACGTCGATCCCCCGCAGGTTGTTGGTGGAGGCCCCTGCCACGCGGATGGCGGGCTGGTCCCGCCAGGGCCGCCCCCGCGAGGTGATGCGGCGGCTGTGGCCGTCGATCAGGGCGCCGGTCACGGACAGCGACGCGCGCCGGATGTCGGCAAGGGAGCCCGCAGCCACCACTTTCCCGCCGTCGCGTCCGGCGCCTGGGCCGAGGTCGATGATGGTGTCGGCCGCCCGGATGGTCTCCTCGTCGTGCTCGACGACCAGGATGGTGTTGCCGCGGTCGCGCAGCGTTTTCAAGGCCTCCACCAGCACGTGGTTGTCGCGGGGATGCAGCCCGATCGTGGGCTCGTCCAGGATGTAGCACACCCCGGTGAGGTTGGATCCCAGCTGCGCGGCCAGGCGCACGCGCTGGGCCTCGCCGCCGGAAAGTGTGTTGCCGCTGCGGCCGAGCGACAGATAGCCGAGCCCCAGCCGGTTCAGGAGGTCCATCCGGGTCAGGATCTCGGAGACCACGGGCTCGGCCACGGGTTTCTGGTAAGCAGGGAACTTCAGGCTGCGGACCAGATGCTGCACCTCGCCGGCGGGCCGTTGCATTAGGTCCCAGATGGAATGGCCGCCGATCTTGACCGCCAGGGCCTGGGGCTTGAGGCGGCTGCCGCCGCAGGTGCGGCATACCGGGGACTCCACGGCCTCTTCGTCCTCCTCGTCGGTGATGGTCACCCCGAGCCCGTTGCATGCCGGGCAGGCGCCCTGTTTGCTGTTGAAGGAAAACAGCCGGGGGTCGAGCGGCTCCAGGCCGATGCCGCAGCCCGGGCAGATGCCGTGCAGGCTGAAGAGGTTCTCTTGGCCGCGGCCGTCGAGGACGCTGATGTGACCTCCGCCCTCCTCCAGGCTGCGGGCGATGAGGGCGCTCACGTCCCTGGCCGGCAGCTTCCCGGTGACCAATTCGATGGTGTGCTCGTGGTAGCGGGAGAGGGCCATGCCCGGGGTCAGCCGCGTGAGCGCACCGTCGATACGCGCCTCGGTGAAGCCTTTCTTTACGGCGCGCTCTAAAACCTCCTTGTGGAACCCCTTGCGGCCCAGCACTTTGAGGGCCAGGACTTTGGCAGGGCGGCGGCCGTAACGGTTGCGGACCTGCTCCACGATAGCGGCCAGGGTCTGGGCGGCGAGCGGCCGGCCGCAGCCCGGGCAGTGCTGAGTTCCGAGTTTGCTGTAGAGCAGCCGCAGAAAATGATAGGTCTCGGTCAGGGTGGCCACGGTCGACCGTCGGCTGGCATGGCTGATGCGCTGCTCGATGGCCACCGTCGGCGCCAGCCCTGTCACGAGGTCCACGTCCGGCCGTTCCAGGATCTTCATGTACTGCCGGACGTAGGGTGCCAGGCTCTCCAGATAGCGGCGCTGGCCTTCGGCGAAGAGGATGTCGAAGGCCAGGGTGGACTTGCCCGAACCGGAAACCCCGGTCAGGACGACGAGTTCGTTGTGGGGCAGGGTCAGACTGAGATCCTGGAGGTTGTGCTCGCGTGCACCCTTCAGTTCGATCACGCGCGCCGCCGGCCGGGCATGGTAGCCGGCGGCGGGCTCGGCCACCTGCTTGCCGGAAGGAGGCCCTGGTTTAAGGCGGCCCTCCCCGTCGAGATAGACTTTGAGGAAACGGCCCGTGTGGGAGCGTTCGTCGGTGGTGACATGCTCCGGGGGCCCGGCCGCCACGACCTCTCCGCCGGCCTCACCGCCCTCCGGCCCCAGGTCGATCACCCAATCGGCGGTTTTGACGACCTCCATGTTGTGCTCGATCACGAGCACCGTGTGGCCGGCGTCGACCAGGCGCTGCAGGCAGCCGAGCAGCGTTTTGATGTCCTCGAAGTGCAGGCCGGTCGTGGGCTCGTCGAAGATGAACAGCTTGCGCTTCCCGCTGCTATCGTCGGACCGCAGGTAGCGGGAGAGCTTGAGCCGCTGGGCCTCCCCGCCGGAGAGGGTGTTGATGGGCTGGCCCAGCCGGATGTAGCCCAGCCCCACCTCGGAGAGCGGTCGCAGGGCCGCTGACCACGGCCTTGCTCGTCACCGAAGAACGCCAGGGCCTGGTCCACCGTCAGGTCGAGGATGTCGGTCGATCGTTCTTCCCGCGCAAGGCCACCTCCAATACCTCCGGACGGAACCGCCGGCCGTTGCAGTCCGGGCAGGGGAGATAGACGTCCGAGAGGAACTGCATCTCCACCTTTTCGAAGCCTTCGCCCTGGCAGGTCTCGCAGCGCCCGCCGGCGACGTTGAAGGAAAAATGACCCGGGCCGAAGCCGCGCCGGCGAGCATCTTCCGTTGCCGCCAGCAGCTTGCGGATGGGATCGAAGGCCTTGGTGTAGGTGAGCGGGTTGGCCCGGGGCGTGCGGCCGATGGCACGCTGGTCCACGAGCACCACCGCGTCGATGTGTTCGATGCCCTCGATGGCGCGATGCTGGCCGGGACGGCCTTCAGGCTCGCCGAGGGCGCGGTCGGGTTGCCTTGAAGAGGATTTCTTCCGCCAGGGTGGATTTGCCGGAGCCGGAGACACCGGTCAGGCAGACCAGCAGCCCCAGGGGGATGCTGACGTCGATGCCTTTGAGGTTGTTCTCGGCCGCGCCCCGGACGGTCAGCCAGCACCCGTTCGGCGTTCGCCGCTTCACGGGCACCGGGATCCGGCGTACACCGCGCAGGTACTGGCCGGTCAGGGAGCCGTTGACGTCGGCGGTGGGCCCGAAGTACATCACCCGCCGCCTTCTTCCCCGGCCTTGGGCCCGAGGTCCAGGATAAAATCGCTCTGCGCGGATGATCTCGGGGTCGTGCTCCACGACCACCACGGTGTTGCCGAGGTCCCGCAGGCCCTTGAGGATGCGAACCAGGCGGTGGTTGTCGCGCGGATGCAGGCCGATGCTGGGCTCGTCCAGCACGTAGAGCGTGTTGACGAGGGCGGATCCGAGGGCCGATGTCAGAGAAACGCGCTGGACCTCCCCGCCCGACAAGGTGCGCGACTGCCGGTCCAGGGTGAGGTAGCCCAGGCCCACGTCCCGGAGGTATTTAAGCCGGTGCCGCACCTCGTCGAGAATCATACGCCCGGCCTCGTCCGCCTCGGCGACCGGCAGGCGGTCGAAGAACTCCATGGCCTTCTCCACGTTGAGCGCGTAGATCTGGGCGATGGTGAGCTCGTTCAGCCGGTAGAGCAGGGTTTCCTCCTTGAAACGGGTGCCGCTGCATTTCGGGCAGACGTCGTAGCTGCGATAACGGGACAGGAAGACGCGCACGTGCATTTTGTAGGTGCGGTTTTCGAGCCAGCGGAAATAGCCCTCGATTCCGTAGTAGGAAGACGTGCCGGCGATGATGGACTGCTGCTGGGCGGTCGATAGATCTTGAAAGGGCGTGTCCTGGGGGATCTTCCGCCGGCGGCAGAACTCCGTCAAGTCGTCGAACTCCATGCGCCCGTCGCGGTTGCCTCCGAAAGGCTTGATGGCCCCGTCCGCAAGCGACAGCGACCGGTCGGGGATGATCAGATCCAAGTCGATGCCGATGGTGCGGCCGAACCCGCGGCAGGTGTCGCAGGCGCCGAGGGGGCTGTTGAACGAGAACAGGCTCGGCAGCGGGGCGCTGTAGGCTGATCTGGCAAAAGGCGCACTCCAGTCGGCTGCTGAAGGCGTGGTGTCCGTCTGGCGGCATCCAGACATCGAGGCGGCCGCCGCCGAAGCGGAAAGCGAGTTCCACTGAATCGAGCACGCGCTTTTTTTCCCCCGGCCGGAAGACCAACCGGTCGGCGACGACGGCGATTTCTTTTTCGCCCCGTTGCGGGCGCCACCCCGCAAGGGGGGCGATCCGGCCGTCCCGGTACAGACGGTCAAACCCGAGCGGCACGAGGGCGTCGCACACCTCCTCGCGGCCGGCCCCGTTCAGCGGGTAGGGAAACGTGAGGACCACCGGGGAGCCTTCCGGACACGTCCTGGAGACGATGCCAGACGTGCTCCGGAGTCTCCGGCACCACGGGCCGGCCGCAGGCGCGGCAGTGCAGGAGGCCGAGGCGGGCAAAGAGCAGCTTCACGTAGTCCGTGATCTCGGTCATGGTGCCCACGGTGGAGCGCGAGGTGCGCACCGGATCCTTGCGGTCGATGGCGATGGCCGGCGGGATCCCCTTGATCTTGTCCACCTGGGGGCGGTCCATGCGGTCCATGAACTGGCGGGCGTAAGGCGAAAAGGTTTCCATGTAGCGCCGCTGGCCTTCGGCGTAGAGCGTGTCGAAGGCCAGGGAGGACTTGCCCGAGCCGCTCACCCCCGTCACCACCGTGATGCGGTTCAGGGGGATGTCGAGATTGAGGTTTTTGAGATTGTGCTGGCGTGCGCCGGTGATACGTATGACCTGGTCTGGCATGGTGTGTTCGGCCCCATCCGCCGTTGTGTGTGTAGAAGTGGTTTCCTAACCCCGTCTGACGCCCGATGGTCGCGTTGCAGGCCTCTATCAGGCTAAATGCTTACCACCTGCAGTGGTGGCTGCGCGCTCGAATCGGCTTGCGCCTGGCCCTCGGGCGTGATCCGAGGTTGTGAAACCGCTTCTATCGTGAAAACCCGCCGCAAAGGTAATCCCCCGCGGGGTGAATGGCAAACCCCCTCATCCTTCTTGCCACACCCGGAAAAAACGGTTAATTATACAACATGCACCAATTTTAGGCTGGGCTGTGGTTTCTGGCGATCTGGATCCACCGAAAACCGATGCGCGGCCCCGGAAAGCGGTTTTTCAACATGATATCTTTTGTAAAAACGCTCGTGTTCGTTGCAATGGCGGCAGCCGTGGCCCCCGTGGGGGTGGGATATGGCGCTGACGCGGTGCGCCTTCCGGAGGATGCGACGCCGGGCCTGGTTCATCTGGCGAGTCTCGTGGGTTCCGAAAACCATACCCCCTTCCACCCCGAAGAGCTTGCCGGGCTGCTCCGCTTCGTCGATGCCCCCAAACGCGAAGATACGATGTACAGCGCCGAGCCCATGAACGGGGCCTCCTCCAGCTACTTCGATGTGGACGTGCGGATCTCCCTGGACCGTCTGCTCGAATACACGTTCAACCCGCGCATCCACGGCTCGGCCACGGTGCCGGCCTCCCTGCGAACAGCGACATGGGAAAAAACCGAAAAGCCCTGGCAGAGTTTTCCCCGGATCTGGGAGCTCTTTGACCCCGCCGGCGCTCCCGTGATCATCCGGGGCATGGAGACGGTTGAAAACACCCCGGACCTGTCCACCGGCGGATACTACCGCTACACGCTGTTCCGGACCGTGATCCTCTTTCGCAGCGGCGAGCGCCGGGTCGTGATTTCCCTGGCGAAACAGGCGGGCCCGTCCGACGTCGGGAAGAAAGGCTACATTCTCGGCAAGGATGAGGACTGGGACTATTTTTACTCGGGGGAACCGGGGTTGGATGTCACCGGGCTGGGCTGGGTCAAATCCTACATGCTCGAATCGTTCGGGATTTCGATCTATTTCGAATCAGCCCCGGGGCTGCCCGGCGTTCGTGTGGCCAATCTCAAATGGCTGCGAGCCGGCTGGTCGGGCCTCAACGTGGTGCGGAGCGAACACATTTACAGCGGGTTGAAACGTTTTGCGCTGACGACGAAGGAGATCCTGGAATCCCCGCGGCTGCCCGCGGTGGCGACCCTCGAAGGGGCCTGCCTGGGGATTTCGAAGCTGAGCGAGGCGCAGATCCGTGAAAAAATGCAAGCCTACCGAAGTGTTCTGCTCGCGCGCGCCGAGCGGCTCAGCGGGGGCGCGCGAAAGCACCTGCCGGAGTCGTTCTGGGACGACGGGAGCTGGTCACGCATGACCCGGGAGGAAATGGAATCCGTGCTCGTGCTGGAAACCCTCAAGGCTTACTTGGGCAAGACGCCCGAGGCCGAAGTGCGGAGCCTGGTGTCGCTTCCAGCCGCGCCGCCTTCACAGCAGGGCGGCTAACCCGGGCAAATGCCGGTGGCGAAGGTGAGGGTCTATCCTCGAAGGAATGCGATATGAAACGCTTGACCGTTTGGATGGGTGTGATGGCGATCGCGGCCCTGGCGTCGGGCTGTTCATCCAAGGGGAAATACCACGACACCGCCCTGCCGGACCCGAAGCCATACAACACTGCCTTCGAGAACATGGATGCCAATAAGAACGGCCGCGTCAGCTGGGAGGAGTTCAGGGCCTACTTCCCCCAGGCCGAGCCGAGGGTGTTCTCGGCCATCGACCTCAACAAGGACGGCGCCATCGATCACGACGAGTGGCACTCGTTCAAGGCGGCGCACAACCTGGAGCACCCGGACTGACGGACCCCGGAGTTGGTCGAGCTTTCTGCAGATCCGGTGTTAAAACACGCATCACCCCGGTAACGCCGTTCGACACCTGGTGTCGCCGGCCATCCTCATCGCGCAAAGGTGGCATCCATGCGGTACCCGCCCATCGCCCCGCAGTTGTTCATCGAAAACCGTCGCAAGCTCGTCGGTCTTCTCGAACCGAACTCGGTCGCCGTCCTGAATTCCAACGACGTCATGCCGAAGAGCGCCGACGGTGTGCACCCGTTTGTCCAGCAGACGGACCTGTTCTATCTGTCCGGCATCGACCAGGAGGAGAGTACCCTTGTCATCTTTCCCGATGCCGGGGAAGAAAAGCACCGCGAGATCCTGTTTTTGAGAGAAACCAACGAGCAGATCGCTCTGTGGGAGGGGAAGAAATACACCAAGGAAGAGGCCGCGGCCGTGTCCGGGGTGAAGACCGTTTACTGGAACGCGGAATTCGACGCCGTGTTCCGCGCCTGGGTGTCCCACGCCGAACGGATTTACCTGAACTCGAACGAACACTTGCGGGCGCAAACGCTCGTGGAGACCCGGGATGCGCGTTTCGGCAAGTGGTGCCGCGAGGCCTTCCCGTTGCACCGCTACAAACGCCTGGCGCCGATCATGCACCGCCTGCGGCCTGTCAAATCCCCCATCGAGGTGGATCTGATCACGCAAGCAGCCGCCATCACCGGCAAGGCCTTCCGGCGCCTGCTTGGTTTTATCCGGCCGGGGGTCTGGGAATTCGAGATCGAAGCCGAAATCTGGCACGAGTTCCTGCGCCACCGCTCCCGCGGTCCGGCCTTCCAGACGATCGTCGCCTCCGGTGCGGAATCCTGCACCCTGCACTACGTGAAAAACGACCGGCAGTGCCGGGATGGCGACGTGGTGCTGATCGATTTCGGCGCGGAGTACGCCAACTACGCCGCCGACCTGACCCGCACGGTGCCGGTCAGCGGCCGCTTCACCCCCCGACAGAGGGAGGTCTACGACGCCGTGCTCCGGGTCCAGCAGGCCGGCATTGCGATGCTGCGCGTTGGAAACACGTTGGATGGCTACCACGCCGAAGTGGGCCGCGTCATGGAGGCCGAACTGATCCGGCTGGCTCTGCTCGACCCGCAGGCCGTCAAGACCCAGCCAAAGGAGCAGCCGCTCTACAAAAAATACTTTCCACACGGCACTTCGCATCACCTGGGGCTGGACGTCCATGACTACGGAGATAAATTCCGGCCCTTCGAGGCGGGCATGGTGTTGACGTGCGAGCCGGGCATTTACATCCGCGAGGAAGGGATCGGGGTGCGCATCGAAAACGACATCCTGGTCACGGCCGACGGCCCGCGGGACCTCACGGGGGACATCCCGCGCGAAGCCGATGAGATAGAAGAATTGATGAGCTCGCATAAATAGGTATCTGGGTATTTAGGTGTCTGGGTATTTGGGTGTCTTGCCGTTCAGCGCTGCCAAACACCCAAATACCCAAACACCCAAACACCCAAATATCCAAACACCCAAACGCGATCTATTCTTCCCATGTCGAAACACTTGGTCCTCGTGGGTGCAGGACATGCCCACATGACGGTCTTGAAACAGCTGGCCGACTTCACTGCGGCCGGCCATCGCGTCACCGTGATCGGCCCCGGTCCTCATCACTATTACTCCGGCATGGGCCCCGGCATGCTCTCCGGCATCTACCGGCCCGAGGAAATTCGTTTCAACGTAAAGCACATGGCGCTCTCCCGCGGGGCGAATTTCATCGAGGACGTGGTGGCCCGGGTGGATCCCGTAAAAAAAGAACTGCACCGGCAGCGGGGGGATAAGATCCCTTACGACGTCGCCTCCTTCAACACCGGCAGCGGCGTGCCGATCGATGGCCGGGTGGCGACCCACGAGGCGGTGGTTCCGGTCAAGCCCATTGAAAAGCTGCTCGACGCCCGCCACCGGATCATCGCCGCGCTCGAGCAGCGAAAGCTATTTATCGTGGTCGCCGGCGGCGGGCCGGCCGGCCTGGAGATCGCCGCCAACCTGCGCCGGCTGGTGAAGGATGCCGCCGGAGCGGCGGAGATCACTTTGGTCGCCGGGCAGCGGCTGCTGGCGGGTTTCGATCCGGCGGTGCGGGGCAAGGCGGTGCGCGGGCTTGTCCGCCTGGGGATTCGCCTTGTCGAGGGCCAAAAGGTCGAAGCCGCCGAGGCGCGCTCGGTGCGCACGACCTCGGGCGCGCCCCGGCCGTGTGACTTCCTCTTTATGGCAGTGGGCGTTCAGCCGTCGCGACTTTTCACAGATTCCGGCCTGCCGGTAGGCCCGGACGGGGGGCTGCTGGTGAACCGCTACCTCCAGTCTGTGGCGCATCCGGAGATTTTCGGCGGGGGTGACTGCATCTGCTTCGAGCCGCAGCCGATCGCCCGGGTGGGAGTCTACGCCGTACGCCAGAACCCGGTGCTGCTGCAGAACCTCCAGCGAGCACTCGCCGGCGGGGATTTGATCGCTTTCAACCCGCAGAAAGACTATCTGCTGGCCTTCAACATGGGCGACGGCACGGCCGTCGTGCGGTGGAAAGCGCTCGCCTTCGACGGGCGCCTCGGCTTTCGCCTCAAGGATTATCTGGATCGTTCCTTCATGCGCCGGTTTCAGGACTGAGCTGCGGGGGCTCCCGCGCCTTCCGGGGTTCGGATGTGGATGTCGCGCTGAGGGAACGGTATCTCGATGCCCGCCTTTTTGAACGCTTCGAAGATGGCGAAATAGAGCGCGCTTTTGACGATCCGCTCGGCATACCGACGCACATCGACCCACACCAGGAGTTTGAAATTAAGGGAGCTGTCCGCAAATTCGGTGAACAGGACCCTGGGGGGCTGCTCCCCGGAAAGCATCGGCTCGCGCCGGGCCACCTCCAGCAGAATCGCCTCCACCTGCCTGGGGTCGGACCCGTAAGAGACCCCCACGTCGACTCCCGTCCAGATCATCGGCGAGGACAGGGAGTAGTTGATGATGGTCGTGGACATCAGGTTCGAGTTGGGAACCAGGTATTCTACGTTCTGGCGGGTGCGGATGCGGGTGGAGAGGGCATGGATGTCGATCACCTCGCCCGGGGTGCCTTCGACCTCGATCCAGTCTCCCTTGCGGACTTTACCGCCGAATATGATGGTGAAGCCGGAGATCAGGTTGGCGGCCATGTTCTGGAGGCCGAGGCCGATGCCGACGCCGATGGCGCCGGCGAACACGAGCAGGAAGCCGAAATCCACCCCCACCGTGTCGAGGGTGATCAAGAAACCCACCCCGAAGAAGGCCAGCCGGATGATGGTGTTGAAGGCATAGCCGGTGCCCGGCTCGACCCCGAGAGCCGGGAAGACCTTATAGTCCAGATAGGCTTGCAGCAGGCGCGAGGCGTAGATGAAGAAAAACAGGATCAGCGTCGCCTTGAGCGTGACCCAGACCGTGATGCCGGTCTTGCCGACATTGACCACCGGGAAGGACAGCACGCGTTGGATCGGCTCCAGCAGACCGATCATGTTCAGCAGCAAGGCCGCCGCCGTGACGGCCGTGGCGTACATCAGAAATGAGCGCACGGAGCCGATCATGAACAGCGCGGATTCCTGATCGGCGGGGATGCGCTCGGCCCAGCGATGTAGAGCCGAACGCAGCATGTGGTAGACGAAGCTGAGCAGGATCAGGGCGCTTACCGTCGACCAGATTTTTACCAGGATCAGGCGCCCCACCTCGCGGAATCCGAAGCACCAGAGCAGCGCCAGTACAAAGGAAGCCCCGATCAGCGGGTAGTAGTAGCGGTTCAGGAGGCGCACGTAATCCTGGTAGCGGCGGTAGGGCAGGGGTGGCAGGAAGGACAGCAGTGCGCGCTTGTTGAGCATCAGCAGCAGAAACACACAGACGACCGTCACGCTGATGGCGAACTGCAGGAAGGCGAGCACGTCCTTAGGGAAGCGAAACGCCTCGGCGGCCCAATACAGCACGATGCAGGTCAGCACGTAAAGCAGCACCAGCCGGGCGATCTGGAACACCCGGTTTCCGTACGCCTGGGTGGCCTTGAACAGGCCGCGGGTCAGCAGCTCCCGCAGGAGTGCGATCGCAAGCGCTGCCAGTGACCACAGTTGCAGAAGGTCGCCGGCGAGGGCGAACCAGACCGCCTTGTACGTGATCATGGCCCCGATGGCCGAGTACACCGCAAGCAGCAACAGCGGGATGGCGGCCGCCACCACCACCCGCAAGGCGGCCATAAAAAAGGGGTACATCGGCTCGGGGATGCGGCTGCGAACCGGCTGAAGGGTCGATTCGATCCGCTGCATGACGCGGTTGCGTCCGAAGAGGCTGTAAAAGACGGCCGCCAGGAAGATGACGATCACCAGAGATCCGGCGATGCCGAGGATACGGCTCTGCAAGGCCACCTGCCGCATGAAATCGGGGATTCTCATCGGCAGGGACAGCAGCCATTTGGACAGGTAGTCGATGGTGTTGAGATCCCAACCCAAAGGCGTCCAGCGCGCCAGGATAACCACCTGCTGCTGAAGGTTCTCCTTGACCTGTCCGGCCTCCTTGACGAGGGCCTCTCCCATTTTGTCCGGGACGGCGATCGTGGGGCTTTCCGGTGCGGCGCCTGGTTTGGGGGTATCGGCCGCCATGACCCAGCCGCTCAGAATCAGAACGCAAAAGACGACGAGGCATCTCATGAAATTGGTTTTCATGCTCAACCTATTTTCTTTCACCGGGTGTAGCGTCCAGCTGGAACCGTTTCATTTGATTCCAGACGCTGGTGCGGGATATCCCTAGCCGCCGCGCCGCTTCGGACTGGTTGCCGCCGGTTTCGTGCAGCGCTTTGAGCAGTCGCTGCTTTTTCAGCTCATCCAGGCTGTCGGCCGACGGCGCAGCCCCCGGGGCTGCGGCCGGCGGACCTGCCAAATGGGGCGGCAGATGCCCCCGCTCGATGCTTCCGCCCTGACAGGCCACGAACGCATATTCGAAGGCGCTTTTGAGCTCCCGGATGTTTCCGGGCCACCCGTAGGCCGTCAGCACATCCAGGGCGGCGCTGCTGATGCCTTCAATGGGTTTGCCGCTTTTCATCTGGATGCGGCGAAAAATGGATTCCGCCAGCAGGGGTATGTCTTCCATACGGTCCCGGAGCGGAGGCATCCAGATCGGTATGACGTTGATGCGGTAGAAAAAATCCTCGCGAAGCGCGCCTCGCTCGATCAGCTGGGTCAGGTTGCGGTTGGTAGCGGAAATGATGCGCACATCCACCTGAATGGGGCGATTGTCGCCGACCCGCTCCACCACCTTTTCCTCTAGAACCCGCAGCAGTTTCACCTGGGTGGACAGCGGCAGGTCGCCGATCTCATCCAGGAAAATGTCCCCGTGGTGAGCCGCTTCGAAGCGCCCCTCGCGTTCCCGGATGGCCCCGGTAAAGGCGCCTTTGACGTGGCCGAAGAGCTCGCTATCGAGCAGGGACTCGTTCAACGCCGCGCAGTTTACCTTCACATAGGGCTGCTTGTGTCGTTTGCCCGCCTCATGGATCGCCCGGGCCGCCAGCTCCTTTCCCGTCCCGCTTTCGCCGTAGATGATGACCGGCGCATCGGATTGGGCGGCGTTTTCGACCAAGTCAAACACCTTGCGCATGGCGGCCGACGCCCCGATCATCCCGTGAAAACGGTCTTCCCGGCGCAGTTCGCGGCGGAAGTTCTCGATCTGCGTTTCCTTGCTGACCAGATCGGTGAGGTCGGTCATGGTTTCCACCGCGCCGGTGACGCGGCCGTTGCTGTCTTTGATGACCGATGCGTTTTTCAGGATGGTAACCGGCCGCCCGTCTTTACGAACGAGAGCACAGCGCTGCCGTCTCAGGTTGCCTTTCCGGAACATGGCGCACCAGTGGCAGCCGTTTTCCTCGCGCGCGATCTCGCAGGAGCTGCAGTTCAGGGTGGTGCAGGACTGCCCTATAATTTCACTGCGGGCATAACCTGTGATCTCCTCGAAGGCCCGGTTAACGGAAACAATCGTGCCGTCGGGATCCACGATCATGACCCCGTCCTGGATCGAATCAACCACCGTCTTCCAGTATTCGTTCAGGTTATGCTGGTTCATGCCGGGATGCCTGCCAATAGATTGAACATATTCGTTGTTCACTTTATTAACACATGAACAGGTGCGAAGCAAGCCAGAAGCTTCGCCGTAAAACGCCCCGCCGCCGATCAATTAATTTTTCATGAGTCATCCCATTACGTTGAAGCGCTCCTGGCCCGGTCTCTCTCGGAAAAGATGTCTTTGAGCCTCATTCTTCCCAATTGGCATCCGTCTTGCTCATAGCCATGGCGAAAGGGAAAACAACACACGGACCCATGGTCTGTTCAATGCCAGGTGATTTCATGGACACCTTTGATCTCCGGGATACCATCATTCCGTTTTCCCTGCTCGACATCCGGCAGCGTTTCAGGGAAATGCGGCCCGGCGACTCCCTGGTGGTTTTGTGGAGCGATCCCGCCGCGGCCGATGACCTGATGCGCGTGTTGCCGGCCGCTTGCCTTGAGATCGTTTCGAAAGGCGAGATCCCCGAACCGTCCGGGGGATGTCGCCTGGAGTTGATAAAGACCCGGATGGAACCCACACCCACATTAGGAGGAATCATATGTCACAAGTAGATCTCAGCACCCTGAAACCGGCAGCAACGGTCGATGCCCGCGGCAGCGCCTGCCCCGGCCCCCTGTTGGAAGCTAAAAAAGGAATCGGAAAAGTCAAAGTCGGCGAAATTTTGGAAGTATTTTCCAACGATTCCGGCACCCGCAAGGACATCCCGGCCTGGGCCCAAAAGGTCGGCCACGAGTATTTGGGCGTCCAGGGAGCCGACGGCTACGACAAGCACTTCGTGCGCAGAAAGAAATAGGCAGGTTGACCATGGCATCCGAAGGATCTGCGGCAACGGAAGGGAAAATCCTGATCCTGGCCACCGAGTCCTGCGCCTACCCTGGTGCAAACTCGGTCGGCCAGGCCCATTCCTCCTATCCGGCCAATACGTTCATCATGCGGGTGCGGGCGCCGGTCCTGTTCCCGGAGCAGTTCTATCTGGACTGCTTCCGGAAAGGGATCAGCGGGATCATCATCATGTCCTGCGGCGAGGAATGCCCCTATGAGGGCGCCTATCATGCCATGGCCAAGCGACTGGACCGCGTTTATCAACTGATGAAGAAGCGCAACCTGGACATCCGCAGGTTGCGCCTGACCTCGATCTGCACGGTGTGCAACCGGTCTTTTCTCAAAGAGGTCAACGACATGAACGCTCTGGTCCAGGAGTTGGGCCCCCCGGACTACCGGGAAGCCGCCTGAGCCGACCATTTCATGAAATTTTTTCAGGATCGACGGGTGGATGAGGCTTATGGAACCCAAGCGGAAACTCGAATTTGACGCCCTGGTTGTGGGGGGTGGGATCGCCGGGCTGCAGGCGGCGCTGGATTTGGCCGACCAAGGCTTCCAGGTGGCTGTCGTCGAACGGGACGCCTCGATCGGCGGCAAGATGATCCGGCTGTCCAAAGTTTTTCCGACCCTGGATTGCGCCAGTTGCATCACCACTCCTAAAATGGCCGCGGCCGCTCATCATGATAAAATTGCGATATTCACCGACTGCGATCTGAACGGGCTGACGCGCGAGGGCGACCGGCTCGTGGCGGCCGTGACGCAGCGGCCGCGATACGTGGATCCGGTCAAGTGCATCGGCTGCCGGCAGTGCGAATACGGCTGCCCGGTCTATGTCCCGGACGCGGAACAGGGCGGCTTCACCCTGCGCAAGGCTATCTTCATCCCGTTTTCAAACGCCATCCCCCAGATCGCGACCCTCGACGTTGAAAACTGTTCCTTATGTGGCAAATGCGCCAAGGTCTGCCCGACCCAGGCCGTGAATTATTTCCAGGAAGCCGAAGACCTGGTCATCCGCGCCAAAACGGCCGTCCTGGCAACCGGGTTCAACCTGACCCCCCTGGAGCAGAAAAAGGAATTTGGTCAAGGCAAGCTCCAGAATGTGATCACCTCCATGCAGATGGAGCGCCTGCTGGCCCCGCATGGCCCCTACCAGCGGGTGCTGCGCCCCTCGGACGGCAAGGAGCCCGAATCGATCGCCTATATCCAGTGCGCAGGGTCGCGCGACAAGAGCCTGGGGATTTCCTACTGTTCGCGGGTATGCTGCATGTACGCCATCAAGCAGGCCATGCTGCTTTCCGGATCGCTGCCGCTGGCGGATATCACGATCTACTACATGGACATCCGCGCCTTCGGCAAGGGCTACGAGCAGTTCTTCCAGAATGCCAAGGCCATGGGCATCGAGTTCGTCAAGGCCAAGGTGGCGAGGCTCTCCCAAGGGGAAAACCAGCAGGTCGAGGTGCGCTACGAGGCGCAGGAAAGCGATGGCGGGGTCAAGACGCGCCCTCACGATCTGGTGGTTCTTTCCTTGGGTATGGTCCCGGAATGGAACCCGGCCGGCATCTGCGCGGTCGCCACGGGCGAGGATGCGTTCATCCGCTGCACCATGCCCAAGACCGCACCGACCCTCACGACCCTGGAAGGTGTTTTTGTTGCGGGCGTGGCAGCCGGTCCGAAAGACATCGTCGACACGATCGTGGAGGCCGGCGCGGCCGCCATGGAAGCGTCCAACTATCTGCACGATCTATCCGGGCGCAAGGCGGCCTGATGCCGGCGGCACGCTAGCTTCCGGCGCAGAACGCAGCCGCCGCTCCAGGCGGCGCGTGCGAGGATCAGGAGAATCGGTATGGCTTCAGAGAGCACGCAAGAGACCCGGCGCCCCGAACGCGTCGGGGTCTACATCTGCCACTGCGGCGGCAACATCTCCGACCACGTGGACGTGGCCCGGGTCGCCGAGGAGGTCCAAAAAATACCCGGCGTCGTTGTAGCGCACACGAATATGTTCATGTGTTCGGACCCGGGCCAGCAGCTTATACAAGAGGACATCAAAAGCGGCAAAGTCGACCGGGTCGTCGTGGCTTCCTGCGCCCCCAGCCTTCACGAACTGACGTTCCGCAACGCGATCAAACGGGCGGACATGAGCCCCTATCTCTACGAGCATGCCAACATCCGCGAGCAGGTGAGCTGGGTGCATGCGGGTGAGAAGGCGACGCGCAAGGCCGCGACCCTGGTGGCCGCTGCCGTTGCCAAAGCGCGAAACCTTGAGCCGCTCTCGCCGATCCGGGTCGATGCCCGCCGGCACGCGACCGTCATCGGCGGAGGTGTGGCCGGGCTGAGGGCCGCCCTGGACCTGTCGCGCCGTGGCATTGCCGTTACGCTGGTTGAAAAAACGCCGTTTTTGGGCGGGCAGGTCGCCAAACTCGACCGGCTGGTGCCCACCGGTGAAACAGCCGAGGCGGTCATCCGGCAGCTGAGCGAGGCCGCCTTGAGCAACCCGCAGATCGAGATCTGCACCTGTACCCAGGTCATTCGCTCCGAAGGATATGTGGGCAATTTCAAGCTGACCTTAAACCGGCGTCCGCCCGAGCGCTCCATCCAGACGGCGGCTGCCGGCGGATTGGATTTCAATGCGCTTGCTCCCGGCAGCTTTATCCCCTTTGCCGGGGTCTTCCCGGAGGCTCTCCCCGCCGACGGCCGCGAGTGGGTCTTGGAAACGGGGGTCATTGTTTTTGCCACCGGGTTTCAACCGTATGCCCCGCAGGAAGGTGAATACGGCTATCTCAAGCAGCCCGAAGTGATCACGCTGCCCGAGCTGATCCGCCAGATGGCCGAAGGCCACCCCTCCGGCCGCCGCCTCGCTGTCGGAGGGCGTGAGATCCGCAGAGTGGCGTTCATCCATTGCGTCGGCAGCCGCCAGATCCCCGGCATTCACGAACCCGGCCCCGACGGCCGGCTGAACGAATATTGTTCGAGAACCTGCTGCAGCGCGATTTTGCAGGCCGCCGTCCGGATCCGGGAAACCTACCCGGACACCCACGTGTTCGAGTATTACCGGGACATCCGCACTTACGGCCGCGGCCAGGAGGAGGTTTATGACCGCGCCGCCAAGGCCAATGTGATCTTTTTCCGATACGAGCCTGAGGCCCCGCCGGTGGTGGAGCGGGCCGGCGGCAAGGATTTCCCGCTGCGCATCCGCGTGAACGACACGCTCACGTTCGGGGAGGAATTGACGGCGGAGGTCGACCTGGTGGTGCTCGCGGTAGGCATGGAGCCCAGCCCCATCGCCGAGTTGGTCGAAGCCCTGAAGCTGCCCGTGGGGGTGGACCGCTTTCTGCAAGAAGTTCACCCGAAACTGCGACCGGTGGAGGTCGCCAACACCGGCATCCTGCTGGCGGGCACCTGCCAGGCCCCCATGGATGTCGGTGAAGCCTGTGCCGCTGCCCAGGCCGCCGCCGCCAAGGGGACTTCGCTGCTGGTCAAAGGCTTTGTGGAACTCGACCCCTTCGTGGCGGAGGTCCGTGCCGAGCTGTGCACGGGTCACGGGGCCTGCGCCGGGGTCTGCCCGATTGAAGGGGCCATCACGCTGACGGAAGCGGCGGATCAGGGCCGGAAGGCCCGGGTGAACCCGGCTCTGTGCACGGGATGCGGCATCTGTGTACCCGAGTGTCCGGAAAATGCCATCGAGGTCAAAGGCTGGACCCTGAAACAATATGAGGAGATGGTCGATGCCATCGTCGCTGGTTAGTGTCCATCCATAAACGGCGTCTTTCGGCCCATGCCGGCGTTCTCGCTCTTCGCAATCCTCGGCGTAGTCTGACTACGCCTGCGGTTGCGAAATCGCTGCGGCCTTGGCCTGAACCGAAATCCACCATTTCTGGATGGGCACTATTTAGCAAACGGAGAGAATAGGAACGCTCATGAACCCGAATACCGACAAGGAAGCCCTCACGCAACTGCGCCAGGCGCGCAAGACCTGGATCGACCGCGCCAAGGGTTCGATCAAGACCCAGTCCGCCTCGATCAAGGCCATCCGGGCCCAACTCGAGGGTGGCGCCAAGACCGTCCCGCAAATCGCCGACGCCGCCGGGTTGGGGGCTGCGCAGGTTCTGCTCTATGTGGCCGGACTGCGCAAGTACGGCGCCGTGGCCGAAGGACCGAAGGACGGCGAATACTACACCTACACGCTGGTTAACAAGAAAGATGCTTAACGCTCAGGGTGTTGAAAAACAAGCATCAGGCCGTCAGCCAAGGCGCGCAGCGCTTTGGAAAGCGCAGCATATTCGTTCATATGCGAGCATTTCCAAACGCCTTGCAACGCAGGCTCACGGCCTCAGGCGCCGTTTTTCAGCAGTTTGATGGAGAGGTGCCATGAGTGCCACGGTAAACCCCGATTTGGTGATGAAGCTTGAGAGATTCGGCGTAGCGGATGCGACGGCGTGTTTCAACTGCGGCAACTGCACGGCCGTCTGTTCGCTGTCGACCGAAGGCGTGCCGTTTCCGCGCAAGGTCATTCGCTACCTGCAGCTGGGGTTGAGCGACAAGTTGCTGCAAAGCGCCGAACCCTGGTTGTGCTACTATTGCGGGGACTGCAGCGAAACCTGCCCGCGGCAGGCCAACCCGGGCGAGGTGATGATGGGCCTGCGCCGCTACCTGACCGCCCGCTACGACTGGACGGGGATTTCCCGGCGGTTTTACACCTCCACACGTTTCGAGATGCTGGCCATTCTTTTCGTCGCCGGGCTCGTGGGACTGGGGTTTTTTTTCTTTCACGGACCGATGCTGACCGGCCGCGTGGCGTTGAACGTGTTCGCCCCCAACACCGTCATCGAGATCCTCGATCTGATCCTGCTGGTCGTGCTGTCGTTTTTTCTGCTGACCAACGCGTACCGGATGTTCAAGGCGGTCATGGGCGATCCTGCGCAATATCCAGCCGCCGGCACCGCCGGACCGGCGGCGTTGCTGAACCTGAAGGTCGGAGGCATCCCGCTGGCCCTCTATCTTCAGGAGGCGCGCGAGTTCATCGTGCATTTCTTCACCCAGAAGCGCTTCGATGGCTGCGGCACAAAATCCCAGCGCACGCAATGGCTCGTCCACCTGCTGATCATGACCGGCTACTCTTCGGTGTTCTTGCTGGTCGTGGTGGGCCTGCGCTGGTTCCAGCGCGATGTCGAATATGCCGTCTGGCACCCGGTGCGGCTGCTCGGTTACTACGCCACGTTTGCCATTCTCTATGGCACCACCTATGCCATCATCGGCCGCTTGAAAAAGAGCAAAACGGTTTACGCTCACTCCCATTCTTCGGACTGGGCGTTTCTGATCCTGCTGTGGCTCACCACGTTCAGCGGGATCATCATCCATGCCACGCGCCTTCTGGAACTGCCGTTGACCACCTATTTCGTCTACGTTCTGCACCTGATGATCGCCGTGCCCATGTTGGTTCTGGAAGTGCCTTTCGCCAAGTGGACCCATCAGCTTTACCGCCCGCTGGTGGTCTACCTGATGAAAGTCAAAAACCGCGCCCTGCAGGGCGCATGATCATTCACCTTTATCGCAAAAATCAGGAAAGGAAGAAGACATGACTGCCACAGAGGAAAAGATTCTCTACATCGGAACTCACGGAGGGGAAAGCCCGGAGAAGGCCGCGATGCCGTTTGTCATGGCCAACGCGGCTCTGGCCATGGACATCAAGGCCACGGTGGTGCTCCAGGGCAACGGCGTCTACCTGGCCCGCAAGGGGTATGTGGACAACATGCTGCCGGCCGGCGGATTCCCGCCGATGGCGAAGCTGATGAAGGATTTTCTCGACCAGGGAGGCCGTTTGCTGGTGTGCACGCCGTGCATCAAGGAGCGCAAGATCAACGAGGCCACGGACCTGATGGAGGGGGCTCAAACCACCGCTGCCGGCGTCCTAAACATCGAAGCGATGGAATCCAAAGCGGTGTTCACCTACTAGCCGAGAAGTCCGGGCCCGGTTCGACCCGGGCCATCAATGAGTGAGCAAAGGTGCGACCCATGACACGTATGAGCCATCCTCCCGGAAGAATCGCAGACTTGGTGGAACTGAAGCACCAGGGGGTTGATGTGACCTGCGAGCCCGTCTTCGAGATCATCCCCGTCGACTTCACCCAGCGGAATTTCGCTTACCAGGCGTATGTCTTTCTGTGCCGCTACGAAGGTGCCATCAACGGCGAGCCCTATACCTTCCGGAAGTGCTATGCCCGGGGATGCCCGAACAACCTTTGCCCGCATGTGTTTCAAGCGGTAATGATCGCCAACCGGCACCTCAGCCGGGACTGCGAGAGACTGAAGGCGGGCGGGATCCAGGTTGCCGAGCGGGCATTTTCGCTGGCAGAAATGATGGTGAAGTTCGACGGGGCCAAGGAAGAGGTCGACCCTCTGCTGACCATCTATGATTACATCCGCATCGCCGGGGAAGGCAACGCGGTCGGCGTCGATGTCACGCTGGAATACCTGCCGGCCGTGGAGCATTTTGCCAATTACAAAAATGCGCAGACATTTTTGAACGGTGATTTCGCCGTGCAGGCGCTGGCGAAAATCGGCAGCTACCAACGCTGTCTGGCCTGCTACTCAACGGAGCGTGCAGGGGAAGAAAAGCCCACTGCCATCCGCATCGCCAATCAGCGGCTGACCCTGTTATACGGGCAATTCGACAAGGTAGCGATCCAACACCACAAGAAATTTTTTGAGTAGAAGTGGTTTCAAAACCTCGGATCACGCCCAAGGGCAAGGCGCAGGCCGATTCGAAAGCGCAGCAACCATGGCAGGTTGTGAGCATTTCGAGAGGCCTGCAACGCCGCCATCGGGCGTCAGACGGGGTTATGAAATCACTTCTAAGCAGCGTTGGGGTCCTGTCGGCTTCCGCCGAAAATTCAAGCCGCCCGCTATGCGGGCGTTCACCGATGGGGTTGAGGAGATCGTATGCAGGCACAAATGCAGCAAATGCAACAGCGGTTGAACGAGTTGGAAGAAAAGCTGGGCACGCTTCAAGCGAACGCCCCCCAAGATCAGGTCTCCATGGTCGTTTTCAGCGGGGACCTGGATCGCATGCTGGCGGCCTTCATCATCGCCACCGGCGCGGCTGCCATGTTCGAGCGAGTGGTCATGTTTTTCACCTTCTGGGCAACGCCGGCATTGAAGGATATTCACAAGAAGGTCGAAAAAGCCGACATGATGGCCAAAATGTTCGCATGGATGCTTCCCAAAGGGGCCGGCCAGCTGAAGCTCTCTAAGATGCACATGGCCGGTGCCGGAACGCGCATGATGAAAGATCTGATGAAAAAAAAGGGAGTCATGTCTCTGGAAACATTGATGAAGGCAGCGGCGGACTCCGGGGTCGAAATCGTAGTGTGTGAGATGTCGATGGATTTGATGGGCATCCGCCGGGAAGAGATCATCGACTATCCCAACATCTCGATTGCCGGTGTAGCGAGCTTCCTTCAGGAGGCTGGCCGCAGCAAGGTCACCCTTTTCATTTAGGAGGATGAGTGGGCAACACGTAACACCTGACTTCCGCTATCCGAAGCCTTATCTGCCGCAGCGATCAGATCGAAGGGGTGTCCTTGTCGGGCGCTCCAACGAATTCCGAACCCAATGAACGGCCGATATGTTCTTGACACCATGGGAGACATCTGGTTATTGAAACAAGGTTATGCCGCCGGGGCGCAAAACACCACCTGATATGATCTTGAGACGGAATGACCTGTTCTATCTGAAGGTGTCGGAACCGTGGAGCGGTTATCGGCGCGGCCCGGTTTCGTTCGGAGGCGTATGGAGCAGAATCGGGTCGTTGTCACCGGACTGGGGACCGTCAATGCCGTCGCTCGAGATGTGCCCGAGTTTTCCCGCGCCCTGCAGGCGGGACAGTGCGGCATCGGCCCGGTGACCGTCTTTGATACCACCGAATACAGAACCCACACCGGCGGTGAGGTACCGGCGTTCACTCCCCGCGAGATGATTCCGCGCCCCTTTTCCCTCAAACGTATGTCCCGCTCGGACTGCCTGGCCATGGCGGCGACCCTGGAGGCCTTGAACGATGCCGGGCTTTTCGCGGTGCCGGACAACCTGCGCGCCGCGATGGGCGTCGTAATGGGGGGCGGGGCCGGCGGGATGCTTGAATGCGAAGCGGTGTACCGGGACTATCTGCTGGGCACGGGCCGGGGAGCGGCCTATTCCCGGTTTGCTTCCTTCTGCTGTGCCGCTTCGGCCGACCAGATTGCCTCCCAGTTGGGGCTCATGGGACCCAAGACCACCTTCATGACCGCCTGCTCATCCGGAGCCACCGCTATCGGTTTTGCCCGTGATCTGATCCAGACCCATATGGCGCCGGTCGTCATCTGCGGCGGCACCGAACCGTTGAGCCGGATCACCTATGCGGCCTTCAACGCTCTGCAGGCCGTGGATCCGGAGTACTGCAAGCCGTTTGATAAAAACCGCCAAGGGCTTTCTCTACGGCGAAGGCTCCGGTATCCTGATCCTGGAGGCGTTGGCGCATGCCCGGCAACGGGGAGCCCATATTTACGCTGAGATCCTGGGTTACGGTGTCAGCTGCGATGCCCACCATATGACCGCTCCGGACCCCGAAGGGGCGGGGGCTGCGCTCGCGATGCGGCGCGCCCTGGAAGATGCCGGTGTTTCGACGGAGGCGGTGGATTACATCAATGCCCACGGCACGGGCACACCGGCCAATGATTTGACGGAAACCAAAGGAATCAAGGCCGTTTTTGGGCGGCGGGCTTACCAAATACCGGTCAGTTCGACCAAGTCCATGATCGGCCATACCCTGGGGGCCGCCGGCGCCATCGAAGGGGTGGTGGCGGTGCTGGCGATCCATCAGCACTTCATTCCGCCGACGATTCACCACCAGGCACCGGATCCCCAATGCGACCTCGATTTCGTTACGCAAGGCGCCCGCGCGTCTGACATCAACATCGTGCTCTCCAACTCCTTTGCCTTCGGGGGCAACAACACCGCGCTGGTTTTCGGCAAATTCACCGATGCAGGGATTTCCCATGCATAGAAGTGGGTTAACCACCTCGGATCATGCCCGAGGGCAAGGCGCAGGCCGATTCGAAAGCGCAGCCACCACGGCCGGTGGTTGGCATTGCGAGAGGCCGGCAACGCCGCCACCGGGTGTCAGACGACGTTATGAAACGACGTCCAGGCGGGTCGTGCTGACCGGTGTGGGCCTGGTCACGCCCCTGGGCGTGGGTAAAGATGTTTTCGCGCGGCGCCTCTTCGGCGGCCTTTCCGGCATTCGACCCATCACGCTTTTCGACACCGCCCGCTTTGAGGCCAAATCGGGGGCTCAGGTCCGGGACTTCACCCCACTGGATTTCATCCGTCCCGCAACCCTGCGGCGCATGGACCGGTTGTCGCAAATGGCCACAGCGGCGGCACGCCTGGCGCTCGACGATGCCGGTTTTCAAATCGGTGCGCACAACCGGGACCGGGTGGGTGTGGTGCTGGGAACCTGCTTCGGCGGTACCGATGTCGCCGCCCAATTCGGCAAGGTGCTCTTCACCGACAGCCCCCGACGGGCCAACCCCATCCTCGTGCCGAACGTCGTGATGAACGCGCCCGCCGGCCATGCGGCCATCGAACTGGGCGTCCGGGGTATCAATTCCACCGTTAACCACCGCGAGGTGTCGGCGGAGACGGCCATGGCCTACGCTGCGTCCGAGATCATGCGGGGGCGCGCCGATGCCATCCTCACGGGCGGCGGCGATATCATTTCGGAATTTCATTTCAACGTGCTGACCCACTTCCAAACCCTTTCTCCGCAGAAAGGCGGGATGGAGGGGATTCGGCCCTTCGATGCTCAGCGCAACGGCATCATTGTCGGTGAAGGCGCCGGTGTCGTCTGCCTCGAATCCCTGGAAAGCGCCGAAGCCCGGGGGGCCGTCCCGTACTGTGAAATCACAGGCTGGGGCCTGAGCGCCGCACCTGCCGGTCCCAGCGATTGGCCGACGGATGCGACCGGGCCGTCGCTGGCAATGACCCGGGCGCTTGCCGCCGCCCACATCGATCCCGGCGACATTGATTATATTTGCGCGGCCGCCAACGGCGGGCGACGATCGGATCGACTCGAGGCCGAGGCCTTGGGCAGGGTTTTCGCCACCGGCGGGCGTCACCCCCGTATCAGCGCTCTCAAAGGCTCACTGGGCGAAGGTTTTTCGTCCGGTGGGATGCGGGCGGCCGCCATGGCGTTGTCCATTCACCATCGAACCCTGGCACCCACCCTGGGGCTTTTGCAGCCGATAGCGCCGCTGAACTTTGTCTTAAACGCCGAAACCCGGGTTCCCATCCGTTACGGCCTGGTCAACGGCTTCGCATCCGGCGGTACCTTTGCGGCGGTCATCATGAAAAAGATGGGATAGAAACAGGAGTCCCGGTAATGAATATCGGAGAGTGGAGTTACAAGCGGGCGCGCGTATGGCCGGATCGTCCCTTTTTGAAACAAGGCGACCAGTGCTGCTCCAACCGGGAGTTCAACGACCGGGTCAATCGGATGGCTCACGTTTTAATGGCGAAAGGCATTCAAAAAGGCGACCGGGTGGCCACCGTTATGGTCAACTGCAGCGCCTGGCTGGAGATCTTTTTTGCCTGCGCCAAGACGGGCGCAATCATTGTGCCGATCAACCACCATTTGGCGGTGCCGGAACTGGTGCGTATCATCACCGAATGTGGACCGCGCGTATTGATCCATTCCCCCTGTTTTGCGGCGGTCATCGAAGAGTTCCGCGCGTGCGGCGGACACGTCGGATTCTGTTTGCAGCATGCGGGGGACGCGCACGCGGCGGCCTCGGGCTTCGATGACCCGGCCGAATCGCGGGGGGCACCGGAACCGGCGGTCCCCTGGGCCGTAACGCTCACCGATCCCCTGTTGATCATGTTTACGTCCGGCACCACCGGCGATCTCAAAGGTGCGGTGCTCTCCCATGAAAATTTCCTGTTCGGGGCCATTCAAAATCTCCACAGTTACGGCATCGATGCGACCTACAGATCACTGCTGGTGGCCCCTCTGTTTCACATCGGCGCCTTGGTCGCTTCGGCGATCCCTGTCATTTACGCGGGCGGCACCCTGGTCATCAAAGATTTCGACAACCCCTCCGACATCGTCCATCTCATCGTCCGAGAGAAGATCAACTACATGTTTGCCGTGCCGGTGATGTACAAGATGCTGAGTAAAGCCCCGGCCTGGGAGGGTGCCGATTTTTCCCATGTCCATTTCTTCATCGCCGGCGGCGCTCCCATGCCCGTCCCCCTGATTCACCAGTATCAGGAAGAAAAAGGCATCCGCTTTGTCCAGGGCTACGGCATGACCGAAACCTTGCGCATCACCTCTTTGGACCTGGAAGATGCCCGGCGCAAGGCCGGCTCCATCGGCAAGGAGCTTTTTCACACCCTGGTGCGCATCGTGGACGACGTGGGTGAGGAGGTGCCGCCCGAGGCCGCCGGCGAAATTATCGTCAAAGGCCCCACGGTGTTTACCCGGTACTGGAACAATCCCCACGCCACCTCGGCGGCCCTGCGCGATGGGTGGTTTCATACCGGCGACGTGGGCAAACGGGACGCCGAGGGGTTTATCTATATCGTAGGCCGCAAAAACGATCTGATCATCTGCGCCGGCCAGAATATTTACGCCGCCGAAGTTGAGCGCGCCATCGAAGCCATGGCCCAGGTGTCCGAAGTGGCCATCGTGGGCATGCCGGATGCCGCGCGGGGCGAGGTGGTGGCGGCATTTGTTGTGTTGAAAGAGGCTGCTGCGCTGACGGCGGAGGACGTGGCGGCGGCTCTGAAGGGGCGCCTCGCCCCCTATAAAATTCCCAAGAAGGTCACGTTTGTCGAGGCCCTGCCCAAGACCGGCAGCGGCAAGATTCATAAGAGCGAATTGAAACAGCAGTTCAATCTATAGCCCGTGAACGTCTGGATCGCATGGACAACGAGGAGAAAATGAACATAACAAACGGCCAGGAATCTGTATCAGCGCTGCCCGAGGTCGTCATTGGGGACGACGATGTGCCCCTGGATGTTTTGATGGACGTCGCTTTTGAGGGGCGCCGGGTGCGGCCCTCGTCGGCCGCGGTCTGGACGGCAAAGATGCAAAAAGGCCGAGCCGTTCTGGAACGCTCCCTCAGCACCGGGCAGCGTGTCTATGGCGTTTCCACCGGTGTGGGCTACAGCTCGCATCGCGCCGTCGATCCGACGCACACCCAGGAGTTCGCCTACCAGATTATCCGCCAGCACGGCTGCGGGCTGGGGGAGATGTTTCCCATCCAGCAGGCGCGCGCCATCGTCTTTGCCCGCCTCGTAAGTCTGGCCAAGGGCTATTCAGCCGTGCTGCCGGAGCTGCTGCACGCCTTGTGCGGCCTTCTCAATCAGGGGGTGCTCCCGGTGATTCCAATGCTGGGCTCCGTGGGCGCGTCGGGGGATCTGACGCCGCTCTCCTACCTGGCGGCGGTGCTGGCGGGAGAACGTGAAGCGTATTATGAGGGCGAGATCCTGCCGGCCGCCGAGGCCCTGCAACGCGCCGGCCTGGGGCAGCACCATTTCGTGCCCAAAGAGTCCCTGGCGATCATGAACGGTACGGCCGTGATGACCGCCATCGGCGCCATCAGCGCCGTGCGCATGGAGCGCACGCTGGCGGCCTGCGAGGCCGCCACGGCGCTCGCCGCCGAAGTGATGTTCGGCCGCTCCCAGGCCTTTGCCCCCATCGCCCACCGGCTCAAGCACCACCCCGGGCAAATCGCGGCGGCCGGCGCCATTCGATCCGCCCTGGCCGGCAGCCGCCTGATCGACAGCGGCAAGGAAGAGGGCCGCCTCATCCAGGACCCTTACTCCATCCGCTGCGCGCCCCATGTGATCGGCGCCGCCCGCGACGGCCTGACATGGGTGTTGGAAGTACTGCACCGCGAGCTGAACAGCGTCAACGACAACCCCATTGTCGATCCGGAACGGGGGGAAACCGTTTTCGCGGGCAATTTTTATGGCGGCCATGTGGCCTTGGCCATGGATCTGGTCAAGATCGCTGCGGCCTCGGTCGCCGACCTGGTGGATCGGCAGTTTGCACTGTTGTTGGATTCACGCCTCAATGTCGGACTGCCCGAGACCCTGGTGGGGTACGAGGGGTGCGGGGTGAAGGCCCTGCAGATCACCTGCAGCGCCCTGACCGCCCTGGCCGTGCAGCGGTCGGCCTCCGATACGGTGCTCTCGCGTCCCACCGAGGCCAGCAACCAGGACAAGGTGAGCATGGGTCTCAATGCCGCGCTCAACGCCGCCGAGGTGATCACACTGCTCCAACAGGTGCTGGCCACCCTGCTTGTGGCTCTTTCCAATGCCGCTGCATTGCGCGACGAAACGCTGTTTTCCGAGTGCGCCGCACGCCTCCTTGACCGCGTGCGCTCCCGCTCGCCCGTTTTGACGGCCGACCGCCGGTTGGATCACGATCTGCGAAATTTGACGCAGGCGATCGACGCGGGCTGGGTTTGCACCGACGCACCCTCACCGCACCCATGATCGGCACGCGGTGGCATCACTGACAAACAACAAAGGAGGACCCGATGATTATCACATTGACTGACGGCCGGCGCGTTCCTGTAGAGATGCACAGGGTCAAAATCGTTCAGAAGATAAACCTCATACCGGCGGCGGAGCGCCTCCATAGTTTGCGGTCCGTGGGTTACAACACCTTCCTGCTTCCATCGCGGGAAGTTTTTCTCGACATGTTGACGGATAGCGGCACGAATGCAATGAGCGACAACCAGCTCGCCGCCATGATGGTTGCCGATGATGCCTACGCCGGCTCCGAGAGCTTCTTCAAGCTGGCAAAGGTTGTAAAGAAGGTCTTCGGTTTTGAGCACACATTGCCGGTCCATCAGGGGCGGGCGGCCGAGCACCTTCTTGTCAAGGTCCTCCTGAAAGCGCCGCAAGTCGTCCTGACCAATTATCACTTTCCGTCAACCCGGGTGCACGTGGAAATCGTCGGTTCCCAGATTCTGGATTTGGTGGGGGACGAGGCGCTGATACCGGCGGGTAACAATCCCTTCAAGGGCAATATCGATATTGCAAAGCTCCGCAAGGCCATTGAAGCGCATGGTCCTGAAAATGTCGCCTTCGTCCGCATGGAGGCCACCACCAACCTGATCGGCGGCCAGCCTTTCTCCATGCAGAACCTGCGGGACGTACATGCGGTCGCCAAGCAGAACGGCCTGCTCTTGGTCCTTGACGGCAGCCTGATCGGTGAAAATGCCTATTTCATCAAACAGCGTGAGGCCGGGTATGCCGACAGGTCGATTCAGGAAATTCTGATAGAGATGATGGGCATGGTGGATATTTTTTACATGTCGGGGCGCAAGAGCGGCGGCGCCCGCGGCGGCCTCATCGCCACCAACCACAAACAGTACTTCGATCAGTTTTTGACGTGGCTGCCCGTATATGAAGGTTTCTCAACCTACGGCGGCATGTCCACCAAGGAAATAGAGGCAATGGCCGTAGGCCTCGAGGAAATGACACAGACCGAAGTGGCGGGAAGCAGCCCCGAGTTCATCCAGTACTTTGCCGAGCGTTTGCAGGGACACGGCATCCAGGTCGTCACCCCCCCCGGCGGACTGGCCTGCCACGTCGATGCACGGGCGTTTCTGCCGCGTATCCCCCCTCTCCAGTATCCGGCGGAGGCGCTCAATGCAGCATTGTACCTGGCATCCGGAGCACGGGGGGTTGAGCGAGGCACCATGTCGGAAGACCGGGATCGCAGCGGCAATGAAATTACCGCTAAAATGGAGCTTGTGCGCCTCGCCATACCCCGCCGCGCCTTTACCATCGGTCACATCGAATATGTGGCTGAACGCGTTGCCTGGCTTTACCGCCACAGAGAACTTATCGGCGGGCTGCGATTCGTGGAGGAGCCGCCGGTGATGCGCTTCTTCTTCGGAAGGCTGGAACCCGTCGGGGGGGATTGGGGGCAGAAAGTCGTGGATGCGTTCAAGGCCGATTTCGGCGACGAACTTTGATCCGTTCGGTCCGGGTGGAATAAAACAGCGCCATTCCAGCGACGATGAGCCCCATGCCGCCGATGTGAAAAAAATGGATCGACTCGCCGAGCAGCCAGACCGAGAGCAGCGAGGCGAAGGCCGGGATGAGGTTGATGAAGAGGCCGGCCCGGTTGGGGCCCACCCGGTCCACTCCCTTGTTCCAGCAGAAATAGGCGACGATGGACGGAAAGAGCGCCACATACAGGATGCTCGAAACGATCTCCCGGCTGGGTGAGAATGGGCCGGTGACCGCAAGCTCCACCAGGTAAACGGGGAAAAGGCCGGCGGCGCCCAGGGCAAAAGTGGCCGTCAGAAAGCTCAGGGGATGGATGACCGGGCGACGGCGCAACAGGGCGGAGTATAGACCATACAACACCACGGCGATGACCATGAGCAGGTCGCCCTGCACGAAGGACATGGTCAGAAGCCTCTTCAGATCTCCCCGCAGCACGATCAGAAAGGCGCCCAGAATGCACAGCATCACACCGTTCATCTGCCGCGTCGCGACTCTTTCCCGATAGAGGATCAGGCTCAACAGCACGATCACGGCCGGCATGGTGGACTGGATCAGGGCGCCGTTGATAGCGGTGGTCGTGTGGACCGCGGAATAGAGCAGCGCGTTGAAGCTGGAGATCCCCAGGACCGCCAGGAGAAAGAGCATTTTCCATCGTCGCGCGATCTCTCCACGATCCTGGACGAGATGCCGCAGGGTGAAGGGCAGGATCAACACGCTGGCGAGCGCCCAGCGCCAGAAGGCAAAGGCCACCGGCGGGATGAGCTCCGCCACCCCCCGCGCCAGCACGATGTTCCCTGCCCAGCACAAGGGGGCCATGCTGAGCATCAGGTACGGCACGAGGTTGCCGGATAAACCCTTTGCGGGTGGTGCGGTCACGTTTCAATTCTCGTTGGATGGCTCATGAAACACCGGAAGATCACTGGGTGTTGGATGCCAGCAGGATGCGCGCGTCGGCGACCGTGCAGCGCTCCGGCGAGCAGAACACGGGGTTCAGGTCGATGGAGTCGATCCGGTCGGCGAGTTCCATGACGACCTCCGAGAAGGCGAGCATCATCTCGGTCAGCTTGGGGATGTTGACGGCGGCAAAACCGCGATGGCCGGTGAGCAGCCGGCTGCCCCGCAGGCAGGCGAGCATCGATTCAACATCGTGCGCCTTGAGTGGCGCCATGCGCGTGAGCGTGTCCTTGTAAATCTCGACGGCCGTGCCGCCGATCCCCAGCAGGATCACCGGGCCGAACTGGAAGTCGACCTTGGCGCCGACGATGAGCTCGTGGCCCGAGAGCATCTCGGCGACGAGCACCCCCTCGAATCCCGGCAAATGACGGAAGCGGTCATAGGCATTCGTCAGACCCTCCGCGTTGGGGATGCCGGCCTGCACCCCTTGCACATCGGACTTGTGCATGATTTTGGGGGACACCACTTTGGCAACCACCGGGTAGCCGATGCCGGCTGCGGCTTCCAGCGTCTGCGCTTCAGATTTTGCCCACGCAAACCGCGGGACCGGCACACCGGATGCCCCCAGCAGGCGCAGGGTCTCCGGCTCCAGCACCCAGCCATCCTTGCGGGCGGCAGCGATAATGTCCACCATCTCGGCGCTCAGCATGGCCTGCACCTCCGCATGGCTTCCACCATGAAGGCCGCCCCGTCGATGGAGGAGGCCACCGGCACGTTGTTCAGCTCGAAGCCCTCGATCAGGATCCGATATTTTTCGACGTGCGGGACATAGGCGACCAGCGGTTTGCCGGTCTGCCGGTGCACATAGCTCAGCCGGGCGCCGAGATCGGAGCTGATCCCCGGGGAATAGGGCAGCAGCAGGAGCAGCAGGCAGTCCACTTCGGGGGCCCGGCCCAGCGCGCTGACGGCCGCTTCGAAGTCTGCGTCGGTGGAGCTGCCCGTGAGGTCGACCGGGTTATCCAGGGATGCGATGTCGCGGATGTTGGCCGAGAGGCCTGCCCGGATGTCCGCCGTGACGGCCTCCGAGAGCCGCGGCAGGTGCAACCCCAGGTCGATGCAGATGTCGGAGGCGAGAGCGCCATGGCCGCCGCTCACCGTGATGACGCCGACGTTGCCCTCGATCGCCCGGGGGTAGTGGCTGAGGGATTCGCAGAAGCAGGTGAGCTCAAACTCGTTGCGGGCCTCGACGATGCCGTGCTGGGCGATCACGTCGGAAAATACTTTGTAGTCGCCGGCGAGAGACGCGGTGTGGCTGCTCACCGCACGGCTGCCTTCGGCGGTCTTGCCGGCCTTGAGCACGACCACCGGTTTGGAGATGGCGGCGGCCATCTCCACGAAGGCGCGGCCTTCGTTGCGGCCGAAGCCTTCCAGGTAGAAGGCGATCACCCGGGTATCCGGATCGTCGGCGAGGTGTTGCAGCAGATCGGTTTCGCGAATCAAGGCCTTGTTGCCGATGCTGACGGCGAGGGACAGACCCAGACCTTGTTCGGTGAATTTCACCATCTGGTCCACCAGCACGCCGCCGCTCTGGCTGACGAAGCCGACGTTGCCGCGGTTCGGCCGCACGAGCCGTTCGCCGGGCAGGAAAAACGTGTCGAATCGCCCCGGCGAGTAGATGCCCAGGCAGTTGGGGCCGATGAAGGGGAAGTCCGCCTCGCGGGCCATGGCGGCGATGCGCTCCTGGAGATCGCCGCGGCCGCTCTCCGCAAAGCCGCCTGAAATGATCACGGCGCCGCCTACCCCGCTGCGGATGCAGTCCGCGAGCGCCTCCGGAACGAAATCGGCCCTGACCGCAATGACGGCCAGATCGACCCGGCCGGGGACTTCCCCGACGGTCCGGTAAACCCGGTCGCGGTTGAACAAGCCGCCGCGGGGGTTCACCGGGTAAACCTCGACCGGGTAGCGCAGGTGGATTTTGTTATAAATGACATTGGCCGGGTGCCGCTCGTTCGTAAACGACACCCCGATCACGGCGGCGGTTTTGGGTTTGAACAGTGGGGTAAAGTCCACGGAGTATCCTCCGAACAGGTTCAGTGAACCTTATCACAGTCCCTGCACACGCCGCAACGGCGGCGCGTTGGTTTTCTGATAAAATATTCGGGCTGACCCGGGCGGGTAGGTTTGAATCGCGCTGAATCATGTTTATTAGTTACTATTTAGGCGTGTTCGTTTACGGCCGTAATCCGCAGGGGAATGAGGTGGCATGGAGGCCTCGCTGTACCACAACTTGAAGCAGATCCGGGTCGAGCTGCCGCGGCTGGCTGAAACCCTGAAGCTCGACGCCGAAAAAGAGATCGGCCCCTGGGCCCAGGTGATCGACGCGCGGCTGCTCGCCCGGTTCGATCCGAGCTTGCCCTTGGTGGCCGCTATCTGCGGGGGCGGCTCATCGGGCAAGTCCACGCTGTTCAACTCTCTCATGGGCACAGCCCATGCGCCTACCGGCGGGCGGGCCGGCATGAACCGCCGCGTGCTGTTTTCGATCCCACCGGAGCAGGCCTCCCGGTCGGCAGGCCTCGCGGCGTTGGTCGCGCCCTTTGGACAATCCCCGGCGCCGCTCAAGAATTCCGGGGACCTGCTGGAACCGGGGGGGCCGTTGTACGTCGTCGGCCGTCCAACGCCCGCCGGCATGATCCTGTTGGATACCCCTGATTTCGACACGGGATCGGGCGGCCGCTACGCCAACCGGCATAGCGCGCAAAGCGCCCTGGAGGCTTCCGACATCCTGATCTACGTTTTCACCAACTCCAACTACAACAACCGCGACAACACCGACTTTATCGCCCGGATGCTGACCGGGATCGGCCGGCGCAAGTGCTTCCTGGTCTACCGCAGCTACCCCAGCTTCACCGCCGAGGAGGTGGCAGAGCATGCCATGACCGTTGCCCGCAATATTTACGGCAACGCGGCCGAGCGTTACGTGCTCGGGATTTTCCGCGCCGATGAGGACAACCGCATCGCGGCCGGCGACACCCCGATGACCCTGCGCCCGGTTGGGCCCGGGGCCCTGTCCTTCCCGGAGGCCCTGCGGGCGATCGACCTGCCGCACCTGCGCTTTGACCTGCACGCCAGCATGCTTGCCGACGTCCTCGAGGCTGCGTCCGCCCTGGTTGACCGGGCCAAACTCTCGCTGGGCGAGCTGCGGAGCTATGCCGCGGCCCTGCAGGCGGCCCAGGGAGTCTGCCTGCAGGAGGCGCTGCGCTTTTTCCCGATGGACCGGGTGATACGCCGGTTTGCAAAGATCTGGACCGAGACCGACCCGCCGGCGGTCAAGTTCATGCGGCGGACGGGCAGCGTGATCGAGTTCCCGGTCCGGGCCGTGCTCGGGGCCGTCGGCTGGGCCCGGGAAAGGCTCTCCGGCGAGCCGGCCCCCGTGGCCCAGGCCGACCCGTTTTCACGCCGGCTCGAGGAGAACCTCGTGACCGCGGCGACCCGGCTGCACCACACCCTGTTGAGCCCCTGCCTGTCGCCGGCTGCCGCGGTGGAAGGCCGCGGGACGCCGGGCGCCGAGGTGGATCCCGCGGCGGCGCCTACGGTGAGCGCCCACCCGGCCGTGCTCCCCGAACAGGAAAAGCTCCGCCGGCTGGATTTCAGCTCCGTCCTGCAGGCGATCCTGGACCGCAAGGAAGTGATCAGCCGCATCGACCGCGACATGCAGGTCGAGCTGAGAGGGGTGGCTGACCATTTCCGCCGCCGGATGGGGTTGTGGTCCAAGATCAGCCAGACCTTTTGGGCTTCCCTCAACGTGCTGCCGGCGACCGTCGCCGTGACCTACGTGCTGTCGACCGGGGACCCGGTCGGGGCCGCGGCGATCAAGGTCAAACTGGCCGGGCTCTTCGGCCTGAAAGACATTTACGCGCTGGTGGCCATCCCGGTCACCCGCGGGATGAAGCAGGCCGACCGGAAGCAGCTCAAGGCCATGCTCGGGCCCCTCGCCCAGACCTGGCTGCGGCACAAGTTCGCCCAAGTCCAGACGATCTTTGAAGAGGAGCTCTCGGGCGAGATTCTGCGGTCGGCCGATAACACGATCGAGGCGGCCGGGTGCCTGGTGGCGCAGATCGAGGAATGCCTCAACCAGACGAGCACAGGGAGGCTGCCGTGACCCAGTTGGAACGCCAGACGGCATCCCTCAGAGCGCTGGGGCGCATCGAAGGGTTCAAGGCCGAGCTGGGCCGACTGCAGTCGGCGCTGGAAGCCGTTGCGCTGTGGCTGCCGGCGGCCGGCCTTGTCCGGCAGTGCGCGGAGGGCGTGCGCATGATCGACGCCATTGCAGCCCGGTTGGACCGCCGCCTGGTGGTGACGCTCATCGGCCCCTCGGGCTCCGGCAAATCCACACTGGTCAACGCGCTGGCCGGCGGTGCCGAGCTGTCGGAGACCGGGCACCGGCGTCCGACCACGGGCCGGCTCATGGTCTTCGGCAGCGGAGTGGAGGAGGCTGCGGAACTCACCCGGGAGCTCGGCGCCGAAGCCGTCGTGGTCCAGCCCCCAGCGGGTGGGCGATTGCCGGAGGGGGTGTGCCTGATCGACACACCGGACACCGACAGCATGGCCAACCGCCAACACCTGGCCGCGCTCGGTGCTGCCGTGGCCCACTCGGACGTTTTGATCTGTGTCTTCGATGCCGAAAACCCCAAGCGCCGGGATCACGCGGATTATCTCGCGCCGATCGTCCGCCGTTTCGACGGGGAGTCGCTGGTGGCCGTGCTCAACAAGTGCGACCGCCTGGATGAGACCGAGCTCAAGGAGCGGATCCTGCCGGACTTTCTCGATTTTATCCGGGCGTCCTGGGGTGGGGCCGTCGAACGCGCTCTTTGCGTTTCGGCCCGGCGGCACGTGAAGGAACCGGGTTGGGACCCGGAGGCGGGCCCCCGGCACGGGTTCGACCAGTTCGACGAACTGCACCGACTCGTTTTCAGCCACATGACCCAAGGCGGGTTCGTGATCGACCGCCGGGTCGAAAACGCCCGGCGCCTGCAGACGTTCGTGTTGGATGAGGCCCGGCGGGAGCTGGCAAACGACCGCCAGGCCCTGGAGTCGGCCGACCGGCGGTTGACCGAAGCGGAAACCGAGGCGATGGCGGCCGCGGTAGCGGCCATGCGGGGCGGCGACGAACAGATCCTGCCCGGCGGTCTGGGCCTCAGGGTTTGCCAGCCGCTTTCCCAGCGCTGGGTCGGGCCGGTGGGGTGGGTGCTCACCGGGTGGACGCGTCTGATGGCCTTCGGTGGAGGGGTCGCATCGATCTGGCGCTTCGGCCGGCCCCGGGACCGCGGGCGGCGGGCCGTTTCCGGCCGGTGGCCTTCGACGGGTGATAAGGATGGCCGCGCCGCGGCGCCGGCCCCCGAACGCCTGCACGCGGCACTGCGCGGCTACCGCATGGAGCTGCTGCGGCGCTGGCCCGATGCGGCCGAGATGCTGGTCCGGGGCCGCTTCGAGCCCTCGGTGCGCGATGGCGAGCTCATCGCGGGGCCGGTGGAGCACTTTGCCGAGCGATTCTCGGCTCTTTGGGAGGAAGCCGTGAACGCTGAAATCGACCGGATCCCCCGCCGGCTCAGCGGGTTCTGGCTTCAGGTCCTGTTGAACGCGCCGGTGGTCGGCCTGCTGGGGTATGCGGGCTGGATCACGATCGTGAGCTTTTTCAGCAGGAGCTATCTCAGCGGCGATTTCTTCCGGCACGCCCTCTGGGCGATCGTTATCGCCCTGCTGTTGAGTTTCTGCCTGCTGCAGGCCATCATCCGGGCCAGCCTGAATTCCAAGCGCATCGCCGGCCGTGCGCTCGACCGCCTGAAGCGCGACCTGCAGCCGCTGGAAGGGCTGGCGCAGGCGCCGCTGCGCGTGCAGCTGCAAGCGCTGCTGCGCATGACGGATGCGCGGCCCGATTGAAGCGCGGCGTTACGTGGTTTTGGCCTTGGCCTTGCGCTCCGCCTCCAGTTTCTCGATCATGGCCACGCGGGCCAGCAATTCCTTGGAGGCCATGGGGCGCTCTTCGTGCTTCCCGCACCAGTCCCGGTCCGCCGTGACCGGCCAGGCCGCATAGCGGATGCGCGAGGCCGATACGGCTTCGAGCAACTCCGGCTGGGGCGCATTGCAATGGCATTCTCCGACCAGACCCGAATCCGTGCCCCCTGTTTCCGTCCAATACTTGCACTTTTCACACACCTGGGCTTCTTCCATGACTCCTTCGTGCTCCGTGCTGAACCGCTATGAAATCATCCTTTAGTTGAAAAGGGCTGAAGTGACTTCCCCGTGGAGCCATCCCAGCGAAAGGCGGTGGGATGACGCCGGGATTCATCATCCCCAGGCTTGCTATCACTATCGGCTGAGGCACGAAAAGCTTTACACGATTTTTCCCGGGCCCGGAAAGTGCTGGGCTTTTCCCGTCGGATCTGATATGATATAACGATTTCAAACCTTGGGAAACCGAGGTGCGGCTGCACGCTGGGACGCTGGCTGAGGAGCCATTGCGACCCAGACACACGTCTTACATCAGAAGAGGTTCATCAATGCGCTACCAACCCCATTCGTTTCACATCCCCGTCATGGGCACGGGGTTTACCATAGACACCCCCTTGAAGGTTGCCCGCTACGGTATCTCCTCCGTCATATCCCTGGTCGATGACATGCTCATCGAGCAGGTGCGCAAGTACCACTGCGATCGCCTCCACGAGCCCTTCGAGGCCATCGGCGCCGGCGAGGACGACGCGCGCGCGCGCCGCATCACCGCCTATCTGAATCTCGTGGACGGGATCGTCCGGCGGCAAGCCCGGGTCCTGCAGGCCGCGCCTTTCGAGGACGGCAGCGAGATCACCCGTTATTTCCGGATGCTGCCGGACTCGCCCCTCAAAACGGCCTACGAGGACATGCTCGGCGCTCCGGACGGTCCGGAAAAAGACCGCCGGCAGGCCTTGCTCCGGCCGCTGGCCGTGCCGGGCAGCATCGACGTCAATATCATGACCAAGCTCGACAGCGACGCCTACCGCCACGGCCAGAAGCTGCCGCCGGAATGTGCCGACGCGATGGCGGCCCTGCGCGGCTTTGCTCGCAGCGCGCTCAGCTCCGCCATTATCTTTTCGGCCGGAATCAACCAGCGTCTCTACCGGTATGCCGCCACGTTCGATGATTTTTTTGCGGATGGCAGTGGGCATTTCAAGAAAACCATCATCCTGAAAGTGAGTGATTTTCACTCCGCGGAAGTGCAGGGAAAGTTTTTGGCCAAACGGGGGCTGTGGGTGTCCGAGTTTCGCATCGAGTCGGGGCTCAACTGCGGCGGCCACGCCTTCGCCACCGACGGCCACCTGCTGGGGCCGGTGCTCGAGGAGTTCAAGCAGAAACGGCAGGAACTCGTGTCGGTGCTGCGGGACGCCTATCTGAAGGCTCTCGATGCCCAGGGCCGTCCGGCCAGCCAGGCGCCCGGCGATGTGCGCATCACGGTGCAGGGCGGCATAGGAACGGCGTTGGAAAATGATTTTCTTCTGAGATATTATCTGCTGGACAGCACCGGCTGGGGCACGCCCTTCCTGCTGGTCCCGGAGGCCACCAACGTGGACCGGGGCCAGCTTGAAAAACTGCTCGCGGTGCGGCCCGGCGATGTCTACCTGAGCGACAGCTCCCCGTTGGGCGTTCCCTTCTGGAACCTGCGCACCTCGTCGAGCGAAGAGGCCCGCCGTCAGCGCAACCAGGCCGGCACGCCCGGAAGCCCCTGCCCCAAGGGGTATGCGATGTTCAACACGGAGTTCACCGAGGCCCCGGTCTGCCTGGCGTCTCGGGCTTTCATCACGCGCAAACTCGAGCACCTCGCCGGGGAAAACCTGTCGGAGGAGCAACTCGCCTTCACCCGGCAGAGCGTTCTCAACAAGTCCTGCCTGTGTCACGACCTGGCCGGCGGGGTTGCCCTGAACTACGACTTCGATGCGAAGGCCACCCCTGCCATCTGCTGCGGCCCGAACATCGTGAACTTCTCCAAACTCGCCTCCCTGGAGGAAATGGTCGGCCACATTTACGGCCGGCTGTGCCTGCTGGCCAACAGCGAACGGCCGAACCTGTTCGTTCAGGAACTCAGGCTTTACGTGGAGCACTTGCACCAGGAGATCAAGCGGTTTTCCATCGGGTTGTCGCGCCGCCCTCAGGGCTACTTTGCCGCGTTCAAGGAAAACCTCCTCGCCGGGGTCGACTATTACCGCGGCCTTGCCAAGCAATTCATCGACGATCAGAGGGGTCGTTTCCTGGAGGAGCTCGAGTCGCTGCAAATGGAGATCGAGCGCGTCCTGGTCCCGGTCGCTGCCCCGGCGCCCAAGAAATGACGACGTCGTAAAAAGGCCAATCTCGGCGTTGCGCTTTCTCTTCAGGGGAGATTGAAAATGCGCTCGAACCACGCGATGGAGGCCTCATCCGCGATGCCGAGGCGCCGGGCGACCGCCGGGGAGAACACCTTGAAGGTGGCGCTCGCACGGGCACACGGCTCGCCGCTTACGTCGTAGAGGATCCCCTCGGTGACGGCGTCGTTCTTGTCCCCCGTTTCCCGCACACGGCCTTCGGCCTTCAACTCGCTGCCCACGTGAACCGGTTTGATGAATTCGACAGCAATGCCCCGGGTGAGCGCGATGCGCTTGAGCAGGGTAATGGCCGACCAGCTCATGACTTCGTCCAGAATGGTGGTGAGCACGCCGCCGTGCACGATGTTGCTCCAGCCGCACAGGTGCTCCGGCACCTTCACGCGGGAGTAGACCGCGCTGCCGTCGGTGAAGAAGCGCATCTGCAGCCCCGACGGGTTCACCGGGCTGCAACCGAAGCAGTTATGGTTCCGGTTGTTTGGCAGTTCTCTTAGGTTTCGGGCTGTCTTCATCGGTCGGGTAGATGCGGGTGAACAGGTTGTCGGCAAGGTTCTTGTCGAGCTTCTTCAGAATCTTGTATTCCTCAAGCGCCCCGGCTTTATCCCCTGTCTGCAGAAGCGCGTTGCCCATGGCGTGATGGGCCGGCGCGAAATCCGGGTCCACGCGGATGGCCTCCGTGTAGGCACCGATCTCATCCGGACCCCGGCCCAGCTTGCCGAGTGCCACTCCCATGGCGTAGTACGCCGGCGCGTAATCCGGGTCGATCCGGATGACGCTCCTCTGGGCTTCGATCGCCTCCTGGAACCGGCCGAGCTGGCTAAAGGCGATGCCGGCGTTGTAATAGGCGGAAGCGGCTTCGGGGTTGATGCGGGCGACGGTTTCGAAAGCGTCTTTGCCTTCGGCATATCGGCTGAGCTGCATGTAAGCCAGGCCCAGGTTGAAATAGGCCGCCTCGAGCTGCGGGTTGATAACGATGGTCTCCTTGTACGCCGTGATGGCGTCTTCGAAGCGGCCGATTTTGCTGTAGTAGTCGGCCAGGTTCAAATGGGCCATCTCGTCCTGCGGGTTGGCCTGAATGGCCCGCTGGAAGGCGGCAATGGCGTCCTCGGAGTTGTTCAGGCCGGCATAACACGAACCCAGGCCGCCCCAGGCCGCGGCGTCGCCCGGGTACTCCTGGGTGGCCTTGATGAAGTGCTGCAGCGCCAGCTGGTCCTCGCCGGCGATGGAGAAATTGAACCCTTTCTGGCACAGCTCCTCGGCTGCGCGCGGCTGGCTCCCCAAATGGTCGAACGTCCACTCGGAGACGGACTTGGCGTTGGCGAATTTTTTGAGCGCCATGATCTGCTGCGCCGTCACGGCGAAATTCAGGTTCTGGCCCTGGATGAACTGGAAGGTGGCGATGCCGATGACCTGTCCCTTGGTGCTCACTACGGGGCTGCCGCTGGATCCGGGCGAGATGGGGGCCGACATCTGGAACACCCGCCCGATCGTGGGGATCTCCCGCACGGAGGAAATGATGCCCTCGCTCACGGTTTGCTCCAGGCCCATGGGACTGCCCACCACGACGATGCGCTCGGCGATTTCCGGCGGCCGGTCGCTCACGGAAATCCAGGCGGCCTCGTTTTCCGGGATGTCCACCTGTAGTTTCACGAGATCAGCGGCCTTGTTCTCCGCCAGCACCTTCTTGACGCGGTAGGATTTCCCCTGCGAGGTCCTGACATCGGCCGCGTATTTGCCGGCCAGAACGTGGAAGTTGGTGATCAGCTGGCCCCGGGGGCTGACAAAGAACCCCGTGCCGATGCCGGAAATGTGACGCTCGGCGTCGTAGACGATCACCGTCACGACCGCGGGCTGGATCTTCTTCACCAGCCGGGTGAGGGCCGAATCCGCCGCTGCGGGCGGACCGGCCGCTATCAGGACCACCGCCGCCAGGGTCGCTATGTTCAGAAACCTTCGCATGCCCAACCTCGGGGTTTCCTCATTTCGAACGATTCAGGACCGACTCCAATTCCGCCTCGGTCAGGTCGATCGGGTTTCCGCGCATGCTGCTGGACTTGAGGGATTTCGCGATCAGGTCAGCGGCGTGCGGCTCCGAGAACCCATAGGCGGAGAGCGGCGGGAGCGCGAACCGTTCACACAGGGCCTGCAGCCAGGCGATGCCGTCCTCGGCGGCGGACCGTTCGTCTCCGGTCAGCAGCCGGGCCGCCTCGTCGAAGCGGGCCAGTGCAACCGACCCGGTTGCTCGCTGCCTCAGGGCGGCGATGTTGGCCGCCATGACGAACGGCAGCAGCCGTCCGCAAACAGCGCCGTGGGGGGCTTTGAACATGCCCCCGAAAGGCCCGGCAATGCCGTGCACCGCTCCGAGCCTGGCGTTGGCCAGGGCGAGGCCCCCGCATAGGCTGGCCACGCACATGTCCTCCCGGGCCGCGTGGTTGCCACCGTCCTCGAAGGCCTTGGCCAGGGAACGGCCCGCCCGGCGCAGCCCCTCGCGGCAAATCCCGTCCGTCAGAGGGTTGGCGTCGCGGGTGACGAAGGCCTCCAGCAATTGAGTCAGGGCGTCGAGGCCGGTGCTGGCGGTCAGGGCGGGCGGCAGCGAGGTGGTCATCTGCGGGTCGACCACCGCCAGCCGCGGCAGCAGGAAGGGGCTGCGCATGCTGACCTTGACCCCGTGCGCGGGTGACTCCAGAACGGCGTTGCGGGTCACCTCGGCCCCGGTGCCCGCCGTCGTGGGGACGGCGATGAAGGGGGCGGACATGTGGGTGAGCGCGCGTCCGGCTCCGACCACCTCCAGGTAATCCATGAGTGCGCCGCCGTTGGTGAGCATGGCGGCGATCACCTTGCCCGTGTCCAGGACGCTGCCGCCGCCGACCGCGACCACGTGATCGCAGCCGCACTCGCGGGCCATTGCAACCCCGTTCCAAACGGAATCGGTGGTGGGCTCCCCGCGCACCGGAAGCGACGTGTGCCGCACGTGATGATTGTCCAACTGGTGCAAGACCAGGGCAGACCGCTCCGCATGGGCGCCGGTCAGGAAAAGCGCGTTCCTTCCCAGCCGGGCCGCCTGCTCGCCGATAATCTTGGCGGTGCCGGCGCCGAAGATGATCCGGCCCGCCGTAGCAAACTCGAATGTCATGGGCTTTCCTTAAACGCCGCGCAGGCCTCCGCCCGATCCGGTTCCACAGGCACGTATACGCGAATGATGCGCATGGCGGCACGCCTGTCAACCGGTTTGGGGCGCAGCGCACCCCTTTCGATAGCACCCCGGATGCGCTAATTCAATCGCGGGGTTTGTGGGGTGACGATTTTCGGACAAAGAAATGACAAAAAACGGCATATCGGCCACGGGAGCTGTCAGGGAGAAATAATATAACAAATTGAAATTTATTGAAATATTTTTTAACTGCATTGTGGCATGAATATTGTATTTCTCAACAGCAAACTTCTCGGATGCGCGTGCATCTTCCCCGACGGGCTCTCTCAACCGTAAAAGATTAGAGGACTGCACCGTCAGGAAAAAACGGCATCGTGGGAAGTTTTCTTTTTCGCGATCGCTAAAATTAGGGAGTCAATCATGATACCCTCTCTCAACACCACTGTTTCGGCCCTCCAAGCCTTCGGGCAAAAACTCAACGTCACTGCCGGAAACATCGCCAACGTCAACACCGACGGATACAAGAAGTATAGGGCGATATTCCAGGAAGGGCCAAACGGAGATGTCGAAGTGTCTACGTCGCGCGTCGAAACAGGGACCTCCTTCAGCGGCCTGGAGGAGAGTCAACAATCCGCGCAGACGGCGTCGAACGTGGCACTGGAGGAGGAATTGCCCGATCTGATCACCAGCGTTTACGGCTTCAAGGCCAATTTAAAAACCTTGAAGGCTCAGGATGAAATCCTGGGGAACCTCTTGGACACGGTGGTCTGATTTCGAGGTTGGGATTTAAGGTTTAGAAGTGGTTCCATCCCCTTTGAGGGGATACCTGAGGCCACCCCCTCTGCGACTTGAGACTTGCTATCCTGATGCTATCAGCGTGGTGAATCTTCGCCCGTTGTTCCGGCTGTTGCATCGGCCGGCTCCAGTCTGCTACATTGTCCCCCGACTCCTGATCGCCCGCAGAATTGACGAACCCTGCAGGAAGCTGTAGGGAATCTTCGACCGTAAGAACCTTTAACGAGGAACTGTCATGGATCGCCCTCGCCTCCGCAGACGCCTTTTTCGCTCGGCCCACGAAGACGCCCGGCAGGCTCTTCAGAAAACAGAAGCTCCCCATGTCTCAGCGCCCAGCTACCGGTTGGCCTTCCAGGACCTGGATTTTCTCCTGAGAGACGAACTGCGGCCCGTGCGGCTGCAGCTCGAGTTGCTGAAGCCCGAGCTGGCCCTCGAGGAGCATGGGATCGAATCCACAGTGGTGGTTTTCGGCAGTGCCCGCATCCCGGATCCGGATACGGCAGCCGCCAATCTGGAGGCCGCCGTGTCCGAACTCCGGCAGGACGCCGCCAATCCCGCCCTGAAGCGGAGGGTCCAGAGCGCCGAACGCGCTCTGGCCAACAGCCGCTACTACGAGGAGGCCTGCAAACTGGGCCGGCTGATCGGCCGGCATTCCGACGACCACCGCCTGGTCGTGATCACCGGCGGCGGGTCGGGTATCATGGAAGCGGCCAACCGAGGCGCCCAGGATGCCGGCGCGCTGAGCATCGGTTTGAACATCGTTCTGCCCCACGAAGAGCTTCCCAACCCCTACATCACGCCGGGGCTCAATTTTCAGTTCCACTACTTTGCCATTCGCAAGATGCACCTGCTCATGCGCGCCAAGTGTCTGATCGCCTTCCCCGGTGGATTCGGGACGCTGGACGAACTCTTTGAAACCCTCACCTTGATCCAAACCGGAAGAATCCAGCGCATTCCGGTGCTGCTGTTCGGCAAGGGTTTCTGGAGCGGCGTCATCAACTTCCAAGCCTTGGTGGACGAAGGGACCATCGCGCCGGAGGATCTCGACCTGTTCACCTATGTCAACACGGCCGAGGAGGCCTGGGCCATCATCGAGCGTAACGGGATCGGGCGAGAGGGCCAATAACAGGGTCCGCCCCCACGTTGAAGGATCCCATGCGCTGTAAACTGAATCGACAGTGACAGCGTCGAAGAAAAGTTAGACATAACAGCAAAACCCCGGACCAAGCCCGATGGCAGGGCGCAGGCCGATTCGCAATCGCAGCAGCCTTGTCAGTGCAGGCGGTGGGTATTTCAAAGAGGCCGGCAACGCCGCCATCGGGTCTCGCACGGGGGTAGGAAACCACTTCCACGAGTAGCCACACGCCTGAGGTGAGCGCCATGAAACGGCTGTTGATCTTGTTGACCCTGTTGGGGGTTTGGTGGGCAGGCCCGGTGGCGGCCGACATTTACCGCTGGACGGATGCCAACGGTGTGATGCATTTCTCGAACACGCCTCCTCCGGCCGGCGTGCAGGTCTTGGATAAGACCGAAGAAACCCCTTACGATGCGGAGGCGGATCGCCAGCGCATCGAGGAGGATCGCGCCTACCGGCTCGAGCGTGAGCGGCTGGAGTTGGAGGAGCGGAAAGCCCAACTCGCCGGCCGGGAGCGTGAGGCCCAGCTTAAGCTGGAGGAGGCCAATCGCCGGATGCAGCAGGCCCAGCAGCAGGCACTGAACGCGGAGCGTGAGGTGGATGAGGACGGCGATGCGTATATAGGCTACGGCTTGTGGTGGCCGGGATACGTCTACGGTCATAGCGGGCGCGCCGGTCCCGGCAATTTCTACCGCGGATACTACCGTGACAACGACGGCCCTTACTACAAAGTCCCCCCGAAGCCCGGGCCGAAGCCGCCCCTTCGCTCCGGCGACCCGCCGCCTCCGCCAGGCAAGCCTCAGCCCAAGTCGGATGGTTCGAAAGCCGGTGCCAAGGCAGTCCAAGCGCCAGGACGGGCAGAGGCCCTCAACTTGAAAGGAGCGGATGTCTCCCCGGCGCCGGCCGCTTTAAAGTAAGCGAGTAGAGTGGAAAGCAGTTTTGAAACCACTTCCCTCGAGGCCCAGGCCGGTCAAACCGCCCGTCACTGGCGCAACGCCAGGCAGATTCCGTCCATTTCCGGTGAATGTCCCGGCAGAAACGAGAACAGCGACGCAGATGTCCAACCGGGGTCGGTGACGATCGCGCGGTTGAACGCGTCGGCGTCCTTGAAGCCGACGTTGTCGGCGAACAGGAGCCCGCCCGGTTTCAAGAGCCGGTGGCAGTGCGGAAGGGCGCGGATGTAATCGGCCTTTTCGATGTCCATGAACACGAGGTCGACGACGGCATCCATCCGGGAGAGCTCGGACAGCGCATCGCCGACGACCACGCGCGCGACCGTCGCAAGCTCACCGCGCTCCAGATTCCGTTGGGCCCGTTCAGCCATCGCCGGGTCCAGCTCGATGGTGACGAGCCGGCCGCCGTTGAGGGCGCAGGCGCGGGCGAGAAACAGGGCGGAATAGCCTGTGGCGGTTCCCAACTCCAGAATAACCCGGGCCTGCGCCGCCCGGGCCAGCAGGAAGAGGAGGGTCCCGACCACCGGGCCCACGATGGGGATTTTTTCCCTGCGCGCCTCTTCTTCCAGTTCATCGAGCAGGGGGCCGACCGCGGGGACAAGCTTCCTGAAATAGCTTTCGGGGGAGTCGACGATGCTGGACATGGGGCCTCCGGTATCGAATTAGAACAGGGTTGACTGGTCGTGCTGAACATCCTTGATGTGGCTGGCGAACAAATCCACCTGCCGTTTCAAGGCGTCGATGCGCTCCAGGTTGCCGAGCTTCCAGCGGTACAAGTCGCTCTGGAGCCGCCGGCTGTCCTCGGCCAGGGCGCCGACGATCTGCTCCCGGGCCGGCTCCCAGAGCAGGTGGGCCTCCTCCGGCAGCATGCCGAGCCGCTCGAAATGCCAACGGCAATACGTCTGCCACCACGGTGAGGGGGCGTCGGCGTTCGCGACTGCGCCCTCGTAGAAGAAAAGGGACCATTCCAGCAGCGGCAGCGGAATGTGAAGGTCCCGGGCGACGTCCCGCAGCACGCGCTTGCCTTCGGCCGTGTGGCGGTCAAACACTACCCAGTAGGGGAACGCGTCTTCAGACGCCGGCGCAAGCTCAATTTCCGGAGGCGGGGTGGCCAGCGCCAGATATGCCGCTGCCTGCACGACGGCCTTGTCATGCGGCCGCCCTCCCTCTCGGTAGCGAAACGCATTTTCGATCAGGCGCTTGCGGTTCCCCTCGGCCGGCTGTTCGGATATCCAACTCCAGAAACCGGCCGGCTGGCGGATGGCTCTGGCAATCAAGCGGACCGCCTTTTCGTCGGAGACCCTGGCCAGCACCGTCTCATCGCCTTGGTCCAGGGCATAGGCCAGGAACCCGAGACCGGTCGCATCCCGCGCTTTCTGCCGGTGTGCCACCCGGAGGAGTGCGGCCACCTTGCTGTGAATGGGCTTGGTGAACAGCAGTTCGGCGCACAGCGGCCAGCACTCCGCGAACATGATGACCGCCGTGCGGGCCTCCAGCCAAGCTGCGGAACGCCCGCCGATGTCCTCGATGAGCGCGCTGGCCGTGTAGACAAGCTCGGTGTTGCCGCGCCGGACGGCTTTTTGCAGCAGTGACCGATAGCGGCCCTCAATCATCGGGCGGTCTTTCATCGCGGATGGACTAACTAAGTCTCACGGGCGGTGTAACGTTTTGTCCGTGAGCGTCTCTATACTGTCGGTTTCTAAGAAACCTGCCACTCCCCATAAAGGATTGGTATTGCACCTGGGCACTCTCTTTGACCTCCTTTTGGGATTGCCCAGGTTGCATAAACCCACCGAAAGGTGGTTGTCTCCTCCTCTCCAAAAGAGGCGGGTTCCGCCAGGGGCCCGCCCCTTTTTTTTGGGGGGGGTTAAGTATAATGATAGGTCGGGCGCGGGCGCTCACACCGGCCTGTTTTTCAACGCCCTGTCAAGAGTGTTGGATGCAGGTCTCCGCACTTGCACCCTTGTTGCCGTCGAGGAGGTTCGCGAAGGTGATTTGATTGAGCCGGGTGAACATGGCCTGCGAAGCCTCGATCCACAGATAGCGTGTGAGACAGTCATCCGCGCGCTCGCAGCGCGTGGGGTCTTGGTCGCAACCGGTCAAGAAGGCGCCGCCCTCGAGCAGGGACACGATTTCACCGACCGAGATCTGATCCGGAGGCCTGTTCAGCATATGGCCTCCCTTGGAGCCGCGGAAGCTCTTAATGTAGTTGGCCCGCTTGAGCGGTCGAATGATCTGCTCGAGATACTTCAGCGACAAATTTTGACGCCGCGCGATTTCGCCCAATTGAATAGGGCCCTGGCCGTAATGTTGGGCCATGTCGAGCATCAGCCGTGTGCCGTACCTGCTGCGGGTGGAAAACTTCATGGGTAAACTCCGCTGAGGGAATCCCGATGGTTTTTAAGAAGTTAACGTATTTCAGCGTATAAAAATAATCCCACTCAGTCAAGGAGGAACCGCGTCGGCCGGCCATGACTTACCTCATCACGCTCGGACAGCTTGAAATCCCGGTCATCGCGGCCGGAGATGGGTGGATGGTGGTTGAAAAGCCCAGGGGTATGAGCGTCCACAACGACCCGGGATCCGATCTCGTTTCCCATGTCAGCCGCGATCCGGGCAGGGCCGGGGCATTCGGGATTCACCCTGTGCATCGCCTGGACCGGGAGACCAGCGGTCTTATAATTCTGTGCAGCGCGCCCGAGGCCTTGCGTTTCTTTGCGAAGCAGTTTGAGGCCGGCACCGTCATCAAGCGTTACGTTGCCGTGTTGCACGGCCGGATGCAGGCGGTGCCCGGCGACGGGGAGTGGTCGGCATGGGACTATCCGCTGGCGGCCGATGCCGGTGGCCGGCGGTTTCCACAAGGTCGGGGGGCGGTGAAAGAATGCCGCACCCGGTTCCGGGTGCGGGAGCTGAGCCGGCACTGCACGATGGTGGACTGCGAGCCCCTGAGCGGAAGAACCCATCAGATCCGGCGCCACGCCAAGCTCGCCGGCCACCCCGTGGTCGGTGACCGGCGTTATGGCTCGCTCCGGTCCATTGCGCATGTGCGCGAGCAATGCGGTTTCATGCGGCTGGCATTGCACGCCATGCAAATCCGGGTGGTGCCGCCCGGGGAGCCGCGGCCCGTGACGTTTCGCTCCAGCGCGGTGCCGGCTGAACTGCGCAGACTACTCGCCGGGGACCGGTAGTCACTTTTTTCCCAAGATTCCCGCAATGAAGTTCCGCGCCCTTTCGCGCATCGGTCTGCGCAAACGGACTTCCAGCAAGAGATCGCCGTTCTTGCCGCCGTTGCGGCCGGGCGCGCCCATGCCGGCCAGGCGGATACGCTGGCCGGCGCGAACCCCGGGCGGTATTTTGACCACCAGCTTCTTTGACACCGGTTTCAAAAGATAGGCGTAAGGCCCTCCGGTTGCCGCCAGTTCGGGGCTGATGCAAACCCGGTCGTGGAAATTCGCCCCGTCCTGGGGCAGTCCGCCCCCCAGTTTGCCGAGTGTGAGGCGGGCGAGCCGGCCGAGCATCCCTGCCGACGGGGGCAGCGTGCCGCTGCCGCCCCCGGATCGGAACGGCCGGCCGAAACTGAAAGTGCGGATCGTGATCCCCGGGCGCTTGAACTCGAAGCCCTGGGGGGATTGTCCGTAGACGTCCCGGAAGATGTCCTCGAAGCCCCTGAACCCGAAGGACCGGGCCAACTCCTCGAACACGGCGTTGATGTCCGAGCCGCTGAAGATGTCCTGCTCGGTGTGGCTCGTGCGAAATTGGCTGTGCGCCGAAGACCCGAACCGTTCGCGCAGGGCGTCGTACTCCCGGCGCTTGGCGGGATGGGAGAGCACGGCGTAGGCCTCGTTGATCCGCTTCATCGTATCGGCTGCGGACGGTGTGTCGCGGTGGCGGTCCGGGTGGTGCTCGAAGGCGAGCCGTCGATACGCCTCCTTGATCTGGCGGGTGTCGGCCTGGGTCGGCAGGCCGAGCGTGGCGTAGTAATCGTCCTGGGGCATGGGGGGCTCACCTGGTGAAGGTCAATGTCGTGACCGCAAAAATGACCACATTCCGGTGCAGAAGTCAACGGCGTTGGACAGCAGACGAGGGCTGCCTTAAGTTGGGGGTGCCATAAAGAACGACCTTGAACAACCTGCGCCGGTCCGCGGATGCAGCCCGGCGGGAAAGGATGACAGATGCCACGGGATGATCGGGAGAACGTGTGCCCGGGCTTGACGCTGAAATGCCCGGAGTGCAAGCGGCTGCTTCAGATTCCGCGCACGCGGCTGGACGAAGGCAAGCCCCTGATTTGCGGCGGCTGTGGTCAACGCTTCGACTGCCAGGACCTATCACCTAATGCGGTCCCGGATCCGAAGGCATAGCCGGCGGCTTCTGCCTGGCCGTCACACCATGCCGGTGGCGGCGAATCGGGACAGCACGAGCCAGGCCTTGGAGTCGAACTTAAGCGAGGTGTCGGCACACAGGCGGCCGGCCTCCGCCGGCGAGACGAAGAGCACCTCGATGACTTCGGAAGCCTCGAGCGCCTGGTTGGAAGGCTCCCCCTCGCATTCGACGGTTACCAGGGTGAAGGACTCGTCGGTCATACCGGCCGATGAGTACAGCGGCGGGCTGGCGCTCAGGAAACGGGTGACGTCCAGGCCGGTTTCCTCCCTGAGTTCGCGCCGGGCGGCGTCGCGGACGGTTTCGCCCGGGTTCACGAGGCCGGCGGGAAATCCGACCTCGTAGCCGTCGAGGGGCACGCGGTATTCCCGCGTGACGACCAGCTTCGCCCGGGGACGGTGGAAGGCCGCGATAATCACGGCATCCGGGGCCTCAAACCGGCCGGTGACGCAGCGCGGTGCTTTCTGCCGGGAGGCGAGCAGCCACGCACGCGGGTCGCGGCCCGGCAGGTGGTAGGTCACCTTGAAGAGGTTCAGCCATTCGGCGTCGCTGAGTTTATCCACCCGCAGGATATTCATTCACGTAGGCCTCTGGTTGAAAATTCTATCCGCCCGTTCCCCCGGTGCTCGTTGACTGGTAGCGGAAGGTCCTGTGTTTGTCAATACGCGCCGACTCAGGGGTGTAAAGGATTTTGCACCACCGAATGGTGACAGGGTGAGCATGACGCGCGTTCTCCTGGTTCAACTGCCGATACCACGGCAAACTTTCGGCTGGAAAACCGGCAATGTGCCCCTGGGGGCCGCCTGCCTGAAGCAGGCGGTGCGAACCCTCGCCGGCCTCGCAGTGGACATCCTGCCGGAAAGCGTGGCTTCCTATCTGGCGGATGCCGCGCTCGTAGAGGCGATCCGAGACCGCCGGCCCGACGTGTTGGGCTTCACGGTATTCAGCTGGAACATCGAGCGCAGCCTCCACATCTGCGAGAAGATCAAGGAAAACGGTGGGCCCAGGGTCGTTTTCGGCGGGCCGGAGGTCACCCCGGACAATGCCCTGCTGCGTGCGCCGCAAGTGGACTTCCGGGTCCACGGCGAAGGCGAGGCCGTTTTCCGCAGGCTTCTTTCCGAGCCCGGCTTCTGGAAGGGCGGCAGCGCAGCCGAGAGCGCCGCCGACATTTTCCGCAGCGCGCCAAGCCCCTATATGAGCGGGTGGCTCGAGCCTGAGGCGCAGGGACCCATGCTGCTCGAGACCCAGCGCGGCTGCCCCTACCGCTGCGGCTTCTGCTATTACAACAAATCCCGGGCCGGGCTGGTGTTCGCAGAGCAGGAGCACCTGCTGCAGGCCGTCGCCTGGGCGGCGGAACGACAGATCAGCGAGGTGTACCTGCTGGACCCCTCCCTGAATGCGCGCCCCAACCTCAAGGAGCTGCTCGCCGGGATCGGCCGACTGAACAAGGAGAAGCGCATCCGCCTTCTCAGCGAGATCCGGGCCGAAGCGATCGATGACCCGTTGGCTGACCTGCTGGCCGCGGCCGGGTTCACCTGGCTTGAAATCGGGCTTCAGAGCACCAACCCGCAGGCGCTCAAGATCATGAACCGGCCGACCCGTCTCGACCGTTTCGTCAAGGGGGCGCAGCGGCTCAAGCAAAGGGGCATCACCCCCAGCATCGACCTGATCATCGGGCTGCCGGGAGACGACCTCGCGGGCTTCATGCGCAGCGTCGACTTCGTGGCCGATCACGACCTGCAGGACGATATCCAGATATTCCCGCTGTCCATCCTGCCCGGCACGAGCTTCCGGCGGCGGCGGCGCCAACTCGGTCTGGCTTTCGAAGCGCACCCGCCCTACTCGGTCATTGCGACCCCAACGTTCACGCCGGAGGATTTTCTGCTGGCCTATGACTACGCGGAAACGCGCCTGGACACGGTGTTTTTCCCCTTGCCCGAACTGGACCTGTCCTGGCGCCTGGCCGGCCGGAACGGGCGGCAGGACATTCGCGTGGGTATCGGGGGGCACAGTTACGTGGCCAAGCTGAACCTGCCGGGCGAACGCCCCATGACCGAAATCGAAGGCCTGGCCCGCTGCCTCACCCAGCCTTACCAGGTGCTGGTCGGTCCGGGCTTGGGCGATTCGGCCTATTTGAAGAAGGTGCTGGCGGCTCTCACCGGCGCAAACCCCTTCACACCGCTTGAAGTCGTTTTCTTCGACCCGGCGGAGCTGCCGGCGACAGCCGAATTTCTCAGGGCCGTGAGGCTGCGGCGCCCGCACTTCCTCGACGGGGACCTGCGCTTTCTCTGCCCTCAGCCGGGCAACCGCGCGGTCCTGTTCACCGTGGTCTCGGGGGAGCACCGGCCGCGGTTCCAAGGTGAAATGCGGCGGCAGGCCTACTGGTGGCGCAGACCCGCGCTGCCGAGCCTGGAAGAGCTGGGCGAATTTGCCGAACTGGACGGCGTCCTGATCGACAGCGCGGTGCCGCCGGCAGAGATCTGCGCCTGGCAGGACCGGTGGAAGTCGGCGGCCGAGCAATACCACATCAGCTTTGCGGAGGTGGGGCTTCAACGGCGCTGGCTGTTGCTGACCTGCCCGGACGAAGTCGTGGAAGAAGGGATGGCCTGGCAAAGCGCATAAGGGCGGAAGGCCGGGGTATACGGCCGGTGGATCAACCGCAAGGGCATCGCTGCGGCGGGTGCAGCGGCGGGGGCGCCGGGGCATGGGGTCAGGATTTCGCGGCCCATGCTTCGATTGCTTCCTTGGAATAACCGAGCAGATCGCCGAAGACGACGTCATTGGCCGAACCGTATGGCAGGCCGGCGAATCTTATCTTTCCCGGACGTCCAAGGAATCGAAACGAAACGTTCGGCATGTTCATCTTGATTCCCGTCGGCGGATCCTCGATCTCGGCAATCGATCCCCTGGCCCGATAATGTTCATCGGCGGCGATGTCTTTCATATTATAGATAGGTCCGGCAGTGATGCCCTCCCGCCGGAAAATATCCAGGGCCGTTTCCTTTTCCATTCCCGAAAACCACTGTTGAATGATATCGTTCAGGCGTCTGCGGTTTTCTGGCTTGGTCCGGTCGTTGTTCGTCTTATAATCCTCATGGTCGATGAGTTCTTCCCGCCCCATGACTATAGCCAGTTTTTCCCACGGCCCCTGGTCCGTGCAGGATAACGCGATCCAATGCCCGTCCCGGGTCTTGAAGTTGTTTCTTGGGGCGGCTGCCTTGAACTCGTTGCCGATGCGCTGCGGAATTGCGCCGGTCATGAAATAGCTCAGAAATTCGGACCCCAAGTAACCGAACAAAGGTTCATACAAGGACATGTCGATCACTTGTCCGACTGCCTGGCCTCTTTGTACGCTGAACAGGGCGAGGACAATGGCATAGGCCAAATGGGCACCGGAGGTGAAATCGGCCAGAGCCAGCGGCGGACTGGTGGGTCCGCCGTCGGGATACCCGTTCAAATACGAAAACCCGCAAAACCCTTCAGCCAACGTCCCAAACCCCGGCTGTTTCGAGTTGGGACCGGTCATCCCGTACCCCGATATTTTACCGATCACGATGTTGCGGTTTTCTTCCAGGATCCTCGCGTGGCTGAGACCGAGCCGATCCATAACGCCCACGCGCATGTTTTCAATGAGCACATCCGACCTGCGGACCAGTTCAAAAAAGAGTTTTTTCCCGATCTCGCTTTTCAAGTCGATGGTGACCGGAAGCTTGTTCCGTCCCAATACCGAGTGATACGGCGCGATCCCGCTCTCCTTGATGACGCCCCAGGTCCGCAGCCCGTCCGGAACATTCGAATTTTCCACTTTAATTATTTCGGCGCCCGCGTCGCCTAGCAGCATGGACGCATAGGGCGCCGCTATAAGCGTTGATATATCCAGAACCCTTATCCCGTTGAGAGGCATTCCGGCCGTATGCTCCGGCTTCCTTTTCTCTCGGATGAATTCTGAAAGCTCCTCTTTCGATCTGATCATCGATGAAATCCGTCCATCTGATAGTAATATAGGTTATATTCAATCACTATCGTCCAAAATCGGTTTTCTAATGAGCCAAACGATTAGCTATTGAAAAAAATCCTTCTTTGCGGGCAAACGGTTGTTGGTTCGGCGATCACAACCATGCTTTATAGGGAGGATTCTTTTTAACCGTCAATAAGGTTGCTCACACTAAAAACCGAATTTGGACAAGTCTGAAGGAGCTTATATGCCGATCTACGAATACCAGTGCAAGGCCTGCTGTCATTGTTTCGAGGAGCTCGTGAATTCCTCAGACGCCCCTGCGCCCCAGTGCCCCCAGTGCGGATGCGCTGACGTCCAGAGGCTCATGTCCGCCGGCTGCGTCCGGCCCCAGGGAATCCCCAGCGGCTCCGGCGGCTTCAAAGCTCCCGCCTGCAAGCCCTCCGGCGGCTGACGGATTTAACCCTCCCCCTCGGTCCGAGGGGACGGTTTCGTAAAAAGCCCAACTTCTGCGTTGTGCATCGTCTCGCAGTCGCTGCGGCGTACTGCAAGTACGCCTCGCTCCGCGAAACTCGCACGCCTTGAATTTGGGCTTTTAACAAATTCGTCCAACAGCTCTTCCACCGGTTTCAAACCGCAGGGCGCCATGCGCTCAGGCGTGATTCGGGGCTTTGAAACCGCTTGTCCTCCTATAATCCCCTTTAAACCGCAACAGCTAGCGCTAACCTTGCAACTTGCTGCAGGGTTATTTCAATCAGTGATATCAAAATAAAAAGCGGGTGGCCTGCCAGCGCAGGCTACCCGCTTTTTTTATACTTCGATCGTGTCCCCCGGTTTCATCACTGTGACCTTGGCCGGAGTTTCCTGCGCCACCCGGGCGGCCCAGGCATTCGGATCCTGCTTGATCACGTCGAACGTATTATAGTGGATCGGCACCACGCGCTTGGGCTGGATGAGCTTCACCGCGCGCAGCGCGTCATCCGGGCCCATGGTGAAGTTGTCGCCGATGGGCAGAATGGCCAGGTCGATGCCCTCTTCGCCGATCAGCTTCATGTCGTAGAACAGCCCCGTGTCGCAGGCGTGGTAGATTTTCTTTCCGTCGATATAAAGCAGGAACCCGCAGGGGTTGCCGCCGTAGGAGCCATCCGGCAGGGCCGAGCCGTGATGGGCGATGGTCAGCTTCACCCGGCCCCAGGGGTAGTTGAAGCCACCGCCGATGTGCTGGGGGTGGAGGTTCTTGAGGCCTTGTGCGGCCAGCCAGTTCTGGATTTCGAAGTTGGATACCACCGTCGCCCCGGTGCGCTTGGCGATGGCCACCGTGTCGCCCACGTGGTCGCCGTGACCGTGGGAGACGAGGATGCAGTCGGCGAGGACCTTGTCGGCCTTCACCGGCGCCATTGGGTTGCCGGTGATGAACGGGTCCACCAGGATCTTGGCCTTGCTGGTTTCGAACAAAAAACAGGCGTGACTGAACCACGTGGCTTTCAGCGTCATGGGAGTCTCCTTTCGATTTGCGGTTCTTTTATCCGTACGTGGCCGGCGGCCGGGACACCCAGGGATGGGTCGGGCGCGCGTTGCATCAGGCCGCCGCCGCTCCCCTGCTCTGCCTCTCAGCGATAGACGGTGGTGTGCGGCCGGGCGCGTTGCCGGAGGCTTTTCTTATAGCCCCGAAGCGGGGCCCCTGTCAAAAGCCCACCGCGCCACGTGGGGGAACCGGGTGCGGCCCCCTGCGGATACGATTAGGTTCGGGACGGGCCTGTGGCGCTTGTCGCGCGCAGCGGCCGCGCCGCAGGAGCATTTCGACACCAGACAAATTTGTCATAATTAGAGGCGAAATTTTACAATTATGGAAATTTCAGATCCGAGAATCGAAGTGCGGACCACGGCGGATGCGTTGGATAATAGCCTGCAATCAAATGAAATAAATGGCCGCGGAGGGTGGTGTCGTCGTCTGGCATGGGGTTTGTATATCATAGGGCAATGACCACTAAAAGCGCTGGCATGAAAGGCAGGCCCATGAAACGTGAATGCATCGCTGGCAAAGAGGCTGACGCAGGCCGGTCCGAGGTGGAGAGCGAAAAATGCTCCTTCTGCAACCAGACCTTCAAGTCCTCCGCGGATCTGGTCCGCAGCGGCAAGGATCGCTTGTGTACATCCTGCTACCAGGGCCTGCTGGACCCATTCCCGCGGCTGTGCTGTGACGGCGCTGCTTTTTAGGGTGCTGGTTCGGCGGCTGACTTCAGCCCCGCCCGCGTGAGGTGATCGATCCTTGGCGGGAAGCTCATTTTTTCCTGCCGGCCCTGCACGTGGTGGGCGCCTATCGTAGCCGATTCGCTTTACAAGGGTGTTGAAAATCGGCGCCTCAGGCCGTGAGCCGGCGTTGTGCGGCTTTTGGAAATGCGGTTTATGTCGGAAGCTAGAAGGCTGGGAAGCTGGGAAGCTTGAAGCAAAACCTTTTCTGCGTTTTTTAGCCTCCTGGCGTTCCAGCCTCCGAGCCTCCAGCCCATAGTCGCCTTGGTTGACGGCTCGATGCTAGTTTTTCAACACTTTTGCTACGCTTGAAATCCACTTAGTTGCCAAGTCCTCCTGCCATGATTTCCTCCTGACGGATCCATTCCGGCCTGTTGTTGCCTTCCGTTGCTCGAAAGTAGAGTTCAAATCCAAGTTAAAAAGTGGTACATAGACTGTGAGCAGGCCGGTTCTGAATAGCACGCCTATGAATCTTAACAGCGTTGTTTAAAAGCGGCGCCTCCGAGCCTCCAGCCAATAGTCGCCTTGGCTGACGGCCCGATGCTTGTTTTTCAACGCTGTCGAGGACCATATCAAAGGTTGGAATTGCGGGATAGCTATGAGCTACGAGATTAAGATGCGTGTGCCCTTCCATGACTTGGATCCTCTGCAGATTGTATGGCATGGGAACTATTTGAAATATTTTGATATCGCCCGGTTTGGGCTCTTCAGACAGGCCGGGGTGGATCTTTACCAGTATTTTGTCAGGCAACAGATCATCTTCCCTGTAACGCGCTTTTCCGTCAAGCATATTGTCCCCCTTCGGTTTGACGATGAGTTCGTCTGTAAGGCGACCGTGATCGAAGCGGTCTACAAGATCGCCATCGATTTTGAGATCAGTTTGCCTGGAAACGGACAAGTCTGCACCCGGGGCAAAAGTGAACAGCTGTCCGTGAAAATGCCGGAAATGGAGATGCAGTTTGAAATACCGGGTGACATCACGCGGGCGCTGGGATTTGCATAATGGATCCACTTCTGCAAGGGGCATTTGCAACCGGCTACGAAAGGCTGGCCGCGTGGGCGGATCTTCTGGATGAAATCAATGTATTCCCGGTTGCCGATGCGGATACCGGCCGCAATCTGATGATCAGCCTGGCCCCCCTGCATCGGATGAACGCCGGCGCGGAGACCACCGTCCGAAAGCTGCTGATTTCCGCCACCGGCAATTCCGGAAATATCGCATCTGGTTTTTTTGCAGGCTTCGTTGCTGAAAATCCTTCAAAAGACATCTGTCAGGCAGCCCGCGTCGGAAGAAACAAGGCCCGGCAGGCGATCGCCGATCCAAAGCCGGGAACGATGCTTACGGTATTCGATGAACTGCTGAACCATCTTGAAAATGTGTCTGCAGTCCCATTGCCGGCAGCTTTCCCCACTCTGATCGATCAGCTTGAAAAAGCCGTACATTCCACTTCCGTAACCCTTCCTGTTCTAAAAGCCGCAGGCGTTGTCGATTCAGGGGCATTGGGAATGTTCATTTTCATGGAAGGTTTTTTCAGCCGCCTTGCCGGTCGGGCGGATGTGTTTCGTCCCATCACCGAGATCTTCGGCACGAAACTGCGACTGCCTGCCGATTTCGTGGCGGAACCGCCGAAAGGATATTGCGTCGATACGGTAGTCCGTGTTGGCCGGGATTGTGATTCAGCTCTGGAAAACCTATCCCGATACGGAAACAGCCTCGTAGCTCTGCAGGAAAATGCGAGACTCAAAATCCACATTCACACCGAGCAGCCGGATGCCGTCCGCAAGCACCTTGGCGATCTCGGAAGGGTCGTCCAATGGTCCGAGGAGGACATGGGGGCCCATGCAGATAACAGGTCTTCCCCAGAGACCCAGCCGGTGATTCATATTGTTACCGATGCGGCCGGCTCGATCACGCGCGAAGATGCCGCACGCTTGGGGATGACGCTGCTGGACAGCTATATTATTGTCGGCGACCGATCGCTGCCGGAGACGCTGTTCCCGCCTGAGGAGCTCTACGCGTTGATGCGAAACGGTGTCAGGGTAACCACGTCACAGGCCTCCGTATTCGAACGTCACCAGCGGTGCCAGAGCATTCTCAGCCGCTACGGCCTGGCCCTTTATCTTTGTGTCGGCTCGGTTTACACGGGCAATTACGAGGTCGCCGCCGCCTGGAAAGAGCGCAATGATCCCCAGAACCGGCTGGCGGTCATCGACACCGGTCTGGCGTCCGGAAGGCTGGGGGTAGCCGCCCTGGCGACGGCCCGCTATGCGATCCAAACCGATGATGCCGAGCAGGTGATTCGGTTTGCCGAGACCGCTATTCGAAAAAGCCAGGAATTTATTTTTCTTGACCGGCTTCAGTATCTGGCCGCGGGGGGCCGATTGTCCAAGACCAAGGGGTTTCTGGGCGATCTGTTGCGCCTGAAGCCCGTCATCAGCCCCACCGCCGAAGGCGCCGTAAAGGCGGGGACGGTTCGAGACAAAGACGAGCAGCTGTCGTTTGCCTTGGAAAAACTGGAAAAAGGTGTGGGACAGGATCCCCGGCCGCTGATCATGATCGAATATTCGGACAACCGACAGTGGGTGGAAGACAATGTTTTGGGGGAAATCAAAAGCCGCTATGCTTCGGCCGAGATCATCCTCCAACCCCTGTCCCTGACGTCGGGTGCCCATATGGGACCCGGGACCTGGGCGGTTGCGTTTCTGCCCGCAGGCAGCGCTCCGCCTCAGACCCTGCGCCCAGATCCGGACAGCAAGGAGTGCCATCATTGCCCGACGCAAGGCTGACCAACATGCCCCCCCCCAGAGCGGCCGTCGTCATTCCCGTCTACAATCACGAGCAAATGGTCGCCGAGGTGGTGCAAAGGGCTTTGAAGCTGGGCCTCCCGGTGATTGTCGTCGACGACGGATCAACCGATGCGACCCATGACCGGATAAAACGTATCGAAGGCATCCGGATTTTGCGCCACCGTTCCAACCGCGGCAAGGGGGCTGCTCTTTTGACGGGTTTTGCGGCGGCGGCAATACTCGCCGATTGGGCGATTACCCTAGATGCAGACGGGCAGCACCATCCGGAAGATGCTCAAAGACTCATCGATGCGATCCCGGAAACCGAGCGGCCCATCATCGTCGGAAAACGCGCTGGGATGTTCGCAGCCGATGTGCCATGGACGAGTCGATTCGGCCGGGAGTTTTCCAATTTTTGGGTGCGGATGTCCGGCGGGCCCGCCGTGGTGGACTCGCAGAGCGGGTTCAGGGCATACCCTCTGCCCGAATGCCTCCACATGGGCGTCAGCGCCAGACGGTTCCAATTCGAAGTTGAAATTTTGGTCAAGGCCACGTGGCGTCAGATGCCGGTCACCGAGGTGCCCGTCCGTGTATCCTACCGACCGGGCACCCGCCGGATCTCTCATTTTCACCCTTTTTTCGATTTTTTGAGAAACACGGGCCTGTTCAGTCGTTTGATCACCTACCGTATTCTGACCTTTCTGTTTAGGGGACGTTGACCAAGGCCGACATGTTTTATCGTATCCTGCCTTTTCTGGCCCGGATGTTCGGGGTGTGGACGTTCGACCTCATCGCCAAGGGGGTTGCCGCCGGTTATTTTTTCTTTGCCCCCCGCAGGGTAATGGTCAGCGTGCGGTTTTATCGTGCGTTGTTCCCGCAGCGTGCCAGGGTCTACCATTTCTGGTGCACCTGGAAACAATTCCAGAACTTTACGTCGGTCTACCTGGACCGGTACCGCTTCCATGAGGTCGGCGATATCCGCTTTACCAGTGAAGGCTGGGAGCACGTGGAAAATGCCCTGGACCGGAAAACCGGGGGTATCATCCTGATGTCCCACCTCGGCAACTGGGAAATCGCCGCGCATTTGATGAAACAGAAAAGGGAGCAGATGCCGCTGATTTTATACATGGGACTGCGCGCCAAGGCCCATATCGAGCGCCTTCAGAAGGAAGACCTGCGGCGCAGGGGCATTCGCATCATTGCCGTCGAAAAGAACGGGGAGGCCTCTTTCGATCTTCTGGAGGGCCTGCGCTTCATCCAGGCCGGTGGCCTGCTCTCCATGACCGGCGACCAGATCTGGAGTTCAAGCCAGCGCGCCGTTTGCGTCTCCATGCTGGGTTACGAAGTGCGCTTGCCGGAAACGCCGCACCTGCTGGCCATGCTGTCCGGGGCGCCGCTCATTGTTTTTTTCTCGCGTCGTACCGGCAAGAAGCGCTACCACCTGATGCTGTCTGGGCCTTTGCACATCGAAAAAGCACCCCGCCGGCTTAGAGCGGAAGCCATCCGCAAATCGGTCCAGGCATACGCGGATTTGCTGGAAACCCATCTCCGCGGCAACCCGCTCGAATGGTACCATTTCGAACAGTTTCTCGGCCCGCGGTTGAAATGATTTTCGGCCATGAGGGGGGATCGCCGATATTTTTTGAATTCAGCCGGGTATTATAGTAAGAATGTTCTTCATCCTAATCGATGCGAAAGAGACGGTTCTATGAAACGCGATGCGATCGAAGCGGCCATCATCCGAATTTTCGAGGAAAAATTCGAAATCGTAGACCCGAGGGCCGATGATAATTTAAGGGACGCATACGAATTCGACAGCATCGACGCGGTTGAGCTCCTGCACGAGATCGAGATCCTCCTCGATACCCAGCTGACCCAGGCTGAAAAAAAGAATGCCATGGAAATTCGAACCATCAACCAGATCCTGGATTACATCGAGGCCCTGGCCCGCGATCGGTGTCCGGCGAAATCCTCCGGTTCCGACCCATGCCTGTCCATCGTGGAACCATGATGGCCCGGCGAGTCGTCATCACGGGGTGCAGCGCCATAACGCCGATCGGCCGAACCCGGGAGGAGATCCTTCGGCATCTGGTGCAGGGGATCTCCGGCGTCAAGCAACTGCGCGACGACGGACTCCTGACCGCCCACATCCATTCCGGCGTTTACGGCACCGTGGATTATCCCATCGCTTACGATTTCAAACGCAGCCATCGCAAAACCATGGGGCCGGTTTCTTTTTATGCCTGCCAGGTCGCCAAGGAAACCTTGGAGGCGTCGGGACTTGACCCGGCGTTCATCACCTCGGGCCGTCTGGGGGTTGCGTTCGGGTCCACGCATGGCAGCCCGTCGGCCCAGCGGGGTATTTACAAAACGTTTTTCACCGAATCGCAGCAACGGTTCGCTTCCATCGGTGCGGTGGATTATCTCAAATCCATGGTCCACACCACGGCGGTCAACATCACCAAAATGTTCGGCATCACCGGCCGGGTCATCTCTTCCTCCACGGCCTGCACCACGAGCAGCCAGTCCATCGGGTTCGGCTTTGAATCGGTTAAGTACGGCATGCAGGATGCCATGCTGTGCGGTGGGGCCGACGAATACGATACGACGACCGTTGCGGTGTTCGACAACCTGCTGGCATGCTCCACGGAATTCAACGCAACGCCGCATCTGACGCCGCGCCCCTTTGACGTACTGCGCGACGGATTGGTCGTCGGGGAAGGGGCCGGAGCCGTTCTGCTCGAAGAATATGAGCACGCCAAGCATCGGGGGGCCCGTATCCTCGGGGAGGTCATCGGGTTTTCATGCAACAACAATGGGGGCGATTTGATTCTGCCGAATATCCAGGGAATCACCAAAACGATTGCACTGGCCTTGGAAGCCGCCGCGATCGATCCGGGTCAGGTCGATTTCATCAGCGCCCATGCCACGGGAACCAAAATGGGAGACGTGATCGAAGCCCAGGCCATCGGCAGCGTATACGGAGACGGGCCGGTGGTTGCCGGCTTGAAGAGCTATATGGGTCATACCATGGGTTCCTGTGGTGCGATTGAGGCGATCATCACCCTTTATCTGATGGAGGAAGGGTTCATTCCGCCGACGCTGAATCTGCACGAAGTGGATGAGCGCTGTGCCATGATCCGGCATGCGGTTCATCTTTTGGAACAACCCATCCGGATCGCCGCAGTTCAGAATTTCGCCTTCGGTGGCGTGAACACCTGCTTTATTCTAAAAAAATTCGACGGGCAATGATTTCGCAATCAGCGGGTATGGCGCAACGCGCCATACCCGCTGATTGCGAAATCATAATCTTTCAAGGCGGCAACGATGGATACCGCTGGGCGGCGGCTTCAACCGATTCTTGATTTTTCCATTACGGTGCTGCTGTGGGTCTATTTTACGGCGGGCTTTGTCTGCTTTTTCTCTCCATTTTATCTGGGGGCCTATTTCTTTTCAGAAAATCGGGAACGCTCCTTCCAGCGGCTGAACAGCAGGTTCTACAGAGGCTTTTTTGGCCTCGCCCGGGTGCTGATGCCGGGGCACCGCTGGCGTATCCAGCCCGCGGTGAAGGAGATCCGATCAGCGGTCATCGTCTGCAACCACCGGTCGTATCTGGATTCGATTCTGCTCATATCGTTGTATGAAAAACACACGACCATTGTAAAAAGCCGGCTGTTGGGGATCCCATTCTTCGGCCGCATGCTGCAATGGTCCGGTTATATCCCGTCATCCGCGGAGGGGCGGTTTGCCGAAACGATGATCCGGCGGATAGAAAGAATGGATGCGTTCTTGGCCGGCGGGGGCAACCTGATCGTCTTTCCCGAAGGCACCCGCAGTCCGAATGGACGCCTCGGCCGATTGAACAAGGGGGCGTTCAAAATTGCCCGGCGCTGCCGGGCGCCGATGAAAGTTCTTTTCATCCGCCATACCGATCGGATGTTCCGGCGCGGCTCATTTTCGTTTAATACCCGGGGGCCCAACACCATCAGCCTTGAACTGATCGGCACCATCGACGTGGCGGCAGAGTGTGCAACAGGGTCTTTGTCCCAAGCGATGGACAAGGTGCGCGACATGCTCGAATTAAAAAATGAAGGTGGAGAAGACGCATGAAAATTGTATTGATGTCAATGCCCGATGTGGCAGCGGTGATCATGCATGAGAGTGCCTTTCACATGCCGAACAACGGCATTGCCAGTATCGCTGCCAACATCGATGAAGGCCACCAGGTGAACATCATCGACCTGATTCGAAAGCGGCATCGGGTAAGAGCCTACGTGACCCGGACGCTGAGGAAAATCCGGCCGGATGTGGTCGGCCTGTCGGCCATGGCCTGGCAGTATAAAACCTGCACCCGGCTGGCCCGGCTGATTCGACATCTGCTGCCGGATGCAAAAATCGTCATCGGCGGCTACCATGCGACGTTGATGTATGAAGAGATTGCCGCCTCGGACGAGGCGTCCTGGATCGATTTCATCATCCGGGGCGAAGGCGAGGAGGCCTTTCGACGACTCATCAACGCCCTGGACGGCAAGGACCGCTTGGAGGAAATACCCTCTCTGTCCTTTAAAACAGGCACCGGGTTTATTCACAACCCCCGCGGAGAACTTCTCGATCTGTCCAAGCTCAAGCTGCCCATTCGGGACCGGCGGCGGCTGACTTGGGGATATCATATCATGAATGGCAAAGTGGAGGTGATCGAGACCTCCCGGGGCTGCACCCGCGCGTGCAACTTCTGCAGCATGAATCACATGTACGGCCGGACGTTCCGGCCCTTTCCGCAGGAGCGGATCCTGGCCGACATCGAAGATATCTACTTCAAGCGCAACACCCGCTGGATATTTGTGGCCGACGACAACCTCGTGCTGGAGCCGGACCGCGTCACAGCGCTCTGTGATGCCATCATCGCCAGGGGATTCCGCAACCTGAATTTCGTCGCTCAGTGCGATTGCATCACTATGTCCCGGAATGAAGACATGGTGCGCAAGATGGCCCAGGCCGGGTTCAAGACGATTTTTCTCGGTATCGAAAACGTATCCAAAAAGAATCTAAAGGCTGCGGGAAAGGGCGATATCGTTGAAGCCTCCCGCAAGGCGGTGGCGATATGTCACACCTACGGCATCATGGTGGTGGCCGGGATGATCTTCGGCTTTCCGAATGATGATGAAGAGGACATCGTCGCAAACTACCAGTTCTTGAAATCGATTGAGGCGGATACCTCCTACTGCCAGATCCTGACACCCTATCCGAAAACCGTCATGCGCCAGCATCTGCTTGACGAGGGGCTGGTAACCAATCCGGATGATTTCACGCGCTACAACGGAATGTGGGCCAATGTGAAAACTCACCATTTGAGTTCGGAGCAGCTTCAATACCTGGTCTGGTATCATCAACAGAAGGTGATGGGCTGGTGGGAGCCGTCGGAACGGGTGCGGGCCAGGGGCCCGCTGTGGACGGGTATCTGGATATATGCATTCAGGCCGTTTTTGAAAATCTATCTGGGCCGCAAACTCAGAAAATATGGCTGGAGGGGCCGGTACGAGATGCATTTAAAAGGACGAAGGGCGGCCAACAACTTCAGCGACCTGGACCAGATATAATCCGGGACATACCCCCATGCAGGAGGTCTATATTGTCAAACATTCAATCGCGACCAGCCTCGGAAACAGTGGTGATGCCACCTGGCAGAGGCTTTTAAAGGGGCACAGTGCCCTGAAGGCCGTGCCCCATCTGCATGCGGATCGGCTGTCCAGTCCGAAGGCCTGCTGCATACCCGATTTGGTGCCCGCTGCAGAGGAAAATCGGGTATGTGCGTTAACACGCAGGGTTCTTGACCAGATAAGGCCAGTCCCCATCTGTGCGGCCGACGTAGTCACCCGCTTTGTCTTCAAAGGGTTTTCCGTTCTGAAAGCCCTCACCCCCACCATGTGCCGACCGTTCGATAACATCAGAGATGGGATGTGCATCGGTGACGGTGCGGCGGCCATTTTGCTGGCCGATGCGGAAACCGCGCGGAAGCATAAACTGGCTATACAGGCGCAGGTCTCCGGGTGGGGCATTTCAAATGACGCCAACCATATTACGGGACCATCGCGGGATGGTGCCGGCCTCGTCGCGGCAATTGAAACGGCCCTGGGGATGGCCGGGCTGTCCCCGGACGACACGCAGGCCTTTTGCGCGCACGGAACCGGCACCGTTTTCAACGACCGCACCGAACTGGAGGCGATTGAAACGGTTTTCGGCGATCGTCGTTTTCCGGTCTTTTCGATCAAAGGGGCCGTCGGGCATACGCTGGGAGCCGCCGGCGCCATCGATGCGGCGATCTGTGCCCATGCTCTCGCCCACAAACTGATTCCGCCCACCGCGGGGGTGGAGAGCCCTGAATCCAAGGCAGCGGGCCGGGTGTCGAATCGGGCCCAGGCGTTTGAAGGCCGGAACATCTTGACGTCCAATTCCGGATTCGGCGGGGTCAACGCGGCCCTCGTGCTGCAGGCGGTTAAGACCTGAAAATGCCGAGAGCCCATTGTGGCTGGTTCAAAAGGAAATCATGAGAGTCAATGTCATCGGTGGGGATTGGGTCACTGCTGTAAATTGGGGTCGGATGGCAGATGGAACGAAACCCATCCTGGCTGCAGGCGACCCGCTCATCCCGCCTGTCGACGAAATTTATTCAAATACGCCGGACCGGTATCGACGATTTGACAGCTATTGCCAGATCGGATGTGCCGCGATCGCCTTGGCGTTGAAAGATGCCGGGATGGGCCGCGCGGAGCGCACGCGACCGATCGGCGTCATTGCCTCCACCCGCTACGGATGTTTTGAAACCGATCTGGCGTTTTATGCGACAGCCAGAGAAGCCGAAGGCATTTACGCGAGCCCGAGCCTGTTTGCCTTCACCCTGCCCGGGATTGCGGTCAGTGAGGCGGCAATTCATTTCAGGCTGGCTGGGCCGACCTTTACCGTTGGCGACCCGATCGGACAAAGGGGCTACACTGCCCTCTGCATTGCCGTCGACCTGCTATCATCCGGAACATGCCGTACGGTTTTAACCGGCTGGTTGGATTCCGGGAACAGGTTGGTGAAACCTAAAGCCGCCGATGACGATGGGGTGCGCGGCGCAATCTTTGTCGCCCTGTCCACCGGACACGAAGAAAAAACCATCCGACAAATCAGGCAACGGGATTTTGAGCTGTTTGCGGAGTCCGGGAGGAAGATCGGCACGATCATGGACCTGGTGAACTAGAAGTGGTCTCATAACCTCGGATCACGCCCGAGGGCAAGGCGCAGGCCGATTCGAAAGCGCAGCAACCACGGCAGGCTGTGAGCATTTCAGCTGTTTCCGGAATCGACCGGTTTTCCGAACGCCTCCTTCGCCAGGGAGCGGTCCCGCGGCCGAAAGGTATTGTCCTGCATTTCTTTCCGAACCACCTGTTGAAAAAGCTTGAACATCTTGATCGTCTGGGGTTCGTCGGCGTAGAAGGTGTTCCAGGAATAGTGCAGCAGTTCCTGCAGCTTTTCAGGCGGCATATGCTTCGGGGTATAGACGACGCGGTCGGCCGAATAGGCATTCCAGTCAAACGAAAAAATTCGGTCCTGTCCTTTCAGTTCCTCGTAGGCCCGGGTGTGGGGAAAAGGGGTCAGTACCGTGAACTCCGCCAGATCCAGGTTCGATTTCCAGAAGAAAATCAACCAGCCGCTTGATGCCGTCTTCCGTGTGATCGTCAAGTCCGAGCAGGATGGTGCCTTCGACGGAGATGCCATAATCATGATACCGTTTGATGCGTTCGCGGATATAATCCGAAGTGTCGAATACGGCCTGGTACACATACCAGGCACCGGCTTGGGCCGCCAGGTCGAGTACTGCGGGTTTGTCCTCGATGGGATGGCTGACCCATTTTTTTTTCAGGGGGATCATTTCCCGGAACAGATCCATCTCCCACTGGGTGTCCTGAGCCAGGGAGTTGTCGACGATGAACAGGCGATTGTTGTCGATGCCGGCCATCTCGGCGATTGATTTTTCAATCGGCCGGGGCCGGAATTTTCTGCCGCCCAGATACGCCACCGCACAGGGATAACAATTATACCGGCATCCGCGCGAGGCGTGCACCAGGTCGACCATCTGAATGCCCCGGTAGTTGTAGAGGCCCTTTTTCAGGATATCGCGCCGGGCCGGGCCGACGATTTCGATCGGCGGCCGGTCGTCCAGATAGTTGTATACTTTTTTCAGCTCTCCTTTTCGAAGGTCGGCGAAAACCTCCGCCATTCGCCCCTCGGCCTCGCCAAGAAAAACGGCATCGGCATGGGCTAAGGTTTCCTCGGCGTGGAGCATGGCGGCAATGCCGCCGAAGATGACCTTTATCCCCTTTTTTCGGTAATAATCCGCGATTTCCCAGCCGCGTTTGATCTGGATGGTCAGCATGACCGAAATGCCGACGAAATCCGCCGGTTCGTCAAAATCGATCGGCTGCACATTTTCGTCGATAAAAACCACCTCGACGTCATCCGGCAAGGTTGCGGCAAATACGACCGGACCGTGGGGCGGCAGATGAAATTCTGTCTGGCGGTCAAGTTTGGGCCACTTGGGATAAATCAAAATGAATTTCATAGTTAAAACCCTTGAACAATCTAAGGTTGGTGGACTCGAAAAAAGCCATCAAGGTTCGACCTGAACCGCTTCCACCAGCGTCAGGGTCAGTTTATAGGCTTGGTCCCCGTAGGCAGCCAGTTCAAGCGCTTCCGGAAAACCGGCCCTGCTTTTGGCACCCGGCAGAGCCCTGACGGTTCGGATCAGGCGATGGTCCGGGCTATAGCGCCGCAGCTCCCAGGCACCATCGCGCTGAGGCATGATATCAACGGCGCCGCCGTCCGGGGTTGCATGACGGCACACGACAGAGCCGTTCTCCAACTCGCCGAAGCCGATCAGCGGCCCGCCGGGTTCCAAAAAAATCAGCCGAATGTCATCTATGAGACCTTCGGCAAAATGCGGTGAATCAAACGGCGGAAGTGCCCGGTGAACGATAAGGTGTTGATCATGTTCGCCATCGAACACCACGAACCCCTCCAAAGTCATGATCACGCTCCGGCTCGTACGGAGCCGGGAAGACATCACCGTCACGCCCATCATCACGAAGTTCATGCCACCCGGCATTTGGGCTCTAATGGAATGAAAGAACTGCCATTTGCCAACCGGAAAGATGTTGCAGGACTCTTGCCTGAGCCCGGACGGGGGTCCGGCGGCTGTAGGGGTGATTGCCGGAAGACGAGCGCAGGCCAGCAACAGCAACAGCATTGGAAACATCAGGAGTCGTCTTGTCACGAAGCCTTCCGAAAAATGGACTCGTCCATGGGCTGGTTGAGGACAACGTTTTTGAACGCCAGTCTTGTAAAGGAGTCATCGGTTTCATAAATGGTGACGGTCTCGATGATCCCGGGGCGCTTGGAAAGCACGATTTCGATGCGCTGAATCATCTTGGCAAAGGCCTTCTCCTTCGGGACCAGGATGATTTTGGGACCGGGGACCAAGCTCGCCGCGAACATCGGATTTTCGTCAAACCGGCCGTCGAGCCATTGTGCGATCTGTTCCAGCACAACTTGCATGGCTTGAAGATCTACGCCCGCCTCCTTTACCAGGCCCGTATCGGTCGCAACATAGCGTTCCGTGCGATCGTTGTTCATCAAAAGAATGTTCCGCACAGGTGCCTGATATTCCCAGCGCAGGGAGGCAGGGGCCTGATAATAGAAGACTCCGGATGATACGAGCGGCCGGGCGAGGATCTTCATGTGCTTTTCCTGGACAAACTCGGCGCGAATCGATTTTATAGGGCCGGCGGCGGATTTGAGCTCTTTCCAACTGGACCCCCAACCGATCGAAAGGCAGGCCGCCATCAGGACCGCAGCGGTCCGGATGAGGCCTCCGGTTCTATAATCTGCCATCAGGATAATTCCGTCATCTGATGTTTTGAATGCGTTCAAAAATAAAGTGCTGGGATGGCTTCGCTCGAAGGCATCAGCACATGCCGCCGTTGACGGCAATGACTTGCCCGGTGATGTAAGAGGCATCGTCCGAGCAGAGAAACCGGACGACTTTTGCGACTTCTTCCGGTTGCCCGATCCGGGCCATGGGAATAAGGGATTTGATGTTTGTCAGTGGGAAATTCTTGATCATGTCGGTTGCAATCAGACCCGGGGCTACGACATTAACGCGCACCCCCAGGCGCGCAACTTCAGCCGCAATCGCCCGGCTGGCACCGATCAGGCCGGCCTTGGCCGCCGCATAGTTGGCCTGCCCCCGGTTGCCCATCATCGCAGAAACAGAGGCAATGGAGACGATCGACCCTTTTTTTTCCGTCACCATTTTTTCGAGCACCGGCCGGGCGATATTGTGGAATCCGTGCAGGCTCGTATCAATCACCGAATGCCATTCCTTCCTGGACATCAACACAAAAAGCTGGTCGGCCGTGATGCCGGCATTGCTCACCAGCACGTCGATCGTATCATGACGCGCAACGATTTGACTGACGGCCGACTGGGTGGCATCAAAGTCGGCAACGTCAAACTGCATGATCTCTCCTGCGCTGCCCTGAGCTTCGACCCTTCTGAGCGTTTCCGCTGCACCGGGTTCATCGGACCGGTAATTGACGATTATGAAAAAGCCGCAGCGCGCCAGTTCGACGCTTACGGCCCGGCCGATGCCTTTGCTCGCACCGGTTACGATGGCCAGTTTTTGCCCGGAACTATCCGTCATAAATCCCCTCGCCGCCATGGCGATGAACAGGAGGTGATGCAACCTGAGTTGAGCGATACGTATTTTGGTTTTTACGCCGTGGCATCGGACCGCAGCAGTTGGAGCGCTATTTCAGCAACGATGTGTGTCTCCATCTCGACCGTACCGTAGATATCGCGGAACCCTTCGAACTCCATCTGGTTTTTCGCGCGCGTGATGAGCCCGGTTCTGAGAGGAATGGAGTCCACCGCCAGGCGTGCCTGACGGATTCCGACAATCCAGCCTTTCTTATCGGCCGCGGAACCATGCAATTTATCCCGGATCCACCCGTTGTGGACCCCAGCTGTTTGGGCCACCAACTCGATCAGCACGATGGCGTTGACGTCCCGACCGTTGAAAAGCGGCCATCTTTCCGTTACAACCGACCGGGTCACGGCGCCGTCGTCATCCACTTCGAGAATCTCGTCGATCAGCAACATTCGACCGCGGTGGGGCAGTATGTTTTCGGGCCGTACGTCGTTGGAGTTCATTCCGGGTCTGGTATTCTATAGAAAAAAGGTTGTAAACGTGACCATTTTTCAATAATATTATTCGTTAAAGTGCGTTCCAGCACAACGAAAAGATACAATAATATGCCGGCAGTGTAAAGGAAGCTGAATGGAAGAACTGATAAACGAACTTAAGGTCAGGATCGTTGATATCCTGGATCTGGCTGGGGCATCGCCGGCAACTATGGATGTCGATGGCCCTCTCGTGGGCGGCAGCCTGGGGCTCGATTCCATCGACGTGTTGGAAATGGTCATTATGATCGAAAAGGAGTATGGGGTTCGGATCGATAACCGCGAACTCGGGGAGAAGGTCTTCGCGAGTCTATCAACCCTGGCCGCATACATCCATGAAAACTCTCCGCGGCTTAAAAAGTGACCAGGGAGCAGAGGCTGTTATACCTGGAATGCAGGCCGTAAGCCCCCAGGGGGCTTTTTTCCCCCCAAACATAGACCGCGACTATTTCAGGCGGCGAGTCGGTGACTCGTATCGCATCTAAAATGCACGCGTGCGGGCATTCCAGCCCGCTATAGGAGTATCTGATTCGGTGAATGACGCGCTCGCTTGGCATGTGTTGGATCGGGTTGAAACGTCCGATACGGGCGAAATACACACCAACCTGCAAATCTCCCCGGAATCGCTCTGGTTTTACGGTCATTTCCCCGGAGAGCCGATCCTTCCGGGAATTGCCCAGCTCGGCATCGCCTACGATGCCGTGTGCAAGGCGCTGGGATGTCACATCAGCATTACCGGCTTCAGCCGCGTCAAATTCAAAAAAATAATCAGGCCTCAAGATTGCCTGAAGGTTGTTATTACGCCCAAGGAGGACCGGCAAGGAGTGTATGCATTTCGCATTATCGCCGGAGACGATCTCGCCTGCAGCGGCACCATGACAGCAGAAGTGGTTTCACACCCTCGGATCATGCCCGAGGGCAAGGCGCAGGCTGATTCGTAAGCGCAGCAACCACGGCCGGTTGTGAGCATTTCGAGAAGCCTGCAACGCCGCCATCGGGCGTCAGACGGGGTTGTGAAGCCACTTCTATGGAGACGAAACGACATTCTTGAGCCTTGATGGGGTCAAAATTTTGCGAACAAGGAGCACGGCATAATGGCAAGTGACACGGGCATTGATAAAATTCTTATGCGGGTTGCCGAAATCATGATTCAGGAGCTTAAACTCGAAGACGTGACGCCGGAAACGTTTGATCCTGCAATCGACCTGGTTGACGAAGTGGGCATCGACAGCATGGATCTGGCTACGGTTGCGTTGGTGATCCGCGATGAATATCGCATTAGAATCGATGAAGACGACTATCCCAAGCTGACCAGTGTGCAGTTGATTTCAGAGTATATCGAACGGAAGTTGAAAGAAAAGGCCGCCGAAGGGGCCGCTGTGTGAATCCGGAGAGAATGGTGGCGATGTCAACCGAAAACCACGGTGGTGGAGGAAACCCGCTACCCGCAACGGAATGGAAATTTTCGGAAATTCTGGTCCAGCCCGGAATTCTGGAGCGCTGGCAGAAGGTCAAGAAATGGTTTTTCCTGCGGGAATCTACCTATGACATGACCAACCGCTGCAATATTCGATGCGACGGGTGCTATTATTATGAGGGGGACAAACAGTTTGCGCTGGAAAACAAGGACTTGGAGGCCTGGCGCTCACTGATGCAGGCCGAAAAAGAAAGAGGGATCACCTACGTTGTTCTGGCCGGCGCCGAACCTTCGCTGGCCATCGATCTCTGTGAGGTCTGCCATCAGGAAATTCCTCTGGGAGCTATTGCCACCAACGGGTTGATATTTATTCCGGAGTCGATCCAATACCGGATTCACATTTCCGTGTGGGGCTCGGATGAGACCACCCTGAACATTCGCAATGCCAAGAACATGCTCAAGCGGCAGATCAAAAATTACCGGAATGATCCCAGGGCTGTTTTCGTCTATACCTTTACACGGGAGAACATCGACCAGGCCCGGCCCGTCGCAGAAATTCTGGCGGCCGACGGGTGCCGGCTGACCTTCAACATGTTCTCAGCGCCGACGGGGTATGACGGGCCTCTGCGCCACACCGCGGACTCGCTCACGGAATGCCGAAAAGCCATGCTCGGCTTGTTGGAAAAATATCCGGGCACGGTCCTGTTTTCTCCTTACAGCGCCGTCGCCCATACTCACACCTCAGGGCTGCACGACCTATTCAGCTGCCCCTATCCGCGCATGAATCCGTCCACCGCTATCGGGCTCGGGCGCTCTTTCCGACAGTATCGGACGGACCTGTCCTGGAATCGAAGTGCGGCCTGTTGTGTGCCGGATACCGATTGCCACGACTGCCGGCACTACGCCGCCGGCAGTGCGGTGGTCACGGCCCGGATGTTCCGTCATGCCACGGATCCGGAGCTCTTCAAAGCCTGGCTCGACTATGTGGACACGTACCTTGCGGTCTGGGTCATGGGATATGAAAAGGGACCCAACCTATCAGATAACCCGATCGCCCCGCCCGGGCATGAGATTTATTAAAAATGAAGACCGTCAGTTCGTTGCTGAATCCAGAATGGTATGAGCGGTATAAAAAAATTTCCAAATTAAACATTCGAAGCTCCATCTACGATGTGACCAATCGGTGCAATCTGCGCTGCAAGGGCTGCTTTTTCTTCTCCTCGAACGAACACAAGGCGGCCCTCGAGGAAAATGATATCCAAAAATGGGAGGCGTTTATCGACCGGGAAACCCGGCGAGGTGTGAACCTGGCCATATTGATCGGCGGAGAACCCACCCTTTGCCTCGACCGGGTCGAAGCCTTTTACAAGCGTCTGCCCACCTTCGTCGCGACCAACGGATTGATTAAAGTTCCCCGGGACCGGTTTCCGGACATGATGCTGGGAATTTCATTGTGGGGGGACGAGCATGCTGAAAAGCTTCTGCGCGGAAAAGACACCTTCGCCATATCGAGCAAACATTACGAGGGCGACCCCCATGTCTACTACCTTTACACAATTACCCCGCGGCAGATCGGGCAAACAGAGGGGATCATACGCAAGATAAAAGACGTGGGCTTGAAGGTCCACATGCAGCTTCTTTCCAACGATGAAGGTGTCAGCGGGTTTTCGTGGACCCCGGAACAACTCGATGCGATTCGCGTCGAGATGGATGCCATGCTGGATGCCTACCCGGAGACCGTCATCTCTTCGAAATACTACCATGAAATCATTACCACCGGAAAAATGCTGGGCCGCAGCTTCGGTTGGAACGAGTGCCCCTCCGTGACGCAACCGCTGGACCACCGCCGGCCGGCCCCCAAGCGCCTGATCGCATTCATCCGGTGGGCATCGGACCTTAACACCATGCACCGCTGCTGCACGTCGGAAACCAGAGACTGCGGTACCTGCAAGGACGGCGCTGCGCATATGAGTTGGGTCATGGTGAACAAGCGCGCACACATCCAAACGACCCGGGACCTGCAGAATTGGATTGAAGTCTACGAAATGTTTGCCAAGCTCTATCAGTTTATGCCCTGGTAAGCGCGGTGTCCCTCCGGCGCTGTTTTGAAGTCCATCGCCGTTCCCGGATGGATGGCCGATTGCGAGTTCATCACTCATGGCAAAAAAAAACGTTATTGTGGGCTATGATGCGGTTTCCGCGCTCGGGACGGATCTTGCGACCCAGTGGGAGCGGGCCGAACGGGGAGAAAGCGGGCTCGGTCGGCTGACACGCTTCCCAATGGAACGCACCTTCCCGGTTCAAATTTCCGGAGAAGTTGCCGAAATCGATGTCACCCCTTACACCTTCTTGAGCCCCCGCAGCCTGGCGCTCTGGCCGTCGCCGATTTTTAAATATGCGATGCTGGTGGTGCACCGGGCGCTCGCCAACAGTGGGATCGAGATCACCCCGGAGCTGTCGCCCAGGGTGGCCGTGACCTTCAGTTCCGCCATCGGCGGCCAGGATGCCGTTCTGGCAGCCGATCGACGCATGATCGCCGAGGGCAAGATGCCGCCTCCCTATGCCAATCCCAATTCATGCATCAACATGGTGGGTGGCAAAATATCCATTTTAACAGGGGCGACCGGCCCTTTGACGGCGACAATAACGGCGTGTGCCACCGGCGTGACCTCAATGATCATCGGCGCCTTGCTTCTGGATGCAGGCCGGGCCGATGTGGCCATTTGCGGGGCCGTCGACTTCGCCCTGGTCGAGCCGATCGTGGCCGGATTTGCGACGATGAACGGCGCCTATCAGATCAAACCCGGCCAGCGGGACGAACCACCGCACCGAGCCAGCCGCCCTTTCTCTATCGATCGCCAGGGCTTTGTCATTTCGGAAGGTGCCGGCTGCGTCATCTTGGCGACCAAAGCCTTCGCCGATGCGCACGGCCTGGAATATGCCATCGAAATCGCCGGATGGAGCATGAATTCAGATGCGCATCACTTTGTGGCGCCTAATCTGAGAACTGTTGCGGGCTGCATGGCCGACAGCATTGACAATGCGCGGATATCCGTGCAGGACATCGCCGCCGTGAATGCGCACGCCGCATCCACGAAGATAGGCGACAAGGTGGAATATCAGGCCTTGAAAGCGTTATTTGGGGAGCGGATCCCACCGGTCACGGCGAACAAGTCGATGATCGGTCATGCCATGGGAGCCTCCAGCGCCATTGAGTCCATCTTTGCCATGGAAGGGATGCTGAGGGGCACCGTCCTGCCGACGATCAATTATACACCGGATCCGGAATTGGTTCTCGACTGTGTCCCCGAGGGGGCCCGCCGGATGCAGCAGGAGTTCGTGCTGAAGAATTCTTTCGGCTTCGGGGGTTGCAATGCGTGCATGGTTTTGCACGGAGGTGAAGTTGAAGCGAGGCATGATCCGCGTTGAGCATCCTTGCAAAGCTTTTACAAATGAAAGCACCTCTGAATAGACGCGTCTTTGTTGTGGGCTACGGCGCAGCCACCCCATTGGGCAAGACGTTTGAAACCACCTGGCAGCGGGCGGTGAAGGGAGAAGCGGGATTCAGAAGGCTGACCCGGTTCCGGGTGGATTCGGGTTCCGCCATTGTGGGGGAGATTCCGGATTGGGATCCGATGGCGCTTGATTTCATGGCCCCGCGCGAGGCCTACAACTGGAACGCCGGCTATGTTTTTCTGACCATGGCGGTCTGCAAGGAGGCCCTGCTTCGGGCGGGACTGGAAATCAACAATGACACCGGCCCAAGAACCGCCTGTCTGATAGGATCTGCCTTGAATGGCACGGATGCGTTTCGGGTCGCCATGGACAACTATGTGAACCGGGGGCCGACGAAGGTCAGCCCCTATCTGTTGCCCAATCTCTGCGCCAACCTTCCATCCAGCAAGACCGGCATTCTGACGGGTTTTACCGGGCCGATATTTTCTCCCCAGGGGGCCTGCGCGTCCGGAAACCACGCCATCGGTATCGGTGCCCGGATGATCCGGGACGGAGATTGCGATTTTGCCCTTGTCGGCGGTGTTGATTTCTGCCTGCTGCCTGAAATCATTCAGGGATTTGCCAATATGCTGGCCAGCATTTATGTCGGCCCCAAAGACCGCGCCCATAATGACCCGACCCAGGCATCCCGTCCATTCAGTGTCGACCGCAAAGGTATCGTTCTTTCGGAAGGGGCGGGGGTTTTGGTCCTGGCCGCCGAAGAGAAACTATCGGCGTGCGGCTTGACTGCGAAGGCCGAAGTGATGGGAATCGGTTGGACCTCCGATGCCCATCACTTCACATTGCCCAATGCCAAAACGATCATCCGGGCCATCCGGGACGCTATTAACGACGCCGGCCTGGCGCCGCAAGACATCGCTTATGTGAACGCGCATGGCACATCGACCCAGAAGGGCGATAAAATCGAGATCGAGTGTCTGCGAGACGTATTCGGCAAACATCTTGGAAAGATACCTGTATCTTCAAACAAGTCCCAGATAGGACACACGCTGGGGGCTTCCGCTGCGATCGAGGCTGCGCTGGGGATCGAGGCGATGCAGCAGGGGCTGATACTGCCGACGGTGAACCATATTCCCGACCCTGAACTGGCAGATGTGGACGTGGTCCCCCATTTCGCCCGCAGGCATCGGTACGAGTTTTTCTTGTCCAATTCCTTCGGTTTCGGTGGCACCAACTGCTGCATCGTATTCAGAGGAGTATGATATGAGACCGAAGCCGTTTGTCCCTGTAGCGATTGATCGTAACAAACCCTATGTCAGGGATGAAACAGAGGGTTTTGTATGGCATTGCAGCAGGCTCAGGGCCCTATATGCGGATACCGACCGTTCCCAAGTGGTTTACCACGCCAATTTTTTGCGCTATTTCGAATTCGGACGGGCCTCTCTGATGCGTGAAACCGCCTACTCGTACAAGGAAATCGAGGAAAGCGGCTTTATCTATCCGATCATTCAAATCGAAGTCAACTATTTCAGTCCGGTCTACTACGATGACGCCGTGTGTATTTACACCCGGCCCGCGCTTCTTGAAAGGGTGAGGCTGCGTTTCGATTATGTGGTGACGCATGAGCAGACCCAGGAGATCGCCTGCAGGGGATTTACGCGGCATTGTGCAGTCAATGCCAGAAAAACTCCAGTGGAAGTAGATGAAAAAACGGCCCACCTATGGAAGATTTTCCCGGAATAATCGAATCCGCGCGTTTGCCCCTGGATATTCCGATTCCAGTCTACTTGAATGATCATTGCGTTGACGGTCACGCCGTATTGCCCGCTGTGGAAGCCATGGAGGTGTTGGCGGCAGCGGTGAAGCGTTTTCGCCCGGCAACGGCTGTGACCGCTATGACCGGCTTGCAGTTCGACAAATTCTTGTACATGGCACCTCACACCGATCGAGTATCGGCATCCTGTGACATTTCGGTCTATGAGAACGGCGATGTCAAAGCCGTGCTGACGACACGAACCCAATCGAAAAAAGCAGCCCTGACACGGGTCAAGGCCCATGCCACTTTGATATTCCCCCAACAAGAGCCCCGGATCTCACCGCTTGCATTGGATCTGGCATCAGCGCTGGAGGGGGTCTGCTTTTCCGTCCCGACGGAGAAAATCTATCCAGGCCTTATTCCGTTCGGGCCCTCCTATCGAAACCTGGCGATGCTGCACGTTGCCCATCAAGGTGCAATCGCAGAAATCAGGACGCCGGCCGGCGAGACGGGCACGGACCTATCGAACCACCTCGGGTCCCCGTTTGCCCGCGATGCGGCCTTTCACGCCGCCTGTGTCTGGGGACAACGCTTTGCCGGGATCGTCGCTTTCCCCGTCGCCATGGACCGGTGCCGGGTATATGCACCGACCCGTGCCGGCGAGACCTATTTTGCACACGTCATGCATGTCCAGACCGATGCAGGCCTGCTGATGTTCGATCTGCGGATTTTCGATCGCGACGGGTGCCTTTGCGAGGCCTGCTCCGGCCTTCGCATGCGGGATGTCAGCGGCGGAAAGACGTCCCCCCCTCAATGGATTAAGATCACGGAGGCGGATCAGACAACGGAGCGGATGGCTGCCGAGTGCAACGCCTTGACGGTGGTCGAGTTGAGAACGGTAGCGCCTTTTGCCGGCAAGACGCTTTCGGCGGATGAGCGCAAGCGCTTTGAAAACATGAGCGACCGGCGCAGGAAAAGCTACCTCGCGGCGCGCCTGGCCTGTAAGCGGCTTTCACGAACCCTCTCGGATCATGACAGCCAAACCGATCCCCGGGCCATCACCACCGTTTGTGCAGACCGACTGCACCCCTGCTGCCCTCTGACCGACGGGCGTTCGGCTTATTCATGTTCGGTCTCGCATGACGACCGGTTCGCCGTGGCAGCGGCCAGCACCGGGCGGGTGGGGATTGACGTGGAAAAGACGTCCGAGCGGGTGTTGAAATCCCGATCCTTGTTCATGAGTGAGCCGGAGCAAGCCCTCGTGCGCCAGTCACGACTCGGTGAAATCGATGCCGCCGTTAGAATATGGTCGATAAAAGAAGCGGTGACCAAGGCCCTTGACATCAGGCTGACCGATGCGTGGAATCGCGTCCAGGTCCGAAGCGTTGGTTCTTCTGAGAGCCGGTTTCAAATCGACGACCAAGGCCCGTTTAGCGCGGTTCATGCTGTGGTGGGACGGCATGTTTTTACGCTGGTCTGCCGGGTGTAAAACCGCTTCTCATCTTAAAATCAAACGGATGCCGGAACAAAAGAGGGCATTGGGTCTACCTTTTTCGACGTCCGTATCATGTATATTTCTGTATTAATTTTTCCATAACGATCCGTGTCGCCCACCGCAAAAAAATAGCTGAATATTTAGCTCCGGCCAGATACATTCCCGCCAGAAAAACCAAATGGGAGAAAGCGTACGCCACCGGCCCGCCGATTATCGCCACCAGGGGCTTCTGGAGATAAATAGCCAGGCCCGCCAGCGCAGCGACGGCCGGCCATCCGATGATGTAGCTGAAGCCGATGAGAAATACGCCCAACAGGATCCTGGCGGAGGGCTTTTGCTTGAAAGCGGTCAGATCCGCTTTTTCCGCGATGGCGTTGCGCACGAATGGGGTGGCGGCAACTTTTTTGATGATACGTGACTTCATGCGGGTCGTATGATCCTGCCTGCCCGCAGACGTGACACCCTCGGCCATGATCACTTCTGCGCGCTATTTTTTCGCGGGGACCACCGTGTAGAGGTATTCGGCAACGATCTGGCCCATGTCGGTCGGCAGCGATCTGTCGCTGCCGCCAAAGGAATAGGCGGCTGCCCAGGCGTTGTTGCTGGCGGAAATCGTTTCGGTTCGGAGCGTCTTGCCCGAGGCGCCATCCACCAGCGTCAGTTCCACGTTCATGAAGGAATTTCCGGCAAGGGCGCCACCCCAGAATCGGGCCCCAGAGCTCGTTAACCGCATGTCCGGGATTTTCAGTTCCACCCGCAGGGATTTTCCGGCAGGCTTGGCCCCCGAGTCGCGTTCCACTCGGGCAAAAGCGTTTTTGCCTTTCAGATTGGAGACGACGCTATTCTCGAATTCAACTAAAGCATCGCTGTAGTCTTTCTTGATGACATCCGTAGTTTTGAGCTCTTCGAAAAGCAAATTGTTGAAGCTGGTTTTCAAGGGTTTGGCCTGTCGCACGGACTCCAAGGTTGCGGATTGCGATTCGGCGGCGGGTTTCGCGGTTTCGTCCTTGGCAGCCGTGGTATTCTGCCTGCCGGCACACGCACAAATGGCAAAAATGGCCGCCAGCAATGAAAAAGATAACATCCCTTTTCGATTCAGACGCATTCCCTCTCTCCTTTCGCTTATCCGCAAGAATTAAGGTCACGTGGTTGCTGCCGCCGTATAAACCTCTGCGGGCACCAAGCGCATGCATAACAAAATACCATGAAACCGAAAAAAAGAAAAATACTCCCCTATCAGCCGATATGCTGCGCTTTCCAAATCACCACGCGCCTTGGCTGACGGCCTGATGCTTGTTTTTCGACACCCGGATAGACGGGGGATGAGGGCGGCGAGTTGAAAGGTGGCTGCTAAACTGGTATGAAACGGCTGCTCCGGTCCGGGATGTGCAACTCGCCGTCATTCCCTTCGGGGTCATTTTATTTGAAAGGCGTCTGCTCTTCGTGGGAAAAATGCCATCCCCATCCCAGCCCAGCCCATGGTCCTTTTTTGACCGGATCTATTGCATCTCCCTCGACGAGCGCGGCGACCGCCGCCGGGAGGCGCAGAAGCAATTCGGCCGCGTCGGGCTGACGGAGCGGGTGGAGTTTGTCATTGAAAAAAAACACCCGATCGACAACGAACAGGGGATATACGAATCCCACATGAAGTGTATGCGAAATGGAATCCGTGCCGATGCACAGACCATGGTCATTTTTGAAGATGATATCGTTTTTGACCGATTCAGCTTTAAGGTTCTGGCAGATTGCGTTCATTTTCTATCAACAACTTCCGCATGGAGAATTTTCTTCTTCGGATGCCTATCCTCCGGCAGTCAGAGAACCGAAAACAACTCCGTTTTGAAGGTGCGTTACCGCAGCCTGACGCATGCCTACGTCGTGCAGCGCAGTTTCGCCGAGACCTTGCTCGGCACGCCATGCAGCAACATCCCCTACGATGCCCTGCTGGGCACTCTGGCCGGGGAGTATTATGCGGCCTACCCCTCGTTTGCGTTCCAGAGCAATGCCCGGACGGACAACATGCGCACCCGGAAGGTAGATCGGTTCAGGAGGTTGTGCGGAGGACTTCTAAAAATCCAGAAGATGAATGAATGGTATCATCGAAACCGATGGACGGTTATAGGAATCCACATTTTCTTAATCATGCTCCTGCTCCTGCTGGTAGCGCGGTTTTGACCGACGATGAAGATATTACCCGTGAATTGGCGCTTCTTGTTGCTGACGGTCCTGATCACGTCCGGCCTGTTCGGCGTGGGCCTGTACCGGCTGGATGTCGATACGGACATCCTCGGCTCTCTTCCCAAAACGGATCCGGTCCTATCGGACGCCACCTACGTTCTTCTGAATCACCCCATGCAAAACCAGGTGGTCGTCGATGTCTCCCTCAAGAAGGCCGATCTGGACGTTCTGATCGAATGCGGCAAGGCCGTCGAAGCTCAGCTGAAAGAGAGCGAGTTGTTCAGAAGCGTCGGCATTGAAGATGCCCAGACGCTTATGCCGGATCTGCTGGATTATGTGTCCGCGAACCTGCCGGCCCTCTTTACCGCAGAGGAGTTGCGAGATCAAATTCAACCGCTCCTGACGCCCGAGGAAATACGGGGGCGCCTGGAACACATCCACGCCAGTTTGCTGGGACTGGAAAGCATCGGCCAGGCTGCGTTGATTTCAAAAGACCCCCTGAATTTCAGAGGCCTTGTTCTATCGCGATTGTCTCATCTGGCTCCATCCACCGGCGCTCGCATCTACCGCGGAAACCTCTTGTCGGCCGACAGCCGGCACCTGCTGGTCATTGCCAGCCCGATGGCATCGAGCACGGCGACCGAATTTGCCGGTTTAATTAAAGACCGGATGAACCGCATTGCGGCCGAAGTCAACCAAATCTATGGCCATGCGGGCCAGCGGGTCTTTCTGACCACGGCCGGGGCTTATCGGGCCGCCCTGGACAATCAGCGGATCATCAAACAAGACATCGGCTTCGCGGTGGCCTTGTCCACCATCGGCATTGCGGTACTGCTTTTTTTTTCATTCTGCCGACCGGTTATCGGTCTTTTTTCCCTGTTGCCGGCAGTGGCCGGAACCATGCTCGCCTATTTCATCTTTTCACTTTTCCACAGGTCCATATCGATTTTGGTGCTCGGTTTCGGGGGTGCGATCATATCCTTCAGCGTCGATCAGGGCATTGCCTATCTCCTCTTTCTTGACCGGCCCTACAACACGTTTGGAAAGGTGGCCTCCGAAGAGGTGCGGGACATGGGTCTGTTGGCGGCGCTGACCACCGTTGCCGCATTTGGAACGCTATGTTTCAGCGGGTTTCCGGTGTTTGTCCAGTTGGGGCAGTTTACGATGTTGGGCCTGGGGTTGTGCTTTCTCATCGTGCATGCGGTTTTCCCCAGGATCTTCCCGGTCCTGCCGCCGGGAGGCCAGCGGTCGCTTCACCTGCAGAAAGTCGCGGATGCGCTCGCCGGCACGGGTCGGAAAGGGTTGTGGGGGGCGGCCATTTTTGCCGGCGTCATGGTTTTTTTCGCAAAGCCGGTTTTCAATGTGAGCCTGCAAGCCATGAACACCGTCGGTGCCGAAACCATCGCCGCCGAAAAGCTGATCACCGACGTGTGGGGCGGCATATTCGACAAAGTCTACGTGCTGGCGGAAGGGCAATCGATCGAGGAACTCCAGCATCGGGGCGATGTCCTTTTTGAAAAGATCAACGCGGATCTGCGCGCGGGGGTTTTAGCGTCAGGCTTTGTGTCCTCCATGATTGTTCCGGGAGGGGAGTTGCGTCAGAAAAATTTTAGTGCCTGGAGAGCGTTTTGGAGCCCTGAACGAATCGAAACCCTGAAACGCGCCATCGGGAATCTATCGGCTTCGATGGGGTTTGCGGAGGATGCATTTGCCGCCTTCTACGCCATGCTGAGCGCAACCTCCGCCCCCGCCGGGGATGCTCAGTTGCTCGAGCAGTTCCCCGGCTTTCTGGGTATTTCCAGGAGTGCGGATGGGTCCAAATGGATCCAGGTGTCCACTTTGACCACCGGGCCGAATTATGACGCCAAGCGGTTTTTTGAAGCGTATAAATCCTCAGCCAAGCTGTTCGATCCGCAATTTTTTTCCAAAAGCATCGGGGACCTTCTGTTCAGAACCGGGGTCACGTTCTTTCTGATCAATGTCATCAGCGGGGTCGTCCTTGTTGCCTTTTTCCTTCTAGATGCGGCACTCACGTTGGCGTGCATGTTGCCGTTGATCTTTGCGATGATCAGTACCCTGGGCACGTTGCATATCATGGGTCACCCCCTGGACATTCCTGGGTTGATGCTGTCGATCATCGTTTTCGGCATCGGGATCGATTACTCCATTTTTTTTGTCCGAACGTATCAGCGTCACGGTACCTTGAACCATCCTTGTTTCGGCCGGATTCGAATGGCCGTCTTCCTTTCCGCTGTAACCACCCTGTTCGGATTCGGGGCCATGTGGGGAGCCGACCACTCCTTGCTGCGAAGCACCGGCATCACCGCGTTTCTGGGCATCGCATACTCGATGATCGGGGCGTTCTTCATTCTGCCCCCGGTGTTGGGCGCTATTCAAAAGCACCGGCAGGAACGGGTCGTCCACGGCAGCACCCTTAAGGAGCGGGTGTTGAACCGATACCGCTACATGGAGGCCTATCCAAGGCTGTTTGCACGGTTCAAGATGCGCTTGGATCCGATGTTCCCCGAAATGGAACAGATGTTTCGATCCGCCGTCGACGTCAAGACGATTCTGGACATCGGCACGGGGTACGGCGTACCCGCAAGCTGGCTTCTTGAGAGGTTCACAGGGGCGCGCCTGCACGGGATTGAACCTTCGCCGGAGCGGGTCCGGATCGCCGCTATGGCGGTAGGCGACAGGGGTGTTATCTCACAGGGGCAGGCCCCGGAGATCCCCGATGTCGGCGAGCATGCCGATTTGGCGACGATGATCGACATGGCGCATTTCCTGACCGATGAGGACTTCGCTGAAACTCTCGATCGGCTGAGGGAGCGCACACGCGATGGCGGGAGCCTGGTCATCCGGGCCTCGCTGCAGCCGAAGCGGCGCTTGCCCTGGTCGTGGTGGTTCCAGAACATGATCCTGCAGGTGTCCTGGATTCCGGCTTATTATCGGCCCGTGCACCAATTGCAGCGCCTGGTCGTGCAATCGGGGTTTCGGATGGAACACACGCTCCCATCCGGGAGCGATGAAGAACTCGTCTGGCTGGTTGCCAGGAAAGCCTGATGCCGGGAGATGGCTTCGTAAAAAGGCCAATCTCGGCGTTGCGCTTCATCTCGCTGTCGCTGCGGCGTACGCAAGTACGCCTCGCTCCGCGAGACTCACGCGCCTCGACCTTGGCCTTTGTACAAAGCCATCGAAGCGGATGGCTTCTACGAGGCCATCAAAACATGGTGGGTGCCATCAGAAGCGTTTTTTCAAAATACATGCCGCCCTCGCCGGCGGGCCGCAGCGGATGCGCCGCATTGCTTGCGGCCGCACTTCTGGCTTGGGTGGATCTCCGATTGGCGCTGATTCCTCTTGGCGCGTTCATGGGGTTGTGCATGGCCGCCCCGTTCATCCCGACCAGCAGTTTTTTCCTGCCGGTGATCAGTCGCGGGGCATGCAGCCGAAAGGCCGTCGCCCTGACCTTCGATGACGGCCCCGATCCGCTGACCACACCCGAACTGCTGCGGCTGCTGAAAAAATATCGGACCACCGGAACGTTCTTCGTGACCGGCCACAGAGTCGTGAGATTTCCGCAACTGATCAAGGATATCCTTGCGCAAGGGCATAGTTTGGCCAATCATTCTTTTCATCACGACCCGATAGGCGCCTTTCGAAGCACCCAAACGATGAAATACGAAGTAGAGGCCACGCAACGTGCCCTGAAGGACCTCGGCATCGTCGCCTTGGCCTACCGGCCTCCCATGGGGATCACCTCCCCGCGATTGCGCCGCTTAATGCAAGAGGAAGGCATGTTCGTCGTCAACTTCAGCTGCCGGGCCTGGGATGGAGGGAATCGACGCATAAGACATCTGTCGCGAAGAATCTTGAAACGGGTGCGTGCCAATGACATTTTGCTCTTGCACGACAATTTGGCCCAGCCGTCTCTGCTGCCCCACTGGGCCGGTGAGGTGGACCTGATTCTAAAAGGACTATCAGAGAAAGGTTTAGAAATTCTTCCACTCGCGGATATGATCGGCAGGCCGGTGATGACCGCTACCGAGGCTGCGAAGAAACTCATCACGTCATTTGAAAAATAACCCAACGCTTAATTGCCCGGATCCTCCGCCCGCCTGAACCAAATCTGCAATTTCGGAAAGCGGCATATCTCTTCACACGTTAGATTTTGTGCACCTTGGCGCGCTCATAGAAACTTTCGTCGACCGGAGCGAAGACGAATCGGCTGATTTCGGGGATGTTGCTGCGATAGGGCAGCACCCGGGACCCGGCAGGCATGGTTTCATCGATGGAAATGTCGTCGCTGACCTTCAGCAGCACCGGTCCGCGAATGTTCTCCGGCAGCGGTTCGAAGATGGGCAGCGGTTTGATGTTGGGCCCTTTTTCCAGTGCGACGGGAATGCCCCGGTCAGCGGGCGGCAGCAGCATGCGGGTGTTGATCCGGATCGTCCCCGGTTCCACAAACCGAGGATAGACCCTGTTTAAAGTGCGAGGGTCGGTGATGACGCCCGTCAGCGCCGAAGCGGCTGCGGTCTCCGGGCTGCAAAGATAGACTTGATCCTCCTTTGTGCCGGAGCGGCCGGGGAAGTTGCGGGGAACGGTCCGGAGGCTGATCTTGCCGGTGGCCGGAGCCTGGCCCATCCCGATGCAGCCGTTGCATCCGTTTCGTCATATTCGGCCTTCTCGCCTGCCGCAATGGGGACCCAGTCGGCCTCCCGGCCCTGGGTTTTCAGGAACCGCCTAACGGTTTCATCGGACGGGAAAACCGTGGTCGTGGCCCCCAGTTCGGTCCCCATGTTGGCGATCACATGCCGGTCCATGACCCAATCGGGCAGACGGCCGGTCAGCTGCACCCCCACGACCGAGGGCATGCGCAGATGGACCGGCTCGCCCGCCATGGCCAAGGCCACCTCCAGGCCGCCCGCCCCCATGGCGAGCATCCCCAGAGAACCGGCCGCCGGGGTATGGCTGTCGGAGCCCAGCAGGGTTCTTCCCGGCTTTCCGAAGCGCTCCATGTGAACGGGGTGGCTGACCCCGTTGCCCGGCCGACTGTATCAGACGCCGAATTTTTTGCACGCGCTCAGCAGAAACAGGTGATCGTCGGCATTCTTGAAATCCGTCTGCAGCAGATTGTGATCGATGTACTGGGCCGACACCTCGGTCTTGGCCCGGGGCACCTGCATAGCCTCGAACTCCAGCATCACCATGGTTCCGGTGGCGTCCTGCGTCAGGGTTTGATCGATGCGCAATCCAATTTCCGCCCCCGGCGTCATATTCCCGTCCACCAGGTGAGCCTCGATCAGTTGCTGGGTAACGTTCTTCTTCATGTGAAATATCCTTCGATCCTAGGTGGCCTGCGGGCGCGCTCGGGCGGTTTCGCTGCCTTTCATCAGTGTCATCAGGCGGCATATCCCCAGCAAAGCCGCAATACGGCACGAAGGAGTTTTCCTTGGGTTCTATCGCCTCTCCCTTGCCGGAAATCTGCCATCCGATTCCGTCTATCCGTCTCCGAATAGGATTCGGTATTCTCAGGCAGACGGAAGGATTGACGGCAGCTTCTCACCAGCATTTGAACCCCTCGATCGGAGTTCGACTCATTCGCCATGTGTTACCCCCTGAACATTAGGATACCTAAAGGGAAAGCCGCGGAACGGGGACTTCACGCGAAACGGCAAGGTACTTCCCACTGAGAGGGAGGATGCCTATGTTCACCAATACGGGTTAACCTGTGAGCGTTCAGTAGCTTCATAGCGACACGGTGCGTTACCGCCTTGATGCTGAGCGGGGGATTTCAGCAGCATGATGGGAATCGACATCGGCACCGATCAAACCTCCAGGAATCCGTTTTCCAATCCGGCAGGCAACTTCGATCGCAACCTGACTCGATTGAGATGGTCCGACTCCGTAGCAGACGAGGAGGGCTGCTTATGAAATGTCCACAATGCCAGCACGATTGCAACGTCGAAGCGAAGTTCTGCGAAAACTGCGGTACGCCCCTTGCGAGGAATTGCGCTAATTGCGGCACGACGCTCTCGGCCACTGCAAGATTTTGCTCCCAGTGCGGACAGCCGGCTGCCATGCCGACTTCTCCTGTTGGCCGTTTTTCATCTCCCGGGAACTATACCCCAAGGCACCTTGCTGAGAAAATTTTAACCTCAAAGGGTGCCCTCGAAGGTGAGCGTAAGCAAGTAACCGTTTTATTTGCCGATTTGAAGGGGTCGATGGAGCTTCTTACGGACCGTGATCCTGAAGAGGCCCGGAAGCTTCTAGACGCGGTGATTGAACGGATGATGGAGGCGGTTCACCGTTACGAGGGTACCGTGAACCAGGTGATGGGCGACGGCATCATGGCTCTCTTCGGTGCGCCCCTCGCCCATGAGGATCACGCCGTACGAGCCTGCTATGCGGCCCTCCGGATGCAAGAGACGGTGAAGCGGTATGCCGAGGAGATTCATCGCACGGAAGGGCTTCCCATTCAAATTCGGGTGGGTTTGAACTCGGGGGATGTCGTCGTCCGAGCGATCGGCAGTGACCTGCATATGGACTACACGGCTGTGGGACAGACGACGCATCTGGCCGCCCGGATGGAACAGATGGCGATGCCAGGCTCGATCCTGGTGTCGGCCGATCTGCTGCGTCTGGCCGAAGATTATGTTCAGGTGAAACCCCTGGGGCCTCGGGCAGTGAAGGGGCTGGAGGCCCCGGTCGAAATCTATGAGATCGTCGGGGCCGGGAAGGTGCGCTCACGCTTTAAGGCCTCTGCCGCTCGGGGATTCACTCGCTTCGTCGGCCGGGACAGTGAGATGGACCAGCTCCGCCGAGCGCTGAACCAGGCCGGCGCAGGGCACGGGCAGGTCGTGGCCGTCACCGGAGAGGCGGGCGTGGGCAAGTCTCGACTTTACTGGGAGTTCATCCATTCACATCGGACTCAGAGCTGGTTGGTCGTGGAGAGCGGCTCCGTCTCCTTCGGCAAGGCCTCTGCATACCTTCCGGTCAGCGACCTGCTTCGGGCCTACTTCCAAATTGAGCCGCGGGACGCCCCGCGTACGATCCGCGAGAAAGTGACAGGCAGGCTGCTTTCTTTGGATCGAGCCCTTGAGCCTGCGCTGCCCTCGCTTCTGGGCCTTCTGGACCTCCCCGTCGAAGATGCCGAATGGCAGCGCCTTGAGCCTTCGCAACGGCGGCAGCGCACCCTCGATGGGGTCAAGCGTTTGCTCCTCCGCGAAAGCCAGGTGCAGCCGCTTATCGTCATGTTCGAGGACCTTCACTGGATCGACACCGAGACTCAGGCGCTGCTCGACAGCCTGGTAGAGAGTCTCCCGACCGCGCGTCTGTTGTTGCTGGTAAACTACCGACCCGAGTACCAGCACGGTTGGAGCGCGAAGAGCTATTACCGGCAACTCCGCATCGACCCGCTGTCCCCCGAGACGTCCGACGAACTCTTGAAGGCCCTGCTCGGTGTCGACCCGACCGTGGAGCCGCTCAAACGACTCTTAATCGAGCGGACCGAAGGGAACCCCTTCTTCCTCGAAGAGAGCGTCCGGACATTAGTCGAGACAAAGGCCCTGACGGGTGAGCGCGGTGCCTATCGGCTGGTGAAGACGTCCCAAAGCTTTGAAGTCCCGACCACGGCCCAGTCGATCCTGGCCGCTCGTATCGATCGGCTCGCGCCGGAGAACAAGCGGCTCCTTCAAGTTGCGGCCGTCATCGGCAAAAACGTCCTCTTCAGCCTTCTGCAGGCTATCGCCGAAGAGCCCGAGGAGGTCCTCCGTCGCGGTCTCGGTGTCCTGCAGGGCGCCGAGTTTCTTTACGAAAGCCAGATTTTCCCCGATCTTGAATACACCTTCCGACATGCTCTGACACAGAAAGTCGCATACGCGAGTCTGCTGAGCCCTCGTCGCCAAACCCTCCATGAGGCTGCGGGTCGGGCCCTGGAGGCCCTTTATGCGGACCGTCTCGACCAAGCCTATGATCGCTTGGCCTATCACTACTCGAAGACCGAAAACGCCCCGAAGGCCATGGAGTATCTCATGCGGTTTGCGGAAAAAGCGGCCGCGATTGACGTCCACACCGAGGCCGTGGCCGCCTTGGAAGCGGCCCGCGTCCATGCAGACCGGCTGCCGGCCGAAGGCCGGGATCTCCGCCTGATCCAGCTGGTTGTCCGCCAAGCCCATTCGCTTCATTTCCTGGGGAAACGCCAGGAGATCATCGCGCTTCTTCTTCCCTACCGCGACCCGCTGGAGCGGCTCGCAGAGCCCTCGCTCGCCGGCCAGTTTTATTTCTGGCTCGGCTTTGCCCATGCCTGGCTGGGACACCGGGCCGAGGCCGCAGAGATGCTGGAGCGCAGCCTTGAGCAAGCCACACGATCCGGCGATGAGGCGCTTATGGGGAGAGTTCACCGAGCCCTCGCCGTCGAATGCGTCTATTCGGGCCGGGTGCTGGATGAGGCAGTCGCCCACGGGCGCCAGGCGGTCTTGTTGCTGGAAAGGACCGAAGACCGCTTCTGGCTCAGCCAGGCGCTGTTTGCCCTTAGCTACTCCTGCTATTTCAAAGGGGATTTCGTTGGCGCCCTCGAGGCTGTGGCCAGGCTCGAAGCCCTTGGAGAGGCGACCGGCAGTCGCCGAGCCCGAGCCAACGCGGCGATGATTGCCGGTCTCAGCTACGCCACTCGAGGAGACTGGGAGGCAGGCATCCGGATGAGCGAACGCGCGCGCGAGCTTGCCCCGGACCCATTTGAGACTTCATTCGTCCTCGCGGTGTTGGGCAAGGCTTATTCGGAAAGAGGCGACTTCGCGCTTGCCGTCCCCGTTCTGGAACAGGCCGTCCAGCTCGGAGACCAGGTTCGCTCCCGGCAATACGCGGCATGGTTTCGGACAATGCTGGGTGAGGCCTATCTCTTGAGCGGTCAGCTGGATAAGGCTCGAAAGGTCGCCGGCCGCGCGCTGGATATCTCTGCGGAAGCCAGTTTTGCGCTGGGGGTCGGCTGGTCCCATCAGGTGATCGGTCGGGTCGCGCAGGCCGAAGGGGCCGTTTCTGAGGCCGCAGAACATCTCATGGAGGCGCTCGAGAGCTTCGTCTCGACCCGTGCCGGATTCGAGGCAGGACGGACGCATTTCTTCACAGCCTCGCTTGCCCACAGCCGAGGCGACCACGACTCTGCAGCCGCCCACATCAACGAAGCTTATTCCATCTTCTCGACGCTGAATACTCCAAAGCACGCGGATCGGTCTGAGCGGCTTGCCCGGAAGCTCGGCATCTCTCTCATGGCACGACCCGAGGGGTCATTTTTAGCTGGCGAGCGAAAGACCGCGTAGCCTTTGTCACCGTGCTCCCGCAAGAGGCGTTTGCCATGCACGGTGTAGGGAGGAGCAAGGCTGACCTTGACAACATCGGCTCGATACGAAGTGTGGGCTGGTCAAGGGACTGGCGCGCGACCTTGCCCCGCGAGGGATCACGATCAACAACGTCCAACCCGGCCCCGTTGAAAACGACCTGAACCCCGCCATGGGCGATTTTGCAAAAATGCTTGTGCGGAAGGTGATGGCGCTGCCCCGCTACGGTACCGGCGAGGAGATCGCATCGCTGGCGGCCTATCTGGCAAGCCTTGAAGCCACCTACGCGACAGGGGTCGGCCTGACCACCGACGGGGGATTTAGCGCATAGCCGCAACTGCGACCACTGATAGGCAGAAGGGCGGTGTAATTTTCCATGCATAAACAGCCAACCACCTATCGCACATGACGAACGCTGGAATTCGATCGATTTTACAGCATTGGGGGAAAACAATAATGGGAAAACCTGTCGAACATGCAAACGCGTCGTTACGAACGATGAAGGCGGTACGAGTCCACCAGTTCGGTGGGTTTGATGCCATCATGTATGAGGAAGTGCCTTGTCCTATTCCTAAAGAAGGGCAGGTGCTCGTCAGGGTCAAAGCGGCGGGAGTCGGCCCATGGGATGCCTGGGTGCGGGCTGGAAAAAGCGCCATAGCTCAACCATTGCCCTTAACTCTTGGATCGGATCTGTCAGGTGTTGTCGAGAAAATCGGCCCTGGTGTTTCCAGCTTCGAGCCTGGCGAAGACGTTTTCGGAGTAACGAACTCCCAGTTCACAGGCGCTTATGCAGAGTACGCTCTCACAGACGCCGCCATGATAGCGCGAAAGCCGAGGCGATTAAGTTATGTTGAGGCGGCTTCGTTGCCTGTCGTGGCGTGCACAGCTTGGCAGATGGTGTTCGACCACGGGCAGGTGGATGGCGCAAAAAAAGTGCTTGTCCATGGTGCCGCCGGGAATGTTGGCGGCTTAGCAGTTCAGTATGCGAAGCGAGTTGGAGCCGAAGTCGTCGCCACCGCCTTCACACAGGATGTGGATTACGTCCATAATCTTCATGCGGATCGGGTCATCGATGCAAGGAAGGTGCGTTTCGAAGAGCAGGTGAATGACGTCGATGTGGTGATCGATACAGTTGGCGGCGAGACACTCGACCGTTCATTCGAGGTCCTTAAGTCCGGAGGAACACTCGTGTCATCGGTTGCAAACCCCGATCCGGAAAGGGCCGCGCAAAATAATGTTCGAGGAGTGTTTTTCCTCGTTTCGGTTACCACGGCAGGTTTGATCCGCATTGCCGATCTGTTCGATTCAAGGCAAGTCGAAACGAATGTTGGCGAGGTTTTGCCGCTGGCTGAAGCACGTCTGGCACATGAGATGCTCGACGGGAAACCCCACAAGAGGGGCAAGATCGTCTTGGTGGTAAGTCCCTGAATAGGCCCCCTCTGTTCATTGGAGTGTCTGTGGTTGCATACGTCCACTACCGGGAGCCTCCGACCGGGCCTAATGACGGAATGGAGCAAGCACAACACTTCCGGCCCTGTTGCAGTCCCTTTTCGGCTATGACGCTTTCAACGCGGGGCTGGTCATGTCACCCTCAGGTCTTTTTGCGATCCTGCTGATGCCCGCCATCGCCTTCTTGCTCGGCCGGGGAAATGACGCGCGCTGGATCATCTTGGCGGGACTTTTAGTCATGGCAGTCGGCAACTTCTGGATGTCGCAGATGAATCTCGACATCAGCCCTGGAATGGTGGTTTGGCCTCGAGTGGTGACGATCATAGGTCTTTCGATGTGCTTTGCTCCGCTAAACGTTGCCGCCTACCTGTACACGCCCAGGGAGTTGCGCGGGGCCGCAGTCGGCCTGCTCAGCCTTTTGCGTAGGGAGGGGGGCAGTGTGGGCACGTCACTCGCCCAGACGCTTCATGAGCGTCTCGAACAATTTCACACCTTGCGGATGGGAGAGTACCTCGATCCTTTCAATCCAGCCGCGCACGCCTTTATCGATCAGCTGCGAACGTTCTTCTTTGCGCAGACCGGCGACCCGGCATTGTCCAAACACATGGCCTGGCAGGGTCTCGAAATCCTGCGCCAGCAGCAGGCATCGTCGCTTGCGTATTTCGATTGCTCCTGGGTATTCGCCTTGATTGTGCTCGCCCTGGTGCCTCTCGTGCTCCTTATGAAGCGCTCAGTAGCAGAAAAAGGCGTCCATGTTAGCGCGGAATAAAGTTCAGCACATGAGATGAGCAGAGCCTTCTAAATTCACCTTTACATACCACCTCAAGTTCAGCTCGTATGTTGGACTGTTTGATAAACTGGTGTTCAGTTGAACGAGTGGGAAAATTATGAATATATCACCACCCGGCGATTAAGCCCTCGATAGACGTTTTGATGGTGTTGTTCAGGTAAACTCTCCATTTCCAGCGCCCCTCTGAAGATTCGATAGAGGCACGGAAAACTATACCTTCAATCTGACAATAATTCCTTTGATTTATTTTGCCAATTGCAAGGATCGCAGGGCTTGGGACTTCACCCGACCTATCACCAAAACAAGCATTCTGTGATATTGACAGCCAGGTTAAGTCCCGCAATCTGGCGGACCTAGTTCGAATATCGTTTTCCGAGGAAAGCTCCCCTTGACGTACTACCACATTGTGGTTATCCAGTAGCATCATCCATTCACAAACAGAATCGCAAGCAGTAGCACAGTTCCTCTGTGTTCAGTGGTATCCTGCCCGATTCCGCGCTCCTGTTGACGAGTCAGCCTTTTGGGAAAAGAGCATCATCTTCACAAACCGGTTTTGGCTGCAGCATCTAAACCTAAAGCGGATGGGCGCCTGCTCTTAGAGGCATCCAAGCAGAAGGGATCAATTGCGATGGCAACGAGTCCTGAGCCTGAATCGGCAAGTTTGGAGCAAATGGAGATGGAGTTCGAACTGAGTAAGATTTTGAGGTCGCCTAAGGGTGACTTCAGGGCACTCCTATCCAAGAATCCGGTTCTATCAGCAGACATAATTGAAAACCTTGTTGGCAAGCTTGAACAAAAAGAACGTGAACTTTACGAAGCGCTACAACAAAGGATGGCCATCAGCGAAATCCTGCGTGCGATTTCCAACTCGCCGACCGATGCCCAATCGGTGTTGGCCATCGTTGCCGAAGCGGCCGCACGACTCTGCGATGTTACCGACGCGGAAATCTTAATGGTGGAAGGCGAGGTGCTTCGGCTAGTCGTGAAGCACGGAAAAAGCAAGCTTTGGCCGATCGGAACGGCAAGGCCCATAAACCGTGATTGGGTGACTGGACGAGCGGTCGTTGATCGCACCTCAGTCCATGTGCATGACTTGCTGGCAGCTGAAACTGAGTTTCCGCTTGGTGCGGCCTTAGCGAAACAATCCGGCCATCGAACCACGTTTGCCACCCCATTGCTAAGAGAAGGAGTTGCGGTCGGAGCAATTCTGATCCGCCGTATGGAAGTCCGGCCGCTCACGGACAATCAGATCGCTTTGCTTAAGACGTTTGCCGATCAGGCGGCTATAGCGATCGAGAACGCGCGGCTGTTCCGTGAATTGCAGGCGCGCACCGTGGAGCTATCGCGAACCAACACCGAGCTCAGGGTGGCCCTTGAGCAGCAGACTGCGGCCAGCGATATCCTGCGCGTCATCTCCAGCTCGCCCACCGATATCCAGCCGGTATTCGATGCGATCGCGCGGAGTGCCTTGCGCCTGTGCGACGGAGCCTTCAGCGTAGTTACGCGTTTCGACGGCGATCTCATTCATCTTGGTGCACATGCCTCCGCCAGCGCCGAGGCTGTCGAGGCCTTGCAGCAGCTCTTTCCGACGCTACCGACTCGGATGACCGCCACTGGCCGGGCGATCCTGGAAGGCAAAGTTATACATCTGCCGGACGTGCGCGGTGATGCGGAGTATGACCCGTCGATGCGCCAAGCGCTCGGCAACCGCAGTTCGCTCGCGGTGCCGATGCTGCGCAACGGCCGGCCAAGCGGCGCCATCTTTGTCGGACGAACCGAGGTCCGACCGTTTTCGGACAAGGAGATCGCCTTGCTTCAAACCTTCGCCGACCAAGCGGTCCTCGCCATCCAGAACGCCCACCTGTTCCAGGAGCTGCAGGCGCGTACCGCGGAGCTGACGGCGGCGAATGCAGGCCTGACCGAAGCGCTTGCCCATCAGACCGCCACCAGCGAGATCCTGCGCGTCATCGCCAGTTCCCAGGAAGACGTGCAGCCGGTTTTCGATGCCATCGCCCAGTCGGCGGCGAGGCTGTGCGAAGCGCAGTTCTGTGCCGTGTTCCGCTTTGATGGCGAGTTGCTCCATCTTGTCGCCCAGCACAATCTTTCAGGCTCGGGTCTCGCTGCTTGGGAAGCTCACTTCCCGATGCCTTTAAACCACAACTACGCCGCCGGGCACGCCATTCTCGATCGTACCGTTGCCCAGATTCCCGACGTGGATTCCGAGCCGGACTACGGGTATCGGGGGATCGCTCGCGAAGTGGGCTATCACAGCATCGTCGGCGTTCCGCTTCTGCGCGATGGCAAGCCGGTCGGAGCACTGGCCCTGTCGCGCGTGCAAAAGGGTCTGCTGCCGGACAAGCAGGTGGAACTGCTCAAGATCTTCGCCGACCAGGCGGCGATCGCCATGGAGAACGTGCGCCTGTTCCAGACGCTGCGGGCGCGCACCCAGGCGCTGACGCGCTCGGTGGAGGAGTTGCGCGCCCTCAGCGAGGTCGGCCAGGCAGTCAGCTCGACCCTTGATCTGGAGACGGTTCTGCGGGCCATCGTCTTGCATGCGCACCAGCTCTCCGGCACCGACGGCGGCGCGGTCTTTGAGTATGACGAGGCAGCGGAGGTGCTCCAACTGCGCGCGACGCAAAACATGAACGAAGCACTGCACGCCGTACGCCTCGGCGAAGGTGCAGCGGGCCGGGCCGCAGCACGGCGCACACCAGTGGAAATTGCCGATGTTCTAGAAGATGAGTCGTATCAAGGGCGCATGCGCGAAGTCAGCCTGCGCCTGGGATATCGCGCGGTCCTCGCCGTACCCCTGTTGCGCGAAGGCCGCATCCTCGGGGCGCTGGTCGTGGTGCGCAAAGCGCCGGGCACGTTTGCGCCCGCCGCGATCGAGTTGCTTCAGACCTTCGCGGTGCAGTCGGCACTCGCCATCCAGAACGCGCGGCTATTCCGGGAGGTCGAGGAAAAGGGCCGCCAGCTTGAAATCGCCAATCGCCACAAATCAGAATTTCTTGCCAACATGTCGCACGAATTGCGCACACCGCTCAATGCCATCATCGGTTTCTCGGAAGTCCTGCACGAGCGCATGTTCGGCGAGCTCAACGAGAAACAGGCCGAATACGCCCGCGACATCCATTCCTCGGGCCGGCATTTGCTTTCGCTCATCAACGACATCCTCGACCTGTCTAAGATCGAGGCCGGGCGGATGGAGCTGCATACCAAGTGCTTCAACGTGTCCGCGGCGCTGGAGAACGTGCTCACGTTGGTGCGCGAGCGGGCGGGGCGCCACGGCCTCGGCTTGGAATTAAATGTGACGCCAGGATTGGGCGAGATCGATGCCGACGAGTTGAAGTTCAAGCAGATCATGCTTAACCTGCTGTCCAATGCGCTCAAGTTCAGCCCGTCTGGAGGCAGGATCACAGTCAGCGCCGGGAGCGCAGACGATGAAATATGCATCGCGGTCGCCGACACCGGCGTCGGCATTGCTCCGGAGCATCATGAATCGATCTTCGAGGAGTTCCGCCAGGCGGGCGGCGAATCTTCCGGCAGACGAGAAGGCACCGGCCTGGGCCTCACGCTGACGCGGAAGTTCGTGGAACTGCACGGCGGCACGATTCGCGTCGACAGCGCTCCGGGCCAGGGTTCGACCTTCACCTTCACCCTGCCCACGACTCCTCGCCAATGTCCATCGGCCGCGCCATGGCGAACGAATTGATCCTGATCGTCGAGGACGACGAAAAGAGCCGCCGCCTGGTGCGCGACGTGCTCCAGCACAGCGGTTACCGCACCATCGAAACGGACAGCGGCGAGGAAGGCGTGCGACTGGCGCACGAACACCGGCCGGCGCTGATTCTCATGGACATCCAGCTGCCCGGAATCAACGGCATGGATGCACTGCAGCGGCTGCGCGCAGACGGCGATACCAGGGGCATTCCCGTCGTCGCGGTCACTGCCTCCGCTATGACCCAGGACCGGCGGCAGATCCTGGCGGCGGGCTTCGATGCCTATCATCCCAAGCCGGTGGATATCCGCGGACTGCTCGAATGCTTGCGGGGGTTGCTGGCGCCATGAACGAGCGGGCACACATTCTGGTGGTGGACGACACGCCCCACAACGTCAAGCTGCTGACAGACCTGCTGGGCGTGAAAGGCTATGCGGTCAGCAGTGCTGCCAATGGCGAGGAGGCGATAGCGTGCATCGCCGCCGATTGTCCCGATCTGGTGCTGCTTGACGTCGTTATGCCAGGACTGTCCGGCTACGACGTCTGCCGGGCGATCCGCGCCGATCCCGCCACCGGTATCCTGCCGGTGGTCATGGTCACCGCGCTGGATCCGACGACCGAACGCGTCAAAGGGCTGGAGGCTGGCGCTGACGACTTCCTGACCAAGCCCATCAACCAAGCCGAGTTGCTGGCGCGCGTTCGCTCGCTGTTGCGAATCAAGTCGCTCTACGACACGGTGCAGGAGCAGGCGGCACAGCTTGCCGCGTGGAACACCGAGCTCGAGCGGCGCGTAACCGAGCAGGTGGAGCAACTGGGGAGGCTGTCGCGGTTGGAGCATGAACTGTCGCTGGCGAGTGAAATCCAGAAGAGCATGCTGCCCAGGGCCGTCCCCCTGCTGGAAGGGTATGAGTTCAGCGCGCACATGATACCGGCGAAATCAGTGGGTGGCGACTTTTACGATTTCATCCCGCTGGGAGAGGGCTTGCTAGGTATTGCGGTCGGTGATGTCTCTGACAAGGGCATACCGGCCGCCCTTTTCATGGCAATGGTCCGCAGCCTGCTGCGCGCCGAGGCCCATCCAGGGCGTTCTCTCCAGAAGGTGCTTCGTAGTGTTAACCACCACCTCATGGATATGAACGAAAAGGAGATGTTCGTAACTGTATTATTCGGAATCCTAAACTGCGCCACTCACCAGTTTCAATATGTGCGTGCAGGCCACGAAGTTCCGATTATTTTCGACGCACAGGGTTCCTTTAAACGCCTGCTCAAAACCAACGGTCAGGCGCTGGGCGTTTTTGAAGAGATTACCCTGGATGAAAAAACAGTGGAACTCTCCAAAGGCAGCATGCTGGTGCTGTGTTCCGATGGGATACCTGAGGCCCCCAACCGCCAAAATATCAGCTTCGGATATGATGGAATTGCCCGTTCAGTTGGACGTATGCCAGGAGCATCAGCGCAAGCGGTATGTGATGAGTTAATACGTGCAGTAGTAGAGCATCAAGCTGGGTCTTTGCAACACGACGATATGACAGTTGTGATCCTGCGGGCAGTTTAAATGGTCTGCTATCTATCGCAAGGCTTCTGGGGTGGGGACATTTGGACAGTGACAGCATACTCCCTTTTTCCCGAGGCTGCCTTGACAACAACTACCCCAATGTATAGCTGTTTAGTTTAAACGATGGAGCTGAACGCTTGGTTTAATTTTTTAGACCCAGCCACCACACGATAGCCACCTTGCCGGCCGATTCGGTATTTCATCTTCCCCAAGTTGAGATTCTCGACTTGCTCCTCAACATACGTGACCAGCGCCGGTTAAACGGGTTTCAACCCAACCAGATCTGTTCAGCTCAGGTGGTCCGTTTGGCTGGTATCCAAGGAGGACACCATGAAGCTTCGAGTGCTTCTAATCGCTTTTATGATCGTCGCTTTGGCGAGCTTCTCTTCGGTGCCAAGAGCCAACGCCGAACCTCTGACCATCATGGCGATTGTCGGAATTGTAACGGTCCTGTCCACCAGTTCAATCGATATGGTTGCCAGGAGCAGCGAGGACAACAGGGACCAGCATGCTCAGCAAGAAGATACCGGAAAAATGCACGCTAAAGCGGAAAAAATTGAAGATGCATCCAGTTCGAGTCAAGCGGGGCGAGTGCCGCTCGCCAAAACTGATTGATAACCTCTAATAGCACGGCAATACTGCAAGGCTCAAAAAGTCAATTTAGGGGGGCGTCTGCCCCCTTTTTCCATCTTGTGATTGTCAAACCGATCGATTTCGCGCCCGTTTTTCCTCCTTACGGCAAGTGATATCCATATGAAATAGCAACCGGGCTCGAAGTACGTATATCGGCGATTAAACTCTCGAATGACGTTTTGATGGTGTTGATCAGGCAACCCCCCCAGTTTCGAATCCCATCAGATGATTCGATGCAGGGTACGAAATCCAATCCCCAACCTACCCTGTTGGAGTTGAGCTCAATCTATCGGAATGTACACCCAGTCCCGGGCCAAGCTCCATGTTATGAGCTGCCTGTTGAAGTGGTATTGGCTGGAGGCTCGGAGGCTGGAACGCCAGGAGGCAAAAAAAAGGCAGAAAAGATTTTGCTTCAAGCTTCCCAGCTTCCCAGCCTTATAGCTTCGGACATAAAACGCATTTACAATAGCCGCACAACGCCGGATCACGGCCTGAGGGGCGGTTTTTCAACACCCTGTTAGGGTCGCAGTCGGCGGCAACCAAAGAAATGGGAGGCAGGAGATGAAAAATTTAACCGCAAATATTCACTGGCTCGGTCATGACAGCTTCCGGATTGATGGCGATGGGGTGGTTGTCTACATTGACCCTTACAGGCTGAAAGAGGCCCGGGCCGTTATCGAGAACTGGAGGCAGTAGTACAGCACGATCCGGCCCCCCAACCGCCTCGACGACCGGCCACGGGCAGCGGAGGCTATCCTGCCTTCAAGTTTCAACTCTCACGAGCAAAATGGGACAAAAACTTGAGGCAGGTCAGCAGGATATGGGGCCGGCAAACGATTACACCAAAGCTGAGCAAATAATTGACCTGTCCCCCCCCGCCAACCTGAACCAAATCCGCATCTCCGAAATCGACATATCTCTTTTGCTAAATCCTCAAAATGATGACTCCGCCAAAGATTCAACTTGAGGCACGCTATACGTAATAAACGCTTATTTTTCTTTTTATTATGGTTAGTTACATGCTGTTTTGACAAAGCTATTTTACTCCTATGTCAAGTAAAATCAAAGCGGGGTGGCCCCGGTACCCTGCAAGATCACCTGCATCGCTTTGAAGGAATGCCGCGGATGGCATGAGGCCATTTTTTCGGGACTAATTCTGTGGTATGAAAATATTTAAGCTGATGCGTCTCTATACGGCACCATAGAGAACCGGATTGACGGTGTTGTGATCACATTTTCGAAAATCACCGCAGCCAAGACTGTGGAGAGGCAACTGCGGCAGATTCAGGCTGAGACTGAAAAACCCCTGAAGGTGAAAACTTCATGAAAAAAGGCAAAAACCCATCAGCGGAAGCCGCCGGACTGCGCCGCCGGGCGGAAGCGCGGCTTCGAGCAGCTGCAACGAAAGCCGCCCCGGCCCGGACAGAGACAGATACGCAGCGGCTTGTGCACGAATTGCAGGTGCACCAGATTGAGCTGGAGATGCAAAACGAGGAGCTGCGCCGGTCGCGGGCGGAGGTGGAGGCGGGGCTGGAGCGCTACACCGGGCTCTACGATTTTGCCCCGGTGGGCTACCTGACCCTTGGCCGCGATGGGGCGATCCTCCAGGTGAACCTGACCGGGGCGCGTTTGCTGGGGGTGGAGCGCGCCCGGCTGCCGGGGCGGCGTTTGGAGGTTTTCGTTGACCAGCCAGACCGTGCCGGTTTCAGGGTCTTCCTGGAAAAAGTATTTACGAGCCAGGCGAAAGAGGAGTGCGAGGTGGCGCTCTTGAAGGAGGGGAAGGGTCCGCTCAACGTGCTCATTACGGCCACGGTTTCGCAGGACGGGCAGGAATGTCGCGCCATGATCGCGGACATCACCGGGAAAAAGCAAGCGGAGGCCGAGACGAAGCGCCTGGCCAGCTTCGCCATGCTCAACCCCAGACCCATCGTTGAAGTGGATGTAGCGGGACACGTGCATTTCTGCAACCCCGCCGCCAAGCAGATGTTCCCTGATCTTTGTCAGCGCGGACTGGCGCATCCGTGGCTTGCGGATTGGGAAGCGGTGCTGCGTAGCCTCCGGGAGGGTGGGTCAAAGTCAATTGTGCGGGAAGTGCACTTCGAAGAGAAGTGGTACCATCAAACGATGCATTTAGTGGAAGATGCCCAGCGCGTTCACATTTACGGGGCGGACATCACGGCGCGCAAGAAGGTAGAGGAGGCGCTGCAAAAAGCCCATGACGAGCTCGAACGGCAGGTAGATGAGCGGACGGTCGAACTTCGGACGGCGCTTTCTGAAATCAAAACCATGAAAGACCAACTCGAGGCCGAGAATATTTACTTCCGTCAAGAGACCAAAATGAAACATCGACTCGGCGGTATTATCGGGCAAAGTGATGGGCTCAAGTATGTTCTCTATCGAGCGGAGCAAGTCGCTCCTGCGAACACAACCGTGCTCATCCTTGGCGAGACTGGTACGGGAAAAGAGCTGATTGCGGCCGCCATCCACGAAATGAGCCCTCGCAAAGATAGGCTCATGATCACGGTCAACTGTGCGGCCCTGCCGTCTAATTTAATTGAAAGCGAATTGTTCGGCCGGGAGAAGGGGGCATTTACCGGGGCCGATACGCGGCAAATCGGCCGGTTCGAGATCGCCAACGGCTCCACGCTTTGCCTGGACGAGATCGGGGAACTGCCGCTGGAGGTTCAGGCCAAACTGCTCCGGGTGATTCAGCACAACGAGTTTGAGCGCCTGGGCTCGTCCCGCACCATCAAGGTCGATGTACGGATTGTGGCAACGACCAATCGAAACCTTGATGATGAGATCCGCAAGGGCCGGTTCCGGCAGGACCTTTACTATCGGCTCAACGTTTTCCCCATCACGGTGCCTCCACTGCGGCAGCGCAAAGATGACATCCCGCTGTTGGTCGAGGCCTTCATCGAGCGATATGCCAGGAAATTGGGGAAACAGATCACATCGGTCCCGAAGAAGACCATGAAGACACTCCAGGATTACCCGTGGCCCGGGAACGTCCGGGAGCTCGAAAGTGTCCTTGAGCGGGCCGTGATCCTGTGCTCGGGGCCGGCCTTGCAGCTCGCAGACAAACTGGATATTTCATCCCCCCCACTATCATCCACCATAAGAACCTTAGAAGAGATGGAGCGCAGCCAGATCCATAAAATCCTTTCGGAAACCCGCTGGCGCATCGAGGGAAAAGACGGGGCCGCAGCGATCCTGGGCCTGCACCCGAGTACCTTGAGAGCGAGGATGCATAAGCTCGGGATACTCCGCCCGGAGGCCAAGGAGTCGGATTAAGCTGCCCGGTTTACCTCACTGGACCCCTCAGCCAATTGAGGCTCCACCAAATACTGAGGGCAAACAGATCGTCTCACCTCTCTATGTGCTCCTCTCCTATTCATCTAATCTCCCGTTATTAATGTTAGATCACAAGTTGTTGCATTTTACCGGTTGATGGCAGGTTAATTGCAAATACTACATGCATGATTCTGACTATCAACGGAAGGAGAATCTCATGCTTTACACGATTGCTTTAATACTGGGCGTTCTTTGGTTGCTGGGAATGGTGACAGGATATACGGCTGGGTATTTTATTCACATCCTGCTGGTCATTGCCGTTGTCATGGTACTGCTCAATCTCATTCAAGGGAGGAGATCAATATAACGCAGTTGTACATAAAAATAAGGTCGGCCGCCATTTTAGAAATATCATTGATTGAGTCCGGTGTGTTGAGTTGTTGACGCCGTGCTCGAAGAAGCCTGCCGAGAGGCTAAACGCGAGACCGGTCTTGGAACATGGTGACCTGATTCACCGGCGCTGAGCCGAGGGCATAAATCCAAAGGTAGCTTCAAGATCGCGGCCATATGGATATTTGCCGAGCGAAAATAAGGGGGGTGTCAAAGAAAGGCCATGGGCGTGGCGGAGGACACGGCTATCATTAGTACCGCCTGTGGCCACTGCTTAACTATTGAAGATAAAGGCAGGATATTATGAAAAAGAAGATAGCATTGGGAATGATGTTGATGTTGATGCTGTTGTCATTTGGAAGTTGTTACGTTGGAATTTAAGGGAACGGCGGGGGTAGAGCACATCATGACCAAGACCAAAATTATCATGGTTACAATAGCAACTATCACGAGGATGGGGGATCTCACACGGATCGAGACTACGATAAGGGCGAGTCACATGGCAGGGATTGATAAAGCGAGCATAGATTGCATAGTGGATCCGGGCGACTTTGGAAGGTTTTCTGGGGCCACCCGATTTATTTAAAAGCTTTAACCGTAGTTTTACAGTGCCAGGTATGTACAGAGACCATAATTGGTACGAACATCATTGGAACTATGGACAAATTCCTAACAAACGACTTCAACAGTTTAAAAAATCTCAAGGTCAACAGCAAATAGAACAGAAAAGACAACCCCAGGTTCAGCAACCTCAAGAGCAACAACATCAAGCGCGGGCTCAACAACCAAACTAGCAACAGCGTCAGCCCCAGGTTCAACAACAACATCAATCTCCTGGCCAGGAACACCAGGGGGAATCACAACATAAAAAAAACCTGAAGGAGAGGGCGCAGAACATAAGAACTAGGAGGACAATCGCAGCTACACGCTGGGTGGAGTCATCCACGTCCTGCTGATGATCGCTGTCATTGTGGTCGTGGTCCAATTGATCCAGGGACGAAGATGATTGGATGAATCTGGTCCCGCGATGGGGAAGTTCAGCATTTGGGAAGGAGGTACGTCAGCAGGCCAGGAAGTGCTTTGCCATATTATACGATTCCTTCAGTAGAAAAGGTCTCGCAATCAACCGCTTCACCACAAACTATACATTGGGTCATGTATAATTGCGCATACGGTTTCGGTGATTCTCAAAAGAGCGTCGATAGGGCAGGTCAGATCGCACGCAGCGTCGGAGGGGTCAAATCGGTCAGGAATGATCTCATCGTGAAATAGGCGGCGGGTATTCTTTCCCGGAAAGAGCCAGGCGTTAGCTCAGGCGAATAGAAATTCCTCTCTCACCCCTACCCTTTCCCCCATTTCCTGGAAAAAGGGGTGAGTTGAAAACCGGCACGCTGACCCCTGACCAGTCAGAGATGTTTTTGACGACACTGAAAGGTATTCGAACGGACTACACGCAGCGGAGAGACAAAAAAGTCTACAAGGACGGATGGGACAACCTTCATACAAGGAAAGTTGAAATTATTAATAAATGCAGGACTCTTTTAGAGCCAGACATGAAGATCCACCTTGGACGGTTAACAAGCATACTATGAAAGGAGATAATTTATGCCGCTAATTCAATTAGTGATCGTATTGATTGTCGTTGGGGTGATTCTCTGGGTGATTAACAGCTACATACCGATGCAGTCTACCATAAAGAAAATTTTAAATTTGGTAGTGGTTATTGTGGTTGTTATCTGGCTATTGAATGCCTTTGGAGTCATAGGGAACATCTCGGCAATTCGTATCGGGAGGTGAACAGTCTGAAATTGCTTTGAAAGATGTACCAAACGAAAATGTATCCAATCACAAACGTTTCAGCACCAGAAAATAAAAAGATGCAAGTGGCATCTCTGCTGTGAACTTCGACGACCCCAAGATCCAGGGTGTCGCCTGCCACATCTCGCGGGCCCAGACCGGAGGTGTAAAGGGTGCCGTGGGCCTGGCGGAGGATACGAGTGACGCCAGCATCGCCTGCCGCCAAATCGGTCCGATCGAGATTCTCGCTGAACTCAAGGACGGCGAACGCGTCTTCGACGAGCACCGCAGCCTGGTGTTCAAGACGCTGCAGGTCGTGCGCTTCTTCGACCGCGAGCGCAATGTGCTGGCCTACGTCTCCTACAGCGACCGGGTTATCGCGGGCAGCCCGCAGAACAGTATCAGTACGGTGCCGATCATGGGGTGGCCGGCGCCATAGATTCCGAATCGACTCCTAAGCCTGAAAGATGAATAGTTATGTCCATCCTAACCATCCTGGTTATAATTCTAGTCATTCTGGCCGTGGGCACTCTCCCCCGATGGAAGTACAGCTCGAGCTGGGGATACTTGCCCAGTGGGGGCCTCGGATTGGTGCTTCTGATTGTAATTTTCCTTCTATTAACGGGGCGGTTATGATCCACCGGGACCGGTAGCCCTCCGAAAGTTGGCCATGCGGGGAGGCCTCTGTCTGGCAAGAATCGTTGACCGTTATTTTCAGAGGGTGGGTCGCAGGAAGGGAAGGCAAAGCCGGAAGGACATACCTTTCATTGCGCAGAGCGTATTAGCGACGGGAGCGGTTTGAATGCAAAGGGGATGATACCGACGGATCGAGCAACGCGGACTACCGTGCAATGTTTTCGGGCTGCGCCACTATGCCGTAAACATGGCCCGATGATGAAAGGAGTGCAGAGAGCAAGATGGTTGTAATCCAGGAGAAGATTGGGGATGGGCTTAAAACCGGCGCGCTGACCCCTGATCGGCCACAGATGTTTCTGACGACACTGAAGGGGATTCGAACAGACTATACGCAGCTGAGAGACAAAAAGGTCTACCGGGGCGAATGGGACAAGCTTAATGTAAGACGTGACATGCTCGGAAAGCAGATCGACGCGGCGTCGGCCCGGCCTGCAAGATTGGAATCGGATCTAAATCGGCACCGGTAATTCACGCACATGCGCGTGACCTATAAAAGGAGGCCCCCCATGAATGTCAATTTAAACAAGCTTCCCATACAGCCAGTACTCGCCATCTTGATAGGCATATTGATCCTGCTTGTGCCCAGGTTTTTAAATTATTTCGTGGCCGTGTATTTGATTGTCGTCGGTATCCTGGGGTTGCAACATCGATAGCCTCACGTGAAAAGGTCGAAAGTAAAATCCAAGGCCTCCTCAGGCGAGGGAGCGAGCATCCTCAAAGTGAACGTGCGATGCGGGAGTAGCAATCGCGCAGCTAAGGAGGCTGTGTCGCTGAATCAAAGCCGTGATTCTTTGATCCGGATCTTATTGGGTAAAATATAACCGTGAGAGGAGATTGAAAATGAGACTGTCATATAGGGTTATTTTTATAGTCTTTTTAATGTCGTTCGTCCTCGGAATGGTCGGATGCCAACAAGAGGGTACAGCCGAAAAGGCAGGTCAGAAGGTTGATCAGGCGGCTGAAAAAGCGGGAAAAAAAATTGAAGGAGCAAAGGAAGCGGCAGTCGAGAAAACCGCCAAAGTTGAAGAATACATGGATGATTCCGCTATTACAGCCAAGATCAAGGCGGAAATTCTGAGTGATCCTTTGCTAAAAGTGTCCCAGATCAACGTGACAACCACAAATGGCGTGGTGAGTCTGAGCGGCACCGTTGATTCCCAGCAAAGTATCGACAGAGCGTTGGAAATAGCCCGTAGCGTCAAGGACGTGAAATCGGTAGAAAACGGTCTGGTTCGTTAAACAAGAGGCTCGTGGATCTTCTGAAAAGTTAATCCACAGTCTTCGAAGTCCAATTTTTTTTTGCGGAAAGCAATTATAAAGAAGGGAGAGACGTGATGAAAGCCTTGATTATAAGCGCGGATAATTTTGAAGACTCAGAATTGCTGGTCCCTTACTACCGGTTAAAGGAGGCGAGCGTCGAAGTTGATGTGGCCTCCGGAAAACCAGGAACCATCAAGGGGAAGCACGGCTATGAAGTGGCTGTGGACAAGACCCTTGACGCCGTCCATCCGGAGGAATATGCCCTGCTGGTTCTTCCCGGGGGCAAAGCGCCGGAGAAAGTAAGGAAAGAAATGAAGGCAATAGAGATCGCCCGGAGCTTTTTTGAACGCCACAAACCGGTTGCCGCCATCTGTCATGGGCCTCAGACTTTGATCAGTGCGGGGCTGCTGAAGGGAAGGCGTGCCACCTGCTACCGATCGGTGGCGGATGAGCTAAAAGGGGCCGGCGCTCTCTACGAAGACCGGGACGTGGTGGTTGACGGCAATCTGGTTACTTCCCGGGAGCCATCCGATCTTCCCGCGTTCATGCGCGAGACCATGAAACAGCTCAAGCTATAGATTGCCATCCCTGGTGCGGAATCAGGTACCAAAGTGTGAAGAGATCAACTCAGAAAGATGTTGTCTGATTCGAAGCGCGAAATGGAGGATTCATCGTCCCGAAAAATTAGAAGAAATCCTGACGTAGAAGCCGAAGGTACCATTGGAAATATAGCCGGTAAAGTTCAGGAAAAGGGTGGCGAGATCAAGAAGGTCGTTGGGAGTTGAACAGTGTATCTTTCGCCGGCAACCTCTTGGGCTTGCGGCCACGGCTACATTAGACACCGATGCCATACCCCTCCTCGGCAGTATCATGCGTTTCTCAGCCAGGGTGTTAGTAACAGTCTGCGTTGTGAGAGATGTCAACTAACCGATGAGTAGGAGAAAAACAATGCCATTACATGAAAAAATCAAAGTCGTAGAAAAGCGTTTGGACGATGTGTATGGATCTTTGGACCTGTCGGTCGTGATGCCCAAGTACAAGATGCCGGAAAAAGAACATGATCCGCGCCACGCCTACCAGGTGGTGCATGATGAGTTGATGCTGGACGGCAACGCCCGTCAAAACCTGGCTACCTTTTGCACGACCTGGCTGGACCCGGAGATCCACAAGCTCATGGACGAGTGCATCGACAAAAACATGATAGACAAAGACGAGTACCCGCAGACGGCCGAGATCGAATCCCGCTGCGTGAACATGCTGGCCGATTTGTGGAACTCGCCGGATGCCGCCAACACGTTGGGCTGCTCCACCACCGGTTCCAGCGAGGCCGCCATGCTGGGTGGCATGGCCATGAAGTGGCGCTGGCGCGCGAAAATGAAGGCAGCCGGCAAGCCCACGGACAAGCCCAACCTGATCTGCGGTCCGGTGCAGGTCTGCTGGCACAAGTTCGCCCGTTACTGGGACGTGGAACTACGGGAGATCCCCATGGAGGGTGAGCGCCTGATCATGACCCCGAAAGAGGTCATCCAGCGCTGCGACGAGAACACCATCGGCGTGGTGCCGACCCTGGGCGTCACCTTTACCTGCCAGTACGAACCGGTAAAAGCGGTGAACGACGCCCTGGACAAGCTGCAAAATGACAAGGGACTGGACATCCCCATCCACGTGGACGGGGCCAGCGGCGGTTTTCTGGCGCCCTTTGTGGAGCCTGAGCTGGAGTGGGATTTCCGCCTGCCGCGGGTCAAATCCATCAACGCCTCCGGCCACAAGTACGGCCTGGCACCCCTGGGGGTCGGCTGGGTGGTCTGGCGCGACAAGGAGGACCTGCCCGACGACCTGATTTTCTATGTCAACTACCTGGGCGGCAACATGCCCACCTTTGCGTTGAACTTTTCTCGGCCCGGCGGGCAGATCGTGGCCCAATACTACAATTTCCTGCGCTTGGGCAAGGAAGGCTATCGTAAGATCCAGCAAGCCTGTTACGACACAGCTCACTACATTGCCGACGCGATCGATAAAATGGGCATGTTCAAGATCATCTACAACGGACGGGGCGGCATCCCGGCCATGAGCTTCTCCTTGAAAGACGGGGTCGATCCCGGTTTCAACCTTTTTGATCTTTCCGATCGGATCCGCAGCCGCGGCTGGCAGATCGCTGCTTACGCCATGCCGCCCAACCGGCAGGACCTGGTCATCATGCGGATTTTGGTGCGCCACGGGGTCAGCCGGGACCTGGCCGATCTGCTGATCAAAAACCTCAAACGCTGCATTGCTTACTTCGAGAAAAACCCGGTGACCCATAAGGGCACCGAAGAAGAATCCGGCGGCTTCAAGCACAGCTGACAAGCGGATCAATTGGAAACTGACATGGAAGGTCACGGCCCGAACCGGTCAGCCGGTCGGGCCAACGTTCCAATAAGAAAGGAAAAGCTAATTATGAATAAAGCGATTTCCCCTCATATAAGGAGCGTCTTTGCGGTGGCACGGTCTGTGAGTGGCGATGGCCGCCGTCGCTACCCTGGCCATTTTGCTCGTTCTGGCTATCGGCAGCGCTCAGGCCGCCGGGACCGAACAGCACCAAACGATCCACTCTGGCAAGGACACCTATGGGGGTAGCTCCGCGATTCTTCTGGCCGCGAAGGATACCCAGGGAACGGGTGCTGCCCAAGAGGACGCGAAAAGTTCAAGCGCAAAGAGCGAGCCGGCCCAGGCCGCTAAAAAGTCCTACGGTTTGATCGGTTCGGTCTTTGATTATCTGAACTCAAACCTGTTCGTATTTCTATTTCTGTCGCTTTCCATCGGGTATCCGTTGGGCAAAGTCACCATCAAGGGGGTGGGCCTGGGGTCGACTGCCGGCACCCTGGTCGTGGGTATCGCGCTGTCACTGACGGCCTATATGGCGTTTGGTATAAAGTACTCGGCGCCGGGCATTGTCTCGACGATTTTCCTTTTGATGTTCATGTACGCCATCGGCATGAAAGTCGGCCCGCAGTTCTTTTCCGGCCTGGCCCGCGGGGGCCTGGATTTTGTGGTTATCGGCCTGATCGTCGTCTTCTCGAACTTTCTGATCGTCTTCTTCGGTTCGAAGCTGCTCGGACTGGCACCCGGTTATGCGCCGGGCATTATCTCCGGCAGCTACACCGTCACAGCTGTGCTCGGCGTTGCCCAGTCAGCGGTTTCCAGCGGGGCTTACGTTATTCCCCAGGGACTCAGTGCTGATAAAATCGGCGCCAACATGGCTGCCGGTTACGCGATCAGCTACGTGCTCTCGACTGTCTTTACCATCCTCATGATCCAATATCTGCCCAGCCTGTTCGGCAGAGATCCGGTAAAAGCGGCCAAGGAAGCCGAGGCCGAGCTTGGGAGCGGTGAGGGCGTTGAGGCATTGCCGGCCACCGCAGGAGCTTCAGTTCTGGGCGTGTCGCCCATGGATATTCGAGCGTATAAGGTCGAGCATCAGGAACTCGTTGGAAAGTCGGTTGAGGAACTTTTCCATAAATACCCGCTCGCGGCCGTACTCAAAATTGTGCGAGGCGATAAAGTCATCGATGCTTCGGATAACCCCAAGCTTCAGATGGGCGATGTCATCGGGGTGCGCGGACGATATGCCGGTCTTATCGCCGGCGGCGAGAAGGTCGTGGGTACCGAGGTGGACGAACCGCGCGTGCGCGATGTGGAGATTGAGGTGGCCGACGTGCACGTGGGTAAGACCGAGTTGGCGGGTACGTCCATCGAAAAATTGGGCAAGCAATTCGGCTTCGGGCTTTACCTCAAGGCTCTTTTCCGTCTGGGGCACGAGATCCCCCACCTGCCGAAAACCATCATCGAGGTGGGTGACGTGCTCCGCCTCGCCGGTCCGGCATGGTGCGTGAACCTGGCGGCAAAGAAGCTCGGCGGCCGGCCGATCGTGGAAAGCACCGTCACGGAGACCTTCTACCTCGCGGTGGCGCTGGTGATCGGCTACGTGGTCGGTCACTTCAGCGTTACGCTGGGCGGCATTCCGTTTGCGCTGGGAACTTCCGCCGGTTGTATCCTCGCCGGCATCTTTTTCTCGTTCCTGCGCACCCGAAATCCAGCCCTCGGGGGACCGATGAGCGAGGGTGCCCGCAGCTTCGTGCAGGATATCGGCCTGAACCTCTTTATTGCGGTGCTGGCTGCCAACGTCGGGCCCAAGATCCTTGATTCCTTCCAGGGCACGGTGGTCATCTGGATCGCGGTGCTTGGATTACTGGGGGCGCTGGTGCCGCCCTTGCTGGCGTGGTTCTATGGCCTCTACATCCGCAAGATGAACCCGGCCATACTGGCCGGCGCCTGTGCGGGCGCGCGCAACAGCACGCCGGCCATGAAGGCCGCCCAGGATATATCACATAGCGCGATCCCGGCAGTCGGCTACCCGGTGCCGTATGCGCTGACGACGATCATCGTCCTGATCCTCGGTTACCTTACGATGATCCTGTCTTGATCATGGCAGCCGTCTTGACTGCAGGTGAAAAACGGGACGGTTACTTAGCACATGTTGTCACAAGTACGGATCGTATCATATTTCTGCCCTGAGTAGCTGTCCGAAGGGAACGCCAATCCCCGATTTTCGCTCGTCCGGCGGGAGCAATCCTTGCCTCGCCTGTGATCGGAAAAATGGACAGGCATTCAGAATCCCGAAACCAACTTGGGAAGAAATGCGATGCACGAGCTTTTCAATACCGTTCCGTACATAGCCCTGTTTACTGCCATCGTGCTCGGGGTTTTGATCGGTAAGCCGAGTTTCAAAGGAGTCAGCCTCGGATCGGTCGCGGGCACCCTGGTCACGGCGGTAGCCATCGGCCAGTGGCATTTCGACATCCCTGGCCCGTTCAGGGATATCATGTTCGCTCTCTTTATCTATTCAATTGGCTACATGGCGGGGCCAAGCTTTGTTCATGCGTTCAGCAAAAAGGCCTGGCGCCAACTCGTCCAGGCGACTTTCATTGCCGGAATTGCGCTGGCTGCGGTGCTAATTCTTTCATATACATACAAGCTCGACGTTGGAACGGCGGCAGGATTTGCTGCCGGCGCGATCACGCAGTCGGCGATAATCGGAACCGCCGGTGGTGCAATCCAGTCGCTCGATCTGCCGGCCGCCACCAAGACGGCACTCGAAAACAACCTCGCGGTTGCGTATTCGATAACCTACCTCTTTGGGACGCTCGGAGCTATTCTCCTGATTACCTACGTCAGCCCTCTCGTCGCTCGGCAGAACCTGCTTTCCGGTGCGAAGGAACTCGAAGATCGTCATCGCGTTGGTGAGATGAAGCTGTCTGCGGGTCAATTCCCGGCATTTCCGGCCAGTGTTGCTCGCGCTTATGCGATTTCTGCTGGCGACAAAAAGCGGCTTTCCGTGGATAAAGTTTCAAACGAATTGAAAAAGGAAGGTTTTGGTATTCTAACGCAAATCAACGTATCGGAGAAATTCAAAGAAAAACTAGGTATTGATTTTAAAAAATACACGATACTGGGTGCATGTAACCCGGCAAGTGCCCACAACGCTATTCTTGTTGAAGAAAATATTGGGTTGATGCTCCCCTGCAACGTTATTGTTTATGAAAAGAGTCGCAAGACGGTACTTTCCGTTATACGGCCGATGGTTGCCATGCAGATGATTGATAATATGGAACTTCAAAAAGCCGCGGAGGCAGTAGAAGGGCAGTTGAAGAAGGCCTTCGATGCCATAAAATGAGGAGGTCCCGAAGATGAAAAAATATCTTGACTGGTCTATTTCGTTGTTCAGTCCCAGAATAAGAAAGGCCAGACGCCGACCCAGAATGAAAGTCACCTGGATATCCTGAAGAGGCGTTACGCAAAAGGAGAAATTGCAAAGGAAGAATATGAGAAAATGAAAAAAGACCTTGAAGGTTAGATCCTACGCCGAGTTTAAAGATTGAGGAACTTGAAAATTATAGCAACAGCGCCTCACAAGCCCAGTGTGCCAGTCGCGTTATGAGTGGTTCTTCATTCTGATTCTGAACTCGTTTGGGCCGTCTTCTGCAAGAGCTCTTAACCTTCAGGCTTCTGGAGGGATATGGGGTAAATGAGATGTTCCCAGCGCATGAACGTCCGCAGTCATTCGAGGAGGAAATCGCCAATGGCGTCAGCCACGGAATCGCTTTTGTTGCGTGCCTTATCGCAGCACCGTTTCTTCTCAGTTCGGTCTATCGGTCTGGTGACGCATGGAGTGTTGCCGGGTCCGCCATTTTTGCCGGAGCAATGATCTTCATGTACCTGTCATCCACTCTCTATCACGTTTTTCCCGCGAACAGGGCAAAACGTGTGCTGCGCGTGCTTGACCATGAAGCGATTTTCCTACTTATTGCAGGTACATATACCCCGTTTACACTTGGCGTCTTACGTGGTGCATGGGGCTGGACGCTTTTCAGCATCGTGTGGAGCTTAGCAGTCCTCGGTATGGCGCTGAAGATATCGGGGGTGCTGTGGCACCCTCGGATCTCGACCGGTCTCTATCTGGCAATGGGTTGGCTGATGGTCATTGCGATTCGACCGCTCTGGTTGAAAGTGCCATTGCCGGGCATTCTCTTGCTGTTGGCGGGAGGCATCGCATACACGGCTGGAGTGGCATTCTATGCGGCTGGGCGGATACGCTACAGCCATTTTGTGTGGCATCTCTTCGTCGTTATTGGTACCACACCGGTCAGGCTACTATTTAGTAAGTAAAGCCAAATGCTATAGGAGGCAGTCAAATGCGTAAGCGTATAATTACCCAGGACACTCAAGGTATCATACCTCCCGAGAAAGACTGGATGGACTTGGAGAACTCAGCTCAGGCGGAGCTCACGTCCGAGGATGCCTCGCACCCGATCGAGTCGGCTTTAACCCCTGGTTTGGGGTCGGGATGGAGGGCGTCAGAACCCGGTCAGCAGATAGTCCGCCTGTTGTTTGACAAGCCGTTGAAGGTCAAGCATGTTCATATAGTGTTTCACGAAGATGAGCAGCAGCGCACGCAAGAATTCCTTCTGCGGTGGTCCTCCGACGGTAGTCGCTCGTCCAGGGAGATTGTGCGCCAGCAGTACAACTTTAGCCCCCCGGATAATACCCGCGAGATTGAAGACTATGAAGTAGATCTCGTCGGGTTGAGGGTGCTGGAAATAATCATTTTTCCGGACATCAGCGGGGGAGTTGCCCGTGCATCGATTGCTGAGTTGCGTCTCGCATAATCACCAGATTGTCTTTCGGAGGGTAGACCTGCCAGGACAAATCAGAAAAAGAAATCATGAGCAAACCGACCCTTGCCAGCCATCATAGAGAGCGGATTAAAGATTGACTGAACGAATGTGAGAACTCCGTAAGTGATACCATCCGGCGATTAAACTTTCGAAGGACCTTTTGATACTTTAACCCCATATGGGGTGGTGCCATAGGGATTGAGAGATTTAAAATCGACTTCCGCCGTTGAGGAGCTGCTTGGACTTCACGGGATAAGTAAGCATGACATGGCCGGCAATAAATCTCGATATGTGGCTTGACTTTAATTTTCAGTATAGTTAAAAATACATTTCAAAATACAGAACAACTTGGTGTGGAGGGATTTCACCATCAAACCGATATCATCAAAATCAAAGATGCCGTCAATAACCACAAAAAAATATCAAGCCACCTCGCTTGATAAAGCACTTTCAATTCTTGAGCTCATGCTCGACCAGGGCCGAGATCTGTCCATTACGGAAATCAGCCGGAGGCTGGGGATGGGTAAAGGAACAGTCCATCGCATCCTCAGCACCCTGAAAGAACATAAGTTTTTGCAGCAGGACAGCAATACGAAAATGTATGGTCTTAGTGTCAGGACGCTGGAAATCGGAACAGCCCCCAAAAGAGAAAAATTCCTTCGCAAGGCGATGGCTCCTTTCTTAATGGAGCTTTACGAAACCTGCGGAGAAACGGTTAACGCGGCAGTCTGGGAATATAATGAAATCCGATACATTTACCGGCTGGAATCCGTTGAGATGCTTCGCATTTCAACGCCTGCAGGCGCGCGGTTTCCCGGTTACTGCGCTGCAACCGGAAAAATATTTTTATCCTACTTTAGCGATGAAGATATCCGGCAGATTTACGGCCGCAAAAACGCGCTAAAAAAATACACTGAGCAAACGATTGATTCCGTGGACGCACTCATTCTTGATATTGAAAAAGTCAGGCTTAAAAAAGTAGCCATTGATGATGAAGAAACCCTCTTGGGCGTCTACTGTGTTTCCGCACCCGTACTGAACGTCAATGGAGAATGTGTCTCCGCGATCAGTATCTCTGCTCCAAAAAATCGTGTGTTTGCGAACACGGGTGCAATATTTGCCAAATTGGTATCCGAAACAGCCAGGAAGATAACGGAGTCGTTAAGCGAGCTGTAGAAGCAGAATAAATCTCAAAATACTCACCCGCATTGCGGCTTAATGGCGACCTTTTATCTCCCCGGTTTTTAAACAGTAATATAAAATGTCAAGTCCGTCATGCCGGATTCCGGATCGGATCCATCGCAGGCTTTTTGATTCGCCATCCAGCGGTTCTGATTGGATTCCGGTCTCCGCCGGATTGACTCGCACTAATGAATTTTGTAGCCGCATTCATAATCAGTCACAGCGCTCCGTTCTATCTCATCAGTCTGGAATCAACAAAAAAAGTTAGGCTGGTGGGCTTATCCAATAGTTGATGCCACATTATGTGTTCCATATTTTAAAACTCTAAATAGAATACACGGAATTTTTTGTTTGACTTTAAAATTCTGTATAGGCACAATCCGTTTCATATATACGGAACAAGCGCCCACGTCATCAGAAATTGATCAAATACCAAGGCCCTAAAATTAATAGAGGCGGACGGCAGGATTCGAGCGCAACAGTCACCGTCCTTCTTGCGGGGTTAGTGAAATGGTCGGTATTCGGTTTCATGGGAGGGGTGGCCAGGGAGCAGTTGTCGCTTCCAAGATTTTAGCAAATGCCTATTTCAAGCAAGGCCTCTATGTTCAGGCGTTTCCGTCTTTCGGTATGGAACGAAAAGGCGCGGCCGTTTCCGCGTTCGTCCGGCTGGACGACAAACCCATCGTCGAGCGTGGAGAGATCGAACAGCCCACGTCGGTCATCGTGTTGGATGCTTCTTTGTTGCAGAAGGTGGATATCGCTCGCGGTGCCAAACAGGGCGCATTGATCCTGGTGAATTGCAAGAACCGGGACGCCTGGATCGACCTGTCCGGCGCTTTCCGGGTGGCCGGGGTTGATGCCGCCAAAATAGCGCATCGATACGGGTTGGGTTCGAAAACGGCGCCCATCATCAATACGGTCATCCTCGGGGCTTATGCCCGACTGACCGCCGACCTGAAGCTATCACATCTGCTGGAAGCCATCGAAGCCTCCGTTCCGGCCAATCCCAAACAGAACATATCTGCTGCCGAAGCGGCATATGAGGCGGTATTCGGCATTTCAGGAGAGGTCTATGCATCCTAAGAAGGTCATCGAAAGATTGTCGCAGCTGCCGACAATGCCCTTCACCATCGATACCATGATGTGGAATCAGACCGGCGACTGGCGCTATTTGACACCGCGGATCGCCAGGCGTCCGGCGCCATGCACAACGAACTGTCCGGCGGGTGTGCCCATTGCGGACTACTTGAACGCGATAAAGCGCGGGGATTTTCAAACGGCCCTCGCTCTCTTGCTATCCCATAATCCCCTGCCGGGACTCACCGGCCGCCTTTGCTATCACCCGTGCCAGACGCAATGTCTTCGAAAGAAGATCGACGAAGCGATATCGATCCCGGAAATCGAACGATTCATGGCGGATCTGCCCGTTGGCGTGAGCCGAAAGCACGACCGGGAGGCGGAAAAACGGGTGACGATCGTCGGTTCAGGGCCGTTGGGGTTGAGCTGTGCATTCTATCTGGGCTGCTGGGGGGTGGCGGTCACGGTTCTTGACGGAAGCGATCACACCGGCGGAGCCCTCGCTGATCTGCTGCCTCGACAATTGGAACCACGGTTGCTGGAAAATGAAATCAGCCGCCTGGTGGGCATTTCCGGTATCCACATTGAAACCGGTGTTGCTCTGGATTTCAAAAGCGAACGTTCCGCTAAGTGCGAAACCCGATTTGATCATCATAGATCCGACAAAAGGATCAACAGATGACGTGACTTCCGCGGAGGCAATCGCTTTCGACCCGCTCTCCATTGAGGCCATCTCCGGCGGTATCATTTCTGTGACGCTGCCGGAAAACCTGAAAGCGTTCAAGGCGTCCAGGATAGCCCACTACATCGGTGCCGGGCGATCGATGGCTGAGAAGGCCTTTTCCTACCTCATGAGAGCGCAGAAACAAAATTTCGCCCGACAAGAATCCGAAGATAGATCTGAGGCCGTAGACATCGCCGGCCAACCGGGTGCGTTCCCTCTAAGAGTGGATCTTTCCATCGAATCGGAACCCCCGCGGAGGGACACTCCTGAGAGCGAACGGGTTTTGTGCGAGGCGGAACGCTGCCTCACTTGCGGCACCTGCAACCTGTGCCTGCACTGTGCATCGTCGTGCCCCGATGCATGCATTGGATTGGTCGATGATAACACCGCCGTTGCTGTCGACTTATACTACTGCAAGGGATGCGGCATCTGTGCATACGAATGTCCCCGCGGGGTGATTGCGATGGAGGAAATCGGATAATGAAACAAGTAATGATGGGGACCGAAGCCGCGGCCCTGGCGGCCAAACTGGCGAGGGTCCAGGTGGTGTCGGCATATCCGATAACACCGCAGACCGTCATTGTCGAAAATCTGGCCGACATCATCGGACGGGGGGATCTGGACGCCCGCTACATGCCCGTGGAATCCGAGCACACGGCGATGGCAAGCTGCGTGGGGGCATCCATGGCGGGGGCCAGGGCCTTTACGGCCAGTTCCTCACAGGGGCTGGCCTACATGCACGAAATGCTTCATTACGCCGCCGGTGCACGGGTGCCCGTTGTGATGGTCAACTGCAACCGCGCATTGACCCCCCCCTGGAATCTGTATTGCGACCACACCGATTCGCTGGCCCAGCGGGATACGGGCTGGGTGCAGTATTACTGCGCCAACTCCCAGGACGTGCTTGACGCCATCCTCATCGCATACGCAGTTGCGGAACAAGCGCTTTTGCCGGTCATGATCAACCTCGACGCCTTTTTTCTGACCCATACCTCGGAGATTTTGGATTTGCCGGATCAAAATGCCGTCGACGGTTTTCTTCCGCCCTTCCGGCCTGAGAATCGACTGGACGTTAATGACCCCAAAACCTTCGGCAATGTATGCGGAGCGGACCTGTTCACCTCGATAAAATTCAAGCGCCATTGCGACACCCTCTCATTGGAAAAGCTTTGGGACAAGACGGCGGCCGAATTTCAGAGCCATTTCAACCGTTCTCACACAGCCGTCGAAGCGTATCGAACCGAAGATGCCGATGTTTGTATTGTCAGCATCGGCACTGCAACAGACGCTGTGAGGTTGGCGGTGGATCGTTTACGGGAAGAGGGGATAAAGGCAGGCGGTGTGCGCCTTGCCATATTTCGTCCCTTTCCCATGGTAGGTTTTCAAAAAGCGGTCGCAAACGCCAAGCACGTAATTGTCATCGATCGGGATATATCGTTCGGGGCCGAAGGCATCGTCGCACAGGAAGTAAAAGCCGGACTTTTTGATAGACATGAACATGTGAAATTGACGGGTTTCGTTGCCGGACTGGGCGGCAACGATATCAGCGTTGAAAAAATTATGGCCTTGGTCCGGCAGGGAATTTCAGGCAGCGGCGAAGCCGTTAGCGATGGAAATAGTCTTTGGGCGGCGGTGCTGCCATGAATCAGCCGGAAATAAAGAAAAGAGAGTTGTTCACACCGGGCCACTTCGGATGCCCGGGCTGTGGGGCAACCCTGGCGATGCGGCAAACCCTGTCGGTTCTGGGCGAAGACACGGTCGTGGTGATGCCCGCGGGGTGCTGGTCCACCCTGATCGGAATTTATCCATATTCCTGCTTGACCGTTCCGGTCATATCCGTCGCTTTTGGATCCACCGCAGCGGTGGCCGCCGGTGTCCGGGCCGGTTTGTCGATTCAGGGAAACGACCATACCACCGTACTGGCCTGGGCCGGTGATGGCGGCACCTTTGATATCGGCCTGCAGGCCCTTTCCGGCACCGCGGAGCGAAACGACGATATTCTCTTCATCTGTTACGATAACGAAGCCTATATGAACACGGGCATTCAGCGGTCTTCGGCGACGCCGGCCGGCGGGTGGACCACCACCACCCCGGCTTCGACCCCCAAACCGCAGAAGAAAAAAGACATCGTGGCCATAATGGCGGCCCATGGTTTGCCTTATACAGCCACTGCCTCAATAGCCTACCCGGATGATCTTATGGCCAAGCTGACCAAAGCCAAATCCTTGAGAGGCACCAAGTTCATCCATTTATACGCCTCTTGCCCCACCGGATGGCGGCACGCCCCGGAATTTTCGTTGGAGGTAGCCCGCATGGCGGTCAAAAGCCGAGTGTTTCCCCTTTATGAGGTTACCGACGGTGAGAATTGGCGGCTGAGCCCCATGCCTGGAAAAGAGCCTATTGATGCATATCTGAAAATTCAAGGCAGGTTCAAGGTGATGGGGCCCGAGGCCGCGGCGGAGTTTCAAAACAATGTTGATAGAAGCTGGCAAAGCCTGATCCGTAAATGCCGTGATTCCCCATGACCCAAAAGAGAGGTCTATTGGTCATCCAATCAGCCTGAGAATCTTCTTACCCAGAGGTTAATCAAAGGCTAAAAACCGCAAAAGGGTCACATTAACCAATAACCAGGAAAGGAGATGATCAACATGGCATTTAAAAAGACGATTACGAATTGGGGTATTTTGGGATTGGCTGTCGCCGCCTTGATGATCGGCCTGCAGCCGGCAAGTGCCGCCGACAAAATCGTGAAAATGACCCTGGCCCACGCCGATGTGGCCGACCCCACCACGTATGTGCACGCGGGTGCGGTCGCTTTCAAAGCGTATGTTGAAAAGGAATCCAACGGAAAAATCCAAGTGAACATCAGCCCCGCTGCTGCCTTGGGAAATACCGCCTCTCTGCAGGAAATGACCATGACAGGCGAGATCGAGGCCTCGACCTCCCATACCGAGGGCACCATCGCCATCGTGTATCCCAATATCCAGTGTCTCTCAATACCTTACCTCTTTCAGAACGTGGACCAGGCGCTGGAAGTCTTTCGCGGTGATTTTGGGAAAAGACTATGGGAGGACATGCGCAAGCAGACCGGCCTTCGCATGATCGGTATTTGGGATAACGGCGGCTTCCGCAACTTCACCAATAATAAGCGCGAGGTTCGTCATCCCGACGATATGAAAGGCCTCAGCATCCGCACCATGGACAACCCGGCCCACATGGAAATCGTGCGTTCTTTGGGTGCCAAGCCCACACCCATCTCCTGGGCGGAGACATACACCGCCTTGCAAACCGGCGTCGTGGACGGCGAGGAAAACTCCATTCCCACCTTCCTCCTGGGTTCCCTTCAAGAAGTGCAGAAGTACATGATTATGGACGGCCATGTTTATAGCCAGCTCCACATGTTCGTCAACGATAAATGGTTCAACGGTCTGCCCAAGGAGTACCAGGAGATCATCCTGCGCGGCGGCGAGCAGGCGGGTTATGCCGGCGAGCGCGCCAACCGGGTGTATCGTGACATCGGCAGGGGCATCTGCGTCAAAGCGGGAGTGAAATTCTACGATCCCACCGTTGATGAAATCAATCAGTTCAAGGCGTTGGCCCAGCCTCCGGTTCTCAAGTTCATCCGCGAAAAGGGTGTTAAGGATCCCAAATGGGTGGATGAGATCGTGGCGGAAGCTGACAAGGCTCTCTACACGTTAGGATACAAAAAGAAGGATGGAACTCCTGTGAAGAAGAAGTAACTCGTCATTTCATCGGCTTGCCCGGCCTCTCACCTCGAGAGCCCGGGCAAGCCGTATTAATAACCGGTGCATAACACAGAATTTGATCAGGCTCGGTGCCTCTGATATTCACGCTTTAACAGTGTTGAGAAACAAGTATCAGGCTGTCAGCCAAGGCGTGCGGCGTTTTGGAAAGCGCAGCATATGCGATCATGTGTGAGCATTTACAAAAGCCGCACAACGCCGGATCACGGCCTGAGACGCCGTTTTTCAATACCCTGTTAATCGGTTAAGGCACTGTTGAACATTGGGGGATAGTATGAATTTTCTCCGGACTGTAGAAAGGATGAGTGCGGTGGTGAATAAAATCGCCAGCAATGCGACCGTCGTCCTTTTTACCATCATGACGTTGATCGTTTGGGTACAGATATTCTTCCGTTTCATTTTGGGTGGTGGTTTTTCTTGGTCCGAGGAAATAGCAAAATTCCTGATGGTCTGGATGGCTTTGTTGGGATCGTCGGTGCTTTTTCGTGAAGGAGGGCACATCGCCATCAATTTTTTTATTTCGAAATTTTCTTTCCTCCGTTACATTCTAATGTTTCATGCCATACTGTCCGCCGTTCTATTCGTTCTGCTGATCTACTATGGCATCGACTATGCTGCATTTGGATTTAAATCTATATCTCCCGCAAGCGGAATTAGAAAGTTTTGGCCATATCTGTCCATTCCGGTCGGTGGCGGTCTTTTGTTGATCCAAGCTTTTGCTCGCTTTATTCATCTGCTTTTTATTGATGACAAGACAATCCGGAGAGAAGAGGAAGCTCGTGCTCGGCATGAATTACTCACGGTAGCGGAATGATATGCCCATTTGGAAAGGACTTCGTCTAAATGCTAACCGTTAGTATGTTTGCTTTAATGATTTTCATGCTATTGGCTGGATTGCCGGTGGCCATAGTGCTGGGGGTTGTTTCAACTGCCTGGGTGATGCTGGCTGGAAATTCCATCCAGATGATCGCCTCGCGCATGTATGCCGGTATAGACCTCTTTGTGCTCATGGCGATTCCCTTTTTCATTCTGGCCGGTGAGATCATGAACCACTGCGGCATTACCGACCGCTTGATCAAGTTCGTGGATTTCGTCGTCGGCCGGGTACGGGGCGGTTTGGCTCAGGCCTGCATATACGCCAGCATATTGTTTGCAGGTATCACCGGTGCGGCGGTCGCCGATGTGGCGGCATTGGGTTCGATATTCATACCAGCCATGGAAAAGCAGGGTTACACACGCAAGTTTTCAGCCATGGTCGTCGCTGCCAGTTCCATTATAGGGCCAATCATACCGCCCAGCATCATCGTGGTGATTTATGGGTCGGTCACCGGGCTTTCGATAGGAACCCTCTTTGCGGCTTGCGTGATACCAGGTGTGATGGTGGGTTTGGGCATGAGCGCATATGTTGCGCTTGTAGCGAAAAGAAAAAATTTCCCCAAATCAGATGAGCCCTTTGAGGTGAGGGCTTTTTTGCTATGTTTTAAAGACTCCATACTGGCCATTCTTATGCCTCTCATCATCGTTGGGGGAATCTTCTCTGGATTATTCACCCCTACTGAGGCAGCAGCAGCTTCAGCGTTTTACGCCTTTTTTGTGGGAGTGGTTATTTACCGCACAGTCACTCCCAGCATCATACTGAAATCAATCGTCAACTCCGTGCGCACTTCGGCCATGCTCTTTTTCATCATCGGGTTTGCCAACATACTGGGCTGGATCATCGCGAGAGAGCAACTACCTGAGACGATTGCCAATTCCCTGCTTTCTCTGAGCAGCGATCCCACGATCCTGCTGCTTCTGGTGGTGGTCTTTTTGCTCTTTCTGGGCACCTGGATGGAAATTACTGCCAGTTGTATCATCATAGCCCCGATCCTGGCACCTGTCATGGCGAAGGTGGGTCTTAATCCGGTTCACTTTGCGGTTGTCATGCTCGTGGTGCTCAACGTCGGGCTAATTACTCCGCCATTAGGGGTGGCGCTTTTCGCAGCAGTGGGAGTGGGCAAGGTAGGCTTTGAGGAGGTGTGCAGCGAGCTATGGCCTTTTTTGGTTGTGGATGTGTTGGTGATATTGCTGTTGGCCTTCATCCCGGAGCTTTCGCTTGTGATCCCCAGGGCGCTTGGGTTCATAACATAGTAACCGTAAGGGACTAAACAGCCATTTGCAAACACGCCATAGTTCGGGACGTGATCCCATATGGCGGATGCATTAAAATGAATGGCTTCAACCTGCTGGAAATCAAGCTGAAAGGAGTTTCAATCCATGTTTTACCCAGTAGAAATACCTGAACCCAGTCCGGATAAAAAACAAACGGCTGCGTTGGTGATCCTGAATCCCGCCCAATCCCGCCGCCTGGTGGCTAAAGGTGCAGTGGCCAGCCCCATCTTTCAAAAGGCATACAAGAATGGAATGATTATCATTGCCCGGGGAATCACGAATGCCTATGTGTGTGAGGAACTTTTTAATATC